>CAVYUL010000001.1:0-11549 GCA_963771405.1 Bryobacterales bacterium
TTCGGGCAGAGATTTGGTCCGCACTACGCCATCATGCCGGAGCATGAGGTGGATTCGAAATTCGAGCGATACCTAAAGGAAGCATTGGGGATCGTGGTGATTCCTTACCCAGGCACGAGAGACGAGGCCACGTCGAACGTTGTGGGAATTCTGAAGAAGTTGAGTGGGGAGGTCGCGAAGAAACGGCATCGGACGCAGGGCTTCGACTTAAGCGACCCACAGGTTAGCCGGGCTGATGCAGCACAGCGGCTGTTAAATTACGCCGCGAAACTGACCGGCTCCGTGCGGGGAGATGTGTGTCTGATTGAGCGGGATTCGCGACCCGAATTGAATCGAATCGCAAAGTATCCAGAGAAGTCTAAAGATTTGCCCCCGATTGATCCCGATTCGGTTATTTCTTCGGTATTTCTGCAAGCTAATACCGATGCGACGAAAGACTATATGTACTTACCGGATGTTTCAAAGGCTGCTGAAGAGTTGCAGCGGTTAAGTTTCTTGGCCGCAAAGTATGTCGTCTGCGACACAGATGTGCGAAGCGAGTTGGCCTGCCCGATTATTGCGGATGGGAGGAGGGTAGGAGTGCTCAATCTTGAAGCAACCTTGGCCGACGCCTATACGGTGGACCACATACAGGTTGCACAACGACTGGCAGCGGAGCTAGGGCAGATTCATCTGCAGGCGGAACAGCGGAGACGGGAAGAGGCGCGTTTGGAGGAGTTCTACACCGACCCTGCGCGATTCAATGAGCTGCTGCAAAAGTCGTTGTTGGTCAGCTTCATGGGTCACGACTTCATCTTGTATGAGATTGATTACGAAAAGAAGGCTTTGATCGCACATCACGAGGGTGATACCGAGGCGCCCCTGGTTTATGGCTTTAGTGAGAAAAGCCTGCTTACTAAGGTATTTATGAATCCCGGGATTGAGGAACTCTCGGTGGAGGATGCGGACGAGGAGCTGAAGATCACTCCCATTGAAGACCGTCCAAGCTGGTTGAACGAGAGGGGTACGAAGAGGTACAACATCAAAGGCCCGGTGTATGCGTGCCGGGTTAGAGTGGCGGGGCACACGGTTGCGGTGTTAGTCACGTGGCTGAAGGAAGCGATGGACCTCGCCAAGCGCGGTAGCCGCGGGCAGATGCTCGCCGAGTTTCGTGCCTCTTGCCGGCAGGCGCAGCGCCTAGCGGGCGTTATCGCGAACGACTTTTATGACAAGGATGGATCGCGCGCGGAGCGAATGTTGGATCGGCTCTATGAGGGGCTTCGGTTGGCGGATCACTCAGACATATGGCGGCTGGACCATCTTGCTGATCCGGTGTTTCGCGAGGGTGTGATTGGGGCGCTAATGCTCGGGGTGATTGGTCCAGCTACCGGTTTGCGCAGGGTCCGGGTGTGGAGGACCGACGAAATCGACGAGGACTCGAAACTGCCGAAGAATTTTGTATGTGTGGACTCGTTGACGCAAAAGGGGGCGGCGACGAAGCCGGGTAACCAGGAGAGAGGCGCGTATAAGTCGAACGTGTCTAAGGGCGGCGACATCTATAGCCGGCACACGATCAGCCGTTACCGCAATGATCCTTATGCAAAGTGGCAGCACCCGAAGATGTTAGGAGGCGTGGCCGATGTAAATTCGGAACGGCTTGATAAAGATCCAGCGGGATCATGGATTGTCGCACCAGTGGTGCGGCATGACTGGCTGCTGGGCTTCATTTCAGCCGATTCGCACGAGTGGATTGACGGGAGCGCGAAGGAGAGATCGGCGAAGGACCAGAGAGAAATTGCCCTACAATGCCGTTTTTTGGATGTGATCTCGGACTTGGCGCAGTATGTGCTGTTGCGGAAATGGTTTGAGAAATAGTAGGCGAGTGCGGCGTCGCAAGGGGACGATTCGCGGACGGATGCGGTGCCGGGACTGTTCGATATAGTAGGCCCGAAAGGGGTCGACTAACCAGTGCACTCAATGTTTCGGCCAAGGCGCTTGTTTGTCAGCGGTGAGAGCGCTCTGTCTGATCAAGGAGCGGTTCTTTGGGAGGAACTGGGGAGGCAACTGGCCGCAGAAGAGGGGTTGGTGGTTATAACCGGGGGGTTGGACTATATGACCGAGTCGCCCAATAGGGCTGGCGTGTTTCTTCTCGCTTGGCGGCTCGTATCCGCGCCCTTTGCGCTGGGGTGATCATGACTTCGAAGCCGGCCGATTCAGCGGCAGCCAGTAGAACGCCGTTCTTCAAACCCGCGAGCTTGGCGTAACTCGCGGTTTGGCAATCGTGTCCGGCGAAGAGGAAACGCAACCGCTGGTCGACGCATTCGTCGAGCAAGATGCGCATTAGGTCTGGGCCAAGCGACGTTCCTTGCACTCCTCCAGCACTTGAACGGCAAGCTGGCGGCTGACTGTAGGGAAGCCTTCAAGGAAATCATCGAGCGATTCGCCGTTTTCGAGGTAGTCAAATAGTGTTTGCACGGGGACGCGGGTGCCGCGAAATACGGGGGCTCCGTGCATTACCTCAGGGTCGCGGGTGATGATTTCCTGCACGATTCCATTGTCGCTCAGAAGGTGGCAAGCGGCGGTCTTCGACGGTCCGGTCGAGCATTATCCCAGGAGGTTTGCCAGTTCGTTCTCCGCTGCCGTTGAGCGAGGGCCGACGAAGAAGAAGCGCCAATTGCCGGTTGATGTTTCCTGGATGGCCTTTTCGATCTCTGCTTCGGAGCGATCCTCAATGAACTGGATGCTGAACGCCTTCTTCAGTTTTCGATTCAGGTATAGCTCGCGGTCGAAATTATAGGTGTAGCCGGAATTCTTGAGGAGTTGGTCCTTCGTCGCGGTTTTTGTCGCGTTACCAGTTTCTATCTCTGATTTTACAGGCATTGTCGGCTTGCGGCGCCGTGGCTGTCGTTTCCGGGAATCCGAGGAGGGCGAAGGTGGCGGAGTGGAAGGATTTCGTTGGCGGCGAGATGGCAGGGTATCGGATGCGGCCGGGCGGGCGGAAATTGTGTTTGCGAGTGCTGGCACCAATTTCCCCAAAATGTTGCTGATTTATGGCGGGTTTCTGGTTGATCGAGCTTACGTTGCGCTCCCTCGGTACAAGTAGGGCCGGGAACGCCGGCCTCCGGGCGCGGCTTCTTCGAGCGCTTCTGAGTGTGGTGGTTTTGGTGTTGCTTGGGCCGAAAGTTGCTGCGGGGGATATTAGGCGGCGTGGTGTTTGGGTTCGTGGTGCAGTTGCATCAGACGGGTTGCGGGGACGGGGACCATCGCGTACGTCTTTCCGGCATCGTCAGTAAACTCAACCTCGTACATGCCTGGGGCTAGCTTCTCGACGATGGTGCCGACTTGACCGCGCAAGAGTCCTTTTGCCGGGAGGTCTTCTGTCAGCGCTACTACGGAAAGCAGTTCTAAATCAGCCATTTTCGTCTACTTTGATAGTACATAACAGGTCAGAAGTCTGGGGAAGTCTTCGGCTTTTAGGACGATCCAAGCGCTTGTGACGACCGCTCGGCGGCTACCGTTCCCGCACTCAAAGTCTATAGAGTATCGTTGACCAAAATCATCAGCTTCGCCCAAGGCGGCGTTGGTGAACGTTCGTTTGATGCGGTCCATGTATCGGAAATCGGTATGCAGCGGGCCACGGACGGGATTGCGTGTCCTGGGCGTGCGATCAAGGGGTTGGCGAAACATTTCGAGCAGAGCGCGCAGTATCCGGGCGGTGAGACTCAGTCTGGTTTGGACGATTTCCTCAGCTCTTGCGTGCACCGTTGATGGCGATGGCCCATTCGAAATTGCCTTGGTTGACGGTTTATCGTCTACACTGAGCACATGGAAGCGGCTTTTGATCGGATCCTTGTAGAGCCCGAACTGTGCGGCGGCAAGCCATGTATTCGAGGTACGCGCATCACGGTGCGCCATGTGCTGGAGCTATTGGCAACGCATAGCGACCGGGAGGCTTTACTGAAGGAGTATTCGTTTCTTGAACCGGAAGACCTGGAGCAGGCGCTTCGGTATGCGGCTGCGATCGTGGATGGCGATCGGGTGAGCGTAGGCCGATAGGCGGGAAGACTTTCCGACGTTGTCGAAGGTTCGGAGTTGCTCGTTGGTCGGGGTTACGTTGCGCTTACTTCGTGGGCGGTTCCGTCGAGTGCGTCTTGGGGGTCGTGGTTTCCGGTATTGCCGCGGTACTCACCTGTTTGCGGGATTGTTAGAAAGGCGGCCCTGTGATACGCTCTGCTCGTTAGGAGGCACTTTCTTGAAGCGCTGGTTGTTACCCTTGCTGCTAATTCCCGGATGTCTGTTTGGCGTGAGTACGACTTATGTCTTCGATGGCGCGGCGTTCAATGATTTTGTTGGGGCCAGTTGCCCGCTGGTTTGTCATCTTACCGGTTCATTTACAACGGCTGCTCCGCTGGCACCCAACCTGAATCAGGATGTGGGCGGCTCCGGGGCGTTTGTACCGGTGTCGTTTACTTTCACTGATGGCGTGACTACGATCACAAAGCTCAACGCCACCTCTTCGGGCTTCGCGGTGCATACCGATGCGAACGGAAATATTGTGCAGTGGGGCATGTACATGAGCGGCCCGAGCGGCGGGGCAGGCATTTTCCTCTTTTGGGGCGGAGCTGGAAGCCTGGCGCAGAACGGTATCAATATTTCCGCGTATCAGGCTTATTACATGAGCGCCGCCTCGACGGGGGGGACGTGGAGGATGGCCGGGGTGAATTCGGGTGACATTGTGGAAGTTACAAAGTCTTACACGGACAGTGCTACTCCGCTTGCCATTACCTGGACACCGGCGTTTCCCGACTTAAACTACACAGCCACGTGCACGGCTGAAACGACGCCCTCTGACTTTTTGCTGCCGACGATTACGTCGCGGTCGGCGAATGGGATGACGGTTTCGCCGACTGACGGCGGGTCGCCTGCAGGAGTGCTGGACTGTTTGTCGATTCCGGATTCTGATGCGACTGACGTACGGCATGGGCGGGAGGCGTTCGCGGGTTTTCCGGCGTCGGTGACGGTGCCGTGGACGGTGGCTTTTGCCAACACGAATTATACGGCGGTTTGCACAGTGGAAACAGAGGGCGATTTCGGCGCCGGGTTTACGGGGGTTATTGAGGCGCTGACGCCGGCGTCGGTGACTGTCAATAACGCGGGCTATGCGAGCAGGACGATTCATTGCATGGGCGTACCCGATTCCGATACGGGCCCGGTTCGGCATGCGCGAACAACGTTCGCGAACTTCCCGAACACGGTCACGGTGACTTGGAATGTTCCGTTTCCGGATGTTTACTATGTGGCGACTTGCAAGGAACAACAGACCGCCACTGTGAATTCCGACTCGGCGATTGCGATTCAGGCTGGGTCGAAGCGGCCGGGGTCGATGACGGTGATCAACGAGACGGCGGGCGGGACGATCCACTGCCTGGCGGCTCACATTTCTGGAGATGTGAATGGAGATGGTGTGGTGGATTGCGGCGATTTGGATGCAGTGAAAGCAGCCTTCGGTAAAAAGCAAGGCCAAGCGGGATTCAATGCGGCAGCGGATGTGAACGGGGACGGGGTGGTGAACATTGTCGATCTGACGATTGTCGGCAAGCAGGTTCCGGCGGGAACGGTTTGTCAGTAGAAGCGTTGGTTGGGCTACATATTTACTGAGGAGAATCGGCGCATATGAAGAAGAAGATCGTATGGATTTTGGTGGTGAGTGGTTGTGCGGTTTTGTGGCCGCGGGCGGGTTGGGCTGCGACGACGATGAGTCTTAGTCCGGCGACGACTCAGGTTACGGACGGCAGCACGTTTTCGTTGGATGTGGATATTGCGGGGGTGTCCGATCTCTACGGTTTCCAGTTTGATGTTTCGTTTGATCCGGCGGTGCTGGCGGTGAATTCGGTGAGCGAAGGGGCTTTCCTGGCGGGTGGGGGGTCGACATTCTTTTTGCCGGGAACGACGGACAATGTTGGCGGCAGTGTGGCGGCGATTGCGAACACGTTGATTGGGGCGCCGGCTGGGGTGAACGGTGCAGGGACGCTGGTGCAGATTGACTTCACGGCGGTCGGCGTGGGGAATAGTGCGGTTAGTTTGGCAAATCTGATGTTACTGGATTCGACGGGGACGACTATTGGTGCAGCGACGAGTGGCGGGTCGGTGCAGGTTTCGGCGGCGTCGGCCGGGGCACCTGAGCCCAGTGCGGGCTGGTTGCTGCTGACGGGGTTGAGCGGGCTGAGTGCGGTGGTGAGGGTGAAGAGGAGATGTCGCCAGGGGCGGTGAGATGCGAGGGTATCATGTGTGGTCGTGTGATCGGAAATTGTGTTTGAGTGTGCTGGGAGGAATTTCACGCGAATTTTTCCCGACTGCGACTTTAGCGAACGACTAAGCCGTCTTTGCCAAAAAACTTCATGACAAATGTGAGGTAGACGTCCAAAGCGCTATTGCCGGGAATGGCGTCAAGCCGATACGTGCCGGGTGGTAAGTGGGCTTGGGGAATGGCCACGGTTACCGAGGGTGGCACATTGGTGAATTGAATGGCGGCCCCGCCGGGAAGAATTCCCGATTGGAAGTTCGCCGCGGCAATCTGATACACATCGCGATAAGCCAGGTAGGTTTGGAAAACGCGTTGCACCTGCCAGCCCGCAAGCAGAGCAGCACACAACAGAAACGGAGCGAAAGCGGAAAAGCTGCGCGAGGCGTGATGGCGTTTACGAGCGATTTCACCGGTGATTCTGCCGATCGCGGCAACGCTCATGAAGATCCAGCATTGGCGGAGGAACTGATGGCGATCGCAACACAGAGTGCCAAAGTGATAATTCGCGGAAGCGATTGTCAGGAACGAGGCAAGCAAGAGCGCCGCTGTCAGATCTACGATTTGTCGAATTCTTTGCGGCGGCATGGCATCGCGGTGGGACCAAAACAGAGCAGCTCCGATAAAAAGCAGAATCTGGACGGGCAATAAGTGGGCCTGCTTTCCAAACACTTCTTTGACGAGCAGGGCGGCGCCAAAGAACGCACTTTCGATTGGCCGCCCCAACATAGGCCGTTTGCTGATACCGAGTAACTCCATCACGTTGTACCGGTTCAGCCGGATCGCGATCATGACCGCCAGCGCCAGGGCGGTGGGGAGCACCCACCACCAGAAGTGCCGCTGTTGTGAATCAAGATGCTGAAAACGGATCCAACCCGACCGCAAAGCTGTAATGAAGGCGAACGATAAGACGAACATCGCGCCCGCCTCGGTGCTGCCGGCGGCCAGGAACAAGCAAGCGCTGGCTAGAACCCGGCCTGACGGCGTGCTCAACCGGCTATCGCAGATTTGGCACCATAACAAAAAAGTTGCGCTCAAGGTTGGAATGTAGGCAGCTGCTCCTGCCGGCCAATAGAAGACTTCGGTAGAATTGCCGACGGCCAGAAACAGCGCGATCAACGCTAAGCTGAGTAACAAATCCGGCCACGATGACGATTTGTCTCTATGCCTTTGCCATACGGTAAACAGTGCAGCGAATAAAAAGCACAGCCACAGCATGCCCAAGAAAGGAATAATCAGGGGACGGTGGAGGTGATTGACTGCGAAGGCGTAGGCGAAAAAGAGGGGCTCTGAAAAAGGCCGCGGGCTCCACTTGAGCCTGTCCAGCAAAAACGAAGGACCCTGGCGGGCCAGCGTTAAATAGACGTACTCGTCGGCTTGCCAGCGGCCGATACCAATCAGCCCCCCGTAACTTATGATTACAAAGGCAAAGAGACAAAGAGATGTCCAGCGCGCTGGGATCTGCAAACGTTCCGCGAGTTGTTCTGTGCGTTTAGCCCCCGAGTTGGACTCAAGCATTGCGTCTATTATAAGGATGCTTAAAATACAGTATCAAAGGGATACGCATCGACTGGCCAGGGAACGTAGAATAGGCGCAAAGGCAGGTGTGTAGCTGCGCCGGCTGATCCTAAAACAGGAGAAAATATCTATGAAACAAGCAGTTTACGTTCCCGCAGTGATGATGCTGATGGGCGCATGCGCCTTCGGCCAGGCGCCGAGCGGGGCCAGCCTCTCGGGTACCTGGGTAGCTGAAAACAACGGCGAAGTGAAATGGCTGCTGACGGAAACCGATCATGACATCCACATCAAAGAGATGCTGGGGGAACGTGTCGAGGCGGACTTTACCTGTCCTATCAACGGGCAGGAATGCGCGGTCAAGATTGATGGCCATTCCGAGAAAATCATGGTCTACTACAACGGCGATAAGCTGGTGGAACTTTTCGAAGGACCGAACGGCCCTGACAAAAAACGGCTGTCTGTTAGCGCCGACGGCAAGACTTTGACTGTTGAAACTGTCCCGATGTCTGCGCAACAGAGGAAGGAGACGATAGTATTCCAGAAACAGGCCGCCTAGACAAGATTCGCTCTCTTGGGTAATCGCCAGGCGACGCCCTGCGCGGAGGCTCGGCGATCGGATATAGCGGCTAGTTGTCGGCCAAGGTCGATCATGGGTTTCTCCACCAAGTGATAGGTCGCGATCGGAATGATCGTGACCAGTATCGCTAAGGCGAGCCACTGAACAGCCCAAGGGGAGTGGGCCAGCGTTTTAAAGGCATACCAGATGGCGTGTCCGTGAAAGAGATAGATGCCATACGAGTATTTGGCAATGGTGTGGGCACTTTTCGTCAGCAGGCTCGCGGGCAGATTCTCAAAACACGGAATCATGAATCCAAGCAGAAGACAAGTGCACGCATTTACGAGTGTGTTTCTTGGCGAGAAGAAATCCTCGCCCGACTCGAGCGCCACACCTCTCAACAGGATGAGAGCCAAGACAGCCGGCGCCCATACCGCCGCGGGTATCCTGGGCGCTAGTGTCTTGCCGAGTTGATAGGCAAGAGCACCGCCTAAGAACAGGGCTGGAAACGTGGCTGCATGGAGGAAGAAAAGCTGCGAGGCGAAAAAACCGAGAAAACTTATTGCCAGAGACGCGATCCAAAGTAGGAGAATCGCGACTGACGGGGCACGGCTTCGAACTAAGTAGAGATAGATAAAGGGAAGCAAGATATACATCTGCACTTCCCAGGGCAGACTCCACAACTGATGAGGAATATTGGGGGCATGGGTCAAGTTTTGAATTAGCAGTACATTGGCCGCCAACGCCTTATAGCCGATCCAGTGGTAGGTACTGGTCACGCCCTTTGGCCCAATTCCCAGGGCGACGACCGAAAAAACACAGACGATACTCAGCGGATAGATTCTGAATGCCCGGCGAATGTAGAAATTCAGGCATTGGCGATGAGCCTTCGACCGTTCAAGAGACATGAGCAGCACGCAACTGGTATGGACGAAGAAGAGAAGAACGCCGCCGACACCGAGTTGTCTGGCCGAAATGAAGCCCAAATTCCTGTCGACAACATCAGGCAGGTGTGAGACGAAGACACAACTGACTGCGATCGCCCTAAGAACGTCCAGATTCGTCGATTCCTCACGGTTTGGCGACGTGCGGGCAACACGAGAATCGGAGGTTACCATCGGCCAACCATGAGTTCCTTTTGCTTCCTGGAATAGATGTGGGTATAGCCGGGGCACACTCTCAGCGGGAAACGCCTGTAGGCTTTACTATTGTGGCCCTTTTCAAAAACGGCTATTCGTAGCGGAGAGCGCGAACAGGGTCGATGCGGAGCGCGCGGCGGACGGGCGCGGCTGTGGCGGCGAAGGCAACAAGGACGATGAAGACGGCGCTGAGCGCGAGGGTGAGCGGGTCATTCGGCTTGATGCCAAACAGGCGGTGTTCGACGATTCGACCGAGGGCGAGGGTGGCGGCAATACCGGCGGCGAGTCCGATGAGCGCCGTGAGACAGACGTCTTTGAGAATCATGCTGAGGATGGTGGGGCGGTCGGCGCCAAGCGCGAGGCGGACGCCAATTTCGCGGGTTCGCCGGGCGACGGACCACGAGAGCATGCCGTAGAGACCGACTGCCGCCAGGGCTACGGTGATGACGCCGAACAAGCCGACCAACCAGGCGAACATTCGTTCTTGCGAGAGGCCGCTGGCGATTTGTTCTTCCATGGTGGTGGGTTGCATGATGGGGAGGGATGGGTCGAGCTCGTGAATGAGACGGCGAATGTTCGTCATCGTTTCTCCGGGGGTGGAGACGGTTCGGACGCAGAAGCTCATGGATTGCGGCCAGCCGAATGGAGAGTTGGTGTAAGGAGCGTAGACGGTGGGTTGGAACTTTTCCTTGACGCCGGCGTAACGCGCGTCCCTGACAACTCCGACAATTTCGACGCCGACCTTATCGTTGGCATCCCAGAAGAGGCGACGGCCCAAGGGAAGGCCAGGGCCGAGATACTGGCGCACGAAGGCTTCGTTGACGACGGCGACGTGGCGGCTTGAACCGAGGTCGCGCTGTTGGACGCCGCGGCCAAGAATGACCGGGATCTGGAGCGTCTCGAAATAATCAGGGCCGACGAAGTTGAAAAGGGCTGATGGCGTGGCTTTGCCGCTCGGCCAGCCTTCTGGAATGATGCCGCCGTTTGAGACGCCGCCGGTCATGAGCCGGCTCCAAGCCAGGCTGGCGGCGAGAACGCCCGGCGTGTGGCGTATTCGATCGAGAGCTTGGGCGTAAAACTGATTGCCGCGCGTTTCGGTGTAGCCGTTGGCTCCGGGAGCGAGATCGAAGAGGACGAGGTGGCTTGCGCTGAATCCGAGCGGAGATGACAGCAGATTGATAAGACTGCGGCTGAAGAGGGCAGCGCCTGAGATGAACAAGACGGCTACGGCGACTTGTGCGATGACGAGGAACTTCAGGAGGGGCTGGCGTTTGCCGGAGGCAGTGGTGGGGGTTTCCTCTTTGAGATGGCCGGCGAGATCGATTTGAGTGGCTCGCAGAGCAGGCACGAGCGCGAAGAGAAAGGTAGTGGTCACCGCGATGGCGATGGTGAAGGCAAGGATGCGGAGGTCGGGAGTGATCTCAATCATCACCGGGAGAGTACCGATTTCGACGAGCGACAATAGTGCGCCAACGCCCCACCAGGCGAGCAGCGAGCCGAGGAAAGCTCCGGCCAGCGAGAGGATTGCCCCTTCGATGAGAAGCTGGCGGACGAGGCGAGCGCGACGGGCTCCGACGGCGAGGCGGACGAGAATTTCTTTCTGACGGGCGGAGGAGCGCGCCAGAAGAAGGCCAGCCAGATTGACACAGGCCATGAGAAGAGTGAGGCCCGAGACGCAGAGAAGTAAGTTGAGGGGAGTCCGATAAGTGTCACTGAGCCAACTTAGCCCGTGGCTGCCAGCTTTGAGAGCGATGCGGGGGAGTTCGGTGCCGAGGGTTTGGCGCGCGTGTTCGGGTAAGTTTTGAAACAGGATGCCGGCGAGTTCGCTTTTGATGGAGGCTTCGGAGACTCCGGGCCGGGTGCGGGCCATGAGTTGAATCCAGTACAGGTCATCACCAAAAAGGGATTTGACGGAACTGCCGGGGTCGATATAGGTGGCGGTGCGAATGGGTAGGAGGAGGTCGACTTGCGGGTCCCAAAGGAAGCCTCCGTTTGAGACGCCGACGAAGTCTTTGCGCGCAATACCGACAATAGCAGATGAATGAGTTAAGGTACG
>CAVYUL010000002.1:0-97299 GCA_963771405.1 Bryobacterales bacterium
GACTGGCGCAGACGAGTAAGCGCCGGGAACCTTTCTGCATGCTTTCGTGTCAAAAGAGAGTGGGCTTTGCACGCGGCGGCGGCGAAGTGCGAGCGTGTACCCTGAAGATTGGGACTTTGTGTTGTGCGCGCCCGGGGAAGAGAGTGTTTTTGATGCGATGGTTGGGAATGATCGGCGGTGTGGCGGCGATCGGATGCGGCGCGGCTTTGGCGTGCGCGCAGGCCGGGCAGCCTACCGGCGCGGAGAAGAAATCGGCCACCGTCCTCACGCTTCCGCCTTCGCCCGAAGCCGAGTTGCCGATGCATTTGACGGTTGGGTGCCGGCGTCGTGCTCTGCTTGAGTTCCATGCTCCACTCCATCGCTGCCGGCAACATGCTCCCCGCGTGGGTAAAGATCGTCTGCGTCGATATCAACCCCGCCGTCCCCACTAAAGTGAGCGACCGAGGCACCGGTCAAGCCACCGGCGTCGTCACCGACGTCGGCCTCTTCCTCGAACTGCTGGCTACCAAACTCTCGGCCAAATGAAGAACAAAAATAAACCCGCCTATACCGATGAACATGCTGCCGCGGGCGTTCACGCCGATCTTCCCGAAATCGAAACTTGGCCGAATCAATTCGGCGAATACGAAATTGAAATTGTGATTCCCGAGTTCACTTCGGTCTGCCCCAAAACCGGCCTTCCCGATAGCGGAACGCTTACACTTACCTACATTCCCCACAAGCGGTGTCTGGAGTTGAAGTCGCTCAAAATGTACACGCTTGCTTATCGCAACCTTGGCATCTTTCAGGAAAACGTGGTGAACCGATTCCTCCAGGACGTCATCAAAGCCACTGACCCTATTGCAGCTGAAGTCCACGGCGATTTCGCCGCCCGCGGTGGTATTACAACGCGCGTGACGGCTGCCTATAAGCGAAAGAGGAAGTAATCGGTTCTTCGGCAGACGCCGTTGTAGTAAATTGTAATACATGAGCACTTTGACCCTGCGTGTGCCTGATGAGCTTGCTAAGGCCCTGGAACGCCAAAGCGCCGCACTTGGAATTTCCAAGAGTGACCTTGCGCGAGAAGCTCTGAAACGCTATTTGCGAGTTGCAGAATTTCGCACTTTAAGGAGCAAGCTGGTGGCGCGCGCGCAGGCCGCTGGGATCAACACCGATGACGACGTGTTCGAAGTTCTAGACCAGAAGTGAGGATTGCGCTCGATTCCTCAGTACTGATTGCGACCCACATTAGTCGAGCAGGCGTTTGCGCCGAATTATTGGAGGATCTGCTGATGCACCACGAACTGGTGACCTCGGAGTTCATCCTCAGGGAACTCGACCGAAAGCTTGTAGAGAAATTCAGGTTCCCCAAACGTGAGGCCGATCAAGTCGCTACGTTTCTTCGTCGCGAGGGCGTCGTTGTAGTTCCGACCGATCTGCCAGTAGACGTTTGTCGAGATCCGCTCGACATACCGGTTTTGGGGACGGCCATAAGCGGCGAGTGCACGCTGCTCATCAGTGTCGACCGGGATCTACTCGACATGCGTCTAATCAATGACATCCCGATCATCCGTCCCGGGGAGTACTGGCGACGTACGCAACCCCAGGTTCAATGAACTGATTTCGCAGTAAGCTATTATAAGGTTCTTTTTCGTATGCGTACCTTTTTCATCGCATTCGCCCTCGCTGGTCTGGTCCAAGCCGGCGAGTTTCATAATGGTCAAGCCGCTCGCGCCGTTATCGGTCAGCCCTCCTTTTCATCTCGCGAAGCAGGCGTCGTCGCCAACGCCCTTTCGCTCGGTCGCGGCAAACTCTACGCCGCTGAATCGAACCGCATCCTCACTTTCGATCTCTCTAACCACTGCGCCCTCTGCGGCTTTTCCCCCGTCGCCATTACCAATCAATCCGTCATCCGCGGCATCTCCGCCGTCGCCGTTTCCGGACAAGTGGTCGTCATGGCCGATCCCGGCACGCATCGCGTTCTTATCTGGCGCTCCACCGTTCCCAAGCCCGATACCCTTGGCGCGCTTCAACCGGACGTCGTTCTCGGCGACGGTCTCTTCGATCCTGTCTCCGTCGCTTATGATGGCCATCGCCTTTTCGTCGGCGATGCGCTCGGTCGCCGTATCCTTATTTGGAACTCTCTCCCCGCAAGCGATAATCAAGCTGCCGACGTCATCCTCGGCCAGTTGGGCGATTCACTCGGCGCTGCCACCGTTGGCACACCCGCCGCGTTGGCGTCCGATGGCACCGATCTGTACGTGTCCGATTCCGAAAACCGGCGCATTCTCGTCTTCTCCGCAGGTGACATCGACCTTGCCGAAACCGATATCCTCAACTCCGCCACCCTCCGCCCCGCTCCTCTAGCGCCAGGCACACTAGTCACGATTCACGCGTCCGGCGCAGCCGCCACTTCCGCTGCTGCCGAAACCAACAGCGACGAGCCCCTGCCGACGGAACTCGCCGGCGTAGCCGTTTACCTCGATGGCGCTCCTCTTCCTTTACTCTCCGTTTCGCCCGATGAAATCCAGGCCCAAGTGCCTTACGATTTAGGCTCCGCCACTTCCGGCAGCCTGTATTTCCGGAGTTCTCGCGAAGGCGGTTCAGTCCTCTTTTCCAACGCCGCACCCGTTCGCTTCAGCCCGGCATCGCCTGGTATCTTCGCTGTTGGCACTCAGGAACCGCGTAGCGGCCTCTTGCTCCACGCCTCCGATCAACCAAGCGATGGCACTCCTTCGCAAGGCGTGCCCATTACGGCTGAAAATCCCGCCGCTCCGGGAGAACGCGTCACCATCTGGGCCAACGGCCTCGGCTTTCAAGGCGATTCGGCCCCTTATCCGGTTCACGCCACCCTCAACGGCGACCCCGTCGAAGTGATCTCCGCCCGCCTGCCCAAAGGCGCCATAGGCATCTACGAAGTAGTGGTCGCCCTCCCGCCACACATCGCGCCCGGTTCTGAAGCCCGTCTTCAGCTGGTTCAAAATTCCGTGCCGTCGAACATTGTACAGTTCCCCGTTCAGCGCACGCAATAACAAACAATCATGCATCAACTCCGTTGGCACGCTGTGTTGCAACAGTGGATTGTCTTTTCGACCGACCGCCAGAATCGCCCCCAAATGCCCTCCAATTGGTGTCCTTTTGATCCTGGCTCCGGCAAAGTGCCCGACAATTACGACGTCTACCTTTACCCCAACGACTTCCCCGGCTTCGCCCCCAACGCCGATCCGTTCACGCCTATCGAAAATCCCGATCTTTTCGCCGTCAACGGCCCGCGCGGCGCGTGCGACGTCGTCCTCTATTCGCCTGAGCACAGTCTTCCGCCTTCTAAACTCACAATCGAAAACTGGCGCAAGATTATCGACGTTTGGACGCGCCGAACGGCCGAACACGCGGCCAATCCGGATATCGCGCTCGTCGATGTGTTCGAAAACTGCGGTGAGGCGGTCGGCGTCACCATGCCCCATCCGCACGGCCAAATTTATGCCACGCCATTCTTAGGCCCCACGGTGGAAAAAGAAGTCGAATCGGCCCGCCACCACGCCCAAACTCACGACGGTGCCTGCCTGTTCTGCGATCTCTTAGCCGGCGAGCTCAAGCGCAACGAACGCCTCGTCAGCGCGAACGATCACTTCGTCGCCTTCGTCCCGTTCGCCGCTCGCTTCCCAGCCGAAACGGCTATTTATTCCCGCCGGCATCTGCGCACCCTTCTCGATCTCACCGACGCTGAGAAGACCTCCCTCGCCTCCGTCATCAGCATCATCCGCCGCAAATACGATAACCTCTACGGTTCCTTCATGCCTCTGATGATGGCCGTCAAGCAAGCGCCGCTCAAACAAACCGACGTGCCCTATCACTTGCACATTCAATTCTTGCCCTTGCAACGCAGTGCCACCAAACTGAAATACCTGGCCACCATGGAGACCGGTTATGGCGTCTTCCTTGCCGACACAGCCCCGGAAGAAATGGCTGCCCACCTCCGCAACTCCGATCCCAAAACGGTTTAGTTAAGTCCGGAGAATCTTCTCTTGCTGCGGTTTATATCCGCCCCGCGTCAAGATTTCTCGCGCTCGGGGAATATCCGTCGGTCGTACATAGAAGTACGCCCCGGTCAATTCACGTTGAAAGATCAGGCCGCCCAAATACGGTCCCGGCTCCACGTAATACTCAACTTCAGCGTGGCTTAAAAGCATCTCCACTGCCAGCGCCTCTCTCAGTCGCCGCGCCAGGTAGAGCAAATCCAATTCGCTTTCTTTGAAGAATTCTAGTTCACACCGCATGCAAGTCGTTGCTAAGGAATCGTAGCTTGCGCGCCGCTGGTATCGCGCGGCTGCGCCCCAGCCACTGTGACAATGTTACCGTGCAAGTCGGTTTCAGCCAGCATCCAACTCACCTCTCTGTTTTCCCCACCGCGCAAATGCACACGCTGAAACGCCTTGAGCCACGGCGCTGCTTTACCATCGCCTACGTATACTTCCGCGACTTCATCTCCCGCCACTCGCGAGGTATTTCGAACCTGCACCGTCACGGAAACCTTTCCATTCTCCTTCGATACCTTCAGATCCGAGTACGCAAAAGTCGAGTAGCTCAACCCGTACCCAAACGGGTACAGCGGTTTCCCTTCAAAGAACCGATACGTCCGCCCCTTCATCGAATAATCGTCAAACGCCGGCAATTGATCGGTCGATTCATAAAACGTCACCGGCAATCGCCCCGCCGGATTATTGTCCCCGGCCAGCGTATTCGCAATTGCCGCGCCACCTTCCTGCCCGCCGTACCAGGCCTCTAGAATCGCCGCCGCCCGCTCCTTCGCCGTCCTTGCCGCCAGCGCGCTGCCGTTCAGCAACACCACAATCACCGGCTTCCCCGCATCCAAAACTGCCTCGAGCAATGTCTGTTGCGGCTCCGGCAGATCAATACTGGTCCGGTCTCCATGCGCAAATCCGGGAATCTGCGTCGGCGATTCCTCCGCTTCCAAACGCGAATTCAGCCCAATACAAACTACTGCCACATCGCTCTGCTTTGCTGTTTCTACCGCTTCCTTGAGCGCCGCATCCGCCGGCGGCGCCCAAACCAGTTCTACGCCCGACCCGCCTTCTTCCTGCACATACTCAGCCCGAATCTTGTATGCTTTCCCGGCCTCCATGTGAACCGTCTTACTCATCGTCTGGTGCCCGCCCGCGGCTGGCCGCGACCTATCCAAAAACTTTTCGCCGTTCACCGTCATTCGAAACATGTTCTTTCCTGGGCAACTGTCGCATTCCTGCCGTCCCAATCCCAGCAAATAATCTCCAGTCGTCGGCGCCTGCAGTGTAAACGTCCACCTCACCGCAAACGTTGGCTCCGGCAAGGCTTTCATTACTTCCGCATCGTGCATCGCCCATACAAAATATCCGCGCGGTTCCACTCGCTTCAAAACAGGCTCGCCGCTAAAATCCGTATTCTTAAAATATTCCGCCAGCACCCCATTTTTCCCTTCCGCCGTTAACACCGTCTGAGGCACCAGCGCCGTTGACGATACCGCGTAAACACTCCCCAACGCCCACTTCACCTGCGCACGGCCGCCGAACTTCTTCTCAATCCCTTCAAGCGGCGTAATCAAATGCCGCGGCGTCCCATAGTAATTCCCCAACATCACATCTGGATCGTCCGATGCCGGCCCGATCACCGCAATCGCCTTCGTCGTTCTTTTCAGCGGCAAAATGTGGTTGTCATTCTTCAACAACACCATCGATTTCTCCGCCGCTTCCAGCGCCAGCCTTTGATGGCTCTCATTCGCCACCTCGTCCATCCCGATCTTCGAATACGGAACTTCCGATGCCTTATCGAACATCCCCAAGCGAATCCGAGCCACAAACAGCCGCCTCACGCTCTCATCAATTTCTTTCTCGGCAATAAAACCCTTCTGCACCGCCTCCACCAGCGAGACGTACTCGTTTCCGCATGTCAAATCCGTCCCCGCTTTCACCGCCTTCGCCGAAGCCTCCGCCATCGATGTCGCGTATTTGTGCCCGCGAAAAACGTCGCTAATCGCGCCGCAATCGCTCACAACATAGCCGCCAAACTTCCAATCCCCGCGCAATTTCTCTTTCAGCAAAAAGTCACTCGCACAAGCCGGCGCTCCGTCCAGCGCGTTATACGCGCACATCACCGAATCTGCCCCGCCCGCCGTTAGCGTCTTGCGAAATGCGTAAAGGTAGGTGTCATCCAAATCTTCTTTACTCACTCGTGCATCGAATTCGTGCCGCGTCAACTCCGGCCCGCTATGCACCGCAAAATGCTTCGATGTCGCAATCGTCTTGAAATATTTCAGGTCATTCCCCTGCATCCCGTGAATGAACGCGAGCGCCATTTCCGACGTCAAATACGGATCTTCTCCGAACGTCTCCTGGCCCCGGCCCCAGCGCGGATCGCGAAAGATATTGATATTCGGCGACCAGAACGTCAGCCCTTGATAGCGCCTATGGCTGTCATGCCGGATCGCATCGTTGTATTTGGCCCGGGCCTCCGTCGAAATCGTATCGGCAATCCGTCCCTCTAAATCCGTATCCCACGTCGCCGCCAATCCAATCGCCTGCGGAAATACGGTTGCCAATCCCGCCCGAGCTACGCCATGCAGCCCTTCGTTCCACCATTCATAAGCGGGAATGCCCAACCGCGGAATCGCCGGCGCAGCATTCTGCATCTGCCGAACTTTCTCCTCCAGCGTCATCCTCGAAACCAAGTCTGCCGCTCGCTCTTCCGGGGTCAAGCGCTCATCCAAATATTTCGCGGGCGTCTCTTGACCGAAACTCAGAACCAGCCCCACAACCGAGGCCAAAACCACAAACCAAACACCTTTTGCCACCGTTTTCATTTCAGCGCCTACTCTATCATCGCCGCCTCACTGCTGCTTCCTCGTACCCAAGCGTCTATCATGATGTAAATCGAGGTAACTATGAGCAGTCCAAGCACCCAAGTAAGCGAGCAGTCTCTCTTTATGCAGCGTTGGATTGGTTTAGCTCCCAAACCGCCCAACCGCGGGCCCAACAGATACGATGCCTTCATCAGCTATCGCTCTTCCGACCGCTCTTGGGCAATGGCCCTTTATGACGCGCTACGCCTCTCCGGCTGGGAGCCGTTCCTCGACCAGTTTGATTTAGTCCCCGGCAGCAACCTGCAAACTTCGCTCGAAGAGAACTTACAAGCCAGTTCCTCCGGCGTCATTCTCTGGTCCAGCCGCACCCGGGACTCAGAATGGTGCAAGAACGAACGCCAATCTATGAAAACCCGCAAACTCGCCGACCGAGGTTTTCATTACATATTCGCGAAGCTCGACACCGAGGAACTGCCGCTCTTCGATCGGGCCGACCTCTATGTCGATTTTCTCGACAGCCCCGATGGCCCGCGCGGTGCGAACTTGCTCCGCCTCATGTGTGGCATGTGCGGCGTCCCCCTTGATCCCGAAGCGGTCAAGCTTTGCCAGAAAATCGATGAAGCCGCATCGCAAATCCTTCTCCACATCAAAGCATCCGTCAACGCCGGCAACCTCGACCGGCTCGTCGAGATCGGCGCCTCCAGGGAACTGGGCCTCCTCGCCTCGCCTGCCCCCCTTGTCGAAACGGCTCGCGGCCTCATCATCATGGGCAATCCCGACGCAGCCTTCGCAGTACTGGAACGCGCCGAATCGAATTTCCCTTCCTCGGTGACCGTCAAGCAACTCCGAGGCCTCGCTCTTCGGCGCGCGAAGCGTTATCAAGCGGCGATCGATGTTTTGTCTGAACTAACTGCCGCCGGCCATCAAGATCCCGAGACACTCAGCCTGCTCGCGGCTGCTTGGGACGGGCGCTTTCAGGAGACGGGCAAAACGCTGTATCTCCGCATGTCCCGCGAAATGTATCGAACGGCTTTCCAAGCCGATCCCAAGAACTACTACAGCGGCATCAACGCCGCCGCGAAATCTCTGTTCTTGGGCGATACCGAGGAATCTTCCCGCATCGCCAATCTCGTCCTGCCCCTCGTTCAACACGCTTCCGACGGCAAAGACTTCTGGGCCGGTTGCACGCTCGCCGAAGCCTACCTCCTGCAGAAAAACTTACCCGCCGCCCAAACTCAGTATCAGAAGATAGTTGATACTTACGGTGAGCGCACTGGCGACCTAACCAGCACCTACGAGCAGGTTCGCCGCATCTGTTCCACTTTCGCGCTTCCGCCCAAAGAATCCGAAGGCGTTCTCAGCCCCTTCACCCAATTGAGCTAGCGGCCGAAACTTTCTACCGACTCAAAAATGCACTTGCTCCAGAAGAACTTCTTCTGGTAGACTGCTGGCATGGGTAGAAGGAAAACCTCCGGCGACAACGGGGAAATGCTCCAGGGCACGCTCGATATGCTTATTTTACGCACTTTGGCCTTATCTCCCGCTCATGGGCATACCATCGCGCAGGCCATCGAGCAAACTTCAGATGAAGTTCTTCAGGTCGAACATGGTTCCCTATATCCCGCGCTGCATCGTTTGGAAGATCGCCGGTTGCTCGCCTCTTTCTGGGGCACTTCCGAAAACAACCGCAAAGCCAAGTACTACCGCATCACGCCCGCAGGCAAAAAGCACCTCGCCCATGAGCGAAGCCGCTGGAACGAATTAGTACTCGCGGTGGCCCGCGTTCTCGGCCCCGCCACGGAGTAACGCATGAGCTGGCAGCACTTCTGGCGGCGCAAACGGCGCGACGAAGATCTCGCCAATGAGATTGAATCCTACCTGGCCCACGAAACCGACCGCCAACAATCCGCGCAAGGCTCCTCCACAGAAGAAGCCCGCTTCGCTGCCCAACGCAAGCTCGGCAATCCGACCGCACTCCGCGAAAGCATCTGGGAGATGAATTCACTCACCTTCGTCGAAAGTATTTGGCAGGATCTCCGCTTCGCTACCCGCACGCTCCGCCTGAGTCCGGGCTTCTTCCTCGTCGCCGCGCTCTCGCTCGCCTTAGGCATCGGCGCGAACACCGCCATCTTCCAATTTCTCGACGCCGTGCGCCTTCGTTCTCTTCCCGTTCAGAATCCCGAGCAGCTCGTCAACCTTCGCATCGCTGACACGCCAAATTGTTGTAATGGCAACTTCCGTGGACGCTGGGCCAACTTCACCTACGCTCAATGGCAGCAGATCAAGGCCAATCAAACCGTATTTTCCGGCATTTTTGCTTGGAGCGACACTCGCTTTAATCTCTCACCGAACGGTGAAGTCCACTCCATCAATGGCGTCTGGGTCTCTGGCGACTACTTCAAAACGCTCGGCGTCCAACCTCTCTTGGGCCATCTCATCGAGGCCAAAGACGATACTGCCGCTTGCCCCTCCCCGGCCGCAGTCATCAGCTACGGCTTCTGGCAAACTTACTTCGGCGGCGATACTGCTGTCCTCGGCAAGTCGCTTCTTCTCGATGGCCACCCCATCCCCGTCGCCGGTGTCACTCCCGCAAGTTTTTTCGGCGTTGAAGTCGGCCACAACTTCGACGTGATGCTCCCCTTGTGCACCGAGGCGTCTTTCGGTGGCGAACAAGCCAACATGCTTCATCGCCATCATTGGTGGTTGGGTGCCTTCGGCCGCCTGAAGCCGGGAGTCTCGCTCGCGCAAGCCAACGCTCAGTTGAAGACCATCTCGCGCACCGTCTTTGAGAACACCGTCCCGGAAAATTACCTGCCCGATCTCGCCCAGTACTATCGCGCCTATCAATTGACCGCTCTACCCGCGGCGGGAGGCCTTTCCAACCTGCGCAAAAGTTTCGAAACTCCGCTATATCTGCTGCTCTCCATCTCCGGACTTGTATTACTCATCGCCTACGCGAATCTCGCCAATCTGATGCTCGCCAAAGCGGAAACTCGCAGCCGCGAGATGGCAATTCGCCAAGCCATCGGTGCGGGCCGCAGCCGGCTCATACGGCAACTCCTTTCCGAAAGCCTCTTGCTGTCGGCGTGCGGCGCCGTTTTGGGCGTTCTATTAGCCCTGTTTCTCTCGCGCTACATGCTTACTCTGTTGACCACTACGCAAAATCAAGTTTCGCTGAGTCTCACTCCCGATTGGCACATACTCTGCTTCACCGGGGCTCTCGCCATCCTCACCTGCCTCATCTTCGGTCTCATGCCCGCCTTGCGTTCCGCCGAAGTTCAACCAGCCACCGCAATGAAAGCTTCGGGCCGCGGCCTCACTGCAACTCGCGAAAGTTTCAGCCTCAGACGCATACTCGTCGTTGCGCAAGTCGCCCTGTCTCTTTTGTTGCTCGCGTCCGCGCTGCTCTTTGTGCGCAGCCTGCATAACCTCACCACCCTCGACGCCGGTCTTCGCCAGGACGGCGCCCTCGTCATGACCGCCGACATCTCTCGTCTCAACTATGCGCCCGCACGCCGTGCTCATCTCTTTCAGCAGCTAGTCGAGAACGTAAGCAACACACCAGGCGTCGAATCTGCGGCGGCCACATCCGTCATTCCGCTCGCCGGCGATTATTGGAACGAAGTCATCGAAATCCCCGGTGCCCCGGCAAAAACGCCGCTCATCGCTTGGTTCAGCAGCGTCAGTTCAAACTATTTTCACACCGCGCAGATACCTCTCATCGCCGGCCGCGACTTCGGTCCGCACGACCAGCTCAATACCCTGCCGGTCGCACTTGTCAATCAGGAGTTTGCGCGGCGTTTTTTAGCCGGAGCCAACCCAATCAATCGGGATTTCCGTCTTGTCGTGGGTCCGAACGAAACACCCCGGCATTATCAGATCGTCGGCTTGGTCAAAGACTCGAAATACTCCGACCTGCGCGAAGAGTACAAGCCGCTCGTCTATTTGGCCGACGCGCAAAATCCGGAGCCCCGGACCTATGCGCAAATTTTAATTCGCTCTGATCTGCCCTTCGCTTCCCTGCATCCGGCACTAAAAAGTGCAGTGAATAAAACCGACCCCGAAGTGTCCATCGAATTCTCTTCCCTGAAAATCCTCGCCGGTAACTCGCTCGTGCGCGATCGACTCATGGCCACTCTTTCTTCTTTCTTCGGTCTCTTGGCAGCCGTCCTCTCCACTCTCGGCCTCTATGGCGTGATGTCGTACATCGTCTCTCGCCGCCGCAGTGAAATCGGCATCCGCATCGCACTGGGCGCCAGCCGCGCAAACGTCCTCCACCTGATTCTGACAGAAGCGGCAATCCTCCTCTGCGCAGGCCTCGTGGTTGGAACCGTCGCCACTCTGGCCACGGGTAAATTCGCCACCAGCCTCCTGTTCGGCCTCACACCTGGCGACCCATTCACCATCGCTTTGGCCATCGCCCTTCTCGGCGCGGTCGCGCTCCTGGCCTCATTCATTCCCGCTCTGCGCGCCGCCCGCACTGAGCCTGTTTCGGCTCTTCGCGAAGATTAACCTGAAGCCTGAGTCGCCTGCAAGGCATCCTTATAATCAGGAGGAGTGTGCTTTTTTCCGTTGGTTCCCCTGAGTGAGCTCAAATCGTGAGTAGCGCTATCGCTGCTCTCCCCGAAATCACACCCTGGAAGCCGAAAGCCAACCCTTGGCTCATCGCGGTCGTCGTATCTCTCGCCGCCTTCATGGAAGTGCTGGACACAAGCATCGCCAATGTCGCCCTTCCTCACATCGCCGGCAACTTGGGCGCCACTAGCGAGGAAAGCACCTGGGTCCTCACCTCCTATCTCGTCTCCAACGCCATCATTCTGCCTATTTCCGGTTGGCTTGTCTCTATCTTTGGCCGCAAGCGCTTCTTCCTTGTCTGCATCACCCTCTTCACGGCCAGTTCCCTGTTTTGCGGCATCGCCCCCACGCTCGGCATCTTACTCGCCGCTCGTGTCATCCAAGGCATCGGCGGCGGCGGCCTTCAGCCCATGGCGCAAGCCATTCTCGCCGATACCTTCCCTCCCGAACAGCGCGGCCTCGCCTTCTCCGTCTACGGTGCAACCGCCATCGTCGCTCCCTCCATCGGCCCCACGCTCGGCGGTTGGATCACGGATAGCTACACGTGGCGCTGGATCTTCTTGATGAACCTGCCTATCGGCATCCTTGCAATCTTTCTCGTCATGGCGTACGTTGACGATCCGCCTTTCCTCAAGCGCATCTCCGCCAAGGAAAGCCGCGTGGATTATTTCGGCTTCGGCCTGCTCGCCGTCGGCGTCGGCTTTCTGCAAATCGTTCTCGATAAAGGCCAGGAAGATGATTGGTTCGGTTCCAACTTCATCACCACACTCACCGTGATCTCCGTTGTGTGCCTCATCGGACTCGTCCTTTGGGAATTGCACGTCAAAGAGCCCATCCTCGACTTCCGCCTCTTCAAGAACGTCAATTTCGCGAACGCCAGCCTGATGATGTTCATGGTCGGCGCGGCGTCGTTCTCCACCACAGTCCTCATGCCGCAGTTTCTGCAAAGCCTCTTAGGCTACACCGCCGAATCCGCCGGCATGGTCCTCTCTGCCGCCGCTATCTTGTTATTGTTCGAACTGCCGCTCGTCGGCCAACTCACCAGCCGCATTCAGGCGCGCTACTTGATGGCCTTTGGCTGGGGCGCGCTCACCCTCGCCATGTTCTACTCCACCCATCGCATCGATCTGGAAGTCAGCTTCGCCTCGGCTACCTGGCTGCGCATCGCTCAATATCTGCCCATGGGCTTCATCTTCATTCCCGCCACCATGGTCGCCTATCTTGGCATCCCGCTCGAAAAGAGTAATGCTGTCGCCGGTTTCGTGAACTTCGTGCGCAACATGGGTGCAAGCGTTGGCACCTCAGCGGTCACCACGCTGCTCGCCCGCCGCGAACAAGTGCACCAGGTCATGTTCACCAGCCACACGAACTTCGACAACCCGCAACTCCGCACATCGGCCGCCATGCTCGCCGCTCGCTTCCGTCACTTCGGCCTTGCCCAACCGCAACTGGAAGCTTATGGCCAACTCAACGCCACAGTTATGCGCCAAGCGGCTACGCTGTCTTACATCGATATGTTCTGGTTCCTCGGCATCGGCACAGGCATTATGTTTTTTCTGTCGTTCCTCCTCCGGAAAAACGACCCTCGCCGTCGGCGCGGACCCACTGCAGTTCATTAGCGGCCCGAACGGGAAAACACGCCTCCTCACCCTACCGTTACCGTTTCTTCATTCATCGCGCCCACTTCGCACCCCATGGCTTGCAGAATGATCCCCGCCGCTGCTTCGTCGCCAATCTTCGAAGAAATCATCAAATCATAGAGATTGGTGTCGCTGCGCTGCCGCCCAAAGTAGGTTTTCACGTACTTCACTCGCTCTTCATCCACTTCCGTGAGTTGCTTCAGCGTAACCGGCTTCCCGGCCCGCCTTCTCACAGATTCCAACCGCTGCTCTGTCGGCGCATAAACAAATACGCGAAACACGTCCACACGCTGGTCGAGCACACACTGCGCCCCGCGGCCCACAATCACACACTTGCCCTCGTCAGCCGCTTGCTCAATCACGTTTCGCGTAAATGCGGCCACCTTGTTGGCATCCAAGAAATCGTTTTCGTCGCAGAGTGTCCCGCCCATCAGCGCCGCACACTTCAGCGCGTCCCGATTTAGCCGGTGGAACCAGCCGGCCGCTCGCTCATCCAGCGTTCGAACCGCCGAACTTTGCGCCTTCATCGCCTTCGCCACAGCATTGATGATCTGGCTATCCAGCAACTTCCAGCCCAAGCGCTCTGCGATGATCGATGCAATCCGCGCGCCACCGCTTCCGTACTGCCGTGAAATCACCAGTGATCGATACGTCATCGGACCAACTCCTTGTGCCGTTTCACAAGATTGCAATCGTGGTTCCATCGCAACTCGCTCAAACAAAACGACATCCTTCCCCTAACCACCAAGCGTGTGCGCGAAATCGCCCAACTCTGGCGCTAAGGATTCCCGCCGCGCAGCGATACCTCAAGCAGCACCGGATTATCCGCCACAAACAAATGCCCTGCTTGATCCACAGCCAAAGCCGAAGGCTTCTTCAGCCCGCTTAGTACCACTCGCTGTCGCCCGTTCGCCGTCACTTCCACTACCCGCTCATTGCCGGCATCAGCGATAAAGATGTCGCCACTCCCATCCACCGCCACTGCCGACGGCCGGCACAATCCCACAGCCGGTACCGTTTTCGCGTCTTCACCCCCGCCCGTCACTTGAATCACGCGATGATAATCCGTATCCGCTATCAACCAGGCGCCGGCGGGTGTGACAGCAATCCCGCCGATTGCGTAATCGCCCGGCGGCAGTATCGTCGTCTGTTGCCCGTCGCTCGTAATCTTGACAATTTCTCTGGAATTGAGCTGCGCCACAATAATGTTCCCTCTCCCATCAACCGCCACACTCTCAGGCTGCTTCAGGTCGTGGCCAACCGGAGTCTGGACTCCATCCGGCGTAACTTTCAACACTCGGTTGTTCTGCGTATCTGCTATAAAAATGTCTCCATCTCCACCCTCCTCAACCCCCATCGGAGAGTTCAACCCGCAAGCTACCCTAACTCGCGCGTTGACGTTGCGCACAATCCGTTTCACGCAACCGGCATCCGTAATAAGCAGATCGCCATTCTTCCCCACCGCCACGCCGTTCGTTATACCGGTCAGCACCGCAACCGCCTCCGCTGGAATGCTCTCGCGCGTATAGACCAGTTCCGAAGGTCCTTGCCCCGTGCTGTTGTCTGTAATTTTCAAGGTCAGGGTGTTGCCATTCGGAGAGACTTGGATTTCCGTCTGATTTGACACCTCGCCGTTGGTCTTGGCCGTAATCTGTAACGTCCGAGCGTCATGCCGCTTCCCGCACCAAGTAACCCCCGGCCTCGCCCGCAAGCCCTCCTGGGCGTGATCCTTATCGTCGAACTCTACTCGCTGAATCACTTTCTCGAACGGAAAGACAAATGAATAACCCGTGTTCTTATACGCGGCAACATCGATTTCCGCGGGTACGTTCGTAAGCTTCTCTTTCGGCTGCCGCGACTCCCACCAGCCCGCGAATCCGGCCCCACCTTCCAAACGGTACATGAGTTGCCGGTCCGCCGGAGTTTGCGAATCTCCTCCGCGCTGCATTCGTAGTGTCTTTCCGTCTTCGGCCAGCGCCCATGTTGAATCGGAGACGCGGCCCGCCTGCTTCAGTTCCACTTTCCACCGGTTTGGTCCGAGTTTGGCTACCGATTCTGTAAACTCAGCTGCCCCATACTTTGGAGTCGCCTGCAAATGAATCGTTTGCTCCTTCCCGTCCGCCGTCAACGTGTAAGAAGCAAGCCCAACCGTAAACTTGTATTTGTTGTCGCCTAGATCCTCAATCCGCAATTGCTGATCGCCCAGAAAGCTAGTGGCTGGATTGAGCCTCCACGAACCCAAAAGCGGATCGGCGGCAGCCCCAACATCTCTCGGAACCAGGAGCAAAACAAGGAATGGAGATAAAGAGAGTCCATTCCGCATCCCTCTGCGCATAAGCGAGCTTGTAGTCGTGTCCTTAATAATAAGAGATCACAAGGCCCGATAAATCTCCCTCATAAGCCGGTAACCCGGAAAAAACTCATCCCAAAAGATGCTTAAAGCCAGCCGGCTCTAGACGGGTATAACTCTTTCCGGTAAACTGGCCAGCAATGCCACGTCTGCGGGAATCTGGAGCAATCGCGCTGCTCCTTGCTTTTGCGCCCGCGTGTTGGGCCGAGGCAACGCCGGGCAAACGGTTCATTGACTCCGATCGCGGCGAATTAATCAATGCGCTGCCCGAATTAGCCTCACTCGAGTTCGATGACAACCAAACAAATCTGCCTGAATTGCTTCAGGGGTTGGGGAAAATCTATCAACAGACGCTGGACAAATTTGTCAGCGTGTCGATCGCCGACGAAGGCCGGGAACTGCGCTTCAGCAAAGACACGTTGATGTGGGTCGAGCGGCGTCAGACGTTTCGCTATCATATGGCAACTAGACCGAATTCCGAAGTACGTCGGCCCGTCAACGACTTTCTCGGCTTCGGATCGTTCCTCGATTTTCTCGACGACTTTACTCCCGTTGGGCAGCAGCAAATGCGCTTCAAATTGCTTGGACATACGCAAGAGCTGACACGAAGAGCAGTCGTTCTTGCCTTCATCCGAAAAGACGAACAGAGGCAAGGTTTCGTCTGGGTGGATGAAAAAACCAAACATATCTTGCGGCTGCGGATCGACTTCCTGAAACCGCCCGAAGGCACGACCGTGAAATCCCTCAGCTTGGACTTACGCCTGATCACGGTGAATTTTCCCGCCTACGACGCCGCGCTCTGGTTGCCCCTGCACGCAGTGATTCACGCCACCTTCCCAAATAGTGAAGCCCACGGCGTGTTTCGGTTCGGAGACTACCACGTTGAGGGCTTTGAGAAGGATGACGACCCGGATCTTGTCAAAGAAGACACTGGCCAGCCTGAACAGCATACCGACGCCGGCGAAGACGCGTTTGAACGCTTAATGGATGGTGTACTGGCTCTGCAGGCTGACCACCCGGATCAGGCAATTACGCCGCTGCGTGAAGCACAAGCCCAACTCCCCCAGCGCATTGAGATCTCATATCTTCTAGCAGTGGCGTTGCACCGCAATGGCGACTTGGAAGGTGCCGAACGGGAAACGCGCACCGTGCTTCAAAAACTGCCCGCGCTGGCGGGCGCCCATAACGAAATGGGCATGCTCTTGCTCGCCCGTAACGATCGTGCAGGCGCGGTCGCCGAATTTCAGGAAGCGGCCAAACTCGCTCCCGACAACGCCACCGTGCGCGCGAATCTCGAAGATGTTTTGAAGGCGGCAGCCCCGAGTCCAAGTCTCCCGTCGCCCGACAGCCCCGTTACCATCAAAGTCGATGTCAGGCAAGTATTGGTGCCGGTAGTAGTGACCGACAAAGAAGGGCATCTTCTCACCGATCTCAAGCAGTCGGACTTTCACGTCTTCGAAGACGGCGTAGAGCAGAAGATCGTCGCATTTGGCAGCGAACGTTCAGACTTGACCACGCATACTACGGCGGATGCTTCGACTCAAGAAGTCCCCGCAATGTCGCCGAATCGCGACGAGCCTACTCGCATCATCGGGCCGCACGCTTACATCATCTGTGTGGATGCGTTCCATTCATCATTTGGTAATTTCGTCCAGGTCCGCAAGGCATTAGAACAGCTGTTTCAAGAGGAGAAGCCCGGGACTTCGCAATATGCCATCGTCAGCCTCGGCGAAACCATGCGCGTGCTCCAGAACACCACCAAAGATCCTGCTCAAGTCTTACAAACACTCGGCAGCAGTGAGTTCCGCACGCGCATCGGCGAAAGTCAGGTTAGCTCTGAAAAACACGACCTTGAAAGATTTGAGGCTCAGTTACGCGATGCCTTCGAGACCTGCGGAGCCAGCGTGCTGAATTCCCCGCCATCGAAAGCCACAGCTCAGAACCCGCAAGCCATTCTTTGCACCGCAAAAAAGAGTCCGCTGCCGCTCGAGGCAAATCTGATCGCTGAACACTCTAAACTGATGTTGCAGCAGTTTCTGACGCAGCTCAAATCGGTAGTGCAACAGCTCGCCGCTGGCAAAGGACGCCGGACGCTGATTCTGATATCCGACGGTTTCCTGACAAGCCCGGGACGGCCGCCGTTCGAGTTACTCGCAAGCTATTTCCCCGGATTTTCAGCCTTGCCCGGCTTGGACCGGGCAAGTGAGCAGTTGGAGACGATTTTCCAGCTCGCCGCGAAGGGCAATGTGCCCATTTATACGATTGATTCCCGCGGACTCTACACCCCTGCCGGATTCGACGCTTCGCAACCTGGTGGATCACCGCCGGCAATCGCTCCGAAGGTGTTGCAGGCCAGTGGCAACTGGCAAACAGATCAAGGCGCGACGCTCGCCGAAATCGCAGCCGCGACGGGCGGCACAGCGTTCCGTAACAGCAACGACTTGTTAGCTGGCCTGAAGCGCGCCTTTGCCGATGGTCGTGAGTACTACTTGTTGGCTTATACACCGGCCAACACGAAGCAGGATGGCAAATTTCGCAGGATTGAAGTACAAGTGACAAAGAAGCAAGCCACCGTCACGGCAAAACGTGGTTACTGGGCGAGTCCTCAATAGCTGCGTTCCCTCGCTCAAAACACCGTTCGCTGTTCACCTTACCAATGGCAGTCTGTCATCTGCTTGCCCTCGTTTCGCCGATCTCTTATCTCCTCTTATCGCGCCGATGACTTCCTGTATCGCCTCAACCACCGTATCTGGTTGATCGATGATCACCATATGGGAACTGCCCTCCGCCCTAAACTGTCTGCTGCTTTCCGAAAGCGCCATGAGTTTACGCTGCAACGCCGAGTAGCCCAATGAGTCGTACGACGTACTGACAACGGCCACCGGTGTGTCTCCCAGCGGGAATGGGACTTTCTTCTCTGCGTTTTCGACCTCGGAAAAACAGACGGCCGCCATCTCCGGCGTCGGCCTCGGCGAATGCAGCAGAGCCCATCGGTGGAGACGCTGATTTCGGTCGGGTAGCCTGCTGAAATTTTGATCGTCTTCCAAGTCGAGCGCGATGGGTGACTGGGAGAGCAAAACCGGCGGACTGTCCAAGCCCTTGAAGGAAGAAAGAGAAGCTTTCGATTCAGAATCGCCGGCAGTATCGATAAATGCATCATCGACAAACACCACTCCAGCCGTTTCGCTCGGATACCGCGCTGCGTAAAGACGGGCGACCAAGCCGCCGATCGAAAATCCAACTAAACGTACGGCCCTTGCACCCCTGCATTAATCAGCAGTTGATGCAGTTCGTTTACTCTGTTGGTGCAATTAGGACTCGTAGGCGCCGGAGCGGGATCGCTCCACGCCGTTCCAGCCGGGTCATAGGTGCAAATGCGCGTCCTAGCTGCGATTTTGGGCTGTACCAGACCCCAATCAAACGAAAATCCACCTCCAGCCACCACAACAGCCGGACTTCCTTCACCTGTGCAATAGATATGAACACGCAAGCCAGCCACATCCACCAACGTGCCCAACAGGGGTGGCGAAGGTGTGTCGGTTTGCGCTGAGACAAGAGTGTTCAAACCAATCAATAGCGCAAAGAGAGCGGATACTCGCCACCATCCGATAAGAAAAGTGCGCTGCCTCGTATCCACCACCGATTCAACGCCGGAGCCAGCATAGCGAATTTCGAAGATCATCGTCAGTCCATTGCAACCAAGCGACGTAGACACCATCCATGATGGAGACGATCGTCTCTAGTAAATTCCAATCTACTTTGCGCCGCCAAGAGCTCGTCGGCGTGCTCATATCTGGACGCCCGCGATGGCGTAAAGAGATGCTGCTCCTTCCGATTCCGAAATGCGAGGCATCAGCTGGATGCCCAGGGGGTAAGCGAGGCAGCAGAATGACAGAAGATGGCCGCGCGAAACGTTCGTTATTCAACTGCGCGAAGCACGCGCGAGGGGAGACGCCGGAGAGGGTTAGCTTTGAAAGACCTAATGATGAAAAAAGCTTCCGATCACTCCGACCACTTTTTCTAATACTTTGAACCCTGCTAAGCGGGGGAATATCCACTTGAGGTAAGGGCCGATTGAGCAAAGGGCCCGCTTTGCGTAAAGAACTTTTGCTTTGGGTCCCAGTCCATAACGCTGAATATCTTTCTCGAATCTCTGCTCTTGGTCATCTAAGAAGTCGTCTACTTCCTGCGGACGCAACAAGAGTTCGGCAAAGAAATCCCAGGATCGCCGAAACCGTGCTGACTCGATATCGTCAATCCATTCGTTCACGGACGAATTAAGGAGAGGAAAAACCGATGCTAACTCGGTCAGTACGGCGTCTGCCGAGTGTCCGCCTTCAAGTAATTGCTGCAACTCGCTCACTCTATTGACTAGATCAGGAATACCCCTGCCTATTTCTGCCTGCTGACCGCAAGCCGCTATCCTTGGTAGCCACCCCAAAATTATTGGGAAAATATCTTTCAAATAATCTTTTACCTGGTCGTCTGACAAGTGGTAGAAACTCCGCGCGATCTTCATGCTGGAACTCCCTGCACTCCACTGCGAAACTTGAGCAATAGCTCGTGTTCTTGTAAAGCTCGTTGCCCGGGCGCTTGAATGCGAAACATCCGTCGGCGCCGACCGCCTCGCTCCGCTATCGGATCGCTGAACCGAGAGCTTACGAATCCCTTTTCCTCCATCCTGTAGAGGCTGGTGAGCAATGCACCTGGAGATAAATCCTTACCTTCATCCGTGAGAACCTGTTCGTGAATGACGGTGCTGTAGCTTTCACCGCCCAGACGAAGGACAGCGCTTAAAAGTATGATTTCTAGATCGCTTGCCATTTCTACTACATAATGTAAAACAAATCAGGTCGCCTGTCAATGGGCTCGCAACAAGGAGTTTCAGTATGAGGTCCTCCGCCGCACTTGATCGGCGTTCTTGTCCTCGCGTAACCCCACAAATTTCGGATTCCGCAAGTGATTATCGGGCGCCCATTCCACGAATTCGACCTGCCCCACCAGGTTCCAGGCAATCTTTCATCTTGGCCGCCCGGCGCGGCCCTGGCCCCAGCGAACTCCATGCTTTTCCTGCAAGTTGGCAAAAGGGAATTTGTCCGTTTCCGGTCCGCTGAACTTCCGCGCTAAGCCTTGCCGAATCGTTGGCGAGAATCGTTGGCCGTGCGGGCCGCGTATATGAGCGATTCTTCTTCGTAGTAGCCGACCAGCAGGGTATCAAACGTTGCGGCGCCGAGCGTGTATCCGCCGATCACGAACTCCTGGCCGCTATTGACGCGCATTTTTCAGTTACAAATCGCTTCTCTAGCCAGACTTGTAAACGCTCTCTCTGCGCTTGGCTACCAGACCTTCTAGCTTCTATAGCTGAGCCGCCACGATCAAATCAGGCAAATTCCCATCCAACGCCGGCGAGAGGCGGATAGGCTCGTCAAGCAGTCGAAGTACCTCCTCGATGAACAACTGCCGCCGCGCTTCAAACTCACCAGCGCGGATATCGCGGCCTTTGAGCATGAGGAGACCGGAGACGTAAAAGAAGATCGGCTGGTCGGACTTGACCCAGTTTTGCAGACGGTTAAGTAGAACAAAGGTCGACCATTTTTGTCAAATGTCACGCCTTCGCCATCTACAACGGTTTCACCGGGAAGGGCTTCGAGCGCTTTGGCGATGGCTTCGTACCTGCCGGCAAAGTCATTCCCACTGCGCAGATACACCTTGCCGCGGCTCTTGCAGAGGGCAGTTGCCTTACTGGATACTAAAAGACTCGAGTGCAGGATTTCATAAAGTTGGAGTGAAACCTATGAGAAGCTTCCTCAAAAGATTTCTCGGAGGGAAAGAGCGGCCACGCCCGGAAGCGCTTTCGGCAGAATTGCATCATCGGCTCCTTAGTCTGGTTCGCAACGGCGATCTGCAAGGAGTTAAGGCTCTCCTAAATCAGAAACGGAACGTGAACTGGTACGCACCAAAGGCGCTCTTCGCCAGTTGGCCACCACTTCACGAGGCCACCCGTCAGCCACCGACGCTAGCCACGAAACTCATAGAAGTATTGCTGGCCCACGGTGCCGATATCAACTCGGTGGACGTTTCTCTCCAAACGGCCTTACACGTCGCATCCCATGATAATAGTTGCGAGGCTTTGGAGGCTTTATTGGGCCGCCGCGCGGATCTAGAGGCTACGGACTCATACGGCAGAACTGCCTTAGATGTAGCGGCGCAGAATGGACACATCGGGGCGCTGGAGGTGCTGTTGGCGAACGGAGCCAGAGTCAACCCGACCGGTCGCCGACGGGGCCCGTTACATTGGGCGGCAGATGAAAATCGATGTTCTGCACTAAGGCTGCTGGTAAAGAGTAGGGGGGAAATCAACTCCTCGGACTCGATAGGCATGACGCCTTTGCATTACGCGGCTGCCAGCGGCCGGGCCGAAGCAGCTACAGTGCTGCTTGAAAGCAACGCTGATGTCAACGCCGAAACCGCCAAAGGTGAAACCCCACTTCGTTTAGCACTTCAATGGGCGCGCTACTGGGACGGCTCTGTGAGCTATAGGTACTATAAGACGGCGCGCGTTATATCCGCCCACGGCGGACGTGAGTAGGATTATGCCAATTCAGCCAGCAACTCGGGCGGCGAAACGGCGTCCGTTTGCGCGCTCACGAAAGCGCTCAGGCCAACGAATAAAACTGCAGCGAGCACCCGAAAAATCATTTTAGTGGATGCTAGCTTCGTTCCGACGCTCGGATAGATGAGCCACTTTAATTCAGATCCATTGGCTGAAGAGTCATTTGCAGCGATCCGCTGGGCTGCAACTCCGCCTCCTGAGCCCGCGTCCGAGACCGCAATAGCTTTGTAAGCGTCTCGGGCGTGCGATCGACCGAACTATTTGTCGCCAGCAAATAGTACTTGCCTGGCGCAATCGAGCTGGATTTATACTGGCCATATTGATCGGTTTGGCCCTGCAGCATCCAATCTGCCACCTCGGCTTCCGTCGCAGCAGTTTCGGGCAAAAGCAGAACCTTGCAATCGGGCACAGAATTGTTATCCTTATCGGCCACCGTTACGCTTATCACGCCACCGTCGTGCGCAAACACAATTCGAAGATCCGATCCCATTGTTTTTCCGACCTGCATTGGTTTATGCAAAGCGCTCTGGCCGCCGTAGACGATATCCTTGACATACACGCCACTTGGCACACCCGTCACGTTGACTGAGTAATCGTCGACCAGCATCGATGGTAGCGTGAATTGCCCTGGCACTGGCAAGGGTGGCAGATTGAACAGCTGGGATAGCTCTCCGCTAAAGGGCGCCCGCGTCATTGGCTCGATCATGATGTGAATCTTCGCCGCGATCAGTTGATCCGGTGGTTTGCCGTCCCAAACCAATTCGCCCGCAATAGAAATATGCCCCCGCCCGAACACCTTCACGCCATGAACGTCCTTGTCTCCTACAGGCACTTCCATCTCTCCGAAGAAAGTCGGCCCGGCGTTCGCGCCATCGTATGCCGTGATGCGGTACACCCCGGTGTGTAAATTGCAAAGGCGAATCCGTCCATCAGGGCCAGCCGCCCCGTAGGGAGAAACCGCGAACAATCCCTGGTCTCCCGAAAAGCCATAGGTTGGCTCCAGCTCTGCAATCGAGAAGTTGAGGGGTGCCGGCCCATGATTCGCGCCAAGTACGCCGTCCAGGCAATAGGAAACCGATCGCTTTAGCCGAATATCCATGCCTTCGCGATGCTCGCCCGGCTGCAAGACAAGTACCTGCGCCGCATCAAGCGAATCACTGTCCGGGTACCAAGTCGGCTGAGTCGTTTTCTTTCTCAGTGCTGGGTCAATCGGCGCATCCGAAATTGAACTCAATTTAAGAGTTTCCTTCTTCGCCTCAACCAGGTAACTCAGTCCCGGTTCGATTCCCTTCAATTCGTATTGCCCTCGATCGTCGGTTTCGGAAATCCTGGCGTAAACGTGACGCATCGTTCCCAGGCGATATTCCCGCGCCACCAGGGCAACTCTGACACCGGGAACTGCTTCGCCATTCTCGTCCAAAACGCGGCCGGAGATACTTGCTTTGGGAGTTAGGCGAAAATCAACTGTCAAATCCTGTCCCTCAGTGAGTCTAACTGACTTAGTCCCATGCGGCCCTTGGCCTCGATCCGAGTAGACGCTCAATTTATAGGCGCCTGCAGCTAGGTCCCTCACTTCATAATTCCCCTTAGCGTCGGTCTGCGCGGACTTCCCTCCAGGGCTTACATATACGTCGGCTGCGGCAATCGGAGATCCGCTTCCGGCTTCCAGAACCGAACCACTGATTGATCCTTTTAGGGCAGCATTCTGCGCGGCCATCGTGATTGAGGAAACAAGATAGCAGAACAGAACTTTTCTAATCATATTTACTCCTTCGGAGATTGGTCAGGGGACGGAAGCGAGAGTTCTACATCGGTGGTCACGCCAGGCTTCACTTCGATCTCCCGAAGGCCGCTCAAGTCGGGAAGCCAGCGCTGACTGAGGTCATCGGTGGCGCGAACGGCAATTCGATAGCGGCCGGGCGGCAAGCGCTCGAAAGCAAACCGGGCTTCGGAGTCGGCAAAGGTTGAGCGCAAAAGTGAATTATTCCCTGTCGCAAAAGCAGGCAATAACACAATTGACCACTGAGACATCCGTTGTTTGTCAGCCGCGAGTCGCCCACGGATCGTGCCTTTGGGAGCCACTGGAATAAGAGTCGTGCCGTTTTCGCTGCCTCCTGTCAGGTCGAGAATGGTCTCGTTGGTGGGATAACAGTCTGCGCCGTCTTCTTTGCCGGTAAGGAGGTAGCGACTTGGTGCGAGATTATCTAATCGCGCTGGCTTCTCAAATCCAGCCGTCAACGTCCGTTCCAGGTCCGCACCCCAATCCTCCAAAGACGAAATCCGAATCTGCATATTTGACGAACATGGATGGCCTTCGGCAATGCGGTTGCGCAACAGCAAGGAAGAAGACCGGCCCTTCTGCATAGCGATCGCGAGACCGTCCACGTCACCTGCAACCTCCACTGTCGTTCTGCCAAACAGAGTGTGTTCATCCAATGATGCTCCGAACGGTCCTCGACCATGGGATGGTCCTGTAGCGAACAAAAAATACGAGCCTGGCGGGATGCCTTCAAAATGAAAGCTGCCGTCTTCGTTGGCCCGGGTGACGGCAGTGGCGAAAGTGGGCTGATTCTGCAACGTCAGCGCCAGCCAAAATCCAGATTGCGGAGTGGCGAGATCGATTTTGCCGCTCACTCGGAAGAGGGCACTCGGTATCAGGGCAAAATCGATATCGTGATATTCCTCGCCCCCGGAAAATGTGAATAATTGTGGCGCGGAATTCGCCGGATAAAAAAGAGCTCCGGAACCGGCGGACCCGGCCTCGCTCCCACCAGTGGATCCGACAACCGCCGTCGATGCGCCATAGGTCACTCCCACGGCATATTGTCCGGGCGGCAAATTGAATAAACGATACTCGCCGTTTTCGTTGACGCGCGTTTCATGGCCGCTTTCGAATCTGGCGAACGGACGCAACGGTCCGTGGTCTGAAAAGCGACTGAGCGCGAATACGGTCGCGCTGCGCACTGCTTGATTCTGTGAATCAAAAACACGTCCACTGATCACACCGCAACGAATGAGTCGAACCAGGAGTGGGCTCGCACTGCCACCGATCGCGCGCACTTGTAAGGTAGTGGACAGGTAATTGGGCTTCGATACTTCAAGTCGGTAGTCTCCGGCCGAAAGGCTTGGGGCTTCGAAATAGCCGTTGGAGTCGCTTTCGAACTCGGCTGCGAGTTCGGAACCGTCGCCACGGATGACGCGTATGTCGGGGGAAGCCAACGCGTTTCCTGAATGATCTTCGACCACTCTGCCGCTAATAGCGCTTGCGGAGGTAGCGCAGACGAACAGGAAAGTTAGCAAGCTCACAGTTCGCAACCTGAGAGTAAACATTGGCCCTTCGCCTAGCCCAAGACGCTTACAATTCTCCAGTGGTTTCCAACCACATGTCAACTGCAGGCAAATCCCACCTCAGCCGGGAAAATCACTGACTAAGCCTCCGCGAATGCCCTCTGGACCGCTCACTACTTTTCGCGGTCACAGATCTTGAAGTTTTCCACAGATTTTTTATCTCCAATCCCTTCAATAAGTTAGCGCTGTTCTCCAGACGATCAACCAAAAACGTCGTTCGGCCCTCCTCCGCCATCCGCTAGTTTTTGGGCAGGCCCACCGGAGTGTCACTCCGCTGTGGGCCATTTTTTTCCACTCTTCAAGGAGATCAGAAATATGCCGAATCGAGCCAAACGTCGCGCTGCTTTGCGCGAAGCTCATGCAGCCAAAGTGGCAGCCGTTAAAGCCACCTCCCCAGCTGAGCCCAGTTCCGAAGCCGTCGCCCCGGCCGCCGTCGCCGTGGGCAATCCACTGGTCGTCGCACCGGCCGCGCCACCATCATCGTCGTCGCACACCGCTGTTTCTGCCGCCCAACTCGCTGCCAACCGAGCCAACGCGCAACTTTCCACTGGCCCGCGTACCGAAGCAGCTAAGGCCAAGGTCTCTCTCAACGCCGTCAAAACCGGTCTCACCGGTTGCACCGTTCTACTTCCTACCGACGATGCCGCACTCTACCGCACCCACATCGCCGAATTCGAAAATGAGTTTCAGCCAACGGGCATGCAAGAGCGGCATCTTGTACAATCCCTCGCCGACCTCCGCTGGCGTCTCAACCGCATCCCCGGACTTGAAACCGCCGTCTTCGCCAAAGGCCGCATCGAGCTCTCCGACCTCTATCCCGACCAACCTGCCGAATTGCGCAGCTTACTCATCGAACTCGAAGTCTCGACCCTCTACGCGAAAGATCTGCGCAATCTCCGCCTCCACGAAGCCCGCCTCTCGCGCCGCCGCGAAAAGGAGTTGGCCGAACTCAAATCTCTGCAAACGGAACGCACCGAGCGCAACGACGAACAAAAAGAGAAGCCTGCTGAACCAACTGCCGCCGTGGCTCCTGAACTCGCTCCGCCCCCAGCCGCAGCGGGGCAAAATGGCTTTGAATTTTCAAATCCGACCAATGCCGAATTTGTTCCCGCTGATGTGGCCGCTCCCTTAGTCCAGGTCGCCGCTGCCTCCGCTCCCCCTGCCGAGGCCGCCTGTCATCCTCTATGATGTTAATTCGACCTTAAATGAAAGTTTCCGTTATCATCCCCGCCGCCGGGCTCGGAACTCGCATGGGCCGTAGCGCCCCGGAAAAGGAAGGCATCAGCCGCAAGCAATTTATGTTGCTCGATGGCTCTCCCATCCTCATCCACACCATTCGGAAGTTCGTCAGTTCTCCTCTGGTGACCGAAATTGTCGTGGCCCTGCGTGCCAATGATGTGGACTGGGCCAAAGATCTCTTCAAGAACCAAGGTCTTGGTGCGTCTGTACGTGCGGTCGTTGGTGGCGAATCGCGCCAGGAGTCCGTCGAAAATGCGCTCGCGTCCATCAACGCCGATACCGATCTGGTCGCCGTTCACGACGCCGTTCGTCCTTTCGTAAACCGCGACGTCATTGAGAAGGTCATCCATGAGGCTCACACCACCGGTGCGGCCATCGTCGGCATCGTTCCCGTCGACACGGTGAAACAGGTGCAGCGCAACAAAATTCGCGCCACCTTGCCCCGCGAAAAACTGGTTCTCGCGCAAACACCGCAAGTCTTTCGTCTCAGTCTCTTGCGCCAGGCTTTTGAAAAAGCGCGCGCCGATCAATTCATCGGTACCGACGAATCGTCTCTCGTCGAGCGTCTCGAAGAAGTGGAAGTCTCCGTTGTCATGGGCAGCGACCGCAACATTAAGATCACCAAACCTACCGATATGGATTTGGCCCGTCTCTATTTGTCGCTCGAAGCCGCGCCGCTCGAAACCACCACCTGATCAATGGACCAAACCGCTCTCACCCCGTTCCGCATCGGTCAAGGCTGGGACACGCACCGCATCGAGCCGGGCCGGCCTTTAATTTTGGGTGGCGTCACCATCCCAAGTGACTTCGGCCTTGCGGGACACTCCGATGCCGACGTCTTGTTTCACGCCATCACTGATGCCCTGCTAGGCGCGCTCGCACTCGGCGATATCGGCATGCACTTCCCCGATTCCTCTGCCGAGTGGAAGGGCGCCGATAGCGAACAGTTCCTGCGCCACGCTCTCGATCTTGTTTCAAAACAAGGCTACGAACTGGCCAATGTCGATTCCACTATCATTCTTGAGCGCCCGAAGTTAAAAGACTTTCGCAACTCCATTCGCGACAACCTCGCTCGCGTCCTCAATGTGCCTTACACCTGCGTCGGCGTGAAGTTCAAGACCGCCGAAAAAGTCGGCCCCGTTGGTGAGGGCCGCTCCTGCGAAGCGCAAGCCGCCGTGCTCGTGAGTCGCATTCGCACCGGTGACTGATGATGAAGTCGGCGGCAGGCTTCTATCTCCGCTATCTGCTGATCGCCGGCGCCATTGCTGCCGCTTGTTACTCGGCTATCCTCGCCCGAGCCGTCTATCTCTTTAAGCTCGATACGCCCGCTTCCATTCAAGCCGCCGTCAATTTGGTCCCTTATAACGCTCAGTACGTTGCCCGCCTTGCCTCCTGGGATCAGGATAATCGCGTCGCGCTTCTCAAACGCGCCGTCGAACTCAACCCGTTCGATTATGAGTCGCTCATTCAACTTGGGCTCAACGCCGAAATCAAGCAAAACGATCTCAAAGCCGCCGAACAATACTATTTGAGAGCCGCCGCCGTCAATCACATGACCGAACCGAAATGGACGCTCACCAATTTCTATTTCCGCCAGCAAAACGCCGATGAGTTCTTCCGTTGGGCCAACGAAACCCTGAAGATTACGCCCTTTGACGGTGCCGCCGTCTTCACCCAGATGTGGCTTATGAGCCAGGATGCGCAGCGTCTCTCCGCCGTCGTACCGGATCGGCCGCGCTCGCTCATTCAATACACCTGGTTCCTTTCAAACAACCGCCAGTACGCCGCCATCCCACCGATTGTTCAACGTTTGGTCCGGGTCGTCGGCAACAACGATCCGCGCGGTTGGGGACGTGACGATCTCATTGCCTCCTCTCTAGATCACGTGCTCGCCGCCGGCGACCTCCAAACCGGCCTCCAATTCTGGTCAACTCTGCGTGACGGCCGCTGGATCGATCAAGGCGTCCCCGACGCCAATCATCCGCTCACCAACGGCAATTTCCATGTTCGTTTCTACGGTCATGGCTTCGATTGGCAAGCCCTTGAAAGCGATGAGGTTCACGTCGATCAGTTCACTGATGATTCATCCTTAGACGTCAAGCTCAGCGGCGATCAGCCGGAACACTGCGTTCTCCTGCGCCAGTATCTTGCGGCGGAAGGCGGTTTCCAATATAAGCTTCAGTGGAAAGCCGAAGCGCCCGGCATTCCTCCGGGCATGGGTCTTGCTTGGCACTTACATCCTGCCAACGCAAGCATCCCCGGCGATTTAACTTCCGGCGATTTGCTCGCCAACCCGCAATCCTGGGAGTTTGTGGCCACGCCGGCCGTAGGCGCGCTCGTTCTCACTCTTGAATACAACCGCCCCACGGGGCAAGTTCGCCCGACCGGCGCAATCACCTTGCGTTCGGTAAGCATGGCTCGCGAGCAATGATCCAGTGGCTTCTCGAACGAACCATCAAGCTCGCCCAATACGGCCAGGGTATTGGTTCAGGCCATAAACTCAGAGCCGAACAAGCCATTCTCCGCCGGCTCAACCATCCAGCCGTGATTTTTGATGTCGGCGCGCATTACGGCCGCTTCACCCAAGCGGCACTGGCTCACGCCGAAGTAGCGATTCACGCGTTCGAACCAAGTCAGTCCGCCTTCGCTCAGTTGTCTGAGCGCTTCGCGGGCAACACCCGAGTCGTTCTGAACAACATCGCCTTGGGCGATCATCCGGGCGAGCAACCGCTCTACTCCGACGAACCCGGTTCCGAACTCAGTTCTCTCTACCCCCGCCACATCGAGCACCATGGCTTGCATCTCGTCCAGGGCGAAACGTCGACTCTCGAAACCTTAGACGACTATTGCCAAGCACACGCCATCGACCGCATCGACCTGCTGAAGCTGGATGTCGAAGGCCACGAACTGGCCGTTCTTTCCGGCGGCGTAGAGATGTTCGAGCGGCGCGGGATCGCAGCCGTCGCTTTTGAATTCGGCGGCTGCAATGTCGATTCCCGCACCTTCTTCCGCGATTTCTGGGAATTCTTCGTTGAACACAACATGAATCTCGCGCGCGTAACCGCATCCGGCGGCCTGCACCCGATTCCCGGCTATCAGGAATTCCTCGAGCAATTCCGCACTACTTGCTACGTGGCTAACGAGCGACTGTAGTCGAGAACTCTTCGTAAGTGCCCGCGAAGTCCTGCACCTTGCCATGGTCGAAATACCAGATCCGCGTGGCCACTTCATCTACCAGATCTTCGTCATGCGTCACCAGCAGCACCGTGCCTTCAAACTTCTGCAGCGCGATATTTAAGGCGTTGATCGCCTCCAGGTCCAAGTGGTTTGTCGGCTCGTCGAACACCAGCACATTCGGCTTCTGCAACATGATCTTGCAAAAGATTAACCGCGCCGCCTCGCCGCCCGAAAGCGCTTCTGTCTTCTTCATACCCTCTTCGCCGCTGAACAACATCTGGCCCAACAAGCCGCGTATGTCCTCACGCGCCGCTTGCGGATCGAAGTTGTGCAGCCATTCCGAAATGGTCCTGCCGTTCGGAATCGTCTCCCGGTGATCCTGCGCAAAATACCCGACCTGGATCTCATGCCCCCAGTTCACTGAGCCGGCATCCAAGCTCAAGTCTTTGTCATCTACGCCCGGAGCATTCGCCAACAATGCCTTCAAGAGCGTCGTCTTGCCGGCGCCGTTGCGCCCCATCAGGGCGATCTTCTCGCCGCGCTGTATAGAAGCGCCGAAGTTTTCAATCACCTTCGTCCCGGGGTAACCCTTAGTGACACCCTTGAATTCCAGCGCGTTCCGTCCCGAAGGTCGCTTCATTTCGAACCGGATAAAAGGACGTGCGATGTTCGATCGCGCCAGTTCCGTCGTCTGCAGTCGCTCCACTTCTTTCTTGCGCGACGTTACTTGGCTCGCGCGCGTGCCGGCCGAGAACCGCGCTATGAACTCATTCAATTGCGCGATCTTCTTCTCCCGCTGCGCATTCTCCGATTCAATCCGCGAACGGATCTGCGTCTTCTGCAGCACCATGTCGTCGTAGCCGCCGGTGTAAGTGATGATCGTTTGGTAATCGATATCGGCCGTATGCGTCGTCACGCTGTTCAGGAAGTGCCTGTCGTGCGAAATCGTAATCAACGTGCCATCGTAATGCGTCAGGAAGTTCTGCAGCCAGTGGATTGATTCCAAATCAAGATAGTTTGTCGGCTCATCGAGCAGCAGCGCTTGGGGGTGTCCAAACAGCGCCTGCGCGAGGAGTACCCGCACCTTCTGTCCGCCCTGCAGTTCGCCCATCAGCCGGTTGTGATACGGCTCGGAGATATCCAAACCATCCAGCAACACCGCCGCGTCCGATTCCGCCGTGTAGCCGTCTTCTTCGGAAACAATACCTTCCAGTTCGCCCAGCCGCATGCCTTCGTCGTCGGTCAAATCCGTCTTGGCATAAAGCTCTTCGCGTTCTGCCAGCGCATTCCACAACGGCATGTTGCCCATAATCACGGTGTCCACCACGCGCTGCTTATCGAACGCGAACTGATCCTGGCGCAGAACACCAACCTTCTTCGGCTTAACGACCGTGCCTTTTTGCGGATCCAACTCACCGGAAAGCAGCTTCATGAACGTCGTTTTGCCTGCCCCATTGGGTCCGGTCAAACCATAACGCCGGCCGGGCAAAAACGCCGTCGCCACATCTTCGAACAAAATCTTAGCGCCGTAGCGCATACTCACATTGCTTACAGAAATCATGGGATATAAAACGAGGTGGGAACTTTTAGTTTAACAAAACCTGTGAATTCGGCGTTCGGTATCTTAGAGTCAAGTCTCGAATGAAGCCGGAACGGCGGTTGGTCACTCCTTTAACTCTGGAAGTTGTACGAGAAGTTGCGCACCTGGAGCACGTCCGGAGTGAATGGAACCGCTTCGCTTCCACGCTTCCCAGCGCTACTCCTTTTCAATTCCCCGAATGGCAACTCGCCTGGTGGAACCAGTTCGGATCGGGCCGCCTGCACATCATGTTCTTCCGCAGCTTGGATTCGCTAGTCGGCGTCATCCCTTGCTATTTAAACGACGAAGGCATTCTCAAGCTCATCGGCTCGGGCATCGCTGGCAATTTGGAACCGCCCATCCATGCCCGCAATGGCGCCGACGTCGTCAGCCTGCTCAAAGGCCATCTGCTTGCGAACAGCGCCTGGAAATTCTGCGATTGGCAGAGCCTGGCCCCCAATTCCCCCCTCGCTTCGCTTCAACTCGGGAGCAACTTCGATCTCAAACTCTCGGCCGACGTCGAATGGTCGCAAGTTCCAATTCAAGGCACATTTGAGCAGTACTGGGAATCCCGCTCGTTTTCGCTGCGCCGCAATTTCCTCAAATACCTCGACCCGCGCACTGTTCTTCCCGACCGGCCTCGCTTCGAGGTCGTCACGCAAGCAGACCCCGAATTTCTCAACACCCTCATCCGTGTTCAAGGCCAACGCTATCCTTCCACGTTCCTTGTCGACCTCGCCAACGTTCTTGACGCCGCTGACCTGCTTCGCCTCTTTGGCCTGCGCCATCAGAAGAAATTGGTTGCCGTCACTCTCGCGTTCGCCCATCGCGGCATTCTCTACTCTTTCTTGAGCGGGCACGATCCGGACTTCGAAGCGCTCGGCTTCGGCCGCCTGATCCTGTTCGAATCGCTGCGCCACGCCTATCAACAGGGCTATCGCGCCTGGAATTTTCTGGGCGGCAACGAACCTTATAAGATGCTTTGGGGCGCGCAGATCTACCCCACAGCCCGAATTTCCATCCAACGCAATCCTCCTGCTCCGCTACAATGAGAGTTTGTTAGAGCTCTTCCGTGACAGTTTCCGCTATCGTGAGTTGATTTGGGCGCTAGCCCTAAAAGAACTCAAGATTCGTTACAAAAGATCAGTATTGGGCTTCCTCTGGGCTCTGCTCAACCCAATGCTGTTGTGCCTGGTCTTGACTGTTGTCTTCTCCAAGTTGATGCAGTCGCCCCATTGGCACTTTCCGATCTTCCTGCTCAGCGCCCTGTTGCCTTGGACCTTTTTTTCGCAATCGCTCAGTTACGCGGCTGAATCGATTGTCAGCAACGGCGACCTCATCAAGAAAGTCCGGGTGGCCAAACTCGTCTTCCCGATGGCGGCTGTCGTCTCGAACATGATCAACTTTCTGCTCTCGCTAATTCCACTCCTGTTGATCGTATTAGCCATGCGGCACCCGTTCTATTGGACCTGGCTGTATTTGCCGGTTCCGCTCTTAGCGCTAGTTCTATTTACTTTGGGCGCCACCTTCTTCTTCGCCGCCATGAATGTCTACTTCCGTGATATAGCTCACATTTTGCAGATCGTTCTCCAAGTCTGGTTCTATGTCACACCGGTTATTTACGCGATCGACGACATCCATATCTCGCCGGCCCTTCGCCTGGTATTCAAGCTGAATCCGGTTCTTTTTTCGCTCAACGGTTTTCGCTTGAGCGTCTACTACGGCATGTTGCCCCAACCCGCTTCGATCCTCGCTTCTTTCGCTGTGGGATTCATCGCTCTTTACTTAGGCTTCTGGGTGTTTCGCCGTAAACAGCACGATTTCGTCTTTTACATCTAGCTTCCAGAATGAACGATTCCTCTATAGCGATAAGGCTCGAAAACGTTACCCAGCGCTTCCGAATGATCAAGGAACGGCCGGACACGGTGCGCGAACTCTTCGCGCGTTTTAAAAGGCGGAAAACGACCTACCATGATTTCGAAGCTGTCAGCGGCGTGTCGCTCGAAATTGGCAAAGGCGAAACGGTTGGTTTGATCGGCCGCAATGGCTCCGGGAAAAGCACTCTTCTCAAAATCGTCGCTGGAGTCTACCGTCCTACCTCCGGAACTGTGTTCGTGGAAGGTAATCTAGCGCCCATGATTGAGCTGGGTGCGGGTATGCATCACGAGCTCACCGGGCGCGAGAACATTCTCATCAACGGCCTGCTCATGGGCTTCTCAAAAGAGCTCATGCTTCAGCGGGAACAAAGCATCATCAACTTCGCCGACCTTGGCGAGTTCATCGACGCGCCCGTCAAGCAATACTCGTCCGGTATGTATATGCGCCTGGCGTTCGCGGTGGCCACCGAAGTGGATCCCGACGTCCTGGTGGTGGATGAGATTCTGGCGGTAGGAGATCACAACTTTCAGGAAAAATGCCTTCGCCGCCTACGCGCGTTTCGCGACGCCGGCAAAACCATCCTGTTTGTGAGCCACAATATGGAACAAGTGGAACGCAGCTGCGAGCGCGTGATTTTCCTCGACAAAGGGAAAATTATCGCCGACGACACACCTGCCGCGGCTATCAAGGAATATCTCCAAGAATCGGAGTCTTCAGAACCGGTTCTTGTGGAAGCGCCCGCCCAGCACGGTTAAGGCTGCTTCCTGGCAACCGCTACGAACTGGTATCCAAACATTGTCTGCCAAGTCCTCGCTAACCGCGCATTGAAGCCGTGAACTGCCCTGAACAATGCGCCTTGAAAATGCTCCGGCACCACTAACGGTAAAGGTACGGGAGTTGCGGTCAACGTATCAATTTCCAATCCCGCCTCGTGCAGGAAGGCGCGAAACGTTTTGCGGGTGTAGAAATGCAGATGCGTTCGATCCATGATCCCCCGATCCTGATAATCGAAACGGCCCAAAAGCAGGTTCAAGCGCACGTAGAAGTTCGCCACATTGGGTAAGGAAATGATGATCTTTCCGTCGTCTTTCAGGCTGCCCGCAAAATCACGCAGCACTCGAAGCGGATCTTTGAGATGTTCCAAAACATCCCCGAAGACGATTAGATCGAACGGCTTTGCGAACGCGCGCGGCGGCCCGTCGAGATCCATTAAGAAGAATTCGTCGCAATGTTTCGCCGCCTCTTCCGCCAAAACGGGAATTGCCTCTATTCCGGTTACCTGGAACCCCTGCGCCTGTAACGCCGCCGCTAGATATCCGTGGGCCGCGCCCACATCCAACAACCGTCGCCCGCTTCCCTGCCCCGCTAGGCGCAGAATCAGCGAGTGGCTTGAGTGGACATCCGACTGTTTCGATTGATACGGCGATTCGGCCACCGTTCGCGGAGATTCAGAGGTCAGCGCCATTGTGGACAAGTCGAGTATGCCACAACCAGCGGATGCCAAAAAAGACTTGACCTTTGCTGTACTAGGCATAATAATACACACATGATTCCTTTTCGGATCGCGTTCCGGCCGGGCATTTCGCTTTATGAGCAGGTCGTGTACGCGGTAAAGCGGGCCATCATTTCCGGCCAGCTTCGCCAGGGTGAACCGTTTCCTTCTGTGCGCACGCTCAGCAAGGAATTGAAAATTAACCCGAACACCGCACATAAAGTAGTCACACAACTGGTAACGGAAGGTCTGCTCGAAGTTCGTGTCGGTACTGGCACAGTGGTGGCATCGCCCGGGCCATCTTCCGCGGCGGAACGATCCCGGCTCCTCAAAAACGAACTCGAACAACTGGTGGTGGAAGCCAAGAAATTCGGGCTCGAACTCACTGATGTGCAAAATGCGCTCGCCCAGCACTGGCAGCGGCTATCAATAAAGGAGACTCAACCGCGTGATTGAATCACCGCTTCAATGCCACCAGCTCTCGAAGAAGTTCAGAAAGACGCTTGCGCTCGATGGCGTCGACATGGTTGTGCCCGAGGGCAGCATTTTTGCGCTCATTGGCCCGAATGGCGCCGGCAAGACGACACTCATCAAAACATTGGTCAACATCCTCCGGCCCACATCCGGCACTACCTCAATATTGGGTGTCGATTCACGCCGCATCTCGCCGAAAGAATTCGCTCAACTCGGTTATGTTTCGGAAAACCAGGAGATGCCCGAATGGATGACGGTGAACTATTTCCTAAAGTATCTAAAGCCGTTCTACCCCACCTGGGACGACGCGCGCGCCGCCGAGTTGCTGAAGCAATTCGACTTGCCGCTCGACCGCAAACTCAAGCAGTTATCACGCGGCATGAAGATGAAAGCCGCGCTCGTCTCATCGCTTGCCTACCGGCCGAAGCTCATCATTCTCGACGAACCCTTCAGCGGCCTCGACCCGCTGGTTCGCGATGAGTTCATTGAAGGCCTACTCGAAAGCGCTTCCGGTTCGACCATCTTTATTTCTTCGCACGATTTGGCTGAAATCGAAAGCTTTGCGAGCCACATCGGCTATCTCGATCAAGGGCGACTCCAATTCTCCGAGGAATCGTCAGCCCTGGCGGCGCGCTTTCGAGAGATCGAAGTGACACTTTCCGCGCCCGCAGTGCCTTCGAACTTACCATCGAGTTGGGTCCGATTGGAAACATCCCCTTCAGTTGTCCGATTTGTTGACACCCGTTTCGAGGATGAACAGACCCAGCAGCAAATCCGCGCCGCTTTCCCCGACGCACAAAACGTGAACATCAAGCCCATGCCTTTGCGCGAGATCTTCATCGCGTTGGCCAAATCGATGCGAAAAGCAGCCTGATTATGCGCCAAATTCTTCAGATCTTTGCCAAAGATGTCCGGCGCATGGCCGTTCCCATCGTGGTGCTCGCCGCGTTGATCGCGGCCGCCGATTTCGACGAAATATTGGCGCGGCTTCATCCACAGAACGGAAATTCTCACCCGACTCAGGAAACCATTCTTACTTTGTTGCCCTTCTTTTGGCTGCTCCTGATTGCAGGCGTCGTTCTGCAAGAGCGTATTCCGGGCACGCGGCAATACTGGCTTACGCGCCCCATCTCCCGCATGAAGCTTCTGGCGGCAAAGGTGCTCTTTGCAGGTATCTTTGTAAATTTGCTGTGGTTCGCTTCCGACTGCGTCATTGTTGCTTCGCTAGGCTTTTCGCTTCATCCCTTCAACCTTCTGGTTCGCCAAGCCGCGATGTGCGTTCTTCTGTTCCTACCGGTCTTCGCGCTCGCGTCCACACTCAAGAGCCTTGGACAGTTGGCGCTCGGTGTACTCTTCAGCGTCGGCGTGGCGATAGCGGAATTGATTCTGCCTAGTCTCCTATTCCATGCAAACGGATTTGCCCTCAACGGCCCGTCTCTCCTTGACTTCTTGCCACCGGTAACGGCAAGCCTCGCGGCATTAGTGATCTTTCTGCAGTTCGGATTTCGAGCCACCGTCTTCTCGCGAATTGTCTTCGGTTTTTTGCTGCTCGTCCTGCCGCTGGCGTTCTGGCAAACTCTTTCCGCCAATTTCGAAGTGCTTAGGGGCTTGCCAGCGACAAACCAAGTAGAATCGCTGACCATGTCGCTTGATTTTGCTTCTGATCGCCTTCCGGGCAAAACTCCCGCGGCTCCCTTTAGCGGGTTGCAGTTTCCTCTTGTAGTGCGAGGACTCCCATCCGACGTGTATATGGACAGCAGCGGGGGTGGAAACCTGCTGGCAACCGGCCAATCCGCCGACCACAGGTATGCATTCCAAACCGTGACTTACTCCGATCGAAATGGCGACTGGCTTCGATTTTCCGTAGAAAAACAACAGATCGAGGCGCTTGCAGCCAGGGTGAATGTACAGTCAGAGCTGACGGCTAATTTGTTCAGAATTCAACGGCAGACTAATGTAGCCGTTAACGCGCACGACCCTTTCTCCGCCGCACCCGATACGATGTGCCAAGCAGCCTTCTCGGGCAATGCCGCGTTCCATTGCTGGCGCCCCTCGGGAGTCATGCGGCAATCGGTGTTGCAAGGAGTCTTCGAAAAGAACGGAGAATCCATCCAGTTGGAACCAGGCGGGGAACCGAAGCGGTCATGGACCTTTTCGCCAATTGTGGACTGGGATCTGTACGCGCGACCTTCCGCGGCATTGGTCTTCGACCCGACGGTGCAAATCCGCTTTCAAGTGTTGCGGCCGATCGGCTCCAAAATCTTCCACTTGAATGCTTCTCAAATCGACCCTGCGCCCTACATCGTTACGCCATGACACGCGCTCTTCACATTTTCGAAAAGGATATTCGGCACCTCTGGCCGATGATACTGGCTGTTGTCTCGCTCCAGGCTCTGCTAGCAACCGTCACAATTCACGGTCTGAATACGTCGCGTTGGGAAAGCGGCTGGGAGGTGGTTCCCGCGTTGTTCCGGCTGATTCTCCCATTCGGTTGGGCCTTCCTGTTAGCCCAAGCCGTTCTGCAGGACCCGCCTAGCGGAGAAAACTCGTTCTGGCTGACTCGCCCCTACACCTGGCAGCCATTGCTCACCTCTAAGCTGCTGTTCGCACTGGTTTTCCTTCAGCTTCCGCTTCTCATCTCAGATGTGGTCATCCTGCAATTGATGGGACTACCGCTGAATGTTCCGGCTCTGTTACTGCGGCAGCTCCCGTTCCTGGCTCTGTTGACGCTGCCTGCCGTCGCTCTTTCTTCTCTCAGCCGCAGCATTCCGCAATTCTGTCTTCTGCTGATTGGCCTGGTGCTCGCGTGCATTCTGATCAACGTTTGGGTTTTCGACGCACCATCAACTCCATGGACTCGACACTCCGATGTTCCCGTGCTCCTTACGGCATCGGGCCTCTTATTGCTCGCGATCGCTTTGCAGTTCACTCGCCGAATTAGTTTTTCTTCCAGGCTTTTGATGCCGGTCCTTGCTCTTGTCATTAGCGGCCTTCTTGGTTCCACAGGTCTTTTGGAACACGGGTTAACTATTAGGGATGAGAACCCACCCAGTTGGCCCGCGTTGAGTTCTCAACTTGACCCACTTGTGAAGATGGATGCCGCCAAGGGTGTAGTCCTAGAGATTCTCTCAGTCAAAGACCTTCAGCCTGGACTCATGCTCCGGGGCGACGGCACAGCACAAATTAAGCCGCCATCGAAAACAGCGGAACTGTTCTTGACGGATTCCCTCCTGTCGATCGAGCCCGTCAACAAAACAGCGTTAGCAGGCAAACGAATCTCTGTACGCGGTTCCCTCGATGTTTGGGTACTCAATGACAAGCCGACGTATCAAAAAACACTGACCGGCCCAATGCGCTTGAATATTCCCGGGGTTGGCTTGTGCGCCTATGGAATCGAGACCAGTTGGCGTGAGCGGGTGTCCCGCCTCGCGTGCTGGACCGGGCCGGTTCGATCCGACGCACAGCTCGAAATGAAGCCCTGCCATGTCAACAACCTCAAGATCGGTGATAATGCATTTCGTAACAATCAAATCATCTTTGACTTTGTGCCGGTGGATCGGGTTTCGTCGTATGGCCCTTATTCGCCAGAGGCAGAACTGACGGTGATTCGACACTTTTCGATTGCCCATTTTCCTTTGACCATTAGCGCCGACCAATATATTCTTGTACCGAGCCCATGAGCCAAACCTGGCGCATTTTTGCAAAGACACTCGCCGTCTGGCTTCGTTCATCCTGGTTTTACTAGGTTTCCAAATTACTTTTGCCGTTGCCGTGATCAGAGGCGTGGGAGTCATGAATCCATCCGAGAGCCTCAGCAACATTGTTGATATTTCGCTAGGCGTGATTCCACTGGCGTGGGCATTTCTTGTAGCGATGGCCGTGCTCGGTGAACCGCCCGTGGGTGAAGACTCTTTTTGGTTAACGCGCCCCTACTCACGGATCTCGCTATTTGCGTCGAAAATTCTATTCATGCTCGTGTTTGTCAATTTCCCATGGCTAGTTTGCGATTGCGCGATTCTGGCGAAACTGGGCTTGCCGATAGATCCGTTGTATCTCTTGCTCCGGCAAATTCCACTTTGCTCCATGGTCATTGTTCCGGCCTTTGTTCTTGCTTCGATCAGCAAGGGAATTGCGCAATTCGCTCTAGTTTTGGTGTCTGCCCTCGTGTGCTTCATGCTCGAATCGCTCGCAAGCAACGGTTTTCTCCGAGAGCGCTATGAATTCCGTCTTCATATTTCGGACATGAGAGGTCTAACTATTCCTTTGATCGTTGGCTTGGCGCTTGCCGGCGTGGAATTTACGCAGCGATCAAGGGCGGTTCGCTGGCCACTCGCTGCGCTGGTTGTGCTTCCGATTTCACCCATCTTGCTGATTACTCGCATCGCCAACGACGCCACATTTCTGGCGCCTCGACGGCTTGAGGCACCAAATTCGATGCCCCTCTCTAAGCTCCAGTTGAAAATCGAACAATCGGATTGCCCACACGCAATTGTCAAAGGGCTCTTCGGTGGCATCTTGGTTCCCCTTAGCGTCACTGGCCAGCCGGACGGCACCTTGCTTACGGGAATGGGCGAAGCGTTCATCAGCCGCCTGAAAGTGCCGATTCGATCACGATTGGTCAGAGATTCGGAAAATCGCTATGGTGTCGAGATTGACTTCCCGTATTCGCTTCGTGATTTAGCTTTCTCAGTGACGATCTGCCTGCACTTGACCGCCGTGAACAACAAAGCGACGGTCACCACGACCGGCCAAAGGCTGGTCAAGATACCCGGCCTTGGGTTCTGCTTCCTTGGCTTGCCCAGAGCTGAAAGCGAGTGTTGGTATGGCCCGGCACTGCCTTACGAAATGACGATTCGGAGCGGAGCGTCGACGGCACACCTCACTAGTAACGATTATTGGCTAGACGATCCTGCGATCTTCCAACGGCTGAACTGGGCGCTCACACCGATCCAAGACAAGAAGATCGCATTCGATCACGAGCGGGCGGATGAAGTATCTTTCATACCTTGGATTCCGGTGAGCCACGCGGATGCGCTGCTGGCTGCGGATCGTTCCCCGCTGGCTCCCTGTGAACAAGGCGTTGTTATCAAAAAGGATTAAAATTCTCCCACCCTGCATCCTTGGCCCTTTCGGGCGTATCGTAGAGGTATGCGGATCACAGTCGCTCATCACAAATCCAAAGAACAGATTATTCAGGCTGTCGACCGTTCGTTCGATGAACTGTTCAAAGGTACGCCTTTAGTTCCAATCGAGGTCACCAACGAAGCACGCAAATGGGATGGCAACACGCTCACCTTTTCGTTTAACGCCAAAATGGGAGTGCTCAGAGCGCCGATCAAAGGCACCGTGAAAGTGGGCGACAGCGACCTCACCATTGATGCAGATTTCGGACTGCTCGAGAAGCTTTTGGGCGGGGGAATGACCAAGACGCTCGAAACCCGCGTCAAAGGACTTTTGACTTAGATCAGCCGCGGCCGAGGATTTTCTTCAGATATCCCAAACTGGCATCAAGGGCTTCGCGTTCGCGTTTGGGTTCGTCGCCTTTTTCCCAAGGCTCGTCCGGATAGGGCTTGCCCCGGTCGGCGATTTCCAGAAAGCGTTCAAACTCCCAGGCCGGCGTGTGCCGGAAAGGGTCCCAGAATTTGGCATCGCGGAAAGGTAAAACGCGTGGGCCGAAGATGATTGACTCCAAGGACACCGCTCGCCCCGGACAGAGCTCCACATACTTTTTCACATACCCCTCGATATCGACGTTGCCGCGCCCTAATTCCACCCAGGTCACTGCGGCTCCTTCCGGAACACGCCACACCGCGCTATCGCGAAGATGACTGGTCAGCACATACGGATGCAGCACATCCAGCGTCAAGTGGGGATCTTCAATCGTCCAAAGAGGATTGCCGGAGTCAAGACAAACGCCGACGAAATCGCTGCCCGCGCCTTCAATCAAAGTTTTGAGTTCGCGCGCTTGCATGTCACCGGCATGATTCTCAATGGCGATTTTGATGTTCTTATCCACGGCGCGCGAGCGTACGTTCTTCAAAACCTTCACGGTATCGGCAATGCGCGCTTCAATGGGACCGGGCTTGGATCGATCTTCACCGCTGCCCAATACGGCTCTGACAATTCGAGACCCGACAATTTCGGCCGAATCGATCATACGGCTCAGCTGTTCCTCCGCCGTACCTTGTTTTGGATCGAACATCGTAGAGGTGGGACAAATCGAACGCATGCCGATTTCCAGTTCCAATCCCAACTGCCCGGCATGTTCACGAACTTTGCGTAAGTGGTCCGGCTCCAGATTGCCGATAAAACGAATCTCGGAGAAGTGAACCACCTGGACTTTGCGGGCTGCGCAGTAATCGAGCGCCTCAAACGGAGTCCATTGTTGCGCCCGCAGGCTAAACAAATCAATGCCGATTTTCACTTTTTCGAACGAATCCATCATCGCTGCAAGAGGCATAGCCGCTCCTATCGTAAGAAATTCGCGTCGCTTCATTCGTTCAGCATAGTACCAACACTCGCGTATCCCGGCCATTGTTTAATAAGATTGAGTCTCTGGGGTAACATGGCGACGGAAACGCACACAGGCAAACTTATTTTTGGCGACGGAGAGGTCGTCATGGACGACGGCACAGTATTGGCGGTAGCCGGAAGTGCTACACCTTGCGCCACCGCGGCCGGGGAGTTTGCGCCATGGGGCGATACGCAACCGGTTACGGTAACCGGCGAGACAGGAATGGTGGATAACAGTCCGGTTTTGTTTGTCGACAGTATTCAGTGGGCCGCGCAGGCGGCCGCGCCGCTGATGGCGCCCACCGCCTCGCCCGCAGCACCGGCTCCCGCCGCGGCAGATGCGGCCGCCGGCACAAGCTCATCCTCGAGCACCCAGAAATCCAAGAAATCCGGCAGGAGCCGCTCGAAAAAGTGAAGCACTCGTTTCGCATCGCCGTTATTTTTTTGCAGGCGCTGATTTTGAGCGCGGGGCAGACAAGCGCACCAGCCGCGCAAACGGAACCGCCGGAGCAAGCTCAAAAGTTCCTGCAGTACGGCGCGCAGCTCGACGCCGAGGCGAAAAAAGCGCGCAGGGCGGGCCAACAGCGAGCCTTGGCGGATGCCCGCACCTTGCCCACGCGGCGGCGATCCGATGTGCCCGGCGAGCAATTGATCAACGAACGAACGACATCCAGCAACGGTATCTACGTTGACATCCCCAAGGTTTATGACGACGCGCTGCTTCAGCAGATGTTGAATTCCGCGCAGGGTCAATTAGCGAACCTACAAGCGTTCGATCAATCGGGCTTGGCGCGCGCGATCGGATCAGTCACCGGCGCGAATCAGCAGATCGCGGGTTTTGGAGTCACGGGCGGCATTCAGCCGCCGGTCACTGAAACGGAATTCGGCAATGTGGGCTCGCCATTTCCTCCACCTTCAGGCAACGCGCCGACACCCAGCACCACTCTGCCCGCTACGCCATCGCCTTCGGCCTCCGACATTCTGGACGAACAACTGCAACTTACGTCGCAAATCGCGAATTTGCGTCTCTTGCTGGAAGGTTCGCTTTCAGATCAGCTGATGGTCGGAAAGGATGAGACCTTTGTCAAACCGCGTGTGACGCTCGGCTTTCCAGTGGTCATCTCACCGGAAAAGCGTTACAAGGACGCAGTTGCGATTGTAGAGGTGCTGGTAGAAACCAACGGCGCTAACGATGCCAGCCCAGACGGCGAACCGCCTTCCATTACTGCGCTTCTGCCGCAGGAGAAGACCTACAATGTCGCCTCCATCTCAGATAAAAGCGCTTCCATTGGGCTTGGCATTGCCACTGCAACCGCCGGCGGCGCGGCGAGTTTTCTGTGGGGTCACAAGCAATATTTCATTGTGAAAGACCAGGACACCCTGGCAATGCAGTTTGAGCCCACGAATGCGGAGATTGCGCTGCTCTCGAGCCAACAACCGGTTCCCCTCGACAAGCGCCGATTGCGCGCGTTCGCCTGGCAATTCCGTCCCGTCCTGGGACGCCCATTTGTACAAGCAGGAGTGCGGCAAGTATTCGTCCAACTTGCGTTTCCTGGGCGCGGCCTTTATCCGGCCGTCAAATCCTTCGGCTCGGTCCGCATTCGAACTTATTGGCGGCGCGTTGACCTCAAGACCGGAGTTCTTTCCTGGATCATTCCCGACTCGTTGAGTGAGACCAAAGTGACTCCGATCCTGAACTACGACCTGCACCAATCGTGGGGCGCGGTGGCGTCATTCAATCGGACCGATCTGGAAGATTTGGGCGACGGCAAGATGCTGGTGAAGTTAGACGGGCAGTTGCTGCCCGGCAGCTATCTGCGCGTGGGCGCGAACATCGTTCAGCCCGGGGCGGCCGGCGCGCCTTCTGACCTAAAGACGACTCGTTTCGCGGCCAACATCTCCGATTTAGCTACGCTAAAGACCTATGTGATCTCGCGCGACGGTACCGAATTTCCTCTCAAGATTCCAGCGGGCAGAGGAAATCAATTTCAGGTTGATCAGAAGAACGTAAGCGTCACTACGCTAGACGACGCCACCGTGCTGCTGAGAATTCCGATTACGAACTTCGATGTGAATAACGACATCAAGCCGGTGCTCCTGATTGCGGGAAAGGTGTTCGGATACTCCGACGCGCCGATTGACCGCCACTGCGACGCAGCCGCCGGCACGTGCGTGCTTTCCGTTGCTTTACCAACAGGATTGCTGGCCGCCAACCCTTTCATATCGGTGAAAGATCTGATGATGGATGAAAGCGGCATGACGCAATCGGCGCTCGCCGCCAATCGAACGTTTGCGCTCCATCCGCAGAGCGATGTCCCCGACAAGCTGGTTTTCGTTACCAGCGATGCGACCACGGCAACCTACCTTGTCTATGGTCATGATCTCGACCAAACCAGGATTCTCTGGCCGGCGCGCAATGTGGATACGGCCTGCCCGGCAAGCCAGCTTTGCCTGGAGCCGCTGAATTCTTCCGCGCAAGACAATTCGCTCAAACTCTTGAAGCTTCCGGCCGATTTTGTAAAAGAGCCGGCCTCGCTGGTGGTGCAGCGAACGGGCGCCAACCGGGTTCCTTTCGTGCTCGCGGTGCCCGCGATTCCAAGCGAGGCACCGGCCGCCGGAACTGCTGCGACGAGCGCCGGGCCGAAATTCCAACAAAGAGTCGTAGTGGGATCGGATGAAGCAACCTTGGTGGGAGACAAGTTGGATTCGATCGTCAGCGCCAGTTTTTCGGGCAAGCCGCTCAGTCTTTCGTCCAAAACAGCTGGTTCTTTAAAAATCAGCGGTTTAGCCGCAGCCGGCGCTACTTCTATTGCAAGGACCGACGACATCGTCTTCGTGAATCAAGCCGGAAAGCCAACCAAGGTACCACTCGAGGTGGTTTCGAGCAGGGTAGAAGTGCTTTCCAATTGACGAATGCGTGTTACCATCTAGGAAGCGTCTGGAAGTTGCGGGAAAGAAAGGCTTCTACCGCAATTTCAGAGGTTTTGAACGGCGCTGGGGCCGCCGCTACGGCGTTAGGTGTGATCCAAATTCTTCCATCCATTTTCGCTGCGGATTTCACGCGTTTGGGTGAACAGGTTCGTCGTGTCGAAGCAGCCGGGATTCAAATGCTCCATGTGGACATCATGGACGGACACTTTGTCCCAAATTTTACGTTTGGCACGCCGATTACTGAATCCCTAAAGGGCTTTGCCTGCGTCAAACTGGATCATCATCTTATGATTGAAGACCCGGACACCTATGCACCTGTGTTCATCAAGGCAGGGGCCGATTGCGTCAGCGTTCACTATGAAGCCTGCCGCAATTTAGACCGGACGCTGCATATGATTCAGGAACATGGCGCTAAGGCCGGGGTGGTGGTAAATCCCGCTACGCCCATAGGATTGCTTGAGGACGTGCTGGACGTTGTCGATTACGTTCTAGTCATGAGCGTCAATCCGGGGTATGGTGGTCAAAAGTTCATTCCGAACACGTTAAATAAGGTTCGCAAGTTGGCGCGCATACGCTCCGAACGCGGCCTGGGGTTTGCCATCGAAATCGATGGCGGGGTAGGATTGGAGAATATCGCGCAGGTGGCGCAGGCGGGTGTGGATTGGGTGGTGGCCGGAACTTCTGTCTTCCACGCGCCGGACCCGGCGCAAGCGATTCGCGATATGCTCAAAACCGCCGACGAGGCGTTGCAAGTAAAGGTTTAGCGCTTATTATGCTTTCATCTTTTTCCCTGTTGAAGCGTGCTTTCTGTTGCGCTTTTTCTTTGGCGTTGCTCTCATCCTGTGTTCACAAAAAATACGAGACGCCGATCACCAAGCAGACACAGCAACCGGACAAAATTCTGTTCGATCAGGCCATGAAGGATATCGAACACGGCCGCTATGAAGTGGCGCGCATTTCGCTGCAGACGCTGATGAATACTTACGAAAACAGCGAATATCTGGCCAAAGCAAAGCTAGCCATCGCCGATAGCTGGTTCCGCGAAGGCGGTTCAAACGGCCTGGGACAAGCCGAAGCCGAATATAAAGATTTCCAGTTGTTCTACCCGCAAATGGAAGAAGCGGCGCAGGCGCAGAACCGGATCTGCGACATCCACTACAAACAGATGGATAGGAGTGACCGGGATAACATTCAGACTTTGCGCGCTGAAACGGAATGCAAAAACCTGATCGTTCAATACCCCAACAGTAAGTTCGTACCGGAAGCGACGCAGAAGTTGCGTGAAATTCAAGAGTCGGAGGCCGCACATGAATTTGTGGTGGGCGATTTTTACCATCAGCGGCAGATGAATCCGGCCGCCGCCAACCGCTTGAATGCTTTGGTGGACCAATACCCGCTCTATAGCGGCGCAGGGATGGCTTTGTATGAAGCGGGTGACTCGTACTCGAAGATGGGGTCGCGCTTCCGCAAGCAAACCGGTGAAATGTTTTCGCGCATCCTGCGCGAATATCCTTTGAGCGCCGAGGCCAAGTTGGCGACCAAGCGTCTGCAAGAGATGGAAATGCCGGTACCGAAGGCGGATCCCGCAGCTTTAGAGCGCGCTAAGTGGGAGCAGGAGAACGCGACGCACCTCACTATGACGCAGCGGTCGATGGCTCTTCTCAAAGGGGGGCCGGACGTACGGCATGCAGCGCACTCGGGTGCTCCGACAATGACAGATCCGAAAAAGACGCTGCCTTACAGCATTCCCGTGGTGAATACGGGCGATGCGACCGCCACTGCGAACGGTGCCGGCGGCACGCCTGCTACGCATACGGAAGTCACAGCGACGACTTCCACGGGTACCGACCTCGAGAAGAAAACGGCCGGTGAGGCCGCAGCACAGCCGCTTCCGACGAACCGCGATAAAGAAATCGCCCAATACAAAGCCAGACAAGCGAAATTACAAGAGAAAGCGGCTAAGAAGGCAAAGAAGAAGAAGCCAGCCACAGATCAAGCGGCTCCAGCAGCCACCACGCCGGCAACTAATGCGACCGGGGCCAGCAGCACGACGCCTTCCACTCCTTCTTCTTCGCAACTATGAGCCGTATCTTGCTCGCGGACGATAGTTCGCAGGCTCTGCGGTTAGGAGAACAAATCTTGTCCGCGCAAGGGCTGGAAGTTGTGAGCGTCACCGATGGGGCAGTTGCGATGCGGCGGCTGAGCGACGTGAACCCGGACCTTCTCATTACCGACGTTTTCCTTCCCAGCAAGAACGGCTTTGAGCTGGCACGCTTCATGAAAGCCGAACCGGCATACCAGGATATTCCCATTGTCTTCGCGGCCGCTCCCAGCGAGACTTTCGACGAACAAGATGCGAGCAACGCGGGAGCCGACGCGATTCTCCGTAAACCGTTCGAGGCCTCCAGCTTGCTCGACACGGTGCAAACTTTGATCGAGAAGCGGTCGCAGACTCGCCGGAGCGCGCAGGGTTCCGGCGCTAGCGGTTTAGACCGTCCGACTATTCGGGCAGCCGTTGTTTTAGCGCTCGATTCCGCAATGCCGGCGCTGATTGAAGAATTGACCGAACGAGTGATTTTGGCGCTTTCGCAACGCTAGCTGTTTCACGCCGCGCTTCTTGTATTCTGTAACTTTAAGCTGCAATCACATGCCCGATAATTCGTTTGACATCGCATCCAAGATTGATATGACCGAGGTTCTCAATGCCGTTCAGCAAACCTCGAAAGAATTGCTGACTCGCTACGATCTCAAGGACAGCAAGTCATCGGTCGAATTAAAAGAAAAAGAACACAAGCTGCTGCTCGCCAGTTCAGACGAGTTCAAACTGAAGGCGGTCAGCGAAATTCTTGGCCAGAAGCTGGTCAAACGCAACGTTCCGCTCAAGGGGCTTACCTACGGCGATGTGGAGATGGCGTCCGGCGGGAGCGTTCGCCAGGAGATCAGCTTGCAACAAGGGATTCCCATTGAGAAGGCGAAGGATATCGTCAAGCTGATCAAAGACAGCAAACTGAAAGTGCAAGCCTCCATTCAAGGCGATTTGGTGCGGGTTTCCGGCAAGGACCGGGATACCCTGCAGCAAGTCATCGCTCTGGTAAAGGGCAAAGAGTTCGGGATCGACATTCAGTTCATCAACTACCGGTCGAACTAATGGCGCGGCGGATTGAATCGCTGTTCCTGGCGGGACAGGCGGGGCGACTGGAGGCATTGCTCGAAGAGCCGGAAGACAGCAAACCGGTGGAAGCGGTGGTGGTATGCCACCCTCACCCTAAGCATGGCGGCACCATGCACAATAAAGTGGTGTACCGGCTGGCTCGCGGCTTGCGCAAGTCCGGTTGTGTGGTGCTGCGGTTCAATTATCGCGGCGTCAATCTGAGCGAAGGCGAATACGCGCACGGCATCGGGGAAACCGACGATGCCCGCACCGCGCTCCGCGAACTGCAGTCTCGCTACCCTTACTTGCCCCTAATGGCGGCCGGCTTTTCCTTCGGTTCCCGCGTGGCTCTGCGCCTGACATCGCAGGAGCGCGTGATCCGGCGCGTGGTGCCGGTCGGTTTCCCCACAACGATTACAGATCGTGCGTTCGTTTATGAAGTGCAGGTGCCCAAGCTATTCATACACAGCACCCACGACAATTTCGGGCCACGCCCTGAATTTGAGAAATTCTTCGAGACCGTACCAAAGCCCAAAGAAGTGAATTGGATCGAATCACCAGATCACTTCTTCAAGGACGCGCTCGATCAGTACGAGGCCACGGTCATCCGCGTCGGTCTCGAAAGAACAGGAACCGGAGACTAGCTCACACTTTGGCGCATCTGGCGATGCACTATGCGGGCGGCACGCTGGCTGATCAGATCGGCCACCTTGCTCAAAAGGTTTGGCAAATCCTCTGGTTCAATCAGAACCGGTTGACGTTGACCCGGATAGGTGTTGCGATAGGTTGTGAGGATCGCGGTAGCGGGCTTGTATTCCATCAGCCGCGCATGCGCGATAACCTTCAAACCGGCTTGCGGGGATTCCATCCGCAAGTCGCTCAAGACGAGTTCATATTGCTTCTCGTCCAGCTTCCCGACTGCCTCGGCTGCCGAGGCAGCGGAGTCGACAAAGTATCCGCCTGCTTCCAATACCGCTTTTAACGTCAGCCTGGAAGTGATATCGTCATCGACTAACAGCACGCGCGCTAACTCAAGTTCCTTACCCGGTGGTTTTCGCACGGTCGCTTGCATTTTAAGGTTTGCTTTCTGGCGGCTTCACCGTCTCATAAGTCATCGCCCAACAACGCGTTACGCCGGAGCTGGCGACTTTATATTCTCCGACTCGGCCAAGTGAGCCCGGCCGTCGGACTAGTGAGTACAGTTTACGCGAAAACCGATGAAATACGAATAGCGAATTTGTATTGGTTACCGTTCCCCGTCTGACGGGCTAAGAGGGAAAACTCTGGTAAAAATTGCGTCTACGTTCCTTAATTGACGTTTCACGTCGAATGCTTGCGCAAGTTGGGTGGGCGTCAGGTGCTTCTTTATTTCGCTATCTTGTTGAATTGCTTGCTCAAAATCGGAGTCGTCTTGCCAGGAGCGCATCGCATGTCGCTGAACGAGCCGATAGGCATCCTCTCGGAGCATTCCTGCCGTGGCCAGATCGAGAAGCAGTTGGCCGGAGAAAATAAGGCCTTTGGTATTGGCCAGATTCTGCTTCATGCGCTCGGTGTTGACCACCAAACCGTCCATCAGCCATGTGGTTTTGGCAAGAAGATAGTCAAGTAGGATAGTGGAATCAGGCAAAATGATGCGCTCTACGGATGAATGCGATATATCGCGCTCGTGCCATAATGCGACATTTTCAAAGCCTGACTGGGCATTCGAGCGGACCACGCGCGCCAAGCCGCAGATTTGCTCGCACGTAACCGGGTTTTTCTTATGCGGCATGGCGGACGATCCTTTTTGCCCAGCCGCAAACGGCTCTTCAGCCTCGCGTACTTCGGTGCGTTGCAGGTGCCGCACTTCGAGCGCAATCTTTTCCAAACTGGCCGCGACCCCAGCCAGCACGGCAAGGTAGTTGGCATGCAGGTCACGAGAAAGAACTTGCGAACTGATGGTTGCGGCTCGCAATCCGAGCCGGGCGCAGATTTTCTCTTCCGCTTCAGGCGATAAATGAGCAAATGTGCCTACAGCGCCCGATATTTTTCCAACCCGCATTTCGTCAGCGGCGGCGGCAAACCGCTTCTTCTGGCGTGCGATTTCGTCCCACCAGAGCGCGACCTTCAGACCAAAAGTAATCGGCTCCGCATGCATTCCATGGGTACGGCCGATTTGCACGCTATCTTTGTGTTCAAACGCGAGACGTCGCAGGGCCGCGAGCAACTGCTCTAAATCCTGGAGCAAGAGCGCGGAGGCGTCTTTGATTTGCAAAGCCTGCGCGGTATCGACAACATCGTTCGACGTCAAGCCAAAATGCAGCCAGCGCGACGCTTCGCCGACTCCTTTCGCTTTCATGCTTTCGGAAACGGCGGTGGTGAACGCAATCACATCGTGCTTCACCTCGCGCTCAATTTCCTGCACACGCTTCAAATCGAAGGAGGCGTTGGCACTTAGAGCTTGTGCCGCGTCCTTCGGCACTTCGCCTAGTTCGGCCAGCGCTTCGCTCGCGGCCAGTTCAACGGCCAGCCAGCATTCGTATTTGTGCTGCTCGCTCCAGATGGCGCCCATTTCCGGGCGTGTGTATCGCGCAATCATTCACTAGTATTGAAGCACTTCGCCTTGTAGGCCAGGCTCCGCGACAATGAGCTTAGTCCAAAGCGAACGGCCATCCAGTGCTTTCAATGCCAGGTTGCGCACCAGTTCCACGTGGTTGTTGTGTTCGCTGATGTGACCCAAGATTACGGTGGAAACGCGCGTGTCCAGATCGTTGCGCAAGAACTGCGCCGCGACTTCATTCGACAAATGGCCGCGCCGGCTCATGACGCGCTGCTTGACCGACCAAGGATACGGCCCGACCCGCAACATTTCCAAATCGTGGTTCGATTCCAGCAAAACCACATCCGAATTGCTTAAATGCACGCGCAGAGAATCGGTGACGTAGCCGAGATCGGTGGCAACCGCAACCTTAACGCCACCCGAGCTAAGCGCATAGCCTATGGGGTCGACAGCATCATGCGGAATAGTAAAGCTGGAAATGTCGATATCGCCGATGGTAAACCCACAGCCGGCTTGGAAGGTCTCGACCACCGGAGTTGCGTCTTCGCCCCAATCGATATAAGGCGCGGTCTTTTGCGTTAAGTAAACAGGAATGGGACGCCCGTCCGTGCCTTTCGCCAGCGCACTTAAGCCAGAAACGTGATCACAGTGTTCGTGGGTAATCAGGATTCCATCGAGAGCGGCGAAATCCTCACCGATCGCTGCCAGGCGCTTACGCGTTTGACGCCGGCTCAAACCGGCATCCACCAGCAACCGAGTGCGATTGGTGGCGACAAAAAGCGAATTGCCTGAGCTACTGCTAGCGAGAACGCAGAGTTTCACGCGAGATCCGTATCGGTTAAGACTAGTCCGAGTTTACAACAATTTCATAGCATTTTGTTCTGAAATCTTTTGCCCAGCGCGACCTTGGCCCTACAATGAAGATTCACGATGAAAGCGCGTGTCTATGTGACGATGAAGCCCACTGTTCTAGATCCCCAGGGGCAAACCGTATGTTCCGCCCTGCAGAGTATGGGGCATCGGGAAATTCTGAATGTCCGGCAAGGCAAATACTTTGAAATCGGCTTGGCGGACGCTACCACGCGTGAGAGCGCGCAACACATGCTGGACGAAGTGTCGCGCGACTTGCTTTCGAATCCGGTGATTGAAGATTACCGGGTGGAGATCTTGGACTAATTTTTCACTCTATCTCTATATATGTGCGGAATTGTGGGTTATATCGGCAACCAGGAAGCGGTGCCTCTAATTGTGGACGGATTGCGGCGTTTGGAATACCGCGGCTATGACTCAGCGGGCGTGGCCGTATTTTCGGACAGCAACCAGCTGGATATCAGGCGAGCCGAAGGCAAGCTGCGCAACCTGGAAGAAGTCATCAGGAAGAATCCTCTCGCGGGTTCTTACGGCATAGGGCACACCCGCTGGGCGACGCATGGCCGGCCTACCGAAGAAAACGCGCACCCGCATCGGGATTGCACCGGTCGCGTGGTGGTGGTGCACAACGGCATTGTTGAAAATTATCTGGCGCTGCGCAAACAACTCACAGCCGAGGGCCACAAGTTTGTTACCGAGACTGACACTGAAGTAATCGCGCACCTGGTGGAAAAGTATTTAGCCTCGGGCAACACGGCGCTTGAGGATGCGGTACGCTGTGCCATCAAGCAGATCACCGGAGTTTACGCGATCGGCGTGATTTCCGCAGCGGATCCGCGAAAAATCGTAGCCGCACGTTCCGGGCCGCCGGTTGTCGTGGGGCTGGGCCAAGATGAGTTCTTCGTTGCGTCCGACGTGCCGGCGCTACTCAGCCACACTCGCGACATGATCTTTCTGAACGACGGCGATATCGCCGTGCTGACCGGTTCGGGCGTGAAGCTCATGGATCTGGACGGCAAAATCGTTCGCCGCCAGGTGTCGCACATTTTGTGGGATCCGATCATGGCCGAAAAGGGCGGCTACAAGCACTTCATGCTCAAGGAAATCTTTGAGCAGCCGCGCGCGATTAAGGACACCATGCTGGGCCGCATTGGGCAGGAAAGCGGCCGCGTCTTCCTGGACGAAGTGGATATCTCCGAAGCGGATTTCAAATCGTTCCAGCAAGTGAAGATCGTGGCTTGCGGCACCAGTTGGCACGCCGGATTGGCGGGTAAATTCATCATCGAACGGCTGGCGCGCCTGCCGGTGGAAGTGGATTATGGCAGCGAGTTTCGCTACCGCGATCCGATCATTCAGCCGAACACACTGACCGTCGTCATTTCCCAATCGGGTGAAACGGCCGATACCCTGGCAGCACAGCGCGAGGCCAAACAAAAGGGTTCAAAAACACTGGCTATTTGTAACGTGGTTGGCTCCATGATCACCCGCGAAGCAGCCGGCACATTACTCACTCATGCCGGACCCGAAATCGGTGTGGCCTCCACCAAGGCATTCACTTCGCAAATCACGGCACTTCTGACGCTGGGAATGTATCTCGGTCAAGTGCGCGGCACGCTCACGCCTGAAGCTTCGTCCATCCTCACCCAGGAGATGATGCAGATTCCCGGCAAACTCGAGCAGGTGCTGGCGCAAACTGAAATCTACGATGAAATGGCAAAGCATCTCTCCAAGGCGCAAGATTTTCTCTACCTGGGGCGCGGCATTCACTTCCCCATCGCGCTCGAAGGTGCGCTGAAGCTTAAAGAGATTTCGTACATCCATGCGGAGGGCTATCCCGCCGGCGAGATGAAGCACGGGCCGAACGCGTTGATCGACGAAAACCTGCCCGTCGTTGTGCTCGCCACTAAAGACCCGGAATCGGAAGAGAGTAAAGTCCATTATGAAAAAACGCTCTCGAACATTCAAGAAGTGAAGGCTCGCAGTGGCATCGTGGTGGCGGTCGCTTGCGAAGGCGATGAGGAAGTCGCTAAGATGGCGGATTACCTCATCACCATTCCCGTGACACGTGAATTGCTGCTACCCTTGCTCGAAATGATTCCGCTGCAACTGCTCGCTTATCATATCGCTGTGCGGCGCGGCTGCGATGTCGATCAGCCACGCAATTTGGCGAAGAGCGTCACGGTCGAATAGCGGTTTCTTAGCCGGTAGCGCAAAAATAGATCCATGCCCCTTAACCCCCAGCGTGCGATCGACGAACTGAACGAACTTCACGGCCTGACTGCGGACGATAACGGCGCGCAGCGCGTCGCCTGGACCGACGCTTGGCTCAAAGCGCGTGAATGGTTTCGCACTAAGTTGCGCGAGTTGCCGGTAGAACAGCACGATGATGCTGCCGGCAACAACTACATCACGCTGAAAGGTGATTCGGAACAAGCGTTGCTCCTCGGCAGCCATTTGGATTCCGTTCCGAACGGCGGCTGGCTTGATGGAGCGCTCGGCATGTTGGCCGGCATGGCGGTGCTCCGCCGTTTCGCCGAACAATATAACGGGCGACCGCCCATAACCATTCGGCTGGTGGATTGGGCTGATGAAGAAGGCGCGCGCTTTGGACGCAGCTTACTCGGTTCATCGGCCTTCGCCGGCACACATTCGATTGCCGCCGACCGCGGGCGGACCGACCGCGATGGAGTCCGTCTTGAAGAAGCTCTGCGCCGCTGCGGTGTGGAAATCGATCGATTTCCTGAGGCTGAACGCGAACGCAAAAATGCGGCGGCTTACTTGGAGCTGCACATCGAACAAGGCCCGGTGCTGGAGCGATTGCAACTTCCGCTGGGTGTTGTTTTAGGCACGAAAGGCGTCGAACGGCACGCCATTACCTTCCACGGCCAAGAAGCGCATTCCGGATCGACACCGATGGCCGTGCGCCGCGATGCTCTGGCCGCAGCCGCCAAACTCGCCCTCGAAATCAGACCCATCGCAAAAAAACACCCCGACGCGGTCTGCACCATGGGCAGCCTTAAAACATTTCCCGGCATTGTGACCGCGGTGGTTGGCCGCGCGGAAGCCACACTCGATCAACGTGATTTGGATGCGAAGGTTCTGGCATCGATGTACCAGGAAGCCCAGGACGCGAGCAAGCGCTTTGCCGAAGAAGAAGGCTGCACAGTGGAATGGTCGCGCATCTGGAGTATCGAGCCGATTCCATTTCACTCGCAGCTGATCCAGTTTTGCGGGCAGTCCATTGAAGAAACGACCGGCAAGCCACCGCACAAATTGCCCTCCGGACCTTTACATGACGCTGCCGAGGTTTGTCGAGCCGGTATCCCAACTGTGATGATGTTCGTCCAATCCATAGGCGGCATTAGTCACAACAAAACTGAAGACACCCGCGAAGAGCACTTGACGCTCGCCATCACAGCACTCGATAAGCTGGCCGCCAAAACTGCCGATTGGATTCTATCCAATCCCCGTCAGTAGTGAAACAGGCCCGCAAGCGAAGTATAGGTCTTACCCCAGTTTTGGAGTTGTGCCACTAGCCTCTGATCAACGCCCGCAGCCGTGAATGCGCCCGCCTCCTCCCAGGCTCGCCCGCCCGAGATACCTTGCAAATCGGCAGGCGGCAAGTATCCGCTTGCTGATCGGCCCAGTTGAAAATAGGCGCCCGCCGGGTAATGCAAATTCTTATCCAGCCACGCGGCCAGCAGCGACTGCGTGATCGCCAACCTCGTTTGAGCATCGAGCGCTGAAAAGGTCTTCGACCACTCCGGAGCTACCATAATCCTCGGATCAATAGTTCGTTCCGGCCGCCAACCTTCGTCAACATTCTCCGGCCCAATGTTGCTGTCCGTCGATTGCAGCGCTTTGATCACCGTCACCAGCAATCGTCCTGGTTCAGGTTCCCCGCTAAGCTGTTCCAGATCCCGAAAATGCCCAACCAGATATGGCCAATCTAACGGTGCGCGTCCATGATGCTTATGGCTCCCGCTGTTCACCGTGATCTGCAACTGATACCAGGCACTGCTGAAGTACTCATTCGTTAAACCGCTTCCGCCCATGCCGGCCGATGTGTCCGGAATGTTGAGGGCCGTCGGTGCGGTCTGCTCCGCCATCGTATTGGGCCAAACACGCGTTTGCGAGCCTTGCGCTTCCCAGCCGTACTGTTGCGTCAGTTCCCAAGTTTTGACAAGTTGCCAAAGTTGAGCGGCGTAAAATTCCTCGGCCAAGGGACGAGTCCATTTCTTGGAGTTCGCCGCCAAATGCGGAGTCAAGAACTTAGCCCGAGCTTTGCCCCACTCATCGAAGAACTTTGCAACATCTTCGGCTTTCGAACCGCACGCTTCCGTGTACATTTGCGCCAAGGCGCTACCGTCAAAACGATCGCCCCAAATGTCTACTGGATGAGTGTGCGGCAACCAGTGGTTCCAATCCGGTAGTTGCATCGCAATCGGGATCTCGCGCTGGTTCAAGTTGCCATCGGGATTGAACACGCTGGGCTCAATTTTGCCGCCGGCTAAAGATTTCAGCGTATCGGCGTCGTGATCCAGCACTGCGGATAACCCGGCGCCTGCCGCCCAACTGGTCTGTGGCTGTTCGTCAATTCCAAGGCCCGGTTGATAGGGCGGATTCCAAGGTCGACCCGGGTTCGGAAAATCGAGCGACCGGATATAGCTGGCAATCTGTTCGCCCTCATGCTCGGAAAGACCGTGAAAACGCGACCGCGCCACAATCGAAGCATTTGAGTAGTTAAAGTATTTGAGGTCGCGCCCATCGCGCGCATGGCAATCCGCACAGTGGGCTCGAACGGGGGGCGCACCGGCGAGCCCGTTCGCCGCCAGTTTGCCTTGCTCCCAAAGACTCTTTCCCGTAGCGATATCAAGCGGAGCAGGCAAAGGCGGTTTCCACTGGTTTGGATCGTCCTGCGAAAACGCGCCCTCGGGCAGCAGCTTGCGTCCGTCGGCAGTGACGAAGTTCAGCGCGAGTACCCGATACCCGCTCACCACGCCGTTGGTGCGATTAAAACGAAATCGAATCGTGTTCGCTTGATCTACAACCAATCCAGGTGGCAGCTCGAGAGTAAGCTTCAACGTTCCGAACCCTCCACCGATACCGCCATAGCTCTTCCCCGGTTCCGCCACGGCGACACTCTTGTTGTTGAGATTCACCCAGCTGGCATTGTTGACACGAACACTCGCCAGATCATCGTATTCGAGGCCGTGAATCTGCATCCAAAGTCCACGCACTTCGCCACTCGCGCCCGCGGGCATGTCAATGCGAACCGCAACTTCCGTCCCGTCCGCTCCGACAACTTCGATCGGCAGCTGTAACGCCTTGCCCATTCCGCCGAACGCCAGAATGCCAATGGTGAAATGACTCAACAAATTTATTTGCACTCGTTAGACTTATCGACCGCGATGTCAATCGAAAGAGGCCAACCTAATGCCATAAATGAATGCGCTTAAGGCGTCCTCCTACGCTTCGTGCAAATAAACTTCCCAGCCCAAGTACGACGTCAGCGCTTCATGCAACGCAGACGCGCAGTGTGAAGCCGAAACCGCCGCATGATGCTCAAAGCCGTTCTTGCAAATGTATTTCAGCAGCGGCTGCAAGCGTGCCACTTTCATCACGGCCTTGGTTCCAAACGTATTGAGCGCATCATCTGTAAAACTGCCCTCGCCAGTGAAAGCGCGAATTTTGCCCCGGATATCGTCCGTGCTGATGCGCGCGAAAGTAGCAGGGCCCGCCGCCGTTCGACCTTCCAGTGCGCCGAAAGTATTCTGCTCTCCCAGGATGGTGCCCAAAATAGGCGCGGTGCCGATACGGATATCCGGCAAGAATTCCTTCGGCCAATTTCCGCAATGAAAAATGACGCATTTTTCCGGATCGTCGCCGTAGTTGTTGTTCCAATCCACCAACGCGCTCGGCCGGCCGGAAGCAAGTTGCAGGGCATACATCGAAACCACGCCTGCCACGTCCACTTCACACGCACTGGGCATGAAACTTTCGCTCATCATGCTCATCACAGTACAAACATTAACCCCGAAATTCTGTTGCATCGAACTCCAGCATTGAATGGCGGTGGCAGTCAATCCATAAGCGGCCATCCAATCCAGCAGCACAATAGCCAGTTTTGCCATTTTCGTCAGCGCCGGCTTCGGCACGCGACTATCGTCCGCATAAGCATGAATTTCGTCCAGTTTCTGCTTGACGCGCGCGTCCGAATCGCCAATCTTTTCGCAGCCGGCGAACACTTCTGAAAGATCAATCGTGCTGACGCTAATGCCCGCCAGTTCAAGAAGTTTTTCGCTATAGCGCGTCGTATTAAACGCATTCGGACGCGCTCCTACCGAGCCGATGCGCGCTTTCCTCAGCCCATTCGTCACCCGGCACACCGCCACAAACTGATCAAGCTCGCGCGCAAATTCAGCCGAATTCACCGGAACGGCATGGCGCTCGGTCAAAGAAAACGGTATCCCGTATTGGCGAAGATTATTGCAAACCGAAATCTTGCCGCAGAAGGCATCGCGCCGGCGCTCGAGTCCAAATTGATCCAGATCGTCGGGATAGCCTTGCACCAAAACGGGCACTTGCAGACCGGACAGGCGAATCGCGTCCGCCACCGCCTTCTCATCCCCGAAATTCGGTAGCGAAACCAGAATCCCGTCGATACGGTCGCGATGCTGCAGGAAAAGATCGGCGCACTGCGAAGCATGCTCCCAGGTCTCCAACGCACCCAGCTTAGTATCCGTCTCACCTAAGATGATGGGCTCAATCTCTTTTTGGCTGAGAAGCCGCAGCAGATCTTGGCGCGCTTCTTTCACCAGCACGTCCGGGAAAAAATCACGGTTACTGACCACAACGGCTATAACAGGTTTCTTCATCAAATTCTCCAAGCCTCAGTTCAGACGGCTAAACACACCGAATTCGTTCACATTTGCCGGCGTCACGAGCTCGCACGGAATGATTTGCCGCTCGGGTTTGCCGGTGGCGCCGGTTTTCAGATAGCGATCCATTTCCGCTACAGCCAGCCGCGCAATCGCGCCTGCAGGCTGCAAAACCGTCGCTTCCATCTCTCCGGACTTGATAGCACTCAGCGCGTCCGGGCTGCCATCGAAGCCCACAATAATCATCGAACGCGCATCCGCTTTCACTGCCGCAGCCGCTCCCAGCGCCATGGTGTCATTCCCGGCGATAATGCCTTTCAAATTCGCGTGCGCCTGCAAAACGGTTTCGGTCTTCGTGAAAGCTTCCGATTGGCTCCAATTCGCACTTTGCGCCACGCCGAGTTTCAAATCTGCATCGCGGTCGAGCACGGAATGAAAACCGTGCGTACGAATTTGCGCGTTGGTATCCGATTCTTTGCCGAGCAGCTCCGCATATTCACCCTTTTGTCCCATCAAACGCGCAAACTCCTCGCCGGCGAGAATCGCGCCTTGATTGTTATCGGCGATGATCTGCGCCAGCGCAATACCATCGGCTTTGATCTCGCGATCAATCAGGAAACAAGCAATGCCCGCGGCTTTGGCGCGCCTTACCGCGGAGATCGAAGCATCGGAACCGGCGTTATCGAGAATCAGCGCGGTCGCATTGCTGGCAATGGCCATGTCGATCAGATTGTCTTGCCGGTATGCGTCGTCATCATGCGCATCCACGCGCACGCGGTAGCCGAGTTTTGTCGCCTCATCCGCGGCCGCATCGGCCTCGCTTTTGAAAAATGGGTTATCTTGCGACGGAACAACAATCACCACCAGCTTGCGTCCATCACGCTGATGGCAACCGCTCAGAACAACCACCAATGATAAGAAACCGATGAGCCGTTTCATCGCCCTATGCCGCGCCTACTGCGACTGCGGCCTGCGCTCTTGTCCGCAGCCTGGTTTGCACCCGGTTCTGCAGTTGATCCACCGCAACAGCGAAGACAATCACCACGCCCTTAATCACGATCTGCCAGAACTCCGAGATGCCTAAGAGAACCATGCCATCCGCGAGCACTCCAATCACGAAGGCCCCGGCGAGCGAATCAAGCACCGAACCTTTGCCGCCGCGCAACGAGGTTCCACCCAGAACAACGGCCGCAATCGCAGTCAGCTCAAACGTCTCTCCGGTCGCGGGATGAGAAGCTTCCAACTGCGAAGCGATGATCAGCCCGACCAAAGCGGCGCAAACTCCCGAAATGACGTAAGCGCCCGTCTTCACAGAGGTCACGCGAATTCCGGCAATAGTCGCCGCGCGCTCGTTCCCGCCAATCGCGTACACCCGCCGGCCGAACGGAGTCCGATACGCAATGACGTAACAAATCGCCGTAATGATAACCATCAAGATCACGGGCGTCGGAATGCCGGCCCAGTGACCGCCGCCAAGATCGGGAAACCCGGTATTCCCGAGCTTCGAACTGCCCCCAAGGTTGGGAACCGTTCTTCCGCTCGAAAGCAGAAGAGCCGCACCACGCGCAACGTAAAGCGTCCCTAACGTCGCAATAAAAGGCGCAACCCCAATTCGCGTTACCAGCAGCGCGTTCAGTAGGCCCACCAAAGCTCCAGATCCTAAACCCACGAGAATGACAACGGCCACACCTGGGAAATAATTCCCGCCCGCACCGGGCATGTGAATTCCTTGCGCAATGAGCGTTCCCCCAATCATTCCCGCCAAGCCGGCCACCGAACCTACGGAAAGATCAATCCCCCCTGTTAGAACGACGAACGTCATACCAACCGCAAGAATGGCCGTGATGGCCACATGCTTAAGCAGAATCGTCAAGTTATTCGTCGTAAGAAAGCTCTCTGACAGCGACGAAAACAGAACCAGCAAAACGGCCAGCACCATGAACGCGCGTGCCCGCAACACGAAATCCAGAATGCCTGCACTTGAGGAAAGATTCAGTTTTGGCATGTTGCATCCGCCAACAAAAGCAAGCTCTCTTCGTTTGTTTCGCGCACGTCTAAATCGGCGCTGACCCGGCCTCGGGACAGAACTAAGACACGAGTGGCTAGTTCGCGGATCTCCTGCGCGTCGGAAGAAGTGAACAAGATGCCGACGCCGTCAGTCGCGAGCTTTCGAATTAACGAATAGATTTCGCTTTTGCCGCCCACATCAACGCCACGCGTAGGCTCATCAAGTAGAATCACTTTCGGCTGGGTCAGCAGAACGCGCGCCAGTAGTGCCTTTTGCTGGTTGCCCCCGCTCAGCGTTGTCACCGGGTCGTCAAAATTGGCAGATTTAACCCGCATCTGCGCCAGTACGGCATCCGCCGCCTCGCGCTCCTGATCGTGGGACAACCAACCCCACTTCTGCAATCGCTGCAAAAACGACAGTGAGGCATTACCGCGAATCGACATCTGCGGAATCAAACCATCAGCTTGCCGGTCTTCGGGCAACAGCCGGATACCGGCGTTCAGGCGATCCGGCGTCGCAAGCTGATCAATCGACGCTCCGTCCAGATCGACGGTCCCGGATGTCGCACCGCGCAGGCCCACCAGTGCCTCCATCAATTCAGTCCTACCCGCGCCCAGAAGTCCGTACACGCCCACAATTTCACCTTTGCGAATTTGAAAACTTACGCTGTCAAGTGGATTCCCGTTACCTTGCCGCAGCGTCAACGCCTCCACGCTCAGCACTTTCTCTTGCTCATCAACGCTAGAGCGATCGGCGACCGAAAGTTCTTGCGCCGGCCGCCCAGTCATGCGCTCCACGATCCACGACTCCGTCACTTCTCCTCGCGATGCCGATGCCACCAGCCGTCCGTCGCGAAGCACGGTAATAAAATCGCCAATCTCCAACAGTTCTTTAAGACGATGTGACACGTACACAATCGCCACCCCGTCATTTCTCAATTCACGCAAAACGCCAAAGAAAATCGGGATTTCCGCGTGACTCAAGGCCGAAGTCGGCTCATCTAGGATCAACACTCGCGCATTCTTTCCCAATGCGCGTGCGATTTCGACCAACTGCTGCTGACCGATCGGAAGCGTGCCTAACACCGTTTGCACATCGACATCCAAGCTCAGCTTCGCAAGCAGCTTCTGCGCTTGGCGATTCTGCTCCGCTCCATCAACCCAAAACCCTCCCCGGCAGAGCTCGTGCCCGGCAAAAATGTTCTCCGCGATCGTCATGTTCGGCATCAAGTTCAGTTCTTGATGAACAATCGCAACGCCGTGGCGCTCGGCCGCCGCGGGAGTATGCAGTTCAACCCGCTCGCCGCCGATCGTTATCTCTCCCGCATCGGGCATCTCAACCCCTGCCAGAATTCGCATCAACGTCGATTTACCCGCACCGTTCTCACCCATCAGCACATTTACGGCGCCCGCATAAGCCGTAAAATCTACTTGCCGCAGCGCCACTGTGCCGGGATATACTTTGGTAATCCCACGCGCTTGAATCGCCGCCAAGTCAGCCGGCATTGGGTGAACCTTTCTTCTCATCAGACTGAACAAGAAAGTGGGCGGTGGCGTAATCTGTGATCAGCGAATTGATCAATTTGCCTTTCAGCGCGCCCAAAACAGCCGCCCGTTTGCGAGTTCCGCCCGCCACCCCCACCACTCGCTTCGCCCGTTTCAGCGTTTTCAGGTCAATCCCAATCACGCGCTCGTCTAACGCTGTTGCCACCGCCGCGCCCTCCGCATCGAAGAAGCGCAGGCAAATATCGCCAACCGCGCCTCGATTGCGCAACACCTTCAATTCCTGCGTCGAAAAACTGTTCCCGCTGACCGAGAGGCCGCTCGAGGGCTCAAGCGCGCCAATCCCTACCAACGCCAAATCGATGTTGCGGAAATAGGAAACGGTTTCTTGTACGAATTGATCGCGCAGCAGTACGTCACGCGCCGACGCAGACCCCACCACCCCAGGCGCCGGCAAAAGCACCGGCCGTCCGCCAATCAGCGACGCTAAACTCTGCGTCAGTTGCGTGGCGTCAATCTGCGTGTTCGGATTGCCCACACCGCCCAGGATCTGAACGACCGCGCTCTCCGCTCCCTTCGATGTGGGGTGCAGTGCATTCACCATCGCCAGCAAAGTGGCGCTCCAGGAAGAGATCCCTAACACTTGCTTCGGCTTCACATTCGACTCGACGAAGAACGCGGCCGCCGAGCCCAGGTCTTGTACAATCTGCTCTTCATCGTCGATCGAATCCACCACCACTGCTTGCTTTAGGCCGAAGCGCCGCTCCAGCGTTTCTTCCAATTCGGCATGAACTCCTGCGGGCGGCGAGACTGAGATGCGGACAATCCCTTCCGCCTCCGCGCGGCGCAGCAGGCGGGAAACCGTGGATTGATGCATGCCCAGCCGCTCCACAATTTCGCTTTGCCGCATTCCCTGTGTATAGTACATCCGAGCGACTTTCGCGATCATGCGCAGTTCGTCAATGCGAGCCATGGCTTGTCGTTCTCGCGGCTTTCAAGTCTTCCACTGCGTTGCACCACTTCGCATACATTTCTTTCCGCTTCGCTTCCGGCCAGCGGGGCTCATAGCGATCACCGGGTCGCCTCAGTTGTTCCAGTTCACTTTGCGATTTCCAAAAGCCGCACTCAAGACCGGCAAGCCAGGCAGCGCCCTGCGCCGAAAGGTCGGTCGACTGGGAAGCGATCACCGGCCGGCCAATCACATCCGCTTGAATTTGCATCAGGTTCGCGTTGCTTGTCGCGCCGCCGTCTGCGAGAAGCGTTTCGACCTTCGTTTTCGAAACGGTTTCGATGGCTTCCAGCACATCGCGCACCTGAAACGCAATCGCCTCCAGCGTCGCGCGCGCCAATTGCGCCGGCGTCGACCCGCGATTCAATCCCAGGATGACGCCTTGCGCGCTTTCGTTCCAGTGCGGCGCAGCCAAGCCGGTCAATGCCGGAATAAAGATCATGCCTCCTGAGTCATCCGTCTGTGCCGCCAAACGGCTCACATCGCCAACGGGATCCGGACGGCCCAGAAACTCACCTACCCACTGAACTGCTGCGCCGGTTGCGTAGATATTTCCTTCGAGCGCATACTGCACGGGCTCGTGAGAAAAGCCCCAAGCCACCGTGGTCGCCACGCGATCATCATCCAGCACCGGCTTCCTCACCGGCGTCATCAGTGAAGAGCCCGTGCCATACGTCGCCTTCAGCAAACCCGGTTCAAAAGCGCACTGCCCGAACAACGCAGCATGCGAATCGCCGATGGCTGAAAGAATCGGGATGCCGCCTGTCGTTTCTCCAAAGAACGAACGCGAAGGCCGGACAGCCGACAGAACAGAGCCCGGAATCGCAAAGTGAGTCAGCATGTCCGAATCCCAGTCACACGAAACCAGATTCAGCAACTGCGTGCGGCTCGCGTTGCTGACATCGGTCAAATGGGCCTTCCCACCAGTCAATTTCCAAATCAACCAGCTATCCACCGTGCCGGCGCAGATACGTCCGTCTGTCGCCTTGCGTCTCAACTCAGAATCGTCTTCGAGCAAACAGGCCAATTTCGAAGCCGAAAACATTGGGTCAATCCGCAAGCCGGTCTTATCAAATGCAGTAGACGCCAAGCCTTGAGTTCGCAAACGCTCGCATATTGCTGCGCCGCGCCTGCATTGCCAACTCACACAAGCGGCGGCCGGCGCTCCCGTCTCGCGGTCCCACACCACAATAGACTCACGCTGATTGGTAATACCAACGGCAGCCACTTCGCCATCGCCGGCGAACTCCCGGCATTCGTCTATAACGGTCTCAACGGTCTTCCATATTTCGAGTGCATCCTGTTCCACCCAGGTTGGCTTCGGAAAAACGATTCCGACCGGTGCGGAAGTTCGATGCACTAACCCGCCGCGCTCATCGAACAACGCCGCCTTTGTGTTGGTCGTGCCTTGGTCAACGGCCAGGATGTAACGCGAACGGGGCGTCATGATGCTTTTCAAACTCTCAGACGAGACTTGCCGCCGCTTTCGCAATACCTTCAGCCGTAAGTCCGAAATGCTCAAGCAGCCATTCAGCCAAGCCCGTGGGAGCAAACACACCCGGAACTCCCAGGATTCGAATGCGGCTAGGATGGTGAGTGGCACAAACCTCCGCAACCGCTCCCCCTAAACCACCGTAAATGCTGTGTTCCTCCGCGGTCACAATCCCTTGTGTTTCCGACGCCGCGGCAATCACGGCCTCTTCATCTAACGGTCGGATAGTGGACATATTGATCACACGCGCCGAAACGCCGCTGGCCTCTAATATTTTCGCAGCCTCAAGCGCGCGGCTGACCATCACCCCCGTCGCAATAATGGCCACATCTCTTCCGGGTTTGAGTTCCACCGCTTTACCGATTCGGAATTGGTAGTCTGCACTGTGAATGACCGGTACCGGCATTCGGCTAAGCCGGAAAAACACCGGGCCGTCTATTTCTGCAATTGCCTTCAGCGCGGAGCTGGTTTCAAACGGATCGGCCGGCACCACTACTGTCATATTTGCAATCACGCGCGTCCAGGCTAAATCCTCAATCGAATGATGCGTCGGCCCTAGTTCTCCGTAAGCCATGCCGCTCGACATGCCACAGATCTTGACATTCCGCCGCGAGTACCCCAGATCCACCTTTAGTTGCTCCATGGCGCGCGCTGTCAAAAAGCATGACGCTCCACAAACAAACGGCAGTTTACCGCCGTTCGCCAACCCGGCTCCCACGCCCACCATGTTCTGCTCGGCAATGCCGACGTTCACAAAGCGATCTGCAAATTCTTGGCTGAATTTTTTCAACTTGGTGGAACTAACCGAATCGTTGACAACGGCAACCACGCGTTTATCGGCCCGCGCCATTCCCACTAACGTTTCAGAAAACGCATCCCTGCAATCAAATTCCGCTGCGGCGCTCATGCACTCTCTCCCGTCAACTCTTGAAGGGCGAGCCGCAATTCCTCCGCGCTCGGAATTTTGTGGTGCCACTCAGCCTTGTCTTCTATGAAAGACACGCCGCAGCCTTTTTTAGTATGCGCGATTACACAATTCGGCTTTCCGGCTTCAAGAGGTAAGTGGGTGAAACACTTTTCAAGCGCGGAATGGTCATGCCCGTCCAGCTCCGTAACCGCCCAGCCGAAGCTGCGCCACTTATCCGCCAGCGGCTCAAGCTTCACCGTTTCCTCTGTGCGCGCACCCTGCTGTAGCCGGTTGCGATCCACAATCAGAGTCAGATTATCGAGTTTAAACTGCGCGGCCGACATCGCCGCCTCCCAGTTACTGCCTTCCTGCAACTCTCCATCGCCGGTGAGAACAAAGGTGCGCCAAGCCGCCTGATCCATCTTGGCCGCAAGCGCGCAGCCAACCGCAATCGGCAATCCATGCCCCAGCGGTCCTGTGTTTGCTTCAATCCCAGCCACTTTGTTGCGATCGGGATGGCCGTTCAACAAGGAACCCGGTTGCATGTAAGTTTCCAAGTCCTCGTCGCGAAGAAAGCCAGCTTCGGCCAAGGTCGAATAGAGGGCTCCGGAACAGTGGCCTTTGCTCATAATGAAGCGGTCGCGATCCGGCGAACGCATCGTCTCGGGCGTCACGTTCAGAATCCGCAAATAGAGCGTGGCAAGGATGTCAGCCGACGAGAGATCTCCGCCCGGATGACCTACCTTCGCCTTGCACACCATTCGCAAGCTTCGCGCCCGGATTTTATTTGCGGCTGCCTTCACATCGGCAGCTTGGTTTGCATATTTATGCAGTAGCAAATAAAATCATAGACCGGCATGTTCCCGTTGTCAAGGATTATCGGGCTAAGGCAAGAACGTCAGTCCACGCAAGATGTTTATGGTCTGGCTCGCACTTTGTGTAACTGCGTAATCAACCGTCACATCGGCGCCCTGCGTCGGGCCGCAATAAAACTCTTCCGGCCCGTTGCGCATCCGCACTCGCATCGGATCCACAACATCGACCGCCAATGCGCCCCGGGCCGAAGTTAGTAGAAACCCGGTCAACTTGCCCTTCGTGCACAGCACTTGCGTCAACCGGGCATTCACATGTCGGATTTGATCGGACGGTTCAATAAACGGGTTCCAGTCCTTTGTCCCGTGCGGAATGCGCGTCGTGATCACTTGAGAACGCCCGTTAGCGTCCGTCGAAAGCTGAACGGTCAACTCAGTCATCGCAATGGACGAAAGCCACTGCGCTTCCATTCGTGACGAATCATTCTGCGCCGCTTCTTTGGCTTCGAGCGCAGCGTCACGAGCGGCGTCGCCATCTTTCAATTCAATGAGCGCCGAAGCAAGGGCGATCCAGTAAGCATACCGGCGCTCGCCTTTAGGAACTCTCATTTTGTGCAATTGTTCAACAGCGGAAGCATAATCCTCGGTGCGATAAAACAGCAGCGCGAGATGATATCGGGCATCGTCAAAATCCGGTTCGAGCAATAAAGCCCGTTCCAGCCCGGCTCTGATGTCTTCAACGGGGGCGCCCGCGTCGTCGGCTAGGATCGCATAGCGGTAACACAATTGAGCATCCTGCACATTGTGGGAGATCGCCGCTCTCCATAACTCCAGCGACTCGTCTCGCTTGCCTTCGAGCAACAGGATCGAACCCAGAGCACTTTGGAAATCAGGATTCTCCGGATTCTTGTCGATCAGTTCCCGATATCGCAACTTCGCCTCCTCCACGCGCCCACTCACCAAAGCTACCTGCGCCATCAAGTCATCTCGCTGCAGGCTGGAGCGAAGAGAAAGTCGCGGGGTTTTGAGTTTCAGAGGCTGAAGCGCTCCCTCACGCCGTGCGTGAGTGTTCGAGAGCCAGCGCGTCAGATCGTGAGTAACATCAGCAAGAGACTTCGAGTACACACTGGCAAACGCGTGCTCTGGAGTCACTCCGACATTCAAAGCAGCCATTACCTTCCTGACGCCGAACGCGTAATCAGACGATCCGGTCAACAAATCCATCAGCACCCAACTCTCGGCATAAAAGAGCTCCGCTTCATTTCGCGGCTCGGCGCCAACGGCGGCCTCGGTTTTCGTAAACAACTCTGATAAGGTAAGCAGATTTCTTTTATGCGCTTCCAGAACATGCGACCGCGCCGGCAAATCGCCGCCGAGTTCGTAGCCGGCATTCCCCACGTGCAACGTAGAGAACACCTCCGCGAGCCCTTCATCAAAACACGTCGGCAGTTTGAGTCCCGCCATCTTCAAAACAAAGTGCGAGTACTCATGAGCCGCAACACCAAACCGCTTAGCAACCATGACGATGTAATCGCGATTCGATTCGGACGCATAATACGCGCTCGTGAATGCATGCAGCCGAAAAGCGGAGTACTCTTTCTCGGAACGAAATGCAACCACTTTGAGCGTCACTGGGTTTTGATCTCGCGGCGAAATGATCCGAGCGCCGTCCTGCTGAAAAACGCGCGAAGCTGCTCAAACCAAACCAGCAGCGTTTGCGCATCCGCTTGATCGGCAGATTGGGAATAAACTTCGAAATGATCTGATTTGGCGAGAGTCCAGTAGTCCGCGTTTTGGGCCAAAGCCGCGGACGAAATGCAAACGAAAAGGCACAGAATCCGGCCCTTCACATTTGTAACGATACCAGTTCTCTAGAGACGGAGCCCGGGGTGCTGCGGGCGCCCGATGCGCAGATCCTCAGCGGCTATGTGAAACTCAATCCCCACGAAGAATTCGATTCCATCGCGATTGCAATGTCGAACCGTTGCGGCGTGGATTTGCTCGCCCACTTCCAAGAGCAACGGCATTCCAATGGGTAAAGGAAAGCGAATGCGAAAGCCGGCCCCCGAGCGAGTCACGTCTTCCATCATGATGGGCTCATTGCTGATTTTGCCATCGTCGCCAACCCACGAGATTTTCGCGCGCGCAAAGCGGGTGCGACGCGATTCCGAGCGTTGCATACTCATAACACTGTTATCGCCAAAGCGAGAGTGGATAAGAGGGAAATTTGGCGGCTAGGGTCCGGTTAGACTCTAGCCGCCTCAACCTTAGGTCGCCTTCTGCGCCAGCAGATAGGCAATTTGCTTCCAAGGATCTTCGAACACCTCCGACGAGGCAACATTATCCAAACCATCCTGCCAACCGGCCACCTCTTTCGGATGGCGGTATTGCAGCCACCAATCCATCGCCGCCTCCATATAGCCGGTGCCTAAGGTGGTGGTTGTGAAATTCCCGGCGAACACCCGTCCGCCGGGTTTCAACATGTTCCACAGACATTCCACTACACGCCCCGAAGCTCGCCCGGAAACATAGTCAAGCAGCCCCAGAGTGTAGGCGAAATCGAACTTCCCAAGGTGCTTCACCTTGCCGGCGAGCAGTTCGCGAACAGAGGCTCGACAACATTCAACCGAACCCGACAGGGCGTAGCTGAGACGGACCGTTTCAACAGCGGCCTCATCCGCATCGGCGGCGACGAACCGCACTCGTTCCCGCAGTTCCGGACGAACCAACTCGAACTCTCGCAGGTGGCCGGCGGCGAACGCGAGCACATCGATATGGCCGCGCTCTTGAACGAGCTTTTCGATTTCCTCGGCGACGCGTTTGCGTCTCCAACGAACCGCTCTGGCTGGATAAGATTCGCCGGCCGAAAAACGCGCCAGATTCCGGCCCCGATCCGAACTCTCCAACATCGTCGAAGCGACGCTCGAATGGCCGTAAACGAAATCCATCATCACGGCGTCGCCGGCGTAGCCGCGCGGCTTGCTAAAAGCGCGCGCAGTGTGCGGATCTTCCAACAGCATATGGTGGACAGGATGTTGGCGCAGCGTTTGCACGTTCGCGCGCCAATCGCCCGGTCCATATTTCTTAGTATCGAGAAATGCGACTAGCTTGTTGAGCCCCTGGAACGGTCGATCTTGGATCTCGGAGCTAAAGATATCGAGTTCATTGCAAAGTGTAGTGGTTGACATTGGAGTATCCTCCCTTTCTGTTGAGATAAGCGAAATCTCGCAGCGAAGAGGGACACAACCTTTTGTTTTTCTGGACATCGCTCGAACGAGTGATGCAGTCAGCGCAATGCTAAACTTGAGGGGTTACGGCGGCTGTAGCTCAGTTGGTAGTAGCGCCAGATTGTGGTTCTGGATGTCGTGGGTTCAAATCCCACCAGCCGCCCCAGCCTTTATTTCCCGAATTGATCTTATCTATCACTGAGCCTGTCGGGAGAACTTTGATTGAATTCACGCCCCAGCCACGCGCCAATCGTGAGTAAAGCCTCCCCGGCGGGCGTACGCTGCATCTCCTGCGCCTGGGTCACCAGTTCGACTCCACGTCTAAACTCGCCCAAAGCGATGGCGCTTCGAGCGGCTTGGCGCAACTGCCAAGCTTCCGTCGACAAGCGCATTAAACGCCCAAGATCCGCGCCGCAACGTGAACAGACGCTGGCGCCGCGAAAACGGGCTTGGCAAACCGGACACCGGTTCGCCTCGCTCAATTTGGTTTCCCTTCCATGAAGAAGAGCATCTCGCGCAGCGCCCGCGTAGCGTCAGCCAGGGCGGCCTCATCGCCGGCTTCAATAGCGAGACCGATCTTCTCATGTAGATCGATCGCCTCTTCTCGATCGTCCGCATGCATCTTGGGCAGCACATTCCTGGAGCGTTCCACCAAAGCCGCCGCCTCTCGCTCACCCGTTAGGAGGGTACGCGTTGGTTCCCCCTCCCGTTCCTCCGGATTGATATCCAAGACGTCGCCGCCCTCGTCTTCGGGCCAAGCCTCAGAGCGTGATTCGAACAACTCTTGAATGCGCTTCCGTCCCGCCGCGATCTCCTCCGCCGTCTTCGCTTGCAATGCATTCGCGATGGTGATCTGTTTCGATTTCCCGGTTCGCTTCTCTACCGCGGCGACTTCCAGAATCCCGTCAAGGTCGAGCCGCATTCGACACAGGATTTCGTTTGCGTCCGGTATCGCCGTTAAGCCCCCGATTTGGAAATCCCCCACCAGGATGTTCTTGAGCGCGTCGTCGTCTTCGCCCTGGTAGACCTGAATATTCACTTCGGTCTGAAACGGATGGCTTGTCGCATATTGCTCCGTACGCGTCAGCGGCAAGGCGGTATTGCGGCGGATAATCGGCTTGTAGCAGTGCGGATACGGAACCCCGCCGCGTTCGCCCAAATACGAAATGCCGAACGAATACGGCGACACGTCCAAGAGGACGCGCTCCACTTCGCGGCCGGCGAGCCGTGCGGCCAGCACACCCGCGCCCAAGGCTACGCACAAGTCCGGATGAACATCCTGGCGCGGTTCAATTCCCATGATGTCGTTCAGCAAACCAACCACGAGCGGCGTGCGAGTCGACCCGCCGACCAGTAGCACTGCATCCATATCGCCAGGTTTCTTGCGCGCATCCTGCAACGCTTTCGACACGCTGTCGAGAGTGGAATCCACCAGCGGACGAATCAGGCTCTCATATTCTGTTCGGGAAACCTCAACTTCCAAATGCAGCGGTTTCCCGTTGCGCGTAACCAGCGCTTCTTCGCGTATGGTGACATAAGGCTCGTAGCTTAACTTCTTCTTGGCTTCTTCGGCCGCCCACCACAGGCGCGCTCTCGCCGCCGCATGTCCCTGCCGCACGTCAATGCCATGTTGCTTCTGGAACTCTTGCGCCAGTTTCTCCGTCAGCAGATCGTCGAAATCGTCGCCTCCCAGTCGGTTGTTCCCGTGACTGGCCAGCACTTCCGTGATATCGCCCTCCACCGTTACCACCGAAACATCGAACGTGCCGCCCCCCAGATCGTAGACAAGCGCCGTGTGGCGCGACCCATCGCCATAGCCGTAGGCGAGGCTCGCGGCCGTGGGCTCGTTCAAGATTCGCACCACCTCGAGTCCAGCCAGCGCGCCTGCCTCCCGCGTGGCGCTTCTTTGCGCGTCTGAGAAATAAGCCGGTACGGTGATCACTGCTTTTTCAGGACGTTCTCCGAGCGACAGACGAGCCCACTCGGCGAGTTCCCGCAGAATCACGGCGGAGATCTCAGGAGCTGTGAAACTGCGGCCTCCCAGCGTGATGATCTCGTCGCTACCCATCTTGCGCTTGATGCTTCGCACAGTTCGCTCGGGATATAAACCCTGCTGGTTGCGGGCGGGTTCTCCCACTAGCAGGTCTCCGGCTGCGGAGAAGCCAACGCAGGAAGGCAGTATTCGCTGCTCTCCCGGCCCAAGAACACGTACTTGCCCCTCGACGAAAGCCGCCACTTCTGAATTTGTCGTTCCTAAATCGATGCCAACAACTAGATCGCTCATTCCTTTTCCACATGGATCGCCGGCTCGCGCGAAACCTTCACTTGGGCCGGACGAAATATTTCACCATTCCATTCGTATCCGCTCAAATAAACTTCGAGCACAGTGCCGGGAGCAACTGTGCTCGATTCTTCGCTCTCAATCGCATTCATACTGCGTGAATCGAAGCTTTCACCCTGGCAACAAATCTCGCGAGCATTGAAATCAGCGAGCGTTTGATCCAGACGCTCGACGCCGAGTTCGTAACCGCGAACCAACGCCTCCACCACACTGGCGGATGGATCAACCGCCTGCTTGCGAAAAATGCGCGCCCACCATCCGGGTTGTGGGGGGCTTGCGATTTGCTCCCGGCTCGCCCGAACCGATGCCAGGCCGCGGCCCAGGCGGTCGCGCAAATCGATGAACGAACGCAACGCTTCTCTCCGGCTGCGCCGCTCCACGTCGCGTTGCAGCGTTCGCTCGCGCTCGGCATAAACGGAACGCAGTTCCTCGGCCATCTTTTCCGTTTGCGCCGTCAGCGTGTGGTTAAGTTCCTGGAAGGCCCGGCCTTGGAGTTTGATTTCCTGGGCGAGGGTCGTCATAGCAGCCCAGAGCGTATAAGAGTCGCAGCGTTGGCTGTCATCGTCGCTCTCGGCGGCCATCACCGAAGCAAGAACCTGCGCATCGATTCCACTCGGCGCTTCTTCCCCTGTTAAAGCCAAGTCGAGCAGCGCTTCGAAGCGGCGCAAGATTTCCTCTCGGTCCATCCCCGCCGTCATTTGGTCTTCAAAACCTCGCGCCAAAGTTGCGGTCCGGCGAACGCTCGGTTCGCCGGCCGGGCATCAATCAGCGACACCAGGGGCGCAGTGAAAGCCGTGGAGAGCAGCATCGCCTGGGCGCGCTTCCGAGGATCGCGCAACACCTCATAGGCATCGCGGACCGTTTCGAATTCCTGGGGCGACTGATCCGGCGGGAACTCTTTCACTTTGCTGAGATAGGCAGTGCGAATTTCCTGTTCGGACGCTTCCGCCGGCACGCCCAATATTTCATATGGGTTCATTTGTTACGCCGGCCTTTCTTCTTTTTCGAGCCACCGCGCTCACCTAGGATTTGCGACAGAAGTTCCTCGGGAGATTTGCCGCCAAGAACGGCTTCCTTCATGACATCGAATAATGAAGCGGCCAAATCGGGCGGTACATCCTTGGGAAGGCCTCGGTTAAACATCGCTCGCATCTCACTTTCGCCCAGATCAAACGGTTCGTCAAATGGATCGCCGCCGGCCATGTCCTCCTCGTCAAACAGACCCGGCAACAATTCGCTGTAGTCTGGTCCCGAGTCAAAGCCGCTTGGGAAAGCCGGGAAAGCCGCTTCCTTGCGCGCTATGTCGCGAGCCTGTTCGAGCGTCACGCAAAACGAGTCGTCTCCGAAGGGATCGCGCAGTATATCGACTGCCCGGGCTAGGACCTCGGTGTCGCGATGGAAACGCGCGAGTTCCGCGGCCGCCGCAGCCAAAACCATTTGACGATCATCAAACTCGGGAGGCAGCGCTCGGGCTCGCAGCAAAAGGAAGCAAGCTTCCGTCGGTCCATTACGCTTGAGGCCGGCGGTGGAGGCCTTCCAAGCCAGTGTGGGATGGTCGGTCGCCAGACCCATTTCCCCGAGCAAGCTAATTTGTTCTAAATCCAGCGCCGCGGCCACGCGCGGAAATTGCTTCTCTGCCTCGTCGATATAACTGACCGGTACCGCAAACTTTCGTATTCCGAAATCCTTCGCAACAGCCATCACCCTCGCCAGGGATGCGGGAATCGTTTCCCGGCGGTCTGGTTTGAGGGCTTTGGGATCTTCTACAGACACCAAGTCGAGGCGCTTTGCTGTCGCCGCGATGCCAAACCGCAGTAAACCCGCGGAGATTCCTCCGAGCAGCGCTTCCATCTCATGAATTGACCCCTCTGCCCCGTCTTGATCGCTCGCCGCTACGCAGCTTAGAGCCCGCAATGCCGCGAGAAACGCTGGCCGGTCGGCCTGTGCCGATTGGGGAAGTTCCGCCATGAGCGCAATTTTTTCCATTGTCAAGTGCGGCTTCTTTTGCTGCAAATGGCGTATGGCCGCGGCCGCCAGCAAGCGCAAGCGGGCTGCGCGTACCACGGAATGAACGCCGTCGATACGCTCCGCCTTCTCCAGATAGGCAAGTGCCGACGGAAAGGCGTTGCGCTGTTCAGCCTGTCTCATCAAGTGGAGGACTGGCTCGATATCGCCGGGACGGATTCGGTGCCATTCCTTGGCGACGTTTTCCCCCTGCGTTACCGATTGATCGTGGGCCCAACTCAGCCATTGGGAGAAAGCTTCGGGATGCGGATCCATGACACAAGCGCGCGCGAAGAGCTTCTCAGGATGCAGGTAATATCGCTCATCCCCCTGGGGCAGTTTAGGTCCGCCAAACCTCTGCAGATCCCTCAACAGCTTTGGAGGGATTTGCGCCAAAGTATCGGCCATGTGAAGATACAGCATTGCCGCTTCTATACTGTGGACAGTGAACAGGCCTTCACGCATAGCTTGTTGGCGAAACTCTTCCCATAGCTCGCACGCCTCCGCAAGATCACGCGGGTCGCCGGCACCGGAGACCTCTAATGAGCGCGCGAACATCCTGAAATAAGCAGCATCGCGGCGAGGTTCGCCATCGAGAGAATTAGCCAAACGTTTGGCATCGAGGCCGGCTGATCCTCCCCGCACGTGGGCGATCTGTTTTAGTATTGCCAGACGGTCGGGTGCACTGCGCTGACACTCGCGAATGGCCTCGCGCACCGCTTTGAGAATAAGGCTATCGTCGTCTCCGGTGAAGGCACGATCCACCTGCTCCAGAGCGTTACGGAGATCGGCCAGATTCCCACAAATGCGAGAAGCCAAGGCGCGTTCTGCTGGTTTGAGCGTGGCCTCGCTTGTCTTCGCTCCGAGAATGGCGTGGATTGCCGGAACGAGACGCGACGGAACGGACTCCGGCTTGATGGACGCAAGATAATCCCGGCATTGCCGATCTTCGCCGCGATGCAGGCAAGCGATGGCTCGGATGAGTAGTTTCCAGGGGGCCAAAGGGCTGCGATGCGACACCTCCGGCAGGGTAATCTGCTCTTCGCTCACAGGTCCGCTGGTCACGGCGTCGAAGGCCCGGTCGAGCGCCGCCGCCGCTTGCCGCAGACCGTGTTCGGGCGGCAGCGCTCCGCACTCTGCCAGCGCGCGGAGGTCGGTCACCTGGGTTTGAATGATTTGTTCGACGGCAGCGCGGCGTTCGACGCTGAGTTCCGGATCGTTTAGAGGCTGCAGCAATGCGGCGAGATCGCCACTCCGCGCGGCAGCCAAAGTGCCTACGTCGTTCAGCAGTGCTTTCGCTTTGGGAAAGCGTTCCTCCACCAATGCCAGCAGCGATTTCGCTTCGGAGGCGAGGTTTTGATCGAGCAGAGATTGAATGCGCGCCTTGTACGCTGCGAGCAAAAGGCTTTCCGACCCGGCAGTGTGCTCGGCCTTGTGAAATTGTTTGGCGCTTTCAAGGGCGGCCTTGGAATTGCCATTGACCAACAGTTGCCGGATGCTGGTTTCCAATGCCTGGGCGGTCGCTTTAGAGTTTGGTGCCAAGCCGATGCTTGCGGTCCTTCTTCTTCGGGGGACGGACCTTCATTATAATAGCGAGCAAGTGGCGCCCCAGCCGCTCACTTCACAGCAATCAACGAAATCTGTTCCAGATCCGGATATCGGCCTTCTGCGTCGGCATCCCGAGTTCCTGCCTTCACCTGTTGAATTGTAGTTCGTGCCGGCTTGATGCCGCTTTCGCCAAGGTACTGCGCGTAGAGCTTGTTCATTGCGGCGAAATCGTCCACGTTGTCCAAGTACACGTTCGTAACGGCCACGCTCGCAAAGTTCATATCCGCTTCTTCCAGGTTGTCCAGCAAGTTACGAAAGGTCTGGCGGAGTTGCGTCTCCACTGTTCCTGCATAAACGCCGGAATGAGGACCCGGGATGAAGCCGCTTTTTGCCGAGCAGTACAGAGTCTTTCCCGCGAAGACACAAGGGCTTGCAGTCGGACTGGGTGGCATGTTCTTAGGCCGCACCGATCGCCGCTGTGATAAATCGCGAACCGAAACGCCCGTGAACACAATATGGCTGCCGCCCAAATCATTCACGGAAATCGTCGCGCGCGCCGGAGTGTTGCCGAATTCAAAGTGCTTGGCGTATTCGCGATTCATAATCTGGCCCGGCATTTCGGAGGTCAAATATGGATTGACGAACACCATGTTCTTCAGGCTCAGCCCGGCGGCTTGATTGACCTGACTCAGTGCTTCGAGTGCGCCTTTCACTTCCTCTTCGGGACTCGATCCAGATCCACCGACCGTCGAGATGAAAAGGCGGTCGTGCGTGAGGACGCCCGCTGGATAAGGCTTACCCTCGAACCCAGGTATCGAAATCGCTTTCCATTCAGAAGCATCCAACACTGCAGCCGCGTTGATCTCAACAGGCGTGCCGGGCAATCGGGCCACGCCGATGGTTGCGCGCGCCGGCGAGTGCCCTGCGAAATAAGACGCCCAAATCCGGTCGGCCTCCGCAAGGTGACTCATGTCTTCGAGGTAAAGATGGGCATAGACCAAATGATCGAGGGTGAGGCCGGCCGCTTCGACAACCGCCTTCACATTATCGAGCGATTGCTTCATTTGGGCGTCAAAGGTTGAAGCCTTCGCGCCTTGACCGGAAACGTAAAGGTATCCGTCGGCAACGACGCCCGGTGAGTAGGGTCCCGCCACGGCTGGGCCTCCGCTCGGCGCCACCGTTTTCATCTGCGCTTCCAGAGCAGCGACCGCAAACAACAAGACAAACACCATCTTCGTTGTCACGCCCTTATTATCTTTGAAGGGGGATCTCATGGCAACTAGCAGACGAATGTTGATGAAGTGGGCGGCGGCCCTTCCTCTTTTGGGAAGGGTCAAGGCCTCGGCGCCAAGTGAATCGGTGTATCGCCGCATCGGCGTGCGCCCGTTCATCAATGCTCGCGGCACGTGGACGTACCTGAGTGGTTCGCTCGAATTACCTGAAGTCCGGCAAGCGATGGAAGCAGCGTCACACCATTTTGTCGACATGATGGAATTGCAACACGCCGCAAGCCGGCGCTTGGCTGAACTCTCGGGTGCGGAAGCGGGCATGGTCACTTCCGGCGCGGCCGGTGCAATGGCCGCGGCAACGGCAGCTTGCATGGCCGGCACCGACCCAGCCAAGATTTGGCAACTGCCCGACACAACCGGCATGAAAGATGAAGTCGTGATGCTAGGCGGCCGCTCGGCATTCGATAGCGCGATCAGACTTGCCGGCGCCAAGCTCAAACTGGTGCACGACGTGGACGATTTAAGCCCTGCGATTTCGGAACGTACCGCCATGGTCTACACAACGCTCCTTGGCGACCGGCTCAAGAAAACTATCGAAATCACCAAGCAGGCCGGTGTGCCGCTTTTGCTCGATGACGCAGCCGGCATTCCACCCATTGAAAACCTAAAACTATACGCGACGCTTGGTATCGATCTTTTCTGCTTCTCCGGCGGCAAAGGATTACAAGGTCCGCAGTGCTCGGGCATTTTGCTCGGGCGCAAAGATCTCATCGAAGCGGCGATGCGGCAATGCAGCCCGTGGGAAGGCGCCGTTTGCCGGGCGATGAAAGTGGGCAAAGAAGAAATCATCGGCGTTCTTACGGCGGTCGAGGCGTGGCAAAAAATGGACTTGGCCGCGCTCAACCAAGAATGGGCAAAGCGCGTGGAACGAATTGCCAAACTGGTGGAAACTGTTCCGGGCGTGACCACAGAAACGTTCGTTCCGGAAGATGGAAACCGCTATCCGACCCTAACAGTAAAGTGGGATGAAGCGGGCTGGAATCTCACAGTAGCCGATTGCGACAAAGCTTTGCGTGAAGGCGAGCCGCGCATTGAAGTCCTGACCGCGAGCAATCCTTCGCTGGTATCGGCGGTGCAAGAAGGCTGGCAGGGCGGGCGCAAGATGGAAAGCCAGCCGAAGAAAGAGGAGAACAAACTGCAGATCGTTTCGATGACGCTGCAGGAAGGCGAAGATCTGATCATCGGGCGCCGATTACGTGAGATTCTCGGCGCGGCGCGAAGAAAGGCAGGCTAGGGCTCACATCAACGTGATTGGGTCAACGTCGATGACGAGCGAGGTAGCTTTCCACTTCTCTTTCTCCGCATGTGCACGCAGCTTGTTGAGCACGTCGCGCAAGAGGGTCCGCTTCGCCGCTTTGAGCAGGATCTGATAGCGGAAGTCGTTTTTCACTTTGAGGACCGGCGCTTCGGCGGGGCCCATCACGCGCATGCCTTCGGGGGGCGGGTCGACCAGATAGCCAAGTTCGGTGGCCATGCGCAGCGCTTCTTCTTGCTTACCGGCGCGGACAACGACATTGGCAAAAGCAGCGAAAGGCGGATAGCGGAGCCATTTGCGAAACTCGATTTCCTTTTGATAGAAACCTTCGTAGTCTTGCGCGGCGGCAAAGCCGATGGCGTAATGATCCGGGTTCAACGTTTGAATCACGACACGCCCAGGTGTATCGCCGCGACCCGCGCGGCCGGCCGCTTGCGTCAGCAATTGAAATGTGCGTTCGGCAGCGCGGAAATCGGGGATGCTGAGACCGATATCGGCCAGCACGATACCGACTAAGGTCACATTCGGAATGTCATGACCTTTGGCGATCATTTGCGTGCCGACTAGGATATCCACGTTGCCGCCGCGAAATTCGCTCAAGATGTTCTCGAAGGCGTTCTTGCCACTCGCCGTGTCCCGATCGAGACGAGCCAAGCGAGCGGTGGGCAAGTACTCGTGCAGTTCGGCTTCGACTCGCTCAGAACCGGTGCCGAGAAATTGAATCTGATCGCTGGAACATTTCGGACAGACGGTCGGAATCTTGGCAGCGAAGCCGCACATGTGGCAGAGCATGCGGCGCTCACTCCGATGAAGTGTCAGAACCACGGAACAGTTCTCACACATCATGCGCTCGCCGCACTTGCGGCACACCATGAAGCTTGAGAAGCCACGGCGGTTCAACAGAAGCATGGTCTGCTCTCCCGCCGCGAGGCGTTGCGCGATCTCATTCATCAGGCTGCGGGAAAAGGTGGCTTGGCGCTTGGTTTCAAGAAACTCGGTGCGCATGTCAACGATTTCGACTTGCGGCATGGGACGCTGAGCGATGCGCTCAGGGAGGCGGAGCATTTCATACTTACCCTGTTCGGCGTTGTAGCGGGTCTCAACGGCGGGAGTGGCCGAGCCTAAGATCGCAACAGCGTTCGCATTTCGTGCGCGCACGAGCGCTACATCACGGCCGTGATAACGCGGGGTCTCTTGTTGCTTGTAGCTGCCGTCGTGTTCTTCATCGACGATGACAAGGCCGAGGTTTTGAACCGGAGCGAAGACACCGGAGCGCGTGCCGACCACAACGCGGGCTTGACCGCTTTGGATACGCCGCCATTGGTTGGCCCGTTCGGCATCGCCGAAAGCCGAATGCAGAATAGCCACTTGTTTGCCGAAGCGATGAAAGAACTGGCCGGCGACGGCGGGCGTGAGGGCGATTTCGGGAACAAGCAGCAAGGCGTTCTTGCCCAGCGCCAGGACCGCCTCGATGCTGCGCAAGTAGACTTCGGTTTTGCCGGAACCGGTGACACCTTGCAATAGGAAGGTTTTGAACTCGCCTTTCTGCAACGCAGTCTCAATGTGGCCGAACGCGGATTGTTGAAAGACGTTAAGGTCGGGACGCGGGCGCTCGTAACCGGAAGGCGGACGAACGCCGGCCACTTGCAACTTGATGAGCTCACGCTTGGCGAGGGAACGGGCCGACTCGCTGGCCTTCTTAACTTGGGTGCCGAGTTCGGCAAGGTTGTGAGAACCGGGATGCAGTTCCAAGAAAGCGAGCAACTCACGTTCGGCTTTCTTGAGCTTCATGCTTTCGTCGGCGCGGCTCACAAACTCAGCTTCGAGGCGTTCGGCGGAAGCGCGCATGGGGTCGCGCTCTTCTTCTTTGTCTTCGGCGGTAACCCAATCACGTTGAATCAAAGCGCGTAACAGCGTGCGAGCGTTCTTGATCTTCGCGGTGAGTTGGGCAGCAGTGCGCGGGCGCTCTTCGATCATGGCGAGGATGCGCAAGGCTGGATCGCTTTCGGGCCGGATGACCAATTGACGAGCGACTTGACGGCCGGCTTCGGTCACTGAGTACTGCGTGGAACGGCGGGTCTCTCCACCCAGGGGCAGCATGCCTTTCAGCACTTCGCCGATGGGCGCGCAATAGTATTCGGCGATCCATTGGGCGAGTTCAATGAGTTCGCGTTCGAGAACCGGCTCTTCGTCGGTGAGGCTCAAGACTTCGCGCAGTTCGTGCGAATCGCCGTTATCGTGAACACGCAGAACAATGCCGGTGAGCCGGCGCGTTCCGAAGGGAGCGACGACGCGGCAACCGGGTTGAACCCGGTGGCGGAGAGTGAGCGGCAGTTGGTAGGTGAACAGGCGATCGAGCGGGACGGGCAGCGCCACCTCGCAGAACGTGTACGAGCCCTCAGGCATCCAGTTCGCCGATAGTTTGGAAGGTTTGCTTCAAAGCCGGGTAGAGCGATTGGAACACCGTGTAGCGCTTGGCATAGAACGAGGCGGCTTCAGGGTCGGGCTGTTTGAGTTCGATCTCTTTGACGGCGACGCGGCAAACATCGCCGGCGCTCGAATATTCGCCGGTGCCGATGAGCGCGAGCAGCGCAGCGCCGTAAGCCGAACCTTCCTGGGTTGCGAGAGTGGCTACCGGTTGGTTAAAGATATCGGCAAACAGTTGATGCCAGAACGGGCTCTTGGCGCCGCCGCCGGAAAGACGCACTTGCTCGGGCTTTGCGCCAAGCGCATTGATGATTTCGAGACCGTCCTTTTGGCTGTAGCAAACGCCTTCGAGGATGGCGCGAATGAGATCGGCGCGTTGATGGCGCGCGGTGAGGCCCACCCAGGCGGCGCGGGCGTTGGCGTCGAGGTGAGGCGTACGTTCGCCCATTAAATAAGGTAGCCAGAAGAGGCCGTTGGCACCGGCGGGGGAGAGAGTAGCGTCGGCAGTGAGGTCGTCATACCCGGTATCGGGAGCGAATTGATTGCGGAACCACTGAAGGCTGAGGCCCGCGCCCTGGGTGACGCCCATGACGTGCCAGGCATTCGGCACGGCATGACAGAAGGTGTGAACGCGGCCTTTGGGATCGTAGGCGGGTTTTGAAAGATAAGCGAAGACAACGCCGGAGGTGCCGATGGTGCAAGAGACTTTGCCCGGTTCGACGATGCCATTGCCGATAGCGCTGGCGGCTTGATCGCCTGCACCCGCGATGACAGGCGTGTTGGCGGCAAGACCGGTTGCCGCGGCGGCTTCGGCAGTGACTTTGCCGGTGACTTCGTGAGACTCGAATGACTTGGGAAGAGTGCGCTCATCGAGACCGAGGCCCGAGATCATCTCTTTCGACCAGCGTCGATTGACAACATCGAAGAGCGCGGTGCCGCTAGCGTCGGAGACATCGGTGGCGAACTCTCCAGTGAGTTTGAAGCGCAGGTAGTCTTTGGGCAGAAGGATCTTGCGGATGGCGGCGAACTTTTGCGGTTCGTGATCGCGGACCCAAAGGAGTTTGGGCAAAGTGAAGCCGGTGAGCACCGGGTTCGCTATGTATTTCAGGATGGCGTCGCACCCGAGTTTGGACTCGATGAAATCGACTTGCGGCTGGCTACGCTGATCGCACCAGATGAGAGCGGGGCGGATGACTTTGTTGGCATCATCAAGCAGGACGAGGCCGTGCATTTGGCCGGTGAGTCCGATTCCTTTGACGGAAGCGCCGCTAGCGCCGGCTTCCCGGAGCACGCCTTGAATAGCCAGCTGACCGGCATGCCACCAATCTTCCGGAGATTGTTCGGCCCAAAGAGGCTTGGGCATGCTCATCTCTTTATGAGGAGACGTGAATGAATAGCGAACGACGCCGGAATTATCGACTAAGAGCGCGCGTGAGCCGCCGGTGCCCACATCCAGACCGAGCCAATACATATTGAATCTCCAATGGATTATGTTAGCGGGTAACGGCTTCGCGTACTAAGGGATCTTGCAACGGCAGGTAGGCGGCGCCGAGCAGGCCGGCATCGGCACCGAGGACCGCCTTTTCGATACGAGTGCCGGTCCGCGCGAAAGTAAAGGAGCGCTTGCGCACTTCCGCCATCATGCTGGGAGCGAAAAACTCCCACGCCGGGAGCGGACCGCCGCTTAACAGGTAGAGCGGGAAGTTGAACGCATTGATGAGGCTGGCGAGAGCGATGCCCAATGCGCGGCCCACCGCTTCAAAAACCCAGTGAGCCCGTTCGTTCCCGGCTTTCGCGAGGCGAAACACGTCTTCGGCCGTGTTGATTTCTTCGCCAAAATGCATCATGCGTCCCATGGCGGCGATGGCAGTGGCGGAAGCATGTTTTTCGAGACAACCGACGTTGCCGCAGCCGCAGGGATTGCCATCGGGATAGACGGTCATGTGGCCGAACTCGCCTGCCATGCCGTGTGAGCCATGAAGAATTTTGCCACCGGCGATGACGCCACCGCCGATGCCGGTGCCGAGAGTGAGCAGAATCAGATCATTGACGTTTTGGCCCGCGCCGATCCATTTTTCGCCAAGCGCGGCGGCGTTGGCGTCGTTCTCTAAGATGATGGGAATGCCGAGATGCTTTTGGATTTCGTCGCGCACGGGAAAATCGTGGAATCCCGGAAGATTGGACGAGCCAATGACCACGCCAGCATCAATATCAATGAAGCCGGGCACACCGATGCCGACGCCGCGGAGGGTGGCGAGCGGAAGGCGGTCGCGCACTTTATTAATGACCGAGACAATTTCACTGACGACCTGCAACGGGCCGGCGGAATAGTTGGCCGGATTCGAAACGCGCTCCAACACTTTGCCTTGTTCCGAGACAGCGGCAGCGCGCAGATTGGTGCCACCGAGATCAACGCCAATGGAATAGGAGGCCATGCCGCCTGAATCATAACAGATGGGCGGGGTTTTGAGAGACACTACGGGTTTGGGAAGCATTGAAGTCGCCGCTGAAAGACGGCCTGCTGCCAAGAATGGCCGCCTTACGCGGCCTTTTGGGCGCTGTGGAACTCAAGCATGACCTTGCGGAAGTCGGGCCAGAGCTTGGTGAGCTGATATTGCTTCACGGCGCGCGGGTACCAGAAATCGAATTCGGCTTTTGTAAATTCGAACCCAAACTCAGCCGGGTCAAAAGGCGGTTTGCCTTCGTGGATGGCCGCTTGGGTTTGCATCATAGTAATGTTGAGCTCTTTGCCGAGCTTGTTGCGACGGCTTTCCTGGATCTGTTCGAGCTGCGCGCGGTATTTATCGAGCTGGCGATTGAGACGGCTTTCCTGTAAATAAAGGTTCGAGAGATCTTTGCTGAAGGCGATACGAATTTCGGTGCGCATCAGTTGGGCGTGGCGCTCGGGATCGGTTTCATTGGGATAGAGATCGCCGAGTTTGCGTTCACCGACGATGAAGAAACCGGCTTCGGCTTCAGGGACGCGGAGGAGACGCCACTGGGTATCGGCAATCATTTGGACGAGGGTGCGCTCTTCGTCGTTGATGGGATCGTAGTGGACGAGATGACGCTCGATATGGGCGGTGTAGGCGGCGAATTCTTCGCCGGGTAATAGAACGGTGCGGCCAGTGAGCCCGGTTTTGGTCGCGTTCAGGGACGATTTGGCTTTGCCTTCGGCCGTGACAGGGCCGGTGGATTGTTGTGCGTTTACTCGGTTGGCAGCGAGTTTGGCGTCACTGATAGCGGTGGCTGCGGTAGACATGGTTCAAAAACTCCTGGGTAGAAATAAAATGGCCCGCGCAGAGGTGACACTCTGGCGGACCTGGTTCAACTATACCTTCGAGGGGTGGGGCGGCGGATGGGATTTTCGGGTTTTGGAGGGGTGAAAGGGCGGTAAATGGTTGAAGGGAGTGGAGAAAAAAATTTTGAAAATTTCTTGCGAGATCTGTGACTGAAAAATATGGTCGCTAGGCGACATGTTAATTTCTCTTTGTCTTCAGCAGGTTAGCGTTAGATGAGTTCAAGGTAGCAAGCCCTGGGATTCCGTTTGATTATTGACATGGCATCAGCTCCACAAGCCCTAAAGGCATGTCAATCTGTCCCGGAAACGGGTCCACCAAGATACCCGAACGAAGGTGCGCTGAGTCCTTCGCTAGTCCACCGGTAGTATTGCTCTTGAGAAAACGCGCAAAACGGGCGCGATGTCAGCCGTGCCGGGGCTAAGGCTCGTTTCCCTGTTCCGAGGGCCCACGTTCGCGGCCCCCGGCGCACATGTCGCACGACGCCGTTTCTTGCCAATTTCACCATAGGCAAACCATCAACTTGAAATCGCCGGACGCCGGGGCATTCCTCGGGGCTAATTCCTTGGAGACCGGTGCCACTCGTACAGAGCGTAGAAGCGGCGTCCGTCGAGCCGCGCCACGTCGGTTGGCGCTGGAGCGATATCTGAGGATAGCGACGACGATCTGGAGCGGTTCCGACCTGGGCGTGTATCGCTTCTATCGGGGTGCGCAAAAGGAGGTGATGGAGGTCACGTTCATGCCCTTGCTGCGTCCTCAGGGACGGTGGTTGCGTCAGGCTTATACGCGCGTCGCGCACCCTTCTCACCTTACTCCCTGGGCTTTTGAATTGCGCAGAAGCAACAAAACCACTGCAACTGTAACGAACGCCAAAATATTGGCAGATGCATCCGTCCAAAGAAGTCCCACCGTGCCGAAGTGTCTATAGCCGAGTCCATCAAGCGACACCATGTACACCAGGGGGATGTTGCCGACCGCCTCAAGCAAGCTGTAGCGGGTGCTGACGGCCTGCCCGGCCGGTCCGACTACTTCCGCCAGCAGTGCCGCGTAGCGTGCCCAGCAAAACCCGGTGGTGCTGACGTAGAGAATCGTTCCTAGCAAATACACCTCCGGCCGCCTGCCCGAAAGCAGAATCATTGCGGCGAAAGCGTTTGTCAGACCGGCAGCGGCGTAGGTAGCGCGTCGGTCCCAATCGCCCGGAAGCAAGGCGCCGCACAATGCGCCAAGAGCGAGGACGGTTCCCCCGCCAACACCGTTGATCCAGATGACGCCGATTAGCCCCACTCCGTAGCTCTTGGCAAGGGCTGGCAAAAGGGCGACGGCCGCACCCGCTCCCACCGGCGATGCGAGCAACACGAGGCTTAGCATTTGCCGTGATCGCAATAGGGCGCGAATTTCACTCCACACTTCGACGAGTCGAGTCTTGTAACACCAGGAGCGCGCGGGAATCGGCTCCGAAATCGTGAGCGCGGCAAATGACGGCAAAGCCACCAGAAGCAGCACAATCAGGCTCGTGATGGGGCTTGGGCAGTGCGCCGCGAGCCAGAGCATGAACGCTGCGCCTAATGCACTGCTGGAGAGCTTTCCCGCCTCGTACCAGGCTGAGGCCTTGGCCTGCGCTGGCACCGACAGCGTCGTGAGCATCAGTCCGCCGGAGGTTGCCAGCACCAAAGAGGCCCCAACAGCTCCGCACAGACTCAGCCCGGCAACAAGGCCAATTCTTGCCTCGTTTGCAAACGGCAAAGCCAGGGAGAGACAAACGGCGGCGCTAGAAGCTGTAATGACTAGCCACGTGCGGCGACGAAGCTTGGCGTCAACGAGAGGTGCCCATAAAAAGCATACGATCCAGGGTAGAGACAACAGCGAAGTGATCTGCGCGATCTGGTCCACCGGCGCTTGCGCCTTTCCAAGCAGAAAGGGAAGGGTCGTGGTGACGAACCCTAAGTAAATACCCTGAGGCAGAATCAAGACACCGAAAATCCATGGCGCAGGCCAGTTAGAGCGCTCCCGTGCCTGCGGACTAGCCGGCGGTCGCAGCTGCAAAGCGCTTCTCGCTGAGGAACTTAAGTTTCATGGTTTCCATCACCAGAGCGCGGAATCCTGGGTGATGACGGATGTGGCGTTCGAACGGATAAATGGCCACCCAATTCATTATGGGATCGCGCTCCGTGACTGCGGCTTCTACAAACCATGCAACCGCGCCATCATGATCTCCTGCGCCGATTGCGGCGGTTGCCAACTGGGACGCCGGAACGTGCTGCCCTGTCTGCTTCTCGGCCCGAAGCTGGTCATAAAGGCTCTTTGCGCTATCGCGATTACCGGCAAGCCCGGTCATCAACACCCGCATGCCGACAGTTATGGTGCTCTCCGGCGCAGTGACCGGCACCTGCTCATTAGCCTTGACGGCTTCGGCGAAATCGCCTCGGGCCTCATGAAGAAGCGCCAGATGCAGATAAGGCATGTAGTGTCCGTGGGGAAAGAGTTCAATAGTGGATCGAAGTAGTTCCTCGGCTTCTTCGAACCTTCCGGTCACTATCTGAAGTTGTGCGAGGTCGCACCGTGTGGCAGCAATGTCGTGGGCGAAATGGGTCACAGCCTCGCTTTGAATGATAAGGGCCTCTTCCGTGCGAAGCTGAGAGGCAAGAAAGGCGGTGTGCCAGCTGTTGTATTTTGCCTCGCCATGACTCAGCTCAATGGCGCGGTTAAAAAGAATCTCAGCCCCCGCCCAATCGAAATGCAGGGTCGCCCTTATCCATGCTTCGATGAGAAAACGCTCCCACGGCTCGTGCTCCTGCTTCTTGCCCTCTTCGACCAGCGCCTCCGCCGCTTCGAGTTCAGTCCGTGCGTATCTACCGTACATTGCCCGGGCGGCATGCACCATAGCCTTCAGCGAGAGAATACGCGGATGGTTCGGGTGTTCTGTCAATGCAAGCTCAAGGTATCTGAACGCCGTTTCGTGGCCGGGAAGGGTACGCTTATCCAATGCCGCTTTGGCGTTTGCCACATGCATGGCCGCCGTGTCGCTCAGTTTCGACGCCGCAATTCCCGGCTCGTAGTAAATACGCGGAGCATATGATCCCAAGGGGATTTGAATCCGCACTGGATCGTAGCGTCCGCCGGTTTCGTAATACCGATCAAGCCTCGCGCGCAGATCTCCAATCGACACTCGGACTATCGAATCCTTTTTGGCGTCATACCCGCCAAGCCGCTTGAATATCTCGACACCGATAACACTTTCCTTGATCTCGTGGCTAGGCGCACCTTCGGCTACCGCGCGGGTGAGGTAGCGGAGCAACTGGCCGCCTCGCGTGCTTCTGACCAGCGGTTCGCTCTTGCAGATCGCTTCGACCTGCGCCGATACTTCGCTGGGTGAGGGGTTTGCCATACGGCTCAATGTGGATTGTCCTACGTTAGCTGCCGATTCACCCTTAAGCGCTTGAAAAGCCGGCGATTCCATTCGAGAATTAGGCCTAGGCAATCTCCAATCGCCCGGCTCAATGTGGGTGTTTCCGGAGTTTCAGGCCAACTTGATTATAAGCGTTAAGAGAACTCATCTGCACTCTTTTCTCTCCGTGTTTTTGGTTATCGGCGGTGCGAAGGGGGCAACGGTAATGGCGAAACCGGGTGTTGTCCATGCTTTCATTTACGCGCGTGCTTCACAGCCACGGCGGCTGACCAGGTCCTACCATGCGACGGCGCGCAATCTGGGACGGAAAGCAGCGGGAGCCCCGTCCCACGGAACTCGGTCAACGAGCTACTGGGTGGGTCAGAGGCCATAAGGGGAATAGGAACGAAGTTATCACGGGATGAAAAATGACAACACGTAGATGTACTCGGACCTGAAGGAGGAATTTATTCATGTGTAAGCTATTTCACGTTTTTGGGATGTCAGCCGTAGGCGTTGCCTTTGGTTTCAGCTGCGCCGCGAATGCAGCGACCATGGGGATTTCCGTAAACGGTACGTGTGAGGTGGGAAACTGTTCTGGCCCGCCGCTTCCTTTCAATGCCACCGAAACTCTGCCTTTCGACTTTACTTTTACCTTGCCGGATAGCGATACCTACCTAATCTACGGCTCGTTCACCCACGTGAACGATGGCGACGGCGCGGGCATGTACAATACTTACGCTTTTCAAGTTACATATGAAGGTAACAGCAGTGGCGGACCATCCGCAGCCGACACAATCACCATCCTGCGGACCGCTTCTACTGAGGCTTCAGCCGGCTTGTTTGAGGGCTATACAACCTTCATCGGCGCATTCAGCCCTGGAATTGCCGCCTCCAGTTCTGCCAGCACCTGTTTCGGGGGGACTCTCGCTTGCGTTGGGCCTGCGGTGCCGCCCGGGTCGTTCAATCAAGATAGTAGCCTCTTTTTCATAGGCAACGTGGATGGCACCTTCGTTGACAGCAAAACGTTCGTCAACAACTTTGGGGCAGGCTCGCCCGTGGGCTCGTTCATTGTTTGGGGCCAGACCACGGCTATACCTGCTCCGTCTCCGTCGGCACCAGAACCGGCTTCTGTTGGTTTGGCAGTACTGGGTTTGGGCGGAGTCTTATTCGCACGGCGAGTTCGCAGGGCGCGTCCCCGTGGCGAGCTTGGATGACGAGGAATAGGCACCGCGAGATGAAAGAAGAGGAAAGAGGGGTGAGGGATGCTAACAGTTGCGCCTATGGGGAGCAGCAAACGCAGCCAGAATAAGCAGTTGGTCATAAAGGGCCTGCCGACACTGACTCGGGTGATCGCGTTTGCGACTCTTGCCGCCGCTGGGAACATCATCGTCTGTGCGCAGCAACCAGTTGTCCCCACTGCGGCCGCCGAGGCTCCTCCTAAACCCGTCGCCGCTTCCTGCAAAGAGCAAGCCGATGCGTTTGTTTACCCCCCGCCTAAGAACGCCAAGGAGGCGAAAGAGAGAGCCAAGGAGGAGAAGCAACGGGAAAAGGAGGATCATAAGCCTGGTTGGGAGAAGGCGCTCGGTCCGCCCGAACAGCCCGACTACAAAAGGGTGGAAGAGCAAAAATTTTGGGACAGGAAATTCGATGAGTGTCTCGACAGTGCACCTTTACCGCCAGGCTTTCCGAAGATCAGCAGTCCTGACAGACGCGAGTGGGTGAGGGAAGTCGGCGGGGGGCGTCGCTGGGTGGTCTTGGACCCCGCTAGCAGCAGGAAATTTCTGTCTCTAAAGCCCGTCGCCGCTGAGAACGGCAAGTCCTCTGACGGCTTGTTTAAATGTGAAACGCCTGGTCATCAGACGCTTTTCTTCTATTGGGACAAAAACGGCAGCAGGGGAAGAGAGGTTGTTCCCGTACAGGGTCAGAGCAACTCCTTTTTGGATAAGAATGGCAAATTCATGGTTTCGATGGGCGCCGATGGCACCGTCAGCGTTGTTTCCGCCAGCGCGCCTAACCCGGCTCCGTCACGGAGTGCCGAGTCAGGCACCGATGCGGCGGCCCGGTCAGAAACTCCGGCTCCCTCAGCCCAGCCTGCTGCAAACAGTCCAGCGCAACCGTACCAAGGGGCTCGATCCGGAACATTTGAATGTACCGGCGCGCCCGTCCCACAGAATGCGGAGTACGTTTTTCGTGACGTGCCGCTTGTGAAGCTTCGCCTGGACTACGACAAAAAGGTCTGGGAGGGAAAGTTGGTACCCGGCGACGGACAAACGCAGATGTTGGTTCTGAAAAACGTTGGCAATGGCCCGCGGAACAGGTGCGTGGTGCATTGGATTGTCATTGAACCATAGCGGCCTAAGGAGATTTATGAAATTGCGTTTGCCTTTAAGCAACACGCGCAAGACGGCCGCGGTGCCAAGCGGCCACCGCAAGAGTTGCGGCGTGTTTCTTCTCTCATGGTGGCTCGCATCCGCTCCCTTTGCGCTAGTGTTTTTCGCTGTTGCCGTTTTTGCAGGCGGGGTCACGCCGAAGTTTGCCTTCTTTCAGATTCAGCCTATTCAGTCCGGGCCGCCGGCCAGCCCACCTGCGGCGATGCCCGCAGCGCCACGGCCAGTAACACTACCCGCCGGCACCGAGATCCACATTCGGACGATTGACGAAATTAATTCCAAGAGCGCCGATGAATACAAAGAATATGCGGCGAGTTTGGACGCTCCCGTTCAGGTGAACGGCGTGACGGTATTGCCGGCGCAAACCAGAGCCTTTTTCAAGGCAACAGACATAGTTAAGCCAGGTTTAAAAAGACGCGCTTCGCTCTCGCTATCTCTCGTTGCGGTGATGGTCTCAGGGCAAAGGGTCCGTGTGGAGACAAGCAAGCTTGAGTCGAAAGGCGGCCCGCAGGGAACACGTACCGGCAAAGCGGCGGTCATCGGCGGCGCCACCGGCGCTGTGTTTGGGGCCATTTTCGGGGGCGGCATGGGGGCGGGAATCGGGGCCGCTGTAGGCGCAGGCGCTGGAGCGATTGCATCCAGATTTTTCCGCGCGGCTCTCGTCATTCCCTCCGAGTCCCGGTTCACATACAAACTCACCCAGGATGCTGTGTTGGCTTATCAGGCCGCGCCGCCGTCCCAAACGGAGACCGCTGGAGGAGCGCAGCAAACAACGGCTCCGGAGACAGTTCAACCGCCAATCCCCGCGCCGCCCCGTCCGCCGGTGGAAACCCAGGAACTTTCCCTCGGAGAGTCGCCGGAACAGGTGGTCCGTGATTTTGGCAAACCGGACAAAATCGTCCCGGACGGCGCCAAAGAGATTTATATCTATAAAGACATGAAGGTTACCTTCACCGATGGCAAAGTTACCAATGTCGAATAGCACGTTGCTGCGCGCTCCCAAGAGGCACGCGCAAGAGGGCCGCGGCGTCAAGAGCTCCGCCGAAAGGGCTGGCGTGTTTCTTTACTCCTTGGCGGCGCACATCCGCGCCCTTTGCGGTCGAGGCCTGGCGAGATCGCTCTCAGCTATTCCGATTGTGCTCTGCTTGGCGGTTTTGGCAGGCGCCCTCAAGATGGAGGCCCAGGAAAAAAAGGAGACTGCACCGGCTTCGCCAACTGAAAAGATCAAGAAGGCAAAAGATGCAATGGGCAAGGTCGGTGAGATCTGGAAAAAACGGCCTCCAAAGGTACCCCACGACCTACCACATGTCGAGCGCCCGCCTATCACGACGCCCCATGTGAGCAGTAGAGATCATGTTTTTCCCGATCACGGAATGGTCATCCATCATCGATTAAACGGGCAACGCCAGGTTCTGGTGGAAAGCCCGGACCACTCCAGGATTTTTGCCGAGCGCGGCGGGCGCGATTTCGTAGAGCATCCCTTCCGCTATCGCGACGGCGAATTTGCCCATCGAACCTATTACTACAATGGCCGCTTCTATAGCCGTTATTATGGACGCTACTATTATCACCGCGCAACCATTTACTATTACGCGCCCTCCCACTATTATCCAACGGCCTTCTACACTTGGGCCTACTATCCGTGGCCGCGCCCGGTTCCATACGTCTGGGGATTTGGCGGCAGCCCTTGGTACGGATATTACGGCTACTACTTCGCCCCGGCGCCGATGTATCCGAGCCTTTCTCTCTGGCTGACCGATTATCTGATTTCAACAAGCCTCGCAACCTACTATCAAGAGCGCGTGCAATCGGCCGAACTGGCCCAATCCGCGGCCGCACCTCCTCCTGGTTCGTCTCCGATCACGCCCGAAGTAAGAGATCTGATCTCGGCAGAAGTGCAACGTCAGATTGCCCTCGAAAACGTCGAGGTGGCGAACACCGAAACAGGAGTTCCGAACCCTGCATACAGCAGCATTCAGCAGCTGCTGGCCGACCCTACTCCACCTGCGCTGGTTGTTGGAAATGAGCTCGATGTAGTAAGTTCTGCGGGAGGGGAGTGCGCCCTCAGCCCGGGAGACGCCCTACAACTCGCTACGACGCCTCCGCCAGATTCCACCGTCCCCACAATGCTTGTTCTAGCAAGCAAAGGCGACCCTGAATGCCGCAAAGGCACCGTGGTTTCCGTGCAGATAGCCGATTTGCAAGAGATGCAGAACCACATGCGCGCGACGATCGACGCTGGCTTGGCAGAACTACACAACCCGCAAGGCTCGGGCAGTACATTGCCTCCGGTTCCAGTTCCCGCGCCCCTTAATGAGCCGCCCGTGAACGCAGGCTTCCTGGCAGCAGCGCCGCCGCCCGACCCCAATGTCGCAGCCGAAATCGATCAGCAGATAAAGGCAGCAGACCAAGCTGAGGGTCAAGGCGTTGTCGCACCAATTCCAGCTCCAGCCCAGCCCACGACGCCAAGGCCTAGCCTAATTGTGATTTCTATCGGCGAGAGTGTAGCCGATGTGATCACCGCACTCGGCAAGCCGGACCGGATCGAGCATGTCAGCCCAAAGGAGATCTATTTCTACAGGGACAGGAAGATCACTTTCGAGGACGGAAAAGTGTCCAGCATTGCAGCCCTCGATGAAGAACCTGCGGCTGCCGGCAGCGGCGACAAGAGTCCGCAAGCGAGCGTGATCGAGCCAGACGGCGTCGGCGACTTCTACTCTCAGGATGAGGCCGGAACGTTCGTTCCACTAGAGCGAACAGTTGGAAATCGAAAAGACCTCGGGCACCACACATTGAGGTCGAAGGCTAAGATCCCCAATCCGGCTGAAGAGTGGATGGAAAATAGTGTTTGTCGTCCGGCTCTACGGGGAAGCTAATTCTGGGTTAATCTCCGCCGCGTTATCAATCCATTGCACATAGCCCGTGATGCGGACAATAGCCTCCCCGATGTGCTGCAAATAATCTTCAATGTGTTCGGGATGTTTCATAGAGGCTGAGCCGTCTGCAGAACCTCGTTGCGGAACCTTATCGGTAGGTCCTTGGGGGTCAGCACCGATACCTGTACGCCGAGCAATCGTTGGGCTTCGTGCTGGAGACCGGCGAGAGTAAACAGCGTAGTCCGTTCTGTGGCGTCCACCAGCAGGTCAAGATCGCTTTCGTCGTCGTCCTTGCCCATAAGCACAGAGCCGTACACGCGCGGATGTGCGACGCTGTAGCGGCTGATGAGCTGCCGTAATTCGTCGCGGTGCGCGGCAAGGGCTTCGGATGGTTTCATGGCGGGTTCCCCGTCTCCACTTTTATCGTAGCGTTTTAGCACTTTGTGACGGCGGCGTGATGCAAGGAATGACGGGAGTAAGGAGACCACCCCAACCTTACGTTTGCCTTCGATTGACAACACCGCGTTGCCCGTCCCGAACCTTACCCTTCGTTGGACAACAGAGGATCTTGAACCCTTGCGAAATAGAGATCATCGCGGTGCGCCCAAAGCTGCGGCTGGACCGCCGCGCGATTAAGTGTCGTTCAGGTGCTCCGTATTTTGCACGGCGCACAGAAATGGCCTTGATTTCACGCTCGCGAAACCGCTACTCTTTGGCCCTCCGCAGATCCACTCATTTCCACATACCGACAAAGCGCATTCGCCAGCCTTAACTGCGCGGGCGTTTTGCACTCGGCGTCTAGTAATTTCGGGTTTGCCACCACGATCACGGTGTCGGCAATCATTTTGGACGAGGGTGCGTTCTTCGTCGTTGTTGGGGTCGTATTGGGCGAGATGGCGCTGGATGTGGGCGGTGTAAGGGCGAATTCCTCGCCGGGCAATAAGACGATGCGGCCGGCGAGCCCGGTTTTGAGAGCGTTCATGGAAGGCTCAGATTGAGAGGCCGGATGTTAACAGGAAAGGTAACTTTCTAAAGGTCGCCGATCACGATAGTCGCGTCGTCCCGTGCGGGCCGACCTTCCGCAAACTTCATGATGCTAGCTAGAATCTGATCTGCCAGAGCTTCCCCTTCAACGGGACGTTTGTGAACTTCTTCGACTAATCGATCAATCCCATACTCGCCCAATTCCGATTCCATCTCGATAATGGCGTCACTGAAGAGGACAATGCGATCGGATCCATGTGTCACCTGGATCGAGCGTTGCTTCCAGGAACATTTCAATGCCGGTGAAATGATTGGACCGGTCGGTTCCAGAACAGGCTCGGCAGCTTCCACTCTTGACAGAATGCCGGGTGGATGGCCCGCGTTCACGAAATCCAACTGGCCATTTCGGACACGAGCACAGATCATGGTAATAAAGTGACGGGGGTGAAACGCACGGAGGCCGCTGGCCACTCGTTCCACCACAGAAGCCGGTTCATAAAAGTCGGAACTCGCCGAATGGAACGCCGATTTGACCAAACCGGTCAGCATTGCGGCGCTGGCCCCATGCCCTGAGACATCCGCGAGCACGATCACCGCCCCCGCTGACGGCAGGGCGACATAGTCATAAAAGTCACCGGCCAGTTCAGAGCAAGGCAGGTAGTGAGCAAAAACGGAAATCCCGCCTACCGTCGCCGACCGCGGCGGCAGCATACTCTGTTGAAACGCGCGCGCATCCGCAATCTCCTTCTCAATGCGGAGCAGGTGTTGGCGATTGCTACGGTCCAATCGCTTCAGCTCAAGGCATCTTTCCACCAGGCTGAGCAGCACGCCGCGGTCGAATGGCTTTTGCAGAAAATAGAACGCATCTTTCCGAATCGCCTTGATCAGCTTCGAATCGAGCTCATGAATGCTACCGGTCATGAAAATGACATCGAGTTCAGGATCGAGGGCCTGCAACTCTTCCATCAACTGGAACCCGTCCATCTCGGGCATCTGAATATCCAAGATCGCGAGATCGGGTTTGAACGCCCCAGCCAGCGCAACGGCTTCGCGAGATGACCGGGTGCTGGCAACCTTATAATCCTGGCCAAGGACGCGTTCCACAGAGCGAAGCATGCCCGCTTCGTCATCCACCACGAGTATGCGCCAACCACTCATACAGAGCCGGTGGCGGCTACCTTTTCGCGCGCTACCGGCAAGAGCACTCGTATCCGGGTGCCAGCGCCGGGCTGACTGCTAATTTCCATTTGGCCGCCTGCGTTCCAAACGATGGACCGGCAGATGGATAGTCCCAAGCCGTTCCCACTCTTCTTGGTTGTGAAGAACGGCTCTTGAATCCGGGTCATGACGTCGGCTGGGATTCCACAGCCGTTATCGTGTACGAGAAGAACGATATGATCGCCTACGATTTCGCTTGTTATTGAAAGCACGCCGCCGCCGGGCATTGCATCCCTGGCATTCGTGGCAAGATTCAGGAACAGTTGTTCCAGGTCTCCTTGTCCCGCCTGAACGTTTGGAACGACATCCCCTAGCTGAATGTTCAACTGAATGCCCTGTCGTTCCAATCCGTCTGTCAGAACCGCGAGTGCGGTGTCCAACGCACGGCGTATATTGGCTTGGTTATTGCCTTGCGTTGCATTTCGCGACAGAGACAGCATTCCGCCAAAGATTCTCCGACAGGTTTGGATTGATTCTTCAATTTGTTTAAAATCCTGCAAGAGGGTATCTTGTTGCAGCCGGTCTGACTCTACATCCACCAATACTTGCTGAACCAACGGCAAAATGCATCCCAGCGCATTGTTCACGTCATGCGAGACGCCGCGCAGAAGGTTCGCAACAGCATGCTTCTTCTCCGCTTCGAGCATTTTGGCTTCGAGCGTGACAGTTCTCTGAGAATTTTGGATAGCCACCGCGGCAAGCGGCGTAAACCGTTCAACGAGGTCCGCTTCATAGCCGTTAAACGAACCGGGATAAGATGCGGCCACTTTCAAGATGCCCAAAACGCCCTCGCGAGTGACGAGGGGCGCGCACAGCATGCAGAATTCGCGCCGGTCGGCCGTCGAATCTACTATCACTTTGTTGTAGTCCAGCAGTTTTGCCAGCCCGCTCGCTTCCTGTCCCGACCACTCGCTCCAACCACCATTCTTCCGGTTGAATCCATAAACTATGTTCTTGTGGAATAGAGCCCAAATATCATCGTTCAATGGCAATTTCAGTCCGATTTGACGGCTTTTCCCTTTCCGCCAGGCGATTTGTTCGGCCACCAACTCAAGCGCATTCTCGCGCCGATTGCAAATGAGGAGCGCCGAGGAGTGGTCGTAATGTGTCAATGACCGGAGGCCGTGCAAAATCTGGTAAAAGAGATCCTGCGGGCGAAGCTGTTCCAGCATTTTGCGATCGATTTGTGACCGCACTTCTATGTTCCGCTGCCAATCGACAAGCTCAATGGATTCAGAGATCAATTTGGCTACTCGTCCCAACGCTACGTAGCTCGAAGGTATCTCGAATGGCCGCTGCCCTCTCAGGGCAATCACCGCCCATAAACGGCCGCGGCGGTGAATGGGCGCCATGACGATATCGGATGGAATCCTTGGCCGTTGTTTTTGTAGAAATGCCGCGAGGTGGCCCAAATCCCACTTTCCCTCTCGCGGAATGACTGATATCAGCTCTGCGCGAGTACCGTCGGGCGTAAGGACAGCTATTGCTCCATCGTCCACTCTGAAATGTTCACACGTGCGACGGAGGGAAAGTCTAAGTGCATTCCGGTCTTCGCGTACCGTTCTTAGATTACTCTTCAACTCATCCAGAAAGGACAATAAGGCAACGTCGTTAAAATTATCGCGGGCCTCGTTCATCGAATACTCACCAACAGTACCTCGCCTATCTTAGTGTATGTCGCTTACTTCGCCGCGTAGAGTTGTCCAAGCCCACGTGTCCGAGCCGCTGCAAGGCGCCGCGGAGTTCGCCGCAAGGAGCCCACAGGGAGGAGTAGAGGTCGGATTTTTTGATGGCCATTTCGTGTCGGTGCGCCTTTGGTGGGGCACGAAGGTATTTTATTCTCTCGCATGGGGGGTTATTGGTTGGTTGGCGGGGGTAGCGTGTTCCGCCTGACTCGGCGGCGGGGTGAGTTGTGCCGCGGCCTTCCTAACTGCGCGGTTTCTAAGTGAAGGTGCAGGGAGTAGAGAAGCGCGGGGTGGCTGGAGGGATTGTGTTTGAGTGTGCTGGCACGAATTTCGCGGCGACGAACTTGCGGTGAATTCCCGAATTTCCATGACGAATTTCCGACGGATCGGTGCCGGCTGAAGCGGCTGATTGGCGCTGAGACATCGCCGGCTGGTGGTGGGTTGGCGGTTGGTCGGATTGACGTTGCGCTTCCTTCGGGCGCGGTTCCGTTGAGCGCCTCTTGGGACGTGGAGTGTCATCAGAGGAAGAAAGTGGTAGTTCGGTTGTCGCTGCGCCCGATTGCGGGTGAAGGAGACTGCGGCAATGGCAGATTTCCTTTATGAGTTTTGAATGGCTACCATCTTGGCGCCCCCAATCAAAGCCGAGGAATCGCCGCCAGATATCGAACCCATTGAACTCCAGATGCGTTTCGTAGCCGATCGGTTTGTTGGATCGGCCAAACAAAGACAGCAGAACCGCCAGTCGCTAGGGAAACTGGAAGATTGCGGATAGAGGTATTTCTTTGCCGTTCCATCGCAAAACAGATTGGAGATGCACTCTTTCGCTTTGGACCGGTTCGCCGCGGCGATACACTTTGACTTCCTGTTTCTGAGGCTCGACTACCCAAGTCTCGATGCCATGGTCCACATAAATTGCCACTTTCTCGGCCAAGGGAGCGGGCCGGTTACTGGGGGAGATCACTTCGGCCGCGAGCAGCACCCTTGCACCGTCCGGATAAATTTCGGCAGATCGCGCCCGTTGCCATTCCGCCAAGTCGATGACAAAGACATCGGGACTCGGCATACTGTGGACATCTGGAAAGCGCAGATTCATGCGCTGAGCTGACTCTGTGGAGTTTCCGGTTGCAGGCGGCTTTCAATAACTCGTAAAGATTGTCAGCAACGTCAGAATGCAGGGGTTTCGCTTCCGGAGACACGATGATCCTTCCGTTGATCAATTCGTCGCGGTAACCGTCAGGCGACTCGAAAGCAAGGTACTGCTCAATCGTGATTGGAGGCGCAGAAAGTGCGGATGCCATCGCAATTCAATTATAGAGCGGTTCCGCCCGAGTGGGTGGTGCGGTGAGTTCCGTGGCGCGGCCTTCGTACTTGCGCGGTTTGCAAGCGAAGGTGCAGGGAGTAGAGCAGCGCGGATGGTTGGGGAAATTGTGTCTGAGTGTACTGGCACTAATTTCCGTCCTAATTTCCCTCCGCGCTCCTTTTTAACTCGCCGGCGATAGGGAGGCGCTTACTTAGAATGCGTGGACCAGCAGGAGGCCGGCGAAGAGCATGACCGC
>CAVYUL010000003.1:0-10344 GCA_963771405.1 Bryobacterales bacterium
GCCGAGGTCACGCTCGAAAAGAATGCGGCGGATGGCTCGAAAGCGGGCTCGGGCGTGGTGGTGGTTCCCAGCGGAGACAATGCGAAACCGGCCAACCCGGCGGCGGGAACTGAAAACCAACTCGATGGCGCGCATGTCCAGCGAGGCGGAGGGTTTGTTCCATACGGGACACCGAATTCTTCCGGACACTATTCATTTCGGACTCAGGGCCATGTGGGGGGTCTGCTGAAGAAGAGCAAGCTGCAATGGTATGCGGGCTACCAAGACCCGCAGAATTATATTCTTTTCAGCCTGGATGGAAAGCACGCCGAAGTGCGAGAGATGCGCAACGGAAAAAGCATTTTGTGGAGCCGCGTAGCGTGCACGGTGGATTCCGAGAACTGGGTGCAGGTGGATTTGACAGTGAAGCCGGGAATGGTGAGCGCGCGCGTGAAGACAGACGCGGAAGGTTGGAAAGATATTGGGTCAGTTTCGAGTTTTGGGCGCGACTTTACCCAAAATAAGGTAGGATTCTATATTCCGCCGAACGATGAAGTGGCGGTGTCGAATTTCAGATTCGGCAACATGTGAGGAATACCGGCTGTGGATGAAAGAGCGTTTTACCGCGAAGCCCAGGTTACAAAACGGGCTAAACTTAATTGCTCGTATTGCAGGACGATAGACGACTATGATTTGAGGTGGCTGGAGCGACGGAAGATCGCGACGCTGCCCAGGAATGCGGACGAACGAGACCGGGCGAAGTTTGCGAAGGCGGCCAGCTACATGGTTTTGCTGGACGACAAGGTCACCTGCAAGAAATGCCGCCGCACGTTTGAGATTTCAGGAATTAAGACAACGGCATTCATCACGGAGTAACTTTTACGTTTTGAATAGCGAAGAAGAAATGCCCGGCGAATGCAGATGAATGATGCCGCGGTGCAGGGCGATGGTGACCGCATGGGTGCGGTCTTTTGCGCCAAGCTTGCTTAGAATGCTTTGCACATGAGCTTTAACGGTGCCCGGCGCGGTGCCGAGGACATCTCCGACCTCTTTATTGCCAAGACCACGCGCGACGAGGCCCAAGACTTCGACTTCGCGCGGAGTGAGGGCAACGTCCGGGAAGAAGCCGGTGAGTTGTTGCGCGACTTCGGCGGGGATGAAACGTTTGCCTTCATGAACGGTGCGGATGGCGCGGATGACTTCGGTGTGAACCATCTCTTTCAACAGGTAGCCGCGCACTCCCGCCTCTAGAGCACGGTAGATATCCTGGTCGCCGTCATAGGAAGTGAGGGCGATGATGCGAGCTTCTGAAAATTCCTGGCGAATGGCGATGGTGACGTCGCTTCCGCTCATGTCGGTAAGCCGGAGATCCATAAGTGTCACGTCGGGCCGATGCTGGCGAAAGAGCGCGATGGCTTCCGCACCGCTACTGGCGGCGGCGACGAGTTCGAGATCGGGCTCGGTCGAAAGAATCGCGGCGATGCCTTTTCGCACTAAGTCGTGATCGTCAACGGACAGAATGCGGATCTTATCCAATGAGTTGCTTCGCTTTCCCGGCGGCAGGAACCGGTGTGGGTTGGGCGGCAGTGGCGGCGCGAATTAACGGGACAACGACCGAGAGAGTTGTCCCCTGGGCTGGAGCGCTGGTGAACTTCAACTGAGCGCCGATTTCCTGGGCCCGCTCTTCGATGCCGACGATGCCGAAGTGACCAAAGCGGCGATGTTCGATATCAAAGCCGAGGCCGTCATCTTTAATCAGCAGCGAAATCTGTTCGGGTGTTTGTTCCAACTGAACGTCAAGACGGCGGGCGGAGGCATGTTTGACGACATTGGTAAAGGCTTCCTGGGCAATGCGCAGCAGTTGATATTCGATTTCGGGCGATCCGGCAAGAGAAAGCGGAGTAATACGCAAAACGGGAGTGAGCATCCCTTTGCCGGCGGCATCGCGAGCGAGTTTCTGAAGTTTGCCGGAAAATTCGAGCGATTGGCTGGGTTCACTCGCATTCCGCAAGCCCCAGAGAGATTGACGCGCCTCGGTGGAACAATGGGCGGCATCTTGGATGATTTCGCCTAGCTGCGTGCGCTCTTTGGAAGCGGGGAGCTTGGTCCAGAGCGCCTGGAGCTGCATGGTGATGCCCGAGAGACCTTGCAGCAGCGTATCGTGAAGTTCGCGGGCAATGCGGCTGCGTTCGGCAAGAACTTCATCAAAACGGTGTTTGAGCCGGGCGATGCGAAGACGCACCAAACCAAAAACGAAAGCGGCGATAACGGCGACCAAAACCGGGAAAAACCAAGTTCTTTGATAGAGGCGCGGCTCGACTCTAAAGGCCAAAGAAGCAGCGCGAGTACTAGAGAGGCCGTCTGAGTTCGTGGCGATGAGGCGAAAGGTGAAATGGCCGGGCGGCAGGTTGGTAAAGAAGGCCTCACGGCGGCTACCGGCTTCGGTCCAGGTTTTGTCAAACCCTTCCAGCTTGTATCGGAAAGTCACTTTTTCGGGAGAGACGAAGCTCAAGCCCGCGTAGCGCACTTCCAGGTTGCGTTCTTCCGGCTGGAGATCGATGCCATCAATGGCGCTGCGGCGCTGGCCGTTGACAATGATCGAAGTTATCTCGACAGGCGGCGGAGTACGGTTGGCGGCGAGTTTGTGCGGATCGAGAACGACAAGACCGTTTGTGGTTGAGAACCAAAGGCGACCGTCGCGGGTGCGGCAAGCGGCGGGCTGCACACCGGAACGGCACTCGAAACGTAATTGACCGGTGCTGAAGGGGATGCTGGTGACGTAGTGGATTTTGTGTTCGGTGAAGGCTTCGATCTCGCTCTGACCAATGCTGAAAATCCCTTTGCTGGAGGCGATCCAGAAGCGGCCGGAGTCATCGCGGAGAATTCCGTAAATGCGGTTATCGAACAAGCCATCTTTGACGCGCATATGAGTAACCGCGCCGTTTTTCCAATGCAGCAAGCCGGAACCATTGGTGCCGAGCCAGGCTTCCTTGTGCTCGACGTCTATATAGGACGAGACGACAGGATGAGTAATGTCAAGCGAATAGACTTTTTCCTGGCCGTCGCGCAGATAAGAGAAAGCGGCCAAATCAGTGCTGACAAACAAGCGCACGGAGCGGCCAGCGCTGAGAGAGACGATACCCCCGGGGCTAGCAGTGGGAATGTGGATAAACCGGTTACCACTCCGGCGATATAAACCGCGACTGGTGCCGGCCCAGAGATCGCCTTCGGCATCGACTGTGAGCGCGCGAACTTCGGGACCATTGAGGCCGTTGCGCTCAGTGTAAGAGCCAATGACTTTGTTTCCACGGAGACGATTTAATCCGGCGCGCGAACCAACCCACAAATCGCCGGTGGGATCGATCTGCAGACTGAGAATGTAATCGTCAAGCAGGCCGTCCTTTTTGGTGAGGGCGCGAAAGCGGTGGCCGTCAAAGACATTGAGGCCATGGCCCAAGGTACCGACCCAAAGCTGACCCTGATTGTCTTCAATGACGGGTCCCGTTTCATTACTAACCAGGCCCTCATTCGTGGAATAGGGAGTGACTTTACCATCGGTGAATTGATCGAGGCCGTCTTTAGTGCCCGCCCAGAGACTGCCTTCGCGATCGACAAAGAGTGAGGAAACAACGCTGTGCGAAAGGCCATCGCGGGTCCGATAAACACTCACTTCGTTATTGCGAAAGCGGCTCACACCATCGTTGGTACCGATCCAGATGGTGCCGTCGGCGTCTTCGATGAGAGAGAGCACGTAGTCATCGGGCAAGCCATCGCGTGTTGTCAGATGGCGGACCTTACCGCCAGCGATTTCAATCGCGCCGGATCCGGTACCGATCCAGATGGGACCGCTTTTAGTGCAAGTCAGAGTATTGACGAGTACGTGACTATCCACCCCCGGCAGAGTACGAAAATTCGTCCCATCCCAAGAACCGACGCCGAAATCGAGGCCTGCCACATAGCGAGTGCCGTCAGAGGCGATGCAGGTATCGCGAATCTGATTGGTGGGCAAGCCATCTGCTTTGGTGTAAACGCGCAGTTTGTTATCCGGGGAAATCTTTGTGAGACCGCCGGACGTGCAGACCCAGGTTGCGCCTGAGGAATCGGGCCTTACGCAGAAGGCGTCATTTTCGGGCAGGCCTTGTTTCTTGGTGAAGCGAAGAATCCGATCATCGCGGCCGATGCGGACAGCACCGTCGCCTAGCGAGGCGACCCAGAGGTTACCCGCGCGATCTTCAGCAAGCGAGCGGATCAGGGTGCGCTGCAAACCAGCCGCGGCTGCAGCGTCGAATTCGCGGAAATGGATGCCATCAAAACGGATCAAACTATCTTGAGTGCCGAGCCAGAGAAAGCCATCGTGACTTTGGAGGATGGAATAGATGGTTGGTTGAAGAAGTCCTTCCTCCTGGCCCCAAATGCGGTGAGCGTATTGCGTGAGGGTCTTGCTGCCATCAAGGGCGCTGAGGGGCGCAATTGAAGCGGCCGAGAACGCGAGCGCGATAGCGGCGATGCGGGGAATCCGTGACATATCAGGCGGAATGGATGTCTCTTTTGATAGTATTCTTACCGGTTCAAAGACATTGTGACTGATCAATATGGCGACGGTGGGAGCGCTGGAGTTACCAGTGCGGCCATTGGGCGGCTGAAGACGTATTGGATTGATCGAGAGACAATTCTCGCGCCGGTGACGGGCGAGGGGAATTGGTTTTTCACTTTTTCAACAACGGCCGAATTGCATGTGGATGCGGCCGGGGCTTTGGAGGGCGGCGAAACGATTGCGTTGACGCCGGTGGTTGGGGGCTTGAGCGCGGAGCAAGCAAGACGGTTCCGGCATTTGAGCGGTTATACCGTGTTGCGAGTGCCGTCGTTGCTGGATAAGGCTGAATTGCAGCGAATTTTGAAGGCGCAGACGGCGGTAGGCGCAACGGATGGCGCCGGCGCGCTGTGGTTCTTGGCGGGAGTGCAGACGGCCGGCCTGCTGGACGAGTTGTTGGCTTACGATGGGCCGTTAGGCGCAGAGTTTTTTTGTGAAGGCGGAATTGAGATTCGGCTTTGGGCACCCACAGCACAGCGAGTAAAGCTGGAACTTTTCACTGGTGAGACTGATGTGACACCCGCGCTGATAGTCCCAATGCAGGAGAGCGCCGGAGTATGGAGCGCGAAGATCGATTCGGGCTGGACGAATCAGTATTATCTCTTCGAAGTGAGAGTATATGTTGCGAGCTTGCGGGAGGTAGTGAGCAACCGGGTGACGGACCCGTATTCGGTGGATTTGGCACTGAATGGCAAGAAAACGCGGTTGACCGATTTGACCAGCGCGGCGCAAAAACCGAATGGTTGGGAAGAGAGTAAACCTCCAGAGTTAGAGGCAGTGAATGACCTGACGATTTATGAATTGCACGTCCGGGATTTCAGCATCAAGGATGAGAGTGTGCGCGCGGAGCACCGAGGAACGTATTTGGCGTTCACAGACCCACAGACGAACGGCATGCGGCATTTGGGTGCGCTCGCGGCGGCGGGACTGAAGGCGATTCATTTGCTGCCGACATTTCACATTGCGAGCGTCGATGAAGACAAGACGACGTGGAAAACCACGGGCGACCTTTCTATTTATGCGGCTGATTCGGAGGAACAGCAGGCAGCTGTGGCGGCGGTGCAAGAGCAGGATGGCTACAACTGGGGATATGACCCGGTGCACTACGGCACGCCTTCCGGCGGCTACGCTTTTCGGCCTGACCGGCGCGTCTTTGAATACCGGCAGATGGTGAAGGCGCTGCATGAGATTGGCTTGCGAGTGATTCAAGATGTGGTTTTCAATCACACGAGCGCGAGCGGGCAAGACGGCTTTTCTGTTTTAGACAAAATTGTGCCGGGCTATTATTACCGGCTGGATGCAGACGGCAAAGTGCTGAACAGCAGTTGCTGCAGCGATACGGCGAGCGAGCACCGCATGATGGAGAAGCTCATGGTGGATACGCTGGCGAGGCAAGCCCGCGAATATAAGATTGACGGCTTTCGTTTCGATTTGATGGGATTCCACTTTGTGGCCAATATGCGGCGTATTCAGAAGGCGTTAGGGGACGAGATCTATCTATATGGAGAAGGTTGGGAAACGGGCGAGACGGCGTGGGGCGCGCGTGGAATGAATGCCAGTCAAACCAATCTTTACGGCACGGGCATTGGACTGTTCAACGACCGCATGCGCGATGGCATTCGCGGCGGCGGTCCTTTTTCAGATTGGCGTATTCAAGGGTTTGCCACCGGCTTGTACACCGATTCGAGCCGTTACACAAATGGGGCTGCTCCGGCAGATGGCCAAAAGGCGGCGCTCTTCGAGAACACCGATTGGATTCGCGCCGGATTGGCGGGGAATTTACGCGAGGGGCCTTATGCGGACAGAATGTATGGTGGACAGAGAACAGGCTACACGGCAGCACCAGCAGAGAACATTGTCTATGCGTCTGTTCATGACAACCTGACGCTTTTTGATGCAATACAGATCAAAAGCAGCGCGGGAGACAGCATAGACGAGCGGGTGCGCAGGCAGATCTTGGCGAATAGCCTGGTAGCGCTGGCGCAAGGGATTCCGTTTTTTCAGGCAGGCGACGACTTGTTGCGTTCGAAGGACATGGACAACAACAGCTACAATTCGGGCGACTGGTTCAACGGGATCGACTTTACGTTTCAAACAAACAATTGGGGAATTGGTTTGCCGATGGCGAGTGAGAACGGGGAGCATTGGCCGTTTCTTCGGCCACTGCTCGCTAACCCCAGTCTGAAGCCAACCGCCGAACACGTCGACCTGACACGGAGGGTGTTCCAGGAGTTTTTGCGTATTCGTTATAGCTCAGCTTGGTTTCGCATGCGAACGGCGGAGGAGGTGCGCAATCACCTCCGCTTCCTGAATACCGGTACCGAACAAATGCCAGGAGTGATTGTGATGGCGCTGGGACAGAGCGAAGTTTTAGTGGTGTTTAACGCGCGAAAGGAGCTCATCCGTTTTGGCGACAATTCACTCGCCGGTATCAGTTTTCGCTTACATTCGGAGCAAACCAATTCGGCGGACGCAGTGGCGCGCGAAGCACAGTTCGCTCAAGCCAACGGGTTATTCACTGTGCCGGCGCTGACGACGGCTGTTTTCGTGCGCGAGCGCTAACGGAGCGGCCGCCCTTCGCGATATCCGTAAGTCAGCCAGTGCTGGACGGGATCTGCCTTGGCAGCCTTCACATCCGGGTTGGCCTTGAGATAAGCTTTGGGGTCGAAATCCTTGGGCAGTTCCGGCTTTATGCGCGACATGACGGCTGCATGCTTACGTTGAGCGTCCGACACTGCCAGGCCGGAAATGACGTTTGGCATCTTCTTACCGGTGGAAATGTCGGTGACATCGCGATAAAGAATGGGGCCTAGCAAGGGAACAGAAAGCAGCGGGGTGTAATACGCACAGTTCTCAAAGAAGTAGTGTGTGACTTGGCTGTAGCGAGTTCGTTTTAAGTCTTTTTGAGCGGCGCCCCCATGCAGAAGATTGGCGGCCCAAATGAGCGCTTGGCCCTTTTTGGCGTGGAAACTCGAGAGGCTTGAGATTCAGCTCTTCCACGAGGTGCACCCATGCCGCGCGGTACGCATTATAGTGGCCGGAGGGATTTTCGCTAGCAAAATTTGGATTCGCGCCGAAATGCTCATTCGTATAAATAGGTAGCGAATGAGAGCCGGGATAGTAAATCAACGGACCGTTGTCGGAATCAATATCTTCCAGGGCAAGCCAGACACCCACCATGAAGCGCTCGGGGCATGAGCTGAAATGAACGCTATCGGTATGAAAGTGCTGCTGTGTGCCCACGGGGAAATTCAGAGTTTGAAACGGGAATGCACGGCGTCCGTAAAGGTCGTTCAGAATCCGCAGTACCGTCGGGTTGGTGGCAATGCGGCGAACTTCGGGAACATCGTTCCAGGCGTCCTGCACGCGTAGGCTATCCAAACTGCCGCTGCGCCAGGCGTCCCATTTGTATTGGGGATCGAGCTTTTTGATGATGGTATCGGCGAGCTGGTGGAAATCGGGGTCGGGGAAATCAAAGACGGCGTAACCATCGCGATGGACGGCCTGCGCCAAGGCGCGAGTTTCGTCAGAGATGTTTTTCGCGCGGAAAATGGCATCGAAAAGAGGGGATTCGACGTCGGGAATGCCGGGGAGCGGGTTGACGAAGTGACTCATCGCAAAAAGCTCAATTGACGAAAACAGTGTCTCATAGGCGATACTTCACGAGCGAAAGCGTGCTTGTGTACTATGCCAAATGGCATAGATGGCCCTCTCTCTTTCGGCAGTGGTATCGGGACGCTGATTTAGCTGATAGTTGAGATTGGATTCTTATGAGTTCTCAATCGAACATCACTTATAGGCCTGAAACGAACACTCCCCCAACCACCAGTGGTCCGGTGGAACCGAAGCCTAAACGTCACTGGCTCACGTGGATCATTGTCTTGGCTGTGCTTGCCGGAGGCGGGTACTACCCTACCCACGGCGTTTTCGTAGGGTGGGGTTTTGTCGTTACGCGGTATAATCCGGGCTCGCCGCGAACCCAATGCCTTCCTTTTCCAGGTCGTCCACTCCTAGCCAGGTTCTGCGACCGTGCGGCTCGCGGCCTTAGCTATTGTTGCATCCCCGCAACGCTGTATTGCTAAAAGGACGCTTGCTCTTCCCCCCGAAATATAAGATTGTTGCGGGCTGCACGCGGCAAGCAGACGACTCGACATCAAGGGGCGGTCACATGGCGCGAGACACCACGCTTCCTGCCACGAAGGTCATCAACGTCAACCAGTGGCTTGAACAAGCCAAATTCAACCGTTTTCACGCCGGTGTGCTTTCACTGGGCATCGGGGTCTACACGTCAGATGGATATGACTTAGTCATTTATGGCGCCGCAGTCCCCTTGCTGATGAAGGCTTTTCATGCCGGCCCAGCCGATGGGCGCCGTTGCTGGTTACGCCCTGATCGGTGCGGCCATCGGCGCACTGGTGTTCGGTTCCGTGGCGGATAAGATTGGACGCAAGAAGACGATCCTTTGCTGCATGGCGCTATTCAGCTTGTGCATGGGGACTAACCGGATATTACCAGCAAACCCGCTTACGTTCGGGATTTGCCGGTTCTTCATGGGCCTGGGGGTCGGCGGGTCGATGCCCCAACATGATGGCCATATCCAGCGAATATTCCCCGCTGCGAACGCGCACCATCATGGGCGGGGGCGTCACCTCGGGCATGCAGTTCGGCGGCATTGTGGCCATTCTGGCGTTTGACGGTTTGCTCATTTCAGTTGGCCTTCCGTGTTCTTGGTCGGCGGCGTTTCCCCTGCTGCTGCTGCCGCTGTAGAGGAAAATTGCTGCCGGAATCACCCCTGGCATTTGATCAAGAATCATGGCCTGGAACGTCCTGCGCGATTCCTCCAGCGAGCGCGCCCGGCCCAACCGCTGCCCGCCGACGCCACGCTGGAGATCAACCAGGGAACCGGCAAAGCACCCATCGCCGCCATTTTCCAGGAGCGTCGCGGTTTCAGTACGGTGGTGATTTCCGTCATGTTCTTCATGAACATGTACATGATCTTTGCTTTCACCGTCTGGCTGCCGAAACCGTACGATGAACGCGGGCTGACTCGGCTGGCCTCCGGACTGTTCTTCCTGCTGATGCTGCAGTTGGTCTCGTTGGTCGGCGCGGCCTTTTTGGAACCATTGCCGATCGTCTGGGCGGCAGGCTCGCGTTGTGCATCGCTTACCTGGCGGCCTTCGTTTTTATCGTGCTCGTGCCGTGGGTTCACGATTTCGCGCTGCTCTCGATCCTGGTGGGCATGGCAGGTTTTGGTTTTAATCGCGCAAGGCACCGCCTGCGGCTACGTTGGAAGTTACTATCCTCCCCGCCGATGCGCTCTACCGGAATGGGGCTCGCATACGCCACCGGAAGGTCGGGCGCGATTCTCGGCCCGGCGATCACCGGAATCCTGATGGCGCTGCATCTTTCCTTCCGCGCCAACATGGTCGTGGTAGCCAGTCCGGGGATCATTGCCGCTATCTGCACCATTCTTATCCGCGACAAGTAGCAACTTCGGGCGGCAGCAGCAGGAGGCGATTCAACGCAGCACGGCAACTCACGCTTGAAGGCTCCCCCGCAGGTGCCGGCGGGCAGCAAAACAGCGTTCTTCTTCCGCGTCCTCGTCGCGGCCTTACTGCCCCGCGCTGGCGTTTGGCGTAGGGCGGTGCGTCGCCGCTCCTCATCATCCCGCTCGCAGCCCAAATCGGGCTATCCGCGCACCTCTTCACCCTCCGGTGTGTGACCGGCATCACTGTTCCAGACAGACCAACTGAGAAATATTATGGACATTGTGG
>CAVYUL010000004.1:0-27293 GCA_963771405.1 Bryobacterales bacterium
TACTTCACGAGCGAAAGCGTGCTTGTGTACTATGCCAAATGGCATAGATGGCCCTCTCTCTTTCGGCAGTGGTATCGGGACGCTGATTTAGCTGATAGTTGAGATTGGATTCTTATGAGTTCTCAATCGAACATCACTTATAGGCCTGAAACGAACACTCCCCCAACCACCAGTGGTCCGGTGGAACCGAAGCCTAAACGTCACTGGCTCACGTGGATCATTGTCTTGGCTGTGCTTGCCGGAGGCGGGTACTACCTATCGCGAAAAGGGAACGCGACTTCGACCGACACGAGCGCGTCAGGTAAAGGCGGAAAGAAGGGCAAGGGAATGGGCGGACCGATTCCCGTCTCGGCTGAGAAGGTGAAGCAAGGCGATATGGGGGTGTATGTCACCGACCAACTCGGGAACGTGACGCCGGTATATACGGTATCGATCACGAGCCGGGTGGCGGGCCAGTTGATGAGTGTGGATTATCGCGAAGGACAAATGGTGCACAAGGGCGATGTGCTGGCGGTGATCGACCCCCGGCCATATCAAGCGGCACTCGAGCAGGCCGAGGGACAACTGGAGCGAGACCAGGCTTTATTGAAGAACGCGCACACGGACTTGACGCGCTATCAGGAAGCCTACACGCAACATGCGATTCCGGAGCAAACACTGGTGACACAAGAGGCCACGGTCAACCAGGATGATGGCACTGTGAAGCTGGATCAGGGCAACGTGGATGCGGCGAAAGTCAATGTGGATTACAGCAAGATCACTTCGCCGATAGACGGGCGGGTCGGATTGCGGCAAGTAGACCCTGGCAACATTGTGGCGGCCAACGGAACGACGCCGCTCTTGACGGTTACACAGCTTCAGCCGATTACCGTGATATACGGGGTCGCAGCGGTTCACATCGATGCGGTAGTGAAGGCGATGCACGCCGGCAGGGTGAAGGTACAGGCACTGGAACGCGACAACTCCAAGGTGATCGCCGAAGGCTATATCTTGACGATCGACAACCAGATTGACCCCACGACGAGCACGGTGAAAGTCAGGGTGCAATTTGCGAATTCCGATTTGAAACTATTTCCAAACGAGTTTGTAAACGGAAAGATTCTCGTGAACACCATTCACGACGCCAGCATCATTCCGACGGCGGCGCAGCAACGCAACAACGACATCTCTTACGTTTACGTTGTGGATCCGAATACCAACAAGGTAACGAGCCGCAACATAACAATTTTGACAACCGACGGCCTGGACTCCGCCGTGACCGGTGTGAAACCCGGCGAGACGGTGGTTACCGATGGGTTTGACAAGCTGCAGGACGGCACCAAAGTTTCAATCCGGCAGCCGCGCAATCCGCAGAACGCCGCCAGCGGCAGCAGCACACCGCCGTCTTCTTCCAGCAGGGGGCTCAAGGGGCAAAAACAGTGAGCCCGTCACGCCCGTTCATATTGCGGCCGATAGCGACCTCGCTATTGATGACCGCCATTTTGCTGGTAGGAATTGTCTCCTATAAACAATTGCCCGTGTCGGCGTTGCCGGAAGTCGATTATCCGACGATGCAGATCGTTACGTTCTATCCAGGCGCGAGCCCGGATGTGACAGCGTCGGCCATTACCGCGCCGCTCGAACGCCAGCTTGGCGAAGTTCCGGGATTGAACCAGATGCGCTCGACGAGTTCGGAAGGCGCCTCGGTGATCACGCTTCAGTTCGTATTGAGCTTGAATATCGACGTGGCGGAACAGGAAGTGCAGGCGGCGATCAATGCCGCACAGACGTTTCTGCCAACAGACCTGCCTCTGCCCCCGATCTATAGCAAAACGAACCCGGCAGATGCGCCGATTCTGATTCTTGCGCTGACGTCGAAAAACATGCCGCTCTCGGACCTGGAAGATTATGCCGATACGCGACTGGCGCAGAAGATTGCGCAACTTTCCGGCGTGGGCGCGGTGACGATCAGCGGCGGTCAAAAGCCTGCAGTGCGAATTCAAGCAAATCCGATGCAGCTTGCCTCGAACGGAATTGGGCTGGAAGACTTGCGGACGGCGCTGACAGCCACGAGCCTGGATGCGGCAAAGGGAAGCTTTGACGGGCCGCGGCAAGACTTTCAGATCAACGCAAACGATCAACTACTGACTGCTGACGATTACCTCAACGTTGTGGTCGCTTATAAGAACAATGCGCCTGTCACTTTGAGGGACGTCGCGAAAGTGGTCGAACGGCGTGGAGAACAACAAGCTCGCGGCTTGGCGAGACACGACGCCCGCGGTGATTATGAACATCCAGCGGCAGCCTGGGGCCAACATTATTCAAGTGGTGGACCGCATCAATGCCCTGCTGCCGAAATTGAAGAACACGATTCCCGCGAGCATCGACGTAGCCACGGTAAGCGACCGTACAATTACGGTGCGCGCGTCGGTACAAGACGTGGAAGTGGAGTTATTGATTTGCATTGCGCTGGTGGTGGCGGTGATTTTCGTTTTCCTGCGCAATTTTTCGGCAACCTTTATTCCCAGCGTTGCGGTGCCGTTGTCGCTGGTCGGCACCTTCGCGGTGATGTATCTGCTCGGCTACAGCCTAAACAACCTGACTCTTATGGCCTTGACGATCTCCACCGGATTCGTGGTGGATGACGCCATTGTGATGATCGAAAACATCATGCGCTACGTAGAGGAGGGCGAATCGCCACTGCAAGCCGCTCTCAAAGGCGCAGAGCAAATAGGATTCACGATTATTTCGCTAACCGTATCGCTTATCGCGGTGCTGATTCCCTTGCTGTTCATGGGAGATATCACGGGTAGGCTGTTCCGTGAATTTGCCGTGACGCTGGCGGTGACGATCATCATTTCGGCGGTTGTCTCGCTGACGCTCACTCCGATGTTGTGCGCGAAGTTGCTACGGCACAAGGAAAAAGGCTCGGAAGGGCGCTTCTACCGTGCTTCGGAGTACATCTTTGAGAAGACGATAGAGTTCTACGGCAAGACGCTGGAGGTGGTGCTGCGATTCAGAGGCTTAACGCTGCTGGTGGCGGCGGCTACGCTCGGACTGACCGTCTACATGTACATCGTCATTCCGAAAGGGTTTTTCCCGGTGCAAGATACAGGAGAGATTCAAGGAGTTTCGGAAGCAGATCAGGCAGTTTCCTTCGAAGAGATGACCCAACTCCAGCAGAAGCTGGCGACGGTCATTCTGAAAGACCCGGCAGTGGAAAACTTGTCGTCTTTTATTGGGGTGGATGGAACCAATGTGACGTTGAATTCAGGGCGCGTACAGATCACGCTGAAGCCGGTTGAGCAGCGCGACGCGAACGCTTCGGAGATCATCCGCCGCATGCAGCCCGAGTTAGACAAGCTTGAGGGCATTACGCTGTATATGCAGCCAGTCCAGGACCTCACGGTGGAAGACATTGTGAGCCGGACCGAGTTTCAATACAGTTTGGAAGATCCCAATGCGGACGAACTGAACAGCTACGCGGCCAAATTCACGGCGCGATTGAAGGAGCTTCCGGAGCTGGCCGATGTAGCCAACGATTTGCAGACCGGCGGCAAAGCGATGATGCTCACAATCGACCGGCCGACAGCGGGGCGGCTGGGAATTACACCATCGACAATCGACAACACTCTTTACGACGCGTTCGGACAACGGGAGATCTCCACTTTGTTCACCCAGTTGAACCAGTATCACGTTGTGCTGGAAGTACCGCCCGCCCTGCAGGTGAATCCCATCAATTTACAAAATATCTTTCTGAAATCCACCAGCAGTGAACCGGTACCGATGAGCGCCTTTACCAGCTTCCAATCGACGTCGATTCCGATTTTGATCAGCCATATCGGCCAGTTCCCGGCTACCACGATTTCGTTCAACCTGGCTCCCAACGCGGCGCTGGGGGAAGCGGTAGAGGCGATTCAGAAAATAGAGAAGGAAATGCCGCCTCCACCGGCGATGCAGGCCTCTTTCCAGGGAACGGCGCAGGCGTTTATCGCTTCGCTTACCAACGAGCCGATTCTGATCTTAGCCGCGTTGGTCACGGTTTACATTGTGCTGGGCGTACTGTATGAGAGCTACATCCATCCGATCACTATTTTGTCGACTTTGCCTTCGGCGGGAGTCGGCGCGCTGCTGGCACTGATGGTTTGCCGGCAGGAGTTAACGGTGGTGGCGATTATCGGCATCGTCTTGCTGATTGGAATCGTGAAGAAAAACGCGATCATGATGATCGATTTCGCGTTGGAGGCGGAACGGAAAGAAGGCAAGACGCCCTACGATTCGATTTATCAGGCCTGTTTGCTGCGCTTTCGACCGATCATGATGACGACCATGGCAGCGCTGTTAGGGGCGGTTCCGCTGGCATTCGGCCACGGAACAGGTTCGGAACTGCGGCGACCGCTGGGCATCACGATCATCGGCGGGTTGTTGCTGAGCCAACTGCTGACGCTCTATACGACACCGGTGATTTATCTGTTCTTCGACGGCATTGCCCAGCGCTTTTCGGGAAGCAAAGAACAGCATCCTGCCAACAGAGAGCCAGCACCGGCTCACGGAGACTAAGAATGAGCCTTTCTTCTCCGTTCATCCATCGGCCGGTAGCGACAGCACTGTTGACCATCGGCATCGGGCTTGCCGGCGCGGTTGCGTTCAACATGCTGCCGGTGTCACCGCTGCCGCAAGTGGACTTTCCGACTGTTTCGGTGCAGGCTTCCCTGCCCGGCGCAAGTCCGGAAATCATGGCATCGTCGGTGGCGACTCCTTTGGAGCGCCAGTTCGGGCGCATCGCCGCCGTCACCGAGATGACGTCTTCGAGTTCTCTCGGACAGACAAGCATTACGCTGCAGTTTGACCTGAATCGGAATATAGACTCGGCGGCGAGAGACGTGGAAGCCGCTATCAACGCCGCCCGTGGGTATTTGCCGACGAATCTGCCCAGCAACCCGACGTACCGGAAAGTCAATCCATCCGATGCTCCCATCATGATTCTGGCGTTGACATCGGACAAACTCTCGCCGGCAAAACTGTACGATGCGGCGTCGTCGATTCTCATGCAACGGATATCGCAGATTCGCGGCGTGGGACAGGTGATTGTGGGCGGGAGTTCCGCGCCGGCGGTACGCGTGGATGTGAACCCCACGCAAGTCAATAACGCGAACATCAGCCTGGAGCAAGTGCGCACGGCAATTGCGGCGCAAACGGCCAACCAGGCCAAAGGCAGTTTCTCCGATTCGCACCATCGCTGGCTCATTCAAGCAAACGATCAGTTGCTGCACGCTGTGGACTACCAGCCGATTCTGATCAAATACAACAATGGCGCGGCCGTGCGGCTCAGCGATGTCGCCAAAGTGACCGATTCGGTGCAGACGGTCCGGTCGCTGGGATTGGCGAACGGCAAGCGAGCGGCGTTGATCATTATCTTCCGTCAGCCGGGCGCAAACATCATCGATACAGTCGACGGAATTAGAGCGGCCCTGCCACAATTGAACGCGGCGATCGACCCATCGATCAATCTGACGGTCACCCTTGACCAGACGATCACCATTCGGGCCTCAGTGCACGATGTGGAACGCTCGTTGACGATCTCGGTTTTGCTGGTCATCATGGTGGTCTTCCTGTTTCTACGCGAGGGCAGGGCCACCTTGATTCCGAGCGTGGCGGTGCCGGTTTCCATTATTGGAACTTGCGGGGTGATGTATCTATTCGGCTTCAGTATCGACAATTTGTCGCTCATGGCGTTGACAATATCGAGCGGGTTTGTGGTGGACGACGCCATTGTGGTCCTTGAAAACATCACGCGCTATCGCGAGAGCGGCCTCAACCGAATGGAAGCGGCGCTAAAGGGAGCGGCTGAGATCGGGCCAACAGTGCTTTCGATCAGCATTTCGTTGGTGGCGGTATTTATACCAATTCTCCTGATGGGCGGCATCGTCGGCCGGCTGTTTAGAGAGTTTGCGGTCACACTTTCGGTAACCATTGTCCTGTCTATGATCGTGTCCTTGACCGCGACGCCCACCATGTGTGCGCGGATTCTTCGCGACGAAGAGGAGCACGGCTGGCTCTATCAAAAAACAGAACGGATCTTCCAGGCGATCATCGGCTTCTATGAGCGAATGCTCACTTGGGTGCTGGGCCACTCGCTCATAGTCTTGTTGATTGCGATCGGCATGGTAGCTCTTAACGGATATCTGTTCTACATTGTTCCGAAGGGCTTCTTTCCACAGCAGGATACCGGGCGTCTGAACGGCAACTTCATCGGCGACCAAAGCATTTCGTTTCAGGCCATGCAGGGCAAGATCGCCGCGTTATCGAGAATTGCGCAGAAAGATCCCGACGTGCAAACCATCCAGGCGTTCAGCGGCGGCGGCGGGGGCACCACCATGAACACCGGGCGCTGCTTCATCACTCTGAAGCCTTGGGGCACCCAACGGCATTCGACCGCGGACCAAATCATTGGGCGGCTGCGACCACAACTGAACTCTATTCCCGGCGTGACGCTTTACCTGCAGGCGGCACAGGACATCCGCGTGGGCGGACGCTCAAGCGCGGCGCAATATCAATACACGCTGCAAAGCGACAAGCTCGAGGACCTGACGAAATGGGCCCCGGTCATGACCAACATCATGAAGCGCCTGCCGGAAATCACGGACGTCGTCAGCGATCAGCAAAACTCCGGACTGGAAGCGGGCTTGACGATCGATCGTCCGACGGCGGCCCGGATGGGTATCACACCCAGCGCGCTGGACAACATTCTCTATGACGCGTTTGGCGAGCGGGAGATCGCCCGCACCTTTCTACCGCTCAACCAGTATTACGTCGTCATGGAAGTAGATCCGGCCTTTTGGCAAACGCCGGACGGCCTCAACCAAGTCTATGTTCCCTCGACCACTGGCTCGCCCGTACCGCTCTCCGCTTTTACCAGCAGGAGACCTTCGACGGCGGCGCTCACGGTGAATCACTCCGGAGTTTTTCCATCCGTCACGATCTCGTTTAACTTGGCGCCGAACATAGCGTTGGGAGACGCTGTCATCGCCATTCACGCCCGCGCGGTAGAGGCCGGCATTCCAACCACGATCAACACGAATTTCACCGGCACAGCGCAGGCGTTTCAGGCTTCGCTCGATTCACAGCCGATTCTCATCGCTTCGGCGCTGGGCGCGGTCTATATCGTGCTCGGAATCCTCTACGAGAGTCTGATCCATCCGATTACTATTCTCTCGACGCTGCCGTCGGCCGGCGTGGGCGCTTTGCTCGCGCTCCTGATTACCAAGAACGATTTGAGCGTGATTGCCATTATCGGCATTATTCTGCTCATCGGTCTGGTGAAAAAGAACGCAATCATGATGATCGACTTCGCGCTGTCGGCCGAACGGAACGAACACAAGACGCCCAAGGAAGCAGTGTTCCAGGCTTGTCTGCTGCGCTTCCGGCCGATCATGATGACGACGATGGCAGCCCTTCTGGGCGGCTTACCGCTCGCTCTGGGTACCGGTACCGGATCCGAAATGCGGCGGCCGCTGGGCATCACAATCGTCGGTGGCCTGATCGTGAGCCAGGCGTTAACGCTGTTCACGACGCCGGTGATTTACCTGTACATGGACCGGTTGGCGCGTTTCCTGGAGCGAGTGCGCGGCGCAGAACCGGGCGCGCATCCGTTTCCTTCACCGGCGGCAGGAGATTAATTTCGCTTGCAGCCGCAATACAAAATTGAGAGCGCGGAGCATCCCGCCGAGGGCTTTGTGACTCTGCGCCTCAACGGTAAGTTGAGCGAGGAAGCCATCCCCGAGTTGGAACATTCGATCGGAGAGGCCAGAGAAGCGCGCCGTAGAGTGTACATCGATTTGAGCGAAGTGACGTTAGTGGACCGGAAAGCGGTTCAATATATTTCCGAACAAGCCGCAGCGGACGTGAAGTTGGTAAATTGCCCCGTATATTTGCGGCGCTGGATTACTCAGGTAAGCGATGAAATCGAAACATAAACGATATTTCTTAACAATCATAGGTCTTTTTTGGCTGGCGGCTTGTAACCCAGCACCGAAGTATGTGCGGCCTCCGGCGGCGACTCCGAACGCTTACAAAGAAACGCAAGGCAAAGACGGCACCGGCTGGAAATTGGCCCAGCCCGCGGACGATAAGTTGCGCGCCAAATGGTGGGAAATCTATAACGACCCACAATTAAACCAGTTGGAAGAGCAAGTAGCGATCTCAAACCAAACACTGAAAGCGGCGGAGGCCAATTTCCGTGCCGCGCGAGCGGCGGTGGTGATCGCGCGAGCCGCTCTTTTTCCTACAATCGGTGTCTCGCCGTCGTACTCCAACGGACGCAATTCAGCCACCACGGTAAACACCCTGGGAGGCGGAGGCGGTATCAACAATATTTACAGCCTGCCTTTCGACATTTCATACACGCCGGATTTCTGGCATCGGATCCGCAACACGATCAAGGAAGAGGCGTTCCTCGCGCAGGCCAGCGCCGCAGATGTCGGAACGGCTTTGCTGACCACTCAGACCGACCTGGCAACGGACTACTTTGAGTTGCGCGCTACCGATATGCAGACCAAGATTTTGACGGACACCATGGGCAATTATCGCGACAACGTAAAGCTCACGGGAACGCTGTATAAGACCGGCATTGATTCGGAGCAGGATTTGGTGCAAGCGCAGAATCAGCTCGATACGGCGACGGCGGAAGCGACCGATCTGGGCGTAGCGCGGGCGCAATATGAACACGCAATTGCCATGCTGATTGGAAAAACGCCGGACCAAGTGACCATCCAAGTAGGGACGTATAATCCGGATCCGCCGACGGTTCCTGTGGCGGTACCCTCCACATTGTTAGAGCGACGGCCGGATATCGCTGCTCTCGAACGCACGATCGAAGCACAGAACGCGGCGATCGGCGTAGCGCGAGCGGCCTACTTCCCCACGCTCACACTCTCAGCGAGCGCCGGCTTGGAATCGTACAGTTTCGTCAAATGGTTTAGTTCGCCGAGCCGTTTCTGGTCGTTGGGTCCGACACTTTCCGAGACTTTATTCGAAGGCGGCTTGCGGCGCGGGCAAAACGAGCAAGCGGTCGCGCAGTATGACGCTGCGGTGGCTAACTACCGGCAAACCGTTCTCACGTCATTCCAATCCGTGGAAGATAATCTGGCAGCGTTGCGTATTCTTTCGCAGGAGATTATTGAGCAGGATACGGCGATTAAGTCCTCACAGCGTTATCTTGACCTGGCATTGATTCGCTACAAAGCCGGCGTCGATAGTTATCTGAACGTTATCACGGCGGAGAACTCGCTGCTGTCGAACAAAGAATCGCAGGTGGCAACCGAGTTGAGAAGGTCGTCCGCCAGCGTCGCCTTGGTGCTCGCTTTGGGCGGCGGGTGGGATCCGAGTTCAATACCGCAGATGCAAGATCTGGCGGCGAAACGGCCGACGAATACCGGTCAATCCGCAACCCCCGACACCACGAAGCAGTAGACAAAAAAAGCCCGCAGGCATTTCGGCCTGCGGGCACGGGATAAGGCAGCTCGACTTTCGTCAGCCTGCAAGCTGCCGACGCATTAGGATAAGCACGACCAATCCCATTCCGGCAAGAGCGAAGCCTGCCGGCTCAGGAGCAAGGGCTATGTTCGAGACCTGCAAGCCGCCATTCGAATTAATGTCGGTGGCAGTATCTTCAATGGAGAAATAGGTGGTTGAGCCCGGCGCAAGCGACGGACCGAAGGTGACGGTGCCTTCAGTGGTTTCGAAGAGCACGGTGGATTGCAGGTCGCTAAAGGTAGTGGTGGGACCTTCGTAACCTGTCGTCGCAGTAGCACAGTAGGCGGCGTTGGTATAAACGCAAATTCCGTTGAACGAGAAATCGAAAATACCGGCGTTGGCGCCGGCACCCGTCAGAGTGAAGCTCATGAGAGCGTTCGGATCGTTATTGATCACACCCACGAGCGAACCATCACTTCCCGGGTCACTCGTGCCATCAACAAACGTCTTTGGCCCATTAAACGGCGATTCGCCTGCAATCATGCTGACCGTTGCAGCGCCATTCGCGCCTATCGTGATCAAGAAACTGCAATCTGAAGTCGTATAAGGCGTGGTTGGACACACCGACGCAGCAGATACCGTCGAACCGATAGCGCCAGCAAGAAATGCAGAAGCTAAAAAGCGAGAGATAGTTTTCATGTTTGTCTTCTCCAGTGTAGATTGTTGTTCTTGCTGTCTTAGTAAGCGGGATAGCTACCGGTAGAATTCAGACCAACGCTTGAGGCGCCATTTACTGCGGCGGCAAGCGAGTAACCGGTGGTGCCGTTTTGCTGGCTAAGGAAGGGCGTCAGTGCGGCAACCGCGGATGCAGTCCCGTGGTAGACACTGGTAAGTCCGTCAGTAGATTCAAAATAGAGGTTGTTGGGCTGATCGGCATTTGCAATTACCGGGCCTAAGACGCGATGTTCGCACTCAATTCCCATAATGGATGCCGCTACTTCCGCGAACCACTCCAATTGCGCCGCGCTGTAAGGACCGCCGAACGGTCCATCGGTCCCGCCTCCGGTGCGCACGGCCAGCGAAGCAAATTCACGAATAGCGTTTAAATAAGCGCCGACAAACGCATTTTCGAGAGCCGTGAGCGTGGCGAGAAAGGTGTTGAGATTGGAGAACGTGGCGGACGCGAAATAGAACGTCTTCACAGGATCGGACGTGTAATCAGCACCAAAATTGCCGACGGTCCGCAGCAAGTTCGCGTGCGCAATCTCTTGATTGAGCGCCGCGCGAAGATAGTCGACGTTGGGAACATTGCCTGTACCGCTCGTGGCAGAGCCACCCGGTCCAGCTAATGCGGCGTTCATAATTACCGGTCCGACTAAGCCATTGTAATAAAAGGTGGTAGCCAAGTCTTCGGCAATTACTGCCGCCTGGAATATCTGATTGGCGGTGTCCATTGCAGCGCCGGAACTTAGCGCAGCAAAGGTTTTAGTGCCTCCTAAGAGCCCGATAAATGAGGCGCCGATCCCGAGTTGGCCCATGCCCTTCAGAAAGTGGCGGCGACCTGCTAAAGCCGCGACAAGTTCATGTTCTTTGATCATTTTTTACTAGATCACTCCTGAGTGTGAGATTGGCGTATGCGCTTATTGTTTCGATACGCCGTCTGGTAATTAGTACGCTCAGGTACTGATGATCGGATTAAAACTGGTAAAGATGCGAAGGCTCTGCGTTTTGCCGATGTAACAAACTCGGCTGAGCGACGCCGGAAAGTTGAGCTAGGATTTAGCGATGGTTTCGCGCAGCATCTCGTCTACGATGGAGTGCACCTGCGCGATGTCTGCGAGCGCGTCTTGTCCAAGTGATTCATGCTTGATCCACAACTCCAGCAGACCGAACAACTCAGATGCTCGCGGATGTTCCGAGAGAGGATGGCCTGACTCGACCACCTCCTCCCCTACGTCTTCTTTTACGATTGCTGAACAGGCCGCAATACATTCGTCACAAATGTAAGCGCGGACTGACTCGGGGGGACTCGCGATGAGTTTTTGAACTGCCGATTGGGGTTTGCGGCAGAACGAACACAGCAACGATGTTTTAGCGGCCGAAATCATGATTAATCTTTTCCTACGCCCAAAAGCTTCTTCGTCAATTGTCGGAAAATGCACTAGGGTAGGTTTGATCTGAAGCCAAAACTGGGTTTGAGCCAATACCTGGTTTTGCCGAAAGTGATCGCGCTCACCGCAAAATTTATTGCTGGACGAGAACAATTATTGCCAAAACGCACAATTTCTACTGGTGCTCGTTTATACTCTATGAAAGGTAGTGGGCATCACCTGATACCATCCTTAAGTTGTAGATCTTCGTATGGCTCAACTTTTTAGACCGACCTCGAACACTATCGCCAAGGTCTCGATCTCCTTGGTAGTTTTGCTGGCATCGTCGACCCTTGCGATTGCCTATTTGACAGACCGCGGCAGCTGGATTACCTCGGTGGAAAGCGCTCCGGAACAGCCCATCGCCTTCAGTCACAAACATCATGTGAAAGATGACGGTATTGACTGCCGGTATTGCCACACAAGCGTCGAGACCTCTCACTTTGCGGGATTGCCAGCCACCGAAACGTGCATGACTTGCCACTCACAGATTTGGAACAACGTGGAGGCGACGCAGCCGATTCGCGATAGCTGGGCGAGCGGGAAGTCGATTGAATGGAATCGCGTCCACAGGCTACCCGATTTCGTTTATTTCAATCACAGCATCCATATCAATAAAGGCATCGGATGTTCCGCCTGCCACGGGGATGTGGCAGAGATGCCGTTAATTTATAAGGTAAACACGCTCAACATGAATTGGTGCGTGAACTGTCACCGCAACCCCGCCAAATATATCCGTCCGAAGTCGGAGGTATTCAACGTAGCGTATGAATACCCGTCAAATCAGGACGAGCTAGGCCCTCAACTTGTGAAGGAATATCATGTGCAGTCGTTGACGGATTGCACAACGTGCCACCGATGAAAGAACAGTTGCCCTCTCATTCGAATGGAAATATGACCGAGCACGGAAAACCCAAGGCGAGTGCGCTCATCCCTTTAGAGTCGCTGCTCGAAAAGCCTGAAAAAAAGGTGGATCTTGCCGAATTGCGGGAAAAGCTCGCATCGGGGCGAGGGCCGGCATTTTGGCGCACGCTGGAAGAGGCGGCGGAAACCGACGACATGCAGGAATATGTCGAACAGGAGTTTCCCGGGTTGTCCGGACAGATTCCCCAAGGAGTCGACCGGCGGAGCCTGCTGAAAGTGATGGCGTCGTCGCTGGCAATGGCCGGCGCGGCCGCTTGCACCAAACTGCCGCAGGAAAAAATTGTGCCTTACGTGCGGCAGCCGGATAACATCATTCCCGGCGAGCCCATGTTCTTCGCGACGGCGCACACCAGCGGAGGATACGCGCGCGGCGTCCTGGTGGAAAGCCACATGTACCGGCCGACCAAAGTGGAAGGCAATCCCGATCATCCGGCGAGTTTGGGGTCGACCACTATCTTTGAGCAGGGTTCGCTTCTCGATCTGTACGATCCCGACCGCTCGGAAGCAATTCTCTACCGCGGCAGCCTATCTACGTGGGGCCAATTCACGGGCGCGCTGAGCACAGAAGCGCAGGCAATTGGTTCGCGCAAAGGCGAGGGCTTCGCTATCCTCATGGGCACAACCACCTCGCCTACGTTGATCAGCCAAATCAACGCTTTGCTCGCGCAGTGGCCGAACACAAAATGGTACACGCATGAGCCAGGCACAAATCCGGCGGTGGCAAGCGCAGCCAAGAAGATTGCCGGCCGCGAAGCGTTTATCAGCTACGATTTTTCGCAAGCGGATGTCGTGGTTGGCCTGGAAAGCGATTTTCTGAATAGCGGCCCAGCCACATTAAAATATGCGCGCGAGTTTGCCGCCAAGCGCGCAGTGGATAACGGGCAGACGCCGGTTCGGTTCTATGCGATCGAATCATCGCCCTCAGCGAGCGGTTCGATTGCCGATCATCGCTTCCCTGTCAAGAGCGGCGCCATCGCGGGCATTGCATATCAACTAGCCAAGGCTCTGGGTGTTGCCGCGCCGGATGTCGCAGGAAATGCACCGGATTGGTTGGCCAAGGTGGCCGAAGATTTGAAGAGCCACGGCGGCCGCTGCGTGGTGGTGCCGGGCGACTTCCAACCCGAAAGCGTTCACTTGGCCGCCTATGCGATCAACGCCGCGCTTGGCAATATCGGAACTACAGTAAAAGTTCAGGAATCGGCAATTCCAGAGACCCATTCGATTGAAGATCTCGCCGCGGACTTGAATGGCGGCCACATCGAAACGCTTTTGATTTTCGACGCCAACCCGCTCTACACGGCCCCTGCGTCGTTGAACTTTGAAGCCGCGCTCCGCAAAGCGCGGCTGGTTGTACGCCTAGGGCATTATTTCGACGAGACCTCGCGCTGGTCGCACTGGCACATTCCGTCGCTGCACTATCTCGAATCGTGGTCGGACGCGCGGGCTTTTGACGGCACAGCGACGATCATCCAGCCGTTGGTCGAACCGCTTTACAAAGGCCGTTCCGCCCATGAAGTGCTGAGCGTGCTGTTAGGCAAGCCGGACGCCACGCCGCACGATATCGTAAAAAGCTATTGGCAGAGCACGAACCCAAACGGTTTCGACGCTTTCTGGCAGACGTCGCTGCACAACGGGGTAGTGGCCGGTAGTGCCGCCGCCGTTTTGAATCCGCCGGCTGGCATTACGTTGCCGCCGTTGCCAACCGCTGAGACGAGTGACTGGGAAGTGACTCTGCGTCCCGATCCCACTATCCTCGATGGCAAGTACTCGAATAACGCTTGGATGCAAGAGTTGCCCAAGCCGCAGACCAAAACTACCTGGGACAATTTGGTTCTGATTCGTCCCAGCGACGCAGAAAAGTTGGGCGTGAGCAACGGCGACTTCTTAAAAGTCACGGTGAGAGACCGGAGCGTGATGGGACCGGCTTGGATAATGCCCAATCAAGCGCAAGGATCGGTCGCGCTGTTCTTCGGTTATGGCCGAACGCTCTCTGGACGCGTTGGCAACAAGATCGGCTATGACGCTTATCTGATTCAAGATGACGCATCGCCCTTTATCGCCGCCGGTGCAGTTGTGAAGGCGGGCGGCAGTATGACCATCGCCAACACGCAGCGTACGCAAACGATGGAGGATCGTGAACCGGTCCGCGCCGCCGAATTCACCGAGTTCCAAAAACACCCGAACTTCCCAACCGAAGTCGAAAAGCCGCTACCGGCCGACGTAACGCTCTACCCCAACGAGTGGAAGTATCCCGATCACAAGTGGGGCATGACCATCGACTTGAATATCTGCACGGGCTGTAGCGCTTGCTCGATTGCCTGCCAAGCCGAAAACAATATCGCGGTGGTTGGCAAAGATCAGGTACAGCGCGGCCGCCACATGCACTGGATCCGGATTGACCGTTACTATTCGGGCAATGGCGGGCTCGACGAACCCGACACCTATAATCAGCCCGTGCCCTGCATGCAGTGCGAAGAAGCGCACTGCGAAATTGTCTGCCCGGTGGCGGCTACGGTGCATAGCAAAGAAGGCCTCAACCAGATGGTTTATAACCGCTGCGTCGGCACTCGTTATTGCTCAAACAACTGCCCGTACAAAGTGCGCCGCTTCAACTTCTATCTGTACTCCGACTGGAATACGGAAAGTTTGAAGGGCATGCGCAATCCGGACGTTACGGTGCGCAGCCGCGGCGTGATGGAAAAGTGCTCTTATTGCGTGCAGCGCATTCAGGAAGTCAAAATCAAGGCGGAAAAAGAAAACAACCGCAAGATTGTGGACGGTGAAATTCTCACCGCCTGTCAGCAAGTCTGCCCGACCCAAGCCATCAAGTTCGGCGATCTGAACGACCCGAACAGTTTGGTTGCCAAGTCGGCGGCATCGAAGCGGAATTACAACCTGCTGGACGATTTGAACACCCGTCCGAGGACCACTTTTCTAGGTTATGTTCGAAATTCCAACGAGGCGCTAAGAGGTCAGCTTGGATCAAATCACGAAGGTTAACGAAAACAACTATCAGCTGCCGGCCGAAGTGATTCCGGATCCGGGAGCAAAAGTCGTATTAGGCGGCCACCACGACTACACCTCGGCCACTGACCGCATCGCCGGCGTCGTTTATTTGCCATGGAAAAATGCTCCCAAAAAATGGTTGGTCGGAGCATTCTTCTCCTTCTGTTTTGTAAACGTCCTTTTCCTGGCAGTCTATATGCTGTTCATGCGCGGTGTTGGCATCTGGGGCTTGAACATCCCCATCGCTTGGGGCTTTGCCATTATCAACTTCGTCTGGTGGATTGGTATCGGCCACGCCGGCACGCTTATTTCGGCCATCTTGTTCTTGCTTAAACAGGACTGGCGAACTTCGATCAACCGCTTCTCCGAAGCCATGACGCTGTTCGCCGTGGCTTGCGCCGGCATGTTCCCAATTCTGCACCTTGGGCGTCCCTGGTTGTTCTATTGGCTGCTTCCCTACCCCAATTCCATGTGGCTCTGGCCGCAACCGCGCAGCCCGCTCGAATGGGACGTTTTTGCGGTTTCCACTTACGGAACGGTTTCCCTGGTTTTCTGGTATATCGGTCTGATTCCCGACTTAGCCAGCTTGCGCGATACGGCGCCCAACCTATGGCAGCGCAAAATCTACGGCGTCCTAGCGCTTGGTTGGCGTGGATCAGCGATTCACTGGCACCGTTATCAGAAAGCCTACTTGCTTTTGGCCGGTTTATCAACACCGCTGGTGCTTTCCGTGCACACCATCGTTAGCTTCGACTTCGCCGTGAGCCAATTACCCGGCTGGCACACGACGATCTTCCCGCCCTACTTCGTCGCAGGCGCGGTTTACTCCGGCTTCGCCATGGTGCTGACGCTCATTATTCCCTTGCGCGCCTGGTACAACATGCGCGACCTGATCACCATGCGTACGATTGAAGCTGCTTCTAAATTGATGCTCGGTGTCGGACTGATCGTCGCCTATGGATACGGCATGGAAGCGTTCTTCGCCTGGTACAGCGGGGACAAGTATGAATCCTTCATGTACTACAACCGGATTTTCGGACCCTATGGCTTCACCTATATTCTGCTGATTCTTTGCAATATTCTGATTCCACAGCTGTTGTGGTCGCAGAAGGTGCGCCATAACCTGAGCATGGTTTGGGCCATTTCAATCGTCGTGAACATCGGTATGTGGCTGGAGCGATTCGTAATCGTTGTCACGCTGCACCGCGACTTCTTGCCCTCTTCGTGGGGAATCTACATACCAACCAAGTGGGACATTATGACCTACGCCGGCACCCTCGGTTTCTTTATGATGCTCATCTTCCTGTTTGTGCGCGCCCTCCCTTCGATTTCCATCTTTGAAGTCCGCGAGCAAGTGCATCACGATTTACACAAAGAAGTGGAGGAACACGCATGAGCCAGGCGATCAGCACAAAACGCTATGAAGGGCTCTACGGAGCCTTGATCGAGTTCGATACGCCGGAAGAGCTCATTACCGCGTGTGAGCAGGCATACGCCGAAGGGTACCGGAAAATGGATGCCTACGCGCCCATGCCAGTGGAAGGCTTGGCCGAAGCCATTGGTTTTAAGAAAAACAAGGTGGCGCTGGCCGTCCTCATCGGCGGTTGCACGGGCGTCTGCTTCGGCCTGGGACTACTCGAGTGGATCACGGTTGTCGCGTATCCGCATAATGTGGGCGGCCGGCCATTAAATAGCTGGCCCGCTTACATCCCTATCACTTTCGAATGCATGATTCTTTTCTCCGCCCTTACCGCTTTGTTCAGCATGCTGGCGATGAACGGCCTGCCTAAGCCGTACCATCCCGTTTTCAATGTTCCCCGCTTTGAGCACGCATCGGTGGATAAATTTTTCCTGTGCATCGAGTCCGAAGATCCTAAGTTTGAACCTCAAGCCACGCTGGATTTCATGAAGTCTCTGGGCGGAACGGAGATTAATTATGTGCCGGAATAACCGCTGGGCTCAAGCTGCTCTGCTTGCCGGGTTGCTGGTCTTCGCCAGCGCCTGCCGCAATGACATGCATACCCAGCCGCGCTACAAAGTCTACGCCGAAACCACGTTTTTCGGCGATGGCCGTTCCGAACGCCCGCGAATTGAAGACACGGTGGCCCGCGGCCAACTGCACTTGGACGAAGCCCGCTACACGGGCAAAGTAAACGGTAAGGACGTCGAGGAGATTCCGATCCAAATCACCAAGGACGACATGGCGCGTGGTCAAGAACGGTTTAATATCTATTGTTCGCCCTGCCACGGCAGGGTGGGCGACGGTCACGGAATGATAGTCGCGCGCGGTTTACGCCGACCGCCCAGTTACCACGACGACCGCTTACTCAAAGCGCCGATCGGACACTTTTTCGATGTGGTGACCAACGGCTACGGATCGATGTATAGCTACGCTTCGCGCGTAACGGTGGATGACCGCTGGCGCATTGCCGCTTACATTCGCGCTTTGCAGCTCAGCCAGAACGCTCCCGCGGACGTGGCCATGCGCTACGAAAACAAAACAGCAGGCGGCGGCCCCGCCGGAGGAAGTAAGTGAGCTCTCACGATCACGCGGCGAAGGTCGCCGTTCCCGAAATTACGCTTGGCTCCAAAGCAGCCGGCGTTGAGCGGATTGCCGGCCTGATCGGCATCGCGGGCCTGTTTTTCTGCGCAGCCGGTTATTTCGTCAATCCCAAGGAATTCTTCCAAAGCTATCTATTCGCATTTGCGTTCTGGATCGGCTTTCCCATGGGCGCCTTGGGCATCCTGCTTATGAATAACGTGGTGGGCGGCAAATGGGGCGTCACCATTCGCCGTTATCTGGAAGCTTGCGCCCGGACAATGCCGCTCATGGCGATTCTGTTCCTGGTGCTCATCTTGGGGGCCAAGAGCATCTACGGTTGGGCCAATCAATCGATCGTGGACTCAAACGAAATCCTTCGTCATAAAGCCGCCTACCTCAACTATCCCGGTTTTATCATCCGGTCCGCCATTGCCTTTGGCCTGTTTTTCTTCTTCTTGTTCCGCATTAATAAGTGGACAGACGAGCAGGATCAAACCGGCGATCCGGAGATTCGCGAGAAAATGCGCAAGTTTAGCGCGCCCGCTCTTCTGGTATTCGTTCTGGCCGCGACCATGGCCTATATCGATTGGCTGCTCTCGGCGGATAACCAGTTCTTCTCGACGGTTTATGGCGCCATGGTGCTGATAGCCAATGTGCAAGCCACTTTCGCGCTTTGCATCCTATCGCTGATCGTCACCTCTAAAGAGGATCGCTTCCAAGGCCGCGTAAACGCGCCGATCCTGCACGATTTAGGGAAACTGCTTTTCGCCTTTACCATTTTCTGGACCTATCTCTCGGCTTCGCAGTTGATCATCATCTGGCCCGCGAACTTACCGCTGGAATTGGTTTGGTATCTCGATCGCACGCAAGGCTTCTGGAAAGCCATCGCGACATTTGTGGCGCTGACCATGTTTACAATTCCCTTCCTCGCGCTGCTCTCTCAATCGAGAAAGAAGGATCCGCGGCGTTTGATCCGGGTCTGCATCTTTGTGTTGATTGTCAATGCGGTCCACTCGTTCTGGTTGATCGAGCCGCCCTTCCGCAGTTCGAGCGCAAGTTCCTCCCTGCATGCGAGCACGCACTTCACGATCTTCTGGACCGATGCCGCTGCGTTCTTTGGGATTGGGGGAGTTTGGGTGTACTACTACATTTCACAGCTGAGAAAACGGCCGCTGCTCCCGCTCAAAGATCCGCGGGTAAGTCCGTCGCTGCCGCAAGAGGTAATAGCATGAGCGACCATTCAAACGAGCCCCACCCTTCCGAACCCGTTTTTGGCCACGACGGCATTGCTTACGAAGCGCGTGATGCCAAGGTGAACATCATCGTCTGGTCGTTGCTGATTATAGCGGCCCTCACCGCCCTTGGTTTTGTGTTGATGTTAGTCTTGCAGAAATATTTCCAAGCCGAACACCCAGTGGGTGCTTCCATTAGCGCTCTAGCGCCCGATCGCATCATCCCGCCGGCCCCGCAAGTGCAGATCCATCCCTGGGAAGATCTTCCCGAAATGAGAGCCACGGAAAATCAGGAACTCAACTTCAGCGGCCGCGATAAATTCGGCAGGATGCACATTCCGATCGCCGCGGCCATGACCGAAGCGCTCTCGCGCCTGAAAGTCGCGCCCGATGCGCCGCGCGGATTGAACAACCCCGGCGGTCAAGGGATCGAGTTTTCGCACGAGAATGGTCAGTCTGTGGGCGGCGGTGCGCGACCCCAGATTCAAGGAGAAATTCGCAAAAATGCGCAGTAGCTGTATTCCTTGGGCTTTGCTGGCAGGCCTGCTCGCCGCAGTGGCAGTGGAGGCGCAATATGCGCGTCCCGCCATCACGCGCGGCGTGGATCTCCAGCAGAAGCTCAATGCGCAGATCCCTCTCGACTTGGTTTTCAAAGACGAAGCAGGCGCAGCTCAACCTTTGCGGACCTACTTTGGAGACAAGCCGGTTTTGTTGTCGCTGGTGTATTTCCGCTGCCGCAGCGTTTGTCCGATGAGCGTGACGGAAACGGTGCACGCCTTGGCGCGTCTGCCCATGAAGCCGGGAACCGATTATAACGTCCTGGTGGTGAGCTTCGACCCGCAGGACACGCCTGCCGAGGCTCAGGAACAGAAAGCGCGTTACGCCAAGGAGTTTAACCAGGCTGGTTTTGGCGAAGGCTTCCATTTCCTCACAGGCTCCGAAGCTGCAATCAAGCAACTGACCGACGCTGTGGGCTGGAAGTACGTCTGGGATTCGCGCACCCAACAGTTCGCGCACGCGGCCGGCATCATGGTGGCCACGCCCGACGGCAAACTCTCGCGCTATTTTTACGGAATCGCTTACGCTTCGCCCGATCTGCGCATGGCATTGGTTGAGGCTTCAAAACACAAGATTGGAACGCCGGCCGATTACATTCTTTTGTTCTGTTTCCATTACGACCCGGCGACAGGCAAGTACACTCTGGCGATTACGCACGTTTTGCAATTGGGAGCGGCTTTGACGGTCTTCACCTTAGGCGGTTTCATTTTCGTTTTCATGAGACAAGAGAAAAGAGAGCAATCTGCAATGACTGGGAAGAGGGTGCCTCATGTGGGCTAATCTGCATTTTCTGGCGGACCTTCCGTTTGTCGCCCCTATCGCCTCAAAAGAGGCCGGCGATATTGACCTGCTGTGGTGGTTTATATGCGCCGTCTCGCTGGTAATGACGGTTTTGATCTTCATCGGCGTCATCGGCTTCGCTGTAAAATACCGCAGAAAACCAGGCGTGGACCCCACTCCGGTACACGGAAACAATACGCTCGAAGTCACTTGGTCCATCATTCCCTTCCTTGTGATGCTTATTATGTTCTGGTGGGGCGCGACGCTGTTCTTTGATTCACAAAACCCGCCTAAAGACGCCCAAGAAATTTTCGTCGTGGGCAAACAGTGGATGTGGAAGATGCAATATCCAGACGGGCAGCGCGAAATCAACACCTTGCATGTGCCGATCGGCAAGGCTATCAAACTAACTATGGCTTCCGAAGACGTTATTCATAGCTTCTCCATGCCGGCCTTCCGCGTCCGCCACGACGTGGTGCCAGGCCACTATGACGCGCTTTGGTTCCGCGCCAACAAAACTGGGCGGTATCCAATCTTCTGCACTGAATATTGCGGCGACCGTCACTCACAGATGATTGGCTATGTGGATGTGATGGACCAAGCGGAGTACAACACTTGGGAAAGCGGCGGAGGCGGCGGCGGAACGTTGGCTGAACAGGGCAAGGCGCTGTTCGAGCAGAACGGTTGTTCCACCTGCCATTTGTTGAATGAGCAAGGACGCTGTCCGATACTGAGGAATATCTACATGAAGCCTGTCCAACTGAACGACGGGCGCACCGTGATCGCCGATGACGCTTATCTTCGGGAGTCTATCCTGCAGCCCAACGCCAAAATTGTGAATGGCTTCGACGCGAACGTCATGCCCAATTTCCAAGGGCAGTTGAGCGAAGAAAATGTGATTCAGCTGATCGCATATATCAAATCGCTCACGGCTAACACCACCACCCCAGCGCCTACGGGAACACAACCAGCGCCTGCTCCGGCTAAGAAAGCAATCCCGGTGGTAAGGCAGGCGGCAGCGGCAGCACCCGCCGCACCACCCCAGCAGTAAAGGTAGGAGAAGAGATTAATGGCCACTACATACCAACCAACATCACCTGAAGCAGAGGCGGAAGAACCGGTCAATTACTTGAACGTCAAGCACGGCTGGGCAAGCTGGCTGCTGACCACCGACCACAAGCGCATCGCCCTGCTCTACCTCTTTTCGATCACCATCATGTTCATCGTCGGCGGCGCATTCGCCATGCTGGTGAGGCTGCACCTTACTCAGCCAAACGGGATTTTTTCGCCCGAGACCTACAACCGCCTCTTCACTATGCACGGCGTGGTGATGATTTTCTTCTTCCTGATCCCATCCATCCCAGCAACGCTCGGCAATTTTCTGCTTCCGATCATGATCGGAGCCAAAGACTTGGCCTTCCCGCGCGTCAACCTCTTGAGTTGGTATCTCTACGTCGTGGGGGCGGTATTTGCCGTCTTCGCCGTCATACGCGGCGGTGTCGATACCGGCTGGACCTTCTACGCTCCCTATAGCACCACCTATTCAAACTCGTATGTGTTGGCAGCCGCAGCTGGCGGCTTCATTGCCGGCTTTTCTTCCATCACCACTGGTATCAACTTCATCGTCACAGTGCACAAAATGCGCGCGCCGGGCATGACCTGGATGCGGATGCCCCTGTTCATCTGGGCCCACTACGCCACCGGTTTGATCCAAATTCTCGGAACACCGTCTGTAGCCATTGCGTTGGTGCTCATCGGGGTGGAACGCGTAATGCACGTCGGCGTTTTCGATCCAAACGTTGGCGGCGACCCAATCCTCTTCCAGCACATCTTCTGGTTCTATTCGCATCCCGCGGTGTACATCATGATTCTCCCCGGCATGGGCGTAATCAGTGAAGTGGTGGCTTGCTTCGCGCGCAAACGTCCGTTCGGCTATGAATTCATTGCCGCCTCCAGCATGGGTATTGCCGTTCTGGGCTTCCTGGTTTGGGGCCACCATATGTTCATCACCGGTCAGAGCGTCTACACTGGCTTGGTTTTCTCGTTCCTCACCTTCTTTGTGGCTGTCCCTTCCGCCGTCAAGGTTTTCAACTGGACCGCAACCATGTATAAAGGCTCCGTGGTTTTCGAAAGCCCAATGCTCTACGCTTTTGCCTTCATCGGCTTGTTCACCATCGGCGGCTTGACTGGCTTATACCTCTCCACCATGGCGACCGACGTCGCCCTGCACGGTACCTATTTCGTGGTTGCGCACTTTCACTTCGTCATGGTCGGCGGCATGGTTGTCGCTTTCCTGGCGGGCCTGCACTTCTGGTGGCCTAAAATGACGGGCCGCATGTATTCAGAAGCTTGGGCAAAATTTGCTGCCTTGCTGATCTTCGCCGGCTTCAATCTGACATTTTTGCCGCAGTTCGTTCTGGGTTACCTCGGCATGCCGCGACGCTATGCTGCTTATCCGCCTGAGTTCCAAACCCTGAACGTACTCTCATCCGCCGGCGCAACCATTCTTGGAACTGCATTCTTTATTCCCATGATTTACCTGACGTGGTCCTGGTTCTACGGGCCCAAAGTCGGTCCTAATCCATGGCAGGCCAAGGGTCTCGAATGGGAGATCCAATCGCCACCTACAACATTTAATTTTGAGGAAACCCCGACCGTGACAGAAGAAGCATACAATTACGGTCCCTGGGAGGAACAACACGTTGGCTGACACTTTAGTTCACGATAGTCACGGTCAAGGCGCGGAACTCGGCGAAAACGTTAAACACCATTTCGTCAATGCCGCCCAGCAGATGGATGCCGATGTTCTCGGCATGTGGGTGTTCCTAATTACCGAAGTCATTTTCTTCGGCGGCATGTTCGCGGCGTATGCGGTTTACCGCACCATGTACCCCGAGGCCTTTGCCGCCACCAGCGAATTCATGAATGTGAAGATCGGCGCGGCCAATACCGCGGTACTGATCTGCAGCTCGCTGACTATGGCCATGGCCGTCCGCTCGGCTCAGTTGAGCAAGAAAAAAGACCTGATCATGTACTTGATCGGTACGCTGATTTTCGGTTCCATATTTTTGATCGTCAAGGCGTTCGAATATCACGCGAAGTACGTTGAACATCTGATTCCCGGCCCCAACTTCCATCCGGACTTGCTCCGGCCCGAATATTTTCACAACGCTCAGATTCTGTTCTTCCTTTATTTTTGTATGACCGGCATGCACGCCTTGCACATGATCGTGGGCGTGGGATTACTCACGTTCCTCATCATCATGGCTTCGCGAAATCACTATCACGCGAAATATTTCGCGCCAGTCGAAATCATTGGCCTCTATTGGCACTTCGTTGATATCGTCTGGATTTTCCTGTTCCCGCTTCTCTATCTCATCGGCCATTGGCACTGGTAACGACTATGAACACCCACGAAAACGACGGCAGCATTGCTTCGCATACCCACATTCCGACGGTGCGCGCACTGGTTAGCGTCTTCCTGACGCTGATTTTCTTCACCTTCCTGACCGCCTGGGTAGCGACCATTAACCTCGGCGAACTGAATATCATCGTTGCCATGGCAATCGCCTGCACGAAAGCCTCGCTCGTCGCGTGGATCTTCATGGGCGTTCGCTTCACCTCGCAATTGACAAAGCTCTTTTGCGTCACCGGCTTGGTGTTCCTAAGCATTCTGCTCATTCTTACGTTCAGCGACTATGGTACCCGCGGGTGGACGTATCACGCTAAGACTTGGGCGACCAATAACGCCGTAGGGCTTAGCAAATAGAGATCTGGGGAGTTCGGCTTTCTTTTTGATAAGCTGGACTGCCATGAACAAGAACCGTGTCGTCTTCGCCGCTTTGGCAGGTGGCATTGCCATGTATTTCTGGGCGGCTGTAGCGCACATGGTTCTTCCGCTCGCGAGCATTGGTATCGGCGAAATCAATCACGATGAACAAACCGTTCTTGATTCGCTGCACGCGTCACTGGGAAACAGCCCAGGGATGTACCACTTTCCTTCTATCGGCTGGCGTCCGGGCGATAGCTCCAGCCAGCGCGACGACGCCATGAAAATGTACGATGCGAAACTCGTCTCTAATCCGTCGGGGCTTCTCATCTATAATCCCCCCGGCGCGCAATCGATCACCCCGCAACGCTTGATCGTCGAGCTCCTTTCGGAATTGATCGAAGCCGCGCTGGCGATTTGGATGCTGGCACAAACGCAAATCATGAGCATCGCGGGGCGCATCGGTTTCGTGACGCTCATTGGCCTGCTCGCCGCCATGGTCACCAATATTTCCTACTGGAACTGGTACGGCTTCCCCGCAAGCTACACAGTGAGTTATATGTTTACAGAAATCGTCGGGTTCGCTATCGCCGGCGCTGTAGCCGCGTTCATTCTGCCGCGCCTGGCTCCAGGCTAATTCGACGTCCCGGGATACGGCGTGCTCTTTAACCCTTCCCAAATGATCCGGTTGAAGGCTTCTGCATCAATGCGATCTTCCCCGCTCAAGTCAAACCCCTTCGTCTTGCGCGCCCAGTAACCGGCTGGATGTGCAATTTTCACCGGCGGCGCCGCTAACGCCGACTGCCGCGCCTCGGCGCTTAGAGGCAATCGTGTGGCGGCCAGCACGGAAGAAGGCTTCGCTTGAAAAGTCCATTCTTTTTGAGCAAGATCAAACACGTCAGTCATCGGCCGTGTGGTAGCCGTATTCAAGTTCAAGTGCTCCAGCCCCAAGACATCTTCCATGGTTCGAATCATCGCAACGGTGGTGTAATACCTCGAGACCACAGCACCGTGTTTCACATACGGCCCAACCACGTACGCCGTCGTCCGATGCGCATCCACATGATCAGGCCCATCTTGCGAGTCGTCCTCAATCACGAAAATAAGTGTATCGCTGGCGTAGCGGCTATGCGCCACCCGATCCACCAGCCGCCCTACCGCGTAATCGTTATCTGCTTGTTGCCGTTCAGGTGTGTTGACGCCGGAAATTGCCGTATCGAAACTGCCCATGTGATCCGTGCACAGTTGCACCAATTCAAACGCGGGCAAATTTCCTTGCGCCTCATACTCCGCGAACTCGCGCTCCCATTCGGCTTCGCGATAAAAATCCGGATACCCGGGATCGAAGCCTCGGTAATAATGATCGCCGTATTTGTACAATTCCGGATTGGAAGGCCGCTGCATCTTCACTTTGGCTTTGAACGGATAGGGTTCGCGCGGCGCTTCCGCCGCCATATCGCTCATCGCCCCATATTCACGGAACGTCAAACCTGCTCGCAGCACGGCGTCCCAAATGTAGCCCTTGCCCGGCGCCGCATCCTTCGGACCGTCAGGCTCTGCCACATTTGCGGTCCCAGGCAACAAATCGGGATCGTCCGGTGTCGCCGGATTTGCTTCCCTCCGTTCTTGCAGCGTCGCCAGACCAATGTTGATATCCCGGTTCGTTCCTTCGAATTCGTACTGCGTTCCGCGCCCGGCATAACCAACCGCATTCGCCTTCACGCCAAAATCCGATTCGCGCCCCGAAGTACTCCACGGCCATCCATCGCCGCTCACTTCGCCCGAATTCAGGAAGTTGTCCAAATCCACAAACTCTGAAGCAATGCGGTGAAAATTCGGCGTGATGCTCGCGCCAAATTCGGTGAGGTTCTTGTCGCCGTTTCCCTTCGGCAAATCGCCCAGGATTTGATCGTAAGTTCGATTCTCTTTGATGATGTAAATGATGTGCTTGATCCGCTGATGGAGACCTGCCATCATTTTTTCATCCGCCGGATTCTCCGCCATCGCAAAATCGTTGTTCGCACCAACAATGCGCGTTAGATGTTCAAGCTCTTCCGTCCCCGGTACTGGGAGCGTGAGGAAACCAGCCTTCTCCAATTGATAAATGTACTGATTGTTGCCGCTCAGTTCTAAACCCTGTCCGGGTTTTTGGTTCGCGCGCTTGCTCGCTGCGTGAAAATCCCGATTCGGCCCCGGCACGCTTTTGCCGTTCACAACGTAAATCCGCCGGTCATCCGCGCTCACGCTTACCGCGTTCGGCGACCAGCCCGTTGGAATCAAACCAACCACTTTTGAATTCTCTCCGAGTTTGACCACCGCCACCGAATTTGATCCACCGTTCGTCACGTACAACGTCTTCTCATCATGCGAAAGCGCAAGCCCATTCGGCGCGCTGCCCGTGTAGCCCTTGGGATTTTTCAATAGCCAGTCCGGTGCTGTGGTCAAAATCTTTTCCAAAACTTTGTGGCTCTGAGTCTCAATCACGGTGATGCTATCGCTGTTGTCCGCCGCAACAAACAATTTCGATTCGTCCCGATTTAAAATCATCTTGTTCGGGTTCCCGCCTATAGGGATGCGATTTACGACGGCCGGCTTTTCGCCTATTTTCACTTCCACGATTTCGCGATCGCGCAAACTTGAAACATAAAAGGCGTCATTGCCTTTCGCAGTCACCCAGAATGGATATTCGCCACCAGGCACGCCGGCCTCCGCCCTGCGAATCTTTCCCGGCCTCAGTTCCACCTCCTCAGCCACGGTCCGTTTCCCCAAGTCGACTAGAGTAAGCGAGTCATTATAGAGATTCGCCACGCCCGCATATCTTCCATCTTTCGTCACGGCCACGCCGGCACTGGCCAGAGATTCTTTTCCGGGCACCAGTC
>CAVYUL010000005.1:0-73018 GCA_963771405.1 Bryobacterales bacterium
CGTTGAAAGAAAACCGAAGAACCAAAGAGGAGATTGGCTTCAGGCCGTCGTTGCCTTTGCCAATTCAACACCCATTGGCTATCCGGCGGTACTCTTCATCGGCGTTGATGATTCCGGGGTAATTGCTGATGGCGTTGACGCCGAAGCAACTATGAAGTCGTTCTCCGATTTCATTAAAGATCGTGTTTGGCCACCCGTCTACACGCTCCCTCGCGCTTTGCATCACGGCGGGAAATATTGCCTGGCCGTCATTGTCCCTGGCAGTTCCGAACGGCCACACTTTGCCGGGAAGGCATACATTCGGCTGGGAACTCAAACCGTCGACGCTTCTGAAGCACAGTTTGAGGAATTGGTCGCGCAACGCAACAGCAAAACTCGCGAATTGTTGCAATGGAAGAATAAGGAAATCACTCTTAGCACCCTCCTTCCCACAGCACAGGGTTACCAGGAAAATTATGCGTCTAATCCCGTGTATGTTTCAGGATGTAATGCTCACTACGTTACCCTTCGACATGTTCTCCGATCTCCCAGTCAGGAAACATTGCAAGCGATTCCACTGCACCGATTGGAGCTAGGATTTGATTACAAGCTCAATCGGCCTTGCGTGTATTTCTATAATGATCGCTGAACGCTATTGTTGAGGTTCGCGTGGGAGATCGAGCGGACATCGACATCGCGGTGATATTAAACATAATGAAGTCGAGCGGATTTTGATTTAGTGTTTGTTTATTTTCGCGTCGGTGCCTCCAGATTTTGACTTTGACTACCAAGTGCGGAGGATTGACGGGCACTCCTTTTATTCTCGGTAGTGCTGCGAGTGATGCCACTGGTGAAAGCTAGCGGTTCTTATCATCCATCGGCGAAGGCTTTACGCCAGCTTTTTTTGCTCGAAGTTGCGCTGTTAGTTTCTTATGGATTTCGTTTCGCTTTTGTTTTGCAACTTCGTCCATCCCATATTTGCCCCCTCGATAGCGGAGGTAGCGCGGGCATTTGAAGTAAACGTGAATATGCTGCACCGCTGGCGGCAAGAATTCCGGCAGGGTCCCGGGAACGCATTTCCGGGTGGCGGGAAGAAGCGCTGGGAGGACAGCCGGATTGCGCAACTGGAACGAAAGGTGGATTCTACCGGCATGATCCGGAGTCTGCGCTGCCAGACGAGGATTTAGATTTGCGGGACGAGATCCAACGCATCGCACTGGAGTTTCCTTGTTATGGGCGCGCCCTCACAATGCGTTTTTTAAGGCATGGCGGAATCTATCGGTCCGATGTGTCATCACATCTGGTTACCCCTGGCCCGCTCTCCCGCTTCCCGGTCGGGCCGGTGCCAAGGTATAGGACATGCCGGAAAGAACATGCCCTGCCCATCGTCCGCGATGAGTTCCGGCCGGCTATTCCTCAACGGGTTGCTCGCCAGCAGTGCCCGTCTCTGCTTCACCGGCAACTCCAGATTAATTCCGTTGCCCTGCCGAACGAAATCTTTTATCATCGAACGGTTACCACTCTCTTAACTCGGTGTCTCACTCACCGTGACAAGTTCACTCGTTAGCTGTGGTCTCCGCACAGTGACGAACATCAGCCACGTATTTTCGGAAGAGAATGAGATTTATGATGTGACGGAAGATGGGAAGGAAGTGCCACGTGCTGACCCCGACGAACGCGGCGAGGACGATTGAATCGACTGCGCAACCAAGACTGCTGAGGCACGTCAACTGGTTCCGTGGAGATACTCGGCTAATGCCTTTAACAACGACGCTGCGGCTTGATCAACGATGTCACCCCCAAGGGTGAGACCTTTGTCGGTGTTTTCAAACGACCATATTTCTCGCTTGGAAGGCTTGGTAGTGGGGCTAAAAAAAGTCCTCTCTACCGTCTTTCCGCTAAGCACGATTTGAAGAATCGTGAACGCGGCTTTCCGAACTTGAAAGTTGTTACCGTTGGCGAATTCCCATTGCAAATCAGGAAATCGAGGCTTCATCCCTTCCACTCCCGCTTTCAATTCTTCGCAAAGCGAATTCCAGAATCCTTCAACTTCTTCCTGTTTTGACGCATTGACCACTGAAGAGATACTCCAACTCCATTGTATCGGGATCGGTCGGCAGCGCGATACCGATAAGTAACCTCCGCGCGGCAGCTTCGTTTTACTCGATTCGATCCTGAAGACCGCCCAACTTTGGAAGTAAAAGTGCTTCTCCATCGAGTGAGTAATCGCTTCGATGAGAGGATAGACACTATCGGTCTTGAGTTCTTTTAAGAAAGCTGTGGCAGTTTCGACCAACGGAATGCACTTTGGCTGGGACACCATCTGTAAGCTGCCTCAGATAATGAGATCCACGGTCTAGACAGACTACACAGACTCGAATATAGTTAACGCGATCCCCTCTTCATGACCATCACCGTTCTCGCAAAAAAAGGAGGCGTCGGCAAGAGCACGGTTTCGCTGCTGTTGTACGAAGCGTTCACCAAGGCCGGAAAGTCAGTCGCTATTCAGGATTGGGATGCGCAAGGCACGAGCAATAAGGCGCTAGCTTTCATCGATGGACACCGCGCTGAGCCGAATGGCACTTACGACATTCTCATTTTCGATACGCCGCCAAATCTTGAGCACCCAGCAACAGCTGCTGCGGTCCGATCAGCTGACCTTGCAATTGTGGTAACGTCCCCTTCTCCGGCGGATCTCTGGGAAGCCGACGAAGCGGTACAGTTCGTCAAATCGAAAGCGTCGGACACAACCGTTCGCGTTCTCTTTAATAAAGTGCGGAAGAACACGATCCTCGGCAAGCTGATCGACGACGGCGCTCGCCAGATCACCGCCCAGGTGATGCCGGTCCATCTGACTGCCCGCGAATGCTATCAACATGCCATCGGCCAGGGATGGATTGCGCTCGATGCCGCCGCGCGCGAGGAAGTCCTCCATTTGGCGGTTTCGTTGATGTCCCTGGTTACCCCGCAGTTGGAGACTCCACAGACTACCGAGACAACACAGTCTGTCGAGACTGAGTAGACAACATATTATTCTCATGGAACGCAACAAAAAAGCACAAGATCTTCTCCGCCTATTAGGGCAAAGAACCCCCTCGGCGACGCCTGCGGTCGCGAAAACAGCTACTCCCCCACCCCCGACGCGCACTAATGAACGCCCGGAACCAAGGACGCAGACATCGGCGCGACCGACGCCCAAAGGGCGGCGCGGAAAAGCCGTTCAATTTTGGCTGCACGTGGAAGATGAGAAGTTGATCCGTGAATTGGCGGTATGGATAGCACCCCACCGGAAAAGGATCAACGACAGCTTGGTGGTAAAGGCCGTACTCCGTGCCGCAAAAACCGGTCCGGCGCTGTTGGCGGCGTATGACGAAGCGCTCACAACAGATGGTAGATCGAAAATGCGGCCCAAGGGGCGGAAATAAAAAACACTCAGTCTACACAGACTATGGAGACTACACAGACTAACAACGAGCCCGAATTCGTCTACGTTGCCGTCGATCCGCCTCAGAGGGACGCTGAGGAGGTTTTGGGGAACTTTTTGATGGCTCTTGAGGCACTAGAGAACCCGGGTTGGTACCCTAAAACGGCACTTCCGGTCATAGACATCGATTTGTAGAATCGCGCCAGACTTTCATATATCGTTCTTTTGCAAAAAACGGACTGTGGTGAAACGATTGCGACCCGAACCATACTTTGCCCGCTTTCAAAAATGTCGCCTCTCTGAAAGCGTTATACAGCGAAGCGATTTTCAATGCGAAAGGGAGATTCTTGACGCAATACATTTATTTGTGGTCCGATATGCCGGACGAGAGGAATATTTTGCTGTGTAGTCTCCGCAGACTGTGTAGTCTATACATGCTTTTTGCCGGGACGGTTTTTGAGAATCGCTGGTAGTCTACGGAGACTGTGTAGTCTTAATAGTAAATCTGCTGATCATTGCAGCGGTAATATTCGTCACCACCGCACCTCGGAAGCTTAAGGATGGGGGAATCGTTGAAAAACAAATTAAGTTTAGTGGTGCCCTTCTCTAAGGTGGCGGCTTCAATCGGGCTGGACAACTGGGGATAGTATTTCCTGTTTTATTTGGTTAAGATTAATCGCGAGGGAAACAGATAGTCATGCTTCCCGGTTGGCCTTGCGATGTTGGTTGGTAATAATCATTGATACGCCGCCTCAGTCGCAGTAGGAAAGCGTCCCATCGAAACCGGGCGTCGCCTGCACTGGCGGTTGAAAGCGATTGCACCTGCGATAGCTCCACCCCAGATTCTGATTGAAAACCACAAGATGTGGATGGTAATGAGGGTGTTTGGCACTGGTGCTACAGTAACGCTCAAGTGGTGCTACACTCACGCTGGACTGGTGCTACACTCACGCTGGACTGGTGCTACACTCACGCTGGCGGAGCATTAGAACGTCCAATAAAGTCATATTCTACAGGGCTTCCAGCGGTAGGCGATTTTACTGGATACTTCTTAGATACTTCTTAGATACACACAGGAAGAGGGGAGTGTGTTGTTTTTAAAAAAAGGTTCAATCTGCTTTCCGGCGCGAGTTCCAAATTGGGGATTCACCGGATAAAAACCAAAACCATGAAGCAAAAGGAAGATGGGATAATCGCCGATCCCATCCGCGCAGAATTGAATATTGAAAAATGGCCAGCTATCTGGAGGCCGGCACATTCGCGCAAAGTAGGCGTGCTGCGGATATTGGAACGGGAACATCCTTTGAAGGAGGGGAGTCAAGTCCGGGCGCGCGTTGAAGTGGGATTCTCACACCTTGGCGAGCTCACCACTGAAGACCAGAAGACCTACTATGCGCTCGTCAAACATTGGGAAGACGGCGGTCGCTCAGGACAACAGACATATTTCTCAATCCGGTCACTCGCACGGACCCTCGGCAAACGGTGGGGGACCAATGTCATAACTTCAGTGACCGATTCACTCCGCCGGTTGCGCGCGACACCGGTCAGTTGGGTGAACTCATATTTCGACAACGCCCACCATGAGACCCTTCGGGAGATCGACACCTTCAATATCCTTTCGGAATTGAAGATCATCTGCCGCGTCGAGGGCGGCAAGATCACGCGGGAAGCCGGGTATTTCCGTTTCAATGATTTCACCCTCAACAACCTCCTCGCAAACCACACGAAGCCGGTACTCTTCGAAACAATCCTTCAATTCAGGAGCGAACTCGCGCAGCTGCTTTACACCCACCTCGACCTCATCCTCGCCGACAAGCGCGGATATGATCGCCGGAGCAGAGAACTGTTCGCCGATCTCGGGCTTGCCGTTACGGAATACGAACGGGTGTACGAACGGAAGCGCGCCCTCGCCCGCGCCATCGTGGAACTGAAAAATGTGCCACTCACGACCGGCATCATTGCTTCTATCGGAATTGAAAAGACACGCGATGGCAAAGACTATAAACTGACGGTCGCGAAGGGAAATCGCACGGTGCCGGGCGCGATAGCCCAATCGGGTACGGGAGTGGCAGCGCCGCAGCCATCGACAAAACCGGCATATGCGGAGGCTGAACAACTTGTCCGACATTTCCACAAAACATTTCACAATATCGACCGAAGCTATCCACAAACAAAAGAAGTGAGCCAAGCCACCGCGCTTGCCGCCCAGCACGGCTTCGACCGGGCGAAGTTCATCGTTGACTACGCCCACCTTGCCGCCGCGAGAACCGGATATCTTCCACAAACTTTTGGCGGCATTCTGCAATACGCAACCCGCGCAGTTGCCGCTTACGACGAATCTCTTGTGAGGAACCAAGCGTCCCTCCTGGCGAGAGAAGAATCACAAGCCCGAGATGCCTTCGTTGCACTTGAAACGCAGATAGCGGAAACAAAACGCCGCGATGCCGAAACGCGGCTCGCAAGCCTTACGAAGTCCGAATACGATTCGCTTTATTTGAAAACGACGGAAGCATTAAAGAAAAGGTCGCTTTGGCTCGGCGGGCAAAGCGAAGATTCGAACATATTCAAACATGCTGTCCGCAGCGCGATGATTGCCGAGTTGATTTCGGCAGCGGACCATACCGGCACCCAAGCGGCTTGAAGGTTGCACGCTACGGGCGGAAAACACTCCCACCACTCGCTTCCCTTCCCGCGCCAGCAGTCGCGCCGACGTGTGGAAGCATACCGAACATTGACGGCCACCATTTAAAGGAGTATGGTTACACGGTAAGTTGACCATTACCCACACACATGGATTTCCCTACGCGACAATCAAATAAGAGAGGGTCTGTGGCTGAATACGGTTATACGGTAATTTTTGAAGAACTCGCTGAAGGCGGCTATCAAGTCATTGTGCCGGCGCTCCCTGGCATTGTCACGTATGGCCGCACCGTTGCCGAAGCGAGGGACATGGCACGAGATGCGATTGTGTGCCACGTGCGAGGGCTCATCAAAGACAACGAGGAAGTGCCCGAAGATCCTTTCGCCGTAACCCAGCCTTTCAAAGAAGAAGTCAAAGTCACCGTCTAGCATCGGCATGGCCGCCAGATTCGGAAGCCTCAAACCCCGAGAAGTATTACGCGCCCTTTTGAAGGCGGGCTTTTACGTACATGAAACGACCGGCTCACACGTGCAACTCAAGCACCCCGATAAACCGGGTCGCGTCACCGTTCCCAATCATCAAGGGTTTGATCTTCCCAAACCAATTGTAAAAAGCATTATCCGTCAGGCAGGACTTTCAAATGAGGAGTTCGCAAAGCTCCTCGACGAATAACAACATTACGGCTCCATGAAAACGTACTCCTTCAAAGTAGTTGTTGAAGAGGATGAGGATTTCGATGGCCATCCATGGGGCTTCCATGCGTTTTGTCCCGTGCTCGAAGCAAAAGGAGCTTCGACATGGGGACCTACTCAAGAAGAAGCACTCAAGAATATTCGTGAGGTGCTGGATATGGGTTGTCGCCGAACTCCTCGAAGATGGCGACCCGATTCTTAAAGAACGCGATAACGACGCTGCGGCGAACCGCGACCACTGGATATCCATAACCATTTAAACTTTGGAAAACGTTTGCCGTTCCCATGCTGGACAATCTGAACCCGCCGAGCGGCGGTTCTTGCGCCGGCGGGGTCATTCCAAGAGGGTGTACCGGCGCACAAACGGCTATCTCAGGAAGAAAAAATCATCACGATGCAACGATTTTCGCCGAATCAAATCAAGTTGACTCTTGAATTTCTGGATCGCTTTAACGGCTTTTACTTGAGCTTTGTCCCGCACGGTAAGCCGTTCAATTTGCCGTATCAGGTCGTCGGCACTTGCGTTGAATCGTTGTAGGAGATCGTTGTCTAACGGCGATGCCTCGCGAAGTTCGGCAGCGTTCCAGGCGAAAGCGTCGAGCGCCCAAATAATTCCGTCAATCGGTTTAACGTGACGGATGGTCCGTACAACTTGGCACCACCCGTCACCCGTCACGCAAGGCCCACCATACCGATAGGGCTGGCACGGTTCGGCGAATGAAACACCGGCCATAAGAAACCCTATCAGGGTTCGGTATGGTGAGAGGAGAAGCGTAACTCTTATTGTGCACTACGCACTATGGGTGCGTCAAGCACTATTTTTCTATTCGTGTCCAGTGCCTCAAAAATTCGTGCGATCCGAAAACGGCTCAACCTTTCCATGGACGAGTTTGGGGAATTGATCGGGATCGATCGGACGACCGTAAGCCGTTACGAATCGGGGCAGTTCGAGCCGAGCCGGACGGTCTTGATTCTGCTCTACATCCTCGCATCGAAAGATGAACGCGGCGCGATTTTGGAAGCGATGGGGGACGTGAATGAAGAGGCACTTGCCCCCTTAAAAAATGCCTACGAATCGCTTAAGGTTTTGGAGAAGCCCGACCAGAACCGGAAACAGTTCGCCGAGGCGTCCACCGAGCTTGTGGCTTCAAAAGAACCCATCGAGCCGCCGCTCGTGAAACTTGTTAAACTCTACCCGAACAAAAAGGTAAAACAATACATTGCCCAGATGGTGCCCTATCTGGAATTTCTCGCCAAATGAAAACCTTGCCCGTCAGTGCTGTAGCTAATTTGGAGCTCCGAAACGCGCAGACAGATGAATCATCGCACCGTGCGCATTGTAGAATCAATAACTTATGTGCTTGCAACACGCTGGACGGTTTCAAATCCCACCAGCCGCGGCGCGCAGGTTCAGGTAGCTGCTTGAACCACAGATGAGAGCCAAAAGGAGCATGTACGGGAAAATGTACGATTGATTCTTCTAACCTGATTTTTTAGCGAATCGTGAGCATTGTGTTTTCAATAACTTGCGTGCTTTCACCACTAGGGCAACTTCCGAATCCCACTCTCTCCGCCACCTTTAGTTTCAATAACATACGGTCTATTTCCCGGTTTAGCGTGCAATAGCGTGCAAACCTGATCCATAATCAGGCTAAGACCTATGGCGCTTAAACTTTATCGGCGGCATCGCACGGAGTGCGAGGGCAGCCACCCCGAAGACTCTCGTTCTGGTGAATTTGAAGAGGGACGACGAGGCTGGAAACGTTGCGCTTGCCAGATTCATGCATCGGGTACCGTGCGTGGCAAGTTCTGCCGCAGGCAAACTGGGAGAACCGATTGGGAGGAGGCTAGGGCCGTCGCCGCCGTTTGGGAGGCGGCTGGCTGGGACGGTGAAGTTCCCCAAGAGTCGCCCGTCATCGAGCGCCCGGCGAAAACAACTATCGAGCAAGCGGTATCAGCGTTCCTCGCGGAGCGATCCGAAATATCCGCGCCCAGCACGCTGCGAAAGAATCGCTTCTTGCTGAACAAGCTCAAGATGTACGGCGACCTGCGTGGCTATTTGCTGATGGAGCAGTTGACGCCGATGGATGTCAGGGAGTTTCGCGCGTCATGGAAGGTCAGTCCGCTCACCGCTTCCAAGAACATGACTATCGTGAAATCCTTCTTTGAATTCGCCGTCAGCAACGAATGGATAGCCCGAAACCCTGCGCGTTTGGTGAAAGAAGTACGCGGCAAGGCGACCGACAACGCAAAGGAGCGAATCCCGTTCAGTGACGAGGAGATCAAGCGTATGTTCCATGCCTGCGAGACGGCTTATGGGAAGGCACCCATCCGGTGGTCACGCAAGAATCATCATCACGGTGCCATCGGCGAAACGGTCAATTATCGATACCGATGGAACGGGCAGGATCTCGCCGATTTCATCGCGGTGTCAATCTATACGGGCTTGCGCATCTCGGACGTCAGCACGTTTCATATCGACCGCTTACGCCAAAGCGGCGAGTGTCATATTCGGACTACGAAGAGTGGGCGCAAAGTCTTTACGTGGATTCCCGATTGGTTGCAAGAGCGGATGCGGTTGCGGGCAGAGACGGTTGGTCCGTTGATTTTCGGAAGCCACTCTACTAAGGATATGAACGTCGTTACGGACCTCTGGCGGCGCAAGTTGAAACGACTTTGGGGTCTTTGCGGCCCCTGGTCGGAGACACCAACACCGCATCGTTTCCGGCACACTTTTGCTCGAATTTTGCTCCAGAAAGCCAGCGTGACGGTGCGGGATGTGGCGGAACTGCTTGGTAACACCGAGGAGATGGTAAGAAAGCACTACGCCGCATGGGTGCCCGAGCGTCAGGAGCGACTGACAAAGCTCTTGAAGGAGGCGTTTGACGATAAACCTAAACCGAACCTTGTCGTCTTACCGGGAGGGCGGAGTTAGTTGAACTGTGGTTTGATTTGGTTCTGTTTCCGTTGATTTCGGTCGCCCCATATGAATTACGAAGACTTGGATAGTTCTCGGCAACGCTGCTCTCTAAATCTAAAAAAGTGATCCGAACAGACAGGCTTGCTTGATGTCTTGTAACACATCCAGCGGCGTCAGCCGACGGTGAGGGTGGGATTCGGAACGTAGTCGCGACAATCGGCTCACTAAGTTATAGATTCCACGTTCCCGCTGTTGCCGAAATTGCCACAGTTGCCAGGGCTGCTATTGCAACGCTGCGACGGCAAAATGCTGTGATGCCGCGCCTTCGTAACAGCATGCCATTGCAATGCTGTGCAGTCCCAGTATTGTGATGTCACACCATCTTACCGTCACCGTACTGGGATAGGCCAGCAAGCTCGGCAATGAAAGAGCAGGGGCAGACGAGAGGGCAGAGGGATCGCATGTCCTGGGGATTTATATCGATCCCAGTACCCCAAACTTGCCCGTCCAGCAACGAAATGGGACTAACCAAGGAAAACAGATGCGCTATTTAAGAAATAAGCTGTATTGCGCTTATTCGCGTACGCCTCGCCGCTTTGCCACCAATTGGACCGTCACGGCCGAGCAATTTTCAGGTCCGACTCTGCGTTCCTTATAGAATTCAATATCAAACATCTTCTCGAAGGCGGACTTAATTTCTCCGGCTTTCGGCAATTGCACAGGTGAGTAGGCCGGGGGAATTGCACCCCCAGCCTCTCGCAGAACCGAGCGTGAAGCTCTCGCCTCACTCGGCTCCCATCAGGCAAACGTGCCGGCCAAAGCGATCCGCCAGTGAACGAAGAGATCCACACGTTCCTCTGCCAGGCGTTGTAAAAACCGACTAGCTTGGATTGTGCGGTGTTTTAAGCGCTTAAACTTGCGCATCACCCATGCCCGGAGCCTCAAATTGATGTACCGGAACAACGGGTACAGTCCCGAGCGAGCATAACGCCCGTAATATTCAATCCAACCCCGTAGGAGTGGATTGAGTTCCCGAGCGATGTCTCCCAAGGTCAACTGCGTTTGATGCCAGAGTTTCAACTCCCGAACCGCTTCCCGCATGGCCTTCATCGCCGAGGGACTAACTGCCGGATTGAAGCTCCCGAACAATGTCTTGTCTCGAAAATTCTGTACCAGGCGTGGGCGGAAGCAAAACCCGAGAAAATCAAATTTGACATTCGGATAGTTGCCTTTCCGCTTTCCGTCTTTGCAGTAAACGATTTTGGTTTTCGTCGGATGCATTTCCAGGTGGCACTCCGCCAGGCGAGTTTGAAGCGCAGACTTAAGCGCCTGCGCCTCTGGCTCGCTACGGCAGTGAACCAGTCCGTCATCTGCGTACCGACACCACGGGAGGCCAGGGTGAGTCCGAGCCATCCAGACATCGAACGTGTAGTGCATGAAGAGGTTTGCCAAGATTGGGCTAACCACACCGCCTTGAGGCGTGCCGCAGCTTCGCTCGACAGTGGTCCCATCTACCTGCACCATAGATGCCTTGAGCCATCTTTCGATGTACAACAGCACCCACTTACACGTCACATGTTTCCGAACGGCCCGCAGCAAAAGGTCGTGGTCGATGTTATCGAACAGGCCTTTGATGTCGAACTCTAAAACCCAGTCATACTTCCAGCACCGCTCGCGCGTCACCCCTATGGCGTCCAAAGCCGATTTGTTCGGCCTGTAGCCATAAGAATCTGCCAGAAAGATCGGGTCTAGAATCGGCTCAAGTACCTGCTTGACGACCATCTGCGCCACGCGATCAGCCACGGTGGGCACACCCAGAATCCTTTCCCCTCCACTCTTTTTGGGAATGGAGACAGCGCGTACTGGCGGTGGAACGTAGCATCCCGAGCTCATCCGATTCCAGATCTTGTACAGATTTCCTGACAAGTTAGCCTCAAACTGCTCGATTGTCTGCCCGTCCACTCCAGCCGCTCCACGATTAGATTTGACCGCTTTATACGCCTCATACACCAGGCGCTTATCGATCTGAAATGGTTTGTTTGTCGCACGCATCAAGATCATCCTGTTTCCAGTTGTTTCGGTTATGCGACCGCCTGACCCGACCCCTTCGCTCCAGCCCTATTACAGAGCCTTCATCGCTACTACGAGTCGGTCCGCCCCAGTGCCCCGCCTCGGTACTCTCGCCTCACGGTTTTGGCCGTTTGAGCTTCTCCCTTGTCATCGGGGTGACTGGTTCCTGCAGTTCCGTGCCATCGCCTGCACCCGATTCACGCCCTCTCTACGCCGACCGCCACCCGCTCAGTAATCAGATGCCCAGCGGATTTTGTCCCAGACAGGAACTACGTGCCTGGTTTCGACGGCACTAGAATGCGTAACGACGCGTCATCGATAGGTTCACTTTCGTTCGTCTCTCGGATGCACACCTGCGTAAGTTTCCTCGCGCTTTTCCTCCAACGCTCACCACCGACGGCTTTTAACCGCAGCAGCTTGGAGGCGGTTTGAGACCTGCTTCTGAAAGCCGATCCCGAGGGGCCCGCCCTCATCGATTGCACAGTTCGTCCCACGATTAGGCTAGGTCATAATGACCTCCTTCTTTCCGTGTACTTCTGCAGCACACTAGTTCCCTCCACATCCTGAAACCGTTTCCAAAAGAACATAGCCACCCGGCGCTAGCGAACTCGCGAAGAAGGGGAACAACGCTGGCAGTAGAAAATGCACATTGAGAATTCCACCGACAGAGCTGAGTGCGCAGGGACAGGGATCAATCATAAGGTCTACTCGGCGCAGGCTGAGGCGAGGGGAGGCGTTTCCGTCCCGATCATGGCTATGGCACGGCTCCTGTCAATTTGCACATTATTCGCGAACGTAAACTCGCTATTTGCGAATGGTCAGGAATTCGTTATGATTGGAAGGCATTCAAACGCGCCAGCCAGAAACAAGAGAATTGCATGCCCGCTTCGCTCCGGTTCATTCCGGGAACTACCATTCGCTGGCGCGCCCGGCGATTTGTTATTGTCGACTACGCGGGCTTGGACGCCCTTGTCGCACGGGAAATAGGGAAGCGCAGGCTTTACCGCATCCCGCTCAACGAAGCCGTTGTGGATCTCACTCCAGGTGATCGCAACGCCTGGACACCGGACTTGGTGTCGGTGGAGAACGAGGCTTGGCAAATAGCGGTGAGGCGATTCAAGCTTCTCAAACCCCTCTTGGAGCTGGGCCACGCTGAGCGTACGTTCGCAAAGGTCAACAAGATTGCTTTTGCGTTGGGCAAACACCCGTCGACGATATATCGATGGATCGAGGACTACGAGCGCACGGAGCGGCTTTCAGTCTTCCTACGGAAGGAACGTTCGGATCGGGGCAAGAGTCGTCTACCGAACAAGGTCAATGCCATTATCGAATCTGCCATCAAAAAGATTTATCTAAAGGCGGAACGGCCGGATGTTGCCGCCGTTATCGAAGAAGTCCAGTTGCAATGTTTCAAAGCCAACATCAAGAAGCCGCATCCTGTCACCGTACGTCGAAGAGTTGCAGCCGTTCCGGATCGCCTCAAATTGGAAAAGAGGCAAAGTAGGAAGGCAGCGGCGGAGAAATACGAACCAATCAAGGGCCACTTCCCCAGCGCTGACTATCCTCTAGCCGTTGCCCAGATTGACCATACGCCGATGGATGTCATTGTGGTTGATGAGGAACACCGCCAGCCGATTCAACGACCGTCGCTGACCGTGGTCATTGATGTCTACAGTCGCATGGTCCTCGGCTTCGCTATCTATCTCGAGAAGCCGAGCGCTTTCGCGGCAGGCCTCGCAATCGCGCATGCGGTACTGCCTAAAGAGGATTGGCTTGCCGGCGTCGGAGTGCAGGCCCAATGGCCTTGCTGGGGAAAAATGCGTAAAATCCATTGCGACAACGCGAAAGAGTTTCGAGGTACGGTGATTGGCCGGGCGTGCCAGGATCACAATATTACTGTCGAACACAGACCGCCCCGAGAACCTCGGTACGGGGGCCATATCGAACGAGGGTTCGGGACTTGGCTAACTCGGGCTCGGCGGCTCAAAGGCACGACGTTTTCCAATGTCGAGCAGAAGGGTGATTATGATTCGGAAGGCCGGGCCATCATGACCCGCGCGGAACTGGAAAAATGGTTCACCATCTACGTCGCCAAGGTCTACGCGAACACGTTCCACAGCGGCATAAAAACAACACCGTTGGCCAAGTACCAGGAGGGAATACTTGGAACCGATGAACGTCCGGGCATCGGGCTGCCGGGTCGCGTCGCCGAACCGACGGCGTTCATGCTCGACTTCATGCCGTTCGAAGAGCGGACTATTCAGGAGTACGGCGTCGTGATCGACCACATTTTCTTCTGGGAGGATGCGCTGCGGCCCTGGATTCACGCGCGTGACCCAGAAGACTCCAAGCGCCCGCGCAAGTTTACATTTAGAATTACCCCGCGCGACATGCGTGAAGTCTACTTCCGAGATCCCGCCACCAACACCTATCTCGCGATCCCTTACCGCGATCGCACCCGGCCACCCGTGAGTCGCTGGGAGATTCAGGCAGCCGAGAAGCGTTTGCGGGACGCAGGCTATGCCCGAGTCGATGAGGTCCTTATCTTCCAGGCCGTCGAGGAAATGCGCAAGCTGGAACAAGAATCCGAACAAAAAACCAAGAAAGCGCGGCGCGCACGAGGAATGCGCCACAAGCCACCACGCCAGCCCTCCGCGACTCTGGGGAAGCCTGGCCCCACCGCTGTTGCCATTGCCGAGACTGATCAGTATCAGGAGCCGGTCGAAGCTTTCGAGGGTATCGTAGAGCCAGAATGACATGAATGGCGAGCACGTCTCCTCAAAAACCCGCGAGCTGCTGGACAAACCGATGGAGGAGCGCGTCGCTTATCTCCAGAAGGACAGTTGGATACCCTATTCGCAAGCCAACAGGATTCTGCAACAACTGGAAGATTTGCTGAATCATCCCAAGTGCGACCGCATGCCGAACCTCGCGATCTCGGCTCAAACCAATAATGGCAAAACGCGGCTCATGAAACATTTTTTATCGCTGCACCAAGCCAGCGAGGCCAACGGCGGGATAATCGCGGCGCCAGTCTTCTATTTGCAATGCCCCGGCTTTCCCGACGAAGCGCGGTTGTACAGCGCCATCCTGCTGAAGCTCTGCAAGAAATTCCGTCCCAGCGCCCCGCCGCAAGAAAAACTCGTGCTCGTCTTGGACGCGTTGTCGAAGATCGAGATCCGCATCCTCGCACTCGACGAAGTGAATTTCACCGAAGTTGGCACTGCCGCAAAACAGAAGCGCTTTCTCAACGCGCTTCGATATCTTGATAACGAGCTTCGAATCTCTATCGTCTGTCTCGGCACCGAGGAAATGCTGCGAGTCATCCGCTCAGTTCCCTCCGTTGAGAATCGATTTCCGCCGACGGTCCTTCCGCGCTGGCAAACTGATAACGAATTCCGCAAGCTGCTGGCCTCGTTCGAAAAGATCATTCCGCTGAAGTATCCATCGGATCTGCAAAGCAGCACACTGGCCGCGAAGCTTCTGACGCGTTCAGAGGGCACGATTGGCGAACTCAAGATGCTCCTCGCCGCCGCGGCAACGAACGCGATGCGCAAAGGAACGGAGCGTATCACCGAAGAGATTATTGATGGGTGCAACTATCTTGGACCATCGGCACGAAGACAGCGGTCTGTTTCTGGCTGAGGTGCTCAATCTGGCGGGTTAGGCCTTGCGACACTCTTCAACACTTCCAAAACCTTCCTCCAGATCCGCGATTCCAATACAGCAATGCTAACCAGTTCGCGGTGGGTTGTAGTCCTACGTTGATATCCCGGCACCTGATCTTGCGATGCCCATCCACGCTTCAGTGCGCACATCAGCAGAAATGCCGCCCATTCGCTAACGCCGATTTTCTGCAAGTCGTCGCGCGCCAGGATGAGAGTGGCGTGCTCCTGATTAGTCCGCTCGATTTCGAGAGCGTATGCGCTCATATCTCCTGACTGGATCTCCGCTATGGCGACGCGTCTTGGACGCTTTTCCTTTTTGATCCAGGCCCACGCGATTTTCTTTGCCTTGAGATCGTGGTCGGAAAACTGGCCAATGTGTGTTCTCCAAAACTTGTGTCTCCGGGGCCTACACCGATCAGGCCGACCGTACATGGCCGCTCGCGCGCCAACAATTCGATGGCCTGCACAAAGGTTTCCATGCTAGCCGGCAAGACGGATACTTCCCATCGCTTTTGTGCCGGCGATTGGACGGTCGTAAGTTTGGTCAGTTGCAGATTGCTCGCACCCCACTTCCCCTGCCCCGTACCGAGGCCGGTCAGCATTTGGTTAGCATCTGTCTTCATTGGCGAAAAGCGATAGCGCTGGACGATCTTCTCTTCCTTCATCAGTTGCTTGTCGCTCAGGGTCATCAAAACGGTCCTCTATCAGCCCGATCCTCAACGGTTCAAGGCCGCGCTGCGGTTCTTCGCTTGACTGGAACACATCCGGTGCCGGCTTTTCCACTTCGCTTTCCGATTTTTCGGTCTTCGTCCAGGCGGGCATCAGCTTCTCATCCGCCGCGTTTGCGCCAGGCGCGCTGTCGTTATCCCGGTCTACAAACACCTGGTCGAATGGAAAAGGCGCTGAACATCGCTCAAGTTGAAGTATCAACCAACGTGGCGGGCTGTCCGGCGTAGGCGCGGGCAACCGAAGAAATATCCCTTGAACGGTTGTCGGACCTTCGAACGGGAATCCGCACCGGAGAGCCTGATCCGGTTCCGAGATCAAACTGGTGGAGTTGATTTGATGGAGCTGAAGGCTCTGGTAAAGCCTGCTGGCTTCTCGCTGCATGACAGGCGAGCACAGATAACGAGCTAACGTCCAGGCATCTTGATCTTCCAGCCACCGCCGTAGATGGACCTTTACCGCTCCGTCTTCGCGGACGCCACTTCGCTCGGCGTTGAAAGCCTCAGCGTATTCCCCCCAAAAGAGGGCTTGGGCGAGTCGCGTCGAGGGTGCATAGTAGAACCGAACGATCTCTGCGGTCGGAACCATCACCGCATACGGATCGCCGTTCTGCTCCACCGCTACCAGGAGGGTTCGGCGGACATGTGGCCAGGACGAACCGAACAGGTAACTGCTTCTGGGAATGGCGTTAGCGTTGCTCGTCACATCACCTAGAGCCACCGTTCGACACGATGATGTATCGATGCGCAGTTGATGGCGGCAAGCCGCGAGATCCGTTTTTACTGGTCGTCGTCGCTGCCAAACCGAAGCAATTGAGATGTAAGGTAGCAAGCCAACACTGATCTTCACGGTTCGTTTCGTTTGAAAGGAACGCGATCTCGCGCTGAGCGGATTCGTCTCGCCCACGGGAAGCTGCGCCAGGCAAACATCGATTAAGGGGTCGCTCGGAACGTTCGCGTTGTAACCCACGCCCGCGACCCACTCGATTCGCCAAAGCAGGTCGTCGTCAGGAAATTCGTCAATCGCATAGACGGCCTCAACCATTCGAAAATCATAACCAACCTGTGCTCTCCATTCGCAAATAATGTGCTACGGTTCGCACTCAATTTGCACGGAGCATGGAATATTCGCGAATAATTTGCGAATTGACAACTGCATTCACAGTGAAGATCAACCTTTCACCTGTCGCTCCAGGAACCTACTCAATGAGTGTGCGCCGAGTGCCTTGGGACTGGAGCTACTTCCCGGTGCTTTTGCAATAATCCCACCATGACAAAGCGGGTTCAAAGCTAATCACGAGTGACGCCAAGATTCTTTGCAAGTTGACGGGAGCGAAGATGCGTTTTTCAGTGTTGGTCGGGTGCTGGCAGCCTGAACCAGATTCACCGCTAGCTAGCGCGTTTTACGTCCAAGTGGGTAGTTTCCGGATGCCCCATAAACCGGGAGTTGATCGGAATGACCAGATCGGTCACTTCGACGATATGCCGCCTACACATCCGGTGGCCTTGGCGGGCCGCCGGAGGATGCGCTTGAGCATTAACAGCGGGATTTGCCGATTCGGCATTCGACAGCCGGCCTTCGTTTAGATCATCTTGTTTAAAAGAGGCAAGTGTGTCTGAAAGGCTCATTGGCCCGCTCTTGTCGCACGCATGCTCCACCACCTCTCCGACTACGGAAGCCGCCATTTCAGCGCAAAGATCTCCTGTACCGTAACTCCCCGAAAAGCAAGCGCCGTTCCGTCGGGCGCGACGCCATACCAATTCTCACGAGCCACTTCAAAGTTCGTCAGATCCGCGATTTGCTCAAGTCTTCCCTGCGGAACCGAAACCCGAAACAAGCCCTTCACACCAGCCGTACTCGTTCCATTGAAATAGATGTAGCGCGAATCCGCTAACCAAGTCGCGTTGTCGACGTATATCATGCGCGCCAGTTCCAAGAACCCATGCTTCCCGGACGCCAACACCCCGAGAGCACGCGAGTCAACCGTGATAGCCGCAATGTACAACCCGTTCGGGGACCAACGCGGACTCCAAAGCCCCTTGGAGCCAGGCACGTCGCTCATCTTGTGCATTTTCATGTCGATCTCGTGAACACACATTTCACTTCTCGGCCGCATTCCGGGAAAATCACCGAAAATCAACTTCGTTCCATCGGGCGACCACGTCGGCACTCCCTGATCATCGCCATTCTCCAAAACCGTTACCGTCTTTCCGCCACGGGCCGGTACTTGGAACACCCGCCACTGCCCCTTCGAATTCTTTCCCATAAAAGCGACTGCCGCTCCGTCTGGAGACCAATGTGGCTGGTGGGCTTCAACCGCCGCATCTGTAAGCTGAGCGCGGCCAGTTCCGTCAAGTCTGGATTTCCAAAGCGTGTGATCGGGAAAGCGAGTGTAGACCACCCATTTCCTATCTCGCGAATAATCAAGTTCAAAGGCCGCCGCACCCTGCCATTCGGGTTGCCATGAGTCGCTCTTCCGATCAAATTGCACCAGTTCTGAACGGACCAGATCGTGTATTGCGAAGATAGTCGATCCGTCCCGCGAAAAAACCGGGGAACGCCACGAGTCAAGACCCGCGTTCGTCAACCGGTACGGCTTTTCGAGCGTCAGCCAAAGGTCTTGGCGCAAGCCGGTCTTAGCACTGTAAACGAAGTATCTGCCATCCCGCCTCCACGAGCCCTCGCCCGTCGAGGCGTGTCCGTCGGATAGTGAAGCGATCCTCTTGCTGGTGCCTCGCCTGTCCATCTCCCATTCTGCTTGCGCCTCGTGTTTGAAATCCAACAGAGAAAATCGAAGCCTGGTTCCGTCCGGCGCCCACTTAAGATCGGTGACCTCCCCCGGCAGATCTGTCTTCACTTTGTTGCGTTCCCCAAAAATGACAAGCGAAGAGGGGGCGCCCACCGAATGGGGACCTTCAACTACCGCCAGTGTTCCATCGGGTGCCCATGATCCCCAGTCGAATCCGGCGCGCAAAGGCTGCAGCGATCCTTCGGCAACGGAGTAGCTCCAAAGAATATATCCCTCTTGCGATTCTGAACGAAGAAGAAGCTTCGAGCCGTCCCACGATATATCCTCAATGGCAACCCTAGGCAAGGAAATGTTCAACATTGATGGTTCGCCTCCCGAGACCGGCACGCTAAAAATCCGGCTTGCGCCGCCCACGAGTTCTGAAAAAAAGATGCGACGCCCGTCGGTCAGCAGGAGACCGTCTTTCGCCACACCGTTCGAACGTGAGCTGCGTCACGCCAGTAACTCTTGGTTGCTTGTCAGTTGACACTTTCACGTTAAGGGCGACCGCGCCGAACACCGCCAGTAGGATCGCGGCAGTTGCAGTTAGGCTAACGCCATTCCATTTTCGTTCTTTGTTCGTGGTTGGCGGCACCCCCGGTTGTTCGGGCGTAGGCTGGGCGGGAACTCCTACGTCCACAATGAAACGCCAGCCCCTCTTGCTTTGAGTCTCAACATGCCGCTCGCCCCCCGGGTCAACCTTCAAAGCGCGGCGAACTGAGGCGATGTGCTGGTCGATGGTGTTGTCCGAAACGCTCAAGTCGGCCCAAAACTTTTCTTGCAATTCGTTCCGCGAGACTATGCGGTCGCGATTCTGAATTAGATGCGACAGGATTTCGCCAGCCCGCGCTGGCAAATTCACAGACTGGCCATTAATCGCGAGGACGCGGTCCGCTAAATCGAAACGAAAAGGAGGGAAGTCGAAAAAACGGCCGGATTCATCGAGCATACGGGGCCAATGTAGATGATTTCAGAAAAACTTCATCGTTTTCAAGGCCAAAATCGGCTACAGTCTAGTTTCTTGAAGCGTGATCCAGCCCTCAGTCCGCGATTTTGATGCTGCGCCGATAATCGCGCCGCAGAAGCGCAATTGGGCTTTGAAAGGACAGCTTCAGTTGAAGGGAGGCTTTAATGAAATTTAGGCGGCCGTCACTTCTATGGATGCTGGCGATCTCGTCCGTGAGGTCGCAGACGCTCCCAGTCCCGATCCAATTCTCTGCCCCGGATCAGTACAACATTCAGCAAACTGGGGGCTATTACGCTGGCTTCATTGCTGCGGACTTGAATGGCGACGGTCGTCCAGATTTAGTTTTTGGAACCACCGGGACCGCGGTAATGCTTAACAAGGGCGACGGAACGTTCCTCCCTCCGGTTGTGTATGCGCCCTTCCCATGCTGCTTTACACCAATCGCGGCCATCGATGTAAACGGAGACGGGTCTCCAGATCTAGTAGTATTTGCGAGCAGCCCAGTTGCACTCTGCGTTCTGCTCAACCACGGCGATGGTACCTTCGGGCAAGCAAGCTGTAACTCTGTCTTGAGTGGACAGGCAGGCATTGGCGCAGGAAGTATGACTGTCGGCGATTTTAATGGCGACGGTCGACCCGATGTTGCAATTTCGTACAATTCAACCTCCGGGCCAGTGAATGCGATTTTCGCGAACTCAGGCACCGGAACGCTGACCTACCTGCGGTCCTTTTCTGCTCCGGCAAGTGCCTATTGCTGCGGGGTCAGTGTCCTAAACGCAGCGGATGTAAACGGCGACGGCCTCGCCGACATCGTGACGAACAACGGCTACAATTCCTTCTCCGTGTTGGTGAATCTCGGCGACGGCGTCATGGCGTCCCCGGTGACCTACACCACAAATAGGTCTTCCCTTAACTATTACTTTGCGGATCTAAACGGAGATGGTCGCATCGATGTGATTTGGAACGAACAGAACTATGCCTTCGATTACTCGCTGAACAAAGGCTCAGGGATATTTGCGCTCCCTCCTTCCTTGAATTTTCCGGGCGATTATTACTACGGTTCGTCTCTCGCAGTTGGCGATTTCAATAATGACGGTACCGTCGATGTCGTTGCCCTCTGGGGTGGAACGCTCTCGTTTGCTAACTCAGGCGGCAGTTCCTTCGGGGCACCCAACGTGCAACTTCAGCCAATTGCTTGTCAAGGAGCAGGCGGCGCGGATATTCTTGATGCCGTTGCTGATTTCGACGGCGACGGCAGGCTTGATATTGCGTGCGCCAGTTACAACAACATTCTGGTGTTGCGAAACACGACTCCAGTGGTAACAACAGGACTAACTGTAACGGGAATTTTCCCACCCCAAGGAGGGAATGGAGGCACAGTTTCTGCGGTAAGCATCATCGGAACAGATTTCCCGCCAGGGGTGCAAGTGAAATTGACCGGACCCGGTCCGGACATTATCCCGACCAGCATTACGGAATCCGCCGCTGGGAATCTGATCACAGTGAGCTTCAACTTGACAGGCGTCGCGCCAGGCAGCTATACGCTTGTGCTCACCGACGCGAAGGGAAATGTGCTGCTTACAAGTTCGGCTGCGTTTACGGTTGTGGAGGGTGGCGCGGCGAATATTTCTGTGGATTTCGTTGGCCGAAATGTTTTGAGGGCCGGCAATGGACAAACCTACTACATACTCGTGGACAACCGAGGGAATGTGGATGGCGACACTGCAAACCTGTGGGTTAGGTTTCCAACTTTTATTACTTGGAACGCACCCCCTAGCCAATCGCCGACTGACGTGTTTCAGACTGGAGATTCTACAGTCCTCTTTTATCAAGTGCTCGGGACTTTGCCGGCCGGCAGTGTCTCTACATTCCTCCTCCAATTAGCAGTATCGGATGATCCACAGTATGCGCACAAGCCGTTTTCAGTGGTCATGTCTCAGTGATCAAGTCTCTGGAACCTCAAAATGATTGCCGAAGGAGTTAGCGTAATGTACCTGTCTCGATATTTATTACTTCTAGTGACCAGTCCACTTTTGCAGGCATTTACGTCCTGCCCGCCCTGGGCGGCAGTAGCAGCACCTGCACATTGCGGCACTGGACATTACGAAATCACTCAACAAGGTTTATTCGGACTGCTGTCAAACGACGCCATTGATCGCGTCGCGAAGGCTAATATTTTTGTTGACAGCTCCGAAAACCATTGGGCGCCTGGACATTTGGCATGCAATGGAAATTTGCCTAATCCGCTTTTCATATGGTTTCCCTACACGCCCGGCCCCTATGAGCGTAAGGAACACTTTGATCGTGTAGGCTCTCGCGACGTCGATCACGACATCGCATTCCGTGACGGTTTGCAATACGTGTGGAGCGAGCGCAGGCTCTTCGTTGATTTTCTGCGCCAGGCGCAGTCTTGCTCACAAGTGGCTGCGGCCCTGAATGAGCTCGGGCGAGCCCTACATGCGTTACAAGACGCATATTCACACTCAAATTATGTTGAGTCGGACAAAGGTGTGCAAGCCGCATATGACGCAGCACTCCAAAACGTGGACATTATACCGGCAGGGAGACCGGTTGGAATAATGATTACGGAATATGATGCTAGCGATCCCGCCAAGCCCGAAGCGCCAGAACCCAACAACCCCGTTTCATACGATCATTGCGCTCATGCTAAGGATTATCCCGGAAAGAATGTCGACTCGAGTCCTGCGGCTTTTCAGGCGGCGATAAGTGCCGCTGTCTTCGCGACCCAGAAGTTTATGCTGACCTTACTTGCTAACCTCCCAGCTGCTGATGCACAGAAACTAAGGAGCTTCGCCGAGTGCCAGCCATGTATCCCATATATCGCGGGGACAAGTCTCTCTAATTGCAACACGCCACGGGTTACAGGCGAGGTAATAACATCTGGGGATCCCAATGATAAGACTGGCCCCCAAGGCGTCGGTGCCCAACAGTATGTCTCGGCGGCCACTCCACTTACGTATGCAGTTTTTTTTGGCAACGAACCAACCGCCACGGCACCAGCTCAGACCGTCACAATAACGGATCCATTATCGAGTTTAAGTGATGACTTTGCGACTTTTGCGTTTGGCCCAGTCAGCTTCGGTAGCCAATTTCTCTTCCCTCCACCTGGTACAAGTTACTCAACTACAGTTGACCTGCGGCCCCAGACTAACTTGCTGGTTGGAGTGAGTGCCGCTATCGATCTCAAGAGTGGCCAAGTTGGGTTCAAGTTCACGTCCCTCGATCCTGCGACCGGTCAGCCAACGACTGACCCCACAGCAGGCTTTCTGCCGCCAGGCGGGAACGGAAGTGTTTTCTTTACGGTTATGCCGAAACAGGGTTTGTCTACCGGTGTTCAGGTGCAGAACAAGGCAACCGTTGTATTCGACCTAAATGCGCCTATCAACACTCCCACCTGGTTCAACACTTTGGACAACACTCCACCAACGACGCGGGTGCTGCAGCTTCCTTCGATTGAAAGCAGAGGTAACTTTACGGTTCAGTGGCAAGGTTCGGACATCGGTTCGGGTATTCAAGATTACACGATATATGTCTCGGATAATCAAGGGCCATTTGCGGAATGGTTAACCAATGCAACGTCTAATCAGGCAACATACATAGGGGCAGCCGGACACACATATGGCTTTTACAGCATCGGACGCAACTTAGTGGGCAACGTGGAGGGGATGAAGAGTACTCCAGATGCCTTAACTGAGGTACAGGGGCCTACTTGCGCCGCCGACGTGTCGCTGCAAGCGGGCATCACGCAAGGCGGATTTCGATACAACCATGCCGCCCATGTTTTCACTCAAATCGTCACGGTCACGAATTATGGGGATCCCCTACCGGGCGCTTCGCTGGTACTCGACAACCTCAGCGCAGCGACCACTTTGAACGGCTCAAACGGAGCCACTCAATGCGATGCACCACTCGGCAGTCCCTTCATCTCAATCCCGGGGACTCTGGCAACGGGCCAGTCCGCATCGCTGACCCTCACGTTTAGCGATCCAACGAAGGCCGGTATTCAGTATTCAACCCGCGTCCTTGCGGGCAACGGACAGCAATAATCGGAGGATCTATGAAACCACTAGTACGGCTCTCTATCGCGCTGTTCACGACCTTCAGCGCCCTTTGCTCGGCTGACGTGGTCTACAACGTCAGCCTCAAAACGGCACCGCTCATCGCCAACATAAATGGCCCGTTCGCCCTCGACTTTCAGTTGACGAGCGGAAACACGACCAGCGGGGTCGTCAATGCGGCGGCGCTTTCGCAATTTCAGTTTGGAACTGGTGGGAGCGCCGGTACCGGAAGTCCTTTCTCAAACAGCGGCAACGCGTCCGGCAATTTTGCTGCAACTATAACGCTCAATACCTCAGGCGGTACATTCTTCAGCGAATTCTCGCAGTATTTCAAGCCCGGAGATACGCTGACCCTTCAGCTCGATCTTACTAATGATCCGCAGCCGACCGCGACGCCGGATGAGTTTACGGTCCAACTGATCGACAGCACCGGCAACGAGATTTCGACGACAGATCCGAGCGGCAGCAATTCGCTGCTGATTCTCGACCTGACAGGTTCGGCCCTGAACCCGCTGATCTATACAACCAACGGCGATGATGTGAGCATCACGCCAATTTTGGAAACCTCTGCTACGCCCGAGCCGGGAACGGTGTGGCTAGTCTGTCTTGCTGGCGCGCCTTTGTGGGCTTGGCGGCGGCGAAAACGTAGGGTCGTGCTGTAGCGGCGCGGCGGGATGTGGCTAGAAGCTTGTACCGCACTCGCTGGATCGGTCAGGAGCGGACGGGATCTTCCCTAACCTGGCTCGCCGCGTCATTGAAGCCAGTCAGATTTTGCACGCCACCTCGCGCCGGATCTTCTCAAATAGTTCCACTTTTGGTCCCAATCCAACCGGCTGCTCCTTCTGGCCGGTCGAAACCAGCCAAAACAAAACTATCCGGTCGTGTTTTGATTAGTGGGCCAAATTTCGTGGCCAAACTCAGCTTGTTCAGTCCAGCGTAAACCACTTGACGTCACAAGGTCGTCGTGGTTGGAAATCGCGCTCTTCGGCGTGCATGCCGTGTCGCGTAATGTAAGGTGCAGTATCGGTTGTTACTTGCGAAATTATCTGGGAGTTGTTCGGTGCTGTTCAACCGTACTATTTGCTAATTACATCCTCTGCAAGTGTGCAGCCGTCAATAAAAGCGGGCCTTCTCACGTTCCCTGGATGCGCCGCTGATCGTACGCTAAGGACCGGTTTGCCAATCTAAGCTCCCTTACCACGGCACTTTGCATGATGCCCGAGAGCGATTTCGAGCTGATTGTCCCAGCCGGGGCTGTTGGCATCGACGGACCACGGCGCCGGAACGTCGGGCAGCACGCCATGGCCCTCGAAGCGAAGGCCGGACCAAGTAATATATTCGGCCTTCGGCATGATTAGCATGTAGCCCTGGCCAACCTTGAATCCTGAACCCGGGATGAGTCTTCCAGCCGTTTCGGTCCCTATGAGCGTCGCCAGGTTATTTTCTTGTGCGAACGCCGCAACCATTTCACCAGCGCTGGCCGTGTGCTCGTTTATGAGAATAACAATGCCACCGTGCCATTTCTGTGGGTCGAGGCCTTCAGAAACAAGCAGCGCGGAATCGCCGTGCGGTAGGTGCTTTACTGCCATAGAAGCAATGGCGAAGGGATTAGGAAGGTCTGTCGGGAGCCGGTCTACGCGATGAAGCTGCGTTTTGTCGTACCCTCTTTCGGCACGCTTTCTGGTTACCGTGTAACCGATGGGCAGCTTTTCTGGCGTCAGGTAGCTCATTAAACGCAGAACCCCTAAGCCTCCGCCGAGGTGCCCGCGTGGTCGATGATAAGGGATTCGCAATTCACCAATTCTTTCACCGCTGCGTCAATTTGCCGAGCGACATCAAGCCCCAGAAGACCTGGAAGAATGCTGACTTTCAAGTAACCCACATTGTTTTCGAGAATTGAATGCGTCACCGCTTGCATTTCCGCATACGGTTGCTTGCGAGAACGAGGTGGCGGAATCGTTACCGCGAGCAAATGCTCCTCGGAGCCACGCTGAATCAGAAGAGTTGCTTGAGTGCCCATCGGGAACATTGGTTGACTTGGAGGGGCAATCGCCGTCCCGTTAACGGCTTTCAAGACATCGAGCGGAAGCAGACCTGCGTTCTGAGCGGGGCTGCCTTCGTGCACGTCTCGCGCCACCCATCTCGAACTTTGTTCGACGGCCATCTTGCCAAACGTCGCGCCGATCGCCAGACGGCCTGGAACGCGGCGGACCGATTCATGGAAGAAACCGGTATGGCTAGTTCCGAGGCTTCTGACCAAGTCGTGCATGGCCAACTCAAATGCCTCCGGATCGTCAATCGACAAGGTTGGGTCCCTGCGTTCCTGCGTCAGCCGAGGCCAGTCTACGCCGTTAAACTTCGGATCGAAGTAATCTTTCTTGACCTTTGCCACAGTCTTGTCGAAAATTTCAGCGCGCTGCCTGTATGCCAATTTTGTTAGTCGCAAACTTAATTCTCCTTGTTCCATCACCGATGACTTCAAAGCCTGCCCACAGGTAGGGCTTGGCTTTCTCCCCGTAATTCCTGACGAAATCCAATTGCGCTTGCCGAAGGGCCTCCGCGACCGCCGAGCCGGTTGCCAGATGCTCATAGAACGACTCCATGATTGTGGCGGTGGAACGGTCTTCCACTGACCAGAGGCTTGCCACCACGCTCTTCCCGCCGGCAGTCAGGAAGGCACGGGCCAAATTCATGACTCCCTCTTCGCCTTGAAGACGGCCAACGCCGGTTTCGCAAGCTGAAAGAACAATTACATCGGCCGCGAGAGGTGTGCGGCGAATTTCGCGAGCTTGCCACAGGCCGTCCTCACCATCGGAGCCGGCCGCCAGAACTAATGCAGCCCGGTCCGGCTCCACTTCATTACCAACCGTGTGGCTGGCCAAATGGATGACTTTGAAGTCCTTGAGTGGTTGAGCCTTCAGAGCCGCTTCTGATGCGGAATCGCCATCAAGAACTACCGCGCCTTTGCCCAACATCGCCGCAGCCGTGACAACTTCTTGGCGAGCATAGGGCAGAGGGCTCAGGCTCACGCCGCGAAGATCGAATAATCCGCGGGTCTTTGCCGCCGCCAGTTCGGTTGGTCCAGGCCCAGGGCTGTATGCGATTCCTAGGAAGGGCTTGGTGGCCCGTTCCCTTGCGACAGCACTTCTTAGCTTGAAGTAAACGCTCGCCGAAGGGGCGGAAAGCACTGCCACTCGCTGAACCACATAAGCGTTGTTCTCATCAACAAGTGCTCCGAACGGGAGCCGATGAAGCGGGCCGTCGGGAACGATGACGAGCCGGGTCGTTTGCCGCTTCAAAACTGGCAGCAATAGGGTTTTGTAGAGAGCTTTCGCTTCAGTACTGCAATCGCCGCCGCCGGTTATGGCCGATAAATAACTTTTGGCGAGGCGGTCGATTTCCGAGCGCCCGGGCAGGGCGTGAATCGTTAATCCCTCAGTCGTGATTTCCAGTGCATACGAAACTTTCTGATCGAGAACATATTCGACAAATGTGTCGCCTGCTACGAACTGCCGTTTAAATACATCCAAGGAAACCGGAGCGGTTTCGAGAAGAGCCTTGTGATTTGCAGCGTACTCAAGCGGAAATGCATTATCGTAAGCGCGGTCCAATTGCGCCAACACTCGTTTTGTCTCGGTCGGACTCAGTTTCGAGTGAAGAAGCGTGCTTTGAAGGTGCGCGATTTGGAGTTCAGCCGGTGACTTTTCGACGCCGGCGATGAGGGGTTCGGTCCTTCCGAGTGTACTTAACAATGCGCGACCGCGAGCGCTCTCTACAATCTCGAACGCTTTGGCGCCGTCATGTAGATTATTCCAGGCTAACCGAAAGTGCCCGATGTAGATGTCGCTCATTGCGCCAATCATCGAGCTTTTGACACGTGAGCTTGGCGCATTTACGAGGAGACCTTCAACCAGACGGGCAGCTTGATCGTAAAGACTGTCCGCTATCTTCGGACGACCGAGTGCCAATTCAACCTCGGCTTTTTCCGCGACGAAGTTGGGAAGATCGTAGGATTCGGCAACGTGGCGCTCAGCGTCAATTCCTTGATTGATGGTTACTTCGGCCTTCGCATTTTGCTGGTTTGCCCGGTAAACCAGCGATAAGTGGAGAAGACCATCTGCCTCCATTGCTGGCAATCCGGCTTGGTGAGCCACGCGGACTTCTTCTGAGAAAGAATTCTCCGCGGCGAAATAGTTGTGGTCTTTCACGGCCATTTGCCCCGCCTGACCCAAAAGATCAGTTTGTGCGCCCAAAATTCCTTGCCGTCGCGCAGCGTCGAGCGCAGTCTGCAGCAGGCCTTTCGCCTCATTGAGCCCGTGATCTGTTCCCGTCGAGGCCAATGCCCGCACCTTGGCAATGGAGAACTGCGTCGGCATTTGCGTGTAGCCGTTCTTCTTCGCAGAAGTCTCGACTTGGTTGAGTATCCGCAAGGCGCCATCGGCCATGCCGTTAACCGTCATTCCGTTAGCCAGCCAAACACCAAAAGTCAACTCGCCTGGGATGTCGCCAATTTTCTCCGCAGCTGCCAATGCTTGGAACAGGCTGCGGCCCGCGCCCCAATGTCGCCGTTGAGCCCTGAGACGATGCCTAGGAAGCCTTTGGCTCGATTGATCCAATTCGCATCATTGACTGTTTGAGCCGCCGAAAGTAGCTGTGTCCAATCGAGCGAAGCGGACCGAACGTCTTGATTCAGGTCGATGCTTCCTAATACTTCGAGCGCTCGGATCTTTAAGTGCAGATCGTTTTCGACGAGCGCGGTCGAAAGAATGCGTCGCAGTTCTTCGCGCGTCACCGTGTAGTAACCGAGTTGAACCCGGTATCGCAGTTGTCCGAGTTTCGCACGCAGTTCATCCTTCGAGTCTCCTGCCACACGCGATACTGCTTCTGCCTGAATATAAAGCGGTTGAGCCTTTGACAAATCAAAGGAATCTGCAAGATGGTCCGCTTGATCCAGTAATTCGGTTGGAGTTTGAGTGAATACGCAAGGCACCCCAAAAGTCGCTGGAGCGACTAACCTTAGTAAGGTTGCCAGGACTGCCACGCGTGCTCGATGACCCAGTAATTCTTCAGTGCAAGTTGTCTGTTGTTTGAAAATTGCGAAAACCATTCAAACTGTACGCCACCGCAGAGGGTCTTCGTGACATGGGGCAACAGAAAATTTAGAAGAGAATGAGCGTGAGTTTTTGGTAACCCATTTGTTTTCACCATTCCCCGGGAACGTTTCAAACTTTATTTTCATTTCGCTGTCACGGAAGGTCGATGCCACGGCGTACAGAATAGAGGTCTAGATGGATAAGACTATTGCGGCTGTCACGCGCCAGCTTACCGCCATGGCCGTGAGCGAATTTGAAATTGGATTGCTGACAGCTCAGGCGAACGACCAAAATCCCGCCACGATGATTCTCAAGACAATGAAACCCGACGCTATTTTGAAGTCGGTTGCCAGGTTCAAGTTCCAAAATTGCAACGGAGCCAATGTGTTCATTCGACCAGCCGGCGAGCACAACTTGACGCTCGTCGACGATTTGACCGCTGATTCCATACTTCTCATGACGAACTCGGGGTTCTCACCGGCGCTGGTGGTCGAGACGTCGCCCGGAAATTTCCAAGCATGGCTGAAGCATCCGCGGCGTTTGCCTAAAGAGCTGAGTACAGCAATCGCACGGACACTCGCGGAACGATTCGGCGGAGACATTGGAGCGGCAGACTGGCGACATTTTGGCCGCCTAGCCGGATTTACTAATAGAAAGCCGAATCGGAAAACTGCCGATGGGATGTATCCTTTTGTGAAGCTTCGCGAGAGCTCAGGCAAAACTTATACTGCTGCTGAAGAGTTCATGAGCCACGTCAGTTCAAAACTGATCGATCAAAAACAAAGCTCTCAGCGCGTGCCGCCCGCGAGAGTTTCATTAGCGCAGCCACGGTCGTTGAAGAGCATCGAAGATTTTCGATCGAACCCAATGTACGCCGGTGATGCAACGCGAATTGATTTGGCCTATGCGATTTACGCATTCTCTCGGGGTGTACCCGCCAGCCAAATCGAGCGGACGATCGGCGCGCGCGATCTTTCGCATAAAGGAAGCAAGAAGCGCCAAGGCGAATATTTGGCGCGCACGATCCGCAAAGCCGCTCGCATAGTAAGCGAATCGCGATGCGACCATGCCATCGCCGCCGATGAGGCGCGCGCGTGAGCGAAAAGAAATCACGGCCAGCGTCGAAAAGCCTCATTGAGGGAAACGACTCCAGTCGTACCGCGCACTGCTGACGAGCCTTATCAACCTAGGATCGGCGCAAAAATAACTCTACAGATTGGGTGAGATAGTGTAGTTCCACTTGGGCAGAACCTGGTGCGGTTTCAAGCGAAGCGCCTGGAGTTGTTGGAGCGTTGGTTCGATGCCGGTCGGGTAGTGGCGGCGGTCGAGTTGTGCGGTAACCGCTAAGCCGGTTTGAGTTTTGGTGGAGCGAATAAAGTTGAGGATCTTTTGGTAACTGTCGAGTGGTTCGCCGGCCCAGTTCTTAGAGATCTCGGAGAAGAGGCGGTGCTCGATGGGGTTCCATTTGGAAGCGCCTGACGGGTAATGGGCGACGGTGAGAGTGAGGCCGAGCGAATCGGCCAGTTGCGATTGCAGTTCGGTTTTCCAGGTGCGGCGCCGAGAGCCGTTGCTGCCGCCGGTGTCACTGAGGATGAGGAGTTGGCGGGAGCGAGGATAACGGAGTGAACCCTCTTGCCGCCACCAATGCGCGATAGCATGCGCCGCAAAAGCGGATGTGTCATGTGAGACGCCCACCATAACCGAGCCCCGATTGGCGAGCAGATCATAGATGCCGTAAGGGATGGCAACGCCGGTGGAGTCGGAGCGGAAGTCGTGGTCGTTGACGCGGCGGGCAGACAGATCCCAGCGCGAGCCGGGATTCTTAAAATTGCCAACCAGTTCGCGCTTTTTGGTGTCGACGCTAATGATGGGTAGGCCGCGACGTTGAAAACGATCTCGAAGATCGCCAAGGTAGAGGAACTGATCGTTGCGCTCAGGACTTTGGTCGCTAGAAAGTTGCTTGTGATTGACGCGTAGGGAATAGCCCATCTGGTGGAGGAGACGGGCCACAGTGTTGGGACTGACGATGACCCCGAAGTCGCCCAGCGCCATGGCAATCTTGTCGGTCGTGCGGCGGGACCACTTCAGGCCAGTGATGGGATCGCCTGCAGTGTCGTATTCGAGCAGGAACTCGATCAACGTGACGATGTCGGTGGTTTTTTTTCGACCGGCTTCCGTCCGCCGCCTGCGCGGCGCGTCCGGCCCGTCGATACAGTCCGAGCAAGCAGTTGTTGGCGCCCGCGGGCCACGGTGTGCGCATCCAGGCCGAGGAAGTCGGCCAGCATGCTATCGCCGCCGTGACCCAGTTTGATGGACTCCAGCCCGGCGAACAAGCGGCGCTCCTGCTCATCGAGCAGACTATAGAAAAGCAAAATAGCCGCTTTGAGTTCATCGGGAGATACCTGGAGGGCGGACGCATCGGCCACCAGCGGAACCGCCTGCGCGGTTTGTCTGGCGCGGAACTGAACGCCGGCTTGCCGGGCGTCGCCTGAAGTGTACAGGAACCGACCGGCCACCGCAGAGCGCCGCAGACGCCCGGCGCGCACCAGATCATGGAGGGGATCTTGGACTTCGGCATGGAGCATGTCGGCCAATTCGTCGGCGAACCAGCCGCGCGCGGACTGATTGACGAAGGACTCGACGGTGGACACAAGGGTGCCGTAACGGGAAAACCAAACGGCATCGTGGGACCACAGGCCTGCCTCGTCGAAGCGCGCCGTTTCACGGAGGGCATAATAACGACCTCGATGAGTATAGCTGGACAGGTAGTCCAGAAGCTTGAGTTTGCGAAAGACAGTGAGATCGGCGCCGGTGCCAAGAGCGCTCTTGAGTTCGGGCAATGTCGCGATCTTGCGACGCAGCAAGTACGTGCGAAGGGCTTGTGGATGGAAGGAGAGTGGGCGCATAATGTTATAGTTCCGACTGTACAACTCATTCACTCGGAACTATAACACAATCAAGGATGCCCGGCAGAGCGGCTGACGGACGCACTGCGGCCAACAACTACAGCCTTCTCGCAAGATTCAACGTTCAGGGGCCGCACGCATCTCAGGACTCGCTAATGATCGAGGTCCGATTTGCAATGACTAGTTATTGTTGCGCCGATCCCTAGTGCAACAAGCACGTGTCAACGCTGCTCGTTCAGTCAACATGATTCTGACTTCAACATATTGGCTAATTGGCCAGAGGATTGTTCAGCACGAACAGAAGGGATCGCATCGGGCAGGCTATGGTGAGCAGCTCATTAAAGAACTGTCGAGCGATCTGAAACATCGTTTGGGGCGGGGCTTCTCTGAACGTAACGTGTGGCAGATGCGGCAGTTCTACTTAAGCTGGCCCGATACTCAGACTGATCACGGCCGTGGCGGTGCAGATCAAATTCTGCAGACAGTGTCTGCAGAATCGAAGGCAGCGCCGGAATTCCCCCTTTCCTGGTCCCACTACGTCCGGCTTCTTTCGGTGCCAGACGCGGAAGCACGTGTCAGATCCATTATTATTCGCAACTCTACATCTGGGGTGCGTTTTTGTGTCAAAAGGGGTGCCGTAGTGCGTTATATCTTACCCCTTGTGGCTCAAAGCCTCCGTGAATAAGCGAAGTCACTGGTGGTGCCCTAAGGTGGCCCACCCGCCGGGCCTTTATCGTTTACGTGGAACAGGCCGCAGACTTTGCCATCGCTCTTAAGAACATCAGGACTTACATCGCGGATATAGAGCAGGCCATGATTCCATAGAAGATAGGCTGCGCCAGGTTTCAGCGGGCCACTCGACTTGAATTGTTGTGCGAACTGATCGGCTACGTCGCGGAACACGACTACCCTTATATTCGCTCCATTTTGCACATTGCCGATTTCGCCATTCGAGCCGATGGTTGCAGTAAAATTTCCGCTACATAGAGTCCCACCATAACCCTCGATGATCTGGACGGAGCCTGCCCTTGTCAAACTCAGAGCACTGATGCGCGCATGGGCCTCATCTGCATAAGGCGAGGTTGGGAAGTCCTTTAAGTATGCTGTGAATGCATCGGACGTCATTTTGCGTTTTGCGTCTGCCCACCTCAGTTCGCGAAGCTCCGATTCAGCAGACTCAGAGAAGCGACCTGTTGGATGCGTTGACAGAAAACTCTGATACGCTTCAACAGTACCTGCGGCTTTGGCAGCATCCCAATCCATGCTTTCGACTAGTGATTTGGCCTCTTCGACATGCGCTCCTTCGCTGTGCTTTTTCAAGAACTCAGAATACGCGCTTGATGTATTGGCGGCTTTTGCTTTGGTCCAATCGCTTTCAGTGGTGTTGCACGCCGTCAAGAAGATGACCCCGAATACGATCAAATTACACGCGATCAATCTGTGTCGCATAGATGCTCCCATCCTCCCTTTCTGTGGCTCTTATGTTCTCACCGGGTCCGCTCATTTTCCCGGCGCGGCTGTCCATGAAGAAACGGTGGGCGCATCGCACATGGAACAGCTTACAGTCACCGTACCCGACGCCGCATCTGCGGAAGTAAAAGAGCCTTTCCAAGTGATTTTGATCTTCACATTGTCATCGCGTTCACCGGGTGACAATGCTGCAGCGAAGCTATTCGGAGCCGTGTGGCGCAATGGTGCCAGCGTCTTCATGTGGCCGGAACGCCCGCCAACTTTTGACAGATCAACTGAATAATCTGTTTGGCTTTCAGAGAAGCCACCACATGATACGACATAGGAAATTCCAGCCATTCCGGTAAGCGCACCATTCTTAACTTCAAAATAAAATGGCTTATCTCCCTCGAACTTCACGAACCAAATCCCGCTCTTTGGAACGATTTTACGCGCTCCAGCATTGCTCGCTCCTTGATGCAAAGTCCCTTGCTGTGCAAGGGAAGCTCTTGGTTGCACAAGGAGTAGGACCATGACGAGTGCGCTAATAGCAGCCGTCGCTATTCGAGCCTGCTTCTCTGCTCCTTGAAGCCTACCGATCCGCCCGAAGCGGCGGCTATTCAACAGGGTCATAAAAAACTCCTTTGGGTCAGATTGGCTATGCATTAACCGTTTCAATTGCATCCTTAAGCTCGGAGGACCACGGCGAATCGTGAAGCCTTTTAGCAATCATATTTGTCGATGCTCCCTGGAATCATAGCAATTGCTGCGCGATGGCGTCTTCGCACCCACGTGAGCGTACGCGCGCCGTTAGAACATTTCCCTCCCCTTTTGTTGTAACGTGTGATAAAGGTACGATGACGGGCGGCCACGAAGGAGACGCCCGATGCTTTACGTTGGAGTCGACGCTCACAAGAGCACATCACAGATTACCGTCATGACTGAGGCTGGAGTGATCCTCCGGCGAAAAGGTGTACACAACACGCGCGAGGGTTACAAAGAAGCCCTTGCAGGCCTCGACAGGCCGTTCAAGGCTGTCCTCGAAGAGAGCTATAGTTGGGGGCCGATGTACGATTGGCTCGATGATTTGAGCGAGGAAGTATTGCTCGCCCATCCATTGAAGGTCCGAGGCATCGCATCTGCCCGGATCAAAAACGACCGCATAGATGCCGAGGTCCTGGCCCATCTCTTGCGAGCAGACCTTATACCGACGGCCCACGCGCCGTCGCGAGAGATTCGCGCGCTCCGGCGCGTCCTCCGGCAACGAATGTTCTTTGTCCAGTTGCGCACGATGCTCCAAAACCGGATACGAGCCTTGCTCGCGCAGCATCCCGTTAAGCTTCCCGAGAACGAAAGAATTTACACCAAACAGCGTCGGTGCTGGCTTCCGTCTTACCTTGCCGGGTTCTGATGAGCAGCTTCTCAGGGCAGACTGCGAACTCCATGACGGCCTCGAACTTCAGATTGCATCGGCCAAACTCACTTCTCACGGCGCACGTTAATTTCAACATTATCTGCAAATCGTTCAGAGCTATTTGCGAATGACCCGACGTAAAGCCTTGCAAACCACAATAAACGAGCGGGTCGGGCGGCTCTGATAGTGACCCATTCATAGCCTGAGATTGCCCTTTTTCAACGAAGGCAGGGCGGCGCCTATCGTGTACTCGCCTCCTGGCCCGGAAAACATAAATGCTGGCTTCCAAAGACCAGACGGCGTCGCCGGTCAATAAAAACAGGGTTCCAGAGGATTTGATCCAATCCTGGCGCGGTTAGCCATTCGCAAATAGCGCTGCTCTGTTCGCAGTGAATTCTGTGTATGACCGACCGTTATTCGCAAATAATTCTGCGCTTAACAGGTTTTGATCACCGGGCCTCTTCGGCCTCGCGACATCGGGTTTCCAAAGTGGAGGGCATACCGAAACGAGGGGTGGTTAATGGTTGGAATGCCTGCCAATCTCAAACGAAACCGGCTCCGCGCTCTGTAACACAAGCTCCCCTTGCTTTGATTCAGTGTTTGTTATTCCGAACACGTAGGACAGTCTCCTCGTCGACTGCGGAGAAACCTGGACCGCGATCGTCTTCACCTTCCGCCTGTCCTCTTCCGACATTGCGCATAGTTGGTCCCCATAGCCTACGGCGGCAAAATCACTCGTTCGAACTCCCGCGAGGGCCAGCGATATGTCCCCAATCTTGAATGACTGTAGTGCCTTTGTTGCGTTCTTTATCGCAACCTCGATTCTGATCAAGCGGCCGTCGGGTCCCTTAGAACTCACCTCTCCCGCGAGGAACGCTGAACCGTTCGATATTGAGATCGCGGGAAAGCCACCTCCGCCTCCAAAAGGAAAAGAGAGAGGCGCCGGCGGTTCAATATTTGCGCCACCTCCGACGTAAGCTTGAAACTTTTGCGCGACCGATACCGAGAGGATTCCCATTCGAAGCGGCAGATTCTTAATACTGGATTTGGCGTCGGCAACGTGTTTCCCGTCAGTATGGTGGGCCAAATAAGAATCGTATCCATCGAAAGTGTTCTGTGCTGTTGCAATAGCCCACTCTAAATCGTCCAGAGAGTTCTTGGCTTCACCAACGTGTGAGTTCTGCGGGTGTTTCGCGAGAAATTCTGTGAATGCCGCGATGGTACTCGAAGCCTTCGCCTGCTTCCAGTCAAATTCGGCAAGAAGAGTCGCGGCTTCGTTAACATGTGGGCTTTGGGGATGCTTGGCCAAGAATTCCGTGTATGCAGAGGCAGTATTCGCATCCTTCGCGTGCCGCCAGTCGCGGTCGGCAGTATTGCATCCTACTGAGACGGCAAGCAGGATGCCGGAGATCAGCTTGCACAGTCGAGGCATGTCGTCCTCCAAGTGGTACAACGTCGAACAGTCCTATCGCATGTTTGGCCCGAAGATTCGCGCATTTTGCAGCCTAGTCGAACTTTGGCATGGCTGGACCGGAGGAAGTTCCCGATAAGCCGTAGCCACTCATACGGTTGCCAATTTCATATCCCTCGTTGACGAGTCTCTCAGCGGTGTGGGTACCTTTGCGAAACGCGACTGACACGCGCTGCCCCTTCGAAAACTTGCTTACGACCGTAATACCGTCAGCGACGGCCGGCTTTTCACCCGACTGGCTGCTTGCGCTTCCTGATCGTGCGGGCGCAACAAACACCTTGGACTGGTTGTCCAGCATCACGTTATATTGCTTGTCCTCCTTGAGGCCATTCGTGCGGCTCTTGGCGACATGAACAACCAACAACAGCGCCTCCCCCGTCTTCTTTCCTGCCGGGGTCGAACTACTTTCAACGATGCCAGAAATCCAGCCATCTCCATCGAATGAGTCATGAACATCCTTCATAACCATGCCCCCATCCCGGAGTATGATTCCTCCATATTCAAGTCGTCCTTCTTGCGCGGTGCACAAAGATGCCGCAATGACCTGAACTATGACAGGTAGCACCACGACGAAAGAGAGCTTTCTACCCCCTACTTCCATTCTGGGTTCTCCTTTTTGTCTCGGTTTGACGGGCTTTGCGAGCATCGCCCAGGCCCATCAAGGCTAGTGGCGCACTCGAAGATTTTGTTACATGGTGCGCTCGGACGTTGCCCTTTTATTCCCGTGCGAGTTCAATGGCCTTAAAAGTTCCTTTGTTATCGCCGCATTTGAAATCTACCAGCTGACCGGAATCCAACCTGACCATCTTGCCGTCGACTAGGTCAAAATGAGACTCCATCGACGAGGTACGAATTGAGCAATTCAGATTGTCACTCGCTTGCACCTGCCGATATTGCCCATTTCTGTGGGAGCAACCGACGGTTGCCGCGATCATGAGAATTGACAGCACAAGCACCGACGGGACCAATGCGCAGCGGAAAAGCGCCACAGAGGACGCAGGAAAATTTGATAAATGGCAATAGCTGTTCTATACGGTCGGCTCATTTTGGTAAAACCTCATTCGCCTCAATGCGGCCCACCGAGCTCCGGAGCGGCGCGTAGACTACATATGTCGAGTCTAAGGGAATGACAAACAATTCAGTGGTGAGGAGCGGCCGCTCCGCCGAAATCGCCGCCGGGGTGCATTGGTGCTCGGGTAGGAGATCATTCATTAGTTTCCCTCACACACATCATTGCCGAGTTCATTCGCAATCTCCGATAGGTGAACGCTACACACAAGTGGGGTAATTTCGTCATTTTTTGCATTCACGAGAATTCACAGGGGCTTCGGCAATTCTCCTGCTTCGATCCAAGTGGCGGCAGCGCCAGTTTTGTTACATCTCTGATCCTAATCGGAGGAAAGTGGGTGTACTTTCAATGTGATCGAAGCTGATCGCAGCAGGAGCAGATTCCCAAACAACCGGGGAGCGAAGGGCAAGGCTTACCGCAAAGTTTGATGCCGTGCGTCCCAGAATCGGCGATGAAGTTTGCGGTATAATCTCTCAACGCGGCCCGTGGAAAATGCCCGAATTCGATTCGTTGTCTTGGGGATGCTCCTTGCTTGGACAACCCCGTTTCTCGTCGGACAACAAGTTGCTCCGGCGGTCGAGGAACTGCGTGCCGATGGCGCGAGTAGACTAGACGTGAGGCGTGGGCTATCGGCAAGACTTCGCGTCAGCTTGGCGTCACGAGAATTGTTGCGGTTCGATTTCGATCCTGGCGATCTTCGGATCAACCTGTCCGTCAAATCCCCGGAAGGGAAGGACCTCGTTCGTGTAGAAGGTATTAGCGGTTCCTATGGCCCACTCCCCGTTTCCGTCATCGCTGACGTGGCCGGCGTCTACGACATCATCGTAGAGCCGATAGAAGATGCGGCAGGCTTGTGTATAATCACTTTCCGCGAGCGCCGCGCTTATTTGCCTCACGATGACGGCCGCATTGCCATCCAAACCTCGATTTTTGAGGCGGCTCGTCTCACAAAGCAAGGCAGCGCCGATTCCCTCCGTGCTGCGGTCAAGCTATTGATGAGTGCTAGCGACGAGGCAACGGCTGACGCAGATGTCCCCCACCAGGCTTTAGCGGTGACATTGCTAGGCCGCTTGCAGATACTCCAGGCTCAATTCAAGATCGCTGAGGATACGCTTCCAACTGCGATTGAACTATGGAAGAATCTCGCCAACCGAAAAGCAGAGGCGCAGGCGATGGCCTTCCTTGCGGAAGCGCAGGGGAACCTGGGGCAGACGGCACAAGCACTACAATTGCACGAGCGCACGCTTGCTATTCGGCGAGAGGTTGCCGACCGCCGCGGCGAAGCGGACACGCTGAACGGCATTGGCACGGTACGCTTCGGGCGTTCAGATATCCCCGGTGCGCTGCAGGCGTTCGAGATGGCATCGGAAATCCGCCGGGACTTGGGGGACCGGACTGGATTAGTCATGACGCTGAACAACATCGCGGTGGTCCACAATTCTGTTGGGGAGACTCGCGCCGCGATCGAGTCTTACGAGAGGGCGCTTGACCTGTTGGCTTCGGCTCCGAATCAACGAGTCGAGGTGGCGCTACGCACGAATCTTGGGCGCGCGTATTGGTCACTGGCTCAATATCAGAAAGCGCTACAGTACGACCAGCACGCGTTGGCTTTGGCAAAAGGGCTGGCCGATCGGCGAAGCGAAGCACTGCTACTGAACAACCTGGGGGTCGTCCACGAGTCCCTGGGTGACCACGAACGAGCACTCGGCTACTACGGTCAATCATTGAGCATCAAACGAGATCTCAATGATTCACGCGGAGAAGGGATCACACGCAGCAATATTGGGATGGTCCGGATCTCACTGCGACAATACCGCCCCGCACTACAGGAATTTGAGGCTGCTTTGCCGTTGCTGCGTATTGCCGGAGATCGAGTCACCGAAGGCAACGTTCTTAACAATATCGGCGACTGCCATTTAGGTCTTCAGGATTTCGAAGTAGCTATCGATTATTTTCAACAGGCGCTCGCCTTGCGGATGAGTACGGAGGACCGCCCAGGACAGGTTTATTCCCTCAACAGTTTGGGAGAAACCTACTTGCGCCTAAAAAAGTATCCGGAAGCTGAGGAGCAGTATGGACGCGCTTTGACGCTTGCGCTAGAAGTCGGGGATCGCAATACCGAACTGGGCGCACGTTACGGCATCGCGCAGGCGCGGGCCGCACTCGGGGATCTGGCCAAGGCGTACTCGCTGGTTGAATCTGCCCTCGAAATTGTTGAGTCTTCGCGGACGCAGGTGGTGCTGCAGGACCTTCGAACCTCGTATTTCGCCTCGCATAACGACTACTACGCATTCGCGGTGGATGTCCTGATGCGTCTCCATGTCCAGCAGCCCTCATCTGGCTACGCCGCTAAAGCGCTGGCCCTGCATGAGCGGGCTCAGGCTCGAAGTCTCGCCGACATCATTCGCGAGTCCGGGGCAGATATTCGTAAGGGAGTACCGCCGGAACTCCTGGCTCGCGAGCGGACGCTCCGGGAACGTCTTGCCGCCAGCATTGATCGGAGGCTACGTAGCTTGGTTGGAAAAGCCGGAGGCCCAACATCTCCGGCGATCACTAAAGAGATTGATGCGATATCGAACGAACTCGACAGCATCGAGATGGAGATTAGAACCAAAAGCCCGGCTTACGCCTCTCTGACGCAACCGGCTCCCCTCAGTGCGACAGAGATTCAGCGCGAACTGGGTTCTGGGCAGACTGCCCTTTTGGAATACTCGTTGGGCACCGACCGAGGCTATGGCTGGCTCGTCACTCCCGCCTTCATCAAGAGTTTCGAAATTCCCGCGCGGTCAGAAGTGGAGAACGCGAGCAGACGCTTTTACGACTTGGTTGCATCCCGAAGTGCCGAATCGGCATCCGAATCGCCCAAGACCGGAGCGAGCCAAACCACCGAGGAAGAACGATTAGCCATCAGGCTCGGCGTGATGCTCTTTGGTCCGGTGGCAAAGGAGCTATCGGGGAAGCGGCTCGTCATCATTCCCGATGGCATCCTGAGCTATCTTCCTTTCGACGCAATCGGCGAACCTAACGCCCGTAACCAGTACACCCCACTTCTCGTTGGCCACGTTATCAGCACACTTCCATCCGCTTCCGTCTTATCTGCAATACGGATCGGCCGCGGAAATCGTCAACCCGCGCCGAAGCTGTTGGCCGTGATCGCCGACCCCGTGTTTGATCGAGCGGACCCGCGGGTTGGCGCCAAAGCCAACGTTGGTGTTGCACCCGCTCTGAAAGCCGACGGTGCCACTCGCGACTTTTCTGACACTCGGGCATCTCAGATGTCCGTGCTCGGTCGGCTTGTATACTCACGGCGCGAGGCCGAGTCGATCTCATCTGTGATTCCTGGCGCACTGACCCTATTGGATTTCGGCGCAAGCTTGGAGGCGGTGACATCTCCCGAGATGGCCCGTTTCCGGATCATCCACCTCGCTACGCATGGGTTCCTCGATAGCGATCACCCGGACCAGTCGGCTCTAGTCCTCTCGCTGGTCGACGACAAGGGTAACCCCCGCCAAGGTTTCCTTCCAGTAGCGGATATCTTCAATCTGAACCTCCCCGCCGAGTTGGTCGTGCTGAGCGCTTGTCAGACGGCTCTTGGAAGAGACGTTCGCGGCGAGGGACTGATCGGGTTGACGCGTGCGTTCATGTATGCGGGCGCAACGCGCGTCATTGCAAGTCTCTGGAAGGTGGATGACCTGGCGACCGCCGAGCTCATGAAGGCCTTCTATCAGCGGCTTGGCACCGGCGCAAATCCCGTTGACGCCTTGCGCGCAGCGCAGTGTGAAATATCGAAGAAATCTGCCTGGTCTTCGCCGTATTATTGGGCCGGATTCGTGTTGCAAGGAGAATTTGAGGACAGCCCCGTTCTTCGTTTGCACCGATAGCCTTTTGGTCGGGCCGCATGATATTATGCGGCGATCCCCGACCATGACACCTGCCGAATCCCGCGCCGAGCGCAAAAGGTTCAACCGCCTTTTGTCTGCGCTGGACCGGAACCGGAATCGGGCCGGGGAAGCCTACGAATCGTTGCGTCAGCGGCTCCTTACTCTATTCAGCTGTAACGACTTTCCGGATGCGCATGATCTGGTTGACGAGACGTTGAGGCGGCTGGAATGCAAGCTGGAGCAAGGCGAACAGATCGAGAATATGACCGGCTATGCGGCGGGCATTGCAAGATACGTCTGTCTAGAAGCGGAGAAGGATCGCCGTAAAATCGAGGATGTGGAGGACCCAGGCGATATACCGAACCCCGATATCGATCCTGACGAGCAAGCAGAACGGGAGCGGCGAAGTGAATGTTTGGCGCGCTGCCTCAAAACGCTCTCTGAGCGCGAACGGCGGTTGATCCTCGACTTTTACGATTATCCGGAAAACAAGAAGGCGGCGCCTGAAGAAAAGAAAGCATCATCGAGAAGGCGCTTGGCTGGTTCTCTGGGCATATCGGGTGGCAACCTGCGCATTAAGGCCCATCGACTTCGCAAAAGTATTGAGGCTTGCGTGAGGGACTGCGTCCAGCGGAGATCTGGGTGAATGAAACATTTCCGACGTTTTCGCCACAAGGATTGGGAGCATTCGTGAGGTCGAGCGGAAAGACGGAACTGCTGGTTCAGTACCTCACGGGCAAGTTGGGGCCGGAGGAGAAGTTGAGACTTGAGGAGGAGTACCTCGGGGATCAAGCTCTTTTTGAGGAACTGCTCGCTGTGCAGACCGAATTGATTGACTCTTATGCGCGGGGGCAACTACCCAGCGCTGATGCGCGATCGCTCATGAGACACTTTACCCCTCAGGAGTTTCGACAACGCGTTGTGTTCTCCCACGCCCTCGCGCGTGAGATCCGCGCTTCCCAAGGACGGGCCGAATCCTTTTTCGACCGGCATCATTTTTTTTGGACACGCGCGCTGCGGTTTGTTCCTGTTGCGGCAGTCTTGGTTGCACTGATTCTGACTGTGGTGTGGTTGACCCGGCGCCCCGCTCCTGTCCCGCAAACGGCTCGGCAATCTCCTCCGCAGGTGGTACAGACGGTGCCAAAATCGGCCCAAATACCAGTTCCAGCCCTGTCGCTGGTTCTCATACCTGGGCAGCGGAGTAATGAGCAGGCGAATACGGTGACCCTCCCGCTGCCTGGCGATCGACTTCGGCTGGAACTCGTTTTGCCGAGAGGTGGGGCGTATGATGCGTATTCGGTCACGGTCAGGGCCTTGGGCAGCCCGTGGTCTGAAACCATTCGGGATTTGAAGGCTCAACCGAGATCTTCCCGGGAACGAGAACTTGTAGTCGAATTGTCTATGAAGGATCTCCATCCAGATGATTACGCAGCTTCTGTGAGCGGTCAAGGTAAAGCCGGCGACGAGGAATTTGCCGGCTACACATTCCGCATCATCGAACGTTGACGCACTTGGGAAGTAACGAAATCGCCCAAGTGCTCACTGGAAACAAAGGCCGGTACTTGCGCGTCGCCCCCCGGTCGGGAGTGGGTGTTCGGATCGACTTCCAGAGTTGATCCGATAGTCGGCTTGGGCTGGATAAGGTTTCGCCGGAAGAAGTGGAGCGGATTGAGATTGGAGTCGCGAGCGCCGTAGGCAATCGCGAGGGTGCTCAAGACTCACCGAGTGGATTCTTTGGCTCTGTTGCAAACTTTTCCAAACAACTAAGCGCATTATCGAACGTTAACGCGCTCCGCGATGTAACAAAATCGCCCAACTGAACACTAAGATCGGAGGCTTGCCGCGCGGGGGCGCGTAGGTCAACGCGACAATACAGACTTGTGAGCAGATGCATTTTAGGACAGGTGGAGTGGCGATATGAGTTGCACGAAGTGCGGTCAGCAAATTGGCGATGGAGCGCAGTTTTGTACTTCTTGTGGGAGTGCTTTGACTCCGACAAAAGCAAGCGCTAACCGGGTCGCGGCAGTAAGACCCCTTGCAATCACAGTCGGGACCGAGGGGCACGCGCGTCAGTACGGAGAGTATGTCAATCAGCCTTCCCAACCACATTTGGTCGATGCTGCAGTGACGCAGACAATCGCGGCACTCCGGGACGACATTCTTTCGGAAAGCATACCAAAGGAAACGAAGGCCATTTTCGAAACGAATACGGTCGGCACTCCCAAGCCGCGTGTGCGCGAAGGAACTTTGGTCGAGTGCGCCTCTCGATACCCAGCATTATCGGAGATCTACACGCCGGTGCGCCGGTATGCGCGCTCCGGAATGGGGTACGGTATTCTATTCGGCGTTATTCTGAATTTGGTGCTGCTTGGATTCTTGGTGGTTCGAAGGAACGAGGCGGGCGTTGCAATTCTTGCGCTGCCAGTCTGCTACATACTTATGTGGCTGAGCATCTCCAACAGAGTCGCAATACCATCGGGACTCCAAAATATCTGCGGGCTTGCGGGCGGCTTGATTATTCCCGGATATCTGGGTTTCAACGGCCTTTTCCCAATGTTACTCGGAGCTGCGTTTTCTGGCGCAGTGCTGTTCAGCATGCCAGGGATGACCGTCGGTGCCATCATAGGGGCGATCCGCCGGCCACGAATTCCTCGAGCCTTCGATGCAGCGCCGGAGAAGGTCGTTGCTCGTATCGCGGTCCCATTCGCCGTCGGAAGTGCAGTCTGGGTGGCCTATTACTTTTTAGTGCGGGAATATTTGCCACAGTTGTTAAACGCGTGACAGGGTATCGGAGGTCAAGGGCAGGCCGCAATCGTTGCGCTCGATGACGCGCCGTGATCTATAGCGCAAGGCTTTGTGAGCAAATCGTTGGCGAAAATGAATATCCTTTCCATTCATATGAAAGAGTGGACTGGTTCAAGATTGAGGTACCGGAGTTTTGAGGGAGATCCAAATGAGCGCACGAAGAACGAAGACGGCTTTCTTCCGAATGGCTTTCGCATGTCTGATCGTAATCTGCGTCTGCGGCCTACTCTCGGCCGGGCCGATCCATGACGCCGCAAAAGCAGGCGACATCGCGAAGATTACGAGCCTTCTCGCAGCTGACCCTTCGCTCGTCAATGCGAAGGACGGCGGAGTTACGCCACTTCTCTATGCCATCCACTTTGGCAAACTCGACGTCGCGAAATTATTGCTCCAAAAGGGTGCCGACGTTAATGCCCGAACAAGCAACGGAGTGGGGCCACTTTATGAGGCAGCGGGACAGGGTCAGACGGAAATCGTAAGGTCGCTCTTGGAAAGAGGTGCGACGGTTAATGCCAAAACTGAAACTGCGTGCACGCCATTGCTGATCGGGTCTGCTATGGGCCAACTTGACATCGTGAAGTTATTGTTGGCAAAAGGAGCCGACGTGAACGCTCAAGCATCCTACAATACCATTCACGAGAGCGCTACTCCGCTGATAGATGCAACCAAAGTCAATGCGGATTTCGATAGCCTGGGAGGTGGGCCGCTGGACGGGAAGCGAGCACCCAGTCCGGACAAGAAGCGCGGATTCCTGGAGGTGGTGAAAATCCTTCTTGAAAACGGAGCCAAAACCGACGTTACAGACAATTTCGGACACACTGCGCTCTATTATGCCGCCAAGAACGGCCAACTTGAGGTTGTAAGGCTGTTGTTGGATAAGGACGCCGGCGCGGACGTTCAAGGACATAACCGGAATGGCACGCCGCTCCTGCTCGCCGCACAGAATGGCGATATCGAAATTGTCAAGCTGCTTTTAGCAAAGGGTGCCGACCCTAGTGCCGAAACAAACGAGGTCGCTGGCGGCGGCAAACGCTGGTCGCCGATTACCATCGCTGAGGCAAACGGTTTTACGAACGTCGTCGCGTTGCTTCGCCAAGCCCCGAAGAAGCCCTAACACTACTGTAACCGTTTTCGGGACGGATCTGAACGGGGGGCTCAAAGCGGCGATGTAACGAAATCATCGGGTCGGCCACTAGAGATGACGGACGGCTCCCCGGGGGGCGAATCTATCGTACAATTTCCAGTCGCGTGCGGACGCGCTTATGAGTTCATTTCAACCAGTCACGAAGCGAGAGCTGATGCGGTTCTCGGGTTCTCCCGACACCGATGTTGGGCTGTTATGGTCGGCGGCTCTGGGCGTCTTGCTGACTTTGGCGGCATATGCGGCGCTCTGGGCGACCCGCCAGTCTGCGGTCTCGGCGATGTTCTTCCAGAAGAGCAACCTGATTTTTTGGGTGCCTCCACTAGAGGTGTACTTGACGAGCTGGGGCATGTCGGTCCTGTTCCTGAAATATCGCCTTCGCCGAAAGCAGGAACGGTTCCTTCGTAGGTCCGATCTCCTCGACCTGCCAGAGCGCATCACAGCGGCCGACGTACCTTCGCTCCTCGCCCGCTTAGACCAGACAGTTCCACGCTGGTCCGAGTCCTTGCTGCTGCATCGCGTTGGTCGGCTCTTATCTCACTTCCAAACAACACAGGATAGATCTGAGGTCTCAGCTTTGTCGACCGCGCAGTCGGATATTGACGGAACGACATTGAGGTCGAGCTACGCGATGGTGAAAGTGTTCGTTTGGGCGACTCCGATTCTCGGGTTCATCGGCACTGTGATCGGCTTGCAGGAAGCGATTCGTGGCTTTGCCGGGCTGAGCAATGTCGATCGCCTCCAGGAGCAACTCGCTCCGATTACAGGCGGCCTCGGAGGAGCATTTCAAGCGACTCTTATCGCGCTGGCTTTCAGCCTTCTTCTCATGTTCCCATCTTCCGCATCAGAGAAAGCGGAGTGGCGCTTCCTGAATTTGGTTGACGATTTTTGCAACGATCAAGTCCTTCGCCGACTGGTGGTGGTCGTGACGCCGGTGGACGAGACAGACCCGCTCGACGAAGAGAAGCTGAAGACTTTAGCCAGAGCGGTTGCGAAGGAAATGGCCGATTCGATCACGCTGACGATTCCAAAGCTCACAGAAACGCTCTACTCCGAGCTGTTTTCAAAGGAACGCGTCGAGACACTGGTCGCGGAGCTGTACCGGAATTTCCTGATTGAGACAGGGAAAGCGATTCAGGACGCGCTGACTTCAGAGGCGACGGGAGTCAAGAGCCTGACGGCGGCCATCCAGGAAGACACGAAGCAGCGGATTGACGAAACGAAGCAACGTAGTGAAGCCGGCCAGCTTCAATCCGACCTCGTTCGGAAGATGAGCGATAGCCAAAATGTGCTGATCGAAGCCGGGAGATTGATACCAGGTGCGCTTGCTGCGCAGGCTACCGGAGTGAAGAACCTCGCGGAGGCAATGCAGGAGGAAGCGAAGCAACGTCTTGCCGCAAGCCAGATGCAGGCCGATCTCGTTCAGAAGATGAGCGACAGCCAAAACGTGCTGGTCGAAGCGGGGAGAGTGATACAAGGTGCACTTGCTGCGCAGGCTACCGGAGTGAGGAACCTCACGGAGGCAATCCAGGAAGAAGCGAAGCAACGACTTGCCGCAAGCCAAATGCAGTCCGAAATCATTCGCAAGATGAGCGACAGCCAATCCGCATTGCAGGAATGTTCGGCATCTTTGCGAGCAGCGATGGGCGGAATTTCGCAAATAGTGAGGCATGTCGACGCTCATCGGGAACTGACCACGGTGCAGGCGGCCCTTCAGCGAGTGTCGTCGTTGCTGGGCGGGAGTCCGACCCAATCCGAGAAGTCCTTGCTGACCTCGGATGGGCGAGGTGCCAGGGGATAGGAGATTGATCCGATGGCAAGGATTGCACACTCTGACCACTCGGCATCGCTCTTCCCTTATCTGAGCGTTCTCCTTTGCATCATCGGGGTCCTTTTCCTCGGAGTTGTCGTTGTCTCGACCGGCCAGCTGCAACTCAAGAAAACGATTACGCAGAACCAGGGCATGTGGGCGGAATACCAAGCGCTTCTCCGGCAACGCGAGCGGGCGGCTGAGGCAGCCCGCAGTTTGCAAGCTTTGCGGGACGAGAAGCAAGCTGCTCTTATGGATCTCACGCGGCTGCGTCATGAGATCGACAACCTTGAGTCGGTCGCAGCAGATGCCAAGCGCCGCAAGGAAGAGCTTTCGCAAATTCGGGAACAGATTGCTCGGCTGGAAGTTAGCGCGAGCGAAAAGCGGAAACAGGAAGCGGAACTGACGAAGATTCGCGATGACAGGGTCCTCGCTGCGAAAGCTGCCCCTAAACCGGGGACGGTCAGGATCGTAGGCACAGCCCGAATGTCAGATGTGGAGCAAGGCAAACCGGAGGCGCCACCAAAACCTCTGTTTCTAGAATGCAAGGGAGGCAATGTCGTTCTCCGGCCGGAGGGAACGGTCATTCCTGGCAGCGAGTTGGACAGGTCAAGCGTGTTTCAGGAGCGCATCTCACGCGCCGAAAGAGAACGAGACCGCGGAGTGATTTTGGTTCTCCTGATTCGGTCAGACGGTGTGAAGACATTTGACCGGGCCAACAAGATTTTGAGCAGTCGGAATCTGCGGTACGGTTATCTGCCGATTCCGGGTTCAGCCGATGTTGACCTGAGCGCGTTCAATTGACGAGGTTCGACGATGCGCAGATCTATTACACATGCTGATGCGGAAGAACCTCTGAGCCTAAACTCGCTCCTCGATACGCTGATGAACGTCGTTGGCGTCTCTCTCATTCTGCTGGCTGCGGCGGACCTGAGCCTGATTCGAACGAAGAAGCAGCTTGCGTCCAGCAATATCCCACGAGACATTTCCCAACGACTCGAAGTTGAGCGAACGAATGTTAAGCAGGCCACTGCTCAAGCCACGACGTCAACGCAGGAATCCACCGGGTTGGCGGATGAGGTCGCAGAGCGGGCACGGTTGATGAGCCGGCTGAAAGCCCTTGAGAATGAGCCGACCAGAATTCAACAGCTTCTTGAAAAGCTGGCCCAATCCCAGCGTTCACTGAAGGCGCTGCAGGATGAGAGCGCTGAGTTGGACGCCAAGATCGGCACGCTGAAAGCGGAGACCGCCAAGCTCTCGGAGGATGAAGCGCATGGGGCCCGCGGCACAACGATTCAACTGCCGATCCGAAGAACCCTACCAAAGGAACTAGAGGCGGTTACGGTTGTGTGCCGGAACGGGCGTATTCTGATTCTGAACTACAGCCAACTCGGCAAGGCGTTTGGGGACGCGATCCAGACTGCGCAAGCGCGCTTTACATCTTCCATGACGACCGCACAACGTGTCCGGAGCGTAGTCTCTTACTTTGACACGGCGGACGTGGGCAATCAGTCCTTCCGCCTCTCGGTCCAGCCTGGCGTCGATAATAATCAGCAGTTTCGCGGATTCGTCCTGTCGATTCTGCCACGCAAACCTGTTGCACAGGTGCGCGAGTCGCCCGCTTCGGCCGAAGATTCGTCCATGCTGCGAAACCTGAATCCGGATTCCCAATATCTCCGCTTCCTGGTGTGGGAGGACAGCTTCCCGCTCTACCTGACGCTCCGCGGCGAGCTAGAGAAATTCTATTCGACTGGGGCCAATACTGCGACGAGAGTTGGGCTGTCCTGGGTTCCGTACGCGCTGGATGAAGAAATGACTCAGTTCATTGACGTCGGGGGATCGTCCTCGACGAGCGGTGGCGGTACGATGAAAGGCACTACAATTGACAATTGAGCGCGCGTTTGCGCAGGGTGGCTGCCGATGGAATAATACGTCGGGCGGCAGTGTAACGTCGGTGGTTCGATCGTAGATCGATGATGAGGTCTCGGATTATGGAGAGGATTCGGTTCTGCTCATTCAGGTTCAGCGCCGCATGTGTGGCGTTCATCTTATGTAGTGTAGCGGTGGTCTCCGGCAGCGCGGCGCAGACCTCGGGCAGGCCCGAACTCGACACGGATCTCCTGGCGGGGAAGTGGGGAGTAGTCGTCACTCGATTCGAATCGTCGCCGCCCCAGAACGTAGTCGAGAAATTCATTTTCGCGCACGCGTGTCTCGCCGTCAATCGAAACAACGAGGCGGTCGATATCTTCCTTTCTCAAACGAACACGGCAGCAACAGGCGCCTGGATCGACTGGTCACGCAATTTGGCGTCGCTGAACCCTGGTAATGCAGTAGCTCACTACTTTTACGGCGATGCACTCTCGCGCAGCGGTCAAATCGAAGACGGCATCCATGAGTTCGAGAAGGGACTTGCCACGAATCCGAAGGATGCGTTATTGCTGAACGCACGCGGCGTGGCGCACGCGGCCCTTGGGGAGACGGTGCCTGCGGCGCGGGACTTTGATGCAGCCCGTAGGAGCCAGCCAGGCCTGGCGGACGTTCAGGCCAATATCGGATCGCTCGGAATTCAACGGAAACGCGGGTCCAAGGGAGTCTCAGATGCGTTCGAAGCTGCCTTGAGTCTTTCTCCGAGTTTTGCCATTCCGCTGGTGGGCCGAGGCCTGTTGAGAACGAACGGGTGGCCGGGTTCCAATTCGTCTCCTTCCTACACGGCGAAGGAGCAACTACAGGACGCCCGTGCGGATTTTGATACCGCCATGCGCGGTTCGACTGTACTCAAGACGGAAGTGGCCCTGCGCGTCTCCGAGACAGTTGCCGCCGCCGAGAACGCAGAGCAGGCGCGCGTAACAATTTCGTTGGCCTCTGGCGATCCAGGCACACTGATCCAGCGGAACCTCGAGGCGCTGAACAATGGCGGCACGAATGTGGGAACCGCAATTGAGAACTTGATGGGGCTGGCAATGCGCTTTCCTGATCGCACCCAGGAAATCAGTTCGAACATCGCGAATGTCAAAGGCGATGCGGGTTCGGCAATGGAACAGTACCGTCTGATGACGTCACACATGGAGGCGTTGGAAAACCTCGCCTCCAGCTCATTAACCACTTCCTCTACCTACACACCAAGAAGCTTGGGGCAAAGCAACTTTCGAGGACAGATCGATATTTCAACGATGCATTTCTTCGATGCAACTTCTAAGCCGACATGGAACAGCCTTGCCGACACGCTTGATAGTTCGAGATCAACGCTGAACGCCTTTTCGGACCTGTTGAAACTGAGCGTCGCAAAGCCGTTGGGATCAGCTAGCGGTGGCAGCAATCGATACGGCGGCCTAATTCCAGGGCTTGATAGTGCCGGGCGGTTGCTCTCGCTGGGATCGGCGGCAGCTAACGACCTAGGCTCGATCTCCGACGGCACCTTCAATCTGTTCAGTTCGCATTTGCTCGATCAATCGGCCACGCTCGGTCTGCAGTCGTTCACGAAGTATCTGTCAAATTCGGCTGGAAGGACATTGCCGGATTATTTCAAGGGCATCGATAAGGCTGCGGGGCCGCTAACATCGTTTGCGGAGGCGTTCGGATCGAATCTGGGGAGTGGAAGACTGGATTCGGACACGGCTTCAAAATATGGGGACGCGATCGGCCAGACGATGCTCTGGAACGCTCAGATGCAGTCAGGGAGCCGATATCTCCTCCGACCTGGGCTGGTTGGAGCTGGGTTTGCCTCGACGGTGTCTTCCGACCTCTTCGCATTCGCGGCGTCTCGGGCTCAGAGCGGGAATCTGTTCGATTTCCACCCACTGACGGTGGCCGAAGCCGACCACCTCGGTGACGCCGCAGTGGGGGCAGCGTTTTTCGGCTTAGGGATGGCACTTACGGGTCCTGAAGGTCGCCTCTTGGGGGGTAATTCGAACGTCGGTTCAATTTCAGCCGATTTCGGCAAGTTCGCCAAGAAGACGCTGGAGGATATGACCATGCCTGTGTTCGCGAGTTTCGAGTTGCCCAACCTCAACCGCCAACTCCGCGCGCTCGGTCAACCGGAAATGACAAGTCAGCAGTTCCTTTCCCAAATGCGGTCCATTTCGTCGCCTCCAGATCGACCCGACATAGATTTGACCACCATCAAAACACATGAGTCATATCGAATCGAGACCCAAGCTGGGATTACCAAAATTACGCAGTTCGACCCTTCCGGGCTTGCCCTCCGTAGCACGATCCTCGACAACATTCGCCCTCAGACGTCCGATCCAGGTGGATTCAAGACGACAACCAACAAGCCCCTTTGGGAAGACGGCAAGTGGCCCTTCACGCCTTGGTACGGCTTGGGCTACCCGATGCGTCCCACGTCAAGTTCCTTACCGAATCACTGAGGTGGAGTCATGTTACGAAGAGGCCCCCTCCTCGCGCTGTTGGTGGCATTCATCAGCGTCATCGCGAGTATACGCCCCGATCATGCACCCAGCTTTGTCGCCTTTTCGTTGAGGCAGGCGGAGCGAGAGGCGGTCGCCGGCCGGGCCCAGGTCGCGGAAGTTGCGGATCTCGCCGGAATGACCGACTTGATCGGTTGGGTTTATGACTCGGCGAACAAGGATCATGTCCTGGTCGGCATCTCCCGTCCGGGGCAACAAAGGCTTCGTCTGGACCACTTCGTAGCCGCACTTCGAGCCGTTATCGATTACAAACAGTTCCCCGAGGTTAGCATTGATCCCCCAGGGCCGAACGGCACTCCCGGCAAACAGCCAATCAATTTCAAAGGTGGCATTGAGAACACGTCGCTCGGCCAAGCCATGTACCAGGCAGATGTCCACCTTAAGCACCTCGCGCTGGGCAAGATCTCGGGCCAAATGTGGAGCGTACCGTCGTACCTGCAAATAGCCTCAGACAACGCAGAAAGAGCCGGTAGAATTCCCGATGTCCTCAGCAAGTTTTATTTCGTGGGCGGCACAACCGCAATCGACGGCGGCGCCAGCCTCGGCGTCGTCACGATCCATCGCCTGAGCGCTCGGGTCGAAGCTAAGGTTGTCTCGGGTCCGTCAGGTGAGGGCGATGCATCGGGAACGCAGTTTGCAGCGGCGCTTTCGGGCAGCCTTCCTGATCTGGCGTTAGAGTATCCCGCGCTCGCAACTGTTGCTCCGATCATGAAAATGGTGGCCATTGCCCGTGTGCTCGACGAGGCTGTCGCGGCCGCACCGTTGACTTATTGGCGGCAGAATTATCGCCTGCCAGTTGTTCCCACGCCGCCCACGCACGACCTGGAATTCGCCCGCCAGGAGGTCAAGGGATTGTCCAAGGAGGTATCGCTGCAGGGGGGCATCGCAACGGGTACAACCCTTCGTGACTTGCGCAGTGGAGATTCCTTGGCGTTTCGGGACGTTGTTTTGAAATCGCGGCCCACCAATTCCCAAGCTCTCAGCTGGTCGCCGCCGCTTGAACAATGGGACGTCGCTGGTGACGTGAATTATGAGGCGGAATTGGACGGCAGGGATAAGGCCAGCCCAGATGATGGTTTTTATCTCCACCAAGCCGCAAGGTCTCTGAACACTCCGCCCGTTCCAACTGTGAATGCTTGGACTAGGGATCTTTCCATCTCTTCTGGCCAAAGCTCGCAGTCAACTCTTGCAACCATTCCGCTCCCGAAACCTCCGGCTCCAGTTTCAACCACCCCACGTTCCCCTCAGTGGGCGGGTGTCGGTGGCGTCATGCTGTCCGACACGGCTACTGTGCGTGGTGCGGCGAATGTGGCGTCGGGAATCCTCGGGACAGGCAGGTTCTCGCTGATTCTCGATGACAAAGCGGCGGTCGCCGAGCCGATGGCGTTTCGGCGGTTTGTGACCGCGCTGTGGGCCGTATATTTCGGTGACACCGACCCTGGAATCTCCATCGACCCGATTTCGCGAGGCAACAGCAAGCAACTGGTCCGCTACGTCGGCGACGTAAAGAACAGCGATTTGGGGCGCGTCATGCGCGAGGCCGACTACCTCATGAAACATTGGGCCGTCGGCGCGAGCCGTCCGGCGCTCTCCGATTTTGCAAACCCGGATGATCTGGCCTGGAAGCGTCGAACTCTGTTCCTGAACGCGATGAGCCGGTTCTGGTTCGTACCGCAGGACATGACCTTCAAGGCTACCAGCGACGCGCTGCTGTTTGACAGCGGACGGATGACGGTCAAGACGGAATTCCTCGCACTCAATTCGCGGGGCCTCCGCGCCGATCCCGCAAATGAAGACTTCGCGGCCTATCTGACCACCAACTACCAGAAGCTCGCCGGACTGCATCCGGTGCTGCGGGAACTGGAGGAATACGCGAAGCTCGTCAGCTTGGCAAAGTATCTCAAACAGAGTGGTGCGCCCCTGTACTGGTTCCTACTGGCCAATAAGGACCTGGTTTTGACGGAGGAGTCGCCGGGGACGGTCGATGCGATCTTCCGCGATTCAGCCAACTTCAGCGGCGTGAAAATCGAGGGCGGCGTCGAACTGACGTCGAAGGAAAACTACGTCCTTGATACAGCGGCGCGTCAGGCGATCGAAAAGGCTTCCGCCAACCTCTCTGCGGGGGCTTTGATCAAGTCAACGGTTCAGGCGCAATCGACGCGCGTGGATGAGATCGCCTCGTTTGACCTCCAGAACAAGAAGTATTCGATCGTTCCGCAGCATTCGACAAGCTCTGGAAAGGACTTCCGTGGAATCCGTTATCAGACCGACGTCTCTGTCCACCTGGAAGGATTCGCGCTTACGAAGGACAAGCTCGCTGACCTCCAGCCGGCCCTCAAGCGTCAGGAGATTTGGGATTCTCTGCGGCCTATTGTGGAAAGGCTTTCCGAAAGTGAAGCACAAACGCGCTTTAGGCAGTTGTACGAGGAGGCCGAAACGAAGGCCGCGAACCGTGCAGCATCGCTCGTCAGCAAACTGGCGCTGCTGACGGATAAGGATTATCGCGACAGCCGGGCAATTGGCCAGGACCTTGAGTATTCCATTGGGAAGGACGATTTTGGTCGCTTCGGGGCGCTGATACTGAAATATGCTCAGTACAGATCCAACCTGGACATCGTGCGTTTTTTCAACCCGGCCGACAGTTCCAATGTCGGGGAGTTCGGTAAGGGATGGCATCTTGCGGTGCCGTACCGTCTTGCACTCCATGGCTCGGAAAGGCGCGAGTTTCAGAACGTGACTTTGCCCGCCGAGATGGAAGTGACGAATGTGATCACGGGGCATTCGGAGGTCCTCGCATTTAGTGCCGACCGCTCGGATGGGGTGGGCTATTTCCCGGCGTCACCGGCAAGCAGCCCACTTTCATCGTTGCTGCTGCATCCGGATGCAAGCATGCGATTGACTGACAAGATCGGATGTTGGTTTGAGTTCGACCGCGGCCTTCGACTCGCCGAAATGCGCTATTCACCCGGCCACGTCGTCAAGGTCAATTACGCGGACAGCCTATTCAAGGCTTTTGACGCCGAGCCATATGAGGTCGATCCTGCGGATCAGGAGAGAGTGGACTTCCGTGGCGTTTCGGTCCTAAAACGCCTGAAGGTCCAAGATATGTACGGGCGTTCCGAGACGCTGACCTTTGGCAGCAAGAATAATGTTGTGGGCTACGTACCGGACGATCCGGAGAAGAGCCGATTCGAACTTCTCGCTCTCCTGTCGGGTGGAAGCTTCCAACTGAGAGACAAGCAAGGGGTTGAAGTGCGGTTCAGCTCCGGCGGCCACTTCGAGGGCGTGATCCTCCCTGCGTCGTCCCGTCCCATTAGCGATTTTGAGATGGGGCGCCATCGGGTTGTCTTCCGGTATTCGATCGATCGCGCGGGCCACATCATCATCGACAGCGCCTGGGTCTCGCCGGCTGAGCCGGGAAGCAAGCCCATGTATGTCGTCAGCTACAAGTACGAAGAGGGCGGAAGTCTTGCTCGCGCCTCGCTTGAGACGCCTGAGGGCAAAGCGGTTTTGGCGTTCGCTGGGGGTCGATAGTTCAGTGGCAGCAAGTACGGCTTTTCTTGATCGCGCTCTACGACTGCGTATCAATTCACACGTGAGGACAATTATGAACTTAAAAGTACATCTGGTAGTGCCAGCGCTGTTATTGACTTGGTATCCTGTCTTCGCGAAAACCAACATCGCCGATCTGGCTAACCGCTGTCAGTCGGTTGGCGACCAGAATGCGTGTCGCAAGCTGGCGGAAGTCGCGGTTAAGGACAAAGACCGCGATCTCCGCAGACAGGCTGCGGAAGCATTGAGCGACCAAGCGATTCTCACCAAGATCGCCGTCGCCGATAGCGACGCAAGTGTTCGTCTCGCTGCGGTGCGAAAGCTCACCGATCAAACCCTTCTCGCCAACATTGCGGCACAGGACCGGGATGCTGGCGTTCATAGCGAGGCTGTGGGCCGATTGACTGATCAGCCCCTTCTTGCAAAGTACGCGATGGAGGACAAGGATGCTGCAGTCCGCAAGAAAGCCGCGGACCGGGTGACCGATCAGTCTTTGTTGGCAAAAATCGCTGAAACTCGGACTCTTGAGGGAAAAGCGCTTCGGGAGATCCACGCCGCAGTAATCAACTACTTGAACGCTGCGGGCACGCTCCAGCCCGCAGCCACTAGGCCTTTTCTATCACCCGATTACAGGGGAGATCTCGTCACTGAGTTTCAGGCTAATCAAAGATCCGGATGGAGCTTTTCCAGCTCCGACTCGGTGATTGAAAGCGAGATCGTCAATGCCGGAGGAAGGACTGCCACCATCGTCGCCCGAGTGGTGTTCAAAGGGGGTGCCACGTTTATGGGGAAGTCACAAACGTTCTTCTTGGCACTGGACAACGGAGCTTGGAGAATAACTAGAATGGACCCAGTGCCCACAACAATGGGGCCAGGAGTCATTCCGCTGGGCAAGTGACGCCAACTAATAGGGTCATCGAACAATTGAACATGAAAAGCACAATTCTATTGTTTTCGCCTAAACTTCAGGTGAGCCACCCCAAGGCGGTTCTATCTGTGGGGCTTGCGCTGGCTTCGATTTGCTTCGGCAAATCGCTTCCTAAGCTGTTTATTCCTCCTGAGTTGGCGACTGAAGCTCGACGCCAGCCCCTTGCGGTCTTACAAGTAAGCGTCGCCCGGAGCGCTGTGCGCCGGAATTATGCGGGATTGACGGTTACCGTTGACGACTTCCCAATCGCGAATCCGAAGTCGTGGCAGGAAGCCTTTCGTACAATTGACGCCGTTTCACGTCGGTCTAAAGAGGTCGTTATCGTCAATGTTTACGTTCGACCGGGACCACACCGCATCTTGTACGAATGGCTTGACACAACGTCGGTGCCCGAGGTTCGAACGTTCGGTGGCAGCGAGGTCATAGGAGGGGCGGTCGAGCGACGCGTACAGGGGTTTATCGTATCCTCCTACCACGCGGTGACACGTTCCACTAAATACGAGGACACCACATCCCTTGCACCCAAGCAAACGATCGTGCTCACTCCGAACCGGTCGTTGGCGGGTGCGCCTTCGTGCGCCATAGACGCCAAGCCGGCCGACTGCACTACGGCCGACCAATTCATTAAGGACCACCCGACACCAAGGTAGGGTCAATCTGCGAGATGATAGAAATTTCCATTCTGCCGAGGGGCACACCAGAATAAGGAGTCGCACATTATGAAGGTCCATCTTCCCCTCTAAGCGGCCAACCGCAAAGTCAGACGGCTCCCAAGAGTTCAGTTGTGCCTTCACAGAAAACCATTCAGGAGGCGCAGCAACGCCTGCACCTTCTCGGATATGAGCCGGGGACAGCGGACGGCATCATGGGTTCAAAAACAGTTCTAGCTGTCAAGAAGTTTCAGGCCGACCATGGTCTAGCCGTAACAGGGACCTTTGACCCCAAGACCTTACAAGCTATCAGTGCAACGCCACCGTCAGCAAGCGACAAAAGGCCAGCGCCAACGAGAGCGAACAGTACGGGAACTCCTCCGCTGGTGATACAAGAGAAGCCCGCTCCGCCGAAGCCGACGGCGACATTCTCGGAGACTATCATCACGACCTATCGGAAGGGTGCTTCCGGTGGGTTCTCGCCTTACTGGGCTGCGTACATTCTTGAACCCGAAAAAGGGGCCGCAGACCAATTCGAAGGGGCGAAGAAGTGAGCAAGCATCTTCAAAGGGGCCGTGGCGATTGATCCTCCTAATCGCCTGGCGGAGCCTCTGGAAGGCGGCATGAATTTCGTCTCCTGCGCGCGCGAGAGGGAAAACTGCGCTGACGGGCGTCGAATGACGGAGTACTCCTTCTACACCTGGCGGAAGCGCGTCAGCAAACAGGGCCCGTGCGGTTCGCTTTGGCGGACAGGAGTCCGCGGCGGCAGGAGAGTGCGGCGGAGGCGGCGCTGGAAACTTGTGTTGGCGACCGGCGAGCGGCTGCGCATCAGCGCCGGCGTGGACGCTGCGACCTTGCGGACCGTGTTGGACGTATTGCGGGCATGATCCACCTGCCAGCCAGCGTGCGGGTGTCAGTATCTGCCTCGAGTTGCAGCCGGAAGTGCTGCCGAAGAGTCCGTCTGGGGGCGCAGTACGCTATGCGCTGAACGCCCGGTTCAGCCTGGAAGTGCGAAATCTGCGGCCACCACCGTGGCTGCAGCGCCGGCGCGATGGTGAATCACGAGCCGCTTACGGAATTCCTAAGAAGATGATGGGTGAATGGGAAATGGAACCGGCAGAAGGCCGTCTATGATCAAATGACGATACCAGCTTTCCTCGCATGTTGGGCTACGACCTGCATCGGTATGACAATCCCGGCGCTCGCCCAGAAGTCGCTGTCGGGCGGCAAAAGGCCGTAGGCGCCGCTCAGTTTTCCTTCTTCTTTAGCGTAATCGAATATTCTTTTTGAAGTGGAGGTTTTTCGCTTCCCATGTCAAACGTGATTGTTTCCAAGTTGAAGCCCACGTCGGCGTATACTCCGTCGAGTTGGTCAATCTGACTCAGGGTACATTTCAGTTGACCGTTATCTCCGACCTTAAGTTCAGCTTTGTATACTCCAGTACCTAGATTTGCACGCGGAACGTTGAGATTAGGGATGCCGATCGATGTGAGCACCATAAACTCAAATGCGAGCTTTCCGTCTGTGCTAGTCCCATATGGCTGCTTATTCTTCAGAGATTCGCGCCCAACGGATGCATACCCGGTGAACTTATATCCAATCTCGGAAACCTTAATCCCGGCTCCCTGAGAAACCAACGTCACACTGAACGAGGGGAGACCGTCGGCGGCCCCACTGTAAACACCTGGTGCCAGTTCGTCGGACGCTGCCGCCGCCATCAAGGGCAGTCTCTCTTCGAATGACGCCGGTTCTGCGCTACCGGTGACTTTAATAAGATAGGACTGACCGGATTCGACCTTCACTAGAAGGAACCAATCCTTGGTCACCGAAAACGACACAATCTTCACCCAAGGGCTGGCGGAATTGTTCAGTTGGATCTGGGTCGGTTTGAACTTTTCAGTGCCACTTCCCATCTTGCCGTCCCCAGCAGAGGCAACTGCCCCGCTGAACTTCAGTATGGCGACTCGCCCTGGAGCTGAAAGAGACATTGACATCTCCCGGCCCGGTAGAGCCATGAGTCGGGCAACTCCCTGCGGCACGGATAGGCTATTGGGTATAGTTATGCCGTCCGGCGTCGCGAACCGCGACGTTTCTGATGTCGCTTCGGGCTGTTGTGCCAGCAGTTGTGCATGTGCGGCAACAATGGAAAGAATGCTCAATAAGAAGTAAAGTTTCGGTGTCATCGTGGCTCCTCGTGTTCTACTACCATCTCTTGAAGTGGGGTCTAAATCGCCTGTCTGAGAAAACTCTTATCTTGTCCAGAATGAATTCGTTCGAGCGCAGTGATCTGGACGGGCACGCGCCGCCGAGTTTCGGATCGAGTTCAATCATTTGAGCTCACTTGTGATTCTCACGAAGTTCGATTCGTCGCGAATTGCCCACTCCGTCTTTCCGGAGTCTTCCACGCGCGGACCCCAAACGACCACCTCAGCCACCGCGACCTCCTGACCGTCAACAACCAGTATCTGTTTCTTGTCTCGGATGGCGCGCCAGGCAACGTGCCGGCCATTGGCGGCCAGGACCGGCGGGTAGACGCTGTCAAACCTCGGTCCGAAGGGTTTTCCGTCGAGATAATAGGACCACTCTGGCTTGCTCGCGCCATCTGACGCAGCGTAGGCCAAGTGCTTGCCGTCATTGGTCAGCCGGATTCCCCAAACATTAGCGTACGAACCGAACTTAGTTCCGTCGCCGATCACCAAGATCGAAGGTTTTTTGCTTTCAGAAGTTTCGGGGTCTGCAGCGTAAGCAACGTGTTTGCCGTCGTGGCTCAGCACCGGTCTGCTTGATGACCAGAAGTTCGGGAAGCTCATCGTGTCGGCGGGTTTTCCATTGAGGGCGATTCGCCACGACGCCCCTTTGCCCGCCGGGCGCTCCCACCAGGCCGCCACCGGAGCGTCATCGGCGACGGTAAACGAATAGGCCAGAATTGAGGGGGCGTCCTCAAAGCCAGAAAAATCGATGAGCTTGTAGTCGCCGCCGCCCCAAATATTCCGGAGATACGATGCGATTGGCTGCGCGTCCTTGTAAACTGTCCAGCCATTGGCATCTTGGACGAGTTGCTCGATGCTCGCGGCGCCTCCGTAGTGCACGGCGGTGAGCATCGACATGTTGGGCCCGTTGCTGAATGCCCGGAACAACATCGAGCTCTTCACCTTGGGTTGGTCGAAGCTTGCCGACGGTTTTCCGTCGACAATCAACTGCATGCGGCCGTTCTGGATGGCGAGAAACGCCAGGTGTTTTCCGTCGCTGCTGAATTCCGGAAAACTAATGTCGTCGTAGTGACGGACATCCTGTCCGTCTTGATAGAGCACTATTGAGTTAGAGTCTGCGCCGTATGCAGCCCAATGCGACCCAGCCTTGCTGAACTCAATGAATCCCTCGCCGTCTAGCGGCGTCGAAATGGTGTGGCCGTTTGCCGAGAGAACGATCTTGCCGCCAGCGACAGCCCAATAAAACAATTTGTCCTCGGGGGAAAACTTGGGAGTCGAACAACGGGAAAACTCCTGGCCAGGGACACCATCCAGAACGATTCGCTGGGCTCCCGAAGCCCCGGAGACGTAAGCGTAGTGCTTTCCATCGTCAGAAAGGACCAGTGTGTCCTTAGCGAATACGGACGGCGGTGCGAACAGAACCGAGCGTGTCACGCTCGAATTGCCGATGCGCCCCGAATAGATCGCAGCAGGCGGTAGGGCGGCTTCAATTGCCTGTTTGGCAGAGGAGCACGCCGCAGTGGATAACGCGATGCATAGGACAAGCAACAAGAGCAACGTTGGTCTGACCGATAAACTCCCGAGCACGAACGAAATGCTGGTTGAAGGAGGAAGAAATTTTTGGAAGTGCATGGCGCGCCTCTAATCGCGGAGATCGGGGACACCGCTCTGCTGGAAGAGATCAACAACCTGCTGAAGGCCCTCCCGACTCTGATCATCCCGCGCTGAGGTGAGCAGTTGCCTGGCGACAGTAAGATAAGTTCCTTTTCGCGCCAGAGTAGGCCGAAGAGAAGACGTAACAACTTCACCATCGACATAAAAGAAGCCGTTGCCCCATGTCACACTGGATTTCAATCCATAACGAATTGTATTGCTGATGATCTCGGAGTTAATGGGAAGGCCTCCGGCTTCGATACCCATTCGGGCATCCTCGAGGACAAACTCGCTCTTCACATCGGCCCCAAGGGCCATGAGCGTACGAAGGACCTCTACTCGACCTGCCCGAATCGCCGTCAGCATGGTGGCGGAAGCACCCGCATCAGTGTACCTAACTTTGTACCTATATCCGCCGGCGATGGCCTGTACGTCAGAGATTTCGAGGGCCGAGCCCCGGATATCAATTTTGGCTCCCCTTGAGACCAAGGCTTTCATCCGCTCCAGGTCGCCTGCGGCGACGGCGTGCTGAACCTCTCGGTTGAGAATCGCGTTGAGCTTGCCGTTTGCAGCGCTTCTGATGTCGGCTTCACTGTTGTTCCGGCCGATGTCAGCCAGCACCTCCGGATCGGTAAGAGATCGAACGGCAGCGATGCGGTTGGCGATCCGCTGCTTCGGGTCCTTCGCTACTTTCTCCAGTTCGGCGCATGCCTTTGAATTGTTGGCCTCGCATTCGGCCCTCAATTTCCCGATGTTCGCCGCAGAGGCCATAGCTATGACCATGGCCATTGTGAGGCAGAGAAGCGAAGAATGAATGAGTCGTCGCATGTTCATGGTGTGAGATGATTCAGGGCCGAGTGTCCTCGAACAGAATCTTGCCTCCGTCACTCAGCGTTGCAATGCCTTTGCCCGCTATGTGAACCAACTGAAGGACGACGCCATCTGGTAAATTTGCGGGCGCTTTTTGCGCGAGTGTCTTCACAGGAAGATACAAAGGGACCGGGGTCAGTCTTCCACTGGTTCGAAAATTCGGCTTGAGCTGATCGAGGTTCCGGGCATTGTGCGCCATTAACACCAGCGGAGCATCACCGTCGTTGGCGATGTTATTCCCGAAGAGTTGGACCTTACCGAAGATCTCAAAGACGGTTCCCGCACCGATCGGGACAACCGCTCGAACCACAGCCCCACGCTGATCCACGCCCGCCGCCATGGCATCGATCGAGTACCCGGTTCGTTGGCCGCCGTGGAGTTCCCGGAGCGTAACGGGAGTTCCGAACTGGGTGCCTTCATTGAATAACAACTGCAGGGTGTCCTGCACGAAGACGTGGTAAAGGTCGTCCTTCGTGATGTCGAGGTGCGCGCGGGCTCCGATACCGTCGACGCTGCCGCTCGGTGTCGCCCTTGGTTCCTGGGCATAAACACCCAGAGTGAGCCAAGCCAGTAGAAGAGCAACGTGTCTTGACGTTTTCAATTTGATCCTCCTCCCCGTTTGGCAGCAACGAAAGCCAGCCGCCCGATTCACTTTCAGTGGCGCCTCCCACGCTTTTGTTACATAAGCCCACGGCGAACCCTCGGGATCTGGCGCACAGTCTTGCAGCCGCGTTGGCCCCAGAGGCCCGGTTCGCCATTGGAAATCAACAACTTCGCCCAATCGGGAGCACACCGGAATGCCTCATATCATAGCGGGGTTCTAATTGTTTTTGCCAGAAACTAGGCGCCGGATCCCCGCGACCAGCGATCGATGCGAATCGATCTCGGACTGCTGGATTTCTCGGCCCAGCCTGTCGAATCCGCGGCCTTCGATGTTGTGGACCCGCTGGAGTTTCGCGCCTGCGCCAGGCGGTCGCTCGCTTGCGGAGCTGCCCAGCCTGAACGCCTTCAGGGACCAGGAACTGGCGAAGGCTTGCGGCTTGTGGAGACTCTGATCGCGGGCCTGCAACCCCACGTTGCCGGACTGTTGGCGGCCTATACAATCCTTACGGCCGGTGTATTACTGGATCACCGCGAAACCCAAACGGCTTTAAACCCGATCTCAGTGCGTGAAAGGAATGAAAACGAGTTATACGCATATGGGCCGCCACCCACAAGCAGAATCAAACAGAACTACTCATGCAACCAGTGGACCACGTACCGCCAATGGAACGAACTCGGCGCCCAAGTGCGCAAAGGCGAACGCCAGCACGCTAGTCGTATTCTGGAAATTCTTCGACTCCGAAGCTGAACAACAACAGCAAGACGGAACCCAGGACACCCCGACACGCCCGCGCTGTTTTGCCCGCGCCTGCAATGTATTCAACGCGCAACAGGTGGACCGCTATGAAACCAAGCTGCCGGACCAATTGCCCGAATCGCACCGAATCGCACAAGCCGACGCCTTCTTCAACGCAATTCCCGCAACCATCGAATATGGGGGAGACTGGGCACACTACTCACCTGAAGACGACTATCTTCAAATACCGCCTTTCGGCCAATTCAAATCCGCTGACAAACACGCAAATACCCTATGCCACGAACTTACGCATTGGGCCGGAGCCAAGAGCCGACTGAACCGAGACCTGTCAGGACGCTTTGGCGATGCAAGTTAGGCCATGGAAGAATTGATCGCTCAGATCTCGGCATCGTTTTTGTGCTTCGATCACCGAATCCAATCTGAGCCAACCGCTGATGATGCGGCCTATCTTCAGTCCTAGTTAAAGTTTTTCGCAACGACCGGCGAGCGATTTTCACTGCTGCTAGCAAGGCCCAAGAAGCGGCCAATTATCTAAAGCAACTCGCTGCGGTTGCAGAGGAGAGTGCCTCGTAAGGGGCGCGTTTCTTCTTCAGTGCGCTGCCATTCAAAAGCCAAACATTGGTCGTAATCGAAAGAATGACTGTAGATCGGCCACCGGCGGAAACGCGCGGTACAAATCCGTATTTATCCGCAGGAGCGCTTCGGAAGTGCGATTCACCTCCATCGGCCCACCGAAGATGCTCCTCCTCGCCCGAAGGCCCCTTTTCGGTACCTGCTTGTCGCTTGAATGCTGGCGCACCTCGAGAACTATCTCCGCCCACTTTCGCCGTCATCGATCCAGCCTGGCTGACCGTCGCTCCATCAGTGGATCAAGAGTGTTTTGGACGTTTGACTTCGAGCGCGTTTCCTTACACGTCTTTGGTCCGGTTTCCATTTTCTGTTAGTTCTGTCTCCTTTCCGTCTCGTGTCGGCACAGCTTCGGCCAAAAACCCACGCGCCCTAGCGGACTGCGCTCCAGAGTTCCTTCTTGTGCGAGGACGCACGTTTATGCCCTGACGGGTTTCGGCTTCCAGTTCGCATTTTTCAAAACCGGAAAAATGACTGAACTGGACCCTCCGAAAAACTCTTTCGCTTGCCTTGGGAGCGTGGCGGCCTCGCTTTAAAGGGTGCCCGACACGGGCCAGAAGGAGAACAAACTTTATGCAGAAAAACTCAGTCGAACTCATCGGCTTTTTGGGAAAAGACGCCGAGGTCAAGCAGTCAAATAATTCGAATTTCACTCTTCTCAGCGTCGCGACGAAAGAGAGCTGGAAGAACAAAGATACCGGCGAGTATGACTCACGGACCGAATGGCACTCGGTAATTTGCTCCAGCAAGCTCGGCGATTACGCAGCCAGTCTTCAAAAAGGGGCACACGTCCTAATCGAAGGCACACTCCGCAGCAAGCCTTATCAGGTCGAACTCAAAGGCAGCACTACTAAGAAGCCGCTACATAAGACGATTACGACTTGGTACATCCGCGCCAATGTTATCCGCCGTCTGGACCGGAACGTCAACGCTTCTCAAGAAGAAGAAATTCCGGCGACTGAGACGCCCGACCACGCGCGAAGCAGTGCAGCTGATGAGGCCCCTTTTTAGGGCCTCACGGCCCTTCTCACACGGTGTCGCTCCGGCAGTAAGCCCCGCGAACTTCACGGCGGTACGCTTCGCCATCGTCTATCGCCGCTTTCCCTTCCTTTCCCTCTCAATATTGCTCCGGGCCAACGTTCGCAAGGGCGCGCCTTCGGTTTTGGTTCGACCGCTCGCGGTCCCCCAAAAAAGTTGGCTACGCCAACTTCGCTGACCCTTGCCAACGCAGGCCACTGCGCATTTGTGCTCCGCCTATCGAAGGGAAAGCCGCAGAAAATTTCACGGCTTTTTTCTTCAGGAAAGGAGAGACTAAATGAACGTTATTTCCGACGCGCGAGACTTGAGCCTCAGCGTAGTCGATCTAACCCGCGCCTGCGCCGCCCATGAGCTATACGACCCGTGGTGTTCACGTCACGCACAAAGTTCGGCCACCATCGCGGAGTACATCACTGCTGCCGCCATCGAACTGCAGCAGCAGTTGAATGACACTTCCAGTGTAGACGCTGATCCTTTTGTGGCACGTGAAACACTGGCCGACACTTTAATGGCGACTTCGCCTCTTTCTCACGGTGACTTAGTAAGTGCCGTCCGACAAGCCATCGCAGACGCCACTATTGGCGACCCCGGCACAGCCACTTACAGTGAGGTGCTCTTATGACCACACTTAGCCAAGGAAAAACCATCACACGCCGCACGAAGGCCTCTGTGCAACACAAGCCCCTCGTCGTCACCCTCTGCGCGGAGTTCTTGGAGATTCGGCAACTCGGCTCCCGCCAACGCTTCAACGTCGCTTACGAAACCATCTTCCGCGACGCTGCCCAGCGCCAAGCCGAACGCGACCGCCGCGATCGGCTCATCCAGCAACGCGCTCAGCGCCGTTAGCTCTTCTCACAGTCTCGGCCCACTCTCACCAGCGGATGGGCCCAACCATCCACTTTCAACCCAACCAATCCAAGGACACCATTCAATGAAACAAACTTTGCAACAACTCGAAGCTCTCGAAGTCCCGCTCAAGAACCTCGTCGGATGGGACGGCAACGTACGCATCACCGAACCCGACGCCAGCATTCACGAGCTCGCCGCCTCCATCAACGCCGTGGGCTTGCTCCACAGCCTTGTCATTGGACCGGTACAGCGCGGCAAGTTCTCCGTTGTCGCCGGACGCCGCCGTCTGTTGGCGTTATCTCTCTTGCAGGAGCAAGGCAAGATTACTGGCACTTACAAAGTCCCCTGCCGCCTTCTCCCTGCCGGTGCCGACCTCACCGAAGTCGCCTGTCTGAAAATGTGCAGCGGGAGCCGATGGCTCCGTTAGATGCTGCCGCCTCATTTCTTTCTCTTATCGAAAGCGGCAAATGCATTTCCGATGTCGCCGCTCGCTTCGGTTACACGGAAAGAACCGTCCAGAAACGCTTGGCCCTCGCCCGGCTCAGCCCCATCCTGCAACAAGCCTTTCGCGCCGGTGAACTCAACCTCGATTTGCTGCAGGCGTTCACCCTTAGCAGCGACCATCAACGCCAGGAAGAAGTATGGCGTAATTTGCCGCAGTGGAAGGTGAACGAACTGCCCTGTCATCACACCCTCGAACAGTTTCTCGATGAGTACCTGGCCGCCGCCGGCATCGCCGGCGACACCGAGGGACCGCTCTTCCGCACCTGGCGCAGCGGGGCGCTGCAGCGCCGGCCCCTCGATCAGTCGAGCGCGCACCGCATGGTCCGCCGCCGTCTGCGCCAGGCCGGCATCCGCAGCCAGGCCGGCAATCACAGTTTTCGCGCCACCGGCATCACCAATTACCTCAAAAACGGCGGCAAGCTCGAACTCGCGCAGCAGATGGCCGCCCATGCCAGCCCGCGGACGACATCCTTATATGACCGGCGAGGGGACGAGATTTCGCTCGATGAGATCGAACGGATTTCCTATTGAGCCGCCGAGTGCCGGACCTGCGCGCGGGTAGGGGCAATTGTCTCTGCAGTGTAGAGACAATTCATTCCGTCCGCCCGGAGGCCGCCATCGGGAGCGGAAGCCAAGCGGAAGCCCCGTTACTTTTTGACCGACGCTGCTCCGCATGATTGAATGAAAGACGTCAAATGTCACAGCCAAACCTGCCTACTGGCGGAAGAGACGACGAAGCGTTTGGCGAGATCGTTCGGCTGATCGAGGCCTCGCGCGAGAAGGCGCTGCAGGCGGTCAATACGGCGCTCATCGATCTCTATTGGCAGGTGGGGGAGACCATCAGTCGTAAAATCGAGGCGGCGGAATGGGGCGATGGCGTGGTGGACGAACTAGCCGCTTACATCGCCAGAACCCAACCCGGTCTGCGCGGCTTTACCCGTGCCAACTTATTTCGCATGCGGCAGTTTTACCAGACCTACTGCGGCGAGGAAAAAGTCGCACCACTGGTGCGACAATTGCCCTGGACACACAATCTCATCATTTTGGGCCAAAGTAGACGCCCGGAAGAGCGCGAGTTTTACCTTCGCCTCGCGATTCAAGAGCGTTGGAGCCGGCGCGAGCTGGAACGCCAGATCAAGGCGGCGCTTTTCGAGCGTGCCGTGCTGACGCCGGCAAAAGTCTCACCGCCGGTGCGACAAATGGACGCAGCCGCTGCCGGCATCTTCAAAGACTCCTACATGCTGGAGTTTCTGGAGCTGCCGGCAGGTCATGCCGAAGCGGATCTACATCGCGCGTTGCTACTGAAACTCAGAGACTTCCTGATTGAGTTAGGGCGCGACTTCTGTTTCGTGGGCTCGGAATACCCTTTGCAGGTCGGCGGCCGGGACTTTGCTCTCGACCTGCTGTTTTTTCACAGGGGTCTGAATTGCCTCATTGCCATAGAACTAAAGGTTGGGCGCTTTGAGCCGGAATATCTGGGCAAGCTCGGCTTCTATCTGGAAGCGTTGGATCGCGACGTTCGAAAGCCGCATGAGCAACCGGCCATTGGCGTTCTTCTGTGTGCCAGCAAAGACAACGAAGTGGTGGAATACACGCTGAGCCGTACTCTTTCCCCGGCGCTCATTGCCGAGTACCAGACGAAACTCCCCGACAAAAAACTGCTCCAAGCCAAACTCCACGAGTTTTATTTACAGAACGTATCCGACGACCACCGTCGCATTTGAATCTGGCATTTGAGAGATCCGCAGAAGATCGTGGTAGCATCTGTCCGAAACGGACCATGGCGCCGGGCTCCCGTTGGCTTGTCATGAGAATCGTTTGCTATTTCCACGAGCGTATGCCGCTGAGCCGGTGTTCGATGTGGCGTTTCGGGTGGGTGACCGACAAGCACGAAGCTTGTCCGGGACGCAGATAGTCCCTGATCGGGAAATGTTTGGAAAACGTGTCGCGATGATAGCCGCTATCGAAAAGAATCGTATGCCCACCGCCTCGGATCAACCAAACCACCGCGGCAAAGTCGACTTTCTCGTCCTTAGGAAAAGGAAGTCGGCGCGGAATAGGAAACGAGGAACGGCACGCCGTTCCTCGCTTCGAACGAATCTTAGCCAAACAGCCATTCGAGAAATCCGCGAGCTTTCGTTTGCTGTTTTTGCTGGCCTCGCTGAAGCTTTCGGACTAGATTGGAGGTCTTGATTGTTGTACGGCAACGGAAGCTGTAGCAGTTCCGGCAGAGAGGGTGAATGTTGGCCCACCTGTGTTGTTTTCCGAATACGGGTCGACCGCAAGACTTGCATTTTGGATTCTTCACGTTCATTTCTCCTTTTGATGTTTTAGAACGGACCGTTCCAACGGGAACTGGTGGAACGAATGTGACCGTGACGGTCGCAAACGATTCTGCTGCCTGGAGGCAGACGTCTAGTGAAGGCGAACCACGTGTCTTTGATGTTTTCAATGACGTCACCGACGCTCACCCAGCCAGACTTCGGGTTGTAACGGTTGGTAAAGATGCGTGCCAGCAGGTTTCGCCGTCTACGCTTTTGTTTTTTACGGCTCATTGGGACCTCCGCTGGGCCATGGCGAGATCGACCAGCACATCGCGGCCGATTTCGACGTTCGTTGCGATGGATCGATTCCGGCGGCAATCCAGTCTGGCGCTGGTTGCACCAGGGATGCTCAGCGTCCAGACAGCCCGCTGGGTCGGGAGAGCCCGGATGGCGTTAGCCAAGTCACAAACCAACTGCCCGTCGCCCGACCCAAGGATGACAACATCGGCACGCGCGCGGCTCGCCAGTAGGCCGGCCTGAAAGGCGAATATGTTATCCGAGTTTGCGGCCTTCGAGCCGTCGCGCAGTCTCTCGATGACGCGGGTGTGGACCGTAAATCCTGATTGAATCATATGGTCGCTGTCCAGGGTATCGCCGGGTTCAACCGACAAAGCAGCGTGAAGTTGCACGGCACGGACTTCTGCGGACAGGCACCGCGCGAGCGCCGTGTAGTCCAACTCGTAGCCCATCTTACGAGCGGAAATCGTCAGGTTTTCTACATCAAAAATAGCGAGCACATTGCGTCCCCGCAATCCAGTCAGGGGGCCGGTTTGGGGAACTAGCGACGCCTGATTGTTATGCGATACTGACGCGTTGTGCATTGTCAATGACCGGCCGCGCCATTGAGGCGCGGCCGATGTCGTGATGCTGTTGGGGGTGGCCATTGTGTCTCCTCTCTTGTTACGAGAACATTCGTCGCTTATAGTCGAGTAAACCGATTAGGGCGGCTTCGACCGTGGCGATCTTGGTCGTGTTACCCATGGGGCCACTCATGGAGCCGGAAAGATCGATGCAGTAGGCCGTCGCTTCCGGCTTGGACGCGATTGAGTGCCGATGGCGCGGAGAGGCACTCATTAGAGCCGTGGTCAGCGCGGCGATGTCGGAGGCCTGAAACACTTTTCCGTTGTGCGTGGTGGCCGAGATGAGGTCGAGCGTCGGGCGGTCGAAGCGGTTGCCGAACCCAATGCAGTTGATGTTCACGAACTCAGAACGGAGCATTTGCGCCGTTGGGATGATAGCGCTTTGTTCGTTGGTCGCCTCCCCATCGGAGAGGAGCCAAATCCTTTCGCGAAAACCCCTCGGCGCTCTACGAAGAATCGTGCCGGCCTCGCGGAGGCCGGCAGCAATATTCGTGCCGCCGCCAACATTCTCGTGAAGTTTTCGGATAGCGGTTGTTAATGAAGTAGAAGCTGCCATGGCTGGGGTGGCTAACACCATCGATCTAGTCGAGAAGCCGACCAACCCGATCAGATCCGGTTGCACCATGCGGATTTCTTGATGCGGAGCTTGAAGCATTGTTATTGTTCTCCTTACTTTGTAGTTGAGTTGGGTGTTTTTCAGTTGGCGAGGCGGCGCGAGGCCGCCCCGCAGTAACTAACGGTTAGCCACGGCTGAACAGCAACCGCGGCTTCTGCGTGACGAAGTCCTTGACGTACACTTCTTCACGCGTGCAGAGGGGGCAGCTGTATTTTGCACAGGGATCGCCCTTAGGAGTCTTCGCGAAACCAGCGAAGCGCATCGGCACGTCTAATCCGTGACGATGACAGACGCATGGCAGATTCCTGTAGGGGTTGCTGGGCAAGTATTGAGGGGTAACCAGTACGGGTACATACCGGACCGGCTGTGGATTTTTCGAGAACAACGGCATTTTCATCAATCTCCTTGTCATTACTTTCTTCGTTTGTCCGGCGCGCATGCTCTGTCTACCCGCCGACAGCTTGATAATCCAGCATTGGTTACAGACAAGGGAAGGCCAATAAACGGAAAGTTCCAGGAATTCCGGTTATTTCCGCTAGCTTATTCGGTTTGAGTTCTGCACTTATGCGCTCAAAATAGGCAAGGAATGGGAGGAGAGGGAAACTTCCGCCGCCTAGTTTTGACGGAATAGGAACTGCTTGAAGTGAGCGTTCAGCGGACTGGGGACCTGACTTACAGGTTCCCAGCCAAATTTGCCCGCATAAGCTTCCAGTTCCGACGGCCGGTACCTGGTGGAGGTGACCAAGATTGTTGGACGTGGACTTCCCTCAACCACGAGTGTCACAATTACGCAGTAACTGCTGGGGATATCGCTTGGATTCCCTTCATCGCCGGGACGCAGCAATTGAACTTTAATCCGGCGCATAGCTTTATCAATAGATTCGCCAGCGTTCGCTACGTTCAGAACCGCCGCCACTACGGGCCGAAGGAATTGGTGCAAGGCCTCGCTGTTATATTTCGTAACCAACGAAACCTCATCTTCCGGAGATAGCTCGCCGATTGTATCGGCGCTGATGACGAGTAGATCTCCTGACATTCCAATTCGACCGAGCGACCGAAAAAACATCGATTCGCTAAAGTTCCCGATGGTCCCGCCGGTAATGGCAAAAATTGCTTTGCCCCGCTGATGAAATAGCTTACGTCCCTCTGTTGTCATTTCGAGCACATTGTCACAGATCACCTCAACTTCAACTCGATCCGCAAATCCGAGTCGTTGTGCGTGTTCCTGTATAGATCGCCTTGAGTTGGTCAGCATGTAGTAGCTGATATCCACTAGATAAAGGTCAACGCGGTCTCTAATATATGATTGCCCCAGCAAGTTCTGCAGGAATACCAGATCTTTGGTCGGAGCACCACCGCCAGCTAACATCACGACGGCCGAGGGCTGGCAGCTCGCCAGAGCCTCTTTCCATTGCAGGCTGTTTACAAGATCCTCTAGACCTGTTTTGCACTCTCCGTATGTTGGATAGGCCTGTGCCCGCACGAGGGCACTCCACGCGTTGGCGGACTCGGGATCGACATAATAGTGCCTCTGGTCGATCTTCCCTTTTTGGAATCCTATCTTGATCGTCTCGGTCGGGCCGCTATCATGGTTCCACACTCTGTATAGATCCCGGTCATCGAACGGCTGAAGCACTTGTTGGCTATCATGCGAAGGTGGATGGTTGATCGCACCGCTGTTTTGGTGGAAACCTAGCAGGCTGTGTCTAAACCCGTCTTTTCTTGATTCAAGCGGCCAATTCGGTCTTAGTGTAGCAATCTACATAGGTGCCGAGATAGTTATGGAGATCCATCAACCATACCGAAAAACGGAGTTTTAGGAGCGCTACGGCGGCCCAAATCGCAAAAATGGCATCGTTCGCCCGGTCCTCTGCGGCTTTGGGCTTGCCCGCTCCATATAGGGATCTCATGAGCAGGGCAAGATTGCAGGCTGCGGCCTGAATTAAGAACTTCTTATGGACATTTTCCTTGCCCCGCACCCAGAGCCGGTCCAAACCTCCTGTATCAAACTGATGTGCGAAGTTGCGTTCGATCCGTTCTCCACGCTGCCGCTGCAGTCGCTTCCCTCGCTCACCTTTGGTGCGCCGCCGGTTCGCATACACCGCGGCCTTGGCGTCCTCTTTGCCGTCCCAATTGCGCCGCCCTCGATCCGGCTCAGCCATATAGGTGCGCAAATCCATGTCATTCAAATCTACGGCAATCTCATTACTGTGATACCCCTTGTCCGTTACTACTTCTTCCACTCCGCCCGGATTTACCTCGTACTTGCCTTCGGTGCTCTCAGTGGTGATCAAATCCGCCACGGCCCTTCCGGCTTCGATCACCGTTTCTTGCACCGTGGCCGTATCGGCACTCGCTCCCCCGTGCGTGGTGACGGCCAAGATTGCCCCGGTCTCCATGTCCACAGCGTTCTCGGCTTTGTAGGCCAGCGCCGTACGTCCGTCCTTTAATTTCGTGATCTCGGCTTCGCCATCGCTGGGACTTTCCCAGTCTTCGTTCGAGGTCTTCTTCTTGCGTTTGCGGTCCATGCGCAGCAAGTCAGCCGCGCCTTTGGCTTCCACGCCTTCCGCTTCTGCCAATCGTTTCAAGTACTCCAGGTAGCTCTCCCCTGTGTCGCGCCGCACAATGGATTTCATGGCTGCATTGGCTTCCAGCGTCGTCGAGTCTACCCCGATTGTCTTGCCCTTCACCAAGCCTTCCTCCGCCAGGCGCTCCAGCACCCAGCTGAAGATTCGTTGATGAACTTCGCCCTTGATCAGCCGCCTGGTTCGCGAGATCGTGACGTGATCAGGTGTCTTCTCATCCAGCCCGATCTGCAAGAACTGCCGCAGTGTCAGAGAGTCGGCCAACCGCCAGGCGATGCCCGTTCACTGTCCAGTCCCTCGAAAAAACCAATCATCATGCTGCGAAAGTACAGCCCAGGCGCTAGCGACGGTCGCCCCAAGGTCTCGTGGTAGAACTCCGCGCAATGCTCTTCGCAAAAACCGTCAAACCCCGCCTTGTCCAGAATTTCATTCAAGCGCCGGTAAAACGGGTGACCCGGCCCCGTCGCCAATTCCGCTTTGTACCAGAGTTCCTCTTGCCTTTCGCGCCCTTTCCGCGTACCCATCGCCATACCTCAATTTTAAAGTCCAAACATTCCTACAATCAAATGTTTTTTGGACTTTAGACACAGCCTGCTAGTGTCATGAGCGAGAAATACGTTGAATAAGTACCGTTTTGGCCGCATACTTGGGTATGCGCACAGGTGGACCGAAAAAACCTCTGGAAATCGTGGCTGCGGATCGAGAGAAATTGCTCATGATTGCGCGTCGTCCAAAGTCAGCGCAGGCGATGGCGCTACGGGCCCGTATCGTGCTGAGTTGTGAACAAGGGATGAGTAACGCGGAGGTCGCGCGGAAACTGCATATTACCGGCGCGACCGTAGGAAAGTGGCGGGAACGGTTTAGAGAGTCGGGGTTGGATGGCTTGCTGGATGAGCCGCGGGTGGGCGCGCCACGCAAGATCAGCGATCAGCAAGTGGAGGAAGTTGTCACCAAAACATTAGAATCGATGCC
>CAVYUL010000006.1:0-22611 GCA_963771405.1 Bryobacterales bacterium
GGGCTTTGCCCGCCGATAGGCCTGTAGCCAGTCAGCACGGACGCTACTGCTGGCCCAGGGAGCAGGGCCTTACCAGACCTATTGTGGAAGGGCCGGAGAGCTCCGAGTTGCGCAGCAACCGCTTCACTTTGGTGGGCGTCCCCACGGCCATGGTCGGCGTGGTGGTCATGCTGGGGCCGTGTGAAGCGGGGGCAGGGCCGGTGATTTGCATGATTACCACCGACGTCTATTCTCACTCGGGCGCGCACTTACTGATTCCCAAGGGTACGCGGCTGCTCGGTAAGGTGACAGCGGTTTCAAGCCTCAATCAAGAGCGGCTCTTTGTGGCCTTCCATCGTGGCATTACGCCGGATGGCTACTCGTTCAGCCTGGATAAGTTCCAAGGACTCGATGTCATGGGCCAGGCCGGTTTGCGCGATCTGGTCAATCACCATTACGTGCAGATTTTCGGCGCATCGCTGGCCCTGGCTGCAATCTCGGCGGCAACGCAAGTAGGAAACACCGGGGCTGCGTATGGGGCGTATGACTTCAGTGTCTCGATGCGAAACGGGGCATCTCAGCAGCTTGGGCAAAGTGCGCAACGGATTATGGACCGTTTTTTGAACACACTTCCGACCTTCACAATCCGCGAGCGGGCGCAAGTGAAGATCATGCTCTCTGGCGATTTGTTGTTACCCGACGTAAAGAACCACACGATGGACCCGGATCTATGACCAACGACGACGAAATCCTCAAAGAACTGAAGAAGATTAATCAGCAGATCAACCCGCTGCCGCGGTTGCTGAAAGTCTTTCTCTGGGTTGCGGCCATTTACTGGACCGTGGGCGGCATCGCGATATTCCTACATTTCCACGGGCACTGAAAGCAAGTTTTGGGCGGCTTCTCATGGCGGCCGTCTTGTTCATCCACTCAATCAACGAAAAGGAGTTTAGAATGCAAGCCAAAAAGAAAAAGTGGCTCACGGCCGTTCCTCTGTTACTGGGGTGCGGTTATTTAGCGATCAATCCCGCACCGGTTTATGGGTCTTTGCCGGTGTTCGATTGGACCAACTGGCTCAGCCTCGGCTCGATTTGGGGCCAGGACATTTCCAATGGTGCCAAGCTCATCGCGACGTACAACGAAGCGGTGCAGATCTACAAAACCGGCGTCCAGTCGTACGAGCTGGGAAAACAGATGGCCCAGCGGATCGGGAATAAGGATCTCTGGAAGACGGCCGCGTTTGCGGTGGGGTCGGAAGTCGCCCAGCAACATTACAACGAACAAATCAACTGGTCCGCGGTAATGAACGGCGACGTAATGAATGCCGGTGCAGCCTGGCATCAGAGCACGCTGAGCGGCGGAAATGCGGGTTATCTCGGCGCTTCAACCGCTCCGAATAGCTTCCGTATGGCGAACTACGCAAGTATGCAAATGCTGGACGCTACGTCTCAGCGTTGCGCTCAAATTCTTGCCAACTACAAATCGACGCAGGACGCAAATCAGGCGGCGCAATCAAAGCTGGCGAGCGACACCTATAACGCCTCGGATCTGAACAACGCGACGGTAGCCGTACTGAATGTCATTTCAGGCGGCCATATGAATTTGCAAAATCAGGCGCAAGCGAGCGGCAACGTGCAAGCATGCCTGGCCGAACAGCAGACGCTGCAAGCGAAAATTCAGCGCGACAGTCTGGCGGCGGAACAGAACTTTTACGCCGAAGTTGCCGGTGCGAAAGCGAACTCGCCGGTATTACTCGATCCGGCACAAACGGCCGCCATTGTGGGCGGCGGATACCTGGAGCCCTAACTCAAATGACCACAGCCTTACAAATCAAACTATTGGCCGCCCTGCTCGCCGTTGTCTGCGTAGTGGGAGCGATCATTGCGCGCGGCGGCCGGCGGGTTGAAATGATGAGCGCCCAACCGGTGACAGCGGCGGCGAATGCGCCGGCAACCGACGACCAGGAAAAACAGTATCGCCGTTTGGTCGCACCAAGCACCAAAAAATACTTGATCCCGTAAAAGGCCAACTCTTATGAAAAAACTCCTCTTATTGATCGCGCTCGGCTCGTCTGCCGCTTTTGGGCAAATCTTGCCATTACCTCCAGATGTGGACCAGGCCATAGCGGGCACGGTCAATTTCGAGGGGCAAGTGACGCAGGGTGTTACCGATTTAGTCACTAACGTGGGGCCGGCGCTGATGCCCCTCGCCTGGGTGTTGTTGGGCTTCTTCGGCGTGTTCGCGCTGCTGCAAACGCTGCTCAACACCACGCTTCGCCAGATGTCCATGCACCATTACGTTCCTCTGGCCACTGTGGTGGCTTACATTTCGATTCTCTACCGGATCGCGATCGCGACTCTGATGCTGAGCTTCTACAACGTCGCGATCCCGGGCGTCCCGTTCAACTTTCATCAAATGTTTCCGTACCTTGCAAACGCATTGTCGAATGCCATCACGCAAGATCTGCTGAAACAAGTGATCGGGTATTTTAACGACGCGATTCACTATCTGCCACCAGTGGGCATGTTCGCGGTCTATCCGGCGCTGATCGCGATCGGGGCGCTCGTGTTCATCGCGTTGGCGCAAGTCGGCATGACGATCATCACCGCGGGCTCACTCGCCATTGTGGGGGTTCTTACGCTCTGCGGGCCGCTGATGATCCCGTTTTATGTGCTGCCCGGCCGGGATAAGAAGTTTTGGAGCTGGTTCGACAACATGTGCGCGTACTCGATGTACGGCTTTGTCGGATCAGCCTTCATTTATGTTTTCTGCCACTGTTACGTGGATTTGTTCACCGGCTTGCACGGCTGGGGAGTTGGTCAGTGGGTCTGGAGTCTTGCCCGGTTGATCGTGATCACGATTCCTTTTCTGTGGACCATGTTCAAAGCTCCGGAGGTCACCCATCTGATTTTCGGCGGTATCGGCGGCACGGCTCAAGGCTTCGCGAACATGCTCGAAGGTTTTGCGGTTCGGGGCGTTGCGGCGATGTTCCTTTAGGGGGGTTATCCATGTCACTTCAAACCAAAATCATTCCAACAGACGAAGTAGAAGCGGCGCAATTGCCGCCCATCAAAAACGATGAGATCGCCGAGGAAGTCTTCGCCGCCAGGCGTTACGCCAAGCGGCTCACGCGCACAGTGGTGATGGGTCAGACGATTTTACTGATTCTCTTTGCCACCTGTATTTACGGCCTGGCAGTGCGGCCGCCGAAACGCATTTACATCAAAATTGACGATTTAGGCCACGCCACGCCCGTCAAGTATTCAGATCTGGAGCACTACACGCCAGACGCCGCGGTTGCGAAAAACTACCTTTCGAATTGGGCCACGTTCCGCTATGGGCGGCTGCGCGCGAACGTGCTGAAGACATTCCCGCAAAACTATCTGTTTCTGGATTCGAAGTATGGCCAGCAAATCAAAGCGAAGGATCAGCGCGACAACGTTGTAGCGAATATCCTGGCCGGCCATGAGCCCGAGAACGATGTCACGATACTCGCGACGACCTTAACTTCGTTCGGCAAGCAAAGCTTGGGAACATCGGTAGTCGCTGCGGGAACGGCCGAGATTGCGCTTCGAAAAACTCTCAACAAAGACGGCTTGCAGCATTCGCAGACGTGGCTGATTGCGGTTCGCTTCTTTCTCAACCCGGAGCAAGTGGACCTGCAAAGCGCGGACAATCCCGATTATCAAAACATCAACCCACTCGGGCTGACGATTGTCGAATTCATCGAGAACCGGGCCAATGTCGAAGCGACGAAGGATGCCGCAAGATAGTGAACGACGTAACGCAAGGCTTGATACTGCCGCTGTTTCAGTCGATGGGCCTGGACACCTATTTGCTCGATCCGGAAGTGAGCGAAGTCATGATTTCGAACGGCTTGGTGTTTGTCGATCGAGCCGGCAAGCTGGTCGAGATTGACGGTATCCAGATCAATGAGCGCAAATTGCGCGCGGCGGTGGAAGTCATCGGCCAGTCGATTGGCGATTTGATCGACGACTACAAAAAGCCCTGGCTCGATTCGCGGTTACCGGATGGCTCGCGCGTCGCGGCGACGTATCCACCGATCTCGCCTCAGGGTGTTGTTTTGACCGTCCGCAAGTTCTTGCGGCACTTCACCACAGCGGAGCTGCTCAAGCGCGGGGCGTTTGATCCGCGCCCCACTTTGATAGCGGAAGAGCTGATTGACGAGCCGGGCGGTGCTGAGTTCCCGGCCGCTCTGCGGATCATTCTTGCGGGAATTCGCGGGCGCAAAAACATTCTCTTTAGCGGCGGCACATCGACGGGCAAAACCACTATGACGAATGCCTTTGTGCTGCATATTCCGCTATGGGAGCGGATTGTCACCATCGAAAAGCCCGTCGAGATGAAGCTGCAGCACCGCAACGCCGTACGCTTCGAAGCCTATCCGAAAGTGGGCGATCGGCCCGAGGTCACGGTTAGCGATTTGCTTTCATTGACGCTCAGACACCGGCCGGATCGGATCATCGTCGGGGAAGTTAAAGACTCCGAGGCAGCGTATGGATTGCTGCAGGTGATGAACACCGGGCACGATGGCACGGTTTCAACGATTCACAGCAATACCGCGTATTCCGCATTGAACCGCCTGGCCAGCTTGGCTATGCCGGGCTTTGGCTCTCTTGACCTGGCACGGCAAGAGACCGCGGCGGCGATTGATTTAGTCGTCGAGAACGGGCGCGAGTCAGACGGATGGCGCGGCGTTAAGCGGGTGTTGCAAGTGGGCGACTACGACGAACGCAGCCGCAAATTCGAGACGACGGAACTATATAGCGGCGTGGCCGCATGAAAGGGGATGTGATGGGAGAAACACAAATTGATCAGGAAACGCGGGATCGGGCCGCGGCCTTTGAACACAGATATGGAGCGACCGCTATCGAGAAGCTAAACGGCGAAGCGCCCTATGATCGGGAACTGGTCGAGCGCACCAATCAATTACTACAGCAGGCGGGCGATCGCGCAGTCGAAAGCCGAAACGCCCAAAACGAGCAACGCCAGGAATACCGTGAATCGGCGGCTCATCACGGTAGTTGGATCCCAGGCGGCGCCACAGAAGCCCAGCGTGAGGAGTTGCGCGGGGATTATCAACGGCGGCAAGAGTGGAACGGGCTTATCGAAGGCGGTTCTGTCTCGCCACAGGCGCAAGAGCGGAGCTTTCAGGACCTGAAACCACCGGCTGAGCTGACGAAGCGGGAAATCGTTACCGAGGCGCGCGAACTTCACGCCCGCTTCAGTGGAATGATCGAGCGCTTCGAGAACATGCAGCCGGGCCCAGAGCGTACGCAGCTCCGCGAAGAAATGAAGCCGCTCGTTACGCGCGAGAACGAACTTCGCGAAGAGTACACCGGGCGGGTGAAAGCGGAAGTCAACCGCGAAGTCAGTCAAGATCACGTACCCGAACAAATCGGATACGCACGCTGAGGGAATCCCATGAAAGAAAAAACCCCAGACCAAATTCGCCGCGAGACGGTTCCGAACAAGCATTACGGCCTCACCTATGGCTTTCTTGCCGGCGTACTCGGCGGGGCGCTGTTCTTTGGCGGTTGGGGCTTGCTCCATCGAGATCAACTGACGCACTACCCGGATTATGCAGGGTACGCCCTGCAAACCGAGATGAGCGGCTTTTCGTTCTCAAAGCCTATTCCGCATGCCGGAATGAGTAAAGACCAGCTCCGTTACAACCTCTTGCGCTGGGGCAACGAAGACCACCGGTTTGATGCGGAGATCCTTCGCCGCGGTTGGTATCCGAAGGGCGAGAACGGCCGCGCGTGGGTCTCTGAACATGGCGCGGTTGCGCCCATCTATTCTGACGGCGCGCTGATGGTTTTCAAATGGCCTTTCACACTCACACTGCTCGCCTGTTTCGGCGCGGGGATCTGGGGCCTGGTGGCTGATTATCGTTACCGCTCAACTCTGATTGCTGGTATTCCGTTCGATGGTTCGATTGTCGCCGGCGTAGATGAATACAACAAAGAGACCAATGGCGACGGCATGGCTTACGTCGTGAAGCCCTGGAAGGACCGCTAAGGCTCGCAATGACATCGGCCTGCATCCGCATTCCGCAAGTCAAAGAAGCGTCCCATCAGTTCCGGATGGGCGACACCGGCACGGGCAAAACGAGCCTGACTTATCAGGATTTGCTCGAAGCGGAGCGGAACGGCGTTTGCTGTGTTCTCAATGACTCGAAGGGCGGCGAAATGATCGCCCGTTTCTACCGTCCCGAGCGCGGCGATGTCATCCTCAACCCTACAGATGCGCGTTGCGCGTACTGGAACATTTCGCGTGAAGGGCATGACCTGGCGACTTACAAAACGGTGATGACGTCGCTTTTTCCGCCGCCCGTGGTGCGAGATCCCACGGCGATGATTTTCAATGAGTGGGTCTGTTCGCTCGGCGCCTATCTGCTCGATCAGTTCCGGCCCACTACTGAAACGTTTGGGAGTTGGTTAGCGCATTACCCGGAGATCGAGCGGCGCGTCAAAGGAACGATTCACCAGTACACCCTGCCATCGAATGCACCGGCGCAACGCGCGGGCGTTCTCGGCACATTGGCGCTGGCGGGCGATCCGCTTTGGCTCATGCCGGGAATGGCAGAGCGCCGGTTGCCGTTTTGTATTCGCGATTGGACGCGAGACCCAAAGGGATGGGTGTTTATTTCTTCCGACTCCAACACCCGAGACGCTTTGAAGCCACTGATTTCGATGTGGATGGATCTCTTCATATTGGGTCTGCTTTCGAGCGACACAACCAAGCGCACGAAGCTCGTTTACGACGAACTTCACACGTTGCAGACTTTGACGCGCCTTCATGACGGCATTACGATGCTGCGATCCGCGGGCCATCAGATCATTGCATCGATTCAGAACCAAGAGCAATTGAAGCACTTATACGGCGATCAGAGCCGTACCATTCTGAGCCAGGCGTACACGAAATGGATTTTCGCCACCAGTGACCCCGACTCCGCCGATTTGCTGGAACGTATCGGCGGTAAGCGCAAATTATTGCGACTCGAAGAGACCCACAGTGATGGGGTTAATTTCCTGGATCGGCCACGGAACAGCCGGCGCGTTACGCAAGTCGAAGAGCCGGCCATCAGCTCGACCCAGATCAAGGGCATGAGCGATTTACACGCCTATTTCATTCAGCGCGGGTTTAAGAACCGCATGGCCGTGGTTCCGGTGGAAATCCCCTTTGTGAATGTGCCCGAACGTTGCCCGGCCTTTGTTCCACGCGCGGTACCAAGGCGTGATTTCTCGCTGCCGCCCGATGTGGCGGCGTTGCCGAAGAATCCGTTAGTCCTGCCGCCTGAAGACGGAACTCAAAACGGGGCTCAAGCACTGCTGATCGGGTTGGGCGGATTCGGGTTTGGCGGGTAGCCAATGCTCACGATTAAAGCCATGACGGGCGGCGAGACCTACGCAGCTCACCACTTGTCAAATAACGATTACTATTCTGTGGGCGAAACCATCACCGGCCAGTGGATGGGGCGCGGCGCGGAGCTGCTCGGCCTGCAAGGTGACGTCTCGATGGAAGACTTCGAAGCCATCCGCCTGGCGCAAGATCCGAAGACCGGCGAATTCCTACGCCAGCGGCAAAGCGCCAACAAATTCAACAAAGAGGGCGAGCAAATTGCCACGGCCCGAAATCTTTACGACTTTACTGTCTCCGCTCCAAAGGATCTTTCAATACAGGCGATGGAAGACCCGCGGCTGATTGAAGCGCACAAAGCCGGGGTAACGGAGATGGCGGCGGAAATGGAACGGCTCGCCGGCGTCGGAGTCCGCAAGAACGGCGCGAAAGATACGGCGGTCACTTCTAATCTTGTGATCGCGCGTTACGACCATGACACGAGCCGGGAACTTGATCCCCAACTCCACAGCCACCTGGTAGCGGGTAATTTGACCTTTCACGCTGCAGAGCAGGAATGGAAGGCCCTTAACGCGATTCAGATCTATGCTCAACGCGAGTATCTGACAGAGGTCTACCGCAATGCGGCGGCGCGGGTGGTGACGAGTTACGGCTATCAGATCGAAGACCGCTTGGAGCATGGCAAAGATAACGGATTTGGAATCGTCGGCATCAAGGAAGAAACCCGCGAGAAGTTCTCACAACGCAGTGCGCAGCGTGACGCGGCGATCGCGAAGTTTATGGACGAGAACGGCCGCCGCCCTTCGAATAATGAAGTCGCAATGCTCGTCAGGGATACGCGGCCCGAGAAATTGGCGGAAATCACGACGGCTGAAGTAAAGGCCGGCCAGCTCGGCCGGTTGTCTCCGGAAGAAGCTCAAACGCTGCAAGGCTTGCGCCAGGCGGCGACAGAGCGCGGCTCGATCCGCGAGCAAGCGGCCGCCGCGCCTTCGCTCGCTTTCGCCAGTGAACACACCTTCGAGCGCGTTTCTGTGGCCAAAGAATACGAACTGAAAACTGAGGCGTTACGCCACGGCCGCGGCCGGGTTGAGTTGCCGGAAGTGAAAGCCGAGCTGCTGGCACAAGTGGCGACGGGCGCGATGCTCACGGCGCGCGGCGAAATGGCCACGCAAGAAACCCTGCAGCGTGAGCGTGCGATGGTGGCGGCCATCAATGACGGTGTTGGCAAGTATGAGCCCCTCGGCAAAGGGCATGCCTTTGTAGCGTCTGACACCCTACGGCCCGAGCAGAAAGAAGCTGTTTTAAAAGCGCTTGCGTCGCGTGACCTGGCTTTCAATATTTCCGGCGCTGCAGGCGTCGGCAAAACTTATGCCCTCAAGGAACTGGATCGCGCACTCACAGAAGCCCGCGTAAGTCTGACGGCGGTAGCGCCCTCGGCTCGTGCGGTGCAAGTGCTGCAGAAAGACGGCCTTCCCAACGCTATGACGATTGCTCGGCTGCTAGCCGATCCAGCACAGCAAGCCCAACTCAATGGCGGCGTGTTGCTGATCGACGAAGCCGGAATGGTGTCGAGCAAAAACATGGGCGAGCTGCTCAAAGTTGCCATAGATCAAAACGCTCGAATCGTTTTCAGTGGCGACACGGCGCAGATCAAAGCGGTAGACGCCGGCGATGCCCTCCGGATCTTAGAACGCGAGTCAAACCTCCAATCGGTATCGCTCCGACAGATCAGCCGACAGAAAGATGCGGAATATAGAGCCGCGATGGAAACCTTGCGCGTGAAGCCGGCCGAGGGTTACGAACGCCTGGAAAAGATGGGCGTAATCCGTGAGGTTGACTGGCGGCTGGTCGGCAAGGAAACGGCGCGCGCCTGGCGTGAAGCCGCGGCGGTACCGAACATGAAGGGCGAAGAGCGCTCCGTCTTAGTCGTTACCCGTACGCATGACCAGATAGCCTCGATCACTCACGCCATTCGCGCCGATCGCAAAGCGGCTGGCGAAATCGGCGAAGGCCGGGAGTTTGAAAAACACCGGGCTCTGGATTGGACCGAGGCGCAAAAGAAGCAAATGAAGCGCTATCAACCGGGGCAAGTGCTCACTTTCCACAAGCCCCTGAAGGGTATCGCTAAAAATGAATCTCTGGAACTTATCAGGGCGGATAGAGACGGCGTCAGAGCCCGCAAAGCCAACGGCCAGGAAGTTACCCTCACCGGCAAACAGGCGGCAGCTTATGGCGTTTTTGAGAAGGAAAAACTCGAGGTGGCGGCGGGTGATCGGCTCTTACTCCAAGCGAACTGGAAGGAAAAAGGCCGCGACGGGTTTAAGGCCACAAACGGCGAGCTGGTCACGGTGGCGAGCGTTGACGCCGGCGCGATCCGTCTGCAGGACGGTCGCCAGCTTCCCGCGGCTTACAAGCAATTCACGAGCGGGTATGCGGTGACGGCTCACGTTGGGCAAGGCGATACGGCTGACTTCGTTATCGCCGCGCCGGATGGCATGCGCCAAGATCTCGCCTATGTCGCTTTAACGCGCGGCAAAGAGGGCCTTACGGTCGTTACCAGTGATGCGCAAGCCCTGCAGGAATCCATGGGGGTCTCTGGCGATCGCCAGTCAGCTACGGAATTAGCCAAGCGCGCACAATGGGCCGCAAACGTATCGGCGCGCGGTTTCGGCGTGGATGACCACATGCTTTATCAACAGTTTCAGCACCAGCAAACGCCGGCTATCCGGCCAGCGGAAATTCAGAAGGAGATGAGCCACGATGTCAGCCATTCCGGAATCAGTTATTAATTCATCAGATTGGCAAGTCGCCGAGGAAGACGCCCACAAACCGGCTTCTCTCATCGTGCAGCTTCGCCGCGGTGCCTTCGTGTTCCCGTGGTTCCGCTTTGTCTATTCCGAGGGTGACAACACGCGCGCTGAGATCGTTTTCGCCACGCACGCGATTTTAGTCACCGGCCAGGGCCTCGCGGCGCTCTTGGTTGCGCTCGCCGGCCACCGGGTCATCAGAGTCATTGAACCATCCGAGAACGAAGCCAGCTTCGGCGTACGCGGCCCTAGCGCGGGCAAATACCACGGCCCGGCTATTCACTCCATCACCGTCAAGAAATTCGGCGAAGACGAATAGGTAACCCCAGAAATGTACGCCAGCTTACACAAAACTCACCCAAAACCGTTGGTTACCAAACGGTTCCCGAGTGGTCTCCAGATGGTTTCCAACCGGTTACCAGGTGGTTACCAAAACGCGGTTGTTTTGGCCGATCCAGCGCGTATAAGCCAAAGGCTTATACATGGTGTCTTTGTCTTCACTTGTTCCTGTGACCCACGATGCCGCTCTTGTCATATCTCTACGTGGGTCCGGGATGCCACTGTTCGGTGCCTTTGCGCTGATAACGAAGACTCTGGATCGTACGATACACCGGGGGGAAACTGATGCCAAAACCCGAGATTTACTTCGTTACACCCGAACTTCAGCAAGTCTTAGACAATTTGCCGGCTGACGGGCCACGGTCGAAGCTGGAGCCTTTCAAGGTTTTCATTCTGCGCTGGCGAAGGCAGGGCAGAACGTACCGGCGCATAGCTGAGATTCTGACCAATCAATGCAAGGTATCCGTTAGCCACATCGGGGTTCGCAAGTTCGTAAGGCGTGCGGCTCGGCCTCGCAAAACTCAGCCAGAAATTGAACCGGTAACAGTGCAGCCGGTGGAAAGTTCCAGCGATGCGGGGTCACCCATCGCGCGGAAACCTCGAATGACTATCGAGGAGAGAAGAGCCCAAGCGGACGAAATTCGCGCTCGGCTCGCTAACTCTGTGTCTAAAGCGAAACCCGCGGATACCAGACCGCTCTTTGACTACGACCCGGACAAACCGCTAACCTTGATCAACACAAAGGAGAAATGAAGATGGCCACGGCCAAAGTAAACGTATTAGAAATTCCCAGACCAGCGGCAACGGAAAAGCCGATCAGCCGCGTGGTGATGACGGCAGGATCAAAAGGCGGAACCGGCAAAAGTTGCTTTGCTAGCGGCTTGGTCGAATGGTACGCGGCGAATAACGTTCCGCATACCCTGCTCGACCTGGACACCGAAAACAAGAGTAAAGGCTCACTAGCGGCATACTTCCCAACTGCCAGGAAAGTGAATGTCCACACCGCCGAGGGCCTGGATGCTTTTGTCGATGTTCTAGACGAAGGCGCGCCTATCGTCATTGCGGATATGGGCGCGGGCTCTGGCGCCGTAACGCTCCACTGGTTTGATTCGATGTTTGACCAAGTGGCCGAAATGGGCGTGGCGTTCACCGTGATCGGCATGGTGACACCCGATCCGGCAAGCGTTGAGGGTATTCTCGCGTGGGGTAGAGCTTTACAGCATCGGGTTGATTGGCTCATCGTCCGCAATGCAATCACCGATCCGGCTGACTTCAGCTACTGGGAGAAATCAGCCGCGGCTATCGAGTTCCGGCGCGTGTTCCAACCGCATGAAATGTCGATGGAATACAGACTCGCGAAGGTGGAGAATCCGGCGCGACAACACGGGGTTACCCTGGCGACGGTGGCGGCCCGTCAAACTGATGTCCCAGAGCTGCAGCAAACGACCGTAGTCATGCGGGCCCAAGCTTACCGGCGCAATCTCTTCGCTCAATTGGATGGGGTGAAGGACCTCTTAACGCTGTGACTCGCACTCCCAACGGTTTGGCGGCGCTCTTCGGCCGCCTTACCGATCCTCAGGACCGCGAAACGTACGCGGCCCTCATTTCGTTTGTGGATTCGCTACCACCGGGCGATGAGCTTTTTCGGATTGTGGAATTGCTCGGCCTTCTATCGCTCGTCGGGCAACGTGTACCGGCTGCATTCGGCGAGTTCCTCGCAGAGTTGCGATCGCAAACGCAAGCGGCGAAGGTTTACCACGGCCAGATAGATGCTCGCCTGGCCGGGCTTCCCTCCGAGATTGCGGCGGGCGTGGATGTGGCAGGAGTGGCCAAAGGCATGAGTGAAGCCTTCCGCCAGCAGCTCGGCGCCACGGGGCTGCATGATGCGGCGGCGCTCTTGAAGGCGGCAACGATCACGATTAAACAGCTATCCGGTGAATTTACGGCAACGCTGAAGCCCGCGGCATCAACCCTTGAGACGGAAACGCGCAAACTGATTACGACGGCTCGCCAGGTTGAGGAACAGAACGCGACGCTGATTACTCGGGAACGGTCTCACCACTGGAAGCTGCAGGCCGCGGCAGTGTTCGTGGCCTTCCTGGTGGGTGGCCTGGCCGGGATCTTCGTCGAGAAGCGCCAGACGTCCGATCTCATCGGAAATATCGGCGCGCGCGTCGAGCAAGTTCAGACGCCGGCGTTGCCAATCGTCGCCATTCCACGAAAGAATGGGAAGCAGGGCTTATGACACTCGAAACCATTAACCCACGAGACGCCGCTCGGAACTGGATCGCGGCGGCGTTGGCCGAGCGGTCCTCAAATCACGAAATCCAGAGCTTGGCTGAAGCGCTCGAAGTGGAAGCGACGGAGAAACACATTCCTATCGAAACAGTTGTGGAGTGGTGCTGGTCTTCGTCCCAAAAGGGTTAGGTTTCGGGACACCATTTCCTAGGGTCTTTCCTTATCTTCAAAGAGCTTGCTGGGGGGATCTGAAAGCATTTGAGGTATCTTTCAAAGTTCACTATAGTGTTTTATGGAACGTGTCGAAAAAACAATTTTTCTCAGTTACCGCCGGACCAATGCGTTCGGGGCACTCGCCATCTTCCAAAATCTTACGCAGCACGGCTTTGACGTTTTCTTCGATTTTAACGGACTGGCAAGTGGGGACTTTGAGCGCGTCATCGTTGAAAACATAAAAGCCCGCGCCCACTTCCTTGTCCTGCTCACGCCATCAGCACTCGAGCGCCGTCACGATCCCGGCGATTGGTTGCGGCGCGAGATTGAAACAGCTCTGGCGAACCGGCGCAACATTGTTCCCCTCTTGCTCGAAGGATTCGACTTTAGTGCTCCCGCTATCAGCAGCCAATTAACCGGCAGTCTAGCCCCCCTCAAGCACTACAACTCACTGCGCATCCCGCCCGATTACTTCGACGAAGCCATGGACCGATTGAGGGCGAAGTTTTTGAATGTCCCCGTTTCTTCGGTACTCCACCCAGCTTCACTCTTCGCGGAGCAGGTCGCCCAGACAGAAAAGTCTGCCGCTACCGCGGCGCCGGTCGTCAAAGAAAAAGAGCTTACCTCCCAACAATGGTTCGAGCGAGCGTTCGCGGCCGGCGACCCCGACGAGAAAATACGTTTATACAACGAGGCGCTCCGGCTCAAGCCGGACGATGCCGACGCCTTCAACAACCGGGGCAATGCGCGGAAAGCCAAAGGCGACCTTGAGGGAGCGATAAAGGATTACAACGAGGCGCTCCGGCTCAAGCCGGACTATGCCATCGCCTTCAACAACCGGGGCCTTGTGCGGTACGCCAAAGGCGACCTTGAGGGAGCGATAAAGGATTACAACGAGGCGCTCCGGCTCAAGCCGGACTATGCCAACGCCTTCTACAACCGGGGCAGTGCGCGGAAAGCCAAAGGCGACCTTGAGGGAGCGATAAAGGATTACAACGAGGCGCTCCGGCTCAAGCCGGACTATGCCGACGCCTTCTACAACCGGGGCAGTGCGCGGTACGCCAAAGGCGACCTTGAGGGAGCGATAAAGGATTACAACGAGGCGCTCCGGCTCAAGCCGGACGATGCCGACGCCTTCTACAACCGGGGCCTTGTGCGGTACGCCAAAGGCGACCTTGAGGGAGCGATAAAGGATTACAACGAGGCGCTCCGGCTCAAGCCGGACTATGCCGACGCCTTCAACAACCGGGGCCTTGTGCGGTACGCCAAAGGCGACCTTGAGGGAGCGATAAAGGATTACAACGAGGCGCTCCGGCTCAAGCCGGACGCCATCGCCTTCAACAACCGAGGCAATGCGCGGAAAGCCAAAGGCGACCTTGAGGCAGCAGACGAGGATTTCAAGCAAGCGCAGCGCCTCCAAGCTGCTGCTGGAGCTTAACTCTGTTCGAGCTAAGAGTACGTTTCAAATACGGTCCTTTGTGAGACGGGTGTCGCTGGTTGAACGGATGGTTTTTGGTTAACGGATGGGATAGTGTTTAGGGAGGTGCTCCGCTGGCTCGCCAAATCTCGCCTACGTACTGCATTGGCAATATTGTTTTTTTGGATTACGTTTCTCTTGTCGGTGGGGTTGTTTTCTCTCTACAACCACCCGTTGTTTAGAAGTTCATCTTCTGATTTAATTGCACTGGCAGGTATGGTAACCGCTATCGGCAGCGTTATCGGGACCGTGTCCACCGTGGTCTTGGCATGGCGTACTGATCGGCGAACAGCAAAAGAAGCTGAGCTTAAATTGGTGCAGATGCAACAGCAGATTAAGGAACTGGAAACTAAGCTCGCTACGTCCTCTCAGGCCACACCTCGCATTCTAGAAAAATAGCGCTTTTGTCCTCGTTGCACAAAGGACCCTTTTCAAGAATGTTTGCGCGGGCCTTCCGCCAATACTTCGCATCGTTCTTTGTGCTTATTGAAACGTGCAGATCTGATATCGTACTTTGCAAAGGGCTATGGCGTTTCTAACGCGATTATTCGGAATAAAGAGAGAATGTTGGCACCGCTGGTCGTCTTGGGGTCAGATGGTTGAGACAAACGACTATAGGCGGCGACGGTCGTGTTTTAAATGTGGCAACGTACAGACGGCGGTTCGGATAGAGTGCAAAAAGTGCGACGGAACCGGCGGCCCGACTTGCGAGATGTGCAGTGGCCTCGACCAGGGAGCATACTCACCTGATGGATCATATAGTAATTACGGACCTGCTCTGTGTACCACCTGCGGCGGGGCGGGCAAGCACATGTGTCATCAATGTTATGGAAATGGTTCGGTGTTCGTGTACGAGGATACGGTCAATTCAGGCCGGGAGAGAATAGTCGAGTCTCCGTATGTCTAAAGGTCAAAATCTACCCTTTTTGAAACGCCCTGCTCTTGCGATAATCATTCTTCCGATCCGAAAGCCGAGGCACTGTGAATGCAGCTAATAGCGGACAACAAGGAACTGTCGAAGACACTCTCTCGCCTCATCAAAACGTATCCAAACATGTCCTTTGCGGTCGCTTGGGCCTCAGTCAACACCATATTCGACAAGCTGCATGCTAAACCGAGCTTGATACAAAAGGGAATCATTGGAACTCATTTTTATCAAACCCACCCCGATGTTCTGGATGCCTTCATCGATTCATCTAACGTACGTTTCATACTCACGCCAACTGGTGTCTTTCATCCCAAGGTTTACCTGTTCTGGAATTCCAATAGCTGGGAGGCACTCGTAGGTAGCGCAAATCTAACTCTCGCAGCCCTGAGTGTGAACACTGAAACAGTGGTACACATCACAAATGCAGACCACGGAGCGAACCAGCTGAAGGCGCAACTACTGTCCGCAATTGAAACATATTGGCCTGACGCGGAGCCTTCAAACAAAGAATCAGCTAGTAGATATAGAGCGATATGGAAGACCAAGCGACCGATCCTCAAACGCCTCTCTGGGCAATATGGAAAGACCAAGGCTAAGAAAACCCCCGTCGATTCTCCCATCATGTCGCTCACGTGGGACCAGTACGTAAGTGAAATCAATCAGGGGGCATCCGAAGCAGCCCACGATGTAGGCGAGAGACTGGATCTTCTCGACAAAGTACGACGCGCATTCAGCACAGACCCAAATTTTGCCTCGATGGAGTTGGGCGTTCGTAAAACAATCGCCGGGTTACCTAATCAATATGACAACAGATGGGGATGGTTCGGAAGCATGAAAGGAGCGGGCAAATTTCATAAGAGGATCAATCAGAATGACGTTCATATATCTCGTGCACTTGACCAAATACCCCTGCAAGGCCTGATTTCAAAATCCCATTACAACCGATATCTGGGAGAGTTCGTCAAGGCCTTCCCAGACGGCAGGGACGGCATTGCAACCGCAAGCCGTCTCCTTGCACTCAAACGCCCGGACCAGTTCGTCTGCTTTGATTCGAGGAACAGGGTGGAGATGTGCAAGAGCTTCGGCATCGTGCCGACGGGAATGGACTATGAGCGCTATTGGGAAGAGATCATTGAGCGCATTCTAGATTCACCTTGGTGGCTTTCTGATAGACCTGGGACTAAGAGAGATGCTGCCGTTTGGGACGGTAGGGCTGCGATGCTCGATAGCCTTTTTTATCGTTCGTAACTGCACTGACCCTTTTGGAATAACCGATTTCAGTCCCTCATTACTTTTCCGCCAAGCACCCCGTTTTTCCTGCGCCTTCGCAGGGTGGCCGCGCACTCGCTTCTCAGCGAGTGCAAAACGGACACGCGCACAGATTGCCGTGAGGGCAATTTCGAAAACGTACCCTTTGTGCGACGCGGCGCTAATGCTGAATGCGCAGCGGGTTTTGGGCGAACACGATGGAGAACGTCAGCTTTTGGTTGATAAGCGCCCAGCACTGGCCTTTGGGAGTGAGGGAATAAACCGATTAAAGGTGCTTGTGGACTCTTTGACTAGTTCGCGCAGATTGCGTATTAGTTTAATGCACCGATCTTCGTCGATGTCCAACATACTTGTGGCGGTCAGCATTTCGTTGATGGCGTATTCGATCGTGTCACATAGGGAATCAATATCGCTACCAGAAACCTGTTCGTGCACTTGTCCCTCATCGGTCATGACGATGAGATGAGTTTCTCCACCGCACCACTGCACGTATTTTTTAGCCTGGGCGACCACGTAGTTGCATATCGGTACTCCTAACGAAATCGGAAGGTGGATATGCGTTCCCAAAAAGATCGCACCAAGGTAGCGGGTTAAAGCCGAATCGCCGAATCCCACGCAATCCCACACGGGCCTCAGCGGTCACCCAAAAGCGGCCAATGATGGTCACCCCAAAACCGGCCAATAGAAAGTAAGTCAGGACATTGAAATCGATGGAGGATTACCCTCCATCGATGTGAGCAATGTCTTGAGCGAAGAAAAGAAGAAACAAGTCATCGCCCTGGGCCAGTTAGGCTGGTCGCTGCGGCAGATTCAGAAGCATACCGGCGTGCGTCGCGAGACGGCGGGCGAGTATTTGAAAGCCGCTGGCGTGGGCGTACGGCCGCCGGGCAGTTGGGGCAAGAAGGCGCCGGCAAAACCGGCCAACGAGGTGACCACCGACCCACCGGAAGCAAAACCGGCCAATGGGGTGACCACCGGCTCCACCGTGGTGTTTGCAGCGGAAGCAGCAACTCTTCCGACAGCCCCCGCCACCGCCGCCAGCGTGAGCGAGCCGTACCGCGAACTCATTCTGAACGGACTGGCGCGTGGCCGCAATGCCATGTCGATCTTCCAAGAGATGGTGGACCGGCACGGTTTCCCAGGCGCGTATGAGAGCGTCAAACGCTTCGTCCGCAAACTACGCGGCCCTGCTTCTCCCGACCCCCGCGCGGTGATCGTCACAGAGCCTGGGCAAGAGGCGCAGGTCGATTATGGCACCGGCCCTACGATCCGCGATGCCAACAGCGGCAAGTATCGCCGCTCGCGCTTGTTTGTGTTGACGCTCGGCTACAGCCGCAAGTGCGTTCGCTTACTCACCTTTCAATCGAGCACCCGCGTCTGGGCTGAACTGCATGAGCGCGCTTTCCGCAAGCTCGGGGGCGCCGTGAAGATCATTGTGCCGGACAACTTAGGGGAAGGCGTTCTCAAACCCGACATCTACGATGCCACGCTGAACCCTCTCTACCGCGATGTGCTGGCACACTACGGCGCGGTCGCAATACCCTGTCGTGTTGGCGATCCGGATCGCAAAGGCAAAGTGGAAAGCGGTGTCGGTCACGCGCAGAAAACTCCACTCAAGGGACAGCGCTTCGAAAGCCTGGAAGAAGCGCAAGCTTACTTGGATCAATGGGAGGAGCGTTGGGCCGACACGCGCATTCACGGCACCACGAAGCGCCAAGTGGCGGCCATGTTCGCCGAAGAAAAACCGGCCTTGTTGCCTTTGCCTTTCGAACCGTTTCGCTATTACCAGTACGGCGAGAGAACAGTTCATCTCGATGGCTGTATCGAAGTAGAAGCCGCTTACTACAGCGCACCGCCCGGCTGGATTAGCAGGAAGGTGCAAGTGCAGTGGGACAGCAGACATGTGCGGCTGCTCGATCCGCGTAGCGGTCAGCTTCTGCGTGAGCACTTGCGTGGTGAGCGTGGCCGGCATCGTATCAAAGAAGAAGATCGTCCGCAGCGCACGCCGATCGGTGTTGTACAACTGCTGGCCCGCATGGGCACGGCGGGTGAGAGCATCGGCAAACTCTCCCACCTGATGCATGCGCAGCAAGGGGAACCGGCTGTGCGTCGCATACAAGGAATCCTGTCCTTCACCAAGAAGTACGGCATCGCTCGCGTCGAAGATGCCTGTGCGGCGGCGCTCGAAATGGAAGCCATCGACTACCGTTTCGTGCGCCGCTATCTGGAACGCAATAGCCAACTGCCCCTCAGCCTCAAACAAGTCGATCCATTGATCCGTCAACTCAATCTTTATCGCGACCTCATTGAAGAAAGAACCAAGGACAAGCCCAAGGAAGAAAAATAATCATGAACATCACTGAACTGCAAAACGCTTTGCGCCAACTCCGTTTGAGCGGCATGGCGCACACACTCGAAACACGTTTGCGCCAAGCGCAAGCCGAACCAATGGCGCCCATCGATCTGCTCTCCTGCCTAGTCTCCGACGAACTCACAAAACGCAGCGACCGCTTGCTAGAACGGCGCCGCAAACAAGCCGACTTTCGCGATCCACACCGCTCACTTGACAACTTTGACTTCACCTTCAATCCGAAGATGAACCGCAGTCTCATTTTCGATCTGGCCACTGGCGGCTTCGTCGCCAAACATGAAGACGCCTTGTTTCTGGGCCCGGGTGGCACCGGAAAAAGTCATCTGGCCCAAGCCATCGGGCAAGCCGTCATTTTGCAGGGCTACCGCGTGCATTATCGCGAAGCGCATGTCCTGCTCGACGACCTCGCCGATGCTGCGGCGGCTGGCACTCGTAAGCAGTTCATGACAGCGCTCGCCACAGTGCCGCTCCTCATCATTGATGACTTCGGCATGCGTAAACTTCCGCTCACGGCTGCCGAGGATCTACTCGAAATCGTCATGCGCCGTTATGAACGCGCGAGTACGTTGTTGACTTCGAATCGCCCGGTGGAAGATTGGGGCAAAGTGCTCGGCGATACCGCCGCCGTTAGCTCCATGTTGGATCGCTTGTTGCATCACGGCCATCTGTTGAAGTGTGGCCCGCGTAGCTGGCGCACTAAAACCGCGCTGCCGCCGCAAGACTGAGGGAAGCGCCGAATTTAAAAATGGAAACGCGCTCACATACCATGGGGACGCCGTCCCCAAACCCCTGGGATTTTCCGCGTTCCCGCTAACAGAAGCTCAAACCGGGTGGTGCAGTCACCACCCGGCTCTGTCAGCCCCTGAGTCGGCGCTCTGGCCGCTTCCCAGCGTTGCCGTATCCTCCGCTCAGGTAGCGCCAGTTTGCCACACTCCCACCCAAATTCCAAAGCTCCGCTCAAAAAATACTTGCCAGCAGTCCTCTCCCGCGCTATAACTACCTTTGTCCTGACTTGTTTTCTGTTGGCCGGTTTTGAGGTGACCACCATTGGCCGCTTTTGGGGTGACCGCCGAGGACGGGTACCGGCGAGATATTGTTTCCCCAAGACTTCAGCAGATGAGTGCCCCTTTTGTTATAGAATGCGCACAGTGTCTGATGCTTTTCGTTTTCTTGACTCTTGCTAACTACGAAGTCCAATGTCTCTTGAAAGAGCGGTTCTACCGATTCTGGCACCGGTTTAGTTGGCAATTGCTGTCGAAAGTGGTCCTCGATTAGGTTCATCGTATCTAGCGAGCCGGCGTGGGTAAGTATAACCTCTTTGCCATGCCATAGCGGAGTCCGCAGGCGCGACAACTTCCTCTGGTTAAATTTGAAAGCGTCGTGGCTCACCTGGGTGTCTGCGCACATTACCAATCCGTCTACGCATTTTGTAGCGAGACCAATGCTCATGGCTTCCTTGTTGGGCCGCCGTCTGGGTTAACAACCCTGACAAGCGGCTTCTGAACTAGCGTACCGCCTGGTCTAACCACTGCTGTTCACGCTGAAAAGCAGTCCCGAAACGTAAGAGTTTTGGGACTGGCGTGGGCACCCATCATTTGTTGAAATGGACGAGTCCGGCTTCCGCGTTTTGCTCGTCGCACCATTCGACGGCCAGGCCTACCGCCAATTCAATGGGCATGTTCTTCTCATGAGCTTCGTCCTCAATGGGTGTTGGGGAGCAACGGGCAGAAAACCGGTGTAAGGATCTCTTCCGGTCGCCGGAGGAGCCGTAGCTCTCAAACACCAGGGAATGCTATTGCTGCAAATTATCTCTTCAGATTAAAAGGAAATTAGTTCTGAAGATTACACAACCTGATGAATGTCATCTTTCTCCGCTTAAGGGTCATCGACTTCTTCCTCGATTTTGCCGTCCGACATTGGCGACCTGCCCATGTATTTGCGAATTTCGGCGTGGGCCAACACGCGGGCGGCGATTCCTGCTAAAGTTTGGAACAGATCTTACTTTCGCTGACTACTCCGTAATCCCGTACTCATACCCGTCATGCTCCAGCGAACAAAGGTCGAACAACTAGTTTCCCAAGCGAACGCGGACCCGGCAAACGTAGAACAGGAACCGCTAGCCCACGAGCAGCGGCGTGCGCTGAATGATTTATACAGCGCCGCTTACGAAGAACTGTACGGCCTTGCCCGATCCATTCATCGTCGCCATAACCTGGCAGTCAGTACCGGTACACTCGTCAACGCGGCCTGGCTGAAGCTCGCAAACTCGGGGCGGTTTTCGGCGAACTCGAAAGAGCACTTCATGTGTCTCGTCGCCAGAGTCATGCGGCATGTTCTCGTCGAGGCAGCGCGTAACCGGAACGCAAAAAAACGGGGCGGACGCGACGGGCCGGCGTTTGTCGCCGTAGCGGTCGACGACGTACAGGTCTCCTGCGACCGGGACGTACTTGCGCTGGACGCGGCGCTGAAGGAGTTGGAACGATTGAATCCGAGGCAGGCCCAAATCGTCGAAGAACGGTTCTTTGGCGGATTTGACGAGACGGAAATCGCCGACCGGTTGAAGGTCTCTCTCTCGACGGTGCATCGCGAATGGCGCGCCGCCAAAGCACGGCTTGCCGTGCAAATCCGCCGAGGCTGACGACGGAGACTTATGAGCACCGCCGCACCCGGCATGGACGATAGCCTTCGTTGGCAACGAGTCCAGGCATTCTTCCATGAAGCGACAGCCCTGCCCGCTGCCCAGTGGCCTGCCTATCTTCAGGCCGCATGCGAGGGCGATGCGGCGATGATGGCAGAGGTTCTGGCCATGCTGGAGACGGATGCCAGTGGGTCATTCCTCGATAGCAGCCTACCCAACGTCGCGCACTCGCTGCTGCTTGCTGATTCGCCCTCTTCGCTTACCGACGGCAAGTTCCGTCAGTATCGGCTCGGCAAGCTTCTCGGTGAAGGAGGCTCAGGCGCAGTCTATCTTGCGACTCGCGTTGACTTTGGTAACCGGGTGGCAATCAAGATACTGCGTAGCGGCGCGCTGTCGCCGGAGCGGCGGGAACGTTTCGCCAGCGAGCAGCAGACGCTCGCATTAATGGATCACCCCAACATAGCGCGGATTTTCGATGGGGACACGCTCGAAGACGGCACACCCTGGTTTGCCATGGAGTACGTGGAAGGCGTGAATATCGTGGCCTACTGTAAGCCGCTTGCTTGCTCCATCGACGAGCGGCTTCGACTGTTAAGGGCCGTCTGCGAGGCCGTGCGATACGCGCACGGTAATGCCGTCATCCATCACGATCTGAACCCTCCAACATCCTGGTGAGAGCCAATGGGAGCGTCAAGTTGCTGGATTTCGGCATTGCGAAGCCCTGTTGGGTGCAGCGGAGGGCCACGGTGGACCCGCCCGGACAGTGCCCGATAACGCCCGCCTATGCCTCGCCGGAACAGATCGCGGCGAACAGCTGGGCACCCAAACCGATGTCTGTCGTTTGGCGTCTTGCTTTATGAGCTGTTGACAGGCGACTTCCCTTCGACCTGTCAGAGGAGACCCCGGCGCAGGCAGAGCAACCGTGACGCAGGGTCAACCCTTGCCGCCCTCCGTCAGGCGGTTATCTGC
>CAVYUL010000007.1:0-69597 GCA_963771405.1 Bryobacterales bacterium
CGCAGCGAGCGTGAGGAAATGGTGACATTGCGGGCGCCACGCAAACTCCAGCCCCAAGCCGCACAGAGGCAGCGGTGTCCCCTTTTCCGTTCCTCGGTCGCAGCACTATTTCCTCGCCTATCGGAGAATAAATCAGATGTCCCAAACCCTCACCACAGGTGAAGCCATCGTCGCCGCTCTCGAAGCCAACGGCGTCCGCACCATGTTCGGTCTCCCGGGCGTGCAAATGTATCCGTTGTTCGACGCCCTCTATCGCCGGAAACACATCATCCGCACCGTCGGCGCTCGCCACGAACAAGGTTGCGCCTTCATGGCCTACGGCTACTCCGCGTCCAGCGGTCTGCCCGGCGTTTTCTCCGTTGTCCCCGGTCCGGGCATCTTGAACGCTGGCGCCGCGCTCAACACTGCGTGGGCTGCCAACGCCCCCGTTCTCTGCATCACCGGCGAAGTTCCCACTCCGTTCATCGGCAAACGCCGCGGCCATCTTCACGAAATGCCCGATCAACTGGCCACCCTCCGCTCATTCCTCAAATGGGCCGGCAAAATCGAGCGCCCTTCCGACGCCCCCAAAGTCATCAATGACGCCTTTCGCATCATGCTGAGCGGCCGTCCCGGACCCGTTGCCGTTGAAGTTGCTTGGGATGTTCTCGCGCAGCGCGAACTCGTTCCTGATCCAGTTCCTGTGCCTGTTGATCTCGCTCCGCCGCCTTCTTCCGAAGCCATCAATCAAGCCGCGCAGCTTCTCTTCAACGCCAAGCGCCCCATGCTCTACGTCGGCAGTGGTGCGCGCAACGCCGCGCCCGAAATTCAGGCCATCGCCGAACTTCTCCGTGCGCCTGTCACATCCTTTCGTGGCGGCCGCGGCATCGTCCCCGAAGATCATCCCTTGGGAGTCTCCAATTACACCGCCGCTCTTCTCTGGCCAGAAGTGGACGTGCTCTTAGGCATCGGTTCTCGCCTCGAACTCCCTTATCTGCGCTGGACCAACACCTCCATGCAATACGAACAGGTTGCCCCCGCCCATCCCAAACTCATTCGCATCGACATCGATCCCGCTGAAATCGAGCGCTTCCAACCCCACCTCGCCATCGTTGCCGACGCCGAAGATGCCACCAGCGCTCTCCTCACCGCGCTTCACAACCTGGGCGAACCTCCCGCCCCTAACGCCGCGTATATCGCCGCAGCCAAAACCGCCGCTGCCCGAGCCGTTCAAAAAGTCCAACCCATGGTCAGCTATCTCGAAGTCATCCGCGCCGTCCTTCCGCGCGATGGCTTCTTCGTTCGCGAAGTCAATCAAATCGGTTTCACGTCCTGGTTCGCCTTTCCCGTCTACGAGCCCCGCACCTACGTCACCGAAGCCTTCTCCGGCACGCTCGGCTATGGTTTTCCCACCGCCCTTGGCGTCAAAGTCGCTTTCCCCGATACGCCCGTCATCTGCGCTTCCAGCGATGGCGCCTTTGTCTTCTCTCTCCAGGAACTCGCCACCGCCGTTCAGGAAAACATTCCTCTCGTCACACTTGTCTTCAATAACCGCGCCTTCGGCAACGTCATGCGCGATCAGCAGCTCGGTTTCGAAGGCCGTCTCATGTGCTCCGAACTCGAAAATCCCGATTTCGTCAAACTCGCCGAATCCTTCGGAGCCGAAGCCTACCGCGTTGATTCGCCCGCCGCTCTCAAGCCCGTCCTTGAACAAGCCATTTACGCCACCAAACCCGTGTTGATCGAAATCTCCATCCCGCGTGGCAGCGAAGTCTCACCTTGGGATTTCATTCACTTCAAACGATCATGAAAATATTTACCGTTCTCCTTTTCACCGTTGTCATCGTAGCCGCGCAAGATCTGCGCCTCGGCATCATCGGCACCGATACTTCGCACGACGCCGCCTTCACCAAAGCCCTCAACGAATTAGGCACTCCGAATCATGTCGAGGGTGCGCGCGTCGTCGCCGCGTTCAAAGGCGGCAGCCCCGATCTCGAAGAGAGCATGAGCCGCGTTGACAAATACGCCGCCGAACTGCATGACAAGTGGAATGTCAAAATCGTCGACAAGATCTCCGGCCTCTGCCCGTTAGTCGATGGCATCCTGCTCGAAAGCGTCGATGGCCGCCCGCATCTCGCGCAATTCCGCGAAGCCGCCGCTTGCGGCAAGCCCGTCTTTATTGATAAGCCGCTCGCGTCCTCCATCGAAGACGCGAGAGCCATCGCCGCGCTCGCCGCCGAAAAGCACATTCCGTGGTTCAGCTCATCTTCCCTGCGTTATAGCGATATCGAAAACATGAAAAGCCCCGATGCCATCGGCGCCATCATTTGGGGACCCGGTCCGCTCGAACCGCATCATCAACTCGATCTGACTTGGTATGGCATCCATGCCGTCGAAATGCTCTACACCCTCTTCGGCCCAGGCTGCACGGAAGTCAGCCGCATGAAGTCGGCCGATGAAGATGTCATCACCGCCCGCTGGAAAGACGGCAAACTCGGTACCATTCATCTCCAACGCCCGTATGGCGAATTCGGTGCTGTCGTCTTCTTAAAAGGCAACAAGCTCAATGCCCAACCCGAGATCAAATTCAGCTACATCCCGTTAGTCCGCGCCATCGTCGAGTTCATGCAAACCAAGAAGCCGCCGGTGCCCAACGAAACCACTATGGAAATGTTCGCCTTCATGGACGCCGCCCAACGCAGCGAAGCCGCCGGCGGAAAAGCGATGGCGCTCGCTCAGTGAAGCATCGCCTGCCCGCCGTCCTGAGCCCCTGGCAAGCAATGGGTGTCGTCATCGGCGGCACCATCGGCGCATCTATCTTTTTGGTTCCGTCCGTCATTGCGCAGCGTGTTTCGTTCTTGGCCGGAGCACTGGGCGTTTGGCTCATCGGCGCAGTCATCGCCTTCGCCGGCGTGCTGACTTTTTCAGAACTCTCCGCCATGCTGCCCGAAGCCGGCGGAGGCTATGCCTACATCCGCGCCGCCATGGGCACCATGCCCGCCTTCCTCTTCGCTTGGACCGACGCTCTTCTCATACGTGCCGGCGCCGCTGCCGCCATCAGCTACACTTTCGCCATCTTCTTTGGCCTCTTCGTTGGCAAGCCGACCGTGGCCTTCGACGGCGGAGCCGCTATCGTCCTGATCGCCGTGCTCTGCGGTCTCAACTCGCTCGGCGCTCGCGCCGGCGCAGGCGTACAAGTCGCCGGCATGATCATGAAGATCGTCGCCCTTGCCTCTGCATTGATCCTGCCTTTGCTTCTCTGGCATGGCCCCAACAATCTCAGGTCAGTTTCATTCTTGCCCGAGCCCGGCGTTGCCGTCGGAGCCAGCCTCTTAGCCGCCATGACGCCCGTCATGTGGACATTCGCCGGTTGGGAACAATTGGCTCACCTCGGCGAAGAGATCCGCGACCCCGGCCGCAATCTCCCGCGCGTCTTCGCGGGCGGCCTCGCCGCCATTGCCGTCCTGTTCCTGATGGTCGTTCTCGGCATTCATTACGTCTTGCCCTATGATGTCGTTGCTAAAAGCCAAGCCGTCGGCGCCGACCTCTTCAAAGCCCTCTTCGGCCCCATCGGAAGCAAGGTGCTCTCGACCATCATCATGCTCTCCGCCATCGTCACGGCCAACGGCGCCATCCTGGCTGGCTCTCGCGCCGTCTTCGCTGTCGCTCGCGATGGTTGCGCCCCAACCTGGCTCGGCCGCATCAACCACTTCGACGCTCCCGCGCACGGAGTCAATGCAATTGGTGGTTGGGCCATCGTGCTCATCGCTTTAAGCATCGCCGGGATGAGTCTCTTTCACAACCGCCCGCTCTTCGATGTCCTCATCTCTTATGTGATGTTCGGCTACCTGCTGTTTCAAGCACTCGTTTCGCTCAGCTTGATCCTCCTCCGCCGAGCCCACCCCGAATGGCCGCGCCCTTTCCGCGTCCCCGGCTATCCGTTTACGCCCATCGCCAGCATCGCCGCCACCATATTCCTCATGGTCGCCGTCGCTCGCTCCAATACAATCGAAGTCCTCGCCGGACTCTCCCTCATCGTCGCCGGCCTGCCCGTCTATTGGCTCTATAACCGGCGCTACCATCGTTAGGTGGACCCACTCCTAGCCTGGCGTAAAGAGTTTCCGATCCTGTCTCACACTACGTACATGATCAGCCATTCGCTGGGCGCGATGCCGAAGCGCACCGAACAAGCGATGCGTGAGTTCACCGATACCTGGGCCTCGCGCGGCATCCGAGCCTGGGAAGAAGGATGGTGGGAGATGCCGGTCAAAACCGGCGATCTCATCGGCAAAATCATCGGCGCCGGCCCCGGCGAAGTAGTGATGCATCAGAACGTGGCCATCTGCCAGTCGATTGTCACTTCGTGCTTCGATTGGAACGGCAAGCGCAACAAGTTGGTCACCGACGGCTTGAACTTTCCGTCGAACGATTACATCTATCACGGCCTGAAGCGCCAAGGCGCCGAGATCGTGTCAGTGCCTTCGCCCGATGGCATGAGCATGCCGCTTGAACTGATGCTCGCGGCGATTGACGAGCGGACGCAACTCGTCTCCGTCTCGCACGTCGCCTTTCGCAGTTCGTATGTGCAGGACTTGGCCGCTATCACCAGGCGCGCCCACGAAGTCGGTGCGAAAGTGATCGGCGATTTGTATCAATCCGCCGGCGTTTTGCCTGTCAATGTGCGTGAGTTGGATCTCGATTTCGCCACCGGCGGTTCGGTGAAGTGGCTCTGCGGCGGACCCGGGGCAGGGTACTTATACGTCCGCCGCGACCTCTGGCCGCAGTTCGAGCCAATTTCGACCGGCTGGATGGCGCATCGCGAGCCCTTCCAATTCGAAGCCGGCCCCATCCACTGGGCCTCGGATGCGTATCGTTTCTTGAACGGAACGCCGAACATACCGGCGCTATATTCAGCCCGCAGCGGCTATGAGATTGTGAATGAGATCGGCGTTGATGCGATCCGGGCGAAGTCGGTGCGCCAGACGGCGCGCTTGATCGACCTCGCCGATGCAGCCCGCATCGGCGTTCGTACTTGCCGCGACCCGAAGCTTCGCGGCGGTGTCGTGATTCTGGATGTTCCGAACATAGCGGCTGACTTGGCTAAACGCGAAGTTCTTGTCGACTATCGCCCGCAAGCCGGCATTCGAATCGCTCCGCACTTCTATACGACCGATGATGAGTTGGATCACACGATCCAGCAAATTCGAGAACTTAGCGTTTCTTCCGCACCAGTCGCCGCGCGGTAAGCACAGCGCCTGGGTTTTCGGAGAAGGCCTGCTCTTTTAAGGCTTCTTGCTGATCGTGATGGACTTTATGTGCGCCGGCCGCCGGGCTCGCCGCCACTGCGCGTCCAACATAGCGAACTTCCCGCTTGTCGATGATTAACTGAAGTTGTTCTTCAACATAGTTCCAAGCGCCCATGTTTTCGGGTTCTTCTTGAACCCAATAGAGTTCAGCCTGCTCGGGATAGCGCTTCAAAATGTCGTTCAAGCGCTGCAGCGGGAACGGATAGAGCTGTTCAACGCGAATCAAAGCCACATCCGTACGGCCCAGTTCTTCTCGCTTGTTGAGCAAGTCGTAGTACACCTTGCCGCTGCAAAGCAGAACGCGCTTGATCTGGTTGCCCAGATGTTGCGAATCGCCAATGATTTCCTGGAACGATCCGCTGGTCAAATCTTCCAGCCGCGAAGCAGCCTTCGGATAGCGGAGCAGGAACTTAGGAGTGAAAACGACCAGCGGTTTCCGAATACCGCGCCGGTCCTTGCCGCCGTACATTTGACGGCGCAAAAGGTGGAAATACTGAGCCGGCGTCGTGCAGTTGCAGATCTGCATATTGTTTTCGGCGCAAAGCTGAAGGAAACGCTCGATGCGAGCGCTGGAGTGCTCCGGCCCTTGGCCTTCGAAGCCATGCGGCAAGAGCAATACTAAGCCAGTCGGCTGATTCCACTTGGATTCGGCCGAACACAGGAACTGGTCGATGATGATTTGGGCGCCGTTGACGAAATCGCCAAACTGCGCTTCCCACATCACTAATGTGAGTGGATCGGCCACGCTATAGCCGAACTCGAAGCCCATGATGGCGTATTCGCTCAGCAAACTGTCGATCGCCTCAAACTTCGCCTGATTGGGCTTCAAGTTCCGAAGAGGCATGTAGGGGGAGCCGGTTTCGTAGTCGTAGAACTCGAGGTGCCGTTGGGTAAACGTGCCGCGGCGGACGTCTTCGCCGCTTAACCGAACCGGTGTGCCTTCGAGAACGAGACTGCCGAAGGCCAACATTTCAGCGAATCCCCAATCGATGGGCGCACCGCGTAATGCATCGCGACGGCGTTCCAGCAGGGTCTTGAGTTTCGGGTGGAGATGGAAACCATCGGGCAGCGTGGTAGCCTTTTCGATGACCTTCGCCAATGTGTCATGCGAGGCAGCCGTAGAAGGAATGGGTTGGGCGATTTCTTCGGGCGGCGCCACCGCGAATTCTTCGATGACAAACTGCTCGCGGTGTTTCTTGGCTTCTTCGTAGGTGGCGTTCAGCTTCTGTCGGCTCTGGGTGCGCACTGCGTCGATCTGATCGGCCAGCAGGAATTTTTCGCGGACCAGCGTGTCGCTAAACTGTGCCGCGACAGTGGGGGTGGCTTTGATCTTCCGGTACATCACCGGCTGCGTGTAGCTCGGGTCGTCCGCTTCGTTGTGTCCTTGGCGGCGATAACCAATGATGTCGATAACAACATCGCGCTTGAACCGTTGCCGGTATTCATAAGCGAGTTGTGATGCCCGTACACAAGCTTCTGGGTCGTCGGCGTTTACGTGGAAAATCGGCGCAAGGACAGAAAGCGCTATGTCCGTGCAGTAGTGGCTGCTGCGGCCCTCAAGCGGGTTGGTGGTGAAGCCGATTTGGTTGTTGGTGATGATGTGAATTGTGCCGCCGGTTTTGTAGCCGGGGAGTTGCGATAGTTGAAGCACTTCAGCCACCACGCCTTGGCCAATAAAGGCCGCGTCACCATGAATCAGGATGGGGAGAACGCGTGCGCGGTCGGCGTCTTTCAGGCGATCTTGCTTCGGGCGAACCAAGCCTTCGACCACGGGGTCGACCGCCTCAAGATGGCTCGGATTAAAGGCGACGGAGACGACGATTTCTCGACCGGTGGAAGATGTGAAGACGCCGCTGGCGCCAAGGTGATATTTGACGTCGCCTGAGCCTTGCACGCTGTCAGGATCAGGTTCGCCGTCGAATTCCGAGAAAACCTGCGCCATCGATTTGCCGACAACATTAGCGAGCACGTTGAGGCGGCCGCGATGAGCCATGCCGATCACGGTTTCGGCGACATTTTCATTGGCCGAACATTCGAGAATTTCGTCTAAAGCGACGATGGTGCTTTCCAAGCCTTCCAAGCCGAAACGCTTTTGGCCGACGAAACGAGCTTGCAGGAAGTGCTCAAACTCTTCGGCTTGGATCAGCCGGTTCAGCACGCGGATGCGGGTGGATTCGTCCAGCTTCCAGGAGTTCTGCGTTGTTTCCATGCGCTCTTGCAACCACTGTTTTTGTTCAGGGTCGGGAATGTGCATGTACTCGATTCCGATCGAGCCGCAGTAAGTGGTGCGCATGCGGTCGAGAACGACGCGCAAGGGCTCGTACGGTTTCATGTTGCGCGCAATCGAGCCGCTGGGCGCTTTGAGCGTGCCGGCCAGGAACACACGGTCCAGATCCCACATGGTGAGGCCGTAGGAAGCGGGATCCAAATCGGGGTGGTAGCCTGTGTCGAAGCCGAGCGGATTTGTGTTGGCTAGCAAGTGCCCGCGGGTGCGGTAGGCGTTGATTAATTGAATAACGGCGGCTTGCTTGGCGACATCGTTGTTAGCGCCGGGTACTTGTTGAGTGTTGAGCGGCTGATCGACCTGCCAGCGCAACGGGCGATAGGGTACTTTCAGGTCGCGAAAGATCGCGTCGTAGAAATTCTCTTCGCCTTGCAACAATTGATGGATCTTGGCCAGGAACGAACCCGATTCGGCGCCTTGGATAATGCGGTGATCGTAGGTGCAACTGATCATCAAGGTTTTGCTGACGCCCAAATTCGCGCGCATTTCTTCGCTGACCGCGGCAAATTCGGCGGGAAATTCAATGGAGCCGATGGCGACAATCGCACCTTGCCCGGGCATGAGGCGAGGGACCGAACCGATGGTACCGACTGTGCCGGGGTTGGTAAGCGAAATTGTGGTGCCTTCGAAATCGGAAATCTGCAGTTTGTTGGCGCGAGCGCGCGCAACGATATCGTCGTAGGCCGCGACGAATTGGCCGAACGTCATGCCATCGGCGTGCTTGATGTTGGGCACCTTGAGAGTCCGAGACCCGTCTTTGGCGCTAATATCAACGGCCAAACCTATATTTACCTGGCCGCGGACGATGCGGAAGAGTTCGCCGCCGTTTTCCGCGTAGGCGTGATTCAAGCCTGGGTTAGCTTTGATCGCCTTTACAATGGCCCATGCAATGAAGTGCGTGAAGCTGAGTTTGCTCTTACCCTGCAGAGTGCGTTGTTTGTTGACGAGATTGCGGTTTTCTTCGATGACGCGGACGGGGATCTGCCGCTGTGATGTGGCAACCGGAATCGCCAAACTGGCCGTCATGTTTTCGGCAATCCGGGCGGCCGCGCCTCGAATCGGAATCAGCTGGTCGCTGGGGCCGGCGATGCGTGTATCCAATCTCACCGCAGTAGATGGCTTTTTGATCACTTCCGTCGCGGTCACTGTTTGCGGGGGGGGCGGCTGAGGCACGGCGGCCTGAGTCTCGAGAGCGGGCGCAGGGGGTGCGGCATCCGCCGCTTGCGTTTCGGCAATAAAAGGGGCGGCCGCGACCGGAGGCGTAGCGGCGGTAGGCTCCGGCTCCGCGTAGTGGTTGTTTGCTGGCGCGGACTGCTCGTTCGTTTCCTCAACCGGGGGAGCGGCGTTTTCGTCAAGATGTATAAAAAGATCACCCCAGCCGTCGTCAACACTATTGTGATCTAAGCGATACTGCTGGTAGAGTTCGTCTTCTAACCAGCTATTGACGCCCAGCGTGGGGGCATTGGATTCTCTCATGTCTGTGATTCTTACTAGGGTAGACGCGAAGGCGAACGTCTACCTGTTGTTATTGTAACGAAGGAAATGCACCAGCACTCGCTATGTTGCTTGGAGCGCGGCATTTACGGAAACTGTTGGCGCGTGGTTTCTTAAGTGCCTTCCGGTTGAAGAACTCCGGAAGCGACTGGCTTGGCGACAGTGGTGGCGGCTGGCTCAAACCGTTGACGGAGGCGGAGCATTGGCTTCTCAACGATGTGGTAAGACAACATCGCCGCTCCAGAGCAGGCACCCAGCGCGATCAATAGCTTAAATCCGGTTGGATGTGCTCCGGCAATGTGGGCAACGATCACGTGATAAAGATACGTGGAATAGCTGATCATTCCGAGATACCGCATCACGGGCGTATTGAGTAAACGAAAAATCGGGTAATCGGCAAAGCGGACGGCCTGGAGCAGAAGGATGCAGAAGAAAACGGGTAACACCGCGTCCATAACCACGGCTTGAAAATTGAAAGCGTGGACTCTGGCCTGAATAATATTGAGAACGACAATGGACGCGATTAGAAGAGGGCTGAGAATCCAGTTTTTCAAAATAACATCGAGATTTACGCGGTTGTGGATCGCCAGAGCGGCAAGACATCCAACGCCGAGCGAATCGAACCGGGTATCGAAGGCATTGTAAATATAGTCGTAACTTACGCCGGATGCGCTCAAGATTGCGCGATAAACCCAGACGCAGACGATGGATATGGCGAGACCTTTCATCAAGGACTTTGGGCTTCGACAAAACTTCTTGAAGATGAAGGGCCACAGCAGATAAAACTGTTCCTCGACGCCGAGCGACCAAGTATGAGCCAAAACACCGTTTACGGGATGAAAAATAGCCTGATAATAATTGCGAACGTAGAAGAGCGACGCCCAGACTTGCGGCCAATCCATATACATGTGTTTCAAGAGCCGGCCGCCGATGTAGATGGCGGCGAAAACGTAAAAGGCCGGGAAGATGCGCAAGGAGCGGCGGATATAAAAGGATTTTAGTGAAACGGTGCCACTGCGTTGGCTCTCGCGAATGAGGAGGTGGGTAATGAGTAGGCCACTGAGCACGAAGAACATAGTGACCCCATACCCACCTGAGATCAGGGAGTACTGGAAATGCCAGAGCACGACGGTGTAGGCAGAGATTGCCCGAATACCGTTTAGCGAAGGGATCTCCTTTGCGGTGAGGTTTCGATGCAATTCCTCGGAGGCAGACCGAAGCGCTGGCTGTGTGAGCGAGGGCATGCGCAAAATTATGGTAGCACTCAGCAGGCTGGTGCTAACTACATCACCTATCGACGCCTTTGCCCTAATCTTTATAGGGTAACGACAAGGAAGTTACGCCTCGATCTTCGGCAAAAGGCACCGCAGACAGGCCGCAAACAGTGTGTTTGCGGCCTGCCTTGGCTTAGGAGAAATGCACGATTGAAACTCCGCTCAAGGAAGTTGAATCGTCCCGGTGGGCTGCTGTGCGGCGCAATTGAGCCGGTAATAGATAAGCGAATCGGCCGGCAGACCGGTGAGGGCAACGTTTTGGACTCGCTGTCCCCCGCTGTTGGTGACACGAGTCCAGGTTCCGGTACCCGAAGTGAAGTTCGCGGTGCTCCAATCCACCGAGCAACCGAAGCTGTCGGGCGCCAGAAAAGCGAGGGTAGCACTGGTCCTGGTGGAACCGAGCACCCTGACATTCCAAACGTTACCTTGGGCAGCATCGAGGGCATCCATATCGGCACCCGCGCCCGTTCCGTCGTAGGAATTGAGGGCACCGCTAATATAAGGCGACGAAGACGAAAGTCTCAAGTTTCCTGTGGTTGGATTGAACCAATGCATCGCTGCGATTCGACTCGCAACATTTGATCCGGGCGGGAAAAGAGTGTTAGCCGGCATCAGCGATTGTGCAGTCGATATTTGCGCTGAGTTGAAATCGGTCAGGGTAGCGGGGTATCCGTCCGCATAAGTGGGAAGCATAACGTTTCCCGCCCAAGTGAAATTATTGATGCAGCCGAAAAAGGCCGAGCCCTGGAATGAAGCGCAACTGGGAGTGTCCGTGGTGAATGTCTGATAAAGGGTTCCAGTTGTGGTTGCGCCGGCAAAAAACCCGCTAGTATCGAGAGTCAGGTTGAAAATATTGTCTGTGATCTGACCAGAACTCAGTGAATTGTTACCCCACACAGCGAAGCTCAAGCAGCCTGCTTGACCGTAAGCGGTGTTATGCCTGAAGATTACATTTTCCGATGACGACACTTCAAATTGGTAACCGTTGCCGCAGCCTCCGGTGCTGTCGCCGGCAACGGCCTTGGCCTCCGACGTTGTGGAGAAAGGAGGCACTAGCGAATAGGCGTTGTCATTTAGGAACAGGTTGTTTGCGATCAAAACGTCTTTGACGGGGATGTGTGGTTGCATGGCGCCATACCAGGAGAAATAGAATATACCCAATCCCGCTCCGGTTTGTTTACAGGTGTTATTGGTGAATGTCCACTCGGATGAGTCGGTGTAGTCGACCGAGTTGGAGGTCAAGTTGTGCCCACCGTCCACGTAGTGAAGAATACACTGACCTTCGCCGACCTCCGGATGGAAGGGTCCATAAATGTTTCCGTTTTGGAGGACAATTTTGCCGTGTTTGACCTCGCTCAAGTTGCGCCAATAGTAGTCGCCGCCGTTCCAGCACGAATTGCCCGAGAAATAACAGGGATTGGTTGTCTCAGTGTTGCGTTGCTCCGTGAGTTGCCCAGGGTTGTACTGAACCGAACAAGCGACGCCCGAGTTTATACACGGTGACCAGTCATCTGTTAAACCGGATGATAAAAAGACGCCGGTGATTTGTCCGCCAGTCATGTAGTTGTTTTGGACCAAGAGCGGGCCAGGTCCTCCCGATTCGTAGAATCCGCCGCCTCCCTGATAGGTGCCGGCACCATGACCCAAGTCCGCAGGGTACCAGCCGCTGATGGAGCCGTTGGAGATTTGGCCGGCGTCGAGCGCGATTGCGTTGTAGTTTGAATACGAGATGCCGACGGGAGAATTCCACAGATAGAGCGGCGTATCGGCGGTCATGTGCAAACTATACACTGCAGCCTGCCCGGTGTCCTTTGCGGTCGTGCCGGTGAAAGGGCCGATCACCTGATAGCCGTTCCTAATAATGTAATAAGAACTGGCTCCAGTGACCGAACTCCAAGAGATGGCATTGTAGTTTGACGTGGAAAGTGTTGGATTGCCGTTTGCAAAGGTAGTTGTGTCGGAACATCCGGCAATGGAGACGGTTGAAGAGGACATTGGTAATACGCAATAGGTGTAGGTGCTCGATCCGCCTGTTCCCTGCGCAGTGACTGTGGGGGGCGGTATCTGAGTGATGGTCAGGTTAGACGCGGTAGCTGTCACAGTGGAAGGCAATTGGGCGTGCATGTTGCAACTGGGATCCATCCAGACTCTGAAGTTCCCGCTGCCCGAACCACCTGTGACAGTGAAAGAGGAGGTGGGAATGCTGCACGATTGCTTTATGCCAAGAGTGCCGCCCGGTCCAACCCATGTGACTGTAGCGGCCGGTATGGTGGCAGTGGTGCTGGTGGAGGACACATTTGGTCCGAACCATGCGGGTTGCCACCAATCGAGGCCGTCTTGATAAGAATTCATGACGGCGACGTTGCTGCCATCGAACCCAATGAATTTACTGCGGCTCGGCGGTTTAGCTGGGATAAATGCGCATTGGTTGTAAGTAATGTTGGAATTGACCGTGTTAATCACTATGTAAGGTTGATAGACACCAAACCCGATCGGATCCATGCCATTTCCATTTGTTGTGGCAATGGTAGGATCAGTGGAAAACCCGATATTTTGCCACCACCAGCCGGCTGCGAGATTGGTGTAACTAAACATCTGTACACCCGGGTCTTCCGCCTGGAAGATAGGCATGTTGGGTTGGTATTGCGCTAAGGCATCTGGCCCGAGGCGGACACCCGCAGGGGGCAGCACGGAAGCGCTTGCCGTTGAGTGAACGGTAATCCAAGGACGAGTTATGGGCCACAGTTCATACCATGGCGTGCCGACTGCGTTGTTACCTGAGGTGAATGTTATTGGATTAACGCCGTCATACGAAATCTGAAAGCTGGAGCCCGAGACGTTGATTATTTTATATGGAATGCCCGGATTGATAGGAGCCGGGGGCAGATAGAAAACGACTTGTGTTCCGTTGCTCGGCGGACTACCGCTTGACTGGGTGCAGGTGGAAGTTGTCTGGGTACAGGAGATTGAGAATGAGTAAGCAGATGAGTCGGGAACGTTGACCTGAGTGATGGGATAGGTTCCTGGTGAAAAGCCGATGTCATCTCCGGGTTGAGCTTTGTTAAAGCAATCCTGGACGTTCGCAGTCACGGAGCCACCCGCAGTGCCGCAGTTTGTGCCATAGACCCAATGCGTTCCGTTGAGTGACGGTTGAGTGGTAGGAACTTGCGCCGGTTGGATTGGCAACTTGGTAGTAGTGGGCGCGGCACCGGTAGTAAAGGTTCCAAAATAAGTTGCGCCGGCTCCCCCCGAAATGGTGCACCAGTTGGTTCCATCGGGGGAACTCTCTCCAGCTACGTAGTAGGTGGTGCCCGGCAACAAATTCGTGAGGAGACCGCCTTGAACCGCGGTACTGCTGGTTACGTTTGTCTGCTGCAAGCCTTGCACATAGTAGCTTTGTCCGAGTGAAGTACCGAACGAGTTACCATTCGCAGACCACTGGTTCGCAGTAGTGTAGACAATGCGCTGATAATTGGCAGCCGTGGCTGCTCCGTCGCTTGCCCATTGAATGCGCGCGACCGACCAGGAGACCTGATCAATGCCGTTGACGACGGCGGGGAACGGTCCGTTGGCAGGGGCGCTAACGGGCGTGCAAACGTTGGCGTTCACGATGGAAGCGGAGAACGCCGTGATGAAAAGCAATTTCAAGAAGAAGGCCCAGACATTGGAATTCAGGGCGATACGGTCACCCGCCGCAGTCTGCGTGACGCGACGGCACCAAAAATGATCGTTTCTGGTAAGGGTTACGGGTGCCAACGGCGTGGCTCCGCTCCCGCTATTGGGCTGAATAAGATCTATTGTAAACATCCTTTTGTCTTGCTCGGCGATAATCGCGCCGAAGGGGGATTTTGATCCAAGTTCTGAGCAGCTGGCTTCGCCCTCTGAAACGCGACAAGCGAACAGCGCGAGAACCCTCTGCCACTGTTAGCGTCCCATTTGGCCAGTTCACCCGAAACGAAAAAAGCGAGCTAAGTGATTGGAAATAGAGGGAAAATAATTCTGTCTACTTTTGTGACTGGATTTTCGGCGGGTAGAAACAAGAGCAATCCGCCGCTAAGAGACGCCTGCGCGGGGTCGCAATGAGGCGAACACAAGGCGAATTATGCGCTTTCAGGAAAATCGCAGAATCAGGAGTTCTTCGTCGATGTATTGGCCGCCGATTTTGAGAGCGTGCGGCTCAACTCCATAAGGCTCGAATCCGAAGCGGCGGTAGAGGCGGCGTGCCGCAGTCTGTGAGCACGACACAGCCAAAATAATTTGTTCGAGAGTGGGGTCGAGCTTCACACGTTTCAATAGATCTGCGAGGAGCGCCTGGCCGACGCCAGCGCGCCGATGACGGCTGCTGATGTATACACCATAAATTGCGCCCTTGTGTTTTTCTTTAAGGCCGGTTTCACGCATGAATGTGGCAACGCCGACCAGTCGATCTTCTTTAAAGGCTCCAAGCGTGAAGTAATCGGCGTTCGAAGTACGAAAGCGCTGGGCAACTGTCTCGACAGGCGTGAGGCGATGCTCCTCCAGGGCTTTGCCAAAAGCCAGCGGTTCTTGCTGGAGGGCTTCACACCTAATCTGCCACTAGGCGAGCGCATCTTCTTCGGTAAGAAGCCGAACCTGCGGTTTCTCAGCCTGCATCCGGTGGCCGCACGAGCTTCATAGGCACGTTCAGGGCAGCGCCATCGCGATAAATGGTGAGGTTGAGGGTATCGCCGACGCGTTTTTGAGAAAAGGCGCGGACAAGAGCGTCTTCGCGATCAACGGGCTTGCCATCGATAGCAACGATCAAATCGCCTCCGACGCCCAATTCGACGTTGCCGATGGCGACAAGCTGGTTAGCGCCGCGAAGGCCGGCCGCATCTTCGGCACCGCCACGGACGACTTGTTGCACAAGTAAGCCGCCACGACGAGGCAAGCCGAGAGCGACGGCCAGATCGCCGACCACATATTCGGTGGTAATTCCGACTCTGGGCCGTTCGGTAATGCGGCCGGCTTTGTAATCGTCGAGCAAAGCTTTAGCGCGATTGATGGGAAGCGCAAAGCCGATGCCCATATTGGTTCGGCCGAGGATCGCGGTATTAATTCCGATGACATTGCCGCTCGAATCGAGCAAGGGGCCGCCACTATTCCCACCGTTGATGGCTGCGTCGGTTTGAATCATGCCTTCCATCCGTTGATCGTTTTCGCCTTCAATGGAGCGGCCGATGGAGCTGATGACACCAACGGTAAGAGTGCCTTCCAAGCCGAAGGGGTTTCCGATGGCTAGAACTTTTTGTCCGACCTGAATACGATCGGAATCCCCGAGTTTCAGGAATGTCCCTTTTTTCTTTAGGTCGATTTTGATGAGGGCGAGATCGTCAGAGCGATCCATATCGAGGAGTTTGGCGTAAAACTGAGTCTGCTCGGTGAGCGTGACCTGGATCTTGCTGCTGCCAGAAACGACGTGGGCATTGGTCAGGATGAAACCGTCGTCGTTGATCAGGAAGCCGGAGCCGAGGCTTTGGGAAGCGACCGGCTGATAGAAGAAGTCTCTTTTAACTGTGGTGCTGGTGATGTAAACAGTGGCGGGCACGGCCGAGCGATAGATCTCTATGCTGTTTGTCTCTTCGGCTGTCAAACCAGCGCCATTGGCGGATACAGGCTCACTCCATTGCAGGGCGTGGCGAAATAAAGGTGCTGTCAACTCGCGCAGGCTCCAATGAGCGCGGTCTGTGAGCCATACGAACGCAACGATGATCAGCAGGCTTGCGAACCAGATCCGCTGTTTCAACGGGTGGGAACCTCCGCGAGTTTCTTGAGTTCGATGAACACTGCCTTCACTTGTTTTCCGGTATCCTCTTTAGTGCCGCTGGTATCAATCACGAAATCGGCGTAGCGTTTCTTTTCTTCGAGGGACATCTGGCGGCTCAAGCGGGCCAGCACCTCTTCCCGACTGATGCCATCGCGTTTCATCCCGCGGACGATTTGAGTTTCCCTGTCGCAAGTTGTCACGATCAGCTTGTCGCAGTGAGTGTAGCGCCCTGTCTCTATCAGGATAGCGGCTTCGATAACGACGATGCCGGCGGGATCGCGGCGCGCGAAACCGGCAAGCATTTCTTCTTCGAGATGAAACACGGCGGGATGAACGATGGCGTTGAGCTGGGCTAGCCGGTCAGGTGAGTTAAATACGATCGATGCTAGTTTCTTGCGATCGATGGTGGAATCCGCGGCGAGAATCTCACGGCCGAATAGTTTCACGACCGGATCAAAGGCGACGCCATCGGGTTGAAGGGCGGCGTGCCCTAGCTGATCGGCCAAAACGAGATTACAGCCCAAGCGTTCAAACTCGCAAGCGACCGATGTTTTTCCGGTGGCGTAGCCACCGGTGAGACCGACACGGAACATGGAGGTTAGACGTGACGAATTTCGGCTAAGTCAACTGTGTTGACCATCAACATGGCAATGGTAAGGGGACCAACGCCACCGGGAACCGGAGTGTAAGCAGAGCTGAGTTCCTGCATGGCGAGCGGATCCACGTCACCTACTAGGACCGACCCATTCTTTTCGAAGGCAGCGAGACGAGCGGGTGCGTGACTATAGAGCGCTTCGGCTTCGACTTTATCGGTGATTCGATTCATGCCAACATCAATCACGACGGCGCCTGGCTTGATGAACTCGCGTTTGACGATGGCCGGCTTGCCGATGGCGGCGACAAGGATGTCCGCCCGGCGGCATTCTTCGGCTAAATCGCGGGTTTTGGAATGGCAAATAGTGACTGTGGCGTTTTCGTGAAGCAGCATAAGCGCCATTGGCTTGCCGACGATATCGCTCCGACCGACGACGACGGCATGTTTTCCAGCAATCGGGATCTTTGAACGCTCGAGCAACTGCATAATTCCGGCGGGAGTGCAGGCCCGGGGCGCAAAGCGGTTGACGACCAGGGAGCCCAAACTGTGGATGCCAAAGCCATCCACATCTCTGAAGGGATCGACGATATAGGGAACGACTTCTTCGGCACGCAATTGCTTGGGTAGGGGCATTTGCACGAGGATGGCATCAATTGTTTTGTCTTTGATGATCGGATCGGCGGCGTTGAACAGCTGGTCGGTAGAAACGTTTCCCGGAAGCTTCAATTCGACACTGCGGATGCCGAGTTCTTCGCCTGCTTTGATTTTGTTGCGGACGTAGATTTGGGAAGCGGGATCGTCGCCGATTAGAATTACCGCGAGAGCCGGTGGACGGCCGCGACGCTTAGTAATCTCTTTTACGCGCGGTTTCAGCTCCGCAAGGATTTCCTGGCTGACTTTCTTTCCGTCAAGAACTACTCCGGCCATGCACTCGTGAGGATAACAGAGGAGCTGTAGAATGACGGGCCGGTTTTGCAAAGTTATGCAATGGCGTGGACTGGCTATAGACGCTCCAAACGGTTTCGAAGACGCGATCCCACGACTGTTGCTGGGCGTATAACCGGGCGGCTTGACTCATCTGGTTGCGAAGGTTCGCGTCAGCTAACAGCTTGTCCACGGATTCTATGAATTCGATGTTGTTTGCGGCGACAAAGCCGGTTAGGCCGTTGCGCACTAGGTATTTAGGCCCACCGTTGCTGGTAACGACAGCGGGAACTCCGGAAGCGAGAGCTTCAAGGACGACGTTGCCGAAGGTATCGGTGTGGGAAGGGAAAACGAATAAATCCATATCCGCATAGGCTTGCGCGAGAATTTCGCCGCGAAGTACACCGGTGAAGCGGGCGCCTGGGATATGAGAGCGGAGCCAATTCTGCTCGCTGCCTTCGCCGATGATGACGAATTCAAAAGCGGTGCGGCCGCGCTTGCAAAGAGCATTCCCTAATTCGGCGAGAAAACGCACATTCTTTTCCGGGGTTAGGCGGCCGACGTAACCGATTTGAAAGAGGTTGTTCACGCGTTTGCGACGAAGGGGAGAGAAGAGTTGAATATCGACTCCGCGGGACATCAAATGACAGGGCTTGGCGGTGAGCGAGTGGGTCAAATTGACTAATTCCTGGTTTGGCGCCAAGGTTGTGGTAGCGCGACGGTAGAAATGACGCAGGATTTCGCGTGAACCGATTCCAGCTAATGAACCGAGGATTCGACTGGTTCGGGCGCCAGTGAAACGGAGCAGGCGCGCCAGGCGGCTTGCGGCGTATTCCTGCAAGTTCGTGTGCCACGAAATCACCACGGGGAGTTTCAAGAGACGAGCAACGTAGATGCCAAGGGTTCCGAAATCGCCGGGACCGGTGAGATGGATGACATTGGCTTGAAAAGCCCCGATTTCCTTCGCGACTAGGCGCGCGTGGCGAAGCAGGAAGGGGTCGTAATCAAGATTAGAATCCAGTCCGAAGCGGTAGCGGCTGCGTTTCAGTTGGAGCATAGAAACGACACCATCGGACGTTCTGTCGGTTTCAGGACCGGCGTGGATACTCAATAGCGGCCACTGGCGGCGGCGTGCGAAGGCCTCCAACTGGCGTGCGGTATGCGCGACGCCATTCACCTCGGAAAAGGTATCCGGCAGGAACGCGACTCTGGGGCATTCATTCAAAGGCGACCTGCTTTTACTCAGACCAAGCGACGGAACGATCTGTGAGCGCCACTCGTAGGGCAGAGCGGAGCGGTCGCCACTCGACAAGGCGCATGGCGCCGACGAAGTGTTTTACAACTGCCGGGCCGCCGTCTGGCCACAGTGCCGCCAATGGGACGGTTTCCTTTGTTTCGGGGTCGCGGTAGTAAACGCGATCGGCCCAGGTACGACGGCCGCCGAAATTTTCCGGATATTCGCGTACAACATCGACCATGGTTTGCAAAACGCGCATGCGGAGGGGTTCGCGGTATTGCGGCATAAAGACGACGTGGCTGGTACGTTCGCAACGAATTTCCTCGGCGAATTCAACGAAAGAGCGGGCCCGGGACAGATTCAAGATGGCGTTTGGTTCCCGGCCGTGACGATCACCTCCGGAGACTAGCGGCAGATCAACCTCTTTGGCTATCTCCACAACGGCACGGTTCTCATTCCAGGAGCGGAGGCCGTTCAATTCGAGGGCGTGAAAATACTGGCCGAATTTCGCCAACAGATTCCTAAGGACGGAGCCGTGACGGTCTTGCCCAATGCCTTTTTCGTCCCACAGGGGATGGTTCAAAATGAGCAAGACGCCGGGGCCGGTATTCAGTTCCTGGAACAAGCTTTGCAGGTCTTGCGGATCGGGTTTAGCCGTGAAGGCCTCGAAGCGCTTCATGAACGAGTCGGAGTCGGCAGGGGGCAGGTTGTGGACGCCCAGGTGAAAGAAGGTGTCCTCGCAAGGGATTGTCCATTCGGTGGAGATCGGGATGTGTTTGAAGCGATCAAGCACGTGGAGTTGGGTAGCGGCGCGGATATCGTCGTGGTCGGTGAGTGAGATCAACGCCGGAAGCTTGAACCTGCGCTGAATTTGCTTTTCCTCCAGCCGGTAGGCTTGGCGTGGGGAGAGAGGCGGGGTCCAGAAAGCGTCGCCGAAACTGAACTGCTTGTTCTTACGCCGGTGGTATTCCAGTTCCTGGCGGCGGATCGCTCGGCCGAGGTAAGGAAGTTTTGCCGTGTAGCGAGGAACCATGTCGAGACTTTCTTCCGAATACATGGTGTGACTGTGCAGCGAAACTCCGGTGCGAAACTCTGCAGACACAGTGGGGGAATTCCAGAACAGTTGGAAGGAACTTTTGCTGTGGGAAGCCATAGTTTTGTCGCCTTTGCCTCCAATCTCGGCTAAGTGTGTTTCTCTGGCATGTTCCGGGTGTGAATAAGCTGTGAAAAAACAAAAAAGTTGAAAATGTTTTGCCACGAAAATAGAGAGGATGAAGGGGTTTTGGAGGGGTTAAGGCGGGAGAAATACCCGAGTTCAACGAATCAGCTAAGCTGATTTAGTGTTGGCTATTTGAAGCAAGCCAATTCTTGAGACGACCGGCAGTGGAAATATCGAGCAACGATTCGGTAATTGTCGAACATGAGGACGTGAAGCCGGTGGAATCCGGCGGACGAAGCGTGGCAGAACTCGAGGCCACGATTGCGGAATTACGCGAACTGGTGACCGCCTACGAGGGGGTCTTTTATGGCAACCCTAACCCGGCGGTGATTTTTGCGCCCGACGATTTTCGCATTTTGGAAGCGAACAAGAACGCGGTGGAATTGTATGGCTATCCCCGCCGGCAGATGTGCGAAATGCGATTGCTGGATTTGTTTGCGATTGAGCAGAACGATCGGGGACGGCAACATGTGCTTGAGACGGAACTGCGCAAGCCATACAACACGCTAGGACCGTTTGTTCACCGCGGGGCGGCGGGCAGGGAACTGGTGGTGAGCATGGTTTTCTCCCGATTTGCCATCCAGGGGCGCGATGCGCGCATCATGCAAATTCAGGACGAAACTTCCCGGCGAACGGCAGAGGAGGCGGTTCGGGCGAGTGAGGAGCGGTTTCGCGAGCTTTTTGAGAATGCCAACGACGCGATTTTCCTTCACGATTTGAAGGGTCGATTGATGGCGATGAATCGAGCGGCGGAGAGTTTGAGCGGTTACACGCGGGCGGAAGTGCTTGGAAAAAGCATCGAGGAACTGATTGCGCCGGAATCTCGCCATCTCAATCAAGACAGTATTCGAGCGCATTTGGGCGGCAGCCCGAACCAGCACTTTGAACTGCGTTTGCTGCCGAAATCGGGCGGAGTTCGGTTCTTAGAAGTGAGTACGCGCGTCATCTACCGCAAAGGGCAGGCGGTGGCTATTCAGGGCATCGGGCGAGACGTCACAGAGCGCAAGCAGGCTGAACAGAAGCTACGGGAGTCGGCGCGTGAACTGCAAATCAAGAACGAAGAATTGAGCAACGCGTTGCAGATGGCGCGGGAAGCGACGCAGCTCAAAGAACAGTTTCTTGCGAATACGTCGCACGAATTGCGGACGCCCTTGAATGGCATCATGGGGATGATCAACCTGATCAAAACCACCGACTTGACGCCCGACCAGCGCGACTATGCCGAGGCGATCAGCCAGTGCGCGAACGATTTGCTCACGATTATCAATGATCTGCTGGACTTGTCGCAAATTGGAGCAGGGCGGCTTGCGTTGGATTACCGGCCTTTTGATCCGGCGGACAGCTTGCGTTCAGTGCTGAAACTGATCAGCATTCGGGCCACGACGAAGGGTTTGGGTCTTACTTATGACATCGATCCGCGAGTTCCTTCGCTGATCGAAGGAGACAGCGTGCGCTTTCGCCAAGTGCTTACCAATCTCATAGCAAACGCGGTGAAGTTTACAACAAACGGAGGCGTGCACGTTGTGCTGACCACGAGCACCGATACTTCGCGCGTGCGCTGTGATGTGGTTGATACGGGGATTGGCGTGGATGAGGCGCTACGCGATCGGATCTTCGAAGCATTCTTTCAGGCGGACGGCAGCAATCGACGGAGATACGGCGGGACCGGCTTAGGGTTGACGATCAGCCGCCAACTCGTGGAACTCATGGGTGGCCAAATTGGCATGTTCAACAACGCCGGCGGCCGAGGAGCGACTTTCTGGTTCGCTCTGCCATTGCGGCCTGAAGCCGCTGAGACTCACTAGCGGCCACGGCATGGGCCCGCAAACGGCGTTCTTTTGCGTGATTCTGGGTGTACTGGGCGTCTATTGTGAGCTAATCTGGCCGGCGCGAGTGTGGCAAGCCGTTTTGGGGCTGGGCACGTTGGCGGCCGGCGGCTATTTTCTTGCGGGCGCTACGCCGACCAAGACCGGGCTAGGTCTGATTGCGTTGGCGGCGGCTTTTTTCCTAATCGATGCTTTCGTCGACACGCATTTCCCCGGAGCGATTATAGCCACGGTTGCGCTGACGCTGGGTTTCCTTCGGTTGATTAAAGGAGCGAGAGCGCTTTCGCCAGTACTTGTTGTTCCGTTGTGCCTGGTACTGGGTGGAGTCACGGCTGTGTTGAACCGGAGGGTGAGACGGGCGCGGGAAAACAAACGGGCGGATTTGCTCTGATTTAGTGCGATCGGATACCATCGTAGGAACGTCGGTTCCACGCGAAGAAATTTCGGCGTCAACGAAAGGTCGTTTGGATTATGATTTCTTCTTCCCGCTTCATTTCCTATTTCCTATTTCTCTTGCTGGCGTCCCGGTGCGTTTTTGCGCAAGTAGACACTGGTTCGGTTCTGGGAACAATTAAAGACAGCACAGGCGGCTTGCTTCCCGGCGCCACAGTGACTCTCACGAATGACGACACTGGGGCGAATGCAACGATTGCGGCCGGCAGTACCGGTGAGTATGAGTTCACGCCGGTGAAAATAGGGCATTATACTGTGAGCGCAGAGCTAAAAGGCTTCGAGCGTACTGTACACAAGAATGTGACGGTAGCCGTTCAGCAACGGGTACTGGTGGATTTTGTACTGGCGCCCGGTCAAACCACTCAGACAGTGGAAGTGACAGGCGCCCCTCCGACTTTACAAACGCAAGATGCGTCAGTAGGTCAGGTGGTGACGGCGCAATCGATTAATCAGTTGCCTCTGAATGGGCGAAACTTCACGTTTCTCGCGCAATTGGCGGCCGGAGTGACGCAAGGGCAAGAAGATACGCGCGGGCTGGGTGCGAGCGGTAGTTTTTCGGCGAATGGATTGCGTCCGGCACAGAATAACTATCTGCTTGACGGTATCGACAATAATGCAAATCTGGTGGATTTTCTGAATGGGACGGCCTATGCAGTGCGGCCGCCAGTGGATGCGATTCAGGAGTTCAAGGTGCAAACCGGAGACTACAGCGCTGAGGTTGGGCGCTCCGCGGGCGCGGTGCTGAACGCGACCATCAAATCCGGTACCAACCAATTTCATGGGAACGCTTGGGAGTTTCTGCGAAACGATAAATTAGACGCAGCCAATTTTTTTGAGAATTCGGGCGGTATCCCAAAGGGCGAGTACCGGCAAAACCAATTCGGCTTCACCGTTGGAGGGCCGATCAAGAAGAACAAACTGTTTTTCTTTGGAGATTATGAGGGAACGCGTATTCGTCAAGCAATACCCTCTGTGAACACAGTGCCAACGGCGCTGGAGCGGGCAAGCGATTACACGAATCTATCGGAACTGCTAACACAGGGAGGTACCAGGACTGACGTTTTGGGCCGGACGACTGCACTGGGCCAAGTGTTTGACCCATCAACAACCCGCGAGGTGGATTGTGGGGTTGCCGATAGCGTTAGCGCCCTTACGGTGGCTTGCGGCGGGGGCATGACGACGGGGTCTTTTGTTGGGTATGTTCGTGAGCCTTTCGCAGGCAACATTTTGCCGGCCTCGCGGCTTGATCCGAATGCGATCAAGCTTTTGAATCTCTACCCAGCGCCGAATAATTCAGGGCTGTTCAACAACTACGCCGCAAATCCAATCTTACGGAATAACGTTAATCAATTCGATGTGAGAGGCGATTACAACATCAATGAAAAAGACAGTGTTTTCGCGCGCGTAAGCTATTCGAACAACCCTGAGCTCATTCCGGGTCCGTTTCCGGGGATCGCCGATGGCGGTTCTTTTGCGGACGGGGATCAAACGGCGATCTCATACAACAATGTGCTGAGTGAGACGCATTCGTTTTCTCCGAACCTGGTGAATGAAGCTCGCTTAGGCTTTAATCGCATTGAGTCAACCAGGGTTCAGCCCAATGGCACTACGTACGGCATCCCGGCTCAATTTGGGATTCAAGGTGTTCCACAAGTTAACTCGAACGGAGGATTAGGGTCACTTTTTATCGCTGGCCTCACTACGCTGGGCAGCAATCAGTACCTGCCATCGCTCGAATACAGCAACACCTATCAATTCACAGACAATTTGTCGAAGCAATTCGGCCGTCATTCGCTGAAGATCGGTTTTGAATACCAACAGCTTCGTTTTTCCATTCTTCAGCCTCCTTCAGGCCGCGGAACTTGGAGCTTCAGCGGTGTGTATACGGAGGTGCCGGAGACATCAGGGGGGAATACGGGACTCGCTCAGATGTTACTGACTCCGACTCCGGGTACAGTGGCTGGCGCGCCGAACTACGTGGGTGGCGCCGATAATATTTCCGCTTCGAATATTGCGAATACAGATCAAAAGCGAAGCTACTACGGAACCTATATCCAAGATGACTTTCACGTGACTCAAAAATTGACTCTCAATCTGGGTCTGCGGTGGGAGTATTTTGGGCAGCTCATTGAACGTTATGGCGCGCAGTCCAATTTCCTGCCGTCGGGTACGAGTGCGCCTTCGGAGTTTCTGATCCCCAATCGGCGCTGTAATACCCCGCTGTCACCCGACTTTTACGCCGCTGCTCAAAGCGACAATATTTCGATTGTTTGTTCGGGCACTCCCGGTTTAGGCGTTTCACAACTGACGAACTTCTCTCCGCGAGTGGGATTTGCGTATCAGATCGGGTCAAAGCTGGTGGCTCGGGGAGGATATGGGATCTTCTACGGAGGTTTTGAGAATTCGACTGTCGAAACCTACGTGGACTTTCCGTTCCAATTCAGTTTGAGCTATCCAAACATCACTCCGAACGCTCCGATCACTTTTCCCAATGGAGCATTGGGGACGCTCGAAACCGGATTGTCCGCGATACCGTTGACTCCCGCTGCCGTGGAGCCGGCGGGTGTATCGTTTACCGGCGAAGATTATCACACAAAGACGCCATACACCCAAAGTTATAACTTTACTCTGCAGTACCAACTCACTGGGAACGATTCGGTGCAAGCCGGGTTCGTAGGTAACACCGTCCGTCACCTGGGCGTTTACACTAATGGAAATTCGCCGACGCAGATTTTACCGCCGGGACTCGATGAGTTCAATTACACGCGCTATCCGGATTTTCAGACTGGCTTTACGGACACGAGTTTTGCGGGCGACAGCTATTACAATTCCTTGCAGTTGAATTATGAACGGCGGCTGTCTGCGGGTCTTGCGGTACTTGCGAACTTTACCTGGTCGAAATGCCGGACGGACGCGCCCGACGTCCTGAACGCTACGGCGATCAACTACAGGGCTCCCCTTTTGGCGGGATTCGGAATACAAGGCGACTATGGATTGTGCGATTTCGATGTACCCAAAGCACTGCACTTCAGCGGTGCGTATGATTTTCCGGTGGGACATGGACGGCGGTATTTGAGGAATAGCTCAAAGGTGGTGGACGCGTTTATAGGCGGATGGAGTAGCAACTGGATTCTGACTTTGCAAGACGGGCAGCCGGGGACGGTGCCGTGCATCATCAGCACTACGACGGGTTTTGGATGTAACGCCCTGTTGGTGCAGGGGCAGAGTGCGACGGCTGGTCCGCACAATGTTAACCAGTGGTTGAATCCCAACGCATTTACGAGTCCGCCGGTAGCGACAGGCGTGGGACAAGCGGATTACAGTCCATTGGGTGGCGCTCCGTCTCAATATTTGGGACCTGGCTACCATCGCCTAGACTTCTCCCTATTCAAGAGCTTCCTGATTAGCGAACAGAGACGGTTTGAGGTTCGGGCTGAGTTTTTCAATCTAACGAACACCCCGAATTTTTCGCCGCCGGGTTTCAGTGGGAACGGTGTGGTTGCGGCACCTGGGGCGTTGGATTACACGTCCCCAACGACGTTTGGGCGGATTACTTCAACGCGCGATGGTCAAAACGACCAGCGTGAAATTCAGTTCGCATTGAAATTCTATTTCTAAAAGCCGTCGAAGAGCGCGGAAGTTAGTTCTTTAGCTTCCCGCTCTTCGGCGAATAGACAGGGGCCGAGCATTGCTCCCAGAAAAACCAGGATCCCACGGCCCCAGGGCTTCGTAATAGCCACGGGAGACCCGTTCAACCGCGCGACGACTTGGGCTTTTGATGGCGAGATCGTCCAAAGACCATACGATGGCCTTAGCAAACGCTGGATCGGGTGGAGGGATTCGATGTACTCTCCATTCCAGGGCTTGTCGCAAAGCAGAAACTGGTCGAGCGTGATTTCGAACTGGAGTGGTAAATGTCGGGAAATATCGGGAGAGCACTCGAAAATAATTGTGGATCTTGTATGGAATTGATCGTTGAGTGCTTGCGTCTGCTTCGGAGTCAAGCTCCTTACGGCGGGCAGAATTAGTCCGGCCCCGCGCACTCCCTGCAGTTTCGCGAAGCCGGCAGCCGATTCTTGCGCTAAACAGTGATCCTCCGCAATGATCGAGATTCGGCCTGAAGAATCGGGAGACGCGACCAAAGGCACCGACAGGGCGGCATGAAGGATTTCGCGTCGCGTGAAATTCACTTTACAAATCTCCTTTGATCAAGCGAGTGAGCGCCGCACCCGTGTCAAAGATCTGCTGGTCGGGGGCGTACGTATAGCGGGCTTCCATTTCGGCAATGAGCCAGCCATCGTAACCTACTTTCGTAAGCGCTGCTCGAATGGCTTTCCAATTGTTATCGCCAAGAAAGATATTGGTGTAGACGCTTTCATGCCCGCAACGGCCTCTATGTTTCAAGACGTCTTTGACGTGAATTCGCGTGATGCGCGGACCGTGCATCTCAATCCATTGTTCGGCAAAGCCAGTGTCGTGAATGTTCCCGACGTCGAGGTGAATTCCTACCGATGGATGGTTAATATCATTGAGAAAAGTGTGGAATTCGCGCGGGCTCAGCAAAAAGCGCTGCTCTGAATTGCAGTTTTCCACTCCGATCTTGACTTTGGCCTTGGCCGCCACCTCGCCTAGCTTTTGCAGACCGTCGACGCAGCGATGGTAGATCTCGTTATACGGCGTGTCGCTTTCCACAACGCCTGCCACCACTAGGATCGCGTCGCAGCCAAACAGTTGAGCAGCCTCGATCTGGCGCTCGATGTGGCGAACGGCCGCTTGGCGTTTTGCCGGTTCCCGCGAAGCGATATTCTCGTCCCAGTCGAGAGAATTCGCTACGTCAGAAACGCCAAGGCCGGCGTCTTGAATTTTGCGGTACAAGGCACGCAATTCTGTGTCGCTGGACTTCATTTGAAACCAGGGCTTCTCGCCAAGCCACAGCTCTATGCCGTCATAGCCGGTGTTTTTTAGCAGTGCCAGTCCGGCTTCGAAGCCGACGTTTTTGGGAAAGATGTTGTCGCCAATCGATTTTTTCATGTGCCCATGCTCAAGTGCTGCTGTGCAGTATATCCCGCGTCGGTCAAATATAATGAGCCATGACCGTGGCGGCCCAAATCCGTGCAGTGGCTTTTAGTTTTCTCCTCTTCTTTCTCTTCTCCGGGCTGTCAGGCGCGCAGACGATCTGGATGGGCCGCTCGGAAGATTTAACGATATTTTGGTCGGGTCACAATATCCGAGTGCTCAGCAAAGATGCCAAAGATCCGGTTTTCGATCTTTACGCCTCTCTTGAAGCGGAGGAGCACCGAGATACCGAGCACACGTCGAACGAAACAGATTGGGCTATCGATTGGCGGGTGCATGTTCTTACTTCGGTTTCAGGCATTCTGTGTTTGCGCGAGGAATCGGCTAAACAGATTGGCGATGCGGAACCCGAGCGCCGTTCGCAGTTCAAAGCTTACTCTCTGGATCGAAGTAAAGCGGCGAAGCCAGAATCCGTTAAGCTAACCGAACTATTCCCGGAACAAGCTGTTTACAAAGCTTTGCTGGGAGACAAACGTATACAAGAAACGATGGCCGCCAGTCAGCATCCAAACGATCTCGCAGCCGTTTTGAACGGCGAAAGTGGAGCGACTATCAAAGATCACGATTGCCAGTTCGCCATCAATCCGGACTTTCTCGAAAGTTTTGCGCTCTGGGACTACGCAAACGGAGAAACAACCGTCCACCTTGGGTTGCCGAACGTTGGGTCCGATTGCATGGGCGAGACGTTGGAGATCGAGATTAAACTGGATACACCGCAAAACTTGCGCCCTGCGCTTGAAGCAGCGAGTCTGCAACAGAACGGATTCCTGGCCGCTGGGCTGGATCGGATAAACCCAGGAAACAACCCGACCCTGATCAGCTTTTCGCATAAACATCGCGAGAAAAAGAAAAAGCACTAGCAGTTTCACCGGAATAGCTTTGTTTCTCCTTGACATTCTACATATGATGTGAGAACTAATATGTAGAACGACATAGAGAGGCTAAAGCAAGTGCCAAACGACAAATCCGATCTGCTGCAAGGCACGCTCGACATGCTGATTCTGAAAATTGTCGCTCTCGGGCCAGTACATGGTTACGGTATTTCGCTGCGCATTCGGCAGATATCAAAGGATGTTTTGCAAGTACAACAGGGCTCGCTCTACCCGGCGCTGCATCGTTTGGAGAAACGGGGACTATTGGACGCCGAATGGGGTGAATCTGAGAACGGCCGGCAAGCGAAGTTTTACAAGCTTTCAAACTTAGGCAAGAAGCAATTAGCTGCTGAGGAAACGAACTGGAGCCGTTTGTCCAACGCGGTGACACTGATCATGCAAACGGCCCGTTAAAAATTTCCATGCTTTGGTTTTCTCGAAAACGCCGCCCCGTCGAATCCGAATTTGAGGCTGAGTTGCAACATCACATCGAGTCTCTAATGCAGGAAAAGCTAGCTTCTGGACTCACGCCGGAACAAGCTCGTCGCGAAGCCGTCGTTGAGTTTGGAGGCCGGGAGCAATATAAGGACGAACTGCGCGATGTGCACCGGGTTATATACGTTGAGAGAGCGATCGCAAACTTGAGATTCGGTTTGCGACAAATCGCGAAGGCTCCGGGGTTTTCGCTTGCGGTCATCCTTACGCTTGCTCTGGGAGTCGGCGCCAATAGTGCGGTGTTCTCCGCGCTCGACGCCATTCTCTTCCGGCCTCTCCCCTTTCCCGACGCCGACGAATTGACGCTTCTCAGTCAGAAAGAGATCAAGACAAAAAACCCGGTCAGCTTCGTCGCGCCGCCTCGGCTGGTGGATTGGGATCGGCTCAATTCAACCTTTCAAAATATTTCGGGTTGGTACACGGAAGACGCGTCCGAGACAACAGGTACGCTGCCGGAAAAAGTTACTGAAGCTCTTGTAGCGCCGAAGTTTTTCCGAGTCTGGGGCGTATCGCCTGCCCTTGGCCGAGATTTCAATGCAGAGGAAGAACATTTCGGGGGGCCTGGCGCGGCAATCATCAGCGATCGCTATTGGCGCAGGAAATTCCGCGGCGATCCGCATGCTATCGGGAAGCGAATAGTTGTGGAGAAGTGGTCTTACACGGTGGTCGGGGTGATGCCGGGGTCTTTCGCGTTTCCCAACTCAGACGTAGAAATTTGGACGCCCAATCCAATGGACGCTCCTTATTCTCAAAACCGCGAGTCCACATGGTTCAATGCAATCGGACGTCTGAAGCCGGACGTTTCAATCGCTAGCGCGAGGGCCGACCTCAATCGCATCCAAAGCAACTTGGGACGCCAGTACCCCAAGACCGATGCGCGCTGGACGGTGGATATTCAGTCGTTGAAAGAGACCACCATTGGCGGGGTGCGCCGATCGCTTTGGATGTTGTTTGCCTCTGTCTCGCTGTTGCTTTTGATTGCGTGCACTAATATCGCTGCCATGCTGCTGGCGCGCTCCGCAAATCGGGAACGCGAGCTGGCGGTGCGGTTTTCCCTTGGTGCGTCTCGGAGCATTGTGATCTGTCAGTTATTGTCGGAAACGTTCTTGCTGGCACTCGGAGGCGCATGTCTCGGCCTGCTTCTTGCCGCAGCTTCTATGCCGCTCTTACGCTCGCTTGCCGCCGATTTGCCGCGCGTGCAAGAAATATCGCTGAATTGGCACATCGTTGTCTACACGTTGTTCGCAGCGATCATGACGACCCTCATTGCCGGTTTGTTGCCTGCGATTCGAGCTTCCCGCCGGAGTCTTTTGGGAAATCTAGCCAGCGGTGGCCGTACTCAGGTATCGGCCCAGAACCGTGGTCAATGGGTGCTCGCGGGAATTCAGGTTGCGCTTGCCGTGACTCTTCTTGCCGGCGCTGGGCTGCTGCTTCGCAGTTTTCAGGAACTCGGCAGAGTTTCGGCGGGGTTTGACTACTCTCACGTCCTCACCTTCCGTGTGAGCGCCAACTGGGGCGAAACCGCCGATTACCCAAAACTTTTGAATCGGATAGAAAATACCCTCACCGAATTGCGTTCCGTTCCCGGTGTTGCCGAGGCGGCTACAACCGGCTTTTTGCCCGGCATGCCGGCCGATGCAAAAGCTGAGGTGGGATTGGAAGGGCGGGCCGCGTCGGAAGGCAAGATTATTGCCGAAAGCCGCTTCATCTCAGATGGATACTTCTCCGTTTTGCGCATTCCGATGATTGCGGGTGAGCCCTGTAGCGCCTCCACGCACTCAACCGATGTGATAGTTAACCGCAGTTTTGTCAGCAAATACCTGAACGGGCTTTCTCCCTTGGGGCGCAAGCTAAGACACATCTCAAACATCCCGTTGCCCATAGCGACGATCCGGGGCATTGCGGCCGATGCCCGCGAAGAGGGCCTGAATCGGGAGCCGTCGCCTAACGTCTATTGGTGTATCAATGCGCCGTTTCCGAGTCCTTACTTTCTCCTTCGAACAAAGGGAGAGCCGCTCAGCTTCGCTAATGCGGTTCGCCGCAAAATCCAAACATTCGATCCGGCGCGTTCCGTATACGATGTAGCCTCACTTGATCAAAAGCTCTCCGATAGTCGGTCTGAAAACCGGCTGAGGACCACTATCTTGACGGTCTTTGCGCTTACGGCAGTGGCTTTGGCAGGCATCGGCGTCTATGGAACACTTAGTTATTTTGTCAGTGCACGAAGGCGAGAAGTGGGCCTCCGTCTCGCCCTCGGGGCGCGGCCCAGTCAGATTTGGGCAAGATTCTTTCTAAAAGGGCTGGGCGTGTCGCTGATTGCGTGTGGAGCCGGACTAACGCTCACCGCCGGTGTAGGCCGTCTGCTCTCAACTTTCTTGTTCGGCGTGTCACCGAGCGATGCTGAAACTCTTCTCGGAGTTGTTCTGATTATTCTTGCCGTTGCAGGAATTGCCTCGTTCTGGCCCGCCTTTCGAGCCGCGAAATTGGAACCTCAATTTGTTCTCCGCGAAGAGTGAAAGAATGATGGATTCTTGAAAAACCTCGATACACTGGCCGAAGATGCCAAATCGTCTCGAGATGGGTGGATTAGCCACTGCTCTGATAATGTTACTTGCCTCTGGTTGTGGCCGAAATTCGCAAACGCCCGCCAGTTCCGGCGTCACTTACCCGCAGCCGCAGACTGCGACGACTGTTCTCACGTTTCATAACGACGCCGCGCGCACGGGACAGGATCTGACCGAGTCGATTTTGACCCACGCAAATGTGAATTCCTCTTCGTTTGGCAAACTCTTCACTCTCTCGGTCGATGGAAAAGTCGATGCTCAGCCCCTTTATGTATCCCAGATTCTGTATGCCGCTACCGAACATGATTCCGTTTATGCCTTTGATGTTAAGAAGGGGGCGCAAATTTGGAAGGTCAGTCTGCTCGGAACGGGCGAAACCCCTTCTGATGACTTGGGCTGCGGACAAGTCACACCGGAAATCGGCATTACGGCGACGCCCGTGATTGACTTGAGCGCAGGCTCTCACGGCACCATTTATCTGCTCGCTATGAGCAAAGACAGCCAAGGCAATTACCATCACCGCCTGCACGCGTTGGACCTGACAACCGGACAGGAGGAATTCGGCGCACCGACTGAGATCAGCGCGACTTATCCAGGAACTGGTGATGGCGCAAGCAACGGCCAAGTCGTGTTTGCGCCCCGACAATACAATTCGCGGCCTGCTTTGCTGCTGTTGAATGGCGTCATCTATACGGGATGGGGCTCTCACTGCGATGCCAGGCCGTACACGGGTTGGCTGATCGGCTATGATCGCCTCACCTTGAAGCAGACCCGCGTGTTCAATTTTGCTCCGAATGGCAACGATGCTGCGCTTTGGAATGCGGGTGGTGGAATTGCGGCCGATTCTCTATCGGGCCGCATTTTCGTTTCGGTGGGCAATGGTACGTTCGACACTTCTATGAGCGCCGCAGGCTTCCCCAGCCAGGGCGATTTTGGAAATGCGTTCGTGAGCCTGAGTACGACGGGCAATCAGCTGACCGCTGCCGATTACTGGACCATGAGCAACACTGTGTCGGAATCGGCGGGAGACGAAGATCTAGGTTCCGGTGGCGTCATGCTGCTGCCGGATTTGCAGTCCGGTTCCGGTTCCACGGTCCAACTAGGGACCGGCGCCGGCAAAGACGGAATCCTTTACGTCTTTAATCGAGCGAATATGGGCAAATTCAATCCTGCGAACAACAGCGGTATTTACCAACAGATTCCAGGGGCCTTGGGCGGTGCTGTTTTTGCGAGCCCTGCCTGGTTTAACGGTACTTTGTATTACGGCGCTGTAAGCGATCGCATCCGGGCATTCAACGTAGACTCCGCACTGGTTTCAGCGCAGTCTGCGTCTACGACAAGCAATACCTTCGCCTACCCAGGGGCGACGCCAGCGATTTCGGCGAATGGCACGAACGACGCGATTCTCTGGGCGGTGGAAAATGCAAACCCGGCCATCCTTCACGCCTATGACGCGACCAACCTCGGGAAGGAACTCTACAACAGCGGCCAAGCCGGTTCGGGGCGTGATTCACTTGGTAATGGGAACAAATTCATTGTTCCCACGATTGCGGATGGCCGCGTCTTTGTGGGTACCACCAATAGTGTTGCTGTTTTCGGCTTGCTTCAATAAACGTTACGTGGCGGCGTGGCAGAACTTTTCTGAAAGCGCTTCGATATTCTGTATTCGGTATTGCGTCGGGAAATTTCCATGAGTAAAATCCAAATTTGTTTCACTTCACTGGTATTAGCCATGTCTGCCTCCAACAGTTTTTCCGCGTCCGGCCTTCTCTTAACCGCCAACAAAGGCAACGAAACCTTGGGCATTATCGATGTTTCCGCCGGCAAAGAGATCAGTACGGTTCCAGAGGGCGGCATCACTGGGCACAAAGTCGTGGCTTCGCCCGATGGCCGTGTCGCCTATGTGCCGATTTATGGCAATAGCGGCGTTGGGAAGCCGGGAACTGACGGGAATCATATAGTTGTCATCGATCTTGCGTCGAAGAAAGTGATTGGCGAGGTCGATTTTGGCCATGGCGTAAGACCGCACTGCCCGATGATCAACCCGAAAAATGGAATGCTTTACGTTACGACCGAACTGGACAAGACCATAAGCATCATCGATCCCAAGACTCTTAAAATCGTCGGGACCGTTCCGACCGGCCAGGAAGAATCTCACATGCTTGCCATTTCAAAAGATGGTCGCTGGGGCTATACCGCTAACGTCGGCCCTGGCACCGTTTCGGTAATCGACCTTGAAGCCAAGAAGGTTGTCAAAATCATTCCGATTTCCGAGACGACACAGCGCATTTCTCTTTCGCCGGATGACAAGTGGGTTTTTACGTCGGACCAAACCAAGCCGCAACTGGCTGTGGTTGATGCGCACCGCTATGACATCAGAACGTGGATCCCTTTGCCTGGCCTCGGCTATGGAACGGCTTCTACCAGCGATGGCCGCTGGCTCATTATTGCGGTGCCGACAGTAAATAAGGTCTCGATCGTAGATCTCAAAACACTCAAAGTGATTCGCAATATCGACGTGCCGAAGGCCCCGCAGGAAGTCCTTGTCCGCCCGGATAATCAAGTCGCTTATGTCTCCTGCGATTCCAGCCACAAAGTTGCTGCTATCAATTTGCAGGATTATAGTGTCTCTCTGATCGACGCCGGTAAAGGAACTGACGGTCTCGCTTGGGCTTCCGCGAACTGATGAAACGTCGATTTGCTCTTTCTTTGCTTTTGGGCGGTGTGGCACTATTTGCACAAGATTCCGATCAAAATCGCCGAAATTTGGAGCGCGGGCGCAACTTCTTGGGCTTAGCCGCGCCGGCCGATCCGGAAGCGGCTGCGCGTGGACAGAAAGTCTATTCACAAGCTTGTGCATTTTGCCATGGCCCAAACGCCACGGGAGCGGAAGGCCCTGATTTGCTGCGTTCTCCTCTGGTGTTGCATGACAATCAAGGAGAAACCATTGCTCCTTTCTTGCGCCAGGGCCGCCCAGATAAAGGTATGCCCGCATTCGCGAACATGACCGATGCCCAAGCTCGTGACATTGCTGAGTTCCTGCATTCGCGGGTCGAAGCTGCTGCCAACCGCTTCGGTTATAAGCTTCAGAACATTGTTACGGGCGATGCTAAGGCCGGCGAAGCCTATTTCTCAAGTCACTGCAGCAATTGCCATTCGCCGACAGGCGATCTTGCGCATGTCGGCAAAACCGATCCCGCCGATTTACAAGCTCATTTTCTCTATCCTGATCGCGCATCGCAAAAAGTCTCGGTGACCGTGACGCTGCCGTCCGGCCAAACGATAACCGGTACGTTGAAGCGAATAGACGATTTTGACGTCTTGCTGATTGACGAATCCGGCGAGTATCGCTCGTTTTCGCGCAGTTCTGCCCAGGTCGTGATCAAAGATCCTCTTGAAGGTCATCTGGCTCTGCTTGCTCATTACAGCGATGCGGATATGCACAATATCCTTGCGTATCTGGTGACGCTTAAATGAGTTTCCGTTTAATTTTTTTAAATCTCGGTTTTGCAATTTTTGTTTACTCCCAACTGCTGAATCCCGACAAGTTGTTGCAGCCGCCAACCGATACTTGGCCGACTTATAACGGTGATTACTCGGGTCAGCGCTATAGTCCGCTAAAGCAGATCAACGCTTCCAATATAGATTCGCTTGCCGTTCGGTGGATGTTCCGCCTGAACGTCGGTTCGATGCGGGGCGGTATGGCCGCGGCGGCTGTGAAATCGACGCCGCTCATGGTGGATGGCGTTTTGTATTTCACTGTGCCTGACAACGTGTGGGCCGTGGATGCCCGCACGGGCGATGAACTCTGGCACTACAGTTGGGTCGATCATGGTGGCCATTTGTTGGGCAATCGAGGCGTAGGAATGTATGGCAACTGGCTGTATTTCCTAGCTCCTGACGGCTGGTTCATTTGCCTAAACGCGAAAGACGGCAAAGAGCGTTGGAAAACGCAGGTCGCCGATTCGCGCATGCAATATTTCACCACCATGTCGCCGCTGATCGTGCACAATCACATCATCATTGGCGTGGGCGGCGATGCTATGGATGTACCCGGCTATCTGGAAGCACGCGATCCGGAAACCGGTGCCTTGCAGTGGCGCTGGAATACCGAGCCGCGCAAGGGCGAGCCCGGCGCTGACACTTGGCCCAATGAAGGTGCCATGGAACATGGCGGCGGCATGACGTGGATGCCGGGGACATATGATCCTGAGCTCAATCTCATCTATTGGGGCACAGGTAATCCTAATCCCGTGTACGCAGGGCAGGGAAGAAAGGGACCAAACCTTTGGACATGTTCCATCGTTGCTTTGAACCCCGACACCGGAAAGCTCGTTTGGTACTTCCAGGCCTCGCCGCACGACACTCATGATTGGGACAACGTGGAAACGCCGGTTCTTATCGATGCCAACATTGACGGACACAAACGGAAACTCCTAGCCCAGGCAGCGCGCAACGGCTATTTCTTCGTGCTGGACCGCACGAATGGGAAGAACATTGTGTCCGAGCCTTTTGCCGGTACAGACTGGTCGAAAGGGGTCGATGTAAAAGGTGAACCCATTCCAAACGAAGCAAAGGAGCCGAAGCCCGACGGAGTGTTGCTGAACACTCCCGGTGGCGGAGGAACCAATTGGTTTCCCCCAAGTTTCGATCCCGAAACCGGCCTATTCTATGTGAACGCAGTCGAAGGCTACAGTTTGGCGTATCTTACAGATACAGATGAGCGCCCCGAAGGCTACGGTGGGAATGGCCGCACGTTGTACTCCCAGTCCGTAGTGAAAGCTCTGGATTACAAGAACGGCAAGGTACGCTGGGAACATAAGTTCCCGGGTCGCGGCACGGCGGGTTCCGGTTTCTTAAGCACGGCCGGGCACCTGCTCTTTTCGGGTGATCCCTCAGGCAATCTTGTTGCGTGGAACCCGGAAGACGGCAAAATCTTGTGGCACATGAAGCTCACCGCAAACGTCAGTAACGGCCCTATGACGTACACGCTGGACGGCGGCCAATACCTCATCGTCGGGGCCGGCGACACGCTTTATTGCTTCGCGTTATTGAAATAGCGTTCTAAGATAGAAGAGAGGTTCTGCGAAAAAGCAGATCGGGCGATGACTAAGTCGCAACCTCTATCTTGCGCGGCCTGTTTAAGGTCAACCTGTACGTGGGAAACGTAGCCTGCTATGGGAATACGGCTCATTTCAGGATCAGCCTTCAGCAAGCTGATCAATTCGAGCGCGTCGACGCTCGTTGCATTTAAATCCAGAATCATCAACGCTGGCCTGGCTTGGGTAGCTTTGAGAGCCTGATCGCGGCTGGTGGCGAAAATGACATCAAGCGATGCTCGCTTAGCCGCCTCTTGTATTTTTACGGTAAACATTAAATCACTTAGTACCGCTACGATTGTCTTTCCTGGATTATTCATGAATCACTTATCATCAAAGAGGCTATGAGCGTACTTGTTCAACCACTACCCGAAGTGAATCCTCTGCAGGATCAACTTCGTTTCGCGAGGCGGGTGCCACCCTGCGCGATCGTGATCTTTGGAGCAAGCGGCGATCTCTCGAAGCGCAAGCTCCTTCCATCACTTTACCGATTATTCTACGAGCGGCGGATTTCTCAGAATTTCGCCGTTATCGGCAGTTCTCGTACGCCCATGTCGGACGATCAATTTCGGGAACTCATGCGCGATTCGGTCTCGAAGTTCCTCGAAGACGCCCCGTTCGACGAAGAGATTTGGAAATCGTTCTCGCAATGCCTTTTCTATTGCGCCGGCGATCTCAATGACGATGCCTCTTACGAGCGTCTGAAGGCCAAGCTGGATGAAGTCGAAAAGTCGCACCAAACCGGCGGCAACGTGCTGTTCTATTTATCTACTCAGCCGAGTTACTACGCCGAAGCCATTCAAAAACTCGGCGCCCACAATTTGCAGAAAGGGAACGGCTGGCGGCGCGTCATTATTGAGAAGCCCTTCGGTCATGACCTATCGAGTGCGCGCAAGCTAAACGACGAAATCCATCAGGTGCTGGACGAATCCGCGGTCTATCGGATTGACCACTATCTGGGTAAGGAAACCGTTCAGAACATCTTGGCATTCCGCTTTGGTAACGGCATTTTCGAGCCGCTTTGGAATCGGCGCTACGTAGACAACGTCCAAATCACAGCGGCGGAATCTATTGGCGTGGAGGGCCGCGGCGGCTACTATCAGGAAGCGGGCGCGCTGCGCGACATGATTCAAAACCATTTGAGTCAGGTCATGGCCACGGTAGCGATGGAACCGCCCACCGTTTTCGATGCTACGAACGTTCGCGACGAGCGTGCCAAGCTACTGCGGGCGGTGCGGGTCATTAAAACGGACGATGTTGGGAAATACGCTGTGGCTGGGCAGTATGGTCCCGCGAATGTCGGGGGTCAGGACCTTCCCGGTTTTCGGCAGGAGCCGAGCGTTTCGCCGGACGCCCAAACGGATACCTACGCGGCCGTCACGTTCTTCATTGATAACTGGCGCTGGGCGGGAGTGCCGTTCTATATTCGAACCGGCAAGCGCCTGCCGAAACGCGTAACCGATATTGCGATTCAATTCAAGGCGCCGCCGCTGGGCCTTTTCTCGCAGGAAACCAAAGGAGGTTTGCGCGAGGCGCGTCCGAATCTGTTGGTGTTGCGTATTCAACCGGAAGAAGGAATTTCTTTGCGATTCGTTTCGAAGAGTCCCGGTTCGGGCATGCGTGTCCGTCCGGTTTCCATGGATTTTAACTATGGCTCGAGTTTTGGTGAACGTACGCCAACTGCCTACGAGACGTTGCTGGTGGACGCCATGGTAGGCGATGCCACGCTTTACACCCGCCAAGATATGGTGGACGCCAGTTGGCAAATCGTCCAGCCCATTCTGGATGTTTGGGGCAACACAAAATTCGATTTCCCGAACTATGCCGCTGGAACGTGGGGACCGCGCGCTTCGGATGAAATGTTGGCGCGCCAAGGTCATCTGTGGAGGATTCCATGAGCAGTACCGTAATTTTTCCGGCGCAGCCGGAGCAGATCCTGAAAGGTCTGGGCACACTTTGGACTTCGCTGGGTGAGGAAGAAAAGCACCAAGGCAAGCCCACGGTGTTGCGGGCCTGCGCGATGACCTTGATTGTAGCCACGGATGAGCCCGACGCCGGATTCGCTGCCTCTCAGACCATTTCCGAATTGATGCACGAGCATCCGGCGCGCGGTATTGTCTTGGCAGTTTCGCCCGATGCCGAAAACGATTTACAGGCGCGAGTCCTCGCACAGTGTTGGAAGCCGTTTGGCAAAGCGCAGCAAATCTGCTGCGAACAGATCGAGATCACAGCCAAGCCTGCGGCTTGGCAAAACGCTGTACCTACGCTTGCCGGCCTCACAGCAGCCGATTTGCCGGTGATCTTCTGGTGCCGGCACCAAGGCGCGCTCAAGAGCGACGCTTCGGTGCTCGACAAAAAGGGTCTCGAGGCGATTACTAAACTCGCAACCAAGGTCATTGTTGACACCGCCGGCATGCCGCCGCGCGATGCGTTAGCGTTTCTCGCCCAGTGGCAAAAGGAAGGAAAAACGGTGGCCGATCTTGAATGGACCAGGCTCACCCCTTGGCGGGAGCCTTTAGCCCATCTATTCGATGACCCGGTGCGCGAAAATAAGTTCGCCACTTTTGATTCTCTCGAGATCGAACACACAGAAGAGAACCCTCCCATACAGGCGTTGTATCTGGCCGGTTGGCTTTCCGCACCTGGTAAGGCAACTGTGAGGTTCCGGCGCGCCTCCGGCTTCGGACCCGGCATTCAGCGGGTCAGTTTCCGTTCGCCAACGGAGAGCATCGAGTTCGAACGCACCAGCGCCGAATGCGTCACGCTCTGGAGTACGGCAGGCCGGCAGCGCAAGTACAGTTTCGCCCAGGCCACCGAGACGGCGCTCATGACCGAAGAACTATCCGTGTCTGGTTATGACCCGGCCTTCCAAATGGCTTTGGAGCACGCTATGACGCTCGCCTCGTGAGACCATAATCTCCGTGGCCCAACAACCTCTTTTGCGCATTGCCGCTTCGCCTGAGGAAGCGGCAAGCGACTGTTGCCGTTTCGTCCTCGATAAGCTTTCCCAAGCCTTGACCTCGGCGCCCTATGCCACCCTGGCTATCTCTGGCGGGAGCACACCGAAACTCATGTTTGCGGATTTCGCGAAGGCCGGTTTTGATTGGTCGAAGGTACATATCTTTTGGGTGGATGAGCGCTGTGTTCCTCCAACCGATTCGCAAAGTAATTTCAAACTCGCGAACGAGACCTTTCTGGAAGCGGTTCAGATTCCCCTGGCGAACATTCATCGCATCTATGGCGAGATCTCGCCCGATGAAGGCGCCGCGCGTTACGTAGCCGACATCAAACCTTTTTTCGCCCTTATTGGCAGCCAACTTCCGGCATTCGACGTGCTGCACCGCGGAATGGGCGCTGAGACGCACACGGCGAGCCTGTTTCCCGGGGAACCGCTCATTGCCAATCGCTCCGGTATCGCGGCCCACGTCTGGGTCGAAAAGTTAAAAATGGACCGGATTACGCTGCTCCCCGGTGTTCTGCTTGCGGCTAAGGCTACAGTTTTGCAGGTTTCGGGCGATGATAAAGCAGAGGCAGTGCGTCAGGTGCTGAAGGAACCCGAAGACTATTTCAGGTATCCTTGTCAAATAGCGAGTAGAGACGAGAAAGCCGCTTGGTTCCTGGATCGCGCCGCTGCCGCTTTGCTCTAGTGTGAGACCTCGCCTTTTTCTGACTGCCTTCGTTGCGTGTGCGCTCTCCACCTGTCACAGAGCGACAGTTGGGGAATTGCCATCTATTTTTCAGCCTAAGATTCTGGTAGATCCACAAGTCTACGGTTTCCAGAATCGGCTTGTTTTTGCGGGCGATGTGATGTTTTCGCGCGCCGTTCGCCGCGAAATCCTCGGCAAGCATGATCCTGCCATGCCGTTCCGGAAAATCTTTCCGCTTCTAAAATCGGCGGATGTCATCTTTGTCAACCTCGAATCGCCCTTCTCAGACGAAGGTCCGTATCACGATAGCGGCCTGATCTTTCACGCCGCCCCCGAGACGATCGAAGGATTGCAACTGGCCGGCGTGAACGTTGCGTCTACCGCTAATAATCACGCGCGTGATTGTGGTCCGCACGGTGTCGAATTTACGCTCAAGTGGCTCCGCTCACACAACATTCGGCCGGTCGGAAGCGCGGAAACGGAAGCAGCGGTTCATCGAGGCATGATTTTCGCGCGCAACGGCATACGCTTTGGCTTTCTCGGCTACACCTTTGACCAGAAAAACGGAAACTGGAACGATATAGACCCGCGGATCGCAATTGCCGATCCAGCGGTGATGTCTCGCGACGTGAAAGAACTAAAGAAACGCTGTGACATCGTCATCGTTTCCATGCACAACGGAATTGAATACCAACCGCAGCCGTCGGCAGCGCAAATACTATTCGCGCATACCGCTATAGACTCCGGAGCGAAATTGGTGATCGGCCATCATCCGCACGTCGTGCAACCGAGCGAATCGTATCACAATGGTTTGATTTACTACTCGCTCGGCAATTTCATTTTCGATCAGTATCAGCGCGAGGCCACTCAGCATGGCGAAGTGGTGGAAATTTCGTTTCTCGGCACTGATATTGTAGATGCCCGGGCGATGAAGGTTAAGATAACGCCTTCAGGCCCGGAACTGGAGTAACGCTTATTCGCCGGCAGGCAGTTCCACGTGACCGCCAAACTTGTAGCGCATAGCGGAAAGCACCTTCTCCGCAAAAGTGTGTTCCCTACGCGAGCGGAAGCGGGTGAATAGCGCTGAGGCCAATACTTCGACGGCCACAGCTTCTTCAATTGCCGCGTTTATTGTCCAGCGCCCTTCGCCCGAATCCTCAACATCACCCTCGAAATTCGAAAGGTCGGGATTTTCCGTCAGAGCCATGGCCGTCAGATCGAGCAGCCATGAACCAATTACGCTTCCTCGCCGCCAAAGCTCGGCAATGTCGCGTACATTCAGGTCGAAGCGTTCGTTTTCCGGCAGGTCTTTCGATTTCTTATTGACCAACACGTCAAACCCTTCGCCGTAAGCCTGCATCACACCATATTCGATCCCGTTGTGGATCATTTTCACGAAATGACCTGAGCCGGGCGGGCCAACCCGCAGATACCCTTGCTCAGCCGTACTCTTCGTCTTATCGAAGCCAGGCGTGCGATCAATCGTGCCTACACCCGGCGAGAGCGTCTTAAAAATCGGCTCCCACTGATTGAAGACTTGTTCCTCGGCACCGACCATCAAACAATAGCCCCGTTCCAGCCCCCACACGCCGCCGCTTGTTCCCGCGTCGATATAGTTGATCCCGTGGCTTTTCAGTTCGGCGGCCCGGCGAATGTCGTCTTTGTAAAAGCTGTTTCCTCCGTCAATGATCGTATCGCCCGGTTCCATGGCTGCGGCCAACGTTTGCACTGTGCTTTCCGTAGCCTTGCCCGACGGCACCATAACCCAAACCGCTCGCGGTTTTGTCAGTTTCTGAACCAAATCAGCCAGAGACGTCGCGCCGGTCGGTCCCTCGGCTACGACTTTCTTCACGTTATCGGCGTTCAAATCAAAAACGACGCACGTATGGCCGCCTTTCTGCAGGCGGCGTACCATATTTGCGCCCATACGACCTAAGCCAACCAAACCAAGTTGCATTCTTTTTCCTTCTCGAGATTTAAACTAGTTGCAGCCTCAATTGATAGGTTAGCTTTTTGTCTTTCATCTTTATGAAGCCCATCGTTCGCTCTCTGCCCCTCGTCGCTCTAATTGTCGCCTCGTCCGCCTGCAACCGAAGCCACACGACCACCATCGCGATCATCCCCAAAGCAAGTGCAGACATATTTTGGCAGAGCGTTCACGCGGGGGCCGTGAAGGCTAGCTGGGATAACCACATCAATATCGTTTGGGATGGCCCCCCGAATGAAACCGATATCGCTACTGAGATGCAAATCATGGAAACCATGATCAACCGTCGTGTTGACGCGATTTGTCTCGCGCCCTCAGACAAGTCGGCCTTCAAAATTGTGGTTGACCGCGCTGCGAAAGCCGGTATCCCGGTTGTCATTTATGACTCAGGCATGGAGAGCGACAATTATCGAACCTTCGTTGCCACCAATAATTACCTGGGCGGAAAAATGGGCGCAGATCGTCTGGGCGAGCGCATGAAAGGCAAAGGGAAAATCGTTATGGTAAAGACTACACCCGGTGGTGCTTCCACTACGGCGCGCGAAGACGGCTTCCGTGACGAGATCAAGGCAAAATTCCCGGGAATTGAAATTCTGGATGAACGCTATGGCATGGCCAGCGTAGCCCAGTCTCTGACGGTGACTGAAAACATGCTTACCGCCCATCCCGATCTCAACGGGATCTTCTGTTCGAACGAATCTGCTTCCTTGGGTGCCTCGCAGGCTCTGCGCGCGCGCAATAAGAAACTGACCGTTGTTGGATTCGACTCCAGTCCTTCTTTGATTGATGCTTTACAAGAAGGCTGGATCGATACCCTCGTCATACAAGATCCCTTCAAAATGGGTGCGACAGCGGTGGATTTCGCAGTAAAAGCACTACGGGGAGAACAGACGCCAAAAAAAGTTGCGCTTCCTCCCCGTCTTGTCGATCTCGGGAATTTGCATGATCCCGCGATCGATGCCCAGTTGCATCCGGATTTGAAGAAATATTTGGATGCTCAGGGATATTAATGCCGGTAGTACGCCGCCAATGTATCGCCGGCTAGCGGCGTTCTTGCTGAGGTAAATGTGATTGTCGAACCGCTTAGCGTATATTCGACGCCGGGGTCAAGCAACAAACCATTTCGATAAAGCCGCAAACTTGCGGCTGGATTAGGTGACGCCGCAAGCGTGAAGGTAAGGTTAGCGCCGTTGACGGTGCCACCTGGTGTCTCAGAATCGGTAAAGTTTGTCGTTGCCCCGGTGCCCGGTAAGCGGTAGTAGGCTAGCAATGTGTCACCCGCCTGGGGCATGCCCCCGCTAGTGAATGTGATTGTCGAGCCGGCAAGAGTGTAATCACTCCCTTGCTGCAGGGCAAGTCCATTTCGGTAAACAGTCAGGCTCGTGGTGGGCGCCGGCGAGTTCGCCAACGAAAAGGTGGCGTTGGTACCGTTGGCGGTGCCCGTAGGCGTTTCATCGTCGATGAAAACGGCAGTCGATCCCGCTGCGCTGAGCGTGTTAACAGTCGAGTTCAAGCCGTTGATTTGATTCGTAAGAGTGCTGACGTTAGTTGTCAATCCGGTAACCGTGCTGTTAACTGTGTTGAGAGAACTCGTAGCGCTGGCCACGGATGTGGTTAGACCGCCTACGGTTGAGTTCAAGTTAGTGATTGACGTCCCTTGGCCCGTCACGGTCGTGTTCAGCGTCCCTACGGTATTCGACAAGCCCGTGAGCGTGGTGCCTTGAGTGTTGACAGTAGAACTCAATGACCCGACTGTAGTGTTCAGGCTCGAAACCGACGACGCCTGGCTTTGGACAGTGGTGTTTAGTCCGGTTACAGTGTTTGAGAGACTCGACAATGTTGCCCCTTGCGATGAAACCGTGCCGTTCAGGGCGCTGAGCGTCGTTCCCTGTTGAGTAACCGTGGTGTTAAGGCCACTCACTGTGGTCCCAAGGCCGGAAACCGTATTGTTCAATCCTGTAACCGTGGTGTTCAAGCCGGCAACAGTGCTACTGAGATTGCTGAGCGTCGTATCCTGGCTCGTCACAGTCGAATTAAGACCGGTGACAGTTGCACTCAACCCCGAAACAGTGTTTCCGAGAGTGGTGGCGTTGCTTTGTACGGTGGTCAATGTTGAATCGATCGTGCTCAGGCTGCTGGCCAGACTCGTGACCTCGCTGATCGAAATCGGTAGTGTCGCATATTGTGAGCCCGCCGATCCGCCGCCGGAGGAGCCGCTTGAACCGGTTGAAGAGCCCTCGGTGCTTGTTTGCCGCACCGCCGCAAGTGTTAACGCCGTTGTGCTGGGCGGGACTTGCCAGGTTTCTGTCCAAGATGTTGTCCCATTACTGCTGGTGTAAACAGCCAAATAATAAGTGCCTGGTGACGCAGTCGTTGTGGGGACCAACAAAACGGATAGAGCGCCGTTGTAAACCCGAGCTGAAGTGCTGAGCCGAGAAACTGTTCCGCTACTGCTGCCAGAGTAGCCGTTCCAAGTAATCACCACTGTTCCATTGAACAGAGTTCCGTCGGGGTTGGTAATCGTATCTAGAATCTGAGTCAGATTCGTTTGCGCTAAAGCGCTGCTAGCGACCAACGTCGCCGCAATCAAAATTCTTATAAGCAGTTGGCGGAAATTAACCATGTTGCCTCGCGTGGAGTTTGCCGTAAAAATCTACGGGCGACTTCAGTGCACCATGTGCCGCTGGGTCCTCAAAAACAGATTTGCGATTTTCGACTCGCCGGAAGCAGTTGTAACGGCATGATTCTAATGGAGATAAAATTATTTTCAAGAAACTGACAACTTTTGTGACTGAAAATCGGCCTTCCCGAAAACCTCTGCTCGTGAGCTGCAGCTGGCAGAAAACAAAGGAGTTCTGGCTCGTTCGGCTTGTGCAACGCGTGCGCCCGGCACGATTTGGCTATCCTTGAGGAACGGAAACGGCGCCAGCCACGCTCATTTTATGCATCGAAGAGACTTCTTACGCGCAGTAGGCGCCGCTTCCATCGCAGGTTTTGCGCCCGTAATCTCGAAGCCTGATTTCAGCTTGCGAATTCAACAAGTTACCGTTGAGCTTTCAGCCAAGAAACACATCAAAACTATCGGCTACAACGGCGCATCTCCTGGTCCGATTCTCCGTGTCCCGGAAGGCAAGACGATTTCCATTGACGTGGCGAATGAAACCAATGAGGAAGAAATCGTCCATTGGCACGGTTTGCACATCCCCTCGAATGTGGATGGCTCGGCAGAGGAGGGCTCGCCGATGATCGCGCCGCACGGCACTTTACGTTACACCTTTACTGCGACCCCCAGCGGGACGCGCTGGTATCACACCCATGTTTCGGCTGGACGGAATCTCAACCGTGCTCTTTACGGCGGCCAATTCGGATTTTTCTACATACAGCCAAGTCGCGAGCCTGGAAACTACGATGCCGAATTCTTTCTCGCGCTGAAGGAATGGGATCCCTATTGGACGGCTGGATTGAGCGATTCGCTCGACGTTGCGTACCAGCGATTTTCCATTAACGATAAGTCTCTCGGTTTTGGCGATCCGCTCAGAGTCAGAGAGGGGCAGCGCATCGTTTTGCGGATTTTGAATGCCAGCGCCACGCGCCTGCGACGGATCGCTCTTCCTGGCCACCGATTTCGCGTTCTGGCACTCGATGGCAATCCCGTCGCCACAAAGCGTGAAGTTGAAATTCTCGAATTAGGGCCGGCCGAGCGCATAGATGCAGAAGTGGCGATGAATGCGCCAGGCGTTTGGATTTTGGGCGCTACCGATGATCATGATCGGGAAGCCGGCATGGGTGTGGTGGTTGAATATGCCGGGCGTAGCGGTTTGCCCATCTGGCAAACTCCCGGCGCAGAGCGCTGGAATTATTGTGATTTTGGTGGCGCCGCTCCCGAATCCGAAGCGACAGGTATACCGATTCCGTTGGTCTTCCGTCAGAAGTTTGTGAGCTCCCACTGGCAGGACAAGTGGACCGTGAATGGCAAGCAGTTCCCCAACACCGACCCTGTTCAACTGAAAGAAGGCGAAACTTACCGCCTGATCTTCGATAATCAGAGCGACGAAGCGCATCCTGTTCACCTCCACCGGCACACTTTTGAACTTCTCAATGTTGCCGGTGCGAGTACGCGCGGCGTCAGAAAAGACGTAGTGATGATTGGAGCGCGCAGCCGAGTCGAAGCTCGGTTGATTGCAAACCACCCTGGCCCAACTTTATTTCACTGCCACAATCAGATGCACATGGATTTCGGATTCATGACAATGTTTGAGTATAGTTGAGATTCAACGGGCTGTAACTTAGCGTCGGTATACTGTGTGGCGATGGCTACTAGAGTTTAATAAGCAGCCTGACAAACTTACTAACTAGGAGAGATCTCAAGATGGCAACGACACCGGTCGAGCACCACAAGAAAGCGGCGGAGCACCACACTCACGCGGCTAAGCATCATCAAGAAGCTGCCAAACAGCATGAAGCCGGCAATCACGAAAAGGCCGCTCATCATGCTCATGTGGCTCACGGCCACCATTTGCAAGCCGAACATCACATTCACGAGGCTGCAAAACAACACTCCGAACAGCATGGGTCGTAGCAAGCCGAGGGCCGGCCACGGTCGGCCCGTTGAAACCAAATATTCATTTGATCCCGCCCTAAATCTACCTCCATACTCGTGGTTTAGGCCTGAACCATGACAGCCACGCAACCGCAAAAGCAAACCAGCGCAGTCTCGATCGGCGATGACGGAGTACTAAACCACGAAATTCATTCCGACCTGGCGGAACTCTGGATCGATCGCGATATCAGCTGGCTCGAATTCAACGAAAGGGTGCTGAGTGAGGCTCTCGATCATCGTGTACCGCTCCTGGAGCGGGCCAAATTCCTGGCCATTTTTACTGCGAATCTCGACGAATTTTTCATGAAGCGGGTTGCGGTGCTCAGACCCTCGCTTAACCCACTTCGGGAGAGGCTGTTAGAGCAGATCAGGGTCCGCCTGTTACCAGCTCTCGAAAAGCAATCCGCTTGTTTCCGCGACGAATTAATGCCCGGCTTAGCCGCGCAGGGCGTGTTCGTGAAGACTTGGGAGAGCCTCAGCGGCGCACAGAGAGAAGAGGCCGATGAGTTCTTCGACAAACAGATCTCCCCGGCGTTGACTCCCCTGCTCATTCATACCGGCGAGCTTTTTCCGTTTCTTTCAAATCTTTCAACCTCTCTTGTCTTCCCGGTGGAAGACAGTTCCAACGGCGGTCAGCGTTCCTATGCGCGTGTGAAAATACCGGCCGAATTGAGACATTGGATTTCTTTGCGAACCGGAGTCGCACAAGACGAATTCCTACTCGTCAGGTTGCACGAAATTGTTGAAGAGAACCTCACAAGCTTTACCCGGGTATGACTCTGGGACCTGTGACCATGGTTCGGTTGACGCGCGACGCTGAAGTCGATGAGGCGGACAATCCGAACTCCAATGTGTTGGAACAAGTCGCTGAACAAGTCCGGAAACGGCGCTACGAACCGGTCGTTCGTCTGGAATTCGCAGGTGCGTCCGATCCGGCGATTCGTGAATTACTGCGTGATCATTTTCAATTGCGCGCTTCCGATCTTTATGAAGCCTCCGGAGAATTAGACTACACGACGCTTTTCGAACTGGGCGGCTTTGATAAACCTGCCTTGAAAGATGCGCCCTGGATGTCTACTATCCCGCCGGCGCTCTCTGAGGAGCACGTTGACATTTTTTCCGCGATTCGAGGCGGCGATATTTTGGTTCACCATCCCTACGAGTCGTTTGAAGCAAGCGTGGAGAGGTTCATCAAGGAAGCATCGGAAGATCCACATACCCTGGCGTTGAAGATGACGGTCTACCGCGTCGGTGACGATACGCCCTTCGTCAAATCTTTAATTCACGCTGCGGAAGCGGGCAAGCAAGTGGCTTGCGCAATTGAATTGAAAGCGCGTTTCGATGAAGAACGCAACGTACATTGGGCGAAAGCCTTACGAGCGGCCGGGGCACATGTCAGCTTTGGCATAAAAGGCTTAAAGACACATGGCAAAACAGCTTTAGTCGTGCGAAAAGAGCCAGGCGGACTTAGAGCTTACGCTCATATTGGCACCGGCAACTATCACGTTCGCACCGCGCGTCTCTACGCCGATTTCGGGCTGTTTAGCTGCGATTCCGCACTCACTTCAGACGTTGTGGCACTCTTTCACTTCTTAACCGGCCATGCTCACGGACCGGATTGCAAGCAACTCTTAGTTGCGCCCAGTTCCATGCGGCCGCGATTTCTCGATCTGATTCGTGCTGAAACCGAGCAAAGCGCCAGTGGGCGGATCATTGCCAAAATGAATCAGCTTGAGGACCCCGAAATCATTGAAGCCTTGCTCGCCGCGGCTCGTGCCGGCGTTTCCATCGACCTGATTGTGCGCGGGTTCTGTTGCCTGAAACCGATCGAAAACATTCGCATTCGTTCCATCATCGGCCGGTTTCTGGAGCACTCCCGTGTTTACTACTTCGGAGCGGGGCAGGCGGCGGGCGAAGGCGAGTTCTACATCGGGTCAGCCGATTGGATGTTTCGAAATTTATCCAAGCGAATTGAGGTGGCAACGCCGGTCAAATCTGGTCCGGCCAAACAAAGGCTCTGGGATGTACTGAACCTCTGTTTGCAGGACCAACGGCAAGCTTGGCTTCTGGGCGAGGATGGCCGTTATATTCGCGACGAGGCTTCAAACAAACCGGGTGTGCATTTCCTCCTCATGGATTTGGCATCGCAGCAATGAGAGGATTGAACTGAGTTGCTCTCTCTCTTGCAGCAGGACAACGTTTTCCCCCAAATCCTGCTAGTCTACAAGCAGGAGTTTCTGTTACAAACAAATGAATCTGAGCCAATGGGTCCAATCGGCGCGCGGGAGTTTCATCCATGCGTTCGTCCGTTATGGCAGTGGCTCTGAGTTTCTTCGGCCCATCACCCAAACGAGATGGTGGAATACATTTTCCTGGGTAATGATTGTCGTTGGCATGATCGGCTGGGCCATCTTTATCTTTTGGCCCTATTAAAATCCTCCCTTTTCCGCCTAGTACGAGTACCCGCCATATTGTCATATGGCTGTAACCGACACCGTATATCTTGATAAAGTTGTCGGCTTCAGTCATTTAGGAGGACCTTTTTTGCACATCTTCGGCCAAACTGTACCGTTTGCTACAGCCATCGCTCTCTTGGCGGCTCTGGGTTTAGCTCTCAGTTTTGAGTTTGTAAACGGGTTTCATGACACGGCAAACGCGGTAGCCACTGTAATCTATACGCACTCGCTGAAACCTGTTTACGCAGTGGTTTGGTCGGGCTTGTGGAATTTGCTTGGCGTTCTCAGATCAAACGGTATGGTGGCGTACTCTATTGTCGCGCTCCTGCCTGTCGAATTGGTTTTGAATGTCGGCTCTAGTGCCGGGTTCGCTATGGTCTTTTCGCTCCTGATTTCCGCTATTATCTGGAACTTGGGCACTTGGTATTTGGGTCTGCCCGCCTCCAGTTCTCATACTTTGGTCGGTTCAATCATGGGTGTCGGTCTCGCAAATTCTCTGTTGGCGGGGCGTGTCTTCGGCGAAGGGGTGAATTGGGGAAAAGCCCGGGAAGTCTTCGTAAGTTTGCTTGTCTCCCCGATCATCGGTTTTGTGTTCTCAGCTTTGTTGCTCTTGTTCTTAAAGGCTATCGTGAAAAAGCCCGAGCTTTACAGGTCGCCCGAAGGCCAGCCACCACCGTTGTGGGTACGAATCCTGTTAATCTTCACGTGTACGGGTGTAAGCTACTCCCACGGTTCGAATGACGGCCAGAAGGGTATGGGCCTTATTGTTCTTATTTTGGTCGGCCTGCTGCCTGGCGCCTTTGCCCTCAATCCGGCGGTTCAGCCAGCCGACATCCAGCGTATAGTTACCGCGTCGCAGCAAGTCGAGCCAGTCCTCATGAAGCACGCAACCGATCTGATCACCACGCAGGACGCTACCGATGAACTCTCGGCCTATCTCAAGACCACCGGGAAGGCCAGCGACAAAACCTGGGGCGCTCTCGCCGGGAAAAGTCGCGAAGTTGCGATCGAACTCGATGGCAAGTCGAGCTTTGACGGCTTAACGGTGGAACAGCGGAAAGGGTTCCGCAGCGACATTTATCTGGTGGGCGAGGCGATCGGAAAACTCAACAAGCAGCACAAGATCACCGATCCTTCCGAAGCGAAAGTTCTATCTGGCTATCAAGGCGCATTGCAGGCGCAGACCAAGTACCTCCCCGTATGGGTAAAGGTTGCCGTCGCGATCGCGCTCGGATTCGGCACCATGATCGGATGGAAGCGAATCGTGGTGACGGTCGGCGAAAAGATTGGTAAGGAGCACTTGACCTATGCGCAAGGCGCTTCCGCTGAATTGGTGGCGATGGCGACAATCTCCTTGGCCGACAATTTCGGTTTGCCGGTGAGCACGACTCACATTCTGTCTTCTGGCATTGCCGGCACGATGTTCGCCAATCGTTCCGGTTTGCAGGCCGATACGATGCGCAACATTCTGCTTGCCTGGGTGTTGACGCTACCCGTCTGCGTGATCTTAGGTGCAACGATTTTTTCGGGCAGCCTCTACATGCTGCTGCATGTTTTTGGAATGGGCTAGACGCGCTAAAATCCGAGCCCTGACGTCTTGTCAATGCGCTCAGCGCCCAGATAAGGCTGCAGAACTTTGGGAACCAACACAGAACCGTCCGCTTGTTGGTAATTCTCGATAATCGCCAGCCAAGTGCGGCCAACCGCCAGTCCGCTGCCATTCAGCGTGTGTACGAACTCCGCCTTTTCTTTGCCGCTTTTCGTTCGAATCTGTGCCCGCCGCGCTTGGAATGCCTCGAAATTCGAGCAAGAGGAAATCTCTTTGTATGCATTTAAACCGGGCAACCACACTTCGATGTCATAGGTCTTGGCAGAGCTAAACCCAGTGTCGCCGGTGCAAAGCACAACCGTGCGATAGGGCAATTCCAGGCGCTGAAGAACATCTTCGGCATCGTGAGTCAGTTTTTCATGTTCTTGATAGCTCTGTTCAGGCCGGCTGAATTTCACCAATTCCACTTTCTGAAACTGGTGCTGGCGGATAATCCCGCGTACATCCCGTCCATAGGAGCCCGCCTCGCTACGAAAGCAAGCCGTATACGCGCACAGTGAGAGCGGCAGCGTATCCGCACTCAGTGTTTCGTCGCGAAACAGATTTGTGACCGGTACCTCTGCCGTGGGCGCCAGCCAAAAGTCGGTATTTTCAAGCTTGAACAAATCCTCGGCGAATTTCGGCAAATTCCCCGTACCGTAAAGGCTGGCGGAATTGACCAGGAATGGCGGCAGGACCTCTTTGTAACCATGCTCTTTCGTATGCAGATCGAGCATGAAGTTGATCAGCGCCCGTTCCAAACGCGCGCCTAAGCCCCAATAGACGGCAAAACGCGCACCGGTAATCTTGGACGCCCGCTCCAAATCCAAAATCCCGAGGTCCAGGCCTAAATCCCAATGCGCTTTCGGTTGAAATGTAAACTCGGGTGGTCTACCCCAGCGCTGCACCTCAACGTTGTCTTGCTCACTCTTGCCCACCGGGACGGACTCATGCGTGACGTTCGGAACCCGTGAAAGCACATCGCGAAACTCTTCATCGAGCTTCGTCACTTGCTCGTCCAAAGCAGTCATTCGCTCGGCCATCGCGCGGACCGCCTGCTGCTTCTCGCCGGTATCGACACCTTGCTTCCGTAATTTGCCAATTTCCGTAGTCGCCTGATTGCGCTCGGCTTTCAATTGCTCGCTTTCGGTAACCACTTGGCGGCGGCGCCGATCCAGATCCTGAAAAGCTTCGACATCCAGCGTGAAGTTGCGTGCCGCCAATCGCTGGCGCATTTCGTCCAGGTGGCTGCGAAAGAAATTGAGATCGTGCATGACTAGGCGGCGGGTGTCCGTTTTTCAATCGGCACCCAGGGTTGGCCATCGGGAGGTCCGATATATTCGGCGCGTGGGCGGATCAAGCGGTTGTTCCGGTATTGCTCCAGAATGTTCGCGGTCCAGCCAGACATGCGGCTTACCGCAAAAATCGGGGTGAACAGATCAATCGGAATGCCAAGCGAGTAATAGCAAGGAGCGGAGTAGAAATCGACGTTGGCGTTCAAGCCCTTCAATTCACCAACGGTTTGTTCCACCCGTGTTGATTTCTCATACAAATCTGCGTGGCCCGTGCTCTTTTCCAGTTTTTCACTGAGCGCTTTCAGGTGAATCGCGCGCGGATCGCCCACGGTGTAGACGCGATGGCCAAAACCGGGAATCTTTATTTTGTTTGCCAGATCGCTTTTGACCTTTGCCACTGCTTCGTCGGCTGTCTTCGTCTTCAGCAACATCAGGATCACTCCCTCATTTGCGCCGCCGTGCAGCGGTCCCTTCAAAGTGCCAATCGCAGAAGTTGCAGCCGAATAAATGTCGGAAAGTGTTGCGGCTGTTATTCGGGCGGCGAACGTCGACGCGTTCAACTCGTGGTCGGCATGCAGAATCAAGGCAACATCGAAAACTCGCTCCATGACTTGATCGGGTTTCTGGCCGGTCAACGCGTAAAGAAAGTTGGCCGCGTACCCGAGCGACGGGTTGCCGGGAACCACCGTACGGCCATTCCGTAACTGATCGAACGACGTGACAAGAGTGGAAACTCGCGCCATCAACTTCACGGCTTTGGCAACATTGGCTTCATTCGAACTATCGCCCGCCATCGGATCGTACAGGCTCAACAGCGAAATCGACGTCCGGAGCACATCCATTGGGACCGCGTTTTTCGGTACGCCTTTCAAAAAGGCCACCACTTCCGGCGGTAGATCGCGTTCCGCCACAAGTTTGTTCCTAAGAGTGTCGAGTTCCGGCTGAGTGGGCAAGCGCCCGTTCCAAAGCAGGAAAATAACCTCTTCAAAACAGGCGTTGTTTGCCAGTTCGTGAATGTTGTAGCCGCAATAACTTAAGACGCCCTTGTCGCCGTCGATGTAGCAGATAGAGGAAGGAGTTGCGACTACCCCTTCGAGGCCAGCTCCAGTAGCAACCATGAATGTCTATTGGTTCTCCCGCTTTGATTTTATATAAACGCATTCTTGACTTCCGCTTGGAAGCCGAAATGCTATGGAGCGATAATGCAAAATGGTGTCCACGCCGCTCACAACAACTACGCAAATTCCGTTAGGCGCGCTTGACCGGGAAACGCTGGTTCGGGCATTTCGGCTGATGTATCTTTCGCGTTGCCTGGACGACCGGGAAGTCCTCCTCAAACGTCAAAATAAGATCTTCTTCCAGGTTAGTTGCGCTGGCCATGAGGCGATTCAAGTTGCGGCGGGAATGGCCGTAAAACCAGGCAGCGATTGGGTGGTGCCTTATTATCGCGACCGCGCTTTAGCCCTCACGCTCGGCATGACAGCGGAGGACATGCTTCTGCAGGCTGTAGGCGCGGCGCGTGATCCCAGTTCGGGCGGCCGGCAAATGCCGTCGCATTGGTCGTCGCCCAGATTGCGTATTTTGACGGGCTCATCGCCCACTGGCAGCCAGTATTTACACGCGCTGGGCTGTGCCTCGGCTAAACGCTATACGGCGCCCGACTCGTGCGAAGTTGCCCTGGTCACCTCCGGCGAGGGTGCCACCAGCGAAGGCGAGTTCTGGGAATGCATGAACACCGCCTGCATCGACCGCCTCCCCCTTATCGTTCTAATTGAAGACAACGGCTATGCAATTTCGGTTCCGGTGGAGAAGCAGACCGCCGGCGGGAACATCGCAAATTTGCTGGCTGGATTTCCCGGGTTGTTGCGCCTAGATGTCGATGGTACAGATTTCGCGGAGTCCTACCGCATCATGACCCAAGCAGTGGAATATGCGCGCAGCGGCAAGGGACCCGCGCTGGTGCGCGCCACCGTGATTCGGCCATACTCTCACTCGCTTTCCGACGATGAGCGCCTCTACAAACCACAAACGGAGCGAGATCACGAGGCCGCGCGCGACCCGTTGAAGACTTTTCCCGAGTATCTTATCCAAGAAGGCATTCTGACGCAGCGTTCCGTGGAAGACATCATTCGCGATACCGACGAAGAGGTGCTGGAACTGGCTCAGAAAGTACTGCGTGAGCCATCGCCCGAGCCCAGTTCGGTGTATCGGTTCTTATATTCAGATAAGGTTGATCCCTGCCTCGAGCGGTTTCGAAAGTGAGCCGAAATTTGACGGCGACCCGCGCACCATGGTGGATTCCATCAATCGAACCCTGGCCGAAGAGATGCGCCGCGATCAACGTGTCATCGTATTCGGAGAAGACGTCGCCGATTGCAGCCGCGAGGAATATCTCAGCGAAGTCAAAGGCAAGGGCGGCGTATTCAAAGCGACTGCGGGCCTGCAGCGCGAGTTCGGTTCCAAGCGCTGTTTCAATACTCCGATAGCGGAGGCGAGTATTGTCGGGCGCGCGATTGGCATGGCGGTCTGCGGCTTGAAGCCAGTGCCCGAAATTCAGTTCTTTGACTACATCTGGCCGGCCATGATGCAGATCCGCAGCGAACTGGCTAACATTCGCTGGCGCTCGAACAACGGTTTCTCCTGTCCGGCCGTCATTCGCGTCCCTATCGGCGGCTATTTGACCGGTGGCGCCATCTATCACAGCCAGTGCGGCGAAGTTGTCTTCACTCACATTCCGGGATTGCGCGTCGTCTTTCCTTCCAACGCGCTCGATGCCTGCGGATTGCTGCGCACCGCGATTCGCTGCGACGATCCGGTGTTATTTCTAGAGCACAAAAAGCTTTACCGCGAGCCTTATAACCGTTCGCCTCATCCAGGACCCGATTACACGATTCCCTTCGGCAAAGCCAAGATCGTGAAGTTGGGTCAGCATTTGACGATTGTGACCTACGGTGCGCTGGTGCAGAAGTCGCTGATGGCCGCTGTGCAATTGGAGAAGCAGAACGTGTCAGTCGAGGTGATCGATTTGCGGTCCCTCGCGCCTTACGATTGGGAAGCGATTGCGACCTCCGTCAAGAAAACCAGCCGGGTCTTAATCGCTCACGAGGATGTTCTTTCTTGGGGCTACGGCGCTGAGATTGCAGCCCGCATCGCGAGCGAGCTATTCAGCGATTTAGATGCCCCGGTGGGACGCGTAGGCGCGCTTGATACCTGGGTGGCGTACAACCCGAACCTGGAAGATGAGATTCTCCCCCAGGTTTCGACGATCGCCAAAGAGTGTGAACGGCTACTCGGCTTTTAAGGCTTGAAGTACGAGCGCGCTCAAAAGCAACGGCGCCGTCACCATCCAAACCACCTCGCTATATAACTTGTGGTCGGCAAGATAGCCAATCACCGGCGAAATCGCAAATTGTAACAACCCGTAAGAAAACGTCAGCGCGGCAAGCGCCAAGCCGGAGCGCTTTGGGCCGAAAAGATCAATCGGCAGCGCGTAGATGTTAACGCTGCCGGCGAGCGAGAAGAAAAAGCTCAGCGAGATCAGAGCGGTAGCCCAATTCGGTTCATGCGCGAACGGTAAAAGCAGGGTAACCAGTGAGCACACTGCGCCCACCCAGACTGCGCGGCGGCGCGCGGGTAGCGGATTCGCGCTACCCTTCGCCCAACGCAGCGACAGCCAGCCACCGAAAAAGCCGCCAAGGTTCGAAGCGAGCGGCGGAATATAAGCGTAATGACGCGATTGTTCCACCGTCAAGTGATTCACGTGAACCAAGTACAAAGTGGTCCAACTCGACCAAAGCGAATAGCCCCCCATCCAAAGCAGATTTGCAAGTACAAGAAGCAGAAGATTGCGTTCGCGCAATATTTGGAAATCCAGTTTGGCGCCGATTTCCGAAGTACGGAATTGCGCAGGAATGCTGCGGCTCACCAGCCACCACAGCGGTATCCAAACGAAACCGCAGATGCCTGCAAACACGAATGGCCAGCGCCAGCCATGCGCGATGGCGGCGGCAACGCCCCAATAGACCGCGAGCGCCCCTCCGACGCTAATGCCGATCTGATTCAACGCCGCCCCAAGAGCCCGCTCTTCCGGATTAAGGTAAATTGCATTCAACTTGCCGACGGCTGAGACACCGGCCGATTCACCTATGCCCAGCGCACTGCGGCAAAGGCCCAGGGCGGGAAGGGAGCGCACGATCCCGGTACTAACGGCGGCGCTCGACCACCAGGCTGCTGCCGCGTAAGTAGTGCGGTTCACACCAAAACGATCAAGCGCCAAACCGGCTCCGATCGCGCTGAACGCGTAGGTGGCGGAAAACGCCGAAATCAGCCAGCCGTAGGCGGTTTGATCGAAATGGAACTCCTTCATGATGAAGGGAGCGAGCGCGCTCAAAAGATTGCGGTCAAGATAGTTGAGGATGGAAGAAATGACAAAGACACTAACCGCGAGCCAGCGGAGGGAGACACGATTAGAGTTAGGCGTCAATTCTCTATGATGGAGCACACTAAATGGGAAAGCACAAGATAGGCCGGCGCGGATGGTTGCAAGCTGCTGCCGCTGGGATTGCAGCTTGGCCAGCTTTAGCGGATGAGAAAGACGCTGCAACGACTTCGGGCAGCATTGTCGACCCCGGCGGCGGTATTCGCGTCGGCCACCATACCGATAGCCGCCGCCCAACCGGCTGCACAGTGACAATCTTCGATGAGGGTGCCGTAGCTGGCGTAGATGTGCGTGGCGCTGCGCCCGGCACTCGTGAAACCGATCTGTTGAACCCCCTAAATACAGTTGAGAAGGTGAACGCGATTGTTCTATCCGGTGGCAGTGCCTTCGGCCTAGATTCGGCAAGCGGAGTGATGCGCTATCTCGAAGAGAACAAAATGGGCGTTCACGTCGGCGCAGTGATTGTGCCCATTGTGCCGGCGGCGATTCTGTTCGACCTTGGCATTGGCGACCCCAAGATTCGGCCGGATGCCGAGTCGGGTTATGCCGCTTGTTTGGCGGCCAGCAACACCGCGCCGAAAGAAGGCAACGTAGGCGCAGGTGCCGGAGCCACCGTGGGCAAGATGTTCGGCATGGCGGCGGCGATGAAATCCGGCTTGGGAACCGCGAGCGCCACCGTGGGCGACAACGGCCTGATCGTTGCCGCGATGGTCGCCGTCAACGCGGTGGGCGATGTCCGTGACCATCGAACCAGAAAGATTCTGGCCGGCGCTCGCGCAGGAGAAACCGGATTTTTGGATTCGATGGCGCAGATCATGAAAAGCGGCATCACCCGTAGCCCTTTGCAGCGCGGCGGAAATTCGACCATTGGACTGATCACCACCAATGCGCCTCTCACCAAGAGCCAGGCCACCAAAGTAGCGCAGATGGGCCATGATGGCTTCGCGCGCACCATCAACCCGGTCCACACCGGCGCCGATGGAGACACCATCTTTGCGGCTTCAACCGGCAAGGGTCCTAAAACCGATGTAACAATCGTTGGCGCAGTGGCAGCCGAAGTGATGGCGCGCGCCGTGAATCGGGCCGTGCTCGCGGCCACCGGAATTCCAGGCCTTCCCGCACATCGTGACCTGCGCTGGCTCAACGGCTAATCTTTACCAGCGAATACTGCGGGCGTACACTCCGTCGGTATCGATATAGATCGTTTCGTCATGCTGGCGGTTGCCGTCGGATATCACAAGATGGTGGCGTCCCGAACTCAAATGCACCCGAACCGGAGTCGGCCCGTAGTCTCTTCCATCAATCGCAACATCAGCGCCCGAGGGGTCGCTAGTCAATAGAATCGTCCCCATATTCCGATTCATGGAGACGAAAACCGCGCCATCCACAGGAACCATGAAGATTTTGTGAGCAGTGCCATAGCCGGCGAGTTCAGAGAACAAGGTGTGACGTCCCGGACCTAGCGGGACAGAACACGGCGCAAGACAAGCCAGATCCGAACGGTTATCGACTTCGACGCGCGCTCCGGGAGGGTCGCTGACGAGTTCCACATCAGTTGGTGGTGCGGCGACAACGGGCACCGCAACGTGAGTGCGCAGCGGCTGTTTGACGGCCGGTAGCACCGTTGGATGTAACACCGGGCGAGGTGCCGCGGCGGTTGCAGGCGTCGGTGCTGGTGTGCGCGCAGGCACGGGCACGGGGGGCGTGTGGACAGTTAACGTGGTGGTGCCTGGACTACTGGCCGCGATGGGTTTCGCCACCGCCGGGCGCTGAGCCCCTCCTCCAGAGGATGCAGTCGTTCTGTTGTCGCTAGTACTGAGATCCTCTGGAGGCGTAGAACTGATAACGCGGCTCGTTTCACCTTGGGGCGTGTTGGTTCGCGGCGAAGAGAGGGTACGCAGCAGAATCAGCCCGAGCAAAACAATCGCGGCACAGGCCGCCGCCAGAATGCCCCAAGTCCCAGTCTTCTTGGGTTCCAGGGTAACGCGAATCTTGGTTCCACCGCCTCCCATGCCTGAAGAACGAGGCTCAAGCGGCCGCACTTGGCCGTTAGCAAACTCCGCGCGTTCTTCAGCTGTGGCCAACCGTCGGCTGATGGCGGTAGCTTCAGCGGGGGAGGGTGGTTCCGGCGGAAGTACGTCCGGATCGATCACCAAAGAGTGCGTGGCCGTCTGCGCTTCGATCAGACGCGACGAAACCACCGTTTCGGGTGCATACCAGCCCTTGCCTACCGGCTTTGCGGCCTCGTCTTCAATTTGCCGGGGCATAATGGGCCGCCATTCGGGGCATTCGCCCAAGGCAACAGTCAGCGCGCCCAAGAATTCGCTGCAAGAAGAGAAGCGCTCTTCGGGAAGCTTGGCAAGCGCACGCTCCATTACACGGTTGACGCCTTCACTCAAAACCGGATTGAGTTCGTTAACCGGCTTTGCCGGACGCTTGCAGATCATATAGTGCAGCGCCGCCAAGTTATCCGCCGCAAATGGCTTCTCGCCGGTAAGCAACTCGTAAACAACCACGCCCAAGGCAAACTGGTCACTCGCTCCGCCAACCGACACACCTTCCAATTGTTCCGGCGACATGTAAGCGGGTGTTCCCATGAGCGCCCGCTGGTGCGTGGATTCGTGCGAAATGAGCTTGGCCACCCCGAAATCGGCAATCTTCGCCACACCGTCTTTATCTACACCGCGATCGGAGATCATGATGTTAGCCGGCTTAATATCGCGATGGATAATACCCTTGCGATGCGCATAATCCAGCGCTTCCGCCAGTTGCCTAAGAATGCTTAGAAGCTGTTCTCGTGCCGGCAGCTTATCCTGCCGCATGGCGTCTTTGAGCGAAAGCCCATCGACGAACTCCATAAAAATATAAGCCAAATCGTCGGTTTCGAGAACGTCATAAATGGTGACGATATTCGGGTGAGAGAGTTTCCCCGCCGATTGGGCTTCCCGCAAAATCCGCTCGCGCAGATCGCGGCGCTCCACCGGGTCGGAGAACTCGCTGAAGCGTATAGACTTTATGGCCACAGTCCGGCCAATTGCGGGATCAAGCGCGCGGTAGACAACACCCCAAGCGCCGCGTCCCAGTTCTTCCAAGATCTGATAGCGGCCGACCTGGTTCACGTCAATCTAAGTATAACGATGAATTCGCAACCGCTGCGCGAACGCTTGTTACGATGAGAAGAACTTCATGATCCCAGAAGTAATTCCAGAAGGGCTGACGTTCGACGACGTACTACTGCAGCCGGCGCACAGCAGTATCACCCCAGCCGACGCGGATACCACGACTCGGCTTACCCCGAAGATTGAGCTAAAAATTCCGTTACTGAGCTCGGCCATGGATACCGTGACCGAATCGCATATGGCAATTGCGCTCGCCCAACAGGGCGGCATCGGCGTCATCCACCGGAACATGCCCATTGAACGGCAGGCGGAAGAAGTCGACCGCGTGAAGCGCAGTGAAAGCGGCATGATTGTCGATCCCGTAACGATTGAGCCGGAACGCAAGATTTCCGAGGCTCTTGAACTCATGAGCCGCTACCGGATTTCCGGCGTGCCGGTGACCAAAAACCGCAAGCTCGTGGGTATTCTGACCAATCGCGACTTGCGTTTTGAAACCCGCTACGACCTGCCTATTTCGGAAGTGATGACGAAAGAGAACCTGGTCACGGTTCCCGTTGGCACAACGCTCGAAGACGCACGTCGTATTCTCCATCAGCACCGAGTGGAGAAGTTGCTGGTGGTGGATGACAATTACGCTCTCAAAGGGCTCATCACCGTCAAAGACATTCAGAAAAAGCTAAAGTACCCCAATGCCGCGAAAGATTCCCAGGGGCGGCTGCGCGTGGCAGCGGCAATCGGCTCGTCGGGCGATTTTCTGGAGCGTGCGCAGGAACTGGTTGCCAAGAAAGTGGACGCTATCGTTGTGGATTCGGCTCATGGGCACAGCCAGCGCGTGATGGACGCCTTGAAGTCTTTGAAACATGCGATGCCGAATGTGGAAGTGGTGGCGGGCAATGTGGCTTCTTTTGAAGGCGCGCGCGATTTGGCCAAACTCGGTGCCGACGGAGTCAAGGTAGGCATTGGACCTGGATCGATTTGTACGACGCGCGTAGTCAGCGGGGCGGGTGTACCTCAAATCACGGCGATCGCCGAATGCGCCAAAGCCACACGCGAAGCCGGCATTCCGCTCATCTCCGATGGTGGCGTGAAATATTCGGGCGATATAACAAAAGCAATCGCCGCGGGCGCCGATTCGGTCATGATCGGCAGCTTGCTCGCTGGAACGGATGAGAGTCCCGGCGAGACCATTCTCTACCAGGGCAGAACGTTTAAGAGCTATCGTGGCATGGGATCGCTGGGCGCAAATCCAACTGGCACTTCAGAACGTTATTCGCAGGCTAGCGGCAAGCTGGTACCCGAGGGTATCGAAGGGCGTGTACCGTATAAGGGACCGCTCGCCGATTTGAGCTATCAACTCGTGGGCGGGTTGCGATCAGGCATGGGATACTGCGGCTGCCGCACAATTGGCGAACTGCAAACGAACGCGCGCTTCCTGCGCGTGACCTCCGCTGGCTTGCGCGAAAGCCACGTGCATGATGTGATCATCACCAAAGAAGCACCAAACTACCGGCTTGAGTAGACCATAGGAATCGTGATTTGAATCCGCAAGCCGGGACGCGCGTTTTCAGCCGTGATCGTGCCTTTGTGCACTTGCACCGCTCGTCGCGCGATGGCTAAGCCAAGACCCATCCCGCCGCTTTCCGCATTCCGCGATTCGTCCACGCGTACAAACGCCTCGAAAATCTGTGTGAGCATGTCGTCAGGTACGCCAGGCCCGAAGTCACGGACCGTAATTACTGCGGCGGACTCGTCAGACAGTTCGCACTCAATTGCAGAATGTTGCGGTGAGTAGCGAATTGCGTTTCGCAAAACGTTTTCGAAAACTCGCCGGAGCAATTCGCGATCGCCGTTCACAGAACCCGCTATGCGGCCGCTTGTTTCGATGCGGCAACCCCGCTGCTCCGCCTCCAGTTGGCAATCTCTAACCGTCTCGCCGATCACTTCCCCGAGCGATACCTGTTCGAGCTTGCGGCTCGGCGGGTCGCCTTCGACCCGGGTCAACTCTGTAATCTCGGAAACGAGTGCCGCGATGCGGTTCACTTCTCGTTTCAGCCGCTCGGCACTCCCGTCAGTCATATGGTTCGTTTCGGCCAGCTTCACCGCCAGTTTGAGCCGAGTTAAAGGCGACCTCAGTTCGTGCGATATGTCCGTGAGCAATCTTCGCTCGCTTTCGAGGAGCGTTTGCATCCGCTCAGCCATTCCGTCGAAGGATCGGGAAAGCGCGCCGATCTCGTCTCGCCGCCGCAACCTTGTGCGCACCGTCAAATCTCCCTGTCCGAACCGATCAATCGCCTTCTGAATGCGCTGAACCGGCCGAAGGATGCCCGCAGTCGCGAGCCAATAGATGATGCCCGTCACTCCCACGACCAGCGCATAGTAAGGGAAGAACGTCCAAGGATTTGTCTGCCGCGTATCCACGGCAAGAAACCAATAGCGTCCATCCGATGATTCGTGACTGATCACCAATTGTTGTTTTACATAGGCGCGGGATTTATGAGCGGATTGTGATTGCGGCAGTAGATTCTGTAAGTCGGCCCCGGAAGTAACATCCCTGCCGTGCGCGTCCAAAAGGTAATGATGCACCCCGAATAGCTGATCCAGTCGGCGCATATAACCCGAAACACCTGTAGGCCCTCCCTGATGCCATGCTTCCACTGCTTGCTCCAACTCCAATTCGTCCATCGCTTCAAATACCGGATACAGGTAAACGCGTTGAACCTGGTTCGAAATTGCCAGAAACACCCCCAACGCCAGTAGCAGCGTAGCGGCCATCGAAAGCACGATCCAAGCATGAAGAGACCTCATAGCTCTGAGGAAGGCTCCGCTGCGAATACATAGCCAGCCCCGCGCACAGTTCGAATCAAAGTGTGCCCGCTTTCCAGTTTCTTGCGCAGGTGACTGATATGGACATCAAGTGAACGATCGTACGGGGTCGGAAGCCGCTCAAACAGCGCCGCCATGATTTCTTCACGCGAGACAATACGGCCCGCGGATGTAATTAACAGCGCGAGGATGTCGAACTCCAAGGCAGTCAAGTCGACCAGACACTCATTGCGCCACACCTGACGAGTGGTTGCGTTCAAACGAATGTCGCCGCTGATTTTCTCAGCGGGTTCCGCCCCGCTTCCGACAGCCCGCCGAAGCACGGCTCGGATACGCGCAAACAACTCGTCTGGGTCGAAAGGTTTCGGCAGGTAGTCGTCGGCGCCTCGATCCAGCCCTTCCACCCGGTCTCTTGGCTGCACTCGGGTTGTCAACATAATCACTGGAATTGTTCTGCGTTTGCGCAACTGTGCCAGCACTGTGAACCCGTTGATCAGCGGTAGCATGACATCCAAAATGACCAGATCGTAAACTCCTTCGATCGCCTTTGAGAGCCCGTCCCGTCCGTCATATGCACAGTCAAGACGATGACCCATGGTTGTACAAAGCTCCGACATCATGGCGCAGAGTTCCGCGTCATCGTCGATCAACAGCAGATACAGCGGCACTCCTTGATCATGCAATAGTTCTTAATGTGCGCGGTAGACCTCCATTCAGTCTTAAGAAAAGTTAAAGCGCGGCCCAGCTGATTCCCGCTTACCTTGGTATCGAGCCATGCAACAACACGAAGAATTCTTTCGCGATTTGCGGTATAGCATCGCCATGTTTCGGCGAACTCCGCTGTTCACCGCGATAGCCATCGCCTCTCTGGCCTTAGGCATTGGGGCAAACGCGGCCATGTTCAGCCTGATTGACTCGCTACTCCTCCAGCCACTGCCTTACGGCAATCCCGAAAGGCTGGTTCGCTTGGCCGGCACGTATCCGCGCGCAGCCGTATCCTATTTTCAGACACGTAGCCATGTGATGGACGTAGCCGCAGCCAGTTCGCCGAAGCAAGTAAACTTGCGTGTGGCTGGAGTTGCAACGCGAGTCTTGGCCAGCGGCGTCTCGGCCAACTTTCTTGCCGTTATGGGTGTTTCTCCCGAAAGAGGAAGCGCCTTTCAAACGGGCGACGATTCCCCAAGCCGCGACCGGGTCGCGCTGATCAGCGATTCGCTCTGGCAGGAGAGGTTCGGACGCGATCCCAACATCGTAGGCCACGTGCTTTCGGTCGACGGGAAGGACCGTCAAATCGTCGGTATCTTACCCGCCGGCTTTGCCTACCCCAGCAACGCCGTGCAGGTTTGGATGCCATTGCTCCTCGACCCGGCGAACTTCCTTCAGTTTTGGGGCGATGAGTTTGTCCCATTCATCGGCAGAATGCATGCCGGCGTGACCCTTCGTCAAGCTACCGATGAAACCAGCCAACTGACCGCTGCCTTCCGCCAGACCTTCCCCTATCCGATGTCGCGACAATGGAACGCCGACCCACACGCGATCCCGCTGCAAGCCGATTTAGTCGGCGATGTGAAAGCGGAAGCGTTGATTCTGATGGTGGCTGTCGGAACCTTGTTGTTCATCGTTTGCGCCAATGTGGCGGGCTTACTGCTCGCGAGGGCTACCACGCGCCGAAAGGAGATCGCTCTTCGCGCCTCGCTCGGAGCCACCCGGATGCGGATGGTTCGCCAACTGCTGACCGAGAGCTTTGCACTCGCACTGATCGGCGGCTCGTTCGGCTTGCTGCTGAGCGTCGCTCTTCTCTCGGTCTTTAAGGCCGTGTTGCCGGCGTCAATTCCCGGAGTGGCCCAAGCCACAATCGATTGGCGCGTTACCCTTGTCGTATTTGCTCTGGCCATCTTCAGCGGTCTTGCCTTTGGGCTTGCTCCGGCGCTCAGCACATCGCTGGTTGACCTCACCGAAACCTTGAAAACCGGCAGCCAGAGGACGACATCCGGATTCTGGGTTCGATTTAGAAGCTCACTGATTGCTGCCGAAATCGCCTTGACGTTCGCGCTGGTCATGGCCGCAGGTTTGCTCTTCAGGACCTTAGAGGCGATGGTGAACACGAACGTCGGCTTTCAACCCGCCCATAACCTGGTTTTGAGCATCGACCCAAATCCTGGCGTGTGCGCGCAGCGCAGGGCATGTATAGCGCTATATGACCGCATTCTAATGCGAGTTCGCGATCTGCCGGGTGTGAATCTCGCTGCGGTGACCAACGCGGCGCCGCTTGATGGGCAACTCCCAACCATTCCCATCGACGTCGAAGATCATCCAAAATCCGCCGATCACCCGGCGCCTATGGTCTGGTTTGGCGCCGTGACGGCCGGTTATTTCGAGATCTTGCAAATGCGTCTTTTAGTTGGTCGCCTCACCACGCCGAACGACAGCGAGCATTCCACGCCCGTCGCTGTCGTATCCGCTGCCTTAACTCGGCGATTATGGCCAGGCGAAAACCCAATTGGAAAGCGCATCAAACTGGCCAGTAGTTCGACTTGGAGAACCGTGGTCGGCGTGGTGGCAGACGTTCATCAATACTCACTGATCCAGGCGCTGCCCGATTGGGTGTTCGGCGCCGTCTATATGCCATATCCGCAAGCGGAACAGGAAGACGGGCAGATACCCGCCGCTATGACTTTGTTGTTAAGCAGTCGCACGAATGGCCCGCAACTGAGGAACCAATTGCGCACCATCGTAAAGGCAGAGGCTCCGGACATTCCGGTCAGCGAGGTTCGCTCGCTCACCGGATTTGTTTCGTCGTCCACTGCGGGCTCTCGCGCTGCTCTGCGCCTCTTCGCTTTCTTTGCAGGAACCGCTGTGCTGCTGGCTGCCATCGGAATCTATGGGCTGATGTCTTATTGGGTCGATCAGCGCACTTACGAAATCGGTCTTCGGGTGGCAGTCGGCGCCAGCGCTCGGCAAATCCTGCTGATGACTCTGGGTCAAGGATTAGCCGTTTGCGGTTATGGGCTGCTTGCCGGATTGGCGGCCGCTCTTGCGCTCGGACCATTGCTCAGCAGCCTACTGTATGGGGTGAAACCGACCGATCTCACCACCATCGTCGCCGTGATTCTTGTTGTTCTCGTCACTGCGTTGATTGCCACCGCTTTGCCCGCCTGGGCCGCGATGCGTCTTGATGCCGTGAAGGCATTGAAAGCCGACTAGCGCAGGACGCAGGGCGCGAATAGACACACTTTTTCTATTCTCCTGGCCAAAAAATTCGCGATTTTCGACATGTCTTGCTACGGCATAAGGTGACGCTGGGATAGCGTTTATTCGGAAGAGCGGACTTCGGCGAGTCGAGTCTGGTGGAAAGAAGAGAGTTGGGATTCGATCTCTGGCGTGATGAGGCCAACCGCATCTAAATCCTGAATGTGAACACGATCTTTGAGGCGGAAGCGGGTGAGTTTCATGCGGACCAGATCGGCGACGGGAGCGAGGAAGATCCCTTCGCTTGTTCGTTCCGGCATGGAGGCGGGAACGGGTTCGACGTAGTCGGGGCGCACTTTTTCCCCAAGAAAGACTAAATGAACGGCCGATCGAACCTTGGGTTCAGATCCCTCGACTAACATGTCGATGCCCGCGACGTGCCGAAAATTCCATCCGATTTGCTGGGCTGCTGCGATAACTGACTCTAAATCCTGGCGGCGGACGGCAGCATCGATGTCTGAAGTAAGGCGGGCGCGAATGGGATCGCGTTCGGAGACATGCAGGAAAACTGCCAAGCCGCCTACGATGCGGTAGGGGATTCCCGCGCCCGTCAGGAGATTATGTAGTTCGTGCAGGCGGGAGAAGAGTTGTTCCACGTGGGTGTCGTAAGCTGTGGCCGTCAACATGCGAAGCGCACTTTCATTCTGGCATGGAGGAGGACGCTGCAGCGCAAAATAGGATTCGTTTGATGAGGGCTGCCTTCGGCTCACGTATTCGCCCATCTCTTGCTACTGTTACTCGCAGCCCGAAGACATCTCCAGTTGCGCGGCAGGGCTTATGGCCACAATCGTACTCTCAGACAGCGGCGAGCCTTTTGTTAGGTGGGCCATTAGGTCCGCCGTAGTCGAGGCTCGGGTCAGCATTACGCACTGTGCTTCGCCCGGGGTGACAACGCGGGTCGTATGCCAGCAGCGCGGAGCCATACAAACACCCTGGCCAACAGCTATGTAAAAAGCCCGAAGGGAAAAAAGATCAACGATCTTCGAGCTTTCAGAGCGGCTGATCGCGACAATTTGAACAATTGGGCCTGTGATCGGCAGGAGCGCTTGCTCCGTCAGATGGTGGGATTCGAGACTGTTGATCATACAGTCTGCATTCGAGTAGACCACCCGCAGCACCTCGGTCTCAGGCAAACCAGAGCGAAACGAATGTTCGGCCCAGAAATTAATTGCTGACGGGAGAGAATCGGGGCGCTGAGCGCCAAGTGTGGTTCCATAGGGAGCGAACTCGGCCGCAGTCAGCGGCTGGATTCTCAGCATACATGGGTCAGCCAGAGCGGTCACGGCTCTTAGTATAGGCCCTTGTCATGCATGACCGCCCCCAGCGTCGCGGAACGTTGTAGAACAAAGTAGGACTGATGTACCGACTGGCGTACTTCCTGTCACTAACGGTTTTCTTGCCTGCGGTCGAAACTCAATTCATCGAATCACTCGCCCAAGCTTCAAGGGTCGGAGATACGAAAACGATTGAGATGCTGCTCGCTGCCGGCGTCAGTCCCGATCAGACTGACCGCTACGGTCACACACCTATCTATTACGCCGCTTCTTTCAATCAGGCGAAAGCTGTGGAACTGCTTCTCGCCCACCATGCAGATCCGAATCGCCAGGCGAAGAAGCCTATCGACATCGAGCGTTTTCCGGGCACGGCGCTGCAGTCCGCGGCTGAGTCGGGGAACCGGCAAATTGCGGCGATGCTTCTGGAAGCAGGCGCGCGCATTGATGAGCCTGGGCCTACCGGCCGTACGGCTCTCCATAACGCAATTGGCCATTTAGATGTAACGCAGCTACTGCTCGAAAAAGGTGCCGAAGTCAATGCGCGCGATGCCGAAGGAAGCAGTCCTTTAGATGAGGCCATTTGGACCGGATTTCTCGATACAGCCGCGATTCTGCTGGCTCACGGCGCGCCCTTGAATGCGCCGGAGCCGAAGACCGGCGCGACTCCGATCAACGAAGCCGCCTACCAAGGGCAAACGAAGATTGTCTCTTACCTTCTGCGCTTCAACCCCAATCTGTCCATCGCTGACAAGAACGGCCGCACACCACTGGAAAATGCCGTTCGTATGGCGCACGAAGACGCTGCGGTCTTATTGCTTGACGCATCACCCAAGGAAACGCAATCGCCGCAATTCCTCGCAGCTGCCCTCAGTAGCGCTGTTTCCAAAGAGGAGCCTCTGTTACTCAAAGCCCTTCTGCATCACGGAGCCTCCCCGAATGACTCCCTGCCATCAGGCGCAACCCCACTCGATGCGGCGGCGTTTGCCGGCTCGCAGAAAGCAGTGGATGTCTTGCTGAACAATCACGCCGATCCAAATCTTGCTGGTCGCAACGGCACCTTCCCGCTTACCGACGCCGCGCTCAAAGGGTTCGCGCCGATCATGGAGACTTTGCTCGATCACGGTGCTTCTATCGATCAGAAAAACAGGGAATCGGGCGGCACTGCCCTTTACCCGGCCGCTTCGTTTGGCAAGGGTTCGGTCGTAGCCCTTTTGCTCAAGCGCGGCGCGAATCCAAATTTATGCGCAACGAACCACGTGAGCCCTTACGAAGCGGCTGTTCAGAACAACTTTCCTGAGGTCGCTGAGACCCTTCTCCGGAGCGGCGCTAAGAAGCGTTGTCAGTAAGAAGCGAACGTTGATACTCCAACGCTGCCGGATCTCCCTCGGCAGGCGCCCAAGAAGCAAATTCTTTGTCCGTAGCCTGTACCCAAGGCCCCGGCTTCACTTCAAAGCAAACCACTCGCTCGGTTCTGGGCACAATCGTGTGCCATATCCCCGGCGCTAAATCCACGCCCCACAAATGGCCCTCGCCTGATGTTGCGCCGAGCATATAGCGCGCCTCTATCGATCCATTGTCGTCAAAGATTATGACATCCGCCGCGCCTTCCAGGACGATAAAAGACTCGGCTTTCGGCGGCTCCGAATGGCGATGTGGCCGTACGTAGGTATCTTTGAGCATCACGTTCAAGAACCGGTGCGGATTCTCCTCCATGTTCCCATGAAAATTATGATTCATGCGCCGGCGCGGAGAACTTGCCGCTCGCTGCGACACCGCGTCAATCAAAGTTTCGGAAATGAGCTGTACACCCGGCATAGCTCAATTCTAGCGGCGGCTATATCCCTCTGAAAAGGGAGACAGCAGCCTTGAAGAGTAACGCTTGCGAAAAGGCGTGCCCGTCACGCTTCGTTCTTAGTTTGGAGAGTTGCTAACCTAGTTTCGTTGCCAGAGAATCGTCTCGCTACTCGGGGCGCAAGAGTCACGTTGTTACTGATTCTCGCCTATGCTGTGATCCGAATTTTGCTCATCCCTTCGGATCCGTCGATCGTCGGTGGTTTAAGCCACGATAGCGCATATATTTGCACCCTTGCCGACCAGATTCGGCAAGGGTACGGGTTGGTCAACCTGGGAAATTGGTTGCTTTTCTTGAATCCAGAAAAGCTGCCTATGCCCTTTCATAACGCTAACCCCGGCTATCCGCTCCTCGTTGCAGGTCTCTCTACTTCTTTACACGTGGAAGCGGCCCGCGCCGGTCTGATAATTTCAGCCTTCGCGAATGTCCTGCTCCTGGTGGGAGTTTTCTTTCTCGTCCACAATTACAAACCCGACTGGCGTTTTCCCCTTGCCGTCGCTTTCCTGGTGGCTCTATTCCCCGCGAACATCGCGGATTCGCTGTCGATATTGCCGGACGGCCTCTGTACTGCCTTGGGGATGTGCGCTCTCGCCGTCGCTGTTCGGCCAACGTCTTGGAAAACGGCCTTGGCGGTGGGCGTATTGTTCGGCGCGTCTTGGCTTGTCCGGTCAAGCACCATCATCCTTTATCCGGCATTGATTTGGTTCATTTACAGGACCCTTCGTTTTCGGGAAGCTACTCGCTGGATGGTAGCAATACGTACTCGTAAGCGGTACCAGTACACAAC
>CAVYUL010000008.1:0-86146 GCA_963771405.1 Bryobacterales bacterium
GAGATTCGAACCGCCGCCAACGCCTGGCTCTATCCCGGCTTCAACGCGGAAAGAACAAACAGCCCTTATTTTGTCGTCCGCCGTTCTGCCTGACGACGTCAACCTTTGATACGCTGGTGTCCGACAAAAGGAGCTTCCTCCTGTGAATAACGTCTCTCGCAGAGATATCCTGCAAAGCACCGCTGCCGCTGCAACCGCCTTCTTCATTGTTCCCCGCCACGTCCTCGGTGGTGCCGGCTTCGTCCCTCCCAGCGACAAAGTCACTCTCGCCTCCATCGGCCTCGGCCGCCAAGGCATGGCCATCACCATGGCGTTGCTCGCTCGCCCCGATGTCCGCGTCGTCGCCGTTTGCGACTGCAATGAGAGCGGCCAGAACTACGTCGAATACAGCGACAACGCACTTCTCAAATCCGCCCGTAGACTCCTCGGCCCCGGCTACGAAAATTGGGGCGCCGATCTCACCTCGCCCGGCCGCGTGCAACTTACTCACGATTTCAGCACCAGCCTCGGCATGGGTGGCCGCGAACCCGCCCGCCGTCTCGTTGACGCTTATTACGAATCTCGAAAATCCTCCGAAGCCGGCGGTAAGTGCACAGCTTACAAAGATTACCGCGACTTACTCACCAAAGAAAAAGATCTCGACGCCGTCTACATCGCTACGCCCGACCACTGGCACGCGCCCATCTCCCTCGCCGCTATGCACCATGGCAAACACGTCCTGTGCCAAAAGCCGATGACGCACAGCATTGCCGACGCCCGCCGCGTCGCCGCCCTCGCTCGTGAAAAAAAATTGGCCGCCGCCATCACTGTCAACAATCCATCCACCGAAAATACTCTGGCCATCAAATCCTGGCTCGCCGATGGCGCCATTGGCACTGTTCGCGAAGTCCACAATTGGTCCAGCCGTCCCTATTGGCCGCAGGGTGTCGATCGCCCCGCTACAGTCGATCCCATCCCCGCCGGCCTCGATTGGGACATGTGGGTCGGCCCCGCGCCCGAACGTCCCTTCAATAAGGCGTACCTTCCCTTCGTATGGCGCGGCTGGTACGATTTCGGCGACGGCTCCTTCGGCGACATGGGCTGTTATAGTTTCGCCGGCGTCTTCAAGATCCTCGACCTCACGCCGCCTCTGTCAGTCGAAGCCAGCAGCAGCGAATCCTATCTCGAAACTTTCCCAAAAGCTTCGACCGTCTATCTCAACTTCCCCGAAGCCAATGGCCGCCCCGCCGTCCGGATGTCTTGGTATGACGGCGGCCTACGTCCCGCCCGCCCCGCCGGCCTGAGCAAGGAAGATCAAAAACTCTGGGAACCCTCCACCGACGGCGAAGGCATCATGTATGTAGGCGATAAAGGCGTCCTGGTCGGAGGCTTCAACGGCACCCGGCCGCACGTCTATCCCGAAACCAGCAAATATCAGTTCCACCCGTCGCAAACCCACAACGACAGTGAGGGCCCCCACGACCTCGCCATCGATCAATGGCTCGCTGCTTGCAAAGGTGGGCCCGCCCCCAACGCCAGCTTCGAAAACGAAAGTCCGGTCACCGAAGCGTTTCTCCTCGGCTGCATCGCGCAACGCCTGCCCGGCGAATTCCTCGCCTGGGACACAGCCAACATGCGCATCACCAGCTCCGAAAAAGCCAACGCCTACATCGACCCGCCCGTTCGCAAAGACTATTTGACTTAAACCTGTAAACTCCGTAGATACGGCACGCTGGCTTTCATCAGTTCGAAATCCATCTCGACAAAGTAGTTCTTAATCCCCCCGGTCTTCGCCGCCGTAAATATTTTTTTCCAATCCAAACTATCCTGCCCCACTGCGGCTATCTTGTGCTCCTGCGCATTCCACCCTTGCACGTGCATCGAGATGAACCGCCCCGGATACTTCATGAAATATTCCGCCGCATCAAACCCGCGGCTGATCGTCGAAACCTGAAATTGAAACGTCACCAGCTTCGGGTCCAGTAAATCGAAAAGCAAATCATAGGTCCGCTTCCCGTCCACCATAGTCATTTCAAAATCTTCGTTATGCAAACCCTGCTGCATCCCAGCCTGCGCCGTTTGTTCCGCAATCTTGTTGTACTCCTCCGCCACTCGCTTCACATCATCCATCGTCGGGTTCTTCGGCCCGCCAAAAGTCGGAACCATCATCTGTTTCAAGCCGAGCTCTTTCGCCCACGCAATGCTCGCCGCCAAATCCTTCCTCAGCTCATTGATCGTGAAGTGGCTGCTCTCGCAAGTCAAATTCAAGTCACTCAACATCGTGCGAATCTCCGCCGGTTTATGCTGCCCCACCGATTCAAAACCCGCCTTCGCATACCCCACCGGCGAACAAAGCTCAATCTCCTGAAATCCCGCCCCCGCCAGCTCTTTCAAAGTGCCCGGAAAATCGGTCTTAATCTGTGCCCTCACCGGGTAAGTCTGGCACCCAATCGGCAATCCCAAAGGGTTTCCCAAAAGTTCATGGCTCACAGTTCCCCCCAATCCAACCATCCCGGCCAACCCAGCCGCCCTTCGCAACGCTTCTCGTCTCGAAACATCAGGCATCATCGTTCCTTTCTCGAAGAATTCTCTCACGAGCCCGATGAACTCCCAGTTGCCTGACTACGGCGCGGCCTGCGATATCGGAATCGATTGCCCCAGAATCGTAATGTGCCCCGTCCGCGCCGCCGTCGTGGCGGTAAACGAAAAACTCACCACCCCGTCGCTCTGTCCCGTAACCGTCAGCCATGTCGAATCGCTCACGGCGGTATATTGCGCAGTGTTCGGAAGCACCGGCGGTAGTTGGTCAGATCCAGCGTGCCCCGGTTCATTGACAACCGCCGTATCCACAAAAACCGGCGTGAATACCTGAATATCCCGCTGTGGCGTTTCGGCATAAATATCGCCCACGCCGTCTCCATAAATCTGCGCGAATTCCCCTGTCGCCGATAGCTGCGTCAGCTTCCCTGCGCTCGGACTCCATTCCGCCAGATAGTAATTCAAGTAAGTCGAAGCACTCTGCGCCGCCGGATCCTGCACCAGAAAATACAGGTTCCCCGATGCGTCAACGGCCAAACTGTTGGTAATTGTGTTGCCCAGGTTCGCCACCTGAGTAATTGCCCCCGTCGTCGCATTCACGTTCATGATCGTGTAGTTACTCACACCTGAGTTCACCGTTGAAATTCCGGTCACGAAAAGGTCGTAATTTGTGTCGCCCGTAAACCCCGTGGCAACGTAATTCGGAATCGTCGTGATCGACGTCAAACCGCTGGCTCCATCGGCCTCAACGCTCGTCGTAGCCGTCGTAGGCCCGGCGCCCTCTGTGGAAAGGGCCGCATAGCTGTTGCCCATCCAATCCGGCGTCACGCCCGCCCAATAGTACTGCAACCCGGGAGTTCCATTATCAATCACATTGGATTGCAAACTACCTTCCGTCCACTGCACCGTGTAGTCTACCGCTTCCGTCGTAGATGCCGACGCACACACTCCCGACTGATCGCCGACGATCGTGCCCGCGTTATTCACGTACAACGCGCTCGCTTCGGTGAGCATTCCCTGACATTGCGTCGCCGCCGGAACGCTTAACGCCGTCGTGTTGCCGGTCGACGCCACCCATTCCTCCAGCGTCGCCGAAGTGTTCGCAAAGTAATTCGGAACATAGTAGACATTCCCCGCTAGATCGACCGCAAATGCGCTTAAGCTCGGAACCGTGACAAGCGTCGTCGCCTGTGGCAGCGTCGCGACATATCCGACTCCGGCTTGCGTCACCGTCAGCGTGCCCGAATACGCGGAACTCTGATAGCCAATGGTGCCCGTCCTCGTATCGCCCGTGTTCGCGTCATAAGTAAATCTCGCTACCGAACCGAGCGCCGCAGTGGCTCCGGCCGTATCCGTGAGGTGAATCCAACTCGTATTCGTGCTGGCCGTCCACGCTACCGCGGCGCCATTTTCACTCGTAACGATCGCCGCCCCGGCCGTCCCCGCCGCCGGTCCAACCACCATCGACGTCGTGCGCAGCGAAATCTGCGGCGTTGTCGTGGTGGTAGTAGTCGTGGTCGTCGCGCCCGACTCGGAGCCCATGAAGCACGAACTCAAGAAAACTGACCCGAGAGCGACTCCCAAATACCCAACCCACATCGATCCGAGAAGCGGACTCGCCGTCGGGCGCGCATTCCTGCCGGCAGGCTGCCTTTCCAGGCGGCCCAATAATATGCTATTCTCCTTTGCAATGGCCAAAGGAACACCGCTTGACTCTAAACGCTCCGAAGTCCTGCAGGGCACTCTCGATCTCATGATCCTCAAAACCCTTGACGTCATGGGCCCCCTCCACGGTTACGGCATCGCCCGCCGTATCGAGCAATTAAGCGAAGAGGTCCTCCAATTAAACGAAGGCACCGTCTACACCTCCTTACTCAGGCTCCAGCAGCAAGCCTGGATCTCCGCCACTTGGGGCGTATCCGAAAACAATCGCAAGGCCAAGTTCTACGCCATAACAAAATCCGGCCGCAAACAGCTTGCCGAAGAGACCGACAATTGGCAGCGTATCTCCGGCGTCATCGGAAAAGTACTACAAGCAGAAGGCGGTGGCGAGTGACCCGGTTTTTCCAAATTCTTAAAGAGCAAATCGCCCGTCTGCGCGGATCGCTCGCCCATCGTCACACCTTCGAAACCGATTTCGACCAAGAAGTACAAACCCACCTCTCCCTTCTCACCGACCGCCTCATCCGTCAAGGCATGTCTCCGGAAGAAGCCCGCTACGCCGCCCACCGGCAATTCGGCGGCGCGACCAAAACCAAAAACGATTTGCGCGAAAAAAGTAGATTCCAGCCCCTCGAAGCCTTCCTGCAAGATACCGCCTACGTCTTTCGCCAACTCCGCAAAGCCCCGCTCTTCGCCGTAACGGCCGTTCTCACGCTTGCCCTCGGCATCGGCGCTAACACCGCGATTTTCAGTCTCATCGATCAACTCATCCTCCGTCTTTTGCCCGTCAAAGATCCACAGCGCGTCGTGATTCTCAGAGACGAGGGCGGCGCCTTCTACGGCGACAACAACGGCGCGAACGCCATGTCATACCCGATGTATGAGATCTTCCGCGACCGCAACCAGGCACTCAAGCAAATGATGTGCGCGCGCCCCCTCGATTTCGTTGTTTCAGCGCAGAGCGATTCCGATTCAGTAAATGGCGAATTGGCCTCGGGTAATTACTTTTCTCTCCTCGGCATCAAAGCCGCCGCGGGCAGAGTCTTCACTGCCAGTGACGATGTCTATCAGACTTCCAGCCCGGTCGCAGTCCTCAGCTACGCCTACTGGGAAACCCACTTCGGTAAAGGTGCGCAAGTCATCGGCAGCCGGTTATTAGTGAACAACTACCCCGTGACGGTCATCGGCGTCGCGCAGCCCGGCTTCTACGGTTTGGAACCCGGCTTGCCCAGTTCGATTTTCGTCCCAGTCACCCTAACGCCCGCGCTTTTCCCGCACCATGATTTCAGCGCCATGTTCAATCCACGCCTGCGCTGGCTGAACGCCTACGGCCGTTTGCAAGAAGGCATGTCTCTTGAGCAAACGAAAGCCGCCTTGCAACCGCTCTTTCACCAAATTTTGAAAGCGGAAATACTCGAACCGGGTTTCGTTCACGCAACGCCGTATGACAGACAGCAGTACTTGGCAATGTGGCTGAATGTAATTCCGGGTGGCCAGGGCAACGCCGTCTTGCGTCAGCGTTATCAGCGGCCGCTCTTGGTGCTGATCGGTGTATCGGCTTTTGTGCTTCTGATTGCCTGCGCCAATCTCGCGAGTCTGTTGGCCGCCAAAGCCGCGGTCCGGCAAAAGGAAATTGCCGTACGCCTGGCCATTGGCTCCAGCCGTGGCCGCATCATTTGGCAATTGATGACGGAAAGCCTCTGGCTTGCCGTTCTCGGTGGATCCGCCGGCATAGCCTTGGCCATCGGAATCGTGCGCGGTCTGCTCAGCTTTTTGCCTGATACTCCGAGCGGCTACACGCTCACCAGCGCGCCCGATTGGCGCGTACTCGGCTTCTCCATCGTTGTGTCACTGCTCACCGGTATCGCCTTTGGTTTGATTCCAGCGCTCCAAGCCGCGCGCCCGAATGTCGCGGAGACACTCAAGGCAAAAGCCACCAGTGTCAGCGGTGGCAGCGGTCAAGTCAACTTTCGCAAGATCTTAGTTGCCTCTCAGATCACCCTTTCCCTGCTCTTGCTCATCGGCGCCGGCCTTTTTGTTCGCAGCCTGGCCAATCTGCATTCGTTGAATCCCGGATTCACCACCGGCAATCTGGTCCAATTCAATGTGGATGTAGGCTCTATCGGCTATGATCCGAATCGCGCCCACACATTCTTCGCCGAGTTGGAGTCTCGCCTCGAACACTTACCCGAAGTAAGCGCCGCCGGTATGGCCACAAATCCGGTCCTGGCCGACAGCGACTGGGAAAGCAACATTTTGGTGGCGGGACGCGACAATAAGCCGGAAGATGAGTCAGTTCATGCTTACATCAATCGAGTAAGTCCTGGCTATTTCAAAACACTCGGCATCCACCTTCTCTCTGGGCGTCTCTTTCGCGAGAGCGATCTAGACGGCGCGCCCAAGGTAATCGTTGTTAGTAAGAGCTTCGAAACTCACTATTTCGGCAACCAATCGGCGCTAGGGCACTATATCGGCCGCGGTTACGATTTCACCGTTCCCAAAGATCTCCAAATAGTCGGTGTGGTGAACGATATCGATTATCAGGATTTGCGTCAAGAACACTCGCGGCAGGTCTACTATTGTGCCCCGCAGGGGCGGACCCTTGGCGGCACGGTCTACCTCAGCGTCAAGGGCGATCCGGGAAGTGTGTTTGCCGATGCCAGACGCATCGTGCATGACCTGGAACCCAAAGCGCCCGTCACTGACATGAAAACCGTCGATCATCAATTGGAAGAATCTCTGATTACTGAGCGCTTGATCGCTTCGCTCTCAACCGCTTTCACTATCCTCGCCGTCGCGCTCGCCGTGCTCGGGCTCTACGGCGTGATGTCTTACATGGTGGCCCATCGCGCCCGCGAGATCGGCATTCGCGTCGCCCTCGGCGCCGAAGCGAGTAAAGTCGTCTGGCTCGTTCTGCGCGAAGCCATCACGCTGATTCTCGCCGGTATCGCCGTCGCCATTCCTTTGGCCTTCGCCCTCAGTCGCTTCATCACCAGCGAACTCTACGGCATCCAGCCCAGCGACCCCCTTTCTACCATCGCCGCCGTGCTGCTACTCTCCGCCGTCTCGCTCATCGCCGGTTTTCTACCCGCTCGCCGTGCAGCCTTGTCAGATCCACTGCAAGTGTTACGCGACGAGTGATTTTCGCTTTGCTAGCCTGAGTTTTGGCGCCATCGTCTCAGCAAATCGATCTATTGACCCGCCTTTACGAACGCTTTAACGCTCGCGACATGGAAAGCGTTCTCGCCGCCATGCAACCCGACGTCACTTGGGCCAACGGCATGGAAGGCGGCTACGTCCACGGTCGCGACGAAGTGCGCCGCTATTGGACACGTCAGTGGGCCATGATCGATCCCCATGTTGAACCCATTGGCTTCAAAAGCGCAGATGATGATGACGCCGCCGCCGGCGCAGTTCTCGTCAACGTCCATCAGGTCGTGCACGATCTACAAGGCAAACTCCTCGCCGATCGCTACCTCGACCACGTCTTTCAAATCGAAGCCGGCCTCATCAAGCGCTTCGACATCGGCGAGCCATAGCTCCTGCAGATTTAGCTCACAGCCCGAAAAATCCAAAGATCACCAGCATCGGCTCACATACAACGGGTGGAATCATACTATGTAAATCGGGTCTTTCGAACGTTCGACCCTCCCAGAAAGCGAGTAGGACTGCGCCAGAAGTTTCCTGCCCGCCCGGCGACCGATCATCCCAGCCAGAGCGTTTTGCCGACGTCTGATAATTCCGTGACACCCATCAGGCAGTTTGCCGATACCTTGATCTGTCCCGGAAGGTTGCGCCGCCCGCTCTCGATCGCGCTGCTGATAACGCCGATGGGAATCCCTCCCTAGTTCACTTTGCTGGTGGCGACAGTAGGCTTCACGTCGCAGCCGACGCCGCACTTCCGACCGGCACTTCCCCCAATAGAACTTACGTCCCGCGTCGTTTAATTCAAGCTTTGTGAGTGGCGCGTCGCTCGCAGGGATCTCCGCGGAAATTTGTGCTCACTTCACGCACCAATTGCGCAGGTGGCATGATACAGGCGTTGGAACGGAGCACGTTAGCAAAAGATATTGCAGTACGAAGCGGAGCGCATCCTTGCTATCAGCTTACCAGCGAATTCATCGCTTCGCCCCTACGGTCACTCCGCTTTGATGAGCCAAGTTGCAAGAATGGCGCTAATTCTATACTCAATACCGTGCGAGAGCAAATGCAACGTGGCCAGTTTCAGGTGTCCTTAGAAAAGCGGTTATCGATCGACGCGGCCACCGTCGAAATTTGGTACTTTTTGCGAGATGACTACATCATTCGCTACCTAGTAGGAAATCAAGTCCTTGAGTTTCCCGCACTTTTCAGTGGCAAGCTTTCGAAGCTTTATTACACGATTTCGATCCCGGCGGCGGTGATTGACGGACAACAGCAATTATCGGATGAAGAAGTCGCGAAGATTGCATCTAACACCCACTTGGCGTTGAGTCGAGCCGGCATCAGAAACGTCATTCAGCGTCAGGGACAGTTTGAACCCTGGAGCGCCTCAAAGCGTGAGGTGGCATGGTCCAACTTCCGCAGTCACATGAGTTCTCTGGGATGGCGGATCGAGATAAACAAAGTGCCAAACACGATATCGCTAAGCCATGGGCTTTTCACAAAACCTCGTCCTGCTCAAACTGATGACGAGATGCTTTGTCGAGCTCGGCTAGTTGCAGACGCGTTTGAGGCGCTTCACGATGAGCCACACGATTTCCGGGTGCTTCATATAAGTGATCGAACCAGCCATTCCACTGTTGCTTACGTGCTCAACTGGTAATTCAAGCTGTTCCGGGTATGCCCAACAAACTACGATACGGAATCCGGACGACTCAAAGACCTCCATATTCGCGCGCGGACGTATACTTGAAGGCGGAATCTGGCGCTCAGCAATGAGGGTCTTTTATATGCGTATCTCGCCCACGCGCTTCCCGCGTTTTCGTTTTCTGCTCCTGTCCTTTCTGCTGGTTTTCATAGCGAAGGCCCAGTCATCTTTCGCACCTGGCCAAGTGTGGCTTGACGACGCCGGGAAACCCATTCAGTCGCACGCGGGCGGGTTGCTGTTTGACCATGACGTCTATTACTGGTACGGAATGGACTTCAGGGCGCCTCGAATTCCGCCGGGCACTCTGCCGAAGCAAGGGTTTGCGTGGCTCTTGAACGTGGGCGTCACAATCTATTCATCGCGCGACCTGCTTCACTGGAAGGCCGAGCCCAACCAATTGGCCGACGTCGGTTACGCCCCTGCAGATCTGCTGCAGCCAGCCAATCTACTGGTCCGCCCCAAGGTCATTAGAAACGATAGAACCGGGAAATACGTTCTAATGGCGGCTCTAACAGCTCCTGATTTCGAGACAGTCAACGATGTCGTCTATGCGGAGGCGGATCGGCCTCAGGGTCCATTCCGTTTTATGGGAAAGCTCGGCTGGTGCGGGAAGCCGAACGCCGCCGGGCTCTGGGCAGGTCCCTGGGCCGCTGGCACCGGACGCCGCGATTCGGAGTGGAAGTCTGCTGCCTCAGATTCACCGGAGCGTATCCGCGCTTTCGACATGACGCTCTTCAAAGACGACGATGGCAAAGCCTACTTGATTACTGCTCATTCGCGTGTCTTACTCTATGAGCTGGGCGCCAGCTATACCTGCGCGGCTCACGTTGAGATCATGCAAGGAGCGGAAGGAGAGGCGCCGGCACTCCTAAAGGATCGTGGAACTTATTATCTGCTCGCGTCCCGGCTTACCGGATGGTTCCCCAATCAGAATACATACTTCACTTCGTCTTCGATCGATGGGCCATGGACGCCTCGAGGTCCTTTTGCAAAAGGCTCGCGACAGCAGACGACCTATGACGGGCAAACTACCTTCATCCTGCGGGTTCAAGCGAAACTTCATGCCTTCATCTTCATGGCAGATCGATTTGGCGCCGTTTCCGGCGCGGATATTCCGGACTTCACAGTGGCCACTCACATCTGGTTGCCGATTGAAATCGATCCCGTGAAGCGCGCGCTTACGGTGAACTGGAAAGACACGTGGGACTTCTCCGCTTTCCCCTCGCGTGACTATCCGCAATAAGGGCTCTGCTGCTCAAGAACTGATTCCAAGCCCGTCTTACACATGAGCCACTCTCGCCCCCGCTTCCGTCTTCGGCCGATTCAGCGGAAGACGAACGTGAAACGTGCTGCCGCCGGAAACGTTGCTTTCCACTCATATTTTCCCTCGCATGAGTCGCGCCAATTGACCCGAGATTGTCAGCCCAAGCCCCGAGCCGCCAAATCTTCGCGTGGTTGATCCGTCCGCCTGGCTGAAGGCTTCAAAGATCTGCTCCCGCTTGTCTTCCGGAATGCCGCAGCCCGTGTCTTCAACTGTGATGTGAATGCTTGAGTCATCGAGCGTTATTTCCGATCTGGCCGTAATGGTAACCGCGCCGCTCTCGGTGAATTTCACCGCATTGTGAATTAGATTGGTCAGAATCTGCTGCACACGCAGGCTATCTCCCACAAGTTCGCCTAAAAGCTCTGGGGCAATCCGCACATGAATCGGCAAGCCCTTTTCGCGCGCTTTCAAGTAAAGCACCCGCACGCTTTTCTCAACACACTCCGCCAGTGAGAAAGGACGCTCCTCTATGAAAAGCTTCTTCGCTTCCATTCTGGATAAATCGAGAATGTCGTTTATAACCTGCAGCAGAGACTCGGCCGAGGTCTTAATGTCCTCGAGGCAAGCTTGAGTCTCAATCGGATTCGTATGCTCCTGAGCCAGCGCGGTCATTCCCAAAATGCCGTGCATCGGCGTGCGAATTTCATGACTCATTTTGGCCAGAAACTCGCCCTTGGCGCGGTTGGCCGCCTCGGCCAGTTCTTTGGCCTGAATCAATTCCACCGTGCGCTCGCTGATGCGCTCCTCGAGTTCCTTCCTTCGCTGCCCTAGCAGACGAAGCGTGCCGACGCGTCTCTTATGTGCCTTATTGAGAAGTCTGCTTTGCCACAACAGGAACGCGAGAAAGACAACGCTCATCGCGGCGAAAGACCGTCCCAAGGCGCCCCCAATATCGAGTTCGACAAAAATCGCCGGTACCAGCAGCACCATCACATCGGCACTCAAAAGAAAGAGGTGCGGACTAAAAGCGGTAATCGCCCCAGTCGTCGTCCCCACCGTGCAAACAATCAGAAGCAGCGACGGAATGGCGGACAAACCATACAAAGAGAGGGTTACCGCCAGAAACGATCCCCAGGTCAGAGCGGTTGCCAGCACCACAAACCACACCGCGCTTTCCCATTTGTCGATGCTAGAGAACCAACGCCGCGGCAAATAAACAAGCAATCCCCGCGCCAGGCTCTGCGCGAAAATCAACAAGGCAAACACGAAAAATACTTTGGGGTGCGCTTCTGGATAGTCCGTCGCGAGCGCGGCAACGCAGAGAAACGTTACGTAAAGCCAAGTCCCGGGTCGTGCTGCTCGGCGAATCTGAATATCGCGGCTCGTATCAGAGCCGGACCAATAAGCGATCTTCGCGCGCTGCAAGAGGCGAGAGACAGCGGACTCTGCCATTAATTTGAATTACCCTAACCGAGGAACTTAAATCATAGCCCAAACCCGCACGCAACTGTCGAAACGAGCGTCCGGCTGCGAAGACGGCTAAGCTCGCCGCAAAGCTAAAATCCACAAGTAGCCGACGAATTGCTAATGCCGCCTTCGTATTAAGATGAAGAACAGAAAACCATGGCGACCGCATCGCTCGTTTCGATCGGCGAACATCTGGCGACGTCCTACCGCCCCGATCGGGAGATGCTCGATGGCCTCTTAGTCGAACGCAATGAGGGCGAATTCGATCACAGCAACTTGCAGCGCGCCCTGATCCTCTGGTTTGGCCAGCGCGAACGCGAATGGAACATCCGCGTCCTTCCCGAGCAGCGCATGCGGGTCTCTCCCACTCGCTTCCGCATACCCGATATCTGCCTGATATCCCGCGACCTGAAGCCTGAACCCGTTTTCACTCAGCCACCCCTCGCCTGCATTGAAGTGCTTTCCAAACACGACACCCTCCACAGCCTCCAAGACCGGATCGATGATTATCGATTGTTCGGTGTTGCCAATATCTGGATCATCGACCCCGCCAATCGCCGCGGCTACATCTGCGGCACCGGTGATTTCCGCGAACCCGAAAACGGCGCGTTCCAAATCGAAGGAACTTCAATCCGTCTCACGCTTTCCGATCTCTTCGCCAACCTCGACTAGTCCCCGCCCAAAAACTTCGATCACAGCCGAAGCAACTTTATTTTCGGCACTCAAACCACTGAAACCAAAGCACTTCGCTAAAACAACCTCTGCAACTCCGCACGCCCTTCACGGTATCCTGTTCTCGGTTGGGCGTTGTGTCTTCCTCACCGATCGCACAGCGTTCGCCCGGATGTTTGAAATCAGAATAGTCCTCCCGCCTCCACCGCCCGCACTCGGAGTGTGTCGATCCATCCCGCAACGCCGCTACCGCCGCCAGATCTGCCGCCAGCTCACACTCCTAGCCTCCCGGGCACACTCATTTCATCTCTTCAAAATCAACCGGCATTTTCAGCGGCGGAAAGCGCTTGCAAAAAAGGGGAAAAACTCGCCAAAATCCCCTCAAATTTGTCGAATTTTTACCGTCGCTTTTTACTTAATATTTATAGGCGGGAAAAACTCGCCACTTTTGTTCGAGTTTTTCCCGTCCAAATCAACCGGCAAAAAGATCGGCAATCGTACCGGAAAAGCATCGCATCCGTTTCGTAAAAGTCGCCTTCTCTTCGCCTACGCCCGATCAAAACTCCAGCTTCTCAATCGCGCTTCGCAACTCCGCTTCCAGCCCCTTCTTCCGCCGCGCTTCCGCGTCCCGCTCATCGCGCAGCTTCGCCAGTTCTGTTTCATTCGCCCCCAGCCGGCTCGCATACTGCCGCACTTGCTCTTCCTGACCCTTCACCTCGTTCAAGCTGCCGATGTTCTGCCGCAGCCGGTTCTGCTCCTCCGTCAACTGGTTGTTCCGATTCGTCAACCCGTCCAGATTCGCCTGCGCCTCCGCAATCTTGCCCTTCAAATCCACTATCGCCGCAAGTTGCTTCCGCCCACTCTCGCTTAACTGTTTGTTCTGAACAATTTCCGTCAGTGCATCCGGCGTCGCGCTCGTCACCGCCGTCTCCTCCATCGTCACTTTCTCCAGCTCCACCTTCAGTTCCTGCTGCCCATTCGCCGGCAAATGCACTTCGAATCGGTAAGCATCCGCCGTCTTCTCCAACGGCTTCGGCGCAAGCAATTTGAAACCCGCATCCGCCTGCTGCACAATCAGCGTCTTTGCCTTCGCGTCTACGTTCTTGATCGTGTAAGTCGTCTCATCCCGCTCCGCATAGCGAATGTGCAAAACTCCATTCTTCGCCGAAATTTCCCGCACATACTGATCGCCTTCGTCCGAATTCGTCTCAACGCGCGTGCCGTAATCCACTGCATACCCGATCAGCCGCTTATCACCCGCCTTAAAGGTCTCCACCAGTGCTTCGCCCGCATACGCACCGTCGTCGTAGACCGTAATCGGCCCGCCATCCAGCGTCTTCGCCGTCGTATTCGTCACTTCCGCCGCATTCACCGGATGCTCCCCCTCGTCCCCTTTGTAGATCAGCAGTTTCCTCACCGCAATCTTGTCCTGCAAAAACGGCAGCATCGCCGATTGATTCTTCCTGATCGTCACCGGTCCCGCAAAACTGTACTCAAACAATTCCCCCAGTGTTGCCCCCGTCGCACCCGCAACCGAACTCTGCGCTAAATTCTCCTGAACCGATCTCATCTTTTGCTTCGTCTCGGGCGCAAACCTCATGGCCGGCGTCTCCATCCGCTCGCCCATGTTCAGCCCTGCGCCGGGCACCGTCACAGGTGCCGACGCTGGCATTCCTCCGATGGCTCCGCCCATCCCCGCTCCATTCCCTGTCCCAATCGCCCCTCCATACACCACCGGCCCTGCCGCCCGATCCTCTGGCAACTCCGCCACCTGCCGGTTCCCATACCTCGGCGTATCCAGCAAACTAATAAACGAAATTGGCCTCCCCGAAACCACGGCCAGCTTCACGCCGTTCCAATCCTCGTCCGTCGTGTTATCTACAATCGCCCAACCCTCCAGCCGCGAATTCGCCCCTGCTTCCAAACTCAATCGGTACGACGATTTCCAGATCGCTACCGGCGTAATATACGAAAGCCGCAAACTCCGGTTCCCCGCCCCGCTCGCATCTACATACACGCTGCGCTTATCTTTCGCATTCGCCTGCGCCACCGTCTGCAAATATTGCTTCAGCTGCTCCTGCAAATGCGCATCCAACAATTGCAGCGTCTTCACGCCGGCCAAATCGAAATTAGCCATCGCTCCTGAATCCGTCAGCAGCGTCACCTCCTCGTTCACCACCTCCCGGTTCCCGCGCGCACCCGTCGTAATCGCCCGCGCCCCCAAAATCACGCCCGTCTGCTTGCCGTCACCCACCGTCACTTCCAACCGTGCACCCTTAATGCGGTCCAAGAACGCACTCAACATCTCCATGTTGCCGATCACAAACGGATACTTACTGAGCTGTTGTTCGAGCGTCGCATTCGAGTCATAGCGAATCCCCGAAATCTTTCCCCCATTCGCATCGAAGACAATCAGGCTCTTCAGAACGTCGTTCATATCGCCGTTTTTGAAATCGAGCCGCACCTCTTCGCCTGCGGCCACCGTCCCCTCCCGCTCGAAAAACCCGATACCGTGCTTGTACAACGTCACTTGCTTCACCGGAAGATCGGCAGAATTCGCCGCTAAGCCGCCGGCCAGCAGCATAGACAAGAATCGAATGCGCATGTGAGTCCTCTGACTAACTTAGAGGCTACTAGAGACGCTCAGGTTCCCGCAATTGTGATCACAGACCCTTCCCGCGCGCCCTCAGTCGCCGGAAACAACTTCTTCGTCTGCTCCACAATGTGGTCCATTTCATCGTCGCCTCGCTCCGGATCGTGATGAAACAACAAAAGCTTCTTCACCTTCGCATCCGCCGCTACCTTGGCCGCCTCGCTCGGCGTGCTGTGCCCCCAACCCACCTTCTTCGCATATTCAGCGTCGGTATACTGCGCGTCGTAAATCAGCACGTCGGCGTCTGCCGCCTTTTCGCGCAAGACTTTATCCAGCGTCGCGTTCCCGTGTTCCAAATCCGTCGCCACAATCACCGCTGCTCCGTCGCTTGCAATTCGGTAGCCCCACGCCCCTTGCGGATGATTCAGCGGAAACGCTTCCACCGTCAGTTCCCCTACGCGTGTCACCTGGTTCGCGATTTCTCGAAACTCGCACTCCGCCTTCGTCGCATGAAAATCCAGCGTGAAAAACGGATCGGACATTTGCCGCTCCAGTCTCGCCCGAATCTCACGCTCGCCAATGCCGGCATGAAGCCGGATCTTCGGCCCGCCCTGAATCAACGGCGCAAAAAAAGGCAGCCCTTGAATATGGTCCCAATGAAAATGCGTGAAGAAAAGGTCGATCTCCCGCTCGTTCATCAATTGCTTGCCAAGCTTCCGAATCCCCGTCCCGCCATCCACTACCACCCGATCGCCCGCCGCCGAGCGTACCGAAATGCAAGTCGTGTTCCCGCCATACCGCAGCGTCTTCTCACCCGGAGTCGGCATCGAACCCCGCTCGCCCCAAATCTCAACTGCTAGTTGCCATCGCTCGCTCATTTCGGCTCACTCGGCCCTACGGCCATCCGCGCCTGCAGCCATTCGTCTAATAGTTCCGCGGCCGGAAACGATTTCGGCGCTTCGCCAAACGCTTTCTCATACGCGTCGCGAAACACCTGCGGCACGCCCTCCACCGTCGGCCCCTGCATCAGCTCCGTCTTCGGCCCAATGGCGAAGTACATCTCCATCTCCCGCCCTTCTTTAATCCGGACCGGCCCGCGCGCTTCGCAGTCAATAAATTGGGCCACGCGTTGGTAGGTCGTTTCCGACAGATTCACCTGCCCCGGCTTCCCAGCCGATTCCATGCGCGCCGCAAAATTCACCGTATTGCCCCAAATATCGAACGCAAACTTGCGCACACCCACCACCCCCGAAACCACCGGCCCGCTATACAATCCCAAGCGGATTTTCCAGTTCACGCCTTGCTCCGGACGGCTCAACCGGTTCACCACCGCGGCCATCTCCAGCGCCGCCAGCACCGCATCCACCGCGTGCGAGGGCCGTCGGTTCGGCAATCCGCCCGCGAACATATAAGCGTCGCCAATCGTCTTGAGCTTCTCCAGCCCATACCGTCCAATGATGTCGTCAAACGCCGTGAAGTATTCGTTCAGCGCATTGATCAACGTCTCCGCCGGCAGTTTCTCGCTCGAAAGCGTAAAGCCCACAAAGTCGCTAAAGCAAACGGTCGAGTCTTCAAAAGTGGTCGGCCGTACACTGCCATTGGTTCGTAACTCGGCCGCCACCGGCTTCGGCAAAATGTTTAACAGCAGCGCTTCATTTTGATCGCGCTCTTCTCTCACTTCCGCCGTCCGCTCTTCCACCACTCCTTCAAGCCAGCGGTTCTTTGCTTCTAACGCCTCCAGCCGCCAGCGCAGAATCAACCAGCCCGCCAGCAAAAAAGCCGCCACGTAGGTGCCATAAGCCCACCACCTGCGGTAAAACGGCGGCTCAACCCGGAACGGAAAAACCACTTCCTCGCCCTCTGAACCATGCACGTCGCGTACTCGAACGTGAAAGCGGTACGCACCCTCAAACAGATTCGTGTATTCCTTCTTTGTTTCCTTCGTCCACTCCGACCACTGCTTTTCGTTACCGTCCAATCGATATTGATAGAGCAGAGTTCCCGGCGCATCGTAAAACGGCGCCGCAAACTCAAACCGCAAATCGTTATCGCGATACTCCAACTGAATCGGTTTTATTGCGGAATCGCCGCCAAACAAAGGCTCCTTCTGCCCTAATACAGAAACTTCTCGCAGCCACGCCGGCGGCGCTTTGCCTAACTCCTTTAAGTTGAGTTCCTCCTGCCGGAACAAAACGCCGTCCGGATCGGAAGCCCAAACCACTCCGTCCGGATCGAAGAAAATCGACCAAAGAATACCCGCCCCCACCGGCACAATCGGCGAAGCAAACCTCCGCAATTGATCATGACCTTCGTTCTCAATCAGATCATGGTATCCGTTACCCGTAATCCAAACATTCCCGTTGCGGTCTTCGCGCAGCAACGAAACCGGCTTTGTCCCGTTGGCATATTCGGGCCCTAGCTCCAAATCCGGTACGAACCGGTCCGCCTTTTCGTCGAACCGTAGCAGTCCCTTTGCTGTTGCCAGCACCACATGGCCGCGAAACAAATAGAGCGACCTATCGCTCGGCGGAATTCCATCGGCCGTCGTGAACTCTCGCAGCGTGCGCGCGGGTTCGGTCGCAAAGTCAATATGCCAAACTCCACCCCTCGTCGTTGACCAAACCGTTCCATCCGGATCTTCCACAACGGTTCGGAATTCCTGCCCTTTTACCCCAACCGGCTCTCCTGGTTTCCAACTGCCCCCCGATTGCTGCCATTTCCGCACGCCGCTCAGTCCAGCGCTATAAAATACATCCGGACCTCGCGCCGAAGCGGTCAAATCGTAAACTACTCCGATATCGGCTTTGGCCAAACGCTCCGCCTTGTTCCCCCTGATCCGGTACACGCCGTGGTCGGCGCCTGCCAAGAGGTCCTCCCCTCGAGAAGAAAGCACAACTACCTGCTCATGCAGGTCTTCAACTTCATCGAACGACGGCTCGCTCCCTTGCTCCGGCTTTCGCATCCGGAACACTCCTTGCGCCGTGCCAATATACATTGCGCCGCCGAAGCGCGCCTCACAAAGCACCTGCCCGTGAATTCCTTCCGCTTGGCCAAACGTGGAAAGTGTCGGGTTGAAGCGCACAATCCCGTTGTTGCTCGCCAGCCAAATTCCGTGATCGCGGTCTTCATAGATACGGGTCACCCACTCGCTCGTCAACCCCGACTTCCTGGTCAGAATCCGCTCTAAGTGCCCCTGCCGGTCGAGCAGCACCAGTCCCCCCGACCGTGTGCCGATGGCAATGTCCCCGCTCGATAACTGCCGCATCGAAAACGCTTCGTGCTCGTTGATGTAATCGTTTGCTTCGTTCGCAAACGGCGTGATCTCATTCAGCGTAAAGTTGAACAGCGCTCGCCTTGTTCCCAGCAACGGACGTTCGCCTGGGATAAACAAGTATCGAGGATCGGTAACCGGAAAGCTCGTGCGCGGCCCCGCCACAAGATCGTCGCCGTCCAATCGGCGAATTCCCTCATCCAAAACCGGAATGAACAATTCGCCTAACAGCGCAAAAATCCTCCCGAACCGCTTCTTAGCCCGCCAAATTTTGATCTCTCCGCTGTTTGATCGGAAGAAAACCTTCGAGTCGGTTCCAAAATAGACACCGGCCGGCGTCGGCACCACAGACCATACATCGAGAAAATTAGAATCCGCCTTCGGCACTTCCAGCCGGACAAAGCGAGTAACGCCGTTCTTGTCCGCTTCCAGGTATCCGAACTGCCCGCGTGCGCCCACATACACCCGGCCGTTCGCATCTACCGCCAGCGCCCGAACAATTGCCTCGCTTCCGAGCGATATTAGTCGCCAGTTGATGCCGTCGAATTCAAGTACGCCGTCGTTGTTGCCGAAGTACATGATCCCGCGATGGTCCTGAGCGATCGCCCAATTCTGCGGATTCGCACCGTATGCTTTGGAAGGAAACGTTTGAAAAAGGAAAGACCCGGCTTCGGGAGAAACAGCGGCTAAAAGTACGTTCGCCGCGACGGCCGCCAGAATCGCGGCAGCCAGCCGCGGCCTAAACCAGGACATAACTACATTATTGTGTTTAACGTTTCGAGCGCTTGCGAATCTGGTAACCCGACAGACTTACCAAGCCCAGCAGCGCAAATCCCAACGACGTCGGTTCCGGAGCCAGAGACAGCACCACCGAATTTGAATCCAACCCTTCAAAAGACGAATTGGGTTCGAGAGTAAACTGAATGCCAACTTCTTGGCTTACGTTTACCGGCGTCGGGAATACAATGCTCGCATCGGTGTTCGTCGTACCAAAATCGATGCCATTCACAGTTCCGTAGCCCACAGTAAGGGACTGCGCCGGAATGCTACCCAAACACAATCCATTGCCGATGTACTGTGAGTCGTTGCAGAAGAACTCTTCAACTTCAATGTTGCCCGATACGTCGAGATGCATGTTATCGCCCGTCACCACCGGCGCGGGATCGATCACCATGTCGTAGTCGATTTCGAAGGTTTCCACTGAATTAGAAGTATTGGACAGCGGCCCAAATGAAAAACCCGCGGCGTCCGGACTGACGCCAATCCCACTAGCAAGCGGTGCGTTGACAGGGTTGACGTAGTTGAAGTTGTAGTAATCAAGGATTCCGATAGCGCACCCGCCGGCCGCCGGCGGATTTGCAGTCTGCGTTTGGTAACCGGCTAAGTTACCCGGGGCGCACGCAGGCAATGTACTGTTAGCCAAAACCATCGAGCCAGAGCCCACAACGAGAAACGAAACAGCCACCGTCAAGCCTAACGAAATCTTTCGACCCACAAACACCCTCCCTGCAAATTCATCGGACGCTGTGATTTTAGCAACTAAAGCAGTACGGTCGTTAGTTTCAGTACGTACGGGACCAAAGTAATAAATGCCCTGAAACTAAGACGCGATCCTCATCGACACGATTGTCATATCGTCGTGCTGGTCTGCCTCGCCCGCCCACTCGTCCGCCGCTTCTACCAGCGCGTTGTTCACCACTCTCACCGGCGAATCCCGATGCTCGCGCAGCACTTCCTCCACGCGGATTTCGTCCCAGAAGTCGCCTTTCGCGTTCTTTGCTTCCGTGATTCCGTCCGACACACATACGATCAGCGAACCCGGCCTCACCGCGAACGAGCGCTCCGTATAACGCCCGCCTTCGAGTATCCCGATCGGCATGTTGGTCCCCGTCGTCCGCTCGATCTTGCCCTCAGCATCCACAATGTACGCCGGAATGTGCCCGGCATTCACGAATCGCATCTCTTTTCGATCGGCGCTGATCACTGCGCAAAACAGCGTCGAGAAACGGTCTTCGCTGGAACTCCGATGCACCGCTTCATTCAGTTCCTGCACCACGTACCGCAAGTCTTCCGAATTGCGGTTCAACAAACTGCGCAGCAGCGTGTGAATACTCGCCATCAACACCGCCGCTGGAATGCCTTTGCCCGACACGTCGCCCAGCGTAAAAGCGAATGAGCCGTTATTTACCGGCAGCAAATCGTAATAATCGCCGCCCACCATGCGCGCTGCCCGGCAAAATCCGCTGTATTCTATGCCCGAAACCTCGCCGTGTAACGGCGGCAACAAGCGCATCTGCACATCGCGCGCAATATCCAGTTCATGCCGCAACAGCCGGGCCACATCGGCCTCGTTCCGCAAGCGTTCCGCTTGAATCGCCGACGCGGCATACGCGCCCATTAAACGCAGCAGTTCCGCATCTTGCTCGCTAAAGCCGCCCGGCTTATTCAAAACCTGCAACGCGCCGATCACTTTATCGTCAGCCCGTAAAGGCACGCACAAAATCGATTCGGTCTTGTACCCGCTCGATTGATCCAACTGGCGATGAAAACGCGGATCTTTGCTCAGATCGTTCGCGACAATAATTTCGTTTTGCTCAATGCAGGCGCCCACCACGCCAGTCGACCTGGGAATGCGAACTTCGCCCAATCCATCCGCCACCCGCGTCCACAATTCTCCTTTGGCTTCGTCGATGAGCCAAACGCTCGACCTGTCTCCGTCAACCAAGTCACGCGCCAAAGCCGCATTCAGACCGATCAGCGCAGAAATATCCTGTTCTTTGCTAATGCGAGCCGCGTGTTCGAGAATCACGTGCGTGATGTCTTTGCTCACGCTCGTCGCGCCATTCGCCCGATTTTCGATAGTAGGCTCCATTACGGCTATTATGCGGTTTCCTACATTGTCTCCAAGTCGATCTCGATTTGACCAGTTGTGAGACCTGTTCAGGGTACGGGGTAGCTAAATCGTTGACCAATAATAGGTGTAAAAGCCGATCCAGCAAATAAACAGAAGGCCCAAGGCAACCAACGGGCTGCTCTGAATTTGGCGTCGAAAAAGCATGCCCACTCCTGCCGCTGCCGCCCAACTCATCATAAAGCGAAACAGGCGTGCCGGCACGCTCATGGCCATAAATACTTCAAAAGAGGCATGATGTGGCGCGTTCACCGCGTAAGTCTTATAAGGAACGCCAGAGAACGACCCCAGCAATAGAGCTAGCATCCCGTGGTCCTGCATCTGGCGCTCGGCCAAATCGAAAGTCCTCGTTTTAACAAAAGGCACGCTCATGACAATGTTCCTCGTCTCATCGGGAAACCGGTCCGCCGCTGTATAGAGCAGGGCCCCTCCTAACAAAGCTCCAATCAAGATGGCTAACAATTGGACAAAAGAACGTTTCGGCGAAAACAAAGCGGAGGCGGTGATCAGAATGTCCGGAACCAGAAAAAACACTGTCGCCTCTGCCAGTCCCCATAACGCGCCTAACCAAATGCGTGACAAACTCCGGCTACGAGCTTCGTATCGTGCCAGTTCGGTATCTACACTCATACGACGATGGGTGTCGCCAAGCTTGTGACCTCATAACTTGACGGGTGTGACTCCTTTCGCTTTGTCTATGTACGCCTTACAAACGTCCAAGGAGTACAGACTACCACTAACGGTCGCGAGAGGAGGCCATTTCGCCAACTACGATACACTGGTGGAACGGTGTAGGGGTTGTGAGCCCCGGGGGAAACATTTACCTGCTGGGCTGAGTCCATTTTTCAAGGCGTTTAAGCAGTCGATTCTGCTGCCTGGCCTGCATACGAGACACCGGAACGTCTCTCTTTATAAGCGTGACAGCAGAAGCACAGCAACCATTTTTTCGGGCATGGAAAGAGCGTTTGGATGCGCTCAAGAACGTACCTCCTGTGCTCGGCATCGTTTGGCGCTCCGGGCCATCCGTGGTTGTTCTAGGCTTGATTTTCCGAACCGCCGTTTCGCTCATTCCCGTCAGCACTGCGTGGGTCACAAAGCTGATCATCGATATGATCAACGCGATTGTCCAGCATCGCGCCACGCTTACGCCCAAGCTTTGGTGGCTCGCCGGCATTGAATTCTCTCTGGCAGTATTAGGAGGCGTCTTCGGCCGCGTGGTCGACTACTACGACTCTGTGCTGGCCGACCGCTACACCCGGCACGTCAGCATCGAGGTGATGCAACACGCTTCGCAATTGGATCTACAGGCATATGAAGATCCGGTTTTCTACGACCGTCTGGAGCGCGCGCGGGTACAAGCAACCGATCGTTTGGGAATGATCCAATCCATCGGCAGGCTGTTCCAACAGACCCTCACCACCGCATTGCTTTCGTTGGCGATCCTGTGGTTTTCGCCCTGGCTGCTCTTTATCTTGGTCGCGTGCTTACTTCCCGCCTTCCTGGGAGAAAGCCACTTCGCTTTCTTGAGCTACGCGAAAAACTTCCGGCAGACCCCCGCCAAGCGGCAGTTGGATTATCTACGCCAATTGGGAGGCAGCAAAGAAGCGGCCAAGGAACTGAAGCTTTTCCACCTGAGCGATTTTTTCACTCGCCGCTTCATCACCATTTGGAACGGCATCCTTGATGAGAATCTGGCGCTCAATCGCAAACGTCTCATCGCGGTCTCGCTGCTGTCCATGCTAAGCACTGCGGGATATTACGGCGCTTACATCTGGGTGATCTTCAAAACGGTCACAGGTGTTTTCAGCATCGGAACGTTGACATTTTTGACGCAATCGATCATGAACGCGTCGAACAACATTTCCCAGATCTTTTCGACACTCTCGAGCATTGCCGATCAAGCGCTGTTCCTCACAGACCTGCTCGCCTTCTTTGGAATGAAGCCCACGGTTTCATCGAAACCAAACGCTATCCCCGCGCCCCGGCCCATTAGGCAAGGCTTCGAGTTTAAGAACATCTCATTCAAATATCCGGGAACGGAACGGCTGATTCTGAAAAATTTGAATCTGCGCATTGAACCCGGCGAACGCATCGCTCTCATTGGACAGAATGGGCAGGGCAAAACCACCATCGTCAAATTAATTACCCGGCTTTATGACCCGACCGGCGGCCGCATTTTCCTCGATGGCGTCGATTTGCGAGAGTATCAAATTGAGGATCTTTGCAGCCAAACCGGAGTAATTTTTCAAGACTTCATGCGTTACGAAATGACGGCGCGTGAGAACATCGCCGTTGGGCGGATTGAATATCTGAATGACGACGAGCGAATCCGGTCGGCGGCCCGCAAGAGTTTGGCCGATGGTGTGATTGCGAAACTCGCAGACGGCTATGAACAGATGCTGGGCCGGCGTTTTGAAGGCGGCGTGGATCTTTCGGGCGGTGAATGGCAAAAGCTGGCGCTGGCGCGGGCTTATCTGCGCGATGCCCAGATTTTGATTTTGGACGAACCCACCGCCGCCTTAGATGCGCGCGCCGAATTTGAAGTCTTCCAGCGCTTCAATGAACTGACGCTTGGCAAAATGGCTTTGTTTATTTCGCACCGGTTTTCGACCGTGCGCATGGCGGAAAGGATTATTGTCCTAGAGGATGGCGCTATCACGGAAGAAGGCAGCCATAATCAGCTTATGGAGCGCGCTGGCACGTATGCTGGAATGTTTGAGCTGCAGGCGGCCAGCTACCGCTGAGAATCTCCCATGGCAGATCCGATTGTAAAACTGGAGGCGGCAACCGGAGAGCAGCAAGCTCTTTGCGAACACGCGCAAAAAATAGCCCGTTGTTGCGCTTGGATCGGTGGACGAAGCACCGGCGGACGAACTGCCGAGATCTACCGCAAGAACTTGCGCCGGCTCAAGGCTCTGGAGCGCGACCTCTACCAATTGCAGAGCGGCGAACCGACGGAAGATCTCCGCTGGCTTTATGACAACCTGCGGTTGGTGCACGCCGACCTCCAGGATTTGAAGGAAGCTATCCGTTCGCTCGCCAAACTGCCGGCCGTCCGAACCGAAGGTGAAGAGGCGATACCGCGCTGCCTGGTGCTGGCGCGGGGATTACTCGCCGCTACTCAGTGCCGCCTAACGCGAGCCAAAGTCACCACGTACCTGGAAGCGGTCCAGCAGATTGATCCGCTCCGCCTGGCGGAGATCTCAAACTTCCTGATGTGCCTGAAGCTGGCGCTCTTGGAACTGCTGGCCGAACGCGGACGGCAGGCGTTGGAAGCGTTTAAGGCAAACGGCAAAGACGCCGCTCAATTCGACGTAGGCCCGGTGATTCAAGCCCTCCGATTTGTGGGGCAAGAAGACTGGGATGAGACGCTGGAAAATCTTTCGGTCGTTCACCGGACCCTGATCGGCGATCCCGCCGGCGTTTACGCTCGCATGGAGCCGGTAAGCCGAGGCATGTATCGCCGCCGGGTGGCGATCATCGCCCAGCACTCCGATGTGAGCGAAAGCGAAATTGCGCGTCTAGCCGTTGAATTCGCCCAAAAGGCTTCGCCTGATCCGTCCGCCACTGAAGCATTGCGCGAGCGGTTGCGGCACGTCGGCTATTATCTGATCGATCGCCAAGGCTCGCGGCCGTTTCTGCAACGGGTCGGCTACCGGCCCGGTCTTTCGTCATTTTTGCAGCGTCTCTTCCGCCGTTATCCCGATGAGGTCTACATCATCGGCATCGAATTCGTCACCCTGATCACTGTCGTCGCTATTTTGATGCGCTTGGTCCAGATCCACCACGGATGGGCGTTGTTTGGCAGTGCGCTGATCCTTCTGCTTCCCGCCACTCAAGCGGCAGTGGAACTGGTGAATTATCTGGTAACTACGGTTTTGAATCCGCACCCGCTGCCGAAGCTGGATTTTTCCAAGGGTTTGGAGGCGGATAGCGCGACCATTGTGGCGATTCCGACGCTGCTGATCAACGAAAAACAGATTCGCCAATTAGTGGAAGACATTGAAATTCGTTATCTGGTGAACCGCGATCCTTATATTTACTACGCGCTCCTGACCGATTTGCCGGATACCGCCGAGCCTGTCGGCGAGACGGACCGCCGCGTGGATCTGGCGATTGGACTGATTGAGGGCTTGAACGAGAAATACAGTTCACTGCCGTACGGCGGATTCTATCTGTTCCACCGCCACCGCATTTTCAATCCTCGGGAAGGCGCTTGGATGGGTTGGGAGCGGAAACGCGGCAAGCTGCTCGATTTGAATCAGTATCTGCGCGGGACGTTCGATCCGTTTCCCGTAAAGGCCGGCGATCTCTCCCGCCTGCCGCTCACGAAAATCCGCTACGTCATCACGCTCGACTCCGACACACAGTTGCCGCGGGGCTCAGCGCAGCGCATGATCGGCACCATGGCTCATCCGTTGAACCGCCCGCTGATCGATCCCGAGCGAAACACAGTCACACAGGGCTATGGGATTTTGCAGCCGCGAGTCGGCATTAGCGTGCATACGTCGGCCACCTCCCGGTTAGCGCGCATTTATTCCGGACAAACGGGCTTCGATATCTATTCGCGTGCGGTTTCGGACGTCTATCAGGATCTCTACGGCGAAGGAATATTCACCGGCAAAGGGATTTATGATATCGACGCTTTGCGAAGTGTTCTGGAAAAACGTTTTCCGCGCAACGCGCTTTTGAGCCACGATCTGATTGAAGGCGCGTACGCCAGGGCGGGACTGGCTAGCGATATCGAAGTCATCGACGATTACCCTTCGCATTACAGCGCTTATAATCGCCGCAAACACAGGTGGCTGCGTGGGGATTGGCAAATCGTTCGCTGGATCTTTAACCGGGTTCCCGACGAAACGCGCCACTTGGTTCGAAATCCGATTTCGCTGATCTCGCGCTGGAAAATCGTGGATAATTTGCGGCGCAGTCTCATGGAGCCTGCAACCTTTTTCCTTTTTCTGGCAGGCTGGTTCTTACTGCCCGGCGGACCGCGGTTTTGGACAATCGTTACTCTCGCGCTACTCTTTTTACCGATCTATTTCCGCTTGTTGTTTGCATTGACTCGAGCCTTAGTGGCGCGCGACTGGACGTCGGCGCGTGAAGCTGTCGAAGACTTCGTAACTTCTCACGCAGCAATCTTACTGAATGTAGCGTTCCTGGCACATCAAGCTTTGGTTGCGATCGATGCCATTGTGCGGACCGTGGTGCGCACGCACATTACGCATCGGAGCTTGCTCGAATGGGAGACAGCAACCGAAGCTGAACTGGGTCTAAAAAAACGCACGCCGGTAGATATTTACCTCGATTGGTTGCCGGTACTCTGCATCGCGCTGGGCGCGCTTTTGTATTTCCACTCCGAAGCAATACCATACGCCGCTCCTATTCTAGTTGCCTGGTGCTGCAGCAAGCTGTTGTCAAAATGGCTCAACAGATCGCCCAACAAAGAAGGAGTCGACCTAACCAGAAAAGAGCACGCGCTGCTGCGGGACACCGCGGTCAGGACTTGGAAGTACTTCGCCACCTACTGCACGGCCGCAAATCATTGGCTGATTCCCGACAACGTGCAAGAAAAGCCTCAGCGAGTTGCAGAACGAATATCGCCCACCAATTTGGGATTTCTCTTGAACGCGAGACAGGCAGCGTTGGAAATGGGCTATATCACACTCGCGGAGTTTGCAACTCTCACCGAGAACACTCTGGCTTCCACTCGTAAGCTGAGGCGATTCAAGGGGCACCTTGTCAACTGGTACGACACTCTCACCCTTGAACCGCTTGCCCCACGTGTGATTTCGAGCGTTGATAACGGCAACTTTGTGGCTTCGTTACTGAGCCTGCAGCAAGGCTGTTTGGAATCGCTCGAACGGCCGCTCGTGTTGGCCAGCGCGATGGAAGGATTGAAGGATTATGCGGTAGGCGCGAATCTGAGTAAAGCGTGGCAAAGCCGGCTTGAGTTGACCGATCCGAGCGATTGGCTCACTGAAGTGATTGCCGAAACATGCACCGGAAGCGACGGTTTTGCCGAGAGAGCGACTGCGCTTAAGAGCTTTTCGATAGAGTTGCTGCCGTGGTTTCGGCCTGAATTTCAGTCACTATTTGGAGAGGCGGAGTTCCCCAAGGAAATTCCCACGCTGGCTTCAGCCGATGCATTCTATTCAGCGCTGAAGTTGCAGATTGATAGTTCGTCGGGCGGCATCGAACTGCGCCGGAAGCTATCGGACGCTTTGCTCGAAGCGAAAAAGTCGGCAGCATCGCTAGCCGAGCGCTTACGAACAATGGCGGAAGATTGCACCGAGATGGCAAACGAAATGGACTTCCGTTTGTTGTTAGACCGTCATCGGAAGCTGCTCTCAATTGGTTATGATGCCGACAACGAACGGCTCAACGCATCCTGTTATGACCTGCTCGCTTCCGAAGCGCGAATTGCTTCGTTCATTGCCGTAGCGAAAGATGAGGTCGAGCAGGAATGTTGGTTCCGCTTGGGCCGGCAGCACACAGTGTGCGAAAACGAAACATCTTTGATTTCGTGGACCGGCACCATGTTCGAATACTTGATGCCGGTGATTTGGATGCGTTCGCACCCCGACACGCTGTTAACCGACGCCGTGGAGGCAGCAGTACGAGCCCAACAAACGTACGGGAAGCGACGCCGTATTCCATGGGGGATTTCCGAATCGGGCTACGCCAAAACTGACGAACTTGGCAATTATCAATATGCCGCGTTTGGCGTACCGGGATTGGCGCTCAACGTAGCACGCGCCGGATTCCTGGTGACATCACCCTATTCCAGCTGTTTGGCGTTAATGGTCGATCCCAAGAGCGCGGTGGAGAACTTGACTCTGATGGCGCGAAAAGGGTGGCTGGCCGAATACGGCTTTTATGAAGCAGCCGATTACACAGCATCCAGCGGCGGAGCGTTTCGTGTGCCGAAGTGTGAACTGGTGCGCAGCTTCATGGCCCACCACCAGGGTATGAGCTTGGCTTCCATTTGCAATGTGCTTTATGATTTTCCGTTTCAGCGCTGGTTCCATGCCAACCGGCTGGTGCAAGCCAGCGAACTGATGCTGAATGAACGGGTTCTGCGAGCTCGGCCGATTGCCGACCTACAGCCGCGCCGGGTTCAAAATAGCGAGCGTCAAACCGCCGCCAGCGCGACTGCAGCACCCTGAGAGATACAATTGCTGCCATGAAGGACAGTAAGTCTTTTCCACGGCGGCAATTTCTCAAGAGCAGCGTATTTACCGCGGGCAATTTGTTTTTGCTCGACAGCGCGTTGCCGGCCGCCCAAAATATCGCCCCGAGCGACCGCGTTCGTTTCGGAATGATCGGAATTGGCATGCAGGGCTCGGGATTGTTACCCAACGCCATCGGCTTGCCCGGCATCGAATGTGTAGGAGCAGCCGACCTCTATGATGGACGCCATACTTTGGCGCGAGAGATTACGGGCAATCCCAATTTACCGGTAAGCAGACATTACCATGATTTGCTCAATCGAAACGACATCGATTGTATAGTGGCGGCCGTTCCTGACCACTGGCACATGCGCGTGGTGGTGGACGCCTGCAACGCGGGCAAGGATATCTATTGTGAAAAACCGATGTCGCACACGATTCCACAAGGGTTCGAGATGGTGGAGGCGGCCAAGCGTAACAACAGAATTGTCCAGATCGGTTCACAGCGAGTGAGTTCCGCGCTCTGCGCAAAAGCGCTGGAGCTTTATCAAAGCGGCATCATCGGCGATGTGGAATTAGTGGAGCTGAGTTTAGGACGAAACGATCCAACCGGCGCGTGGGAGTATCCGCCACCACCGGACCTTTCGCCTGAGAACTTGGATTGGGATACCTGGCTGAACGATGCGCCCAAAATTCCTTTCGATCCGAAGCGTTTCGCCCGCTGGCGTTGCTGGAAAGAATATGGTACGGGCGTGGCCGGCGATTTGATGGTGCACTTGCTCAGTGGGATGCAGAAGACTCTGGGATGGAACGAGGCGCCGCGTTCGGCAACATCGGTTGGCGGAATTTTCCGTTGGAACGATGGCCGTAACATGCCCGATACGCTGTGCACAATCTTCGATTACCACGGCATTCCGGTTTACGTGCGCTTGAATCTAGGCTGTGAGACGCCCGAAGTCGCTCGTTTCTTGGGACCGAAGGGGCTGATGGAGGCCAACGGTTCAGAAATTCGCATCTCGCCACAACGCGGAGTGGATACCGGCCCGAGTTATTATGCCGGGTCATTTCCAGCAAAGCTACGGAACGAATATGTGAATAAGTGGAACGCAGAACACGAAGTGACACCAGGCAAAGAGCCTATTGGCGAAGACATGGTGTTCCGCGGCGACGATTGGGATGACGTGCGCCCGCACTTGTGGAATTTCTTTCGCGCGGTCAAATCGCGGAACCCCGTCACAGAAGATGCGGTATTCGGAAATCACGCCGCCATTGCCTGTCACATGGCGAATACGGCGTATTTCGAAAAGGGCACCGTTCATTTCAACAGAGAGACTAAGAGTCTAAAATCTTAATTTCTCGGATCAACCGGCTCATAATGAATTTCGCTCTCGGTCGAAGTCCGCTTGAAATTTTTGTTTTCGAGCGAGACACTGAGGGTGCGGTTTATAAAGAAGACGGCCTTCAGGCGAAACTCCGTGCCAAAACTATCCGGAAACCAGACGTCTTTTTCGAGCCGCCGATAGCGGACGTTGAAGCCGATGCCGGGAACATCGGTTCCCAGCAAGGTGCGGACGCCGAGAGGGATCCGCCGCGAAAGGCGAGTGTAGACTCTGACCGGTTGGAGATCTTCTTCATCAATTAACGCTTCGCCGGCCCAACCGAAGGCATGTGTGTCTTTGGGACCAAAGCGAATCCGGTAAGTCTTACGGCTCTCAACTTCTTCTTCGCCCAGCAACTCGAACCGCATATCTTTTTGTTGTTCCGAAGTCAACGGAAACAAGTCTTTGCCCAGACCGTCTTTTGATTTGTCGTCAAATAAGGAGTCGCGCAGACTGCCGGCGATTGAAGGATCGATGCCATCTTCGTCTTTGGGCTGAATGTTGACTTCGGCATAGTGGCCTTTTTTGAGATATCGGCCGTGAAATGCGACTTCCTTGCGATCGACGCCTTTGTCTGACGGAATGACCGTATAATCGACAACTTCCTCGGCGCCCAACTTGCCGTTGGTGTGGCGCACGTCGGCTTTCACATGCTGATCGTAGACGAAGCTGAGCCGTTCTTTTTGCGCGCGATCCTGGTTCTCTGCCACGCGCAGCATAATTTCGTCCGCGGAACTAAGGACAAGAAGAAGCGCAACGATTAGACACATAGCTCATAGGAAATTACGCACAATTCCTGCCAAAAGATTCGTTTTTTTGAATGGTACAGTTGGTTAACCGGGCGTGAAGAGCCGAGCTAGACGTAACTTCTTGATTCGTTGTGGCCAAACGGCAGCGGTATTCTGGCTGCCAAAGCCAACTTCGGCAAGAGCGGCTGCTCCGGAGTACCATCTTCACCCGCAATACCGGCAGCAAACGGCGACTGAAGCTGCACGGGTTCTCATCAAACCAGGCCACGATGAATTTCAGAGCGAAGAAAGAGTGCAGCGAATCGCGGCGGTCTTCAATGCTTGGAGCGCTGCTTTGCGGGTTGCGCCCCAGGATGTTAAAGCCATTGAATCGAGTCTGAGCGCAGCTTTTCAAGGCAACGCCTGGCAAGTAGCAGATTCAAAGCTTTTGCGCGCTGCTACCCGGGCGGTCGAAGTAAAGCAAGTGCGATTTTCGAGCCGCCCATTGCAGCGAGATTCGTTTTTGAAAGAGGTGCAGAGAGCCCTTGGATCGTTTTCTAAAATCCTGACGGCGGAATTCCAGCCGACGCGAATCGAAGGGTCCAACGTGAGAATTCGTTACGAAATTGTTGGCACCGGCCAAGGAATTTATAGGGAACAGAGAGCCGGCGAATGGGCACTTAAGTTGGATGGTGATGATCTGATCGGCAGCTGGCAAATTCATGAAGAGGTGCGAAGCCGTTCCTCGCAAGAGAGCTTCCGAGATGTCACTCAGCATTCCTTCGGCAACAATCCCTCTTACAACCAGCAGCTTGTGCACGGAGTGGATTACTGGCGCAGCATTCTAGATGGCGCGTGCGGCATTGACATCTACGGCCACAATGGCGTCTCAGTGGGCGATCTGATTGGAGATGGCAGAGACCACATCTATGTGTGTCAGCCGGCGGGTTTGCCTAACCGTCTATTTCGCAATCGAGGTGACGGGACCTTTGAAGATGTAACCGAGCAATCGGGGCTTGGGCTGCTCGATAACACGGCCTGCGCGCTCATCGCCGACTTCGACAATGACGGCCGACAAGACATCGTTGTAGTTCGTGCGAACGGACCACTGCTGTTCGTAAATGAAGGTCACGGAAAGTTTCGCTTAAAGCAGAATGCCTTTCGGTTCGCGACTGAGCCGCGCGGAACCTTCACCGGAGCATCCGCCGCCGACTACGACTGTGACGGCTTTCTGGATATTTATTTCTGTCTCTACAGCTTCTATCAAGGTACCGATCAATACAACTATCCGATCCCGTATTTCGATGCCGAAAACGGACCGCCGAACTTCATGATGCGCAACAATGGCGATGGAACATTCCACGACGTCACAGCGCAGTGTGGAATGGACAAGAACAACACGCGTTATAGCTTTTGTTGCGGCTGGAACGATTACAACGGCGGTGGCTGGCCGGATCTTTACGTAGTGAATGATTTTGGGCGAAAGAATCTATACCGCAATAACGGTGACAAGACATTTACGGATGTCGCCGCGGAACTGGGTGTCGAAGACATAGGCGCCGGCATGAGCGTGTGCTGGCTCGATTATGACAACGATGGCTCGCAAGATTTGTATGTCGGCAACATGTGGACAGCGGCCGGAGAACGCATCTCACGCGAAGAACCGTTTCAGAAAACTGCGTCCGACATGGCGAGAGCTTCCTATCGGAAACACGCCATGGGCAATTCGCTGCTGCGAAACGAGGCTGGGCATGCCTTTCGCGATGTGACGATGCAATCGCGAACAGGCAATGGAAGATGGGCTTGGTCTTCGGACGCGTGGGATTTTGATCACGATGGTTGGCCCGATATCTACGTTGCCAATGGGATGATTTCCGGGCTCAAGAAGGAAGAGCTGAACGGTTATTTTTGGAGGCACGTGGTCGCCAAATCTCCCAACGAAGCCAAGACAGTGGAAGAGTATGAGCAAGGCTGGAAGGCGATCAACGAATGGATTCGTGACGGGTATACCTGGAGCGGATATGAGCGCAACGTATGCTTCGTCAACAACGCAGATGGATCTTTTACCGACATCGCCGGCGCACTGGGGCTTGATTTTCCCGAAGATGCCAGATCCTTCGCACTCGCCGATTTTGACGGGGACGGGCGGCAGGAGTTATTGCTTAAGAATCGAAATGCGCCGCAGCTCCGCTTGGTAAAGAACGTGATGCCGGAGCTTCCCGGCGCCGTTAGTTTTCGATTGACAGGCACGAAGAGCAATAAAGACGCGATTGGGGCGGTGGTCACGCTGAAGACCTCCGCTGGACAACAAACCCGAAGCCTGCAGGCCGGATCGGGGTTTCTATCACAGCACAGTAAAGAATTGTTTTTCGGATTGGGCAAAGCCGAAGGTGAAATAGACGCAACCATCCGCTGGCCCAGCGGCACGGTACAAGCGATTAAAGACTTGAAGCCAAATCACAGGATTTGGGTCACCGAAGGCGCACCGCCGGATAGGATTGAGCCGTTCCGCGAGCTTCCCATCGTAAACAGCGAAGCTCGCGCAGGCGGGGACGAGATTCCCGAAAGGGTGGAGACTTGGCTACTGGCTCCGCTGGCCGCTCCTATCGATAACGGTAAATCCAAATTAGTCACGTTTGCCGATGGCCATTCTCCGAACGATGATTCGGCCGCCATCTACAATCTCCTGTTTCGAAACGTTTTTGACGCCCATCGAGATTTGCCGCTGCCAACTTCGTTCTTGCTCGATGAGCAAGGCCAGATTGTCAAGATCTATCAAGATCCAGTGACTGTTGCGAAGGCCGAGCGCGATTTAAGAGACATTCCACGAACCAATGAAGCCCGCCTTGCGAAAGCTCTTCCCTTCTCCGGGGTCAGTGACACTTTTCAATTTGGCCGGAATTACCTCTCACTCGGTTCCATCTTCTTTCAGCACGGCTATTTGGATGCGGCTGCGAAGTTCTTCCAATCGGGCACGGAAAGCGCAGAGACGTTATATGGTCTTGGCAGCGTATATCTGGCTCAACAAAAGAACACAGAAGCGCGTGATTGTTTTGAACGTGCCGTGAAGCTAAAAGCTGGCTATCCGGAAACGGCGCCGAACGCCTGGAATAATCTTGGAATCGTGGCAGCGCGCGAAGGAGATTCCGCGAAAGCGGTGGATTGTTTTAAACGCGCCCTTGAACTGAATTCCGATTACTACACAGCGCTGTTGAATCTAGGCAATGCCTATAAACAACTGCGGCAGTGGGAGTCCGCGCAGCGAACGCTTGCGCAGGCCGTAAAAATAAAACCCACTGACGCGGAAGCGAATTACAGCTTAGCTATGGTCTTGGCGCAGACGGGCGATACAACCGGAGCCTATGAATATCTACAAAGAGCCCTGGCGTCACGGCCAAATTACCCAGAGGCGCTAAATAACCTAGGCATTCTTTTTCTGCGCACCCGCCGCCGCGATGAGGCGGTTGCGACATTTGAACAGTGTATTCGCTTGGCGCCGGCGTTCGATCAAGCTTATTTGAACCTTGCTAGAGTCTATTCCATAGAAGACAACAAAGAAGGTGCTCGGAAGGTTTTGCAAAGTTTGCTGGTTGAACATCCAGACAGCGCAGCAGCCAGGGAAGCCCTGGAGCAACTGAAGTGAGATCGATCATCATAGACTGCGACCCATCGCCGGATGACGCGGTCGCCATCCTCATGGCTTTGGGGTCGGCAAAAGAGTTAAATGTCTTGGCGGTCACCACCGTTGCCGGCAATGTGCCAGTGCAACTGACTGCCAAGAACGCGCGTAAAGCGCTGGAGTTGGCGAAACGCACCACGACGCCCGTTTACGCCGGAGCTGCCGCGCCCTTGCTTCGGAAGCTGATCACGGCGGAACACGTCCATGGGCGAACCGGATTTGACGGCTTTGATCTTCCTGAGCCCACGATGCCACTCAGCCCGGGTTTTGCGGCCGATGCAATCATCGACCTTGTCATGAGGCGGCCTGAGAAAGAAATCACGTTGTGTTGCCTAGCGCCATTGACGAACATCGCGCTGGCGCTGGCAAAGCAACCGCTGCTAGCAACTTGGGTACGAGAAATCGTTTGGATGGGAGGCGCGTTTTCAGAAGGCGGCAATATCACTCCAGCCGCTGAATTCAATGCGTTTGTCGACCCGGAGGCGGCCGCGAAAGTGCTCGCCTGTGGCGCGCCAATTACGATGATCCCCTTGGATTGCACTCATCAAGCCAGGACTACAACGGCACGCCTGCAAAAACTGCGCGCTATCGGGACGCCGGTGGCTGAAGCGTTCTATCATCTGCTGAAATTCAACAAGATTTTCGATGAACAGAAATACGGCTGGGAGGGCGGCCCGCTACATGATGCAACTGTTATCGCTTATTTATTGAAGCCGGGAATTTTTTCGGGTCGAAAGGTGAATATCGAAATCGAATGCGTTTCCCAGCTTACCTTGGGGATGAGTGTCGTAGATTGGTGGGGCGTGACCCAGAAACCACGGAACGTAAAGCTGCTGCGGGAAATCGACGCGGATGCTTATTTTGATCTTGTGATAGAGCGCCTGGCAAAACTATGAATCTGTGGCAAACCGCTGTAGTAACGCTGGGCGTCATTACGGGAACCGTCTACGACGCGCAGCATCGTCCGCTTGGCAATGCGAAGGTGACGTTGCGCGGTCAGGACCACCAAGAGCTGGTGGCGGTCGCGGACACCCATGGCGTTTATCGCTTTTCAGTCTCCAGTGGCAGATACACTCTCCAATTCGGAGAAGCACAAGTGCAAATCCTTGCCGAACCAGGAAAGCCAATAGTGGCCGATTTAACGGCACAGCCTGCGTTTTTCGACGAACCCCAATACAAAGAAGCGGGTGTAAACGAGTTCACATATCGCGGCGGGCACGGGTCGGACGCCGTCTTCCACTCGAATGAAACTTTACTGAAGGATTTGAAAGCAGAGCAGACAGGCTCAATCGATGAGCGGGAGGCCAAGCTCTATCAGCAAGCCACGGAACTCATGGACCAGCATAAAGCGCAAGCTGCTTCAGAGATATTTCGAAAAGGTGTGGACGCGTTCCCGGGTTCCTCCCGTTTGCTCTTAGGAATGGCCGCGTCGTGCTACGCGCAAGGCGATTATGAGGAAGCCGCAACATACTTCTTTCGCGCAGCCGATGTAAGTCCCAACGACCCGAAACCGTACCTGTTCATGGGCGCAGTGAAGGCAAAACAAATCACCGGATCGGATGGCTACATGGAGCGAATGGCACGCTTCGCGCGCCTGCAGCCGGAGAACGCAATGGCCCACTACTACTACGCGATGACGCTCGCGGATGACGCTGCGATCCCAGCCCTTGAACGCGCCGTAAAGCTAGATCCGCGACTCGCTCTCGCCTACACGCAGTTGGGCGCCATCGCCGCGCGGAAAAGTGATTATACGAACGCAATTCGCCAATACTTAGTCGCGATATCCGCTGATCCTGACTTAGAAGAAGCCCATTACCGGCTCTCGGAAGCCTATCGTCTCACTGGCAACACAGCAAAAGCCAAGGAAGAATTAACCACGTTTCAGCGCCTGAACAAAGCGCATCAGTGAGCAGTGGCCGGCTTGGTTACCAAGCTCGAGAAGATATCGATAAACTTGCCGAAATCCAGATCGAGCTGAATCTCAACCGCTTGCAGCGGCAGGTTCGGCTTATCGCTGGTAACCCACGTCAGCGTGTTGCCATAGCCCGCGCCATGGTCGATATCGACGCTCATGAAGCGCGTTTCTTTCCGGGTAATGATGGAAGGATCAATCCAGGAGGCGGCTGCGAGTTCATCCCACATATAGTCGTTACCGCCGCCCTCCACAAAATACTTCGCAATGTACGTCGCAAGAGGAGTGCCGCTGGCTTCCATTTTCTTGACGGCCTGGCGTGTGAGACGCGCCTTGATCGAAACATCCACCGGCGTGCAAACAATCTTCTTCCAGGGAGCTCGCAGAACAATGAACGCAGCCTCCGGGTCAAACCAGAAGTTGAATTCGTGGCGCGGTGTGTTCACAAACTCAGGATCATACGTCTGCGGGTCGAGACTCCCGCCCATGAAGACCAGTTCCTCAGCCAGCTTAGGGAATTCGGGATCAAGGCTCGTCGCCAAGGCCAAGTTTGTCATTGGGCCGCCTTCATAAATCGTTACTTCATTCGGAAATTCATGAACCTTACGGACCAAGAAATGAACGGCATCCTCGCTGGATGCTTTGATCGAAGGCTGGCCTTCGGGCAACGGAGGAACCACCGAGGCCTCGTGATACCAGCGGTCATCCCAAGCCCCGGCATACGCGAGTTTGCCGTAACGCGACTGCCAAAGCGCGGCTTCCTCACGCGAGTTGACCAATGGGTGAGAGGCGCCCGCCATCACCGGAACCTCCGTGCGGCCCATGATCTCGATCAGCCGCAGAGTATGCGCCACCTCTTCGTCGCGCCATTGATCGCCGGTAACAACGGTAATGCCGAGAACTTCAACCTCCGGCGATTGGAGCAGGAGCATGATCGTCTGCAAATTGCTGCCACCCGGGCCGGAACAGTCTTCGTTGATGATCACCTTGCGGCGGCCAGTGGTAGCGGCCGCCGCAAGTGTGGTTACTAAGAAAAACGTTACTAAGGTTTTCAAAACGCGAGCTTCAAACCGAATTGGAAGAGTCTGGGGTTGCCCACTGTGCCGTTGATCGTGCCAAAGGTGGCCGGCGACGCCATATCCGCATTGGGCGTGGCAAATTGTGCGTGATTGAAAAGGTTGAACATTTCAGCTCGAAACTGCACTTTCATCTTTTCCGTCACAGCAAAATGCTTAATCACCGAAAAATCAGTATTGACGAAGTTCGGACCGGAGAGTGGCGAGCGGTTGGCGCTTCCAATCTCCCCGGCGCCCGGCAAAGAGAAACAGGAAGTGTTGAAAAACTCCGCCAAACTATTTGGACCGGAATTCGGGTTACAAGTCTGGTTGGGACGGATCAGCGTCTGGCCGTTCGCGTTCATGAAGTTTACTCCCGAAGTGGCGCCATTACTATCTTGGACGAATACAGGGAAGCCCGATTCTGCTTTTTCAATAACAGTCAACTCCCAATCGCCCACGATCAAATTCGCCGGCTTGCTAATAGAGTTGCCGTACTTCTTTCCTCTACCGAACGGCAAGTCGTAAATGATACTCGCTGTGAAATTGTGGTTGAGATTGATCTGGGATAGGGCCCAGTCTAGTTTTTGCCAATTGGGCAACGGAAAGTAAGTAGCGCCGTAAGGAGTTCCTAGCCCGTCCGCTAGACCATTATCATAAGCTCGCGAGTAGGTGTAACCGATGATCGCGTAGACACCGTGGCTACTCTTCGTTTCAGCCTTCAATTGAAGGGAATTGTAGGTCGCTTTTCCAACGTCCTCGATGTCCGAGATATCCGAGATTGCGAAGTGGGTGTAGGGTACACCGAAGGCGGCTCCGTTCGCGCCACAGCCTAACGTGTAGCCGGACACGACACCGCAAGCGGAGGGTGAACCCACATTTAAATTATTCCCGTCTGAAAGGATGTGAGAAGCGCGCGATCCAGCATATCCAGCCGTAAACACGATTTGCCCCGGTAATTGGCGTTCAATGTTGATATTGAACTGCTGAACCCGCCCTTGCTTGAAGTTCAAGTTTTGCGCCTGGATCGTTCCCCCAAAAGTCAGGGGATCAGGCGAAGTGGTATACGTTTGGAAGCCCTGCGATAGGAAGTACGAGGGCGTCCCACCGAAGTTCCCCAGCACCGATTGGGCAAAGTAGGGTGGGTTCATCCACAAGCCTTGAGCGCCTTGATTCCAGGAAGAATCGTGGAAAATTGCATAGCCGCCGCGGATCGCAGTTTTTGCGCTGCCAAAAGGTTTCCAGGCAACGCCTATCCGAGGCTCCAAGGCAGTTTTGTCGAACTGAATACCCGCCGTATTGCTTGCGCCCTGGCCTGCAATGAGAAACTGACCATCTGCAGGATTGAAATCGGCAATTCGGTTGTGCGCCTCGCTAATCGGAGTGACCAAGGCCCACGCCAAACCCAAGTTCAAGGTCAGATCCTTTGAGACTCTCCAGTCGTCTTCAACGAATGGGCGATAGAGCTTCCAGCGGCGCCCAGTGGTTGTGCCGTTGAAGGTCTGATCATGTTCCCCGACGACCGGGATTCCCATTAAGAGGTCTGCCGCCTGGTCTCCGCTGAAATTCGTGAAGACCCAGAACCCCGAGCCAAAAGCTTCAGTCAAAACATTCATCTGGTTTGCTCGAACGCCGAAGCCTATTTTCAAATCGTGATTTCCGCGAACCATATCCAGCGAATCAGAAGCCGAGAAGACGTTTGTACCGCCCTGGAAAGGAGTGTAACCCCGATCACCCAGAGACCAATATTGCGACATCAAGATACTCGGCATCTCGCAGCTAACCCCGCCTAAATCGGCTCCCGGGATTCCCAGCGTATTCCCGATGCAGGAACCGGTTCCTTGCGACGTGATGTAGTCGAAGATGCGGTTGTATCCAACGTTTACCTGATTCACTGTGTTCGGAGAGAAAACGTGTGTCTCTGAGAGAGCCACGTTGCGCGCGTGGTTGAGTATTCCTTGGTTGCTGGCGAATGCGCTCGCCTCGGCATATCCAGGAGCTCCACCGGGCACATAAGATGTCGCCTGGTCGTAGCTGAACCGCGCAAACGCATAATCGTTATTCGAGAAGTTGTGATCAAGCCGCACATCGAACTCGCCCTCATTCAGCTTGCGAACCGGATCATTCACATAGTTGTAGCCGAGCGCGGCATTGTTGGCATTTGGGGCCGGATAAAAATTAATCAGTTTTTGACCGATTGGATCTATCAAACTCGTCGGGATCTTGTTGCAGGCACCACCTGCGGCTTGAACGCCGCTTGCATTCGTCGGCAACGGATTCCCGGACCCATCACAGTTAAAACCCGTGCCGCTGAACGGATTAGTCAGCGAATTGGAAGCCGTGCGCGGATTGCCAAACGCATCGTCCGTAAAATCGCCGTTCCGCATCGCCAGGCTCGGAACCAAGCCAGTATAGGGAACCCCAAGGCGTTGAAACTTGTTCTGAATATCGGCGAAGATGAATGTTTTGTCTTTCTTGATGGGACCACCCACGGAACCGCCGAACTGGTTGAGATTGAACTGTGGTGTGTTCGTCGAAAAGAAGCTCCGCGCATCAAGTTTGGTATTGCGGAAGAACTCAAAAATCGTGCCGTGAATCGTGTCGGTGCCGGATTTCGTAGTCACCAACACGGTTGGCCCCGCGCGCGTGCCCCACTCAGCCGAATAGTTGTAGGTCAGCACCTTAAACTCTTGAATCGCGTCAATCGAAGGCAGAATGGCGATGCCGCCCGCAGTCAGCTCATTATTGTCATTGCCGTCCAGCAGCCAGTCCGTCGAATTGGCGCGAGAGCCACCAACAGAAAGCGAGTATGATCCGCGAGCCGAAACCTCGCTGCTCGGACCGCCATTGAAAAAGCTTCCGGTATTGGTTTCCTGTGTCGTGCCAGGTGTCAGCGTCGCAAGCTGCACAAAGTCGCGGCCATTGAGGGGCAAATCTGCCACCTGCTGCGCCGTGATCACTTGTCCTAGCGTGGGATTCGTCGTTTGCACGGCAACCGCCGTGGCCGTCACTTCCACGCTCGTCTGCACATTCGCCGGTGAAAGCGTAAAATTCACCTCGCGCTGTTCGTCCACCTGCAGGCGGACATCCTTCACTACGCTCCCCTGGAAACCGGTAAACTCCGCCTTCACTGAATATGTGTTGACACCTAGCAGTGGAACCACATAATGGCCAGCAGTGTCGGAAACGGCATCACGCACGGAACCGGTGTTTTGTCCTGTAACGGTAATTTTGGCGCCTGAAACGGCAGCCCCGGTTGCGTCAGTGACTGAACCTGAAATCGATCCAGTCGCTTGCGCGAATAACAGCGATCCCCAAGATAAAGCAAGACCAGAAACAAAAAGAGCTCGTAAGCTCCGGGAAAATACCATGAATGCCCCCTGATGGCCACGCACGGAGTGACGGTTGAATTTAAACCAATTTGGGCCGCCCAAAAACAGCCCATGGTTTAGTCTACTACTCCAAGGGGATGCGATATAGCGGGGGAGGTAGCGCTCAATCGCACTGATGCATCCATCCTTCAATCGGCAGGCACAAAGACACGGTTAGGGGCGTCTAAGTTGGCATTCTTTTCGATCACGGCAATCTTGACATCTTGCAGACTTGCTTTGGCTTGAGGGTGAACATCGAACGTTAAACGGTATTGATGCCCTTGCGCTTGGCGGATGGCTTCGAGGAACGGGTTAAAAGATACCGGTGGTACAAATCCGTAACCATAAAGTTGGCCGCCCGTTTCATCCGAGAGTTGCGCGAGGAAATTCTGTCCCCAATAATTGACTCGCGATAAAGCGTTACCCTCGCGTCCTACGTGCGGCGTATAAATGGTATACACGACGATCCCCCCTTTTTGCGCGGCTTGAATGCCAGCATTTACATAGGGATTTTCGGGCGGTAAACCGCCTCCGAGGCCTTCAATACCGCTGCAAATCATGATCACCTCACGTCGCTCTGACCCCGATGGCCATTTCTTAACGGCATCTGCCAACGAATCATAAGGGCTGACATCGGCGCCGCCCCAACCGACGGCAACACGAAGCGCGTTGGCTGCCGCCACATGGTTGGCCGTGAAAGAGGAACTCACTTTGGCCAAGCCGTTTTGCATGTAGCTCACACCCACTTCAACGTTTTCCGGCAGCGAAGTTATGAACTGTTTCAGTTCGCCGAGTTGGCTGTCGAAGTTCGATGATGCCGAATTGTCGATGAGCAATAGCAACTGAAGTTTCGTTTCCTGCAGCGGGTCAAGCGCAGCAACGTGACAACGGTCATGGCCCTGCTTCACCGAAACATCCTCCGCACTGAGCGGGGGAATGCTGGCGCCGTGTTTCGGCTCAACCGTTACTATGACACTCACCGGCGTGCCATTCCTACCTGCCTCACAAGCGGACTGTCCGAAGGCCGATAAGGTCATGCCTAATGCGAAAAGTGAGATATAACCAAACGTGGACGTTTTCATATCGCTGCCTATTTGTTTGACGCGAAGCGAAGGCCGAAAGAATTCAGCAATCTTTCGAAGGCATAATTGAGTGATGCGAATCAGGCCACTTGTTTTCCTATTAGCAGCCATCTTCGCCTCAGCAGACTTTTTCCCCGCAGTGGAATCAGCCAGTTCCTCCTTTTCATATCGCAGGGAATCTCTACTACGTCGGCACTAACTATCTGGCTTCCTATCTGATTACTACTAAGGCAGGTGACATTCTAATCAACCCAGATTACGCGCAATCAGTCCCGTTCATCGAACAAAGCGTTAGCCAGCTAGGTTTTCACTTCTCCGATATCAAAATCATTTTGATTAGCCACGCACACGATGATCATGCTGCGGGCTGCGCGCTGGCGAAGAAGCTTGCCCCTGCGGCGCGGCTCATGGTTATGGACGCGGACGTGCCGCTCATTGAGCATGGAGGCGTCGGTGATTTTCAATACAATTCGCATTTTCCGCCCGCGAAGGTCGACAGCGTTCTGCACGATTTATCGCGCGTGGAATTGGGCGGCGTCGTGCTGACAGCCCATCTCACGCCTGGACATACCAAAGGCTGCACAACTTGGACGTTTAATGTTGTGGAAAACGGTAAAACCTTCCGCGCGGTGATTGTGGGCAGTCCAAATGTCAACTCGGGCTATCGCCTCGTTGACAACAAAAAGTACCCGCAGATTGCGGCCGATTACGAAAAATGTTTTCGCGTGCTGCATTCCCTGCCCTGCGATCTCTTCCTCGGCGCGCATGGCGTCTATTTCGGAATGAATGAAAAGCTCAAGCGCCTGAAACCGGGTGCGCCGAATCCTTTTATCGATTCAACGGGTTACAAAGCCTACATAGATGAACGCGAAGCTGCATTTCGAAACGAACTGGCAGTGCAAAAAGGGCACCATTAGACATACATTCAAGCGGACCGCGATGGCAAATCCCAGCTGGCAAAGTCTAGCCCGTACAGCGCAACTTTTTTGAAGAATCCTCGCGCCCTGCCGGCACTAAGCAATAAGGGGCACATTTTTCACCGTCTGGCGGAGCCGCCGGTAAGGTTTAAATAAGGATGCAAATTATGCCGACCGGAGGCGCGGCGGGCACTGGTGTTTCCGAAGCGAAACTAGCGCCTGGCCTTGGCCAAGCAAAGGCAGTGGCCGCCGAAACTGGAGCTACCATCGCCGCCGCGGTTCAAGCCGCCGTCCTCACCGACAGCGCGGTGATTCGTGAACTGGCCGTGCCGGATCTGGGCAAGCTGACACAAATCCTCCAGCCCACTATGCCTCCAGACCAAGTAACTCGCGTGGACGGGCTGATCCACGAGACTGTCAGCGCAATTCAGCAGGACCGGCGCGAATGGGCCGTCGGGCGCTTCATTGAGGCCGTCACCAGCGATCCTTCACGAGTGGATGAATTTCGCTCCAAACCGGAATTTGACGCCATCCGCGCCAACGTCGATGTCCTTTTGAACCGGCTCACGAACGTGGCGAAAATGGACGCCGAGACCAAATTGGCAGCCATCGAACAGGTTCTCGAAACCGCCGGTTGGCCTAAACTGGCGCACTGGGAAACGGCGTCCTCGGCCTTGGTGCAGATTGGCCATCGCCTGATTGAGGCGGGCGGCTATGCCAATTTCATCCGAACTTCCGAATTGGCCACCGCGCTTCAAGCTTCCTATACTGCAACTCTCGTCATTGACCAGTCAACAGCAGTCACAGGGGCGGCTGCCATCAAGAAAGAAGATATTAACATCCGCGGCAAAGGCGCTCGCGCGGCGGCCCTTGGGCTCGCGCATCACCTTTGGGATTCCATGCGAGAGAAGCTCCCTATTCGCGTCGAAGCCCTGTGGGAAAAGGCCCCATTGTTGGTCATATTGGGCGCTTGGTTCAGCGCTGGGCTGCTCGCGGGCGTATTTTCCTTCCTGGCAAAGGCGGTCTGGCCCGATTCGTGGATCGTGCCCGCCAGCAATTTCGGATTCCAGCTCTGGGGTTTAGGCTTTCTGGCAATCGTAGGTCTCGGCTTTTGGGCACGAGTCAGAAGGCCTAACCGCTCTTCGTCCAACTCGGTGGACAAGGAAACCTGAACAACGCGCGGCTGTATTCGCCGCCTACCCTCGCACATTGTTATGGGATCAGGTTTTGGAGAAAACTCTCGAATCGCACGCAATTCTGGCCAGATTCGTTTTTCACCAAACTAATTTTCTAGCTCGTGGCCGAATTGCGTCGATAAGCCGTATATGAACTTCTCGATCGCCGCCGCTGGCATGCAAAGCGCAAGCGATGCGTTTGAAACTGCAGCCAACCGGCTCAATCAGGCGTTTCAGAGCGCCGGCAATCCTCTTACAGCTGGCTCGACTTTGGAAGACAGCGTCAGTCTGAGCACGACGGTCGCCGGCTTGATGAAGTCGAATCTCGATTTCGCCGCCAATGTCAAAATGGAGCTGGTCGACAACGAAATGTCTCAGAACACGCTTTCGATGGTCGGTTAGCTTGGCAGCTGCGCGAGTGCGCCGCGCTCCCGCAATTGCGTTGACGGGCGACTACTTGATGAGTTAGGCAGAGGCGGACGCTTGTTGAACAATCGGAAGCGAAACGCTCTCCACCACCGAAATCAATTCCTTCGGACTCACCGGCTTGGGAATATAACCATCCATTCCTGCCTGCAAGCATCGCTCCTCATCGCCTTTCAGCACATGCGCGGTCATTGCGAAAATCGGCAGATGTCCGCCGCTTAGTTTTTCGCGCTGACGCACAATGCTCGTCACTTGAAAACCATCCATGCGCGGCATCTGCACGTCCATCAGCACTAAGTCAAAGAACCCTCGATCCAGCGCCTCGAGCGCCTCAACTCCGTCGACCGCTGCCACAACTGTGTGGCCACGTTTTTCCAGCAGCCGGAGCGTCAGCCGTTGATTGATGGGATTGTCCTCCGCCAACAGAACCCGCAAGGCCCGCACAGTTCGTCTCTCCGCGTTGACTTGGCCGCGTAAGGCCATCGGCGTTTCGGCCACAACACCACTGATCGCTTTGGCTTGGGCCGCTCTCAGTGCTTCCAGCAATTCTTGCCCGCGAATCGGCTTGGTGATGTAGGCAACCACCCCCAATTCGCGGCACCGCGCAGCCTCAATCAGCTTATGGCCCGGTGTGAACATCATCACCGTAGCGGCAGCAAATGCCGGCTGCCGGTTGATCTTTTCCACCAGAGCAAAGCCGTCGCCGTCGGACAAGCGCACATCCGCCAACACTAGGGTAAAAGCTTCTCCGGCATTCTTGGCGTGTCTGAGTCTGGCGAGCGCTTCCTTCACATTCGGGGTAGCGATCGCGCGCATTCCCCAGCGCGCCAGTTGCTCGCGCAGCACCCGGCGCGTCGTCACATGATCTTCCACAATCAGAATGGAAACTCCTGCCAGTTCGGGGATCTCTCCGCCCAAATCGGCTGAGGCTTTCAGTTCCGGCGCATCCGTTCTGAGCGTAAAGTGGAATTGGCTACCGGCGCCGTCTTCGCTTTCCACCCAGATCTTGCCTCCCATTAATTGCACCAGCCGGTGACAAATCGCCAACCCCAACCCTGTTCCGCCGTACTTGCGGGTAGTGGAGGAATCAGCCTGCGAGAACGCTTCGAAAATCGTGGTCAGCTTGTCGCGCGGAATGCCGATCCCCGTGTCGCGCACAATGAAATGCAGCATCGCGCCCGATTCGTCTTTCCATTCGCAGGCCACTTGCAACACCACTTCGCCGTGTTGTGTGAACTTTACCGCGTTTCCTAACAGATTGAGAATGATCTGCCGCAAGCGAGTTGGATCGGTGCGCACAATTTCCGGCACGCCATCACCCACGTCGCAAACAATCTCCAGTCCCTTTTGATCGGCGCGGAACGCTACCAGCCGAAGCGTGTCGTCCAAGCTGTCTCGCAAAGCGAAATCCATCGGCTCGAAGTCCAGCTTGCCCGCTTCCACCTTTGAGAAATCCAGAATGTCGTTAATAACCGTCAGCAACGAATCTGCCGAATACTTGATCATCTGTAAATACTCAAACTGTTCCGGCGTCAGGTTCGTTGCCAGCGCCAAATCGGTCATGCCCACGATGCCGTTCATGGGCGTGCGAATTTCGTGGCTCATATTCGCAAGAAATTCGCTTTTGACTCGGCTGGCCTCTTCGGCAGATTGCTTTGCTTTCACCAGTTCGCGCTCCGCCCTGCCGCGCTCAGCCAGCGCGTTACGCAACTCCGTCATCCGTTGATCCACTCGGGCCTCGAGCGTGCGTTCGCGCCCTTCCACGGTCTTGATATGCGAAGCATACAGAGCCAGCGCAATCGCAGCGGCGCAAAACGCGCACATACCTTGAAACCACAGTGTTTGATAGAAAAACGGATCCAGCTTAAATTCAAATTTGGCTTCGCGGCTGAAGCGGTCGGGTCCGGTGCTAGCCACTACTCGAAACGTGTAAGCCCGCGGTGGAATGTTCTGATAAAACGCCATTCGCCGCGTGCCGGCATCCACCCATTCCCGGTCGTACGGCTCCAGCATGTATTTGAATACCGTCTTCTGCGGCGTGACAAAATTGGGCGCCGAGTAACGAAATTCCAGATCTTTCACGCCCGGCGGCGCTTCAAGAGTCGATGACGTCGTATCCGCCTCCACATCGCCAATCTTGGCGCTCTCCAGAACGACTTCCGGCGCCGGCGCGGCGGAGGTGGCATTCTTCGGGTCAACCACCGTCACCCCCTTCATGGTCGGAAACCACATTCGTCCGTCATGGGCGCGCCAGCCTGCCGGTTGAATCCCGCCATTACATTCTGAAGTGCTCATTCCATCCGGCACGCCATAGGCGGTAATCGAGATATGTTGAGACTTCTTATCGATGAAATCGTTAAATTCCTGCTTCGCTACTCTGAAAACTCCTCGCGGCGAACTCAGCCAGAGGTTGTTATCGTCGTCTTCGAGAATGCTTGATAACTCATCCGCTAACAGACCGTCTTTCACCGTGAACGCGACTATTTTGTTGTTCTTGAGCCGATTGAGGCCGCCTGCGGTAGCAATCCACAGCGCGCCGTCTTTGTCCTCGTGAAATGCGAAAACCGTGTCGTTCGACAACCCGTGCTTCGTATCGAAAACTTGAAACTTCCCATTCGCATACCGGTTGGCCCCACCAGCGGTCCCGATCCACAAATTCCCCTTGCTGTCCTCGCCGATGCTGATCACATCGTCATTGGACAAACCATCTCGCAACGTGAGAGTGACAAAACGATCGCCGTCCTTGTATGTGAGCCCTTTGTGTGTTCCGAGCCAAAGCCTTCCCGTATGGTCGACAAAAACGACGGGAATAGAGTTAAACGGCAGGCCGTCGGCGGTCGTAAAGGTTCGAAAATGTCCGTTGCTGTAGCGACTCAACCCGGCGTGCGTTCCCATCCAAATATCGGCACTCTTGTCCTCCGCCAGCGAAAAAACAACATCGTCTGCCAAGCCGTTCTTATGCGTGAATTTGGTGAATTTGCCGTCGTGTAAGCGATTCACGCCACCGGTGTTTGTGCCTACCCACAGGTCGCCGCGGCTATCCTCCATCACTCCCAAAGCCGTGTCCGAAGAAAGACCCTCCCGTTCTCCATAAGAAGCGAAGAGCCGTCCCGCTGATAGACGCACCAGACCGCCGCCGCCGGTTCCAACCCAGAGCGATTGGTCTTCATCCTCATATAAAGAGCGGACATCGTCAATCGGCAAGCCGTCTTTCCTGCTGTAGTAGAAGAATTTCTTTCCCACCATCCGGCAAAGGCCGCCGCCATAGGTCCCCAGCCAGACATCGCCTTTTCCATCCGACCAAATCGCGGGCACTCCGTTGTCGGGCAAGCCGCTGTTCTTGTTTATGTTCGTAAATCGACCGTCGCGCCACTCGCTAACGCCTCCTCCATTCGTGCCAATCAGCAACGAACCGTCGGCATTTGCGAACAGCGATCGGATCGGAAAATTCGGAAGCCCAGGAACATCCTTGTAACTGGTAAACTTGCCGTCGCGGTAACTGGTAAGCCCTTCCTGTGCTCCAATCCAAATGGTATTGTCCAGCGTCGTCGCCAGTGCAAAGATGTGCTCTCCGAATAAGCCGTCCTTACTCGCGTAGGTTGTTAATCTTCCGTTATGGTTGCGCACCAATCCCGCATCGGTGCCGATCCAGATGTCACCACTCGCGTCTTCGAGCAGCGCTCTCACCTTGTCGTTGGGTAACCCTCCCTTGGCATCCAACGCGGTGAACTTGTTCTTCTCATAGATGGCCAAGCCGCCGGATTGGGTTCCAATCCAAAGCCGGCCGGTTCGATCTTCGAGCAGCGCAACAATCGAATTGTCTTCAATCCCGCGCGTCGTGTCTTTATCGAATACTTCGAAGCGGACACCATCGAAACGCACCAAGCCGAGAGCCGTCCCGAACCAGATATATCCATCGCGCGTCTGCAGAATCGTATAAACCGAGTTCTGTGGCAAACCCTGGTCAATACCCCAAACATCTTGATGGAATTCACGAATCTGTTTTGAAGGATCGAGAGAAGCCACTAATGGGCTTGCAACCAGAAAACAAAGTAGAGCCAGCTTTGGCAATTTTTTCGGATTCGCTTTTACTTTGCCCATTATGATCGGAGTCGCGCAAAAATCGAGCGCAAATTCCCTCTTACTCGCAAATCTCAATTCCGTTAACAGAAGCTTTAGTTTATAATCTAAGGGCGTTACTCGATTATAGTCAACTGTCTTTCGCTTTCTTTTTGTCAATTCCCAGCGCTGCCATGCGCTTCTGCGCCGCCAGCCAGCTTCGCCTGGCGACGAAATCAAATTAAATTAATTCATCTTTTGTTCGCAAAGTGTCACGCTTTTGCGTATACTATTTTCCATACGATTCAGTTTGTGTAGATTTTGTTCGGAAACGAATCAGGGGGAAGAGTGTGAAACACTCACTTTGTGTCGGCTTCGCAGCCGCCGCTTTCAGTTCCATCGTCGGAGCCGCGCAACGACCGCAGGCCCCTCCCGCGGGTAACTTCGTTCAAATCATCGTTCATTACAAAAACACCCCTACTTTCAGCCAGCATCTAAAAGCGATCGCACATGGGGGCGTTATCAAGGCCGATCTTGGCATGATTCGCAGCGGGGCTTACGCCGTTCCCGCGTCGAGCCTCCAACAAATCGCGGCCGATCCCCAAGTTGAATCGATTGGCGAGGATCACCCCGTTCACAGTTTGCTCGACAACACAGCCGCCGCCGTAAATGCAACGGCTGCATGGCGGCTTTTCGGCCTCGATGGATCTGGGATCGGCATAGCCGTAATTGACAGTGGAATTTCCAACGTAAGCGATCTCAACACCCCCGGCCCTTTTGGTCAGAGCCGCATCGTTTACAGCGAAAATTTTATCCAGGCTAAATCTTCCAATGATTTCTTTGGCCACGGAGAGCATGTTTCAGGAATTATTTCTGGTAGCGGAGAAGATTCCACCTGTTTCATCTGTTTCCGCACCTTTCGCGGCATTGCCCCTGGCGCAAAACTGATTGATCTACGCGTTCTCGACAGCACCGGAACAGGCTCCGACAGCTTCGTTATTGCCGCCATCCAGCGCGCAATCCAATTGAAAGATAAATACAACATCCGCGTCATCAACATCTCGCTGGGTCGTCCAGTCTACGAAAGCTACCAAACCGACCCTCTTTGCCAAGCGGTGGAACTGGCCTGGAAGGCCGGCATTGTTGTGGTCGTTGCGGCAGGCAACGATGGTCGCGACAACTCCTTTGGCAATCAAGGTTACGGAACTATTAATTCGCCCGGCAACGATCCATTTGTCATTACCGTTGGCGCCATGAAGAGCATGGGCACGCCGCAGCGAACCGATGACCGCATCGCCAGCTATAGCTCGAAGGGACCGACGCCGGTTGATCACATATTGAAGCCCGATATCGTAGCTCCGGGCAACCGCGTAGTCTCGCTGCTGGCTCCTAACGGCGCCTTGGCAGGAGAGTATCCGGCTAACCTTGTGCCGCTGAATTACTATCAATGGACTTTCCGAAATGGCACGTCGCCGAATTATTTCACATTAAGCGGCACCAGTATGGCGACTCCGGTTGTAAGCGGAGCCGCTGCCTTGTTACTCCAGGCCCATCCCGATTTAACTCCCGATCAAATCAAAGCTCGTCTGATGCTTACGACGTATAAGACATTCCCAGTCTCAAGCGTCGCTTATGAACCGACCACCGGGCAATCCTTTACCAGCTACTACGATCCATTCACAATCGGAGCCGGGTATTTGGATATACAAGCGGCGCTTCTCGATAATCACTACTTCCGCGGCACCGCGAATTCGCCGGTAGTCACTCTAACCGCCGACGGTCGAAGCGGATCGAAGAGCCTGAAAGTCGTTTGCGGTGACAATACGGTCTGTACCGGCTCAGTCGACGACGTGGATGAAGCGGTATCCGCTTCTCAATCCGTGTGGGGCAGCCAGTCGATCTGGGGAACTCAATCGATCTGGGGAACTCAATCCATCTGGGGTTCGCAGTCGATCTGGGGAAGTCAATCCATTTGGGGCTCCCAATCGATCTGGGGAAGTCAGTCCATTTGGGGAAGCTCGCTGGAGTCTTCGTTCATCACCATAGCAGGCGAAAACTAAAACTAAGCTCGCTTGTCAATCGGATCGCTTCATCAGCATCTCCAGCAAATCTAGATGCCCGCCCTTGCGCGCCCATTCCTTCGGAGTCGCCCAAGGCTCTGCATCGGGTTCATCGATCACCGCACCACGCGCAATCAGAACCTCCGCCAACTTCCTTCGCCCCCAGCGGCACGCCCACCCCAGCGCCGTCGATTGCAGCAGGTCATCGCGCAGATCCAGTCGCGCCCCGTGATCGATGAGCATCTCGGCCATGCGTGCGCGCGCTTCTTCGCTAACGTTGCCGTGATAAGCCGCCGCGAAATGCAACGCTGTGTGCCCCCTGCGAGAGACATTTGGGTCCACGCCGTAATCCAAAACCGCCTGCATCGTATTGGCATGCCCACCACCACGAATCGGTTGAATGATCACCCAATGCCAGCGCCCGTCATTTGATGGCCACGCAAGTCGCGCGATGGCCAGCTTCACAATGCCTTCGCAACCGTGTTCAGCGGCGGCCCATGTTAAGTTGCTCGCTAATTGTTCGCTCGAATCGTTCGCCAACAATTCGCGCGCTGCGTCCACATCGCAAGTCGCTGCCACCATGTGCGGCTGCCTCTTCGCGCCTCGCTCCAGCAACAATTTCTTCAGTTCGCCGCCTTCATGGTTCCACGCATGGCCGAGTGGCCAACCGGAGGCGTACACATTGGCGTTCGGATCTGCCCCGCGGTCGAGTAGCAAGCGCGCAATCTCCACCTCGTTTTGCCTGGCCGCGTGCCACAGGGGATGACCCCAACTGAGCGTTGGCTCGTCCAACTGCTCGAGCATCATTCGCTCATCCACATCAGCCCCCAAATCCAACAACAGCCGCACCATCTCCAACTGCTCGTGCTTTACAGCAAGCGTCAGCAATCCACCATTGTTTCCGACCTTGCCCAGCAGTCTGCGATCCGCCTCGATCAACTCCTGAACCGCGGGGCCATCCCCTTGCGCTACCGCCGATTGAATTGTTTTCTTCGCGCCATATTGGTGCAACAAACTCGCAATGGGGCCGTAGCCCTCCGCATCCAATTCCAAAGCAGCGCTGTCTAAGGCCGTAAGTCCAGCCATATCTTCTTTGTTGACCTTCGCCCGCCGCTTTAGCAGCCACTCCACCATCTCCGCGTTACCGGCTCCTGCTGCCGCATGCAGCGGCGTAGCGCCTTGCCGGTCGCAAGCTTGAATCAAAGATCCATCCGCCTCGAGGAAAGCAATCGCTTTCGCGTTTTCCCATTCCTCAATTGCCGCATGAATCTGATCCTGCACTGGTGACACGGTAGCGTTCGGGCAGCTCATTTCCTCCCGCCGCGCCCGCTCTTCTTCCTCGATTACCGCCGTAATCTCTTCGTACCCACGATCGCAGGCCAGCGCATAAGCCGTCGTCGCATCTCTGTGTGGGTAAATCCCTTTGTGCGCGTCGGCACCGGCCTCCATCAACAGTTGGACCATGGGCACATCGCGCCGCAGCACGGCATAGTGGAGCGCCCGGTGCTCATCGTTTTCGGCCATATCCATGCCGATCAATTCCGGTCGCGCATGCAGCAGCGCGCGGACTCGTTCGAAGTCGCTGCGCTGCACCGCCGCCCCCAATTCGCGGACATTCGTTCCATCCACAAACGCTTTGAGCTTTGGCCAATTGGCGTAGCCATAGGCTCGCGCCAGCACTCGCTGGGCATCGTTCAGGGCGAATGTGGCGGCGTCTGGTTTTCGCTCAAAGGCTTCCACCTCCGCTGTTGCCGCTGCATCTCCGGCGCGGTACTTCTCTAATAATTCTTTGGCTTGTTTGCGTAACTGCTCAAGGTTCGGCTGAGCAGGCAATCGGCGCATTTCAGGCATAACAATCTCCTTTTAAGGTTGCCCGGCGTCCGCGTAAACGGGCTAAAAGAAGATTGGGATACGAACTTCAGAAAACGAAACTTGATCGGTAGGCTCAGCCTTGCCCGCGGACACGGAGGCACCCGTCGTGCCAAGTCCAATATACCGCGAGCAACCGTGTCTAGGGCTTGCTCGAAGCCCAATAAGCCCGGTGCCCAATGTAGTCTGGATCGGGCAAATTGCCCAGAATAATGCGCCGCAGCTTCAACATATTCACCTCGCCCAATTCCTGGTAAATGATCTTCCCATCGGGCGAAAGCAATACCGTAAACGGCACAGGCGCGTCCCACTTCGGATCGAACGCCGCTTGCAGCGCGTAAGTATCCTCCGACCCAAACACATAATTCTTGCCGCTCGCATGCAGCCTCTGAAGGGCTTTCAACACGCCTGGTTTCTCATCCGGCATGTTGGTTGAAACCGTCACCATGTCGAAATCGCGATGCTTGTACATCTGATAGGTGGTTTCAAGCTCGGGGAACTCGTGCACGCACGGTCCGCACCAGGTGGCCCAGAAATTCACTAGCACCACTTTGCCGGTACCGTTCGCGCGCAGCGTCTTCAAGCCATCGGCTGTAATCGCATCTACCGTCACCGGCTCGGCTTCAATCTTTTTTTGCTCTTCGAGCCGCGTCGCTTCTTTCGAAATCCATTTGGTGGAGCAACCGAACACGCCGGTATGGTCCACCGGGGGAGCCTTACCGTCCAGCAGCGCGTCAATCGCGTTGCGCGCGTCTTGCGTCTTCACCAGATTCTCGCGCTGGCTGTTGTCGATGCGCCCCTCGTACCGCAGCTTGCGCTCTTTGTCGAAGATGAAGATGTGAGGCGTCGCCTTCGGACCATACGCTCGCGCGACCGCCTGCGTTTCCCCATCATATAGATAGGGAAAATCGAAATGCCGGTACGCCGCCCGAATTTTCATGTCTTCAAAGCTGTCGCTCACATCGGTATACCCCAATTCATCCAGGCGTATAGCGTTCGGGTTGTTCGGCTGTATGGCCACCAGTTCGACGCCCTTGCCGCGATAATCGTCGGCCAGTTTCTTGATCCGGCCTTCGTAAAGCTGCGCTGTCGGGCAATGATTACACGTGAAAACAATGGCCAGCACTTTGGCTGAAGCATACTCGCTCAACCGGTGTGTCTTTCCATCGATGCCGGGCAGAGCAAAATCAGGAGCGGGCGAACCGATGGCCAAGGTCGCATGCGGTTCATCCGCCATCAAGAAGACCGACAACAACAATCCAATGATCAATCGCAGCATTCCGCCATCCTATCAAAGAAAATACGCCTCGTTGACCGATATGACTTCATGGTTCTCTCGTTTGTCTTCATGTCAGAGTACTAGCACCTTCAGACGGGGCGGAAAATCAGTATTATCATGCTCTAATGGGGGTAGCGAAACAGCAATCGGAGGCCACGGCATTCTTTTGCAGACCGTGGAGAGAATTCATGATCTTCAATAACCACCAACCATATAGTGCTGGTTTTCGTATCAGCGTTAGACTGGTTATTCCGGTTGACTTCATTTATTAGAGAGCGAAGGTGACCTAATGGGCGTTGCCACTTCTAGTCTTGCAACTCCAACCCGCAGCAAAGCACTGATGGTTCGGTTGGCGCCGTACCTGGTCGAAGCCATCTGTGAACTGACGCGGGCTATTAAAGACAAGACCCATGCTCAGACCGAGATCAGTGGGCTGCTGTTTGGCAAATCCCAGGATGGGATGGTCACCGTTGAAGCGCTAAAAACATTTAAGGACTCTTCCGGTCCACGTTCCGATTTGGCACGCCGCGAGCGCATGGAGAAAGCCTTTACGGCGGCCATGACATTGGCCAATGAAGATCCCGAATTCGCGGCATTTAAGCTCCTTGGTTGGTTCTCATTACGCGGCGGCGGCGGCCTCATTAACAGTGATGCCGAATTCCACAACCGGCACTTCAAAAGTCCGGAAGAAATCGCCGTTATCGTTTGGCGCGAAGGCGATACCCAAATTACAACCGAAATCTACGCCGCAGTGGAAGGCGGCAAACTCACCACCGAAGATTACCGCTGGAGTTCCGTCCGTTTATCCAGCGAACTGCGACATGTCAGCCAGCCGCTAGACCTGGTGATGCGTGTGCGCATGAACGACGACCTTTATATGCGCACCTACGGCGTTTCCGACGGCCGAGAGCGCAAAGACGAATGGAAGCGAGTCGCCGATCAAGCCAAGCGAGCGTTGCTTGCGTTCCTGCCAGGCCGAGGCCAATCGGAGGTGATCCCCGAGGATTTACCTCTGCCTGCGCCAACCGGGACGGCGAGACGTTCTTTCGAATCCCGAACTCTTTTCAAAGGCAGCGAAGCCGAGCCATCTTCCGTTAAACCTCTGTCCGCCAGCGCGCCTACTCTCGCGCCTTCGTCTTCGACAACTGCGGCACCGGGCGCCACCACCCGGCTTCAACAGCCAACGCCGCCACCCGCGCCGCCGGTCACCCAGGCAAAGGAACTCGACGACTTTGTTCCTTCTTTCGACATCAATCGCGCTCCGCGCCCCAAGCCGGCAACACCGGAAGTCAGCGGCCTGCCGATGGTTCTGCCGAAGCACAAGCCGCAACTTCGGAACACGACACCGTGGCTTTCGACGGCGATTGTATTCGTCCTCTTTTCGGCAGCGACCTTCGGGTTCCTCGCCCTGAAAAGCATTGGCGGAGGCGACAACAAACTGAGCCAGATCATGCATGTGCTGTTCCCAGGTAGCGACCTGGACCTGCGCGCGTCCAGCCACGGCGACAGCCTCTGGGTCTCCTGGAACAAACACAATCCAGTGGTAGCTTCCGCAACCAGCGCCGTTCTCAGCGTCAGCGACGGTCCGCGCCATTTCGAACGGAAACTCGACCCCAGCCAAGTGGCCGACGGCGAAGTGAAATATACACCTGTTAGCGGCGACGTCACTTTTCAACTGCGCGTCTACGGCGCAGATCAAGGTGTAGCGATGGGCAGCCTACGGGTTCTGGATGCAACCGCCCCCGTTACGGCCGATGCCCAGCCGCCGCTCGACGTATCCGAAAGCACGACACCACCCCCTGCGCCGAGTGCAGCGGGTCCAGCAAACAGCAATAACCTCAAAACGAATATCACGCCGCTTCCGGCCAACCAAGGGCAGCACAACAAGCCGTTCGAAACCGCTCAAAATCACAGCAACATTCCACCAACAGCGCCGATCGTTCAAGAGCCTAAGCAGCTTTCACTGCCGGACAACCCGAAACCGCAAGAGGGTACTTCACAGCCGATCGCGCCCGTGATACAACCGGCGCAAACTGCTCAGACCCGTCCGTCGCAGACGTCGGAACCGGTGAATTCGAGGCCCACGCCGCCGCCTGCAACGCCGCGCCCAGTTACCCCTGGCAACAACGTAGCCGGCTCGCAGAGCAACACCGCAATAAACGGCTGGGATAACCTGCCCGAAAACAAGCCCGCACCGGTACAACGCCAGACGCCGACCCAAGAACAAACTGCTGCCAGCGGTAACAAAGCGTCCGATTTCGTCCGGCCCAAAGTGCTCCTGCAAGTCATGCCCAATCTGCCGGCCGGGTCGATTTCGGAAGTCACGCGCGTTGAAGTCGATGTCACGGTTGACACCAACGGTCATGTAAAGAGCGCGCGCTTAAACACGCCGAATGTGAAGAGCACCGTGGGCGCCGCTGTTGTGGCAGCAGCCAAACAATGGACATTCCAGCCTGCTACCCTGCTTGGCCAGAAAGTCGATAGCGATCACACGATCGTGTTCGAATTCAGGCCGGAAGGGCAGTAGCTTTCCACTTAATACTGCAGCCGATGCTGGGCCGTTGATCGGGATCGACAGCCTGGCCGGCTAACGTTTTCTCAATCGCCTGGCGCACATCGCGACCCGTCACGGGAATGCTCGAATTCCGGCGGCTGTCATCGAACTGTCCACGGTACACCAGCTTGCGCTGCCGGTCAAACACGTAGAATTCAGGCGTACACACGGCTTGAAATGCGCGCGCAATGTCTTGGCTCTCGTCATAGCAATACGGGAAAGTGAAGCCAAGCTGTTCGGCTTGCCTGCGCAATCCATCGGGCGCATCGAGCGGATAGGCAACCGCATCGTTTGGCGAAAACGCCACAATACCAACCGGCTTCCGGAGGTAGTCGCGACCCAAGGCGGCAATCCCTTGCTGCATATGCACGACGTAAGGACAGTGGGCGCACATGACGATCACAACCAGAACGTCTTTGCCGCTGAAGTCAGCGACACGAATAGTCCGGCCGCTCACCACATCCGGCAGCGCAAAATCGGGCAGCGGCGCGCCCAACGGCAGCGGCATGGTGGATTCGGTGCGGGACATACGCAGGCCGCTAGCTCCAATCGGTGACCGGCTTCAACACGGTAACCGTCTTGTTCGTCTCGACCCAACTGCCAGTAATATAATCGCGATTCATGTGCGCAATGACACTCTGCGGAATCGCCTTCGGGCAAACGCCCGTACATTCGCCGATATTGGTGCAGCCGCCGAACCCGTCGACGTTCGCTTGAGTCACCATTCGAAGCGCCCGGAGATGACGCTCTGGCTGCCCCTGCGGCAAAACGCCTAAGTGGGTGATCTTGGCGCCGGTAAACAAAGCCGCCGACGCGTTGGGGCAGGCCGCGACGCACGCGCCGCAACCAATGCAAGCGGCCGCATCCATCGATTCGTCAGCCACTTCTTTCGGCACTGGAATCGCATTGCCATCGGGCGCGGCGCCGGTGCCGACGGACACATATCCACCGGAAGCAATAATGCGATCGAACGCGCGCCGGTCGACCAGTAAATCCTTAATCACCGGAAAAGCTTTGGCGCGCCAGGGCTCAAGCACCAGTTCCTGGCCTTCTTTGAAATGCCGCATGGTCAACTGGCAAACGGTGGTAGCGGGCTGCGGCCCGTGGGCCACGCCGTTGATCATGAATCCGCAAGCACCGCAAATCCCTTCGCGGCAATCATGTTCAAAGGTCACGGGCTCCTGGCCCTGCTCGATCAAACCTTCATTCAACACATCCAGGCATTCGAGCATGGACATTTCCGGATCGGCATCCACTTGATAAGTGGCAAACTTGCCGCGTTCATTGGCGTTCGTCTGACGCCAGATTTTCAATTTGATCTGCATTTACTTGTAGCTCCTCTGGCTGGGATGAACGTATTCGAACTCGAGCGGCTCACGCGAAAGCTCCGGATAATTGCCGTAGCCTTTGTAAGCCCAAGCCGCGACATACGAATAGTGCTCATCATCGCGCTGCGCCTCGCCCTCGGGAGTTTGATACTCCTCGCGGAAATGGCCGCCGCAGGATTCATTGCGGTCGCGCGCGTCGATACACATCAATTCAGCCAGTTCAAAAAAGTCGGCTACGCGGCCTGCCTTTTCAAGGCTTTGATTCAAATCGTCACCGCTGCCCGGCACGTTGACGTTCTGCCAGTATTCGTCACGCAACTGGCGAATTTTGCTGATGGCTTGCGTCAAGCCCTCGGCTGTGCGCGACATGCCGCATTCATCCCAAATAATCTTGCCCAAGGCGCGATGGAACGAATCCACCGTGCGCTTGCCTTTGATGGCAAGCAGCTTATCGGTAATTTGCTTGGCGGAGGCGAGAGCATTCTGCACATCCGCCTGACTATCGGCTATCGGTTCGAGTTTCGTCGTCGCCAGGTAGTTGCCTACCGTATACGGAACGACGAAGTACCCGTCGCTCAATCCCTGCATGAGCGCGCTCGCACCGAGCCGGTTGGCGCCGTGGTCGGAAAAATTCGCTTCGCCAATGACAAACAAACCGGGTATGTTGCTCTGCAGGTTGTAATCCACCCACAGCCCGCCCATTGTGTAATGGATGGCGGGATAGATCCGCATGGGAACCTTATAAGGATCTTCGTCGGTGATGCGCTGATACATCTCAAACAGGTTGCCGTAACGCTCTTCAATCGCGCGTTTGCCCAACCGCTTGATGGCATCGGCAAAATCAAGATACACACCCAGACCCGTGTGCCCAACGCCGCGCCCTTCATCGCAAACCGCTTTCGCATTTCGCGAAGCCACATCGCGCGGCACCAGGTTACCGAAACTCGGATAACGCCGTTCCAGATAATAATCGCGCTCCGCTTCGGGAATTTCAGCCGGATTGCGTTTATCGCCCACTTTCAGCGGCACCCAGATGCGCCCGTCGTTGCGCAGCGATTCGCTCATCAAAGTCAGCTTGGATTGATAATCGCCCGAAACCGGTATGCACGTGGGGTGAATCTGGGTGAAGCATGGATTGGCAAACAACGCGCCGCGTTTATGCGCGCGCCAGATGGCCGTCACGTTCGAGCCCTTGGCATTGGTGGACAAATAGTAAGCGTTGCCGTATCCGCCCGTACCAAGGATGACCGCATGCGCTATGTGCGTTTCCAATTTGCCGGTGACGAGATTGCGCGTGACGATGCCGCGCGCGACGCCATCGACGACGATGAGATCGAGCATTTCGGTGCGCGGAAACATGGTAACCGTCCCCGCCTCAATCTGCCGTTCGAGCGCTTGATAGGCCCCCAGCAGCAACTGTTGGCCTGTTTGTCCGCGCGCATAAAAGGTCCGCGAAACTTGCGCGCCGCCAAACGACCGGTTGTCGAGCGTGCCGCCGTATTCGCGCGCAAACGGAACGCCCTGCGCAACGCATTGGTCGATAATGGCGACACTGATTTGCGCGAGCCGGTACACATTGGCTTCGCGAGCCCGGAAATCGCCGCCCTTTACCGTGTCATAGAAGAGGCGGAAGACGCTATCGCCATCGTTCTGATAGTTCTTAGCGGCGTTGATTCCCCCTTGCGCGGAAATCGAGTGCGCACGCCGAGGCGAATCCTGAAAACAAAAACACTTGACGTTGTAGCCGAGTTCGCCCAAAGCCGCGGCAGCCGATGCGCCGGCCAAGCCCGATCCCACCACGATAATCGAATACTTACGCTTGTTCGCCGGGTTCACCAGCTTCAAATCAAAGCGCGCTTTGTCCCACTTGCCCTCAATCGGGCCTTCCGGAATATGTGAATTGAGTTCCATTGATCTCTTATTTCATCCATCCTGCCAAGACGCTGATCGGAATCGAAATGAACCCGCAGATGAGCAACACGGCGAAGACCGCCGCCGCTTTCTGGATCACCGGCGTGTGGCGCGGATGGTTAAAGCCGAGCGACTGCACAAAACTGGAAGCGCCGTGCCCGATATGCAAACCGAGCAGCAGCATGGACAAGATGTACCAAGCCGAAACGTACCAGACGCTAAATCCGGCCACCATGTTGTGATAGATGTCACCTTCGCGGAAATCTGCTCCCGGCCGCGCGATGCCCGCCGTGAGGTCGAGCAGATGATACACAATGAAGCAGAACAGAATCGGCCCGCTCCAATACATCGTGCGCGAGGCGTAGCTCGAGACGGTATTCTTTTTGCGCGCGTATCCTTTCGGCCGCGCACTGTTGTTGCGCAGCGCCAGACCGATGCTTGCCCAGATGTGTAAGCAAACGGAGAGAAGCAATACGCCGCGCACGCCCCACAGCAATTCGGGAACGACGCGCAGAAAACGCCCGTAGGCATTGATTTTTTCAGGGCCCTCGAAAAACTGCAGATTTCCCAGCATGTGGCCGATCACAAAGGCGAACAAAATCACCCCTGTAACCGCCATCACAACCTTTTTGCCGTTGGTAGACGCCAAAAATCGCGCCGGGCGCTCCTCGCGGACCCCGATAACGGATGTTGCCATAAACTTTTTCGCTATTCCTATCTGATCTATTGGATGACCGCCTGAGGCAGCCGCTCAAATTTTTGCGCTTTTACTCATTCAAAGAGGAGTAAGTATTCAGGTTATCGCAGCGGCTCTTTGAAACGTTGGACCTTCGAGCCTTGTCTGCGATCTCTAGAATCATCTCATTTAATTGCGTTGCAGCGCTGTGACCGCACGCGCTCCCGATCTGCATGGATCGGCACGGATAGAGCCTTTTTTCCTCCCCTCTCTTACGCGGCGACGGCGATATTGACGGGATAGTGATTCTGCTTGAGGCCGAGTTTTGCAAGTTCAGCGGCAAATTGCGCTTCGAAGCCAGGATTTTCGCGGCCGGCGGCGCTACGGGCGTTGAGAACGGAGATCATTTGATGCATGGCTTTGCCGTCTTTGAGCAAAAGTTCCCAGTAGTGGCCGTGTTTTTTCATTTCGTGCTTTTCGAGTTTGAGGTTTAGGAGGGCCTCGGCGCGTTTTTGCGCTTCGAAGCCATTTTGTTCGGTGCGGGTTTCTTTGCGGAGCTTTAATAGGTCGTTAAGAGATTTGTGGAAGGCACGGGTGTGGGTAGTTCGGTAGCGCATATATAGGTTAAACATCAGCGGGTCGGTGATCACACCGGTGTCGGGGTCGGTGGTGGTGTCGATCAGTTTGGCGGCGCGTTGGGAGAGCCAAGTGGATTCGGCCATGTTGTTGACCAGGATGGATTCGGTTTCGGTTGTGGGTTGGTGTTCGAGTTCGAGGGAGGCTTTGAGTTGTTCGAATTTTTCCGGATCTTCGGTGGTGAGGAGACGGAAGGTTCCGTTGTGACGGGCGAGGCCGTGCGTGGTGCGGTTCTGGGAGGAGATGGCGAGGCCAGATTCGGTTTTTGGACCTGTTGACTTTTGGGCGTTGGCGCGGTTGGCGGCGAGTTGGGCTTCGGTTGGAGTATGCGTTGCGCTTCCTTCGGGCGCGGCTCCGTTCGAGGTTTCTTGGACTTGAAGGGATGGCGCGATGGCGGACAAGGGTGGGAAGACGCCACCAGTGGGTTCGGGGATGTCGAATGTTCGGAAAGCCGAGGGCGCGGCGCAGGTGTGGAGAAGGGTCTGGGTACCGGGGCGGCGTAAAACGCTGCCTTCGGTCGCGTTTCCCTCGTTCACACTCAGGGTTCTGTTTTCAATCTCGGCGGCGCGAGCGAGTTTGCGGGCCAGTTTGCGTTCCTTATGGGCAAGGGCGCGACGTTCTGTGCGATTCATGATTTGAGTCCTTACTTACTTTCTTGGCTGAAATTTTAAGACCGATGGTGGGTCGAGACACCATCCGGCTCAGTTCAGAAATAGCTTTGACGGCGGACGTGTCAAGCGAAAATGACTCGGTTTTGGGGATCACAAGTGGCGGCAAGTTATTGAGGGTACTGGGGATAAAAAATAATTGTGGAAAACTTTTAGATTTGTGACCCGATTTCAGAACTCGGCGGAAAGGGTCTTGACAGTGCGGGTTGACTGTGAAATAGAGCGTTTTTATTGGGTTTTCGAAGGATTCAGTAGAGCCTGTGGTGCGATTTTGGCGCTTTCGCCTCAACATCTACTTTGGGAAGTATCGGTAAAGGATTGACAGCAATATACTTATACGCCAGAACACTTTCCCGGCGTGTTGCCCTGGTGCTCAAAATGGGGTGATCTCTCGCGCTGGCCGACGGCAAACCGGACTTTGCTGGTGCGCAGTGGGCACGGAAGTGGATCAGGAACCAGCCCGCAGGCGCACCGATCCTGCGCAGGCAGCTTAACCGACTGCAAGTAACTTGCAACTAGAGACTGAACAGGTGCGATTTATCCAGATCTATGCAGCAGTAACTGATCCACCGTGAGAGCCAGGATGCCGAACATCAGGTGTGTCATCACCTTCGCTGCCCCGCGCACGTAGATGATCCGCCCGCCAAACTCATCTTTCAGCCGGCCGTTCATTTGTTCGACGATGGTGCGCTTTTTGAAGCGCTCTTTTTCCTCGCCATTCAATTCGTCTACTCCTTCTACGGCTTGTTTGCGCCGCCTCCGAACCGGCTTGATGATGGCTTCATGTCCGCGCTTCCGGCACTCCTGCCGGATGATCCTGGCGTCGTAGGCCGAATCCATCAACTCGCACTTCCAACGGATGCGTTCAGCGCTCAGCGCCATGAGCGGCAGCGCCACCTGCGAATCATGCACGTTCGCGCTGGTGAGGATACAACTAACCGGAATGCGGCCCCCATACGTTACATCCCAGTGCAGCTTGTAGCCACACCAATACTCATCGTTGCCCTGGCTGTTGCGCTTGGCTCCCCAACTACAATCCTGCGGCAGATCTTCCAGCATCTGCGCTAAATTCATGTGCTGCTGCCGTTCCAGCCGCTTGCCTCGCTCGCCTGCTTTCGCCCGCTTATGCGGCCCGCCTTTCCGTTTTCGTTTGCAGGGCCGTCCCCGCTTCTTGGCGGCGGGCTTGCGGACGCTTTCCGCCTTCTTCCCTGCGCTCTTCGGCCGCGCCAACAGTTGCCGCGATTCGATGGCGGTGGCATCGCGCGCGAGGTACTCAAAGTCGCATCCTTGCAAGTTGTTTAGCACCAGGGTGGCATGAATTTTTTCGAATACTTTGCTGCGCGCGAATTCGGCCATGGCGCGCGAGAAGGTAGACTCCGATGGCACTTGCTCGGCATCGTCCCAGCCGCATAAACGCCGCAGTTGCTGGTCGGTTTTCAAGCGCACTCGCAAGTCACTGGTGCAGTCAATCCGATAATTGCCTTCGCTAAAAACGCCTTTCCCAGACACACGCGATCTTCCGGTATCCGCCCTGTCGCGCTTCGCCTTCCGCCTAACCAACGCTCCCACTGCACCATCGTCACCACCGCCACCAGCAGCTTCGCTGCTGTGCTGAGCGGTTCTACGACCGATTCCAGTGCCGGAAATAATTCTTTCTGTAGTAGGTTGCGAAATTGCGCTAACAACGGAAACGGGTTATTCTGCATAGGGGTTTGGGTTCTTGTCTCGGTTCAAGCTGGCTTGTTTGGCGACAACATCTTACACCGTGACATCCCAAATCCCAAACATTTCTTATTATTTCTGTTTTATCGCAATCCGCTTCTTTATCTCTTCCAAACGTTTTGCAAGAGGCTCTTGTGACTGGCACATGGCCGCCTCAAAAAGCGGCCACAGGAGGCGGTTGGCTGGCTGGCCTTGGCCAAGCATCAAGTTCATCTTCACAAACGCGCTGAACTTAACTGCTTGTCTCAATTTAGGGGACAAGTCCAAATCGGTGAGCAAGGTGCTGGTCGCGTTTGCGGGTTAGCTCACCATCACCGACATCACTCCGTGTTCCTTACGTGCCGGCCGAACGGTAATTTCCACGTCCTGTCCCAGCGCTGTAAGAAATTCCATTAGCCGCCCAGCCGAAAAGCTGCCGGACCGGTTCCGCATCAGCAGCGATACATGCGGCTGCTTTACGCCAAGCACCTCAGCCGCTTGTGCCTGCGTCAAACCGCGTTCCCGAGTGATGCGATAAATCTGCAGGGTCAGCCTCGTCTTCATCATTTCTTGTTCAGGGTTCGGTAATCCAAGGTCTCGAAAAACGTTCCCACTGCTTGTGGTGACTTTCACCTGTACGTCGGTCCTCTTCGGCTTTTCCTCTTCATGACTTAGTTCCGCCTTTGGTGGTGGCTGGCGACGATACGATCTCCGCGCCGCAGACGGCACTGGGCAGTTGTAGCCAGTTCTTCCCCGGACCTATCGGGTTGTCCAGAGCCGAATCGGAGCCTCGCATCGCGCCTGTCGGATGCCAGGCATTCCAAAGCGATACTTCGCTCGCGTTTATTTAATGTCAATCCTTTGGAATAAATTCGCCTCCATACGGCCTTTACGTTAAACACTGCCCCGCACTACGGACGGTTGTCACAAATTCGAAAGGCAAAGTATGTCGGATAGACTCGACAAACTTCTCGCGGCCGGTTCGTCCACCCGCCCCAAAGCGCCGAATTGCTCGTTACCTCGCTTGGCCTGATTACCTTCCTTCTCTTATGGAGCATCTTCGCATTGCACGCGACGATGGCGACATCGCGTTGATCCCGGATAGTTGCGGAATTCATTAGCCAGCAAGCGAGCGGCCTGAATAAGCTGAAACTTCCCACCACCGACGCAAAAATTCCTTTGCCCCTTCAATCCGATGGCGCTGTGAACCCGCTATTTCAGACGACGGAGGCAAACGCTGCCTCGGCAAAATGCTTTTTCACAACCCGAATCGCACCACGCGCATTAACATCGACCAAGGCCGCCCGTGAACCTGCCCGCCGGACAGCCTTCAGCGGAACGCTCAGCGCTTTCAGCCGAACATCCAGGGATTCTCAACGCCACGATGCAGACAGGATCGTGCGGCAGCTGCCATATCGGCGAGACGACGGGAAAGGCGGGTCAACTGCTCGGCTTCAACGTCGGCAGGAAAGACCGGGGCTACGCTGACGAGCACGGCGATTTCATCCCTCGCCGCAGGCCGCAAACGATCCTCACCAAACTGCGTAGCGCGCCTATCTTTCCCGGCAATATATTCGTAAATGCGCTCCCAACGCTGACCGACATCGACCTCATTGGCGGCCAGCGAGTAGTCACGACGCCGGCGCCCTTTTACCACCCTTCACCGCCGCAAGCCCTGCTCGAAACCAGACGGCTCGACGAGTTGGACAGCGTGGGACGCGAATCGCCGGCATGATCGGTTTTGCGTTCAACAATCGCCTTCTGCTGGGCGGCTTTGCAGGCGAGCCGCGATCCACGCCGGGCTCGCTCAACCCGTTCAGCGATCCGGCGCAAGAGAATTTGACGCTTCTTCTTTTGGACGCCCATCGCATGCTTAACTTTCAATCGGCGCAGTTGCTAAAGATTCCGGCATTCGTGAAATTGTTCCGCGATGCGTTCCCGACGGAGGCCGCTCAGGCTGACGCCGGTAACGATTTGACGCTGCTTGTGAACGACCAAACAGTCTTCCGGCAACGGCGACCTTCCTGCGCACGATCGTCACCCGGAACACGCCATTCGACAAGTCCCTAGCCGGCGATGGGCACGCTCTCACACCCAGACAACTGCGGGCGCGAAGCTGTTTTTCACTCCGGCTACCGGTGGCGAGCGTGGCGCCGGCTGTCTCACCTGCCATAGCGGACCGATGCTGAACAAACAATACAACGATCCGGATGTGGCGGGAATTGGCACATTCGTCGATGAGAATTTCTTGAACGTCGGCATCGGCGATCACCCCATGCAAGCTCTAAATGCGCTGGCGAGAGGGCACCTCGACCCGACTAAGCTAGGCAGTGATGGCTTCCCTATCATGCGGAGGACATTGGGCGGCAAGAGGTGACACATGACGCGGCCGACGCGTTCCGGTTCCGCGCGTTGACGTTACACCAGCTCAAGGATGCGCGGACTTTCTTCCACAACGGCTCCTTCACTAATCTCCGCGAAGTAGTTGAGAACTTTAATGCCGGCGTGCCGCAGGATCCGACCGCAGCGGCTGCTCCGACGCTCTCCATCCGATTTACAAACCCTCGCGGATCGGATTTCGAATGGCTTAGGTTTGACAAAGCGGGAGGTCGATGAGTGACGGACTTTTGAGAGAATGGCTTATCCCAAACCACGTTGGTCAAGTACAACCCGGTTCAACGCGCCGACCTTCCGACCGAATGAGCACGACCTACTACTCTAAATACACGCCGGACCTGCCACGCTTCGAGCAAAGCGGATACGTGCTCAGCGGACTCGCGATCGACGAGAACGACCCTCTGGCGCGCCGCGACGAGGGGCTTGAAGTCCTCGATGTCGCCAGCGAATTGAACGCTCACTCGACGCCGACTCTGCAAGGCGACCGCGGAATAGACACATGGACGATCACGAACACCAGCCTTTCGATCGTAGACAGCATTTGCTCGTGATCGTAGAAGGTCTGACTAAGGGGTCATCTTGGAGAACGCCATGGGATGGGCAGCAAGGGCGACCCTCTCTGCGCATATTCCTTCCGAACAGAGTTTTGAATCCGGGGCGAAGCGTGCCGAACACCTCGCGTTTCGGCTCTAACCGAAGGCGCCGGCTCTGAAATACACATTACAGTTCCTGTCCGGGCAGGGTCGACCGTAGAGCCAGTTTGAAATGCCCGGGGGCGAGTGACAACAGCGCCTATCGGCTCGCTCGCGCCAGACGCCACGGAGCATTTTCCGTCCGCGACTGATACGCGACATAGCTGCTCCGATAGGGCATCCTCTTTCGGCAGCGATTTCCCGGTAGCTCGAATCGTCGATCAAGACCATGATAGCGGTTTCCGTAATGCGGGGGCGGCCTCGATCGCCGCCCAGATCTCGCGGCTGGCTGGTGCTTGTTCGGCCCGCGAAAGCTGCTCCAGCGCCTCAGAGTTATTGACTATGTCACTTCGGACCCTCAACCTTCGGCGATAATGCCGCACTTTATTGAGAAGGATTCCAAACAGCCCATGCGCGGCAGTTCGTCCCGGTTCGATGTCTCGAAAGACTTCCAGGCCTGCAAATAGGTTTCCTGAACCAAATCTGCCGCTTCCATCCAGCTCCCACACAACCTCGCAGGCGGCCTCGGCAAAGGGCTTTTCGGTTGGGTAACGCAACTGCTTCGAACACTGACGTCCGTGAAGGGACATCGCCATAACGACCCATGAATAAGGTCCCCAGTTGAGGATCTTCCGGCAAGCGCGCTAGGAAGTCCTTAGTGGCCGCCAAAATATTTCCAAAAGAAATCCAAAACCTGTATCTAACTGAGGACAAGGAAGATCAATTCAGAAGATGTAGCCGCCGAACCAGAGCATTGAAGCGCTCATCTCGCTTTAACGGGTCCAGTTCCGGGTCAACTAACATCCAAATCGCCGGCTTTAACCTTAAGTTCGCTGCCTGTTCCAAAGCTCGGAAAGCCTCGTTGAGTCTGCCGAGGTTCGCCTCCAAGACAGCGATCTCATAGGCAGGCCTGCCGGCAAGTTGGAGTCGCTCCATGGTTTCCGTAGAGGCACTGCTCTTGCCTGTCGATCGAAACTGGGCGATTGCTTTCAGGTAATCGAGATCCATCGAACGCGCGTTGTCAGTATGGAGTCTTTGACACACTATTGAACTCCGCTAAAGCTGCCGGATTGTTACCCACATGTAATAAGCGCGCCCTAGCTCGCGATGGGCATCCAATGACTCAAAGCTCATCGCGATCGTCTTCTGAAGTTCTCGGAATTGCTTCTTCAGACCGGCCGTTCCAGTCGTACACCCAAGCCAAACCAACCCTGATGTTTGAGGAAGAAGGTATTTAGTCAGTGCGCCTTTTTCATTTCGTCGAGTGCGTACTCTTTATTGATTAATCGCCAACAACAAAAGAGCCATGTACCGGTGCGCCATGGGCAGATTATTCATCAAAAGTAAGCCCCACGTTTGAATTCCCTTTCCGCGGCTGACCAATTCCAGTCGGCGCGGAAAAGCACATTGCCCAGGGCGAGGTGTCCCTCAGCCAGACTGTCGTCGATCGAAATTGCTCGTTCAGCAGCAACTCTGCACTGCTCTCTAGTTTTCAGGCTGGTATGACTGTCGGCAAGGTCCATCCGCACCCGCGCGATGCCCGCATAGGCCAAAGCGGACTCGGGTCCTGGCTACGGCTGCTGGATAGTCTTCAATAAGCCAGAGAGCGGAGACTCAGGCATCAGGTTCATTTCACAGTAGTCCCCTTGCAAGTACGGCTCATAAGCCTCGATGTTCACGGTCCCGCGCTTTCGTCAGTTTGACGTGGTCCGCCTCGCTCAACTTCATTTTGAGAGCGCTCGCCACTTTTTCCGAAATCGGGTCCTGGAGTTGAAGGATGTTCGTCTAGTAATCGTGGAACCAATCGGCCCAGATCGGACTGCCATCGCCCGTTCGCAACAGTTGAACGGAGACGCGCACCAGTTGTCCGCTGCGTTGATTCGACCTTCCATAACCACGTCTACTTCCAACTCCCGCGCGGCAGTCTTCGGGTCAATCAAAAGGGAATAATATTTCTGAACGGCAGATGTAGGTCGCACTGCAATTCTGCGAATGGAACTGAATTCCCGGATGACAGCGTCTGCCATTCCTATTCCCAAAATTGCGTCTTCCTTCCCTGCTCCAGCTAGCGGCCGAAATGGTAAAACGGCCATCGATCGCACGTCTGCCAGCGAACTGATCGGGTGGAACAGCCAGCGTTGGATGAGAAGGGCGCACCCGGCCAGACATAAACCTCCCAATAGCAACACCTGCCAAGTGAGTCGCCGCGTGGGAGGTCTGGCACTTTCTACGGTAGCCTCCGTCAACTCACGAACGTCCGCAGTGAAGCGATAGCCCCTCTTGGGGACTGTCTGAATGTAGTGCTCGCCACCCGCGGGTCTCGAGGGCTCGGCGCAACGTTAATGTGGACGCTCAAGTTCACCTCCTGACGAAGGTCTCCGGCCAAAGGGTGCTCAAAAGCCGGTCCTTCTCAGCAGATGTCCGGGATTTTGAACGAGCAAAATCAGGAGATCGAGAACCTTGGGTGTCAGTGGAACAGCGACGCCGTCCACGCTGAGCACACGTTCCTTTACATCAAGCCGGAACCGGCCGAACTCAAGCATTGGGGTATGTTCTATTCACCGGCGCCGGCGAAATTTTGCAAAGGCTTGCTGTTGGAAACGCTGCCGTTCCCGTTGAAGCCGAACCAATTGGCCAACAAAGTATCCAGGCTAAATTTCCCAGGACCGAAAATAAGTACTAGTAAAGAGGCAAACAGGAACGTGTATGGCGATGCTGGTCGACTTCTAGGGATATCAAAAGACAAAGAACGGCGGGCGTGACCGTAGCGAACAGAAACAGTCATCTGCACGTCAGCAACAACGCAATCAATCGCAAGCCCGTCCAGGACAGCCGAGAACTCCGCCTAGCTCCAAGAGGATAATCGCTGGTGTAGTGAACGCCGGGAACGGGATGCCGAGTTGTGTAAAGTAACTCGTCACTTTATCTAAGTGCGTGATGTGCCCAATTCCCGTCTGAATAAACTGCCAGCCCCAATAAAGGCGCACAAGCAAGAGAAACGGCGATTGCAAACTCTTCCCAAATTGGATGAGATAAGAATACAGGTTTTTCGCTTGATGGATCATGATGCTGACTTCTTCTGATATCGCGTCAGCCAACCTAATTGCGCCCACGCCGCAAACCAGGCTCTGATTTCCTCTGCCCCAACGCGCACTCCTTCCACAGCCTCGCCCAGCGTCGCGCCTTCGCGAAGCGCGGTGAGAATCCGAAATTCCGACGCTGCCAAACGCCGGTAATAAACGGTGAATTCCGGCCGGTGTACCGAAAGGAACACACGCTCGCGCACACCAAATTTCTTCACTGCCGCGCTCTGCTGGCGGCGCGAATCTTCGAACTCCACTAACTGCAGCCGTAAGTGATCCACCGGATGCCTTAACGCCAAAAGCGAAAGATGCGGCTGCAAACCGAAGCGCAATCGTTCTGCGCCCGCATTCAAATCGCCTGCACCAACAGGATCAATCCGTGCGCCATCAAACGCTTCCACCTGCGCCCACTCCAGCCGCGCCATATCCAAAGCCAAGCTGAAATGATCGCCGCAGTACTCCCGATTCGCGGCCAGCCACTTGTTTAAACTCGACCCCAGATTACGCAGCGTAAACGATTCCGAAGGCCGCTCCAACAAATACGCTTTCGCCAATCGATCAAACGCCCGCTGCCCCAGAATTCCGCGCAACCCTGGATAATCGTCCGCAAAACACCCTAGAATTCTCGCCCAGTACGAATCGCGGTAAATCTCAAACCGGTCCATCGCCATGAGTCTCGAATTCGGTTTTACGATCGCGCCAACCGTCTGTCGAGCCGCCTTCGCCGTGGCCAGATCCGGAGAGGTCATAATCGCGCCCGCGAACTGACGCTGTAGCTCCGCCAATCTCACGATGCCACCGCCAGACGGTCGGGCCGCAGAAACCGATTCGCCTTGAGCGCCTCTTTATGAACTCGTTCAAACGACGGAATGCGGTCATCCCATTCGAGCAGCGTCGGCGTCGTCCCAAATCGCTCAATCGCGTACGCATACATTCGCCAAACCGGATCGATCACTGGATGATCATGCGTGTCGAGAATGTATTTCTCAAATTTCGAATGCCCTGCAATGTGCATCTGCGTCACCCGCGCGCCGTCCACGGCATTCAAATATTCATACGGATCGAAATCGTGATTCCGCGACGAAACATAAATGTTATTCACATCCAGCAAAATGCCGCAATCGGCTAATTCCACCACCTCGGTCAAAAACTCCCACTCCGTCATTTCCGATTCGTGAAATTCGGCATAGCTGCTCACATTCTCCACCGCAATGGGCACTTCCAGGAAATCGCGCGCCTCGCGAATTTTGCGCGCCGTAATTTTGGCGGCTTCAAATGTATAAGGCATTGGAAGTAAATCGTGCGTATATCGCCCATCCACGCTCCCCCAACACAGATGATCGGTCAGCCAAGGGGTCTTGGTCCTTTTCACCAAGGTCTTCAGCTTTCTCAAATGCTCGCGATTCAGCGGCTCAGCCGATCCGAAGTACATCGAAACGCCATGCTGTACAACTTTGTATTGCTCTAATATTCGATCTAAGATCGCCAGCGGGCTACCGCCGTCCACCATGTAGTTTTCAGAAATAATTTCAAACCAACCCACTACCGGTTTCTTCGAAAGAATGTGATCGTAGTGTGGGATGCGCAGCCCCACGCCCACTCCGTAATCGCTAAATTGGTTGAACCGATTGGCTGGCATTTTGTTTTTTCTCCGTGCGGGCGAACATCACCATTCGCCCGCGCTGGTCTTGTCTCCTACGCCGGCATCGCTTTGTTCTTCACGGAGCCATCGGTAGCACAGCCGCCTTTGCCCTTGCAAGAGTTCTTGCCGGCGCAAGCATGCTTTTCCGCCACTTTGGCCTTCTTCGCCATGTTCTTCAGCGAGCCGTCAGTGGCGCAGCCGCCCGTGCCCTTGCAGGAATTCTTACCGGCGCACGAGTGCTTCGCCGCTGCGGGCGCTTGTGCGTCCTGGGCGAAGGTCGTAACGTTGTGGGGTTTCGCGTTAAGACGCGTCGCGGTACCGCTAAGCAGTCCAGCCAAAGCGGCTGCCGCTGCAATTGAGTTCGAACGTTTCATGAGTAGTTCCCTTTCTCTCTTTACGCTTTGATTTTTCGAATTTCGGCCCGTTGTCAGGACCTCGGTTAGAATGATTAAACCACTATCTGCCAGTACGGCATCCGCCGAAAAAAAGTCCTGGTGCTGGCCCAGCTGAAACATTAAAATTTGTTTAGCTTCATAGGCCCGATAGCCGGATGATCAGACGCGAATTACCAACGAGACCGCTCTCCTGGGAAGAGTACCGAACCACGGTTCATCCCCGCTGGGCCCTCGCATGGCATGCCATCGACTTCTTTTTCAAATGGCTCGCTTGGCTGCTGAGCCGCTGGGCGTTTCTCGAAGTGCTCGAATACTTAGGTGCTCTTTCTGTCCTTGTCGGCGTTATTTTTTATTTTTCAGAATCGGGTGACCGCCAGAAGCAGAAACACTATCAAGCCTGGCAAGTAATCAACACCTCGCAAGGCAAAGGCGGCAACGGGGGCAGGATCGACGCGCTGGAGGAGCTCAATCAGGATCATGTTTCGCTGGTAGGCGTCGACGTCTCCGGTGCCGCTTTGCAAGGTATTGAACTCCCGCGTGCCAACCTGCGCCGGGCATCGATGCAAGCCACCGACCTGCGCGATTGCAAATTAGATTCCGCCGTCCTGGCCGACGCGAATTTGAACTCCGCCAACTTTCGGGGCTGCACTCTCAAATCCGCGAATCTCACCCGCGCCGATTTCGAAGAGGCCGACCTCGTCGGCGCCTCGTTAGAAAACGCAAACCTAAGCGGCGCTAACTTCAAGAATTGCGACTTACGGAACACTGACTTGCGCGGCATCCACTGGCAGGGTATCGCTTCCGTCGAATCGGCCAATCTTTACGGTGCAAAAAACGCCCCTGCCGATTTCACCGCCTGGGCTATACAGCACGGAGCCATTTCCCAGCCTGTCGACGATAATTAGTCCGACCTACGCTTTCAAATCAACCACCAACACTGTCAAATCGTCGAACGCCTCAGCTCTTCCCGCAAACTCTTCTACTTCTCGAATCAAACCTGCAGCCGCTTGCCCCGCATCCTCCGGCGCCCGCAGCAGTGCCGCCTTCAGGCTGTCTTCCCCAAAATCGTCTCCAGAAGCGTTGGGCGATTCCGTCACACCATCCGAATAAATCAACAGCCGGTCCCCTGGCTCGAGCGTAGCGGTATGTTGCTGATATTGCGCTCGCGCAAACATCCCCACCACCAGCCCGCCGCCCGCCAATCGTTCCACCCCTCCATTTCTCCGCAGCAACGGCGGCATATGGGCCGCATTGCAGTATGTCAGTTCGCGCGTCCCAGGCTCATATTCCGCATAGAAAAGAGTGGCAAACGCGCGTGGCTGCGTAGCCCGCTGCAATAGACGATTCAGTTCCCCCACCATGGCCGCGACGTTCCCGTTTGCCTTCGGCGCGAGCGTTCGCAGCGCCGAATATAGAAGCGAGACCACGAGCGCGGCCCCGATTCCCTTCCCCGCCACATCCGCCACCAAGAAGGCCACCCGATTCCCATCGAGCGAAAAATAATCAAAGTAATCTCCACCCACACCCAGCGCGGGCTGACACAAACCCGCCAGTGCCATACCCGGAACATCCGGTGGCTTCAGAGGTAAAAGACGCCGCTGCACTTCACTCGCAACATCTACTTCCTGCCGCAAAAACTGCGCCTCTGCCGCTCGTTGCGCCAAGCGCGAGTTTTCGAGCAACAAACCAAGTTGCGCTGCCAAACTTTGTAGCGGCCGTGGTGCCGGCGGCAACCCTTTTGCAGCCCCAAGCACCAACAGACCCGTCAACTTCAACCCGCTGCGAATCGGAACCAGAAAACGCGCGCCCGCATCGGCCAGGATTCGAATCTCTTCCTCCCGCTCCGGGCTCGCCGCCGCCCGCTGCCAGGCGGCAAAATCGCCTTCGTTTACCGGCAGCATCGATTGCAAATGCTCCAGCCGCCGCACTACAAACGCAGTAGCGGGCAAACACAACGGGCATTCATCGAGCGATTCGAACCGCAACCCATCGGCCGAACGCGCCAGCAACGTAGCGCTTTCCACATTGCAACTCTCGGCGATGAATCTGGCCATCGAACCAAACATCTCTCGCCAATCTGCTGCTTCGGCCGCCACCACCGCAACCCCGGCAGCCAGATCCGATTTCGGCTGAGCAACCGCCGTCGCAATCGCGCTGCGTGTTCGCGTTCTCCGCGGCAGCAGTTCGAGCATTGCCCCGTGTCTGCGCAGCGCCACTGCCGGATCGATTCGTGACGCCCAGCGTGCCGGCCCCGCGCATCCGCCTAGACCCACCAAGCCGAGCAAAACCATGGAGCCCAGGTAGGAAATCGGATCCAGCGGCGAAACATGAAAAAGAAAGCTACCGAGGAACTCACTGGCAGCCCATCCGATAATCACTGAACACACCAAACCCAACCCAAGCCCCAGCGCGACAAACCGCATTCCTTCCAGCACTGTGTCGCGCTGGGGCTTCGGTTGGGTTTGGTGTGTTCAGTGATTATCGGATGGGCTGCCAGTGAGTTCCTCGGTCACGCTTTCATGGACGCCGCTGGATCCGATTATCTTACCTAGCTCAGTGGTTTTGCTCGGCTTGGTGGGTCTAGGCGGATGCGCGGGGCCGGCGCGCTTGGGCGTCACGAATCGATCCGGCAGTGGCGCTGCGCAGACACGGGGCAATGCTGGAGCTGTTCCCGCGGAGAACGCGAACGCGCAGCGCGATTGCGACGGCGGTTGCTCAGCCGAAAGCGGATGTGGCTGCCGGGGTTGCGGTGGTGGCGGCCGAAGCGGCGGATTGGCGAGAGATGTTCCGTTGGATCGCCAGATTCGTCACCAAGAGTGCAATGTGGAAAGCGCTACGTTGCTGGCGCGTTCGGCCGATGGGTTGCGGTTCGAATCGCTCGATGAATGCCGGTTGTTTTTGCCCGCTACTGCGTTTGTAGTGCGGCGGCTGGAGCATTTGCAATCGATGCTGCCGGGAAGCGAAGGCGATTTTGCGGCCTGGCAGCGGGCGGCGGCGAGCCCGGAGCGGGAGGAAGAGATTCGAATACTGGCCGATGCGGGCGCGCGTTTTCTGGTTCCGATTCGCAGCGGGTTGAAGTTGACGGGTCTGTTGGTGCTTGGGGCTGCAAAAGGGTTGCCGCCGGCACCACGGCCGCTACAAAGTTTGGCAGCGCAACTTGGTTTGTTGCTCGAAAACCGCTCTTGGCGCAACGAGCGGCAGAGGCGCAGTTTTTGCGGCAGGAAGTAGATGTTGCGAGTGAAGTGCAGCGGCGTCTTTTACCTCTGAAGCCACCGGATGTTCCGGGTATGGCACTGGCGGGTTTGTGTCAGCCCGCGCTGGGTGTGGGTGGAGATTACTTTGATTATTTTTCGCTCGATGGGAATCGGGTGGCCTTCTTGGTGGCGGATGTGGCGGGGAAGGAAATCGGGGCCGCGCTCGTGGTCTCGCTTCTATATTCGGCGCTGCGAACGCTCGCGCCGAAGGCAAACGGGAACGTCGCGGCCATGGTGGGGGAACTGAATCGTCTATTGCAGCGGGCTACGCAGCCACGCGCGTTTGCCACTCTTTTCTATGCGGAATATGAGCCTGGGACGCGCGAACTGACATACTGCAATGCGGCCCATATGCCGCCGTTGCTGCGGAGAAATGGAGGGGTGGAACGATTGGCGGGCGGCGGGCTGGTGGTGGGGATGTTTGCGCGAGCGCAATATCAGCAACATACCGCTACACTCGAGCCGGGGACCGGCTGTTGATTTATTCGGATGGTGTGACGGAATCGCCCAACGCTTCTGGAGACGATTTTGGGGAAGACAGCCTGAAGGCGGCACTGCTGCGGGCGCCGGAGGATGCGGGGCAAGCGGCTGCAGGTTTGATTCGAGAAGTAGAAGAGTTTGCGGGAAGAGCTGAGGCGTTCGACGATTTGACAGTGTTGGTGGTTGATTTGAAAGCGTAGGTCGGACTAATTATCGTCGACAGGCTGGGAAATGGCTCCGTGCTGTATAGCCCAGGCGGTGAAATCGGCAGGGGCGTTTTTTGCACCGTAAAGATTGGCCGATTCGACGGAAGCGATACCCTGCCAGTGGATGCCGCGCAAGTCAGTGTTCCGTAAGTCGCAATTCTTGAAGTTAGCGCCGCTTAGGTTTGCGTTTTCTAACGAGGCGCCGACGAGGTCGGCCTCTTCGAAATCGGCGCGGGTGAGATTCGCGGATTTGAGAGTGCAGCCCCGAAAGTTGGCGGAGTTCAAATTCGCGTCGGCCAGGACGGCGGAATCTAATTTGCAATCGCGCAGGTCGGTGGCTTGCATCGATGCCCGGCGCAGGTTGGCACGCGGGAGTTCAATACCTTGCAAAGCGGCACCGGAGACGTCGACGCCTACCAGCGAAACATGATCCTGATTGAGCTCCTCCAGCGCGTCGATCCTGCCCCCGTTGCCGCCTTTGCCTTGCGAGGTGTTGATTACTTGCCAGGCTTGATAGTGTTTCTGCTTCTGGCGGTCACCCGATTCTGAAAAATAAAAAATAACGCCGACAAGGACAGAAAGAGCACCTAAGTATTCGAGCACTTCGAGAAACGCCCAGCGGCTCAGCAGCCAAGCGAGCCATTTGAAAAAGAAGTCGATGGCATGCCATGCGAGGGCCCAGCGGGGATGAACCGTGGTTCGGTACTCTTCCCAGGAGAGCGGTCTCGTTGGTAATTCGCGTCTGATCATCCGGCTATCGGGCCTATGAAGCTAAACAAATTTTAATGTTTCAGCTGGGCCAGCACCAGGACTTTTTTTCGGCGGATGCCGTACTGGCAGATAGTGGTTTAATCATTCTAACCGAGGTCCTGACAACGGGCCGAAATTCGAAAAATCAAAGCGTAAAGAGAGAAAGGGAACTACTCATGAAACGTTCGAACTCAATTGCAGCGGCAGCCGCTTTGGCTGGACTGCTTAGCGGTACCGCGACGCGTCTTAACGCGAAACCCCACAACGTTACGACCTTCGCCCAGGACGCACAAGCGCCCGCAGCGGCGAAGCACTCGTGCGCCGGTAAGAATTCCTGCAAGGGCACGGGCGGCTGCGCCACTGACGGCTCGCTGAAGAACATGGCGAAGAAGGCCAAAGTGGCGGAAAAGCATGCTTGCGCCGGCAAGAACTCTTGCAAGGGCAAAGGCGGCTGTGCTACCGATGGCTCCGTGAAGAACAAAGCGATGCCGGCGTAGGAGACAAGACCAGCGCGGGCGAATGGTGATGTTCGCCCGCACGGAGAAAAAACAAAATGCCAGCCAATCGGTTCAACCAATTTAGCGATTACGGAGTGGGCGTGGGGCTGCGCATCCCACACTACGATCACATTCTTTCGAAGAAACCGGTAGTGGGTTGGTTTGAAATTATTTCTGAAAACTACATGGTGGACGGCGGTAGCCCGCTGGCGATCTTAGATCGAATATTAGAGCAATACAAAGTTGTACAGCATGGCGTTTCGATGTACTTCGGATCGGCTGAGCCGCTGAATCGCGAGCATTTGAGAAAGCTGAAGACCTTGGTGAAAAGGACCAAGACCCCTTGGCTGACCGATCATCTGTGTTGGGGGAGCGTGGATGGGCGATATACGCACGATTTACTTCCAATGCCTTATACATTTGAAGCCGCCAAAATTACGGCGCGCAAAATTCGCGAGGCGCGCGATTTCCTGGAAGTGCCCATTGCGGTGGAGAATGTGAGCAGCTATGCCGAATTTCACGAATCGGAAATGACGGAGTGGGAGTTTTTGACCGAGGTGGTGGAATTAGCCGATTGCGGCATTTTGCTGGATGTGAATAACATTTATGTTTCGTCGCGGAATCACGATTTCGATCCGTATGAATATTTGAATGCCGTGGACGGCGCGCGGGTGACGCAGATGCACATTGCAGGGCATTCGAAATTTGAGAAATACATTCTCGACACGCATGATCATCCAGTGATCGATCCGGTTTGGCGAATGTATGCGTACGCGATTGAGCGATTTGGGACGACGCCGACGCTGCTCGAATGGGATGACCGCATTCCGTCGTTTGAACGAGTTCATAAAGAGGCGCTCAAGGCGAATCGGTTTCTGCGGCCCGACCGTCTGGCGGTGGCATCGTGAGATTGGCGGAGCTACAGCGTCAGTTCGCGGGCGCGATTATGACCTCTCCGGATCTGGCCACGGCGAAGGCGGCTCGACAGACGGTTGGCGCGATCGTAAAACCGAATTCGAGACTCACGGCGATGGACCGGTTTGAGATTTACCGCGATTCGTACTGGGCGAGAATTCTAGGGTGTTTTGCGGACGATTATCCAGGGTTGCGCGGAATTCTGGGGCAGCGGGCGTTTGATCGATTGGCGAAAGCGTATTTGTTGGAGCGGCCTTCGGAATCGTTTACGCTGCGTAATCTGGGGTCGAGTTTAGACAAGTGGCTGGCCGCGAATCGGGAGTACTGCGGCGATCATTTCAGCTTGGCTTTGGATATGGCGCGGCTGGAGTGGGCGCAGGTGGAAGCGTTTGATGGCGCACGGATTGATCCTGTTGGTGCAGGCGATTTGAATGCGGGCGCAGAACGATTGCGCTTCGGTTTGCAGCCGCATCTTTCGCTTTTGGCGTTAAGGCATCCGGTGGATCACTTACGGCTGCAGTTAGTGGAGTTCGAAGATTCGCGCCGCCAGCAGAGCGCGGCAGTGAAGAAATTTGGTGTGCGCGAGCGTGTGTTCCTTTCGGTACACCGGCCGGAATTCACCGTTTATTACCGGCGTTTGGCAGCGTCGGAATTTCGGATTCTCACCGCGCTTCGCGAAGGCGCGACGCTGGGCGAGGCTGTGGAAGGAGTGCGCGTTGGGGCAGAGGAAATCAGAGCCTGGTTTGCGGCGTGGGCGCAATTAGGTTGGCTGACGCGATATCAGAAGAAGTCAGCATCATGATCCATCAAGCGAAAAACCTGTATTCTTATCTCATCCAATTTGGGAAGAGTTTGCAATCGCCGTTTCTCTTGCTTGTGCGCCTTTATTGGGGCTGGCAGTTTATTCAGACGGGAATTGGGCACATCACGCACTTAGATAAAGTGACGAGTTACTTTACACAACTCGGCATCCCGTTCCCGGCGTTCATGACACCAGCGATCAGCATCTTGGAGCTTGGCGGAGGAGTTCTGCTGGTCCTGGGATTGGGCTCGCGATTGATTGCGTTGTTGCTGACGTGCAACATGATTGTGGCGTTCGTGACGGGCGACCGCGCAGCTTTGCTCTCGGTCTTTTCAGATCCCGATAAGTTCTATGCAGCATCGCCATACACGTTCCTGTTTGCCTCTTTACTAGTACTTATTTTCGGTCCTGGGAAATTTAGCCTGGATACTTTGTTGGCCAATTGGTTCGGCTTCAACGGGAACGGCAGCGTTTCCAACAGCAAGCCTTTGCAAAATTTCGCCGGCGCCGGTGAATAGAACATACCCCAATGCTTGAGTTCGGCCGGTTCCGGCTTGATGTAAAGGAACGTGTGCTCAGCGTGGACGGCGTCGCTGTTCCACTGACACCCAAGGTTCTCGATCTCCTGATTTTGCTCGTTCAAAATCCCGGACATCTGCTGGAGAAGGACCGGCTTTTGAGCACCCTTTGGCCGGAGACCTTCGTCGAGGAGGCGAACTTGAGCGTCCACATCTCAACGTTGCGCCGAGCCCTCGAGACTGCGGGTGGCGAGCACTACATTGAGACAGTCCCCAAGAGGGGCTATCGCTTCACTGCGGACGTTCGTGAGTTGACGGAGGCTACCGTAGAAAGTGCCAGACCTCCCACGCGGCGACTCACTTGGCAGGTGTTGCTATTGGGAGGTTTATGTCTGGCCGGGTGCGCCCTTCTCATCCAACGCTGGCTGTTCCACCCGATCAGTTCGCTGGCAGACGTGCGATCGATGGCCGTTTTACCATTTCGGCCGCTAGCTGGAGCAGGGAAGGAAGACGCAATTTTGGGAATAGGAATGGCAGACGCTGTCATCCGGGAATTAAGTTCCATTCGCAGAATTGCAGTGCGACCTACATCTGCCGTTCAGAAATATTATTCCCTTTTGATTGACCCGAAGACTGCCGCGCGGGAGTTGGAAGTAGACGTGGTTATGGAAGGTCGAATTCAACGCAGCGGACAACTGGTGCGCGTCTCCGTTCAACTGTTGCGAACGGGCGATGGCAGTCCGATCTGGGCCGATCGGTTCGACGATTACTACACGAACATCTTTCAACTCCAGGACTCGATTTCGGAAAAAGTGGCCAGCGCTCTCAAAATGAAGTTGAGCGAGGCGGACCACGTCAAAATGACGAAGCGCGGGACCGTGAACATCGAGGCTTATGAGTCGTACTTGCAAGGGGACTACTGTGAAATGAGCCGGACGCCTGAGTCTCCGCTCTCTGGCTGTATTGAAGACTATCGAGCAGCCGTAGCCAAGGACCCGAGTTACGCTTTGGCCTATGCGGGCATCGCGCGGGTGTGCATGGACCTTGCCGACAGTTATACGAGCCCAAAAACTAGAGAGCAGTGCAGAGTTGCCGCTCAACGAGCAATTTCGATCGACGACAGTCTGGCTGAGGGACACCTCGCCCTGGGCAATGTGCTTTTCCGCGCCGACTGGAATTGGTTAGCCGCGGAAAGGGAATTCAAACGTGGGCTGACTTTGGATGAATACTCGCCCATGGCGCACCGGTACATGGCTCTTTTGTTGTTGGCTATGAATCAAAAAGAGTACGCACTCGACGAAATGAAAAAGGCGCACTTACTAGATCCGTCTTCCTTAAACATCAGGGTCGGTTTGGCTTGGGCGTACGACTGCAACGGCCGGTCTGAAGAAGCAATTCGAGAACTTCAGAAGACGATCGCGATGAGCTTTGAGTCATTGGATGCCCATCGCGAGCTAGGGCGCGCTTATTTACATGTGGGTAACAATCCGGCAGCTTTAGCGGAGTTCAATAGTGTGTCAAGACTCGATACTGACAACGCGCGTTCGATGGATCTCGATTACCTGAAAGCAATCGCCCAGTTTCGATCGACAGGCAAGAGCAGTGCCTTGACGGAAACCATGGAGCGACTCCAACTTGCCGGCAGGCCTGCCTATGAGATCGCTGTCTTGGAGGCGAACCTCGGCAGACTCAACGAGGCTTTCCGAGCTTTGGAACAGGCAGCGAACTTAAGGTTAAAGCCGGCGATTTGGATGTTAGTTGACCCGGAACTGGACCCGTTAAAGCGAGATGAGCGCTTCAATGCTCTGGTTCGGCGGCTACATCTTCTGAATTGATCTTCCTTGTCCTCAGTTAGATACAGGTTTTGGATTTCTTTTGGAAATATTTTGGCGGCCACTAAGGACTTCCTAAGCGCGCTTGCCGCAAGATCCTCAACTGGGGATCTTATTCATGGGTCGTTATGGCGATGTCCCTTCACGGACGTCAGTGTTCGAAGCAGTTGCGTTACCCAACCGAAAGGCCCTTTGCCAGGCGGCCTGCAGGTTGTGCGGCAGCCGGATGGAAGCGGAAGATTTGGTTCAGGAAACCTATTTGCAGGCCTGGAAGTCTTTCGAGACATTCCAACCGGGCACGAACTGCCGCGCATGGCTGTTTGCAATCCTTCTCAATAAAGTGCGGCACTATCGCCGAAGGTTGAGGGTCCGTAGCTACATAGTCAATAACTCCGTGGCGCTGGAGCAGCTTTCGCGGGCCCAACAAGAACCAGCCAGCCGCGAGATCTGGGCGGCGATCGAAGGCCTGCCGCCGCATTACGCAAAACCGCTATTATTGGCTTTGATCGACGATTTGAGCTACCGGGAAATCGCCGCCGAAATAGGATGCCCTATCGGTACAGTTATGTCGCGTATCAGTCGCGGACGGGAAATGCTCCGCGGCGTCTTGCGCGAGTGAGCCCAGAGGCGCTGTTGTCACTCGCCCCCGGGCATTTCAAAATGGCTTTACGGGTTACCCTGCCCGGACAGGAACTGCAATGTGTATTTCAGAGCCGGCGCCTTTGGGTAGAGCCTAAACGCGAGGTGTTCGGTAATGCTTTGCCCCGGATTCAAAACTCCGTTCGGAAGGAATACGCGCAGATAGGGGTCGCCCTTGCTGCTCATCCCACTGGCGTTTTCCAAGATGACCCCCTTAGTCAGACCTTCTACGATCACGAGCAAATGCGTGTCTACGATCGAAGTGCTGGCGTTCGTGATCGTCCATGTGTCTATTTCGCGGTTGCCTTGCAGAGTCGGCGTCGAGTGAGCGTTCAATTCGCTGGTGACATCCAGGAATTCAAGCCCCTCGTCGCGGCGCGCCAGAGGGTCGTTTTCGTCAATCGCGAGTCCGCTGAGCACGTATCCGTCTTTTGCCCCAAGCGCCGCAAGGTCTGGCCGGTATTTAGAGTAAGTAAGGTCGTGCTCATTCGGTTGCAAGGTCGGCGTCGTTGAATTCGGGTCGTACTTGACCAACGCGGGATCGTACAAGCCATTCTCTAAAAAGTCCGTCAACTCATCGACCTCCCGCTTTGTCAAACCTAAGCCATTCGGAAATCCCGATCCGCGAGGGTTTGTAAATCGGATGGAGAGCGTCGGAGCAGCCGCTGCGGTCGGATCCTGCGGCACGCCGGCATTAAAGTATTCAACTACATCGCGGAGATTAGTGAAGGAGCCGTTGTGGAAGAAAGTCCGCGCATCCTTGAGCTGGCGTAACGTCAACGCGCGGAACCGGAACGCGTCGGCCGCGTCATGTGTCACCTCTTGCCGCCCAATGTCCTCCGCATGATAGGGGAAGCCATCACTGCCTAGCTTAGTCGGGTCGAGGTGCCCTCTCGCCAGCGCATTTAGAGCTTGCACGGGGTGATCGCCGATGCCGACGTTCAAGAAATTCTCATCGACGAATGTGCCAATTCCCGCCACATCCGGATCGTTGTATTGTTTGTTCAGCATCGGTCCGCTATGGCAGGTGAAACAGCCGGCGCCACGCTCGCCACCGGTAGCCGGAGTGAAAAACAGCTTCGCGCCCCGCAGTTGTCTGGGTGTGCGAGCGTGCCCATCGCCGGCTAGGAACTTGTCGAATGGCGTGTTCCGGGTGACGATCGTGCGCAGGAAGGTCGCCGTTGCCCGGAAGACTGTTTGGTCGTTCACAAGCAGCGTCAAATCGTTACCGGCGTCAGCCTGAGCGGCCTCCGTCGGGAACGCATCGCGGAACAATTTCACGATGCCGGAATCTTTCGCAACTGCGCCGATTCAAAGTTAAGCATGCGATGGGCGTCCAAAAGAAGAAGCGTCAATTCTCTTGCGCCGGATCGCTGAACGGGTTGAGCGAGCCCAGCGTGGATTGCGGCTCGCCTGCAAAGCCGCCCAGCAGAAGGCGATTGTTGAACGCAAAACCGATCATGCCCGGCGATTCGCGTCCCACGCTGTCCAACTCGTCGAGCCGTCCGGTTTCGAGCAGGGCTTGCGGCGGTGAAGGGTGGTAAGGGCGCCGGCGTCGTGACTGCTCGCTGGCCGCCAATGAGGTCGATGTGGGTCAGCGTTGGAGCGCATCTACGATGCGTCGCCAGGAAAGGTGGGCAGGTACACAGTTTCGTAGGATCGTTTACGGCCTGCGGCGAGGAATGAACTTGCCGTGCTCGTCAGTGTAGCCCCGGCCTTCCCGGCCGACGTTGAAATTAAGCAGTTGACCCGCCTTTCCTGCCGCCTCGCCGATATGGCGGCTGCCGCGCGATTCTGTCTGCATCGTGGCATTGACGATCTCCTGATGTTCGGCTCGGAAGCGCTCAGCGTTCCGCCAAAGGCCGTACCGGCGGGAGTTCCCGGGCTAACCTTGGTTGATGTTGATGCGCGCGGTGCGAATCGGGTCGTGAAAAAGCATTTTGCCCAGGTAGCGTTTCGCCTCCGTTGTCTGATAACGCCGGTTCACAGTGCCATCGGATGAAAGAGGCAAAGGAATTTAGGCGTCGGTGACTGGAATTTCAGTTATTCAGGCCGCCAGCTTGCTGGTTAATGAATTCCCGCAACCATCCGGATGAACGCGATCGTCGCCATAGTCGTATGCAAATGCCAAGATGCCCCAGAAGAGAAGGACGGGAATCAGGCGAAGCAAGGTAACGAGCAATTAGCGCTTTGGGGCGGGTGGATGAACCGGCCGTGAGAAAGTTTGTTCGAGTATATTCGACATACTTTGCCTTTCGAATTTGTGACAACCATCCGTAGTACGGGGAAGTGTTTAACGTAAAGGCCGTATGGAGGCGAATATATTCCAAAGGATTGACATTAAATAAACGCGAGCGAAGGATCGCTTTGGAATGCCTGGCATCCGACAGGCGCGATGTGAGGCTCCCGATTCGGCTCTGGACGACCCGATAGGTCCGGGGAAGAACTCGTTACAACTGCCCAGTGCCGTCTGCGGCGCGGAAATCGTATCGTCGCCAGCCACCACCAAAGGCGGAACTAAGTCATGAAGAGGAAAAGCCAAAAGAAGACCGACGTACAGGTGAAAGTCACCCAGAGCAGTGGGAACCTTCTTCGAGACCTTGGATTACCGAACCCTGAACAAGAAATGATGAAGACGAGGCTGACCCTGCGGATTTATCGCATCACTCGGGAACACGGTTTGACGCAGGCACAAGCGGCTGAGGTGTTTGGCGTAAAGCAGCCGCATGTATCGCTGCTGATCCGGACCCGGTCCGGCAGCTTTTCGGCTGGGCGGCTAATGGAATTTATTACAGCGCTGGGACAGGACGTGCAAATTACCGTTCAGCCGGCGCGTAAGGAACACGGAGTGATGTCGGTGATGGTGAGCTAACCCGCAAACGCGACCAGCGCCTTATTCACCGATTTGGACTTGTCCCCTAAATTGAGACAAGCAGTTAAGTTCAGCGCGTTCTGAAGATGAACTTGATGTTCACCAAGGCCAGCCAGCCAACCGCCTCCTGTGGCCGCTTTTTAAGGCGGCCATGTGCCGGTCACAAGAGCCTCTTGCAAAACGTTGGAAGAGATGGAGAGGCGGATTGCGATAAAACAGAAATAATAAGAAATGTTTCGGATTTGGGATGTCACGGTGTAAGATGTTGTCGCCAAACCAGCCAGCTTGAACCCAGACCAGAACCCAAACCCCTATGCGGATAACCCTTTCCGTTGTTGGCGCAATTTCGCAACCTGCTCAGAAAGAATTATTTCCGGCACTGGAATCGGTCGTCAGAACCGCTCAGCACAGCAGCGAAGCTGCTCGTGGCGGTGGTGACGATGGTGCAGTGGGAGCGTTGGTTAGGCGGAAGGCGAAGCGCGACAGGCGGAAACCGGAAGATCGCGTGTGTATGGGGAAGGCGTTTTAGCGAAGGCGATTATCGGATTGACTGCACCAGTGACTTGCGAGTGCGCTTGAAAACCGACGGCAATTGCGGCGTTTATGCGGCTGGGACGATGCCGAGCAAGTGCCATCGGAGTCTAGCTTCTCGCGCGCCATGGCCGAATTCGCGCGCAGCAAAGTATTCGAAAAAATTCATGCCACCCTGGTGCTAAACGGGTTGCAGAGATCTCCACTTCAGTACCTCTGCGCGCGATGCCACCGCCATCGAATCGCGGAACTGTTGGCGAGGCCGAAGAGCGCAGGGAAGAAGGCGGAAAGCGTCCGCAAGCCCGCCGCCGAGAAGCGGGGAAACCCAAACGAAACGGAAAGGCGGGCCGCATAAGCGGGCGGAAGCAGAGCGAGCGAGGCAGACCGGCTGGAACGGCAGCAGCACATGAATTTAGCGCAGATGCTGGAAGATCTGCCGCAGGATAATTGGTGGGGAGCCAAGCGCAGCGCAACAGCCAGGGCAACGATGAGTATTGGTGTGGCTACAAGCTGCACTGGGATGTAACGTATGGGGGCCGCATTCCGGTTAGTTGTATCCTCACCAGCGCGAACGTGCATGATTCGCAGGTGGCGCTGCCGCTCATGGCGCTGGGTTTCCTGGAAGCGCATCCGTTGGAAGTGCGAGTTGATGGATTCGGCCTACAAAGCACGGATCATCCGGCAGGAGTGCCGGAAGCACCGGGACGTGAAGAACCAGGTGGTCAGCAAGCCGGTTGCGGAGGCGGCGCGAACAAGCCGTAGAAGGAGTAGACGAATTGAATGGCGAGGAAAAAGAGCGCTTCAAAAAGCGCACCATCGTCGAACAAATGAACGGCCGGCTGGAAAGATGGTTTGGCGGGCGGAGGATCCGTTACCGTGCGCCGGGGGGCGACGGTGATGACACACCTGATGTTCGGCATCCTGGCTCTCACGGTGGATCGTTACTGCTCGTAGGATCTCTGGATCAGATCGGCACTGCTCAATCTCTGCGTCCTGGGTACTTGCAGTCGGTTAAGCTGCCTGCGCAGGATCGGTGCGCCTGCGGGCTGGTTCCTGATCCGCTTCCGTGCCCACTGCGCACCAGCAAAGTCCGGTTTGCCGTCTGGCCAGCGCCGAGGGGGTGCGCCGCCCATTTTCAGACACGGGGCGACGCGCGGGAAAGTGTTCTGGCGTCCTGATCTATTTGCTGTCAATCCTTTACCGATACTTCCCAAAGTAGATGTTGAGGCGAAAGCGCCAAAATCGCACCACAGGCTCTACTGAATCCTTCGAAAACCCAATAAAAACGCTCTATTTCACAGTCAACCCGCACTGTCAAGACCCTTTCCGCCGAGTTCTGAAATCGGGTCACAAATCTAAAAGTTTTCCACAATTATTTTTTATCCCCAGTACCCTCAATAACTTGCCGCCACTTGTGATCCCCAAAACCGAGTCATTTTCGCTTGACACGTCCGCCGTCAAAGCTATTTCTGAACTGAGCCGGATGGTGTCTCGACCCACCATCGGTCTTAAAATTTCAGCCAAGAAAGTAAGTAAGGACTCAAATCATGAATCGCACAGAACGTCGCGCCCTTGCCCATAAGGAACGCAAACTGGCCCGCAAACTCGCTCGCGCCGCCGAGATTGAAAACAGAACCCTGAGTGTGAACGAGGGAAACGCGACCGAAGGCAGCGTTTTACGCCGCCCCGGTACCCAGACCCTTCTCCACACCTGCGCCGCGCCCTCGGCTTTCCGAACATTTCGACATCCCCGAACCCACTGGTGGCGTCTTCCCACCCTTGTCCGCCATCGCGCCAT
>CAVYUL010000009.1:0-9467 GCA_963771405.1 Bryobacterales bacterium
TAGAAACCAACACCGCCAATTCTTGGCTGAGTTCATCAAAGAGTTCTCGACCCGACGCCGTCAGCGAATAGTATTTGCGCGGCGGACCCTGATCCGAGTCAACCCATTCCGACCGCACCAAACCGTCCCGGTCCAGCCTCGCGAGAATGGGATAAATGGTGCCTTCTTTCAACGAGATGTCGCCACTCTCAGAAAGCGCCCGCACCAACGAGTAGCCGTAGTGGCGCTCGTTGTAGAGAACGCCCATAGCCGCCAGTTCCAGAATGCCCTTACGCAACTGCGTAACGCGCCGTTTGGCTTCGTCTGAGTAATCGGCCATGCACGGTATACGCTAATGCTAGGTAGCGAGTTCAATAAATCTTTCAGGAAAATGCGCCTGCCCCCGCAGCCATTCACCCCTGGTCTGCCGAACGGGGTCCGCATTTGCCCAATTCGAGCTCTGTCGTAGCGCGTGATAGCTCTACTTGCATTCTGATACTTCACAGAAGTATACTTCTGTAAAGTATAATGTTCAATCGCGACCTCAGCAAAGGCAGCGCCGAGCTTCTCGTTCTCACCCTTCTCGAAACGCGGCCGCGCCATGGATACGACATCGGGAAACTGATTGAAAAGCGCACCAACGGGCAAATCTGCTTTCGCATCGGTTCGCTCTACCCAATTCTGGTTCGCTTGGAGGATCGCGGCCTGATCACCGGCCGCTGGCTGGAAGAGCCGGGCGAACGGCGGCGGCGCCTGTACCGGCTAACGCCCCCGGGACGCAAGTTTTTGAAGGACCAGCGCAGCGCCTGGGACGAGTTCGTGGCCACCATCAACCAGATCGTGCGGCCGAGCCATGCTTGACTGGCACGAATACGTGCGGCGGCATCTGCGGCTCGACGGCTTCCGCCCGGAGCGCGAAGCCGAAATCGTCGAAGACGTGGCGCGGCAGATGGAAGATGCCTACTCCGAGGCTCTGCGCGAAGGCACGAGCGAAGCGCAGGCGGCCGACATCGCGCGGCGGCACATCAGCGATTGGCAGGCATTGGCAAATGCACTCGCGAGCGCACATCACGGAAAGGAACCAATCATGACGCAGTGGCAGCAGAAGACCGAGGACCGCGAATTGAACACTCGGGGAAAACTATCGTGGTTTACCGGCTGGCGGCGGGATGTAATTTACGGCTTACGCCTGCTCGCGAAAAACCCCGGGTTCGCTGCCGTGGCCGTGCTCACGCTGGCGCTGTGCATCGGCGCCAATACCGCGATTTTCAGTGTCATCAACACCGTTATGTTCAAGGCACTGCCGGTGCGCGATCCGAACCATCTGATGCTGCTCGAATGGTCGATGCGGTCGGGCCCGAAACTCCACAGCCACAGCTCATACGGCGATTGCGACAACCAAAGACAGGGCAGCGGCCAGCACGGCTGCTCGTTATCGAAACCGTTTCTCGACGAAGTGCGCGAGCGCGGCCCGTTTTCGAGCTTGGCGGCATTCGCGGCTGGCGGACAGATGACAGTGAGCGGCATCGGCGCCGTTCATCGCGCCAACCCGCAATATGTTTCGGGCGATTATTTTCGAGCGCTGGGCGTGGGAGCGGCCCTGGGGCGTGTGCTCATCTCCGCGGATGATAAACCAGGCGCGCCGGCAGCGGTCGTGCTGACAAATGGCTATTGGCGGCGGCAGTTCGGCGCCGACCCTTCCGTGGTCGGAAAGACGCTGAATCTGAATGGCGTGCCGTTCACTGTGGTCGGCGTCGCCGACGCGGCATTTACTTATCTCACGCCCGGCAATGTGCGCGATTTTTCCGTACCGCTGTCGCAACGCCGTAATTTGCAAGTTGGCTGGAAGTGGACGCCCAGCCAAGAGGATGCTGGTGCGTGGTGGATTGTGAGTGCCGGGAGGTTGAAGCCGGGAGTCTCCGTGTCTGCCGCGGAAAGCCAGCTTACCAGCATGTTCGCCTACAACCTACTGCATGCGGACCGGCCTATCGCCAAAGCCGAGGATCGGCCCGCCGTCAAACTCCTGCCCGCGCAAGCGGGTTTGACCGGGCTGCGCGGCCGCATCTCCACAATGCTCTATGTGCTGATGATCGCGGTGGCGATCGTGCTGCTGATTGGCTGCGCAAACGTGGCCGGCCTCCTGCTCGCACGAGCGGCGGCGCGACAAAAAGAGATCTCGGTCCGCTTGGCTCTTGGTGCGGCGCGCATGCGCCTGGTGCGCCAGTTGCTCACCGAAAGCATGACGCTGTCGTTGATAGGAGGAGCGCTGGGAATTCTGCTCGCCTATTGGGGCGCGCACGGGCTTGTCGATTTTGCCCTCAACCACGAAGACTCGTGGTTTCGTTTTTCAGCTGACATCGACTGGCGCGTGTTGGGCTTCACACTCACCGCTACCCTCCTGACCGGTCTCCTGTTTGGAATTGCTCCCGCCCTGCGGTCGGTCCGAGTCGACCTCACGCCCGCTCTGAAAGACAGTACAGGAGGTTTAGGAGGGCGGCAGGGTCGATTCCGCTTGGGAAATATTTTGGTGATTGCGCAAGTAGCTCTGACTGTTGTCGTGATGGTGGGCGCGGGCCTCGTGGTACACACACTGCGGAACTTGCGGAGTCTCGATCCCGGGTTCGCCACCGGCAATCTGCTGACATTCGATGTGGACGCCACACTCATGCAATACCAGGGAGAGCGCAAGGCAGCTTTCTATCGCGATCTGCGGGACCGGTTTGCCGCTATTCCCGGCGTGGCCGCGGTGAGCTATTCCAGTGACATTTTGCTGAGCGGCAGCCTGTGGAGCACTGGCTTTCACCTGCCGGGAACGCCGCCGAAATCAACCCAAAACGCGAATTATATGACCGTGGGACCGCAGTTTTTCGAAACCATGAAAATTCCTTTGCTGCAAGGCCGCAAGTTCGAACCAGGGGAGTACGAGCTGACCGCTAAGACCGAAGCCGATAAAAAGATCCGGGCGACCGTAGCGGAGCCGGTAATCGTGAACGAAGCTTTTGTACACGCCTATTTTCCAAAGGTGAACCCGCTCGGGCAGCCGTTCGGCGCTTACGTGCCGGGCGTGAATGGCGATCCGTCACCGGATGAAACGGCAAGCGCCGGATGGCGGATTGTGGGCGTGGTGCGTGATGCCAAATACGACAGCCTGAGGGATTCCATCGCTCCGACCATCTATGCGCCTGCCTCGGAGGGCGGCTCGTTCGAACTGCGGACTTCGCGCGATCCTACGTCGGTTGAGCCGGATGTGCGCAATATCGTGCGGCAGGCGGGCAAAGACATACCGGTAGTGAATATGCAGACGCAAACAGAAACAATCGAAAGGCAACTTTTCCAGGAGCGGCTGATCGCACGGCTCGCAAGCCTGTTCGGGGCGGTGGCGCTGCTGCTGGCGGCAATCGGGCTGTATGGTTTGCTGGCCCACGAAGTGACGCGCGGCACGCGCGAAATCGGCATTCGTGTGGCGCTGGGAGCGCCCGCGGGACAGGTACTCGCGCGGGTGATACGGCAGGGCGTCGTGTTGGCTGCATTTGGACTGCTGATCGGCGCTGCAGGATCGATAGCAGTGACGCGAATGCTGGGTAGCATGCTTTTCGAGACAAAGCCCGGCGATCCAGTTACGTTGATCGGCGTGAGTCTCCTGCTGATGCTGGTGGCACTGGCGGCTTGTTACATCCCTGCTCGCCGAGCCAGCCACCTGGATCCGCTTGTAGCGTTGCGTCACGAATAACGGTTGTTCAGCCGGTGAGTACCCTGATCTTGCTAGCATAGCGATGGATCATCGAGCCTTGCTTCACCACTCGTTCACCAGCAGCCCCGGAAAGGAACAATCTGCCATTCAGCGATGAGGAGATTTCAACCCAGGGGCGATCACCGTTTAGGAAAGCAAGATCGGTGGCAGCTTCACGTGCTTTACGAAGACGATGCCGTCGTCGTCCTCAATAAGCGCGCCAAAATGCTCGCGGTGCCCGCGGATGACTCCGATACCCCATCTGCGCTCTCTATTCTTTCGGCGGAACTCAAATCAAAAAGGCAACGGGCCTTTGTGGTCCATCGCATCGATCGCCTCACGTCTGGGATTCTGCTCTTCGCAAAAACCTGGCCGGATCGAGAAGCACTTGTGCAACAGTTTATCCGGCACACCCCGGTGCGGGAATATCTCGCAGCAGTTCGTGGCCATCTCCGCCTTAAAGAAGGGACTCTCGTTCACCACTTTCGGCAAGAAGGAATGTTTCAAAAGGTGACCACAGAAAGCGATCCCAAATCGGTTCGCGCTGAACTTCGCTATTCCGTGGAACATCGCCTGAAGGGCGCATCGCTCGTCCGAGTCTCGCTGGTCACTGGATTACAAAATCAAATCCGTGTTCAGCTTTCAGCCATCGGCCACCCGGTCATCGGCGACAGAAAGTACAATCCATCGGAAAAGCTGGAGCGGCGAATTACTCGCGTCGCTCTCCACGCGGCGCGTCTTCAGTTCATTCATCCACGTTCGGGCGAGATCATCTGCATTGACTGCGAACCTCCTCCCGACTTTCAAGCTCTCCTTCGGGCATTAGGGTTGCCAATCCGCAGGAGTCGATGAAGCTCCCGCCACGCAGTTCGCAGCTGCGGTGCCATTCCCGAAACAGGCCACGACTTTGACCGCATAACACGCCTCTGTCAAAGTGCTTGCCAACCCCGCGTGGATTCCACTCGAAATGCTCAAGTTTGCAGCCGACGTTGGGAAAGCAGTCGCCTTGATGGAGAACAGCAGGTAAAGACCAATCAGCGTTCCGACAATCAGGGGGACACGGTTCGTCCCCCAGCGCGAGCTGTTCGCATTGCCATTAAACGACGCCAGCGCGCGAGCTGCGCAGGTGGAACCGTACCCGAGTAGATAGCGCAATCCTTCTCGCTCTTGGCATGGGAACAAAAGAGAAATTTGCGTCAGGCGTGACCCATTGCCCCATCGATGAGCGAACCCATCGTTTATTTTCGGGCCGAAGCTGACCGGATCTGTCTAGCTAGCGCAAAGGGCGCGGATACGCGCCGCGATACAGGAAAGCAACTCGTCCGCCTTCGCGCGGTGCGCTTGAAACCGCGGCCGTCTTGCGCGTGTTGCTTCAGGCGCGATGTAAACGTCGCCGTTGAAGCCCGGCCCATTCAGGGGTGTTAACGGTCATTTGAAAACGTAGAAATTTGAACTTTGGCCGGCACGGCAACATCATCTGCGCCGGAGGCGCGATCATCCGTCCGATCATCGGTACCTGCAGTTGGCGCGACAGCCTCACTTCAGCTCCCCGCTGCGTGTCTCCGTTTTTCATAATCTTGGACCTTGAAGCGGCCGAAGCCTTCCGGCGGCCCAACTTCCGAGTAGGCGAGCTGATGGACGCGGTTAGTAAAGCCTGCGCCGTAAGGGGGAGAGTCATCCCCTGGCTTTGTCCGAGTGGCGCGTGATCCGCCCGGAGCGAGGGCACTTGTATGAGCTCACGACACGTCAAAGTGGGCAACGCGGACTGTTTCGTGGTCATCACGACAACGATTCAGAAATGACGGAAGCGTTTGAATATTAGCTTCCCAGAAAAAGGTTTGTGCTGAGTGGTCATACCTGAGCTGCCTGCGCGGCCGAGGCTCCTCTCTGAACGGGCGGTAGGCCAAACGATAGCCTGATCCGAGCGATCTCGTTCACCACAAGTTTGGGGTTTTGTAAAAGAGAACGGCGCACCGCAGACAAATCCTCAAATAGGCCATCATCTTCCCCTTTCCGCCAGGACGCTTCGTCCATTTGTTCGAAAATTTCAAGGACGGTTACCGAAAAGTATGCGAACAGAAGCGCTTCTGTCGGCAAGGCAGTCTTCGGCGCTCCTTCATTCGTGGGCGCCGCCACGGATTGATCGCCCTCCAAGATCGAAATCAGTCGCCACAGGTCGGCTCCACTTTTGGGAGAGCACGCCTCGAGATGATTTACAAAGTTTCGTGGCAGATCTGGTCGCTGTCGTACAACGACCGCCATAGCATGGAGCTTCGCACGAATGTCTGTGAAAATAACGTTCCCGCAAATGTCCGCCAAGGTGTTTGCAATACCTACATTCTTTGCGTCGAATAAGGCCCTACAAACCCGAATAAGGTCCCGCGGTAGTCCACCAGCGAGGACATGGCAAAAACATAAGAAAGGATGAGGCAGATTCAGCACCCGCCGCGATAGCAGACGTTTGGAAGAAACAAGTGATTGGTAGTCCACCTGAATAACCTCATCAAACGAGCTATCAAAAGCGTCTCTGATCGGCAGCCCTCTCCGTTCAAAACTGCTCATTGCGTTCTCGGAAACCGAGACAAGGTAGTAACAACTAGCTTGATTGAATATCGACTTGATTCCGTTCAGGAACCTTTGGGCAGCTTCATCGGATTCCAACTTGTCTAGTTCGTCAATGCAGATCAAAACCTGCTGATAAGGAGTGTCCTTGCTCCCAACGACGCGGTCCAGGAACCTTCTATAGTCATCGACAATATCTGGCAAGGTTCTCTGGCGCTCCGACCAAGAACGATCCGACTTCATGGCTCCTTCGAGTGCTACAGGTAGATTGAGAGATCCTGACCAGCCCGACGTGAAACTTTGCTGAAAGCGGATGTCCGATAACTGATAATAGGCGCTCAAAACGAGCGGCCCTTTCATCTCAAGTGATTTCTCATACGCTCGGTCGCCCGGGTACGCGCTCGACGTGCTCGGTTTCCCGCGCATCCTGATTAACAGTGAATTAATGTACGGCCGAGTAAAGTACGGGATCACAGTAAGAAAAAGCCCCCATTCCAGCAAGACGCTTGGGCTAATGTCGAGAGCCCCAAGGAACGTGGCCGTGAAGGGCACACCTCTCTTTGCGGTTTGGGCGGCCGCGGCGGATTGGATAGCTTGAGTTTTGAAGTATGCCAATATCAGTCCAGCATAGAGCAGCACAGTGCCTACGACGGTAATTAGGCGGAAGGTTCTCTGAGACCGGTATAAACTCTCAGAGGAGTAGGGCTCCCCGGTTTCGTACGAATATCGCCTCGTCTCCTCTTGCTCTCTCCTTCCAACCGCTTTTTCGATAACTCTGGCGCACACGCTCGCGAATAGGTGAAGAACAAATTCACGTGCTTCATATTCGACGGGAGCAGAAGTAAATACTGACAAAACGTTGGGCTTCGTGTTGCCGATTTGATAGTTTGACCAAAGGAGTGTGGTCTTTCCCGCTCCGCGAGGACCTGAAATGCCGACGCTCGCCCCACTGACCGACTTGATGATCCTCTTGAGCCGATCACCTGCTGCTGTTGTTATCTCAAACTCAGGATTCTGAACTTGGGAAAGGCCTTCAGGGTTGGTGTCGGGCAGATAAGTCCCGAACCAGCTGACCTTCTTTAGAGAAATGATCTCGCGTACCTCGGATGTAACGGAATGTTCGAGCGATTCGTCGGCAAGCTTTTTCTCCGTCTCGAGCTGTTCCTCCAGGGGCTTAAGCTGGGCGTTCAGTTTTTCGGTAGCTGATTGAATCAATTTCTTGAAGAAGGAATCCCGACGCCGATGCCACGCAAGCAACGCGCCACCAATCACCAGCAGATTCACCGCAGCGAACGCCCAAGTGCGCGGAGACAGAACCCCTGTAAGGTATTGGCCGGTAACGGCCCATCCCTTGGCAAATCCGAATTCGACGGCCGTGCTCCCACCTATTAACGGCAACCCAATCAATGTCCACGCCAATGTACGAATACGTCTCAGATACTGGGGGATCTCAGGTATCTTAGTTCCTTGTTTAAGCGACATGATTGTTCGCTCTGTGAGGTCATAGGCCTCCACCCGCGCGGATACCGATTCCCAAATATCGCCAACGTGATCCAACGTTTCCTCAACGAGAACGTCTCGCCGTATCGCTTTCCTTTCTATTTCATTAGCGACCTCTGGCGTTGCCAAAACCGCTGGCAATAAGTTAGCAACTAATTCTTTGCTGCGCACGTATGGCATTGCAATGTTACAGTATATACACTTCCAATCACCGCTGCGTGCCTTAAAGCGGTCAGAATCGTCGTCAGTTCAAAAAGGGTGGCCTGAAACAGAATTGCGTCAGTGTTCCTCTAAAGAACAACCGCAAATCCGAACGCCGACATTGGCGTTGTCTCCATTGGCGCTTTGGTTCTGCTCTGCGTTACAGTTAGTCATAGACGCTATCTGTAGAAGTGCTTTGCCGATCCGGGCGCATAGTCCGCCATACGGACGAGGCTTTTGTCGATATACACGAACGGGCCATTTTTCTACGCTTTGATCAGCTACTGCTGTCAGGCAAATTGAACAAACGTCAGAGCGATTCGAAAAGTTGACTTCGTGATCGCCCTGCGGGATATCATGAAATGCGGGCGAACACCTTGGCCGAAGACGATCCAAGTAAGGTCGGAGGATTTGATCCAAACACGCTTGCACGGGCGCCTTCGCACTACGACCGCAGTGTGGATAAAGAGTTTCCGAACCTGACAAGGTTCCTGACTGGCTCTTTGTTCATCAGTTATTCGGGCATCGACCAGCAGCGCATCCTAAACCAGATTGTTGAGCCTGTCATTTGCGATCGGTTCGCGGACGGATACTTCCTCCATAGCCGGAAGTCAGGAGGCGCGGCACAGTACGTTAGGGTCGTCCACGCGGCTCTATGCCTTTGTGACAAGTTCATGGTCGTGATAGCCCAAAACAGCGTCAAAAACGAGTGGGTCAGGTCGGAGGTTTTGTGGGCGATAAGACACCGCTCACGAATAATTAGCTGTTTGCTCGACAATTCCAATCCCTCCCATCTGAATCCTTCGCTTGATGTTCTGCAGCACTCGAACATGCTGATTGATTTTCGGGACGACGTATCCGAAGCCCGCAAACTATTGGCCCACGTACTCGATGAGTGGCTCGCGGTCAACCCTTATCCACGGTTCCCCTCTGGTAGACCAGGTCGAGGCGGCTAGCCATGTTCCGTCGTGAGGAGCGCTACATTTAGTGAGACTCAACCGCCCCAAGGTTGAATTGTCCGCCACTCGGACTAAGGTGTTTCGGTTGGCGCGTCGGCAACCCATCTCCGACTAGCGCGTAAATCGTCCGAAGCGACTGTCGCGATGGCGGCCGGGCGGCAGCTAAGCGTGTCTGCCAATTGCCATCGTGAAACAGATCGGCCACAAACTCTGAGTATGGTACGTACGACGCTACTTCTGGCGAGGGTATCGGACCAGTGAGAGCATGTCGGTGAAGCCTAATTTTGTAACGAAGCCGTGCCGCGGTTTCCATGACTCACGCCGAAGAATTGCGGATATCCGGGTCTTCGAGAACTCGTGCCATCAATGCCTTTCTCGCGTCATCATTGATTTCAGCCATGTAACTAGCATAAGCGGAACGGAGATCCTTAAGATTCTGCTCGACGTTGAGTATTCTCGCAGTTGCCCGTCTGACATCTAGATGTAATTCAGCGGACGCCTTACGGTCTCTAACGTAACGCTGTGGCTTTTTCCCA
>CAVYUL010000010.1:0-3298 GCA_963771405.1 Bryobacterales bacterium
CATGAGCGTGGTCGCCAAAGTAACCGGGACCAACGCGATTAAACCAGGAACTTTTGCCGTCGGCGCGCGAAGGGTCGTCGTCGGAGTGAACACCTTGATTCCAGCCCCAGCCGCTGAAGGGCGTTGAGGCAGCATTCGCGGCGGACGCAACGGCGCCAATGGCATGGATTCGGTTATCCAACTCACGAAAGACTGCTCGGCGTTTTTCAGGAGTGTCGAATGAGGAGCCTTTGGCTGTGAAGTTTGCGACCAATACGTTTTGCGGATCGAACCCGAGGCCGGCAGACAGAAGTTTTTGCAGGCTGCGGCTGAATAATAGAGCGGCGACTAAGAGAACGAGAGAAAGGGCGACCTGAGTTGTAACCAAGGTGCGGCGCAGGGCGTTGCGTTCGCGCGAAGCGGTGGATGAGCGACCGCCGTGCATGGAGACGGCGGGCCTTGCGCCACTGGCACGGAACGCCGGCACCAGACCAAAAAGAAGACAGGTAAGGAAGGCGAGAGCGGCGAGGAAACCAAAGACGTGCCAGTTCAAGCCACCGGGAACCGCGATGGAATTGCCATCGCCATTCAGGAAGGCGATAAGGCTGCGGCTCAAGACTTGCGCCAGGATCAGGCCGAGCGCCGCTCCGCTCACGGCGAGGAGAGCGCTTTCGGTGAGAAGTTGAGACATGAGGCGAGAACGCGAGGCGCCAACGGCCTGGCGGACGGCGATCTCTTTTTCGCGGGCGCTGGCGCGCGCGAGAAGCAGATTCGCGAGGTTGGCGCAAGCGATGAGCAAAACCGCACCGGATATAGCAAGAAGAATCCAGAGCGGATCTGAAAAATCGCGCCTCAGTGGAGAGACGCCGTTGCTGGCTGATTCAACTTTCCACCTGTTCTTGACCCATTGTTTCGCCATGTCGGGCCGGTAGGAAGCGGGTATCGTCGATTGGAAGATGGATGCGGAAAGCTGCTTCATGTAGGCTGAAGCGCGCTCCACCGACCAGCCCGGTTTCAGGCGTGCGATGGGAGTCAACCAAAAATAGGTATCGTTATATGCCCAGCCCCGACCGTCCTTGCTGTAAAGCACATTATTGGCACATAGGGGAAGCATGACATCGAAACGCTGCCCCGGTTCAACACCGAAGAAGGAGGGCGGTGTAATTCCGGCAATTGGGAACGAGTGGCCATTGAGGCTGATGTTTTTGCCAAGGGCGTCGAGGTTTCCGCCGTATTCTCTTTGCCAGAAACCGTAACTCAAAATGGCGGTGCCGGAGGAGCAGGCCACTTTGTCATCGTCGGTGGACAAGCCGCGGCCGGCAATGGGTTTGATGCCGAGAACATCCAAATAATTTGAGCTGACTAATAGGCCTTCCGCGTAGCGAGAACGCCCGGACACGCTGAGATCGAATTGGGTGGGCCAGAAGAGCAGCATTTCCGAAAAGGCTTGTTGGCGTTTGCGGACTTCGTCGAGCTGCGCGTAGCTGAAGGCATCTTCGCGTGAGCTATACGATCCGGCGAGCCAGTAACTGCCTGTCCTGACAACCGTTGCCAATTGTGCGGGATTTTTCACAGGAAGGCCGCTGAGGCGAATGGCATCGAGCAGTTGGAAAATCGCGGTATTGGCGCCAATGCCCAAAGCGAGTGAAAGGATGGCGACCGCCGCGAAGGCGGGATTGAGTTTTAATTGACGGACTCCGTATGCAAGGTCCGCGGCCGTGGCTTCGAACCAGACTGCGATATCCATATCTCTTGTCTTTTCCTTTTGAACTGAGTAATTGCCGAGCAAACGTTTGGCTTGCCAGCGGGCTTCGGGTTCGGAGAGCCCTTCGGCGATGAGGCGATCAATTGTTTCTTCGACATGGAACGAGAGTTCGGTATCGAGATCGTCGCTGAGTTGCTCGCGGCGGAAGACGTTGCGCAAACGGGAATGCCAGGGCATGGGCTTTTCAGGAATACCGGAGCACGCGCGCTACACCGCGGGTGAGGCGGCTCCAGTTTTCGCGCTCGTCAGCCAATTGTTTGAGGCCGCGCGGAGTTATGGAATAGACCTTGGCTTTGCGGCCTTTATCGGTGATTTCCCATTTTGACGAGACCCAGCCATCCTGTTCCATGCGGTGCAAAGCGGGATAGAGAGAGCCTTCTTCGACTGCGACCAGATCTTCGGAAACGGAGTGGATATGGGCGCAGAGGGCGTAACCGTGCAGCGGGCCGCGGCTTTCGAGGGTGCGAAGAACCAGAAGCGTTAAAGTGCCCTGGAGCTTATCGTTGCTGCTTTTTGGCATATTTAGCTAGGTATAGCTAGCTAGGTAAAGATTAGAACGAACTTGGGGGATTGTCAACGGAAAAGCTGGTTGCTACAGTACTGGGTAATATGCGTATTGTTCCGATGATTGTGTTGGGGTCGTGCGTCGGCTTGGGTCTTGCGATGGGCTTTGACGATACGGCTCGGGTGGATGTTCAGGTTTTGAACGAGAAGGAATTGGCGATTCCGGGTCTCGAACAGAAGGATTTCGAGATTCGGGCCAGCGAAAAAACACAGGAGGCGAAAGGGTTTCTAGCTGCGAATGCGCCGATTGATGTTTTGTTCTTGATCGATGTGAGTGAGCCGATGAAGCGGTACGTGGAGGAGTTGGCGAACGCCGCGGACGAAGCGCTGCATTCGCTATCGGACCAGGACCGGTTCGCGGTGATGGCGTTTGACGTGAACACCCGGCCCGTAATGGCTTTCACGAATAGCCGGAGCGAGATGGTGGATCAGTTGAACCGGTTGGTTCGTACAGAGCCATTCAAAGGAGGCGCACGGGTGACGACGTCGCTGATTTTTGCGTCGTCTTATTTGCAGCGGCATGCACGGGCCGAGGCGCGGCGGGCGATTATTGTGCTGACCGGCAATTACACGAAAGACAGCACCGATGAGGAACGCGCGCAAAGCGCGCAAGAACGCGCGGACGCAACGCTGAGTTTCTGTTTCCGCAAGAGAGCGCGATGTGGATGAGAATCGGGGACCCGGTGACGCCGAAACAGCAGAAAGGCGATGGTTGCATCGCCCACGAGTAGATGATGATCGACCGCAAGTGAAGAATCGCGCGCCGCTGAGCGGCGGCCAAAACACGGCTACGGGAGAGATCGCGCGAGATGCGGGCGGCGACGGCATGATTTTCGAAGACGAGTATGTGCTCGCGGAAATGCTGCTACATTTGCGGCACACGTACGTCCGGTTTGAGGGGGCTGCCGACAAGCTGAATGTAGATTTGGTGAGCGCTGCTCTCTTACTCGTTTTCCGAATGCAGTGGTGCGGTTTTGAAGACTTCATCAG
>CAVYUL010000011.1:0-65759 GCA_963771405.1 Bryobacterales bacterium
CCCCGCCGCGACAGTTGGCAGATCTTCGCTACCGTTTCCTTGAAAGTAATAGTGCTCCTCCGAAAAGGCCAACCCGACGTGATTACCGCCGGGTGACGCAATTAATGTCATCGTTGCGGACGCCGGCGTCGAAGACCCAGATACTGGAGCAGCATGATCGGGACTGAGAAGTACGTAATATACTGTTTCACTTCCATCAGGGTTAGCCGCCCAAATCCGAAGAGAGTTCCAGGCGACGACTGCATAGATATTGGACTGAAATGGAATACACCCGTTGCGTTCCTCATTATAGGTAAGCGTTAGCCCGCTCAGATCGCCATCCGGCAGGTTGCGCAACGAGGGATGCTCGAACACGTTATCGCGGTTCCACTCGACTACCGCCCAATCGAACTGCTGACGCCACTTACCTGAAAGGACAAAGCCCGATTCAGTGGCGGAACTCAAGGCAGCAATAGCCGATGGTGTCAGAAAGTACGCCTGTAGGTCCCGGTTCGGGGTTAGCTTGTAAATTTGTTCCGACATAAGACTCTAGAACCGAATGGTTACGGTTAGGTCCTTTCCGGGGCTAGGACCATTCGCCGACGCCCGATTCGGATTTACGTTAAGAGTGACATTCATAGTGACAAGCGAACCGCCCACGAGCGGAGGGAGGTTCGAGCCGTTGACGATGGCACCGGAGACGCTGGTACCGGAAGGTATTGTCAGAGAACCTCCGTAGGCCGTCCCATTCTGAAGGACCTGGACGGAAATGTCGTATCCATCGGCAGCCTGGCCAACGGCGGCTTGGATATCGCGCACTGCGTGGCTGGCCTCAACCACGAGCGGTGGCGTCGCATTCTGTTGGGTAGCGAGGAACCCACTGACCTGCAACGAAAACTGGCCGCCCGATAGAGTTCGCAGAGTACTGTTTTGTGGGGGCACCTGCGCGTACGATTGCTGTGTTGCCTGACTCTGACCGAACGAATTGTTTACCAAGAACTCCGCTGCCAGCACTCGCGCATCCGGCAATGAGAAGGTATGCATGTAGTTGGCGGATGCATCATTTTCAAAGAAGCCAGGCGCGAAAGCCACCACAATCGACGTGCTGTTCAAAAGAAGTGCGGAGTCGCCTGCCGAGTGAGCACTCGGAGTAGAGCCGAGAGCTCCGCGGATGACTGTGAACGGGCCATTCGAAGCATTTGCCGTTATGTTAGTGACGAGTTCGGTATCAATTTGAAGAACCTGGCCGAACGCGACGGTGGTTGACGGATTCAATTGCAATGTGCTAGATTGCGCGTCGATCGCCGCGCCGAGCGTATAGGTGCTTGGGGTATCGAGCTCATTCCAGTAGAAGAGCTGCAGGGTTCCGCTCGTCACTGATGAAGCAGTAGAAGGATCCGCGAAGCCGACTCCAAAGAGTGTAAGATTACCGCCTCCCGGAGCTGTTAACGAAAACGCGGGCGCGTCCGCCACTCCATAAGTGGCATTGCCATCGCCCAGTGCCACACGGGTAATGGGACACAGGTCGACGCTGGCTTCCTGGTTAGCGACATTGGCACTTCGCCCAGAGATTTCGATCACCTCACCATTTGTGAAGGGAATTTCAAATTGTACTGGGCTCGTGTTGGTGATCGCCGCGAAGATCCAGGATGACTCGACAATCACGAAGGTGCTGGTGGAATCAGGCACTGTGGACCAAGCTGGAGAAACGTTCAGTGTTGTCTGGTCGTTTGATGAAATAGAGCGTTCTTGCCCCGCACCCGTTCCTGCGGCAATTCGCACAGAGAAGGTCGCATATGCGCCCGCCGTCGCGCCCATGTCTGCGCACGCGATGGTCGTCGAAGTGGCGGAGGTTGTCAAGTACGGGCCACCATACTCGAAGCGGTAGTAGAAGTTTGCGTGGTCGAAGCTCGCATCCGGCGGCCCTTTCGGCTGAATTGGGAATCCAATATCCGTGAAAGACGGGCCTAATGACACACTGGAAGCAATACGAAACATCAACTGCGGATTGAAGCCCCGATACACATTGAATGTGGCAGCGTTCGAAGGGAAGCTAAGCTGATTGATGGTCACAGCACATGTATCTGGCCCAGCTGGAAGCGCTACCGAAGCACTAAACGAGAGTGGCCCTTCGTTTCCAGCAGAATCCAGAGCGCTAATCGCGTAATAATAGCTGCTTCCAGCTTCGAGTGTCCCACCCGTCTGGGTGTAGATCGGCGAAAGGCTCAACAAAGGAATGTTTGGCGATGAGACCGACGGCGCAGAAGGCAATGAAAATCCGACAGACAGTGTGTCAGTTGTGGCACCGTCGGTTTGCGCCTGGATTTGCTCGCTGACCTGGAAGTCAAAAGTTACGATCTCGCCGCTGGAGTCAGTGATCGGTACAAGTCCGATCAGTGGCCTGGGCACTTGCATTTGGCTGGCCGGTTGACGCCCAGCTGCGATCAAAGTTGCGATGCTATCGCTGTACCAAGCATCGTTGTGGATTTGGGCTTGTATCGAGATGAACTGAAAATTCATCGAAGGCGCCATTCTGACCACTCGGAAGGGCATTCGCGAGAATCCTTCCTTCTCATATGTCACCGAGATTATGTCTCCAGGTCGAACCTTGAGAGCGCGAAAACTCGTGACGAAATTGATGTATATGTTGCCATCAATACCCTTGTCTAGTTGGCGGAGTAATACTCTGGTTGCCTGGCTGTAGTTAGTTATTCCCATCGCGGTAGATTGGCTGCTGATCTCATAGCCAATCAAGGCGATATCTTCCGAATTAACGGTGGAGAGGCTGTCCTGCTGATATTCGTTAAATTCATCTTGAAATTCCACGCTTAAGGAATTGGAAGTCTCTGCCACGGTATTCGCGGTTATTACGACGCTTGATCGTCCCTTGGGATCGCGCGCGATGCCAGAGAAGGGGCCCGAAGCGTCGCTAAACTCATAGACAGGCCAACCTCCATCCAGGACTTCGACGCTATTACTCCCGTCCGGCAAGGCGCTTTGTTGCACGGCGATCGTCGTTTCGGGCAGAAGCTCCAGTAATCCCGAGACTCCATATCGAATCATGAGACTCGCGGCGACGCGAATGCCGCGCACAACGACTGCGGCGCTTTGCCTCTTTGTGAGTACGAGATTACAGCTATATCTCGGCGCTTGCAATTGGTTTCCGTTTAGATCTGTGACGGAAATCATGGTGGTGCAGAATGCGGCAGACTGGGCAAAAGTAGCCAGATTCAGGTCGCCCAAAGCCCAGCCGCAACGCCGGAGGATATCTAGAACCACCCAGGCGGGATTGTTCGTAAACTGGGTTGAATTCAGCGTTCCGTCGCTGTTAAAGACATCCACGGCCACTCCCTGCATCAGGACTTGCACTGTTGGGGATGTCTGGCCGGTTGAGATCCGGTTTGGAACAATAATCGAAAGTGAAGCAATACTGCCGTGTGGATCGCCCAGCGGATTTCCTGACGAATCCACAAAATCCAGATTGAAGGCGCCTTGGCGACTTCCGGTAGAAACGACCGAATACCAACCGGTTGTGGTCATATCCTGCCCGGCGACACCCAGCGGAATTTCGATATCGTTAACGACGACCTTCAGTACAGAAGTGATTGGGCCTAGCCCAAGCAGCGTCTCCATGTGAGTCAAGTTGCCGTCATTACGCGAGAACACTACCGGGGACTTGATCCAGCCGGTGCCATAGACCAACGGCACAGCGTCGTTGAACTTTGCCGTGTTATCGACAATGGCCGACAATTGCGAAGTTTTGTCGCCTGCCGGCCTCACAAGAATGGCCGCGGGAACGAATTCGAGGCCACCAAATCGGGCGGTCGGATTGTTCTTGGCATCCGAATTAAACATTCCGCGCTGAACACACTGACTACGCGAATAATCGCAAGATGTATAGGCTTGCCCGGCGTTCAGATTGCCGACTCCTCCGGCAACGTCGGCGGAGTAACCGCAGCGATAGTAGAGATCGAACCTGCCCGACGCGCCCCCATTCAGCGCTTCCTGCCGTTGTGCGAGCGTAGTGGGGAAGGTCCAGGGACACGAACGCTGCACGCGAGCATCCGGGATTGGTACCCGCTGTAGGCTGAGCTTGTTATTAAAAGTCAGTGTGAGAAAGTCCTCGCCGATTTGCTCCGGATCCCCGGCAATACCCTGAAACAAGACTGTGCTTTCCGATGTCACAGTGGCGCTGGGCAGATCAACGAAAGCGAAAGCGACGGTCAGTTGCGAGCCCTTAAAGCCAATAGCAGTATTGATCTGCGATAGCTCAGAATCCGCGTTGGCAAGCGTTAAAGACAGTTTGGTGAGACCGTCCATAGCATCGTCCGCACACAACTGCAGATCGAACAGATTATGCTTCAGCACCCTTGCCGAATATGTGTTGCCCTGAAAGGGGATTGTATATGTGCTCCAATATTGGGCATCGCCCGACGGCAGCACACACTGGAAGAACAACAACGGCGTGTCGGCTTCAGCTAACTGTTTAATCTGGTTAATTGTTGACATATGCTAGGTTGCAGTGCTGGTTTCGATTGTGAAAGAAGTTGAAAACAGATTCGGCCCGTCGGCTGTGAAGATCAGCTCGGGTACTGCCCAGTGGGCATTTTGATAAAGGCCGCTATTTGAATAAGTCGACCGATAACGCGATGGCGCTATCTGCGGTTCCAGTTGCGGGCCATAGAGATAAAGAGTTTGCGCAGGCTCAAGGGTCACTCCAACGGTGAGGCCGGAGCCGGAATCGTTCAGGGCACCGCTAGAGAAGATGCGCCCCCAACTCGACCCAATCGCAAATGTGTTGCTCTGTACCGCATTTGCGCCACTCAGAAGGAGGGTGCACTTTGCCGGGCCCGCCGAAGCGGCATAAATCGAGAAACAATACTGAAAGTTAACCGGGGCCAAGATTGTCTGCGAAAGCTGAACATTGGCGCCTGATGGATTTGTAACTGCGAAGGCTCCAGCGCCACCTTCCGGGTCCGCAAGCCCGGACCGAATGCTCATCACAGGTGCGCCCGCCAACCAAATAGCCTGAGTCAAATCGGCACTATAAGTCAAAAGATTGTCTGTCGGATCAAGGAATGTAAATCCCCGGTACGGGCCGCCGCAAGCAGAAAAATGCGACTGAAGAGCCTGGGTGTCGTCCGGCGCCAAGTTAATGTACGTCAAAGTCCAGACAAGTGTCCCGGCCCCGGGGTCGGCGGCAACGAGCATCGAGCCATCGGCCATGACGTTTTTTACCGTGCGGATGGTGGTGGTCTTGCGAATTGGAAACTGCGCCATAGCGCCACTACTCATTTGAGGGAAGATCAAGTCAGCCATTTGTTTCCACCACCCACATGGACGTTGTTGCAATATCGACTCCCTGATACTCGCTGATGAATTCAGGAGCACCAATACGGCAATTGGGCACACTCGTGCCACTGAACGGATCCGGGAAGCTGAAGGTCAAATATTCTCCGCTCAACGCGCTAAAAAAGGCTTCCAGCGCGGCGATTTCGGACTCATTCAACAACCGAAGATCGATGAGCCAACGCCGAAGTGGCGTGCCGTTTAATAGGAACCTCTGATCGGTCCCGTCCAAGAAACGAATCACTTGCGCAGGCCAGACCGACCCGACAGGCGTCCCATACTGCATGACAGCGCCAGAAGTTAGGGTGGGAAATTGCATCATTTTCTATAGCCCCCCGATGACGTCATTCAGAGAACTTGAGTTCAAAAGGGCCTGCTTCACGGCTTGCACAACCTGTCCGCTTTCGCTGTCGAACGGACTGGCTGCACTGGGTCCGCCATAGACCCCTGGAGTCGTCACGGACGTTCCCGTGTAAACCGTCTGTGCCTGTGAGGTTGGAAGCTGATAGGCCGTCAGTGCGGGCGGAGCGGTCTTGCCGCCTCCAAACAAACTCGCGAGACCGGATATGAGAGAGCCGATACCACCACTGAAACCCGCAGCTCCACTGAGACCTCCCGCAATCCCACCGGAGGTGCTGCCCGATAGAAAGCTGGAGAGCATGCTGCTAGAGTTGGGATTTTTTGTCGCCGCTCGGGACGCTCGACCAAAGTTGATTGGCTGCGTGATTGCCTTATTGAAACCGCTCGTCTTCGCGATGCCCGTGTTTCCGGCCGAAGGGGCTGCCGACTTGCCGATTGGCGTTGAAACCAGACTAGGCAGACCTGGCAACTTGTAATTACTTTTCTTCATTTTCGTTTTCCTTCTGACTTTCTTCTTCAAGGACGCACAAAGCGTCCACGGATTTTGCATCTAACGACAACAGGTCGCCACCTCCACATCGTTTCCAGTAGGCAAATCGCTCGATAAACGCCAAGCTTTGTGCGGTGATGATCGACTTTGGACATTGCAAGGCTATGGTCCTGGCCCTGGCAAACACAGGACGGATCGCACCATGTTCGCTTTCTGCTATCCACGCACAACGGCGCAGCTTAACCAAACCGCTTTGAACGCACGGCTCGCATTTCCACGCGGTTTGGTCTGCGAATTGGAAATGGAATGCGATTAGGAGTTTTTTCGTTCGTCTTCGGTCAGAGCGATCTGATTTTGGATTGCTCCTACGATCTCCTCTACCAGGCTCTCCGGGCCATGGGAGATTAGTAATGGTGGGGTCGCTTTTCGACCGTCGATCAGCAATCCTTCCACATCTTCCAACCCCCACTCCAAATAGAGCCTGGCAACCAGCAAGTTGGAAAGGCCTGCTTCCAACTGGTTTTCGACATCACCGGCTTTCAAGAATTCGTTCTTGAGGGTGAGCGCTCGTAATCGTTCATTTAGCTCGATGCGTTGCTGCAGCGACACCGATCGAATGGCAAATCGTACACCGTCTAATACGTTACTTTCGTGCCAGGTGACACTGGCATGATTCTGCTTCTTATGCAAACGCGAGATAAATCTCATCATTTGATACCCCCTGTGCCAAGTTGTTTTTGAACTCCCACAACAGATAAGCCTCAGAATCGTCAAAGAATGGCAACTCCGGGACAACGTTGGGTAGATATATGGCCATCATCTGCCCTTTTTGCTGGCCCAACTGCAGGAGCGCCGCAACGGGTGTGCGGGTTTTCGCCGCGGTATAGAGGCCCTGTGTTGAATTCTCCGGCTGGGAAAAGAGCGTGAATGTGGAGACAATTTCTCTGGGCCCAGGCACGAGCGATGTCGGATCACTAAAGCCGAATTCCTCGCCCCGAACAAGCAGATTATTGTTGACCTCAATTGACGCATTCGTAATTGCAAAAACTTGATTCAACGGTGAGCCGAGCCAGACCTGACCGAGTTGGCCTCCCACAATCGAATACTCAAAATCCGTCAGCGCCGGCTCGGCCGGGAAAGAAGTTAAACCGGAAGTGCCATAGGCCGCGCTAACAGAATCGAACACATCAGCCGCCGGTCCACTGAAACTCAACTGGTGCAGGTCGCCGCCAGCCGAAATTCGGAAACGATCAACGCCGGCGCCGGTTACCAAACGACTCACCGCCCCAACCGGATCCCAATAGTCATACAGCGAAACACTCGGCAATTGAGTTGCAAGCGGGAACCCGATTGCACTGGCCAGAACAGAGCCGGCGCCCGGTGTCGCCAAAAAAGGCGCATTGATGTTGAAATGGCTTGAATCTTGTACGCTGCTGACGAAACGAATTTCTGAGCCATTCGAAATTGGAGAACCGACTGTCAGCGAGTTTGTCGCAGCAGTACTTATTTCCTCGCTGCTCACTGTTTCAACAACGATCCCCTCAACCAACTCCGGCAGACCTCCCATTGCCGCCTGCACTAACGGGCTGCACGCCGGCTGCGTAATACCATCCCAGGAGACAAGGTGCGTGCTGATTTCGAAAGAACTGCGTCGCAGCGTCCCGGCGGCATTCCCGCTCCAGGTCCGAGCGCCCGTTTTATCTCGTCTTTTGCTAATCTCAACGCTCTGATTGCAGGCAAAGTTGAACGCAGCGAAGCGATTTGACCCGGCAATTGGCGCAGGCATTCCATAGGCGGTTTCGGTGGCAACATAAAAGCGATTGGCATTCGATAGAACATAGTTAGCCATAGTGGTTCTAATAGGTCACATCCAGGTGGCACGTAATCCGTGCCAGTTGAACGAAACCAAGCCCTCCTTCCTTGGGCGGATACACCTGTATGCTGTACACGCCCGAGTACCTGAAGCCATCCCCCCAATCGCCGAGGTTCGCTTCGAGGATTTCCGCAATCCCTTCGCCAAAGAAATGCAATGCAGTCTCCGTCGTTTGTTCGAGATCGCTGCTCGACCAGACGTCTGAAACAAGGGACACCATGCCTGAAAACGCTCTGAATTTTTCACGCTGGTTATTCGTCACCTGATTCGCATAAATGCAGACCCGTGGATAGGTTAATTGGAGATTGAGATCACCTATATCGGGGTCTGCATAGCTAGTTATGATTTGTGAGGTGTTCAGCGGCGGCACGTCCACTCCGGACGCTGCCGCATTCGCACTAATTGCCTGTGACAAGGCGTCATTTACCGTAAGCAGGTTCAGCAGTTTATTGGCCGCTAGCAGCGTCAATGGGAGCATGGTTTAGCCTCTTCGAATCTGTCTTGAGATAGGCACGATGAAGTCTGGCTTTTGGCCATCTCCACCGCGCGGTCCGTTTACGACTCCAGAAGCCGGAAGACTCCAGGTCGATCCACTAATGAGTGGGTTGCCGTTTTGCAATGTGATCGCAGTCGGGCTAGTCCCGACATACACATTCCATCCAAAGGCCGTCGCCGGCGTCCCTAAAGCGCCCTCAGCCATTTGCACGGTGATGCTGCTGTTGCTGCCCAGCACCACCCCGTTAATCGGACTGAGTGCGCTTTGGTCTCCCTGCGCATCCACCCAGGAAACCTGTACATAAAGAGATCCCTGCGGTGCCGTACCTTGCTGGACCGACACTTCGGGCATCGCGGGTTTGGGCAGCGGATTGAAGACGATACCAAGCCCGGCGTGAAGCGCCTCATCTGAGACGTTTCTCAGATCCTGCAGATACTGTTTCCACTTCGCTTCATAACGCGTATTCAACTGAACGTTGTAAGCCTCCGCATAGAATTTGGCCAAAGACTCATAGCACAGCCAACGCTTGAGCGGAGGCGCCACTACCACCGTAGATAAGCCGATCGCCAAACGGGTCAGCCACTGAGGATCGGATACACCCGCATCCTCCAGAAACAACATGAGCTTTTCGCTTACCGTTCTCCGCCCCAGCGCGATCTTTTCGTCGACATTGATGGAGTAAGTCGAAGACACCTGCAGAAGCGACGATTCGTAAGGCAGGAGATCTTGCGACATTACAACTTGTGCGTCAGTGAATAGCGCCATAACTTTACCTGGAGCCTTCCTTGCTCTCGTCTCTCCGCAGCACGCTCTTCTGAGCTTTTAGCTCAGAGTCGGAAATAATCGCAAATTGTAGACGCCGTGCCAAGTCTGCTTTCTCGGCAGCCTTTTTTAGCTGAGCCTCACGCTGACGATAGGCCTTTCGCTGTTCCTCATTCGCCAGCACAGCGCGATTCTCCACAATTGCCTTGGCAGCTTCGCGTTTAGAAACTTCGACCACGATTCCGGCTCTACCGCCGTCAGACGTTTCCAGACTCGCAATCAACGGATAGTCGTCCGTGATCGTAAGTTCAGAATCTTGGATTTTCTTGAAATATTGTTTTAAGTCCATTCCGTTTCTCCTAAAAAAGAAAGAGCCGACTTCCGCCGGCTCCTTCGGTGAATCATTGATCAATTCGAAAATGATCTCTGCTATGCGTTGATCTGTACCGCGAAATTGTTGCGGAGAACGCCGCACCCATAAAGCACATCAACTGTAAATTGTTGTGCCAACGTGTTCGGCTGGTAACTCATCACAATTCGCAATCCGAAATTGCCCATTTCGGCGTACTCGGCCACCGCACCAGTGCCGGGCAGGGGTTGCGGCAGACGTCGCACTACCAAACCAATCGCGTCTTTTGTAAACGCCAGATTGTGGATCGTCGCGGGCGTACCGGTAGTCGGCACGAATTGAGAACGGAAGATAAAGAAGTCTTTCATCTTTCCGACGTTCCCTTCGACCAACGCCTTCAGACCAGCCTCACCGGCGGAGTAGTACTCGCTGAATCTCGGAATCTGACGAATCGCCGAATAAGTGCTGGAGTCCACCACCAGGTACTTCGGAGCGCTCGCCGGCACCTTGGCCGCGAAGAGAGCGGTTTCCGCCGAGTCGACCACAGCTTCGGTCACTGGCGTACCCGCAGTTCCCAGCACTGCGTTGGCTGTGAATTGGCTGTAGAGATTGAGCAGGTCCGATTCCACCTTCGAAGCAATCGCGACTACAGCGGGCTGCATGTAAGCCCGGAGCAACTCCGGAAACGCAAGCGCTTTTGTGACATCGGGTATCTGGAACGTTGCTTCCGCGTGGGTGTTCAAGATAATCTGCGCATTTCCCAAGTTCGGGTTCTGCGGAGTGACGGTGCCACCTTCCGCAATATTGTTCGCCACCAGAACGGGTGGTATCGGAACGTTCACTGTATCGCCGGTGTTTGCCAGCACAGGTTCGTAATCCCGGTTCACAAGGTTACCCATAACCAAGTTCCCCATCAGGGCCGGCAGCGCGTCCGCGGCAACCAGCTTCACAATCGCATTCGCCAGATTGGCGGATGTAATAATAGCCATAAATCTCCTAAGTATTCTTTCGACGCTCTTTGCGCCGTATTAACTTTCAGACCGTGAGCACATTGACCGTCTTGAGGCAGACAGGTCCAATTGCACTTGTGCGGATCGATCAAACACCGCGCAACATTTGCGAAGCAAGCCTCGCAATTTCCTGGCGGACTCGGTCATTGTCCTCTTTGGTCATGCCGGGTTTGATTTTGTCCATATCGATACCGCCAGTAGTTCCTTGCGGAACGTGGCGGGCGGGGTTCTGCGCCCCGCTGCCGCCGGGAATTCGTGCAGGCAACAACTCCGGATTTTCCTCGACAAAGCTGTTCAGATAGTCCGGTAGCGATTTGCCTTCCGGGCCACGGCTCTGCAGCCGGCCGTCTTCGGTTCTCACAATGTCGTCTTTTACGGCGCGAAAAGCCAATTCGATCTTGGCCACGCCCATACGTTGTAACTCGCCGCGGATTTGCGAGTTCCGATCGGCCTCTTCCGCGAGCGCACGCGCTCGTCGATTTTCTTCTACCAACTGATTCAACCGGCCCTCCAGGCTCTCGCGCCGGCGGCGCTCCTCCTGTAATTCGGCTTTGTAGGCCGGCTCCGCTTTCTTCTGCTCTGCTTGAACGAATTCCTGAATCGTCTGCCTAACCACGTCGCGCACGTCGGGAAGCGGTTCTGCTAATAATTCGTTTTTCTGATCTTCTGACATTAGTTGTTCTCCATTTGAGTATTAAGTTGTAATTCGATCTCTTTCGCGATTTGATCTTTGGTCTCCTGTCGCACGTCGCTCAAATACTTCAGCGCCAATCGTTCGAAAACCTGCCTTCGGAATGTGGTCGACGGAATCCCCAACGCGAGCAAATCTTTCGCCTGCGCCAGTTCATTCGAGAAACTGCTGATGTCGAGTTCGTCCAGTCCCGTCACCGTGATCTTGATTTCGTCCTGCCGCGCGATTACGATCGCCTCTAAGACTTTGCGCATGACGGACTTGACCCAAACGCCTAAGGCCCGCAGGATCTCTTGTGTTAGCTGGAAATCCAGCTGTTTGCTGAGCGCTGATTGAGCGCGGCCGCCGGAGTTTTCTCCAGAGGCGGGCGAAAGATAACAAACCCGGTAGATCTCTTCTTTTAGCGTTTCCAAATGATCGGCGGCAATTTGATGAACTTTTCCATCCGGCTCCGCCCATCCAAAGCGATCGCCTGGCGCAAGCTGAATGAAATAACTTTCGCCGACGATCTGGTTCCACTCCCGCTCCGAATAGATGACGGGCATTGCGAAGAGACCCATCGTAATCGCCCACCCAAGCGCATTCGACTTATTGAAATGCTCTAACTGAAGATGGGCGGCTTTGTTCATTAACCAAGAACTATCCGTTGCGGCTAATTCGAACACGGGCACCCGATTCTGAGTGGCTAGCGCGTGCAGCCCTTCGGCAACAAGCTCAATCGAACTGTTCTCATGTCCGCCTTCGACGCGCCGGAAGATCTTGTAAGACGTGCGATCGTAGTACCGCCAGATCGTCTCGACCTGCCTTCGCGTCGTCTCCGGATCCGGCTGGGTATCGATTCGCGTCCGTAACACCACCCACTCGTAGGCGCCCTTATCGTCTTTGCTCCAATTGATGAGATGTTCCGCTTGATATGCGAGGAGAAATGCCCGCGATATCCCGCTCTCTTCCTCTTCCGCGCGATTCATGGGCGTTTTCAGGGCCTGCGGAAAATCCAACAAAATCAAGCTGCGCCCGGTGACCAGCGCTTCTTTGAAAGCTTCCTGAAAGAAGGCCGAGAGAGTTGTTCCCCTGCGGTCGCAATTGTCTTGCAACTCAGATAGGAACTTGCGCCCGGATTCCAAACCTCCGTCATATTGGAGACTAGGCTCTCTATGAAAGAGAGTCGAGCCGTACCAATCGATAATTGACCCTATGTAGTTTTCATAGAAGACCCGACCCAGGCGCTCCGCATACACTTCAAGCGGCTCTTTTTGTCTCCTCATCAGGTAGTTGTCCGCCCGCTGCTTAAACTGCTGACCTCCGACATAGAGGTCCCGGTACATGGCCCAAATCGGCGCCATGCGGCGATAGTCCGGGTGCTCGCTGTTAATTTGTATCATTCGTTACTCACTTGCTAAAAGTCCCCCTCGGGTTTTGGCCAAGGAAGCGGCGGCTGCGGATCTTTAAGGCAATTTGTGTTGCTCTGGGCAATCCTCATCCGAGTTCAAGTTCTCATGTCCGCCGTTCACTCGAAACGAAAAAAATGACGCAAGTGATTGAAAACAAGGGAAAAATAATTGTGACTACTTTTGTGACTGGAAAAACGGAGGGGGTAAAACGCGTTGCTGGGCCGTCAATTATGGCGCGAAATCGGAGCCTATTCGCCGCGCAGAACTTCGAGCGGCCGCTGGTCTAAAATGCGAGCGCTCGCCAGCCAACCGGCGATGTTCGCAAGGATGATGGTTCCGGCTATCACGACCAGAAGTGAGAGCCAATCGAAGGTGAATTCCAAATCCAGGAAACGTTCACAAAGCACGCGTGTAAACAGGTTGGCAAGAATCCCGCCCACCAAGCCGCCAATGGCGCCGAGAATCGAAAATTCAGTCGAAAAAATCCTGATAATCCGGTCCTTCGTAGCTCCCAGCGTTTGCAAGACCGCAACTTCCCGGACTCGGCGGTATCGGCTTCCCGCTATGCTCGAACTCAAAATAATCGCCCCTGCGAGAATTGCGAAAATTGCAAGAAAGCGGATGACCAACGCAACTTGATCCACTGCTTCTTGAATTCGAGCCAGCACGTCAGCCAAATTCATCACAGTGACCGTCGGGAATTTTTCAAAAATTGCGCGCTCCACTTCAGGAATGCGGGTGGGATTCACGTGAATCGCGCCATAGTAAACAACTGGCAGGCCTTTGAGCGCCGCTTGCGGAAACACCAGGTCGTAGCGCACGAGCGAACGGCTCTCACGACGGAAAATAGCCACTACTGAAGCAGGCAGTATCTTTCCAGCAACTTGAAACCGCACGCGATCGCGAAGTTGAATTTTAAAATCGTGCGCGTCTTGCTCGGAAACCGCAACTTGCGGCGTGGAGTCACCCATCTGCCACCATCGGCCTTTAGTCACCACCACCCCTTCGGGCAGGCCGTCTGCGCTGGTAATCCGCGCCGTTTGCAGTTGGTCCTTTCTCGTCGAACTTAGAGGTAAATTCGCCGCCTGCACGCCGTTCTTGTCTATAACTCTTGATACAACATACCCGACCAGTGCTAACTTGCTTTCAACGCCGGGCTGCGACTTGAGTAACTCGTTTAATTGAGATACTTCCCGGATATCCAGCAAGAACAGATTCCCTTCCCTGCTTGGCGCCTCACTCTTCACCTCGTGCAGTATCGTTCGCTGCAGCAGAAAGGTAGCCAGGATGAACATAACACCAATCCCCATGGCGACTAATACCGCGCCCGCCTGATTTCCGGGCCGATACAAGTTCGCAAACCCATGCCGGAAGGCCAGTGGCAACCTCTGCTGCGCGGCCGCTACCAATCTCCGCAGCAAAAATAGCAGCAGCGCCGCAACGCCGGCTAATAGCACGATGCTTGCGCTCAATCCGCCGATGAAAACCAGACTCATTTGCCAGCTTCCGCTCAACCATTTGGTAATTAGGCAAAAACCGAGCAAAATAGCGATCATGCCAAGCCAGACGACGATCTTTTCTTTCCAGTGCCGCCGGCCCTCGAGTGCGGCGTCACTCATATCCCGGCGCAGCACCAAGCTCGGCCTGATATTCCGAATGGAGAGCAGGGGTGGCAGCGTAAAGAGAAGAGTCGCCAAGATACCAACGCTCAAACCTTGAACACTAAAAGACCAATCCCATGGCACATCCGGCAGTAATGCAAATATTCTCTGGATCAACCAAGGAAACGTCTTCTGAACGCCCGCCCCCAGCACGACCCCAATCAACCCACCCGCCAAGCCCAAGCAGAGCGTCTGAATGGTGTAAATCTGAATCACCTGAGGCGCGCGCGCACCGAGCGCCTTCATCACGGCAATCGTGTCCATTCGCTGCTGGAGATGTGAATACATTGCCATCGCCACGCCCAGGGACCCAATAATCAATGCAATCAAACTGATTAAGCTTAAGAAGGTCGTAGTGGAATCAACCGCCCTTCCCACAATGGGGCTGCCGTCTCGGTAGTCGCTCATGAAAACCCGCGGCAGCGTTTCTTTGATCACGTTTTTTGTCTCATCCAGGTTGACGCCCGGCTTGAGCTTGAACAAAAAACGTTCGGCGGCGCGGCTGCCAAATTGGATGAGCCCGCTTCGGGCCAAGCCTTCGCGAGTCACAAGAACACGCATCCCCGGTCTGAAGCCCGACGCCAGTCTGTCTGGTTCAGTGACAAGGGTCCCAGTGATTCGGTATTCCTGCCCCCCGATTCGGATCGCATCCCCGGGCGAGACGTGCATGCGCATGAGTAGTTCGGGCGTTGCTACCACCGAGGAATCATCGTTCAATAGCGCTTTCAGAGGCCGATTTGGGCTCAGACGCAGATCGCCATAAAACGGATAGAAGTTTGGGTCTACAGCCTTCACCGAAATCATCTGCGGCACGCCTTCTTTTGCCGATGCCGCCATCGATTCCAATTCGGTCACGCGTGTCATTGTGCCGAACCGAGGAGCCAATGCGAGCATCTTCGCCATCTCATCCGCCGGCGGTTGACGGTAAACTTGCGCCTGCAGATCGGCCGCAATCAGTTGTTTTGCGTTATGCAACAACATGCCGCGGAAAGCGTAGCCGAAGCCCTTAACGCCACTCAGCGCGGCGACACCCACCGCCACTGCAAAAATCACGAACAAGAACTTGCTCGGCGAAGCTTTAAGTTCCCGCCAGGCAATTCTTGCTGCAGTGCCTAAGAACATATTCACGATTTCGCGGCCACTCGAACCATTTCATCGCTCAGAAGCAACCCGTCCCGTAGCGTGATAATCCGGTCAGCATGCTCAGCTAATGGGCGATCATGCGTCACCAGCAGAAGCGTGGTCTTTTCTTCGCGGTTTAAACGGACGAGAAGATCCAAAATGTGTTGCCCATTGGCGGAATCCAGGTTGCCGGTCGGTTCATCCGCCATAAGAATCGGAGGTTGGGTAATAAAAGCCCGTGCCACCGCGACTCGCTGCTGTTCTCCACCGGAAAGTTGAACCGGATAGTGATGCCTTCTGTTCGTCAATCCAACCCGCTCCAATAGATCCCGCGCCCGCTGCCGCGCGCTCGCAATATTCAACCCGCCCAGTTCCGCCGGCAAAAGAATGTTCTCTTCGGCAGTTAAAGTCGGCACCAATTGGTAATTCTGAAAGACGAACCCGATTTTCCGCCCTCTCACGCGAGCCATCGCGTTTTCGGGAAGGTTGGTGACATCGACCCCGTCCAACACGACGCGTCCGGAAGAAACAGTATCTAAACCCGCCAGCAACCCAAGCAAAGTGCTTTTGCCGCTGCCCGATGCACCCATGATCGCTACAAACTGGCCGGCCGGCACCTCAAATGATAGGCCGCGCAAGATTTCCACTCGGCTCGGCGGGTTTTCAATAGTCTTGGTCAGATTCGCGACTTGAATCAATGTCGGAGCTCTTTCGCTCGATTCTTGCAATGGCTCATGGCAACTTAAAGAAGTGAGAACGTTTCGAATTTCTTTTATTGTCGCAGCCTCATTCGCCTGTAGCTTGTTTGTGGCCTGTCAGACAGCCCCGAAGGCGGCGCATAGTGAAGAACGAAAACCAGAAGCTCCAAGTTCCACCCCGGCGTCGCCCACCGACAACCGTCCCGTACTCGTTACTTTTGGCGATAGCCTCACGGCCGGTGTCGCCGGCCGCAGCTATCCTGAAGATCTCCAAGATCTTCTTGATCAAAACGGTTTGGCCTATCGCGTCGATAACCAAGGCGTAAGCGGCGATACCACCACCGATGGCCTCGCTCGAATCGATAATGTAGTCGCCGCGCATCCACGCCTCGTAGTTTTGGAGTTCGGCGGTAACGATGGTCTTCGCGGCGTCCCTGTAAGTGCCACAGAGAAGAACCTCGATCAAATGATTCGCACGCTGCAAAAAGACTCGATTCCTGTGGTTCTCTTGGGCATCACGCTCCCGCCCAACTACGGACCAGATTATGTAAAACCTTTCACCGCCATGTTTCCCAAACTTGCTCAGCACTACCACCTCAAACTCATGCCGTTTCTTCTGGCTCATGTGTACCAAGACCAGGGATTAATGCAGCCCGACGGTATTCATCCGAACGGCGAAGGCAATAAAATCGTCGCGCGGGACGTGTTCAATCTCATCAAGCCCGAACTCACGCGCGGTCCCCAGAGCACCCGCTAATCGAGAAGGACGACTTGAGCTACCCCGATTCTGTCCAGTACCTCTACTCGCTCGGCAATGAGATTAAAGCCGGAGCAAAGCTCGGTCTCGATCGCATCCGCAACCTTCTTAATGGCTTAGGCCGGCCTGAGCACGCAAAACGTTTCGTCCACGTGGCAGGCACGAATGGCAAAGGCTCAACCAGCGCCATCATTGCATCAGCGCTTCGCCACGCCCACATGAGAACAGGTCTTTACACTTCTCCGCACCTGATCGAGCCTGCTGAGCGAATCAACATCGACGGTCTCCCGGTCACCAAAGAAGAGTTCGCTGACGCCTTTGCCACCGTTCATCAAGTTGCCGAAAGTCTGCTGCTGGCGGGAAAACTCGATGCCCATCCTTCCTATTTCGAAACGGTGACTGCTATGGCGCTGTTGCTATTCAAAGACCGATGCGACATCAGTGTCATCGAAGTAGGTCTCGGCGGCCGATTGGACGCGACCAACGTCATTACACCGGAACTCTGCTTGATTACCCCCGTTGCATTCGATCACGAAGCGTATCTAGGCAACACTCTCCCTTTGATCGCGGGCGAGAAGGCCGGAATCTTGAAACAGCGCGTTCCTCTTGTCATGGCAAATCAAGAGCCGGAAGCGCTAGCCGTGATCGAAAATCGCGCTAACGATTTGAATTGCCCCATCATCCGTTCTTCGGACCATAGATTGAAAAATGTATCTGCCGAGGCCCACGGCTGCCGTTTCGAACTGCTCGGCGAGTCCTATTTCTGTCCCTTACCGGGTCGCCATCAAATTGAAAACGCCAAAACCGCCATCCTCGCCTGTAATACGCTCGGGCTTTCTCACGAAGCGATTCGTGTTGGCGTTGCCTCAGTCCAATGGCCGGGTCGCCTCGAACTCGTCTCCCGCAATCCGGATTTCTATCTCGACGGCGCTCACAATCCAGCAGGCGCAGCCGCCTTGGCCGCTTACATCCGCGAATTTCATTCGCATCGCCCAGTCTGGCTGGTTTTTGGCGCCATGCGCGATAAAGCCGTAGAAGAAGTGGCCGAGCAACTGTTCCCGTTAGCGGATCGGCTGATCGCCACCGCACCCAACTTCTCGCGCGCTCTGCGTCCGCAAGCGATTTTGGAGCTGACTAGCCATCGTTCCGCCGTCACCGCCGAATCAATCGCCGCAGCTATCCGCCTGGCCCGCGAGGCCCCACCCAACGCCGCCGTCTTCTTCACCGGCTCGCTGTTTCTCGTTGGAGAAGCGCGCGCCATCCTGCATCCAGCCGTTTCGTAGAATTGAGGTTCATGCGATGGCTCCGCGGCGCACTGATCGCCGATCCCGTCATAGTTCTGGCCACCATCTTCTTCGGAAGTATCAGCATTCTGACTTCCTTCTTTGATCCCACGGGTCGAAAGCAAGCTGCCATCGCCCGCGTTTGGGCTAAAACACTCCTCTTGGCGAGCGGCGTCAAAGTGCAGGTCGAAGGTCTTCAGCACATCAATCCCGAAGGCAGCTATATCTTCCTTTCCAACCACACCAGCTACATCGATACTCCGGTCGTCCTCTCCAACATCTCCGTCCAATTTCGTTTCCTGGCAAAGCGCGGCCTTTTCCAGATTCCATTTCTCGGAACCCACCTGAGTCGCGCCGGTCACATCCCCGTGCCTCGGGAAGATCCACGCGCCGCCGTAAAGACTCTGCAACTTGCGGCGGAAACAGTTCAACAAAAGAAAATCTCGCTGCTGGTTTTTCCCGAAGGCGGCCGTTCGCACGATGGCGTTCTCAGCGAATTCAAAGAAGGCGGAGCGTATATTGCCATTCGCGCGGGAGTTCCAGTCGTCCCGTTGATCCTCGTCGGGGGCGTGAACGTCCTGCCCTACGGCGCGGGCGTTGTCCAATCCGGCAGCATCACTATGCGAATCCTGCCGCCCATCGAAACTACCAATCTCACGCTTAAAGATCGTGGCACTCTCACTCAGGAAATTCGAGCCCAGATCGTTAGTCAATTAGCCCGTAATGCAAATCCCCCCGTGCATTAAGATGAAAACAGCAGATGGACAGTGCCCTGGCCCTCCCCAACATCGCCAGCGAAATTGAGGACACCCAGCAGGAACAACATGGTCGGCTGTACCATGTCGTTTTACTCGACGATGACGAACACACCTACGATTACGTCATCGAAATGCTGCAGAAGCTCTTCTTTCACCCGTTAGAAATCGCGCTACAGCACGCGATCGAGGTCGATACCACTGGACGAACCGTTGTGATTACTTGCGAACGCCCCGAAGCCGAGTTCGCTCGCGATCAAATCCACGGTTTCGGAGCCGACCCTCGCATGCCCAAATCGAAAGGCTCCATGTCCGCAATTCTAGTGCCTGCGGAAAGCAAAACCAAAACAAAGTGAATGCCCGGCGTTATTGCCCGGAAATCGTGGGGAAGGTGTTCGACATGTGGTCGTGCCAAGTCAACGCGTCTTCGTCTACCAACGCCCATACGAGTCCTATTCCAGCGGCCAGCAGACTGATAAAGCTTGCCGCCGCTCTTTGGTAGCGCCGCTCGCGCGTCGGCGGATTCCCGTCAAAATCCACAATCCTCAACCCCATGGAAGACAGGCCTACCGTGTCCCGCCCGGCCCAACTCCACAGCAATTTGTAGAGAATCGGCACGGTACAGAGCACCGCGAGCCAAAAAGGCGCTGTTCCCTTGTTTAAAACAACATGGCCGCCTTCATACAAGAACAGCCCGAGACCCAGAATAAGCGGCACCAGCATGATCGCGCCGTCGATCAGAGCAGCTTCCACGCGCATCATCGCGGGCGCAACGGGTGCATCGCAGATGATGTTCGATTGTGGCGGCCGCGCTACTTCTTCAACGCCCAGAAAATCCAACCGCTGCTGATGACTCGTTGCCTTTCGTCGCGGCTTGGCTCGCTTCAGTTCAACTTTCGCCTGCCTTGCCGGCTCAGGCCTTTGAATTTCGGCCGCCCTCGCCTGATCCGCTTTCCGCTCGCTCGGGCTTCTCAGCGATTCAAAAGAAATAACTCGCCCCGGATTTGGATTGCTGAACAGCGCCTGCTGCGCTTTCGCGTTCGAAGTAGGGATCGCCGCGGCCTCGCTCGCCGCCTCCGGCTCAAAATCGTATGCCGGAGCAGCGGCCCCTGCCTGCACGGGGAAACTTTCCGAGCGGCCAACGCCCTCGCGCACTCTTCTCCCGCAACGGCGACAGCGATGCTCGTCGTCTAAGATTCTAGTTTGGCAATGCTGACAAGTCATTCCGGAACTACTACTTCTCTACCGTTCCATTCAACCTTTTGCGGCCCTGGCTTGCAGCGCCTCGGTTCAACGTGTTACGGTGCTCGATTGCATCTACTTTTTCGGAAGCAACCCTTCTCACTAACAACTTCTAGCATTAAATGTGATTCTTGTCTAGAACTTTTCTCATGTAAGTTGTTCTTTTTATTCGCTGCTATCCTATCTTCGCTTTCTCTTCCCTGTGCGGCCCAGCAGAACCTCGCGCGTACTGCCTCCAAAACAGATTCCCCGCTCGACACCGAGATGTGGTTCAAGGCGGTCCATGAGGAATCGAATGGTGACTGGAAATACCTAAAAGGCGCTGCGATCATCAAAACATCTGAGATGACGATCACCGCGGATGAAATCGATTTCAACGCCGACACCGCGTGGGCCTATGCGCGTGGCCACGTCCATCTGGTTCACTACGCAACTGGAGACATACTCAACGCCGATCACGCCGAATACAATCTCCGTACCGAGGAAGGAAAATTCTTCGTCGTCAACGGAACCTCCCCCACCCGCTTCATCACCAGCCCGGGTCTACTCACCACCGCGAATCCGTTCTACTACCAAGGCCAGTCCGCCGACCGAATCGGCAGCCGTATCATTCTGCACAACGGCTTCATCACAGATTGCAAAATTCCTAAACCCTGGTGGGTTTTTCAAGGGCCGACATTCGATATCGTCCCAGGCCAGCGCGCCATCGCTCGTCGTGGCGTTTTTCACTTTCGTCATGTTCCGATCTTGTATCTGCCCTACTTTCGTAGAACGTTAGGTAAGAACGAGCGTCAGAGCGGATTTCTCAGTCCCACGGTTGGTCATAGCACTGTAGACGGCTACATTGTCGGCACCGGCTACTATTGGGCCATCAATCGCAGTTATGACATGGATTATCTTTTCGAAGACTACACCCAGCGCGGCACAGCCCACACCGCCGATTTTCATGCCAAGCCCAACGCCGTAAGTTCGTTCAACTTCAGTTTCTTCGGAGTTCAGGACCGCGGCATTAAATTCGGTCAACCAAACTACTCCGAACCCCCGAACTGCTCAACCCCGAAGCAACCGCAAAACTGCCCCGATAAGCAGGGCGGCGTCCAATTCTATGCCTCGGGCCGCACCGAAATTCTCGGCTTCCACGCCTTCCTCGACCTCAACTATCTCAGCTCATTTCCCTTCGCCGCAGCCTTTACCAACAATTTCACGCCCCAGCACTATTCGGTCGGCTATCTTCAGCGTCATTTTGACGACGATCTCTATGCCCTCAATATCGTTTTCAGCCGGAATGAAGTCTACGAAAGTTTTGCGACCAATGCCAAACCAGCAGTAATACAGAAACTACCGTCGTTGGAAAGCTCCGGTCGTTTGCAACAAATTCTGCAAAGTAAATTTCCCCTTTGGTTTTCCTATATAGCATCCGGCGGCTTACTGAGTAGAAGTGAGCCCACCACGGCGGCTACAGCGTCAACCCACACCACTCTTCCGTCGCCGGCGGAACCCGAAATCTCCACTGGCCTTCTGAATCAGCGAATTGACGCCCGGCCCACTATATCGTCCGCCTTCAGCTTCGCAGGTTTTTCGCTCTACCCGAGCATTTCCTTCGAAGCGACCGACTACAACAAAGACTACTCGACGAACAGCGTCCTTACGGGCACGATCGCCGGCGCCAATCTCTTCCGTCACGATGCTGATTTTGTCGCAGACTTCCGCCTTCCGTCCATTGAGCGGATCTTCACTCCTCCAAAGTGGCTGCACTTGGGCGCAAAGCTGAAGCACGTGATCGAAGCCGAAGGCCAATACGAATATGTCACGGGAGTCAACCAGTTCCAGAAAACCATTCATTACGACGGCACAGATATCGTTTCCGACACGAATCAGATGACCGTTGGCCTGACCAATCGGCTGTATAAGAAAGACAAGGACGGAAAGGTTAGTGAGGTTTTCACTTGGCGCCTCCGCCAAGCTTATTACTTCGATCCAACTTTCGGGGGCACCGTGACCCAAAATGGCCAGCGATATGTAAATCTCCCGCAGGAGATGATCACACCCTACACCTTCCTCGATGGCCCACGTTCCTACTCGCCCATTGTGTCCTCCCTCGAGGTCCATCCGTGGAGCGGCTTCGGCCTTTCGTACGAGATGTCCTATGACCCGCGCCATCATCGTTTCGATAGCCAATCGTTTGGCGCCAGCGTTCGCCATAGTCGCTACGCGCTCGATCTGGGTGAAACCGCTATCACCACCAATCAATTCTATGGCGCGGCCGCCCCCGGATCAGCACCCCTGCTTCAACCTGACCTGGTGCAACTTTTCCCGCTAACCAACCAAGGCTCGTTTCGCCTCGCGTATGGAAGCACCAACCGCACCGGCTTCAACGTCGCGGCCCAAGGCTTCTATGATTTCTTACATCACGAATTCACTAGCAGCAACTATCAAGCCAGCTACAACACTAATTGCTGCGGCTTCACCATCGAACTCCGCCGTGTGAAAAACCTCATTCGAGACGACGACCAGTACCTCTTTTCTTTCAGCGTGGCTAATATCGGCTCCGTGGGCACACTTCCCCGCCAAACCCGCATTTTCTAGCCGGTTATGTTATTCTGATTTGAGTAGTTCCTCACCGGCGATTCCATCGCCCAACCGAACGAAACTTTCCAGGACAGATTATGCCCAAGATGAAGACCCATAAGGGTGCGTCCAAACGCTTCAAGAAAACTGGCACCGGCAAGATCACTCGTCATCATGCCTCAGCCCGTCACATCTTGACGTCAAAGACCCGCGCCCGCAAGCGCAAGCTGAAACAAGGAGTCGTCGCAGACGAAACCAATCAGCCGGCGTTGCGCACGATGTTGCCTTACTAGTTTTTTTGATTTTCCGGAGTGGGAGCAGCGCGCTGCACGTGCCTGTCAACCCTCCAATTTAAACTTAACCATCCAAGGAGAAAAACGTGCCAAGAGTTAAAAGAGGTACCGGTCGGCGGGATTACCGCCACAAAACCCTGCGTCGTGCCAAGGGTTTCTTTCTCACCAAGTCGAAGCTGAACCGTTCCGCCCAGGAAGCCGTCGAAAAAGCCCTGCGTTACGGTTACGTCGGCCGTCGTTTGAAAAAGCGCAATTTCCGTTCTCTCTGGATCGTGCGCATCAACGCCGCCTGCCGCCAGTCTGAGATCTCCTATAGCAAGTTCGTCAGTGGTTTGAAACGCGCTGGCATCGATCTCAACCGCAAAGTGTTGGCTGATATCGCCATCAATGATGTATCAGGGTTTCAGGCTCTCGTGAGCCGAGCCAAGGCTGCGCATTCTTCTCAAGTTCAATAGTGGGCCACGCAAAGCGGTTTGACCCCGTTTTTCATGTTCTTGAGCCGTCTGCTATATCCTGTTAAGTTATGGAAGCAGCAGCTCCGCAGGAGCACAGTATTGATTCGCTCGCTCATCTTGAAGAGCGTATTACCAAGGCTGTGCAGGCCATTACCACTCTGCGCAATGAGAATCAGCAATTGCAGCAACGCCTCAAGGCCGCTCTCGAAGAATTGAAAACCGCCAGCGGCGCGCGCGAACAAGGCGAAGCTCGTGCCACCGCCATGCAGCGCGAGCGCGATGAGCTCAACCTTCGTGTGAAGCGTATGTCGGACGAACTGGACGACCTGCGCGGTGAACGCAAGCAGGTTCGTACCCGCATTGAAAAACTGCTCAGCCAACTTGATCTATTAAGCGCTAGTTGAGAAACAGGCATGGACGCGCCGGATTCTGCTGGAAAACAAGTTGTTCGCGTAACGATCTTCAATCAGACTTACGCCCTCAGCACCTCGGGAGATCCACAAGAAACCGTGGATCTCGCACATGAGATCGATGAACTCATGTCCACCATCGCGCGTCGCGCCGGCAACCTCGATTCCGCTCGCACGGCCGTCCTCGCCTGCCTCCACCTCGCCGACCGTCTTCGCACTGCCGAACGCCAGCTCGGCGCCCTTCGTCACACCGTCGACGACAAGTCACGCGATTTCGCGCTCCTCTTGGACAAAGCGTTTAACAATTCTGAGCTATAAACCAAAGCACAGAACGTTCGGCCCAGCCGCGATCGCAACGTATTGAGTGCCGTGGACGGCAAACGTAATCGGCGGCGCCTTCATTCGCGTGTTGGTCGGAAAATGCCAAAGCGTTGTTCCGCTTCGCGCATCCACTGCGTCGAATCCTCCATTGGGCTTCCCGTAAAACACAATCCCGCCCGCCGTCGCCAGAACTCCCGTCCAAGTCTTCGCATGCGCCGCTCCGGGCTGAGGCACTTCCCAAACAACCTTGCCCGTATCGATGTCAAGAGCTCTCAAGTACCGTTGTCCCGTTTGCTCCGGATACCCCACAGGCTTCCCCACGCACTCTTCAAGGGCCATAAAGTAGTACAGTTTCGTCTCGGCGCTGTAAGCCGCCGCGCTCCAGTTAGCCCCATCGGAAGGACAGCCTTTCGGCTCAACCACGATCGGCCTTCCATCCGTCCCAATGCCCGAAGCCCAATCCACTCGTCGCAAGAAAGGCCTCGCCAGCAGCAGTTTCCCATCTGTCCGGTCAAGCACATAAAAAAACCCATTCCGGTCCGCATGCAGCAGCAACTTCCGCGCCGTGCCGCTGTACTCGGCATCCACCAGCACTGGAGGTTCTGTTGCGTCCCGGTCAAGCAAATCGTGCGGGGTGAATTGGTAATGCCATTTGATCGCGCCGGTCTTTACGTCCAACGCCAGAATCGAATCGGTATAGAGGTTATCGCCCGGCCGGTCTTGATCCTCGCCATCGGGATAAGGGTTTCCAGTCGGCCAATACAAGGTTCCGGTCTCCGCGTCGTACGATCCGGTCAACCATGTCGACCCGCCTCCCACTCTTGGCTCGCTGGCCTTCCAGGTCTCACCGCCAGCTTCTCCATGGAAAGGAATCGTCCAGCGCCGCCAAAGCAAGTTTCCGTCGCTCGCGCCAAACGCTGCCACAAAACCGCGAATCCCATGATCCGCTCCCGCGACGCCCACAATCACCTTGTCTTCGATCACCAGCGGCGCAAGCGTCCCTCCGTAGTCTTTTCCATCCTCGGCCATGGGTTTCTCCCAGAGCAACTCGCCGTTCGCCCTCGCGATAGCCAACAAATGCGCGTTGTCCGTTACGAAGAACACCTTGTCGTCTCGAATCGCCACTCCCCGATTCGTCCCCAACTTCGCGTCGCCTTTCATCCCCGGCGTCGCGGCTCGCTCGTACTTCCAAATCTGCTCCCCGGTCAATGCGTTCACGGCAATCACTTGATTCGGCCCCGTGAAGTACAACACGCCGTCCAAAGCCAGCGGTGTCGTCTCCAACCCGAAGTACCCAGTGGGAAAAATCCACTTCAATCTCAGCCCCGCAACATTGCCCGTATGAATCTGCGCCAGTTCGCTGTAGCGATTCGCTGAATACTTCCCGTCATAAGTAGCCCAGTCTCCTGCCTGCACTGGATGCCAGCTGATTCGGGAAGATGGAACATTTGAAACCGAAGCCGCTCCCGAACTCACCGCCTCCAAATACTCGACAATCTCCTTCAGATCAGCCGCCGGCAAATCTCCAAACGCCGGCATTCCCGCTCCTGGGTTCCCATGCTCCAAAAACGCTCGCAGTTGCTCCCGCGTTTGGCCCCCCAGGTGTCCATTCGCAACCAACGCCGGCCCTTTCGCCGTTCCTTGCGCCTCACTCCCATGGCAACCCGAACACTGCTCCCGAAATGCATTCGGCGGTACCAAGAGAGCCAACAAAAACGCAAGAATGATCACGCAGCCGCCCCCAAACCCAAACCGGTAATTGTCTCGGTCGCCATGCGCCCATTCCGAATGTCAAATACTCCGGGAAGCCGTTTCGCCCAATCCGCATTTGCGGCCGGCACATACTCGCGCGCATTTGCCTCAATCCCCGCAATTCCCGGCACATGAGCCGCTAATCCCGCTGATTCAATCAAGGAAGCCCCTGGACACGTCAAATCTTGCACACACAAAAACATCTTCTGAATCTGCCCCGCGGCCGCCATCAACAGCGCTTGAGTCAAGCCTTTACACGCTTTCAAAGCCACGCCGCTGTACCCCATATCCCGAGCGAGCAGCAGCATATCCAAACCCGTCAGCGATTCATCAATCACCACCGGCTTCAACTTCGCTGCCTTGTGCATGTCATTCGCGCGATCTTTCGCCAAATCCCGAGCCGTCGGCTGCTCAATGTATTGAATCCGCTCAAAAGCCGCAGCGTTCCGTTCTTTCAACTTGCGCACAAATTCGAGCAGATATTCCACGTTCCGGCACCTCTCATTGAAATCGAGCGAATAAAACCAAGTTACTTCGGGCCGTTTCCGCACCGCCACCGCGTCCACACCTAACACTCGCTCTACATCCCACGCCAGATCATCCCCATTCAGCTTCACCTTAATGTGGTCCAGCCCTGAATACGGAATCCATTCTTCCAGCGTCTCCGGCAGGCCATCCTTCACCGGCTCTTTTAACTCACTTCGCGTCAGTGAATCCAAGGCTCCAACCGAGTGATACAGCGGAATCTGCTGCGTCGGCTGCGTCAGCAAAAACTCATCGAGCCATCGCCCTTCGTAACCCCTGCCCAAATACCGGCTCAAATCGTCGGGCAGCAAGTCTCGCCCATAACACTGATACGAACTCCGCCCGTGCAACTTCCCGAATGCATCATGCAACGCCGCATCAAACGCGCTAGCCGTTACCAGCGTGCACAACTTTGGAATCGGCTCCGCCAAAGCCATCTCGCGCGTCACCGCATCCGCCGCCCGCAGGTATTCACTCTCCAACTGAGTCTGCACATCAATCGGATGTCCATAATCCCTGTAGTTCTCAGTAATCCGATTGACCTTTTCGGCTAACGCTTTCATCGCGTTCAGCGTCTGCGCGTAACTCAACAGATGCGAAGGAAACGACCAAACGTTCCCCATCGTCATCGAACCAAAGCCCCGCGCTCTTCGGCCGTTCTTAAGACTCACCTCACAATCGACATTCAGCAGCGTCACTCGATCCACTGCAAACCCGCCGAACTTGTACGGCGCTCGGTAACGAAAATCCATATAGCTATGGGAGATGCTCTCAATTCGCATCGCCCCCGCGCTCGACCTCCCAATCGTGGGCACTGCGGCAGCCATCGTCAAGAATTCCCGCCGCTGCATTACGCCAATCCCGCACCAGCAAGGTATCCGCGCAAGCGCCGCAAATCCCGTCTCATTGCAGCAAACACCTGCGTTTGTGCATCGCTGCCAGTAAGTTGCCGCTTGCCTGCATCGGCGCCGAAAAGGGGATACTCAAAATGCAACTGCAATGGCCCGTCGAATGGAGTCTGCTTAAGCCGTGCGAAGAACTCGGGAAACCTCACCATCCCCTCGCCCAGCGGAACCCAGGCCGGTTGGTAATCCGTTTTCTCCTTCTGCCACAGAAAATCCTTCACGGCGATGCCGCGAATCCAAGGCTGCGCCACGCGAAAACTATCAATCCAGCCACCTAATCCGCCCTCCACCGTCGCATGCCCTACGTCGTAGTTAATGCCGACGGCCATCGGATCCAGAGGCCGCAAAATCTCTACCATGTCCCATATGGGTGCGCCTACCAAGTCAACGCCTGAGTGGGTGTGATATATCGCGCAGACGCGATACTCCGCATTCAAACTAGCCAGCGCGGCCGCGCGCTTGTGAAATCCCGCAATCTGCTCTTCAATTGACTGATCGGCACCGTACTTAAAACCGCCCCATCGGTAGTAACGAATACCCAGGTCAGCAATCGTCTGCAGCACGTCCCTCGCGTAGGACGAGTCGATATCGACAATATCCGTCGTCACCATCGGCACTTCCAAATGATGTTCACGAATTAACTGCACAAGCCCCGGCAAATCTTCCTTCACACGTGAAGGTTCGACATGCCCACCCGCTCGCACCGTGAGATCAATCCCATCGAACCCAAGGTCCGCTGCTGCCTGCGCCAGTTCAGCGCCCTGCAGGAATTGCAGATGCTTCGAAAAAATGGCAACCTTCAGTGGTCGCCGTTCTGCGAGCGCAACTCCGGGTAACCAGCCAAGCGCCGAGCCCATCGCGGTTCGCCGCGTTATTGAAAATTTTGCCGCTTTCACTGTACGGTTATCCTATCGCGCGTCCGCGCGCCGTGCCGCCAGCAAAAACTCCTTATTGCCTTCCGCTCCCAGAATCGGGCTTGGCATCAGCCGGGTAACAAAACCCGCCGCTTCGAGAGCCCCTTCGACTTTGTTACATGCCAACTCGTGCGCGGCCGGGTCACGCACAATTCCCCCTGCGCCTACCAGTGCCCGGCCCACCTCAAATTGCGGCTTCACCAGAATGATCCAATCCCCGTCGGGAACCAGCAAAGGAATCAGCGCTGGTATCAGCAACGTCACCGAGATAAAACTGACGTCGCAAACAATTAACTGAACCGGCTCGCCAATCTCTGCGAAAGTCAAATGCCGGGCATTACACTTCTCATGCAGCACCACCCGCGCGTCCGTCCGTAGCTTCCAGTCGATCTGCCCTGCCCCGGTATCCACCGCATGCACCTTAAGTGCCCCGTGCTGCAGCAGATAATCGGTAAAACCGCCGGTGGAAGTGCCCACATCCATACACACTTTTCCGCTGGGATCAATTTCAAATTGGGCCAGCGCAGCTTCGAGTTTGAACCCGCCGCGCGAAACGTACCGCAGCGGCTCAATCACCTCAATACGCGCCGTTTCGGGAACCGAGTGCCCGGGCTTGTCGGCTCTTTGACCGTCAACCAGAACTTTGCCCGAGAGAATCAGCGCTTGCGCTTTCTCTCTCGATTCGGCGAGCTGCCGGCCCACAATCGCCAAATCCAACCTTTGCTTCATGTCTTGCGTTGCACTATGAAGTCCGCAATTTGTCGCAATCGATCCGCCCGATCATCAAACGCATGCAACGCGGCATGGGCCGCCAATCGTTGTTCTTCGGCCATTTGCCGCGAGCGCTCCAATCCGTACACTGCGGGAAAGGTGATCTTCTGCTGCGCCGCGTCTTTGCCTGCGGTTTTGCCTAAGCTCTCCGAAGATTCTTCTACGTCAAGCACATCGTCAATAATCTGAAACGCGAGGCCCACCCGTTCCCCGAATTCCGACAAGCCATTCAACTCCGCCGGCGTCGCTCCCGCATAAATAGCCCCCATTCGCAAACTGGCCCGCAGCAGCGCACCCGTTTTCGCCTTGTGAATCGATTCCAGCAAAAACGGCGTTGGCGGCTTTTTCTCGCCTTCAATATCATTCACTTGCCCACCGATCATGCCGCCCACTGTACCTGAAGCACGCGCCAATTCCTCCACCAGCCGAATTTTACGCTCAGCATCCACCAGCGGTAATCGCCCCAGCACTTCGAACGCGAGCGTAAGCAGCGAGTCACCCGCCAAAATCGCCATCGCATCGCCAAAAACTTTGTGACAGGTAGGCCGCCCGCGCCGCAAATCATCGTTATCCAGTGCCGGCAAATCGTCGTGAATCAGCGAGTAGGTGTGAATTAACTCAAGAGTAATGGCCGCATTCTCAACCCCATCGGGCGAATCGGAGACGGAACGTGCCGCCGCAATCGCCAAAATAGGCCGGATTCGTTTCCCGCCCGCAAACAGGCTATACCGCATCGCCTTATGGATCGACGCCGGATCGGTTGTTTCCGGCGGAACCCACTGATCCAGCACCCGATCAATCGTGCGCACCTGCTCCGCCAGATAGCCGGCTAAATCATTTTGCGTATTGGTCATTTCGTGGCAGGTTTATCTGGCGCGAACGGCACAGGCACAACTTCTCCGCCTCGCTTGGTGAGCACTTCCACGCGCGTCTCAGCTTCTTCAAGCAGCTTCTTGCAATCCGCGCTCAGACGCATTCCTTTTTCGAATAGGTCCAGACTGCGCTCAAGCGGCAAGTCACCTTTTTCCAGTTCCTTAACTGTGCGCTCGAGTTCTTCCAGACTCTTTTCGAAGCTTAGGGGCGAATTCTTCTCCTCAGCCATTGGCCCATTGTAACGGGGTCATTGGTTGATCACAGTTCCATCTGGTGTTCGCACCACGCCCCAGCCGCCGTTTAAGTCTTTGCGTTCCCCTCTCTCAAACGAGCCAAACGGATATTTGGCGGCGGCTTTTTCGTTTACTTCCACGCCCCAACCCGGTTTTTCATTCGCCAACAAATATCCGTCCGTCATTTGCGGATATCCCGCAAAAACCTCATCCAGCCTCTCGTTTGATGGGCTCCACTCCTGGATGCCAAAATTACGGCAAACGAGATCGAGTGTCACATTGGCGCAATGGCCCACCGGCGATACATCGCCTGGGCCGTGCCAAGCCGTGCGCACCTGGAACGCCTCTGCCATGGCAGCCAATTTCCACGCTGGCGTAAGGCCGCCCACTTGGCTCACATGGACTCGAATGTAATCGATTAGCCGCTCTCGAATGAGCATGTTCCACTCATGTGGATTATTAAACAGCTCTCCCATTGCCAACGGAGTTGTGCAATTTCTGCGGATCTCACGGAAGTAGTCGATATCTTCCGGCGATAGCGCATCTTCCATGTAGAACAAGTGATAAGGCTCAAGCGCTTTGGCAAACTCTACCGCGAGCCTCGGCGGAACCCGTTCGTGCACGTCATGTATCAACTGCACCTCGGGCCCCAACTCTTTACGCGCCGTTTCAAAAAGCTGCAAAGTGCGCCGCACGTAAGCGTACGGATCGAATACCGGGTCACCGGTCCGATTCTGCCCCTGCCCAGCGGCTCCATAAGCCGCCGACCCGGGCACCGCCACCTGCAATCGCACCGCTTTAATGCCGCGCGCCATAATCTTGCGCGCTGAGTCCATCGTTTCCGCTATTTCCGCTCCACTCGCGTGCGAGTAGATCAGCGCCCCTTGCCGCTGTCTGCCGCCCAACAACTCATAGACGGGCATCCCTGCCTGCCGCCCTTTGATATCCCACAATGCCTGATCTACTCCACTAATGGCGTTGTTCAGAACCGGGCCGTTGCGCCAATAGGACGAGTTGTACATCGCTTCCCAAAGATCGCCGATCGCGTCCGCCGGTCTGCCAATCAGAAGCGGCCGCAGGTAGCGATTCACCGCGTCCACAACAAGTTCTGCTCGCTGCGTAAACGTACCGCACCCGTAACCGTACAAACCATCCTGATCGGTGATAATCTTCACCACCACCAGGCGCGCTCCGCCTGGCGCGGTAGCGATCACGGAAACATCTTTGATCTTTGGGACCGGCGTTCCGCGTAATATTGCGGGCGCGGCAAGCAGGCTTAGAAATTCACGTCGGCGCATCGGTTGTAACGTCCTCATTTGATAATCGGCGCTTCAGATTCTATCGGATTTACAAACAGCCAGGCGATGGCGCCGGCCGCGCAGAGCACAGCGGCCACCAGGAACGAAGCGTTCCATCCCCAGTGCGTCCCGATGTACGGCGTCAGCGTTGCCGTGATCGCACTGCCTGTTTGCGCTCCCATGTTCATCACTCCAGACACTGAACCGGCTGATTCTTTACCGATATCCGCACTCACGCTCCAAAACGAACTCTGCGAAAGATAAAGCGCCCCGGCCCCGCCCGCCAGATAGATCACCGCGAGGTCGGTATCCGCGATGCGTGTTCCGAGCCCGATGAGAATCGCGCAAAGCCCAATCGCCCCGGCCGCCAACAAACACCGTCCCGCGCGCTTTCCAACCGCCTTGGAAATCAGATCGCTGATCCAGCCGCCAACCGACGAGCCAATCGCCATTGCGATGAATGGCAGCATCGATAGAAGCGCGCTCTTCTTTAAATCGACCCCCCGAACCTGATTGAGGTAAATGAAAAACCATCCAAAGAAAATAAACGCCGCGTAGCCGTAAGTAAAGTAGCTTAACGTCACAATCACAATGTCCTTATTGGAGAGAATGTCGCTCCAACTCATCCGTTTCTTGGCGCTTTCGCTTGCCGGCAGTCCGGCTTCGATCAAATTCAGTTCACCCGCCCGCACCCACGGATGTTGCCGCGGCGTATCGCGACCTATGGCAAACCAGACCAACCCTGCCAGCAGTCCCAGGCAGGAACTAAACCAAAAGGCCGCGTGCCATCCGTAGCGCGTCATCAGAAAAGCGATAAGCGGCGGAGTAACCCCCGCTCCAAAACCCACGCCTGCGAAAATCAGCCCGTTCGCTAATCCTCGCTCCTTCGATGGAATCCAAGCCGCCACAATCTTGTTCGCCGCCGGGTACATCACCGCTTCGCCCATGCCTAAACCAAAGCGAACCAGCATGATGATCAGTGCTGCGTAGGCGACTGTAGGAACAACCGTGATCAACGAAGTAAACACGCCCCACCACACAACCGCCAGCGCTAAAACCCAGCGCGGGCCTATGCGATCCGCGACCCTTCCGCCAGGTGCTTGGAACAGGGCATAGGCGCCGACAAAGAACGTTTGCACCCACCCGAATTGCACCTTATCGAGGTGATAATCGTGCATGATGTTCACGCCCGCAATGCCGATGTTCACTCGATCGAGATAGCCGACGGCGCTCAGAACGAAGATCCAAAAAATCAGCAGCCAACGGATGGACGAGTTCCCGGCTTGAGCCATCCGCTTATCCTATAACGCCGGTTCTCGTGTCGAGTTCTTTTGTATTCTAATGAGAGCCATGAAACCAACACTCACGCTCCTCGCAGTTCTCACACTCTGCGTTTTGCCGGCCGCGGCCGCTAAAAAGGATATTTCAAAAATCAAAGTCGAATTGAAGGATGGAAAGGGCGACAGCGTCGGGACCGCGCTCATTACCTCCGCTGGCGCAAAAGGTGTGGCCATCAAGTTGAACTTAAAAGACCTCCCGCCGGGTGAGCACGCCATTCACATTCACACTCACGCCGCTTGCGATGGCCCAGACTTCAAATCCGCCGGCGGCCATTTCAACCCGGAAGGCAAGAAACATGGTTTGGAAAATCCCGAGGGTCATCACGCGGGCGACATGATGAACTTTACCGTCGATGCCAAAGGAAAAGCAAAGACCACCATAACCAACACAAGCGTCGATTTGAACGCGGATGAGGATTCACTGTTTCGCGATGGCGGAACGGCTCTGGTGATTCACGCCAAGGCGGATGATATGAAGACCGATCCAGCGGGCAACGCTGGCGACCGCATCGCTTGCGGCACCATTACTAAGCCTTCGATGTAGTCATTTAATGCACTGAGCCCAGGTGCTCTAACGGCCAGAATACAAATACGGCTTTGCCGTAGATATCACCCCTCGGCACGAAGCCCCACGCCCGGCTGTCATTCGAGGAAATGCGGTGGTCGCCAAGAACGAAGTACTGGTTGGCAGGGACCACCGTCGGCCCATAGGGACGATCATCGCGGTACTCAGTCGGCACATAGCTCTCGTCAAGTCGTTTTCCGTTGACAAGAACATTGCCATCTCTCACTTCCACCGTATCGCCCGGAAGCCCAATCACGCGCTTGATATAAGAAACGTCGTGTTCGGCGGGATCAGGGTACCAGAAAACTACCGTGTCGCCACGCCGAATGTCTCCGAACCCAAACTTGTAGCTGAACTGGTTGATGAAGAGGCGTTCCTGATCCAGCAGAGTGGGCATCATGCTTGTGCCCTCCACTTTGACGGGACGATACAGAAACAGAATGATCAACACCGCTATCAGGACCGAAAGCATCAGATCCCGGAACCAGGCGATCGCCGACAAAAACGCCGGACGTCCGTTCACACTGGCCACGGGCTCAACCATCGCGGCTGCGACGGATTTCTCTGATACCGATTCATCCATAGTCAAGGGGTTTACTTCTAATCTACTAGTTTAAGATCGCTGTTGTCACTCATTAGGACGAATCAGCCAATTTTTTGGTTGCCCGAGCGGAAAAGCTCGCAAAACTCGCTATTGGGTACCCTCGTCAGCAACGTATAATTGTATTAATGTCTCACGAGTTGGCTGGCTCGCGCTCTATTTTCCGCGTGCTCGCACTTCTGTGCATCAGCCTTCTCTTGCTAACTTCCTTTTGTGCACCGATTCACAAACATAGTGCGGGCGAAGACGCTTCGTGTCTATTCTGTCATGCGACGACTCGAGCCGAATGGCAAATGGCTGCGGATTCTACTGCGGCGCCAATCGCTGAGATCTCGTTTGAGTTCGTTCACTACTCGTATGAACATGGCCCGGCTGTCGATGCAGAACGCAGCGTTCGAACTCCTCGCGCACCGCCCCTAGCGACTTTCTTTCTCTAGTTTTAGGTGCGTTTACGTGCACCCGTTTCTGCTCTCACCACGTCTTGAAAGATTGCCTCTAGGAGTTTCTTGTTTTGCACCGTCACTTAATCTTCTGCACTCGAATCGCGTTTGCGCTAGCCGGGCCCCTGCTCTTTGCAAGCGCCACGACAACGCCCTTAAACCTAACCGCCTCGGAGCAGGCAACTGGTCAGGGGGGAACGATTCAGGGCGTCATCACCGATCCTACTAACGCCGCCGTTGCCGGAGCCACGGTGTCCCTCACAAACAGTGTCACAAGCTTTAACCAAACGCTAAAAACTCAGCAAGACGGCTCTTTCCGTTTTCCCAACGTCCCCCTGAATACGTACACCCTCCAAATCGAATCGACCGGATTTCAAAAATACACTCAGACCATCAATGTTCGAACCCAGGTCCCAATCGAACAAAACGTAAACCTTGTCTTGGCTGGTACGCAGCAGACGGTCACAGTTGAGGCGACGCCGGACACAATCGAAAACGTCCCGACTTCTCACGTCGATGTCAGTCAGAACTTGATCGCAGACCTGCCCACTACTTCCAGTTCCTCCGGGTTGAATGAGATTATTCCGTTAACTTCGCCAGGCGTTGTTGCCGATTCCAACGGCTTCTTCCACCCACAGGGCGATCATGGCGAAACCAGTTATGTCGTTGACGGTTTCGTGATTGGCGACCAGCAAAGCAAGACGTTTTCCACCCAATTGCCCTCAAATGCGTTTGAGTCGCTGGAGCTCGTCAGTAGCGCTCCCGACGCCGAATTCGGCGGCAAAACCAGCCTCGTTGTGAATGCCACCACCCGATCCGGCATGGGTCAGCCTTCCCGAGTATCCCTTGATACTTATTACGGTTCATTCGGCACCGAGGGCGAAGACTTTACCCTTTCAGCAGGCGGTTCAAACTGGGGGAATTTCTTTCTTATCGATACCAGCAACACTGGCCGCTTCTTAGATAGCCCGGAGTTTTCACCTATTCACGATCATGGCAACAACGAATCCATTTTCGATAGGGTCGATTATCAGCCGGGCTCGCGCGACTCCCTGCACTTGGATATTTTCGGCGGTCGCAATTGGTTTCAAATCCCCAATACCTACGATCAGTCGAGCCAGGATCAGCACCAGCAAGCGCGCACTTTCAGCTTCTCGTTGGGCTACCAGCACACATTCAACACCGAAATGCTGCTTACCGTCAGTCCCTTTGTTCGCCAGGACCGGGTTGATTACTACCCAAGTGACAATCCATTTGCCGATTCGCCCGCAACGATTCAACAAGACCGCCATTTGACGAACTGGGGTACCCGCGTCAATCTTTCTTATTCGCACGGCGTTCACAACATCAAAATTGGCGCCGAAGGGCAGCAAACTCGCTTACTTGAGAATTTCTCCTTGGGCATAACAGACCCAACTTTCAACGCCGTTTGTTTGTCGGTCGCGGGCGCAGCCGTGACGACCGGGTCGTTTACGAATCCCTCTGAATGCGGAGCTGCCGGCCTCACTCCCAACCCCGGGTTCTCGCCCGGATTGTTCCCTTACGACCTCACCCGTGGCGGTGGCCTCTTTCACTTCCATGGCGCTGCTGATATCAACCAGGGTGCGTTCTTTGCGCAAGACCAAGTCACCATTAAGAATCTGACGCTCAGCGCCGGTCTCCGTTTTGATCAATATGAAGGAATCAGCGAGGATAAGCTGCTGCAACCGAGGTTAGGTTTTTCCTACCTGATTAAAGCGACGGCAACGGTCATTCAAGGCTCTTATACGCGCGCGATGGAGACGCCGTACAACGAAAACCTGGTGCTCTCGAGCGACACCGGTGCTGGAGGCTTGGCGACTAATGTTTTCGGGGCCTACGCGAGTTCTCCTCTCCGCCCTGGACATCGGAATCAGTACAGCACCGGTATTGAACAAGCCATTAAGAAATACGTCCAGATCGAAGCCAGCTATTTCTGGAAGTTCACCAAAGACGCATTCGATTTCGATACTCTCTTTAACACCTCCGTAGCATTCCCCATCGAATGGCACCAATCAAAGATCGATGGAGTCAATCTCCGAGTTTCCACTTCGAACTTTCACGGTTTTCAGGCCTATTCAACTCTCGGCCATACGCGGGCTCGCTTCTTCGGACCTGAAAGTGGCGGCCTGATCTTCAACTCGCCCCTCGATACCGGCGTGTTCCGTATTGACCACGATCAAAACTTGCAACAAACCAGTTACCTTCGCTACCAGCACGGCAAAGAGGGTTGGTGGGCCATGTTCACCTGGCGCTATGATTCTGGCGAAGTCGCAGGCGCGGTGACCGATCTCGACGACGCGCTCGCGCTTACAGGCGACGAGCAGGCCGCCATCGGCTTCCACTGCGGCGGCGATTACGCCACGCTTAATAATCCGATTACGTCCTGCAGCGGCAGTTACGGCGCAACGCGTTTGGTCATTCCCGCACCGGGCACCTACAATCCCGACCACAACCCTCCGCGCATTGCGCCCCGCAACCTGTTCGATGCAGGCATCGGCACCGACAATCTGTTCCACAAAGAGAAGTTCAAAACAGATCTGAAACTGACTGCTTTGAATATCACCAACAGCGAAGCGCTCTACAATTTCCTCTCTACTTTCAGCGGTACCCACTGGGTTACGCCCCGCGCTCTTCAGGTTACGCTCGGCTGGGTCTATTAGTTTTGTAAAAATAGGAACCATGCCCAAGAGCGTGGTCCTGATCGCAAGCGGCGATCTCCGTCTGTCCGCGAATCGAGTGTGCTGGCCGGCACAAGCCGCCGCGGAAGCTGCAGTAACCAAAGCAATCGGTAGTTTCGGCTTTGAAGTCAAACGCGGCCATCCGTTCGATCCGGTGAAGCAGCATGGTTTCATCGATTCGCAGAAATACGGCATGGCAATTTTCCAACATATTCCAGAAGATGCGCCTCTCGTTGTCGTTGAGGCAGTCTGGCAGTATAGTCATCATGTTTTGCACGGCCTGATCAGCCACAAGGGCCCGATTCTTACCGTCGCGAATTGGAGTGGCCAATGGCCAGGGCTGGTCGGCATGCTCAATCTGAACGGCTCGCTCACTAAAGCCGGCATTTCTTACTCCACGCTATGGTCAAACGACTTTACCGACGACGCTTTCCTGACGAAACTAAAGGCCTGGCTCAACGGCGAGAAGGTTACCCATGACACAAGTCATGTACGGCCGCTAGCAGCGACAAAGCCACCTGCGGACGCCGAACAGCTAGGCGTCAAACTCGCGCAGCAATTGAAGCGCGAGAAAGCCATTCTGGGCGTCTTCGACGAAGGCTGCATGGGAATGTTCAACGCCATCATCCCCGATCATCTTCTGAATCCAACGGGCGTGTACAAAGAACGTCTGAGCCAATCCGCGTTGTATGCTGCCTTACGCGAAGTACCGGAAAGCGAAGCGCAGGCTGTTCGCCAATGGCTCGATGCCAAAGGACTGAAATTCAAAACCGGTCCGAACCCGGAAACGGATTTGACGGACGCGCAGATTTTGGATCAGTGCCGCATGTACATTGCCGCGTTGCGGATCGCGGACGATTTCGGCTGCCACGTGATCGGAATTCAGTACCAACAGGGGCTGAAAGACCTGGCGCCCGCTTCTGATCTGGTAGAAGGTTTGCTGAATAATACCGATCGACCGCCGGTGAAATCGGCGGATGGCACGCGCGTGCTTTACGAAGGCGAGCCGTTACCGCATTTCAATGAAGTGGATGAATGCGCCGGTCTCGACGGACTGATTACGTATCGGGTATGGAAGGCGCTCGGCTTTCCGCCGGAAAACACGCTGCACGACCTGCGGTATGGCGAAGACTATCAAGGGCAGTTCGTGTGGGTTTTCGAGATCTCCGGTGCGGTACCGGCAGCCCACAATTCCGGCGGATACGCGGGCAGCCTTAGCGAACGCCAACCACCGATGTATTTCCGATTAGGCGGCGGATCGCTGAAAGGCGTAGCCAAACCGGGCGAAGTGGTTTGGAGCCGCATCTTTATCGAAGACGGCAAACTCAAAGCCGATCTTGGCTTGGCGAAAGCGATTGCACTGCCGCAGGCCGAAACCGAACGGCGCTGGAGCATCACGACGCCGCAGTGGCCCATCATGCATGCGGTCTTGCACGGCATTACGCGCGACCAAATGATGGCGCGGCACAAGGCGAACCATATTCAAGTCGCCTACGCGCCGGATGCGGCGGGCGCACGAAAGGCATTAGCGACGAAAGCGGCATTCTTCCGCGAGGTAGGTATCGAAGTCTACATTTGCGGCAGCGAAACCGGCTTATGAGAGTTGGCCTGGTTGGTACCGGCGCGATTGCCAACATGCACGCGCGCGCCTACAAGAACATTGGCTTTGAACTGGTCGCTTGCTACAACAAGACTGAAGCGCGCGGACGAGAATTCGCCCAAAAATGGAATACCAAGCTGGCAAGTTCCACCGCCGAGCTCTGCCAATACCCCGGGCTCAATTATGTGGACGTCTGTACCTTCCCCGATTCACACTTAGAGCCGGTCAAACTATGCGCAGCCATCAAGCGGCCGATCATGCTTCAGAAGCCGATCGCGACAAACCTGGCCGAAGCGCGCGAGATGGTCGATCTGGCGCGGAAAGCGGGCATTACCTTGGGCGTCATGAGCCAACACCGGTTCGACGATGCAACCCTGTTCCTTAAGCGAGCCATTGCCGCCGGACGGATGGGCAAGATGCTCGAAGCAGATGCGTACGTCAAGTGGTTCCGCAGCGACGAATACTACTCACGCCCAATCAAAGGCAGTTGGAAGACCGAAGGCGGCGGGGCGCTGATCAACCAAGCTATTCACCAGGTCGACATACTGCTTCACCTCATCGGGCCGGTCAGCGAGGTGCGCGGCATGTGGCAATTGGGCGCACGGCATAAAATCGAGTCCGAAGACGTGGTCAGCGCGCAGTTCCGCTACGCGTCGGGCGCTATGGGCATTGTCCAAGCGGCCACGGCGTTTTGGCCAGGGTATCCGGAACGCATCGAGATTCACGGCACCAAGGGCAGCGCCATCATCACCGGAGACCGGCTAACGGCTTGGGACATGCTCGATGACGAAAAAGCCAATAGTGCCGACCCGGCACCGATTGCGCATGCGGTCGCTTCGGGCTCGTCGGACCCGATGGCGATTTCAGTAACCACGTTTGAGCGGCAATTTATCGACTTTGCGGAAGCGATTCGTAACAAACGAGAACCGTTATCAAACGGGGAAGACGGTTACCGGGCACTCGAGTTTGTTCTATCCGTTTATCAATCCTGCCGGGAGCAGCGGGCAGTCACTATTCCGAAGTTATAATTGAGAGTTGGTGGACTCCCTGCAAGTCTCCGCCGTGGCACGCCCCATCCACGCCTGGATTGAAAGCTCCCCCGATCCCGTGCGCGTGTCACGCTATCTGGACGAATTTGCCGCGCGTCATCATCCCGCATTTGAGGTGCTCGCTGCCGATGGCGAACGTTCGCGCTGGCTACCGGTCGTTTTCGGCTGCAGCACCTTCTTGTCGGAAGAGGTCTTGCGTCAGCCCGAATGGCTGACGGAGATCACCGATTTCCATCAACAGCTAACAGTTGACGATTACAAAGAGCGTTTAGCAACGTTCCTGCGAAAGCGGGCGGTACGCAAGCCCACCGCGCTCGATTTGGCAATGTTTCGGCGCCATGAATTGCTGCGCATTGTTCTGCGCGACCGCATGGCAATCGCCTCACTCGCCGCCGTAACAGACGAGATTTCCTGTCTCGCCGATGCAATTCTCTCCTGCGCGCTCGAAACAGTTACGAAAGAAGTCGAGACCCGGCACGGGAAACCGCTTTGTGAAACCAACAAAGATGTTCGGGCGGATTTTACTGTTTTCGCGCTCGGCAAATTAGGCGGGCGCGAACTGAATTACAGCTCCGACATCGATCTGATGTTCCTCTACAGTGATAATGGCGAAACTGCCGGGCCGCAGGTTATCACCAACAAAGAGTTTTTTAAGAAGGTTGCGAACCAGTTCACGAACCTGCTTTCGACTTATACTGCCGCGGGAGTTTGCTATCGGGTAGATTTGCGGCTGCGACCGGAAGGCACGCTCGGCGAAGTGTGCTTATCTTTGGCGGCGGCAAAGGAATACTACTCGAAACGGGCGCGCGACTGGGAACTACAAATGCTCATCAAAGCGCGGGTAAGCGCCGGCGATGAAACACTGGGGCGAGCCCTGCTCGACTTCGTCGAGCCTTCGATCTATTCGACAACGCTCGATTTCAGCACTATCGAAACGATGTCGGTAACGCGCGAACGCATTTCGGAAAAGCTGGCTCGGAAGCGGTTCCACAAAGAAGTCATCGACGTGAAACTGGCGCGCGGCGGCATTCGCGATATTGAATTCCTGGTGCAGTGTCTGCAACGACTGCACGGGGCGCGCGAAACAACCGTCAGGCACGGCGGCACGCTGCTCGCTTTGGCGCGGTTGCACGATCGCGACTTTCTGTCGGGCACGGAGTATTCCCGGCTGGTGGACGCCTACGAATACTTACGGCACCTGGAGCACTTGCTTCAGCTTGAAGACGACCGGCAAACGCATGCCTTGCCCTCCGCGCCGGCCGATTTAGCGCGGTTGGCACGGCTGATGGACACGGCCAGCGGCAACGAACTGATCCAGCAACTAAATCAACGGCTTGAGAACGTGCAAGCGATTTACGAGCGAATCGTGTACGCGCAGCGGTCACTGCACTACTCGCCGCACACCTCGAACTACGCTTCCGGCCATCTGGATGCGAGGCAGGAGCAGCGTGGCGAAACCGGCGTTTCGGACGAAATGCTGGCGGCCCTCGCAAGGCCGGCTCCGGCGTTCGCCGAACGCTTACAACAGCGCGGGCTACACCGTTCGGAACGGGCTCTGAACGGTTTCTTCAGCATGCTGCTCAAAGATCCGGATCAACTCAAGCTAATCAACAGCCATCCGGCTTTAGCGGATTGGATGCTCGAAATCTTCGAATTGAGTCCATACCTGAGCGAGCGGCTGTCCCGGTATCCGGATTTGCTGGAAGAGATCCGGCGGGCAGTGGATCATCCAAACCGGCGCTGGGCCTTTGAAGGGCTAGCGGCCCCGTTACAAGACATCAGCGGACTACGACGCTTCTACCGGCGCGAGATGTTCCGCATTCTGGCAACCAGCATCTGCTCGCGCGAGCCGGTATTCACAACGCTCGATAACACTTCGGCGCTGGCTGAGTTCATGATCGCGCGCGCTTACCGGATCGCCCTGGAGCGCGGCTTGGCGCACGCGCGCTCACGGGCGACGGCAACCAAACCGTTTTTCGACCCAGCAAACGAAATGATGGTAGTAGCGTTGGGACGACTCGGTATGCGCGAGTTCGACCTGGCCTCCGACGCCGACTTGCTGTTCATCATTCCCGATACCGAAGCTCACCGGCAGCGCTTTTGGACCCGCGTGGCAGAGCACCTAATTGAGATTCTGACGAGCTATACCGGCGACGGCACCATTCTTTCGCTGGATACACGGCTTCGCCCCAATGGGCGCGAAGGCATGCTGGTGCAGACTGAATCCACCTATCGCGACTACTTTGCGAACAAAGCCGAGGCCTGGGAAGGCATCGCGTACATGAAAGCACGCGGCGTCGCCGGCGATACCGACCGGGCCACCACTTTCCTGAACGAACTGCAGAAGATCGACTGGCGGCGCTGGGGACAAAGCGGCCGATCGAAACAAGACCTGCGACAAATGCGCCTACGGCTGCAGCGAGAGCAAGGCACGATTGCGCCTCTGAAAGCGGCCGAGGGCGGATATTACGACGCCGACTTCATTCTCATGTATCTGCGGCTCAAAGGCGCCGGGATGTTCTATAAGAGCTTGAACACGCCGGAGCGAATTGATGTGGTGGAGAAGATGGGCCACTTGGATTATCCGGAGGCCCAGTTTCTGCTCGAAGCCACAACGTTCTTTCGCGCGCTGGATCACGCGCTGCGGGTTGTTACCGGCCGCACAGAAGAACGCATTCCCGCGGGTCCGGAACAAAGGGCGATGATCGCCGAGTTACTGCAACGCTGGACCGGGAAGCGGCTCGCAGCGGCTAACCTAGACGCCGAGTTACTTAACTTGCAGACACGCATGCGGCGTGTGTTTGATACGGTGTTTACGCAATAGCGTTCCAGCGCAACGGCCCGAATCGACTTAGGTTTTGGTTAGAAATGTCCGCCAAACGGTGTCGACGAGCGCGTGCGCGAGAGCGGATGCGGTGAGAGTTCCTCCTTTCACAAAAGCCGAACCATAGAACCAGCCAGCGATGGCTGCGAGTATCACATAACGCCAATTCGGAAATGGGGCGTGCAGTATGTGGAACAGGCCGAAGACGCAAGCGACGATGGCTTGGCCGAGTTTGGGCGAATCGAGAGAGCGCGATAAGAGTGTCTGCAAGAAGCCGCGGAAGAACATTTCTTCGAGTAAAGCGATGAAGAGGAAGATTTCCAGATAAGACACGGCGAAATCGAGAAAGCCCTTGTGTAAGGGATGCCAGGCCGTGAAGTTGAGCGCGAAACCGACGGGTACTGCGATGACGGCGAAGAACAGGAAGCTGATAGCGGCGACGCGGAGAACAGTGGGCGAGAAGTTGAAGGTGTAGCCAAGTTCGGGGACAGGGCGGATGAAGGTCCAGGTCCAGGAGGCAGCGGCGATGAGGAAGAGGCGGCCTAGAAAATCAAGATTCACGGGGACGTTCCAGATGCCGACCAGTTGATGGCCGAGGAGGGCGTAAATGAGGATGGCGGCAATGAGAAGGTCTTGCCAGTTGAGGCGGGCGAGATCGCGAACGGGGAAGACGCGGTAGATGGCGACGAGAAAGAAGCCGATGGCGGCGAGGCGGAGGAGAGCGAGTGGACGGAGGTCGCCGGTGCCTGCGGCGTAGACGAGATAGGGGGCGCACCAGATGAGCGGGAAAATCCAGGCGGAGAGGGGGTTAGGAATGGAAGTGGCGGGGATGAGGATGAGGGTTAGGAGCGACAGGAAGCACAGATAGATGCCGGCGGCGGCGGGGAGTGGGAGGTGGTAACGGGTGACGAAGGGTACGGCGATGGCGAGGAATATGACGGCGAGGGTGGAAAGGCCGATTGCGAAAGCGCGGAGGGGCATGGAGGAGGAGATAGTTTCAGGGTAGCGCCGGGGTTTAGGCGAAGAAAGGGTGAATTTTACGAAACGGGGGCCTAGCCGGCCGGCCAAGCGCTCAGTTTGGGCTTCTGGGCTAGGGGCGAGTTGGCCGGTAGGCCGGATTTTCGTTGCGCTCCTTGTAGGCGCGGCTCCGTCGCAGGCTTTTTGCTGTTGGAAAAGGGCGTTTAGGCACACGTAGGGTTTGGTCATGGGCGTCCCGGTTTTTTAACTACTCTTCTTCATCGTCACCGTCGTCTTGGTGGGCGATGATTTCTTGTTCGAGTTTTACGAGTTCACGGTAACGGTCGAAGTCCATGCGGTAGTCGATGCGGAAGTCGTCGTGCGCTGGACGGCGATAGCCTTCCTCGACTAAGAAGCGGTACTCCTCGGGGATGCAATCGTCGAAGTGGAACTGGCGCACGATGTACTGCGGCGGATTGGCGTAATCCTCAAGCTGGTCGAGAATGAAGTCGACTTCTTCAAAGCTGGGCTGGATTTTTTCAATATAGACGTCGCCGTCGTCGTCGTGGTAGATCTCAGCGCGCTGGCAGATAAAGGCACACTGTTCCTGTTTGTCGAACTGGATGGGAGCGGGTGGCTGATCCCTTTCTTTCATTTCATTGATGATGGAGAGCAGTTCGATGAGATCCTTTTCATAAGTTTTGGCATGCCGGCGCTCTTCTTTGAGTTCGGCGAGAGCCTGTTTCTTCTTGTCGATTTCGAGGCGTTCACGCATGAGGCTGTGATGGCTGAGCCAGCGTTGCTCGGCCGATTCATCTTTACGGACATCGCGCAAATTGTTCTGTGCGCGTTTGAAGGCGCGTTCAGCTTGGGTGACATAACGGTCACAGAGTTCGATGGAATGATATTGCTGCATGGTCCATTCGGTGAAGGGTCCGTATTTATCGACGAGAGTGGTTTCGACATCGGCTTTGGCGGCGTGACGACGCCATACGTACCAGCGGGCTTCGACGTAATCGACGACGAGAGCGGCGCTGGAAAGAGTGGCCGGTTTGTGTTCTTCGAAAGACTCGAGCAGGAGTTTTTCGAAGAGGTTAGGGTCTTCGCCAGGGAGGAACAGTTTTTGCGAAGTTCCGCCGTGGGTGAGAGCGTTTAAACAGGTGCGTGCGTGGGCTGGAAGAGCGGACGCGGACGCGGGATCGTTTTCAAAATTAGTATTGATTTCTTGGTCCAGAAGTGTGGACATAGGAATCTCCTTCGCCTTCAGGATGAGATAAGAGGCGAACGGAGGAAACGGATTTTCTCGGGTAAGCGACTGATTCTAAAGGAGAAGAAAAATGTGCTCAGGCTGTGACTCGAAATTTCAGCTCCTATGATTGCGTTACGGGCGTCGTGGGCGAGCTAACCGACCGGTACGAGGGATGGCTTGGCGCTAGTTGCGCCGTACTTGGCTATCATTTGCTTGAGTTTTTCGACTTCGATTGGTTTGGAAAGATAATCGTCCATGCCGGCGTCGAGACAGAGCTCGCGATCCGCGGCCATGGCATTGGCGGTCAACGCGATGATCGGGGTTCGAGTGCCACTGGTTTCTTCCAAAAGACGAATGGCGCGGGCGGCCTCAAAACCGTTCATCTCCGGCATCTGTACGTCCATGAAGATCAGCTCAAAGGGCTGATCGGCGTAAAGGGTGAGTGCTTCGCGGCCATTGGCGGCTGTCTGGACGGAGCATCCCTCCTTCTGCAGCAATCGCGAGGCAACCTTTTGATTGATGGGATTGTCTTCTACCAGCAAGGTGAGTAGCGGGGCGCCTGGCGGGGCAGTTGGGGCTTCCTTTTGAATAGGAGCGACGACGCCGATATCTTCGTGGAGCAACGCTTGGCGCAAGACTCGGAGAAGTTGGGATTCCTTAACGGGTTTGGCGAGGGCAAACACGCAAAGCGAGCGCCATGACGATTGCGGGCGAAGCGGCGAATGCAAAATCACGACGGGCGTTTCGCTGCCGGCGATCCGTTGTTGGACAGCCAGCATCATTCGCTCCGCGGCCCCCCGGTCCGATGGCTGATCAACGAGGATGAGATCCGCGCTCATTGACAGAGTGGTTCGCGAAGTTGCCTCTATGTCCAAAACGGTGCGGGTCCGGCATCGACAGTGTTGCAGTAAACGCTCAAGGCCGGCAGCAGCCAATTGATTGTTCGAAATGACGATCACCTCTTTTCCGGCCGGGAGGAGGGGTTCCGCAGGTTGAGAGACGACATTATCTAGCGGGATGGAAAAGTGGAAGGTGCTGCCCTCCCCTTCCTCGCTTGTGAGCCAGATTTTTCCGTTCATGATCTGGACTAAGCGGCGGCTTATGGCCAAACCGAGGCCGGTGCCGCCGTACTTGCGGTTTGTGGAGCCATCGCCCTGGACGAAATCATCGAAGATGACGTCTCTGTGTTTGGCGGAGATACCGATGCCGGTGTCGGTGACGGCAAATTGAAGAAGCTGGGCAGTGGGGGTGATATCGACCTTGACGCTGATGGCCACATGACCGCAAGACGTAAATTTCACCGCGTTGCCCACTAGATTGACTATGATTTGCCGTAAGCGCACGGGGTCTGCGGTGATCATGCGGGGCACTTCGGGGGCCACATCGCAGATCAGTTCGATACCTTTTTCCTGGGCGGGCGTGGCAATACCTTGAATCCACTCCACCAGGTTTTCGCGTATCTCGAAGGCCGTCACGTCCAGTTCTAGCTTTCCCGCTTCTACCTTGGAGAGATCGAGAATATCGTTCAAAAGGCTTTTCAACGATTCGGCCGAATGATGCAGCAGATCGAGCGACTCTTTCTGCTCCGGCGTGAGCGGAGTGGCTAAAGTGAGCAAGGCCATACCGATGATGCCGTTCAAGGGCGTGCGAATTTCGTGGCTCATGTTAGCCAGGAACTGACTTTTGGCAATGTTTCCAGCCTCGGCAGAGCGCTTAGCTGTTTCCAGTTGAGCAGTGCGCTGGGCGACGCGCGATTCGAGTTCACGATAGAGGTCTTGTAAACGTAACGACGCAGAGTTCAGGGCACGCCCTAGCGTGGCGAGTTCATCGCGGCCATGGACTGCTACCCGATGCGAGAAATCGCCGGCGGCCAGACTTTTGGCGGCCTTCTTCATCCGGCTGAGCGGCAGCGCAATTCCGCGGGTGACGCGAACGCTCAATACCACCGAGATCAGTACGCCCAGCAAACCGCAAATCAATAGCGTTGCCGCCGAGGTGCGCTGGCTATGGCGGATTGCTACCAAAGTCAGCGTGCGGTCCTGGGTCAGGCTGGCGTCTAAGTCGGCTGCAAAGTCGTTGAACATCCACCCCATACTGGACAATTGGCTTTTCAAGCGACGATCGATAGCCGGCCAGTCACCGAGCGCGGCGAGACGTTTCATCCGTTCCAAATACTCAGGCAGCAAATAATTCCAATAGGCGAATGTAGAGGCTAAGGAAGGGTGCCGGCGGGCAAAACCGGGCGAATTTTGCGCAGCGTGAGAAGCCACGGTCATGGCCAGTTTGGCTCGCTGCTCAATTTTGTCGGCTGCAGCGCAGAATGTGGACGAATTGCGAGTGTCGACCGCCCGGCGGAGTTCATCCGAGAATCGGGAAATCGCATTGTCTGCCGACATGATGCCGTAAATGGTGTAATCGAGACCGTCGATGCGGGCGACTTGACGCTCTAAACGGTCGATCTGCCAGAGCGAGTAGGAGACGCCCCCTGCCATGAGGAGAAGGATGATGGCAAAATTGACGCCGAGACGCGTAGCGATGCCGTTGGTTGTGAGAACACGGATCCAACGGCGTAGGCGGCGATGGCGGACGGTGCGCAAAATCAGAAGTTCTTCCTTCTGTACTCCCACGGCACTTATCGGTCAGATGGCGTTAACCTGTAGGATCTGCTGAGGAACGGGGCAGCAGTGGAGGCGGAGGGATGAGGGGGATATTTCTTCGGAAAGGGCTGGGGTTAGAACTTCGGAACATGTCTCTCCGTCCCCGAAGTTGGAAGTTGAAGAAATGGCCTGTTCGGATAGCGCTTCGAAGTCGATAAGACTACGTACAGGATGAACCGCAGCTTTTTACTACGCTCGATATTTGGTTTCCTGCTGTGTTTCGGCTTGTGTATCGCGAGTTCTTGTCACCGGAAGGCTGAGGGGACTACGGTAAGCGGGCAGTCTCCAGTTGTAACAATGTTGCCGAGTGGCGATAATGCTACGGATCTAGCCTTCCTTTCGAGCGAATTGGCTAGTTATCGAAAAAAAACGGGCGCCCAGGTGAACTTCCTCGCCGCCTACGATAGCGTCGATACGCGGCTGGTGCTTCTCCACGATGTCTTTGGAAAGAAATCTGCCGAGCCCGATATTTGTGGGATCGATAACATATGGCCGGGGCTTCTGGCAGACGATCTGATCGACTTGAAGCCATATCTAGGCGACGAAACCACAGCCATCGATAAGGGCCTCTTAGATGCTTTCACCGTCAACGGAAGGCTGGTGGCCTTGCCTGAGAACATGGACACCGCGGTCCTTTACTATCGCAGCGATTTGCTGAAGAAATATGGCTACAAGAGCCCGCCCCGAACCTGGGATGAATTGGGAGATATGGCCAAGGTCATTCAGACGGGTGAGCGGAAAGCGGGAAAGCTCGACTTTTGGGGGTACGTTTGGCAGGGCGCCGAAGGCGAACCTCTGAACTGCGATGCCATGGAATGGGAGAGAGCGGAAGCTGGAGATCTAATCGACAAATCTGGCACAATCTCGGCGTGTAACCCGGAATTCGAATACGCGCTCAGGCGCGCGCGCTCATGGATTGGCACCATTTCGCCGCCGGGTACGGTGGAGTACGAGGAAGAAGACGGCACGAACCTCTGGCTGGCTGGTTCAGCGGCGTTTGTGCGCGGTTGGACCTCGTTGTATGGAGCCAGCAAGGCATCCTCGTTGCAAGGGAAGGTCTTCGCTACCGCTCCACTGCCTGCCGGGAGAAAAGGCTTCGCGTGGACTTTTGGCGGAATGGGGTTAGCGGTATCGCGGTACTCGGCGAACCCTAAAGCGGCGGTTCAGGTGATTCGTTACTTAGTATCGGCAGATGTTCAGAGGCGACGACTGATTGCCACCAGCACCTTGCCTTCGAGAACGAGTCTGCTGAACGATCAAAGCTTGCTTCGAGACACTGCTTTCAACGGCTGGCTTGGCCAGCACTGGCAGGCGGGTATGTTCGCGCGACCCTCTGCCATAACAGGGAAGAAATATGCTGCCATTTCGCGCGCGTACTCGAAAGCGGTGCATGACGCGATTGCCGGAAAGCGAGATCCGCATCTAGCATTGGCACAGCTGCAGGTAGAACTGGTTTCGCTGATGCGATCGCCTTAGCCGGTAACTCTAGCGCGGCTGATTCGGCAGGGAATCGATCACAATTTGTCCGAGTTTCATGAATTCGTCGAAGTCCATTGGCTTTCGGAAGTAATGGGCGGCTCCGAGTTCGGCCACGCGATCGCGGTCGCGAGCGGCGTAGGATGAGCTGACAACGATGACTGGGACACTGCGCAATTTCGGAGAGGAGCGGCACATTTGCAATAAGTTGAGACCGCTGCCTTTAGGAAGATTCAGGTCGAGAAGAATCAATTCGGGGCAGGGTCCGCCCAGATGGATCTCCGCAAGCTGATTTTGGGCTTGTTCAAAATCGTTAGCGATCTGAAGGAGCGGCTCGAGTTTGGTCATCGCCAAAGCTTCGCGCACCAGCTCGATGTCCTCAGGACTGTCTTCGATCAGCAGTATGTTGACAGGGCTCATTCGGCTCCCGACAAAGTAAAGAAAAAGGTCGAACCTTCGCCTGGGACGCTCTCGGCCCAGATACGGCCGCCGAGCCGCTCGATGATTCTTTTGCAGATGGCCAGACCGAGACCGGTACCGGAGTATTCATCACGGTGCAGCCTTTTGAATAACCCAAAGATGTGTTCGGCGTATTCCTGCTTAAAGCCAATACCGTTATCCTTGACAGAAATAATCCACTCTTTGCCGCGCGAAGCGGCAGAAATCTGAATTTCGGGGTTAACACCTGGCTTCGAATATTTCAAAGCATTCGAAATCAGGTTTTGAAAAACCTGCGGAAGCTGAGTTTCGTCGCCTAGAACAACGGGCATCTTTCCCACCGCAAGCTTGGCGTTGCGTTCTTCCATCTGCACAGAGAGGACATTCAGAGCTTTATCCAAGGAAGCCGCCAGTGAAACAGGAGTGAGCGGGGGGATCTCGTCCTGTACCGTGCGCGCGAAGGAAAGCAGATCTTTGATCAGCTCCTCCATTCGCCGGACGCCTTTTCCAATGACGTCGACGTATTTAGAGAGCTGTTCCGGATTCTTTTGCAGCTGTTCGGGGTTGGATTCGGTGAGCCGTTTTACGAGGAGATGACTATAAACATTTACCGAGCGTAAAGGCTCTTGTAAATCGTGGCTCGCGACGTAGGCAAATTCCTCGAGCTCGCGGTTGACCCGCTCCACTTCTTTTCTGGCCACAACCTGCTTGGTGATGTCGTGCAGCACTGAAATGACGCCGCGAATACTGTGATCCGAGTTTCGGAAAGGATGATAGGCGACGTCAAACCAATGATCTTCGCTGTGTCCATCCCCATCGGCATCGTAGGGGACGTGCCATTCGGTTGCCATGAACGGCCGGCCTTGATCTACGACTTGATGGAAGGCTTGCCAAACATCTTGGGGAAGATTGGGAATCACGTCGGAGATTTTTCGGCCTACAATTTGGCGGCCACGAACAAGCTGGTGGTAGGACGAATTGGCGAGTTCGAATACGAAGTCCGGAGTTCGTAAGACGCAGATGGCGACGGGCGCCTGTTCGAAAACCTGGTTCAACTGTTCTATGACGTGACGGCGCTCACGATGGATGAGGAGTGTACCCCTGACACGAGCGAGCAACTCGCGCGCCGTGAAGGGTTTGACAATGTAATCGTCGGCGCCGGCATCGCGGCCTTCGACACTGGCTTCTTCTCCGGCCCTCGCGGAGACAAAGACGAAGGGGATCGATCGGGTTGCGGGGTTGGAACGCAGTTCTTTCAATAGGCCGAATCCATCGAGTTCGGGCATCATGACATCGGAAAGAATGAGATCGGGAACATTTTCGATGGCGGACCGCAACGCTTCGGCGCCATTGGGCGCAACGCTGACATCAAATTCGGCTGCTAGAAGTCTTTGCAAGTAGGAGCGCATGTCGGCGTTATCGTCGACGAGGAGAACACGGCCAATGAGCACTTTGGAGGAAGGCGGCGAGGGAGGGATGTCGAGTGAATTGGATGGCGAATCAACCGAGGCTTCAGGCAACCATCTGAGCGCTTCTTCCACATAATCTTTCGCGCGAATGGAGTGAGGACGAGCGGCGCCGGGCTCTTTGGCTTGAACTTGCCGAGGAACCTCTGCGACCTGAAGAGGGAGTTTGACCGTGAAGGTGCTGCCTTTACCCAACCGACTGTTTACGGTGACAGTGCCAGCGTGCAAACGCACAAGTTCATGCACCAGGGCCAAGCCAATTCCGGTTCCTTCCAGGGTCCTTCCCCCTGAGCCGGCTACACGGTGGAAGCGTTCAAACAAATGCGGCAGTTCGGACTCGGGGATGCCGACGCCAGTATCCGTAACCGAGAGCTGTATTTGGCCAGCGACCTCTTCCAGAGTTAGAGCCACCTTCCCTTGTAAAGTATATTTCAAGGCATTCGAGAGTAAGTTAAATACAACCTTCTCCCACATATCGCGATCTACGAGGACCAAGTGAGATAAGGAGGGACAAGCGATAAAGAAACTCAGGCCGGCGCGTTCCATTGCCGACTCGAAAGCGGAGGCGAGTTCGGCGGTGAATGTTGCCAGGTCGGTAGCTTCCACGCGGGCGGTCATGCGACCGGCCTCAATTCGAGAGAAATCAAGGAGAGCGTTGACCAGCTTCTGGAGGCGGATGGCGTTCCTATGAACAGTTTCGAGAGCAGCACGATCCGGATAGTTCTCGTTGCCTTCGCGGGTGGCAAGAAGATCCTCGACTGGTCCCAGCATTAGAGTAAGTGGGGTACGAAATTCGTGGCTGATGTTAGAAAAGAAAGCTGTTTTGGCTCGGTCGAGTTGTTCCAGTGCTTCAGCGCGTTTTCGTTCTTGCTCATAGGCGCCAGCACTCGTCAAGCTAGCCGCAATCTGTCCGGCAAGGAGCGTCAGGAAATCTGTATAACTCCCTTCGTAAGCGGAGTGCGGATTGAGACCCGCAATCAGGACGCCTGCGTATCCGACCGGACCGGAGGGATTGATGGGTATGAGGGCGGCTTTTTCGGGAGGGCGATCCCAAGCGCCAGTAGGAAAAGAAAGCGTATGGGGAAGCTCAATGACGAGAGTCTTGGATGTTTTGAAGACTTCGTCGAGCGGCCAGAGGGCTGGATCCGCCAAGGCGGCATTTCCGTCTCCGCGCCCACCGAAACGATTCACCTCAATGGCCGAATCGCTGCCTAGCTGTTTCAGGTACAGCAGAGCGAACGGGAAATCGTGCGGATTCGTTTCCAGTGCCGCCAAGCTGTTGGCGCATGCGTCGGCAACAGTCAAGGCATCTGTGGTCCGAGCAGCCAGTTCTTGCAGGGTGGCCAATCTTCGGGTACTGACGATGCGCTGGGTTTCGTCGGTATTGGCACAGAAGATGCCGCAAGGGTTGCCGTTATCGTCGGGAATGGGACTGTAGGAGAACGTATAGTAGGTCTCTTCGGGGTAGCCATTCCGTTCCATCATCAGAAAGAGCGCCTCGTCATAGGTGCCCTGGTTTCTGGAAATTGCGAGTTGCGCGCGCGGCGCAACCTGCCCCCAAATTTCTCGCCAAACCTCCGACGCGGGTTGGCCTAACGCGCGGGGATGCTTGCCGCCCAGGATGGCTCGATAGGGATCGTTATAGAGGTTGACTAGATGGTCGCCCCACCAGACAAACATGGGTTGTTGGGACGTCAGGATGATGCGGACCGCTGTGGTCAACGACTTTGGCCAAGTGTCAGGGGTGCCGAGCGCGGTTGCTTCCCAATGGAACGAGCGCATGAGACGTCCCATTTCTCCGCCGCCTGCCAGGAATGAGAACTGAGGGGTATCGCCGTCCCTGTTGTCCGCGCTTACCATCTTGGTGATCTGAGGCAGTTCAGGAGTAAGATGCACTTTTCCAATCTTTGGGTGTCAGTCGCGTTGCTGTTTAGATTGTTGGGAATCGAAGGCTATGTCAAAATTATTAACCTTCAAATTGTTTCTGCAAACCTGCTAATACTACGGTACGGGAGGTTGGACGTCTTAGAAAGCGTGTGGCCTGAGGGTTTGACAGTATCGCGCGCCGGGGTTAATATGGCGTCAGGTGACATGTTGTGGCGCGCAGTAACAAACCGATTAGCGAACCGGTTCTCCTAATTCTGTTAAGTCTGGCGGAGAAGCCACAGCATGGGTACAGCCTGATGCAGGATGTTGCGTCACTCAGCAAAGGGCGGGTGCAATTGAGCACGGGGACACTATATGGCGCCTTGCGCAGGCTTTTGGAGGATGAGTGGATTGAGCCTTTCGCTCAGGCGGATAAGACGAGAGAGAAACAGGCCTACCGGCTGACGGCAGTGGGCCGTGGGCGAATGAAGGCTGAGTTGGAACGAATGAAACAACTGACGCGCACGGCGGCAGCGCGGATGCGGAGCAAGGAGGCGTAACCAATGAAAGTGCAGCACGTGTATGAAGTTTTGGCGGGACTGTATCCGTACGATTATCGGGCGCGCTTTGGTGCGGAGATGCGCAAGACGTTCCAAAAGGCGGAGGCAGCAGAACGGGCGAAAGGCCGGGCGACTGTTCTTCGTTTTCTCGGGCGAGAGTTGGCAGGCCTTCTGCTGGGTGCGGGCGGTGAGTGGATTGCGAAGTGGACAACGGACTGTTGGGTGCGAGGCCGTTCGCTGCCGGATGTGCGGATGATGCGGCCGGCGGGAATGCCGCGCGAAATCTGGTTCGCGGAGCCATGCTCGTAGGCCATTTCGCAGCGGGGTTGAGTGCGAAGAGGCTGGCGCCGGAGGTCTCGGTGGGCACTCTGTTTTTGGCAGCGATGCTGGCGGATCTTTTGTGGTGCATTTTCCTGTATGCCGGGGTTGAGCAGGTGCAGTTCGTACCGGGAAAGGGAGCGGCCGCTTATTTCCATGCGACGAATATTGCGTTTAGCCACAGCCTTTTGATGGATGTGGTTTGGGCGGCGATATTGGCGGGGGCGTACTTTCTGGTGCGGCGCGATGCGCGTGCGGCTTGGGTTCTGGCTGCAGTTGTTTTGTCACATTGGTTGTTGGATTGGATCAGTCACGGACCGGACATGCCGTTGAGCCCGGGGCTGCACGACTATTTTGGATTGGGATTGTGGCGGTTCGTGGCGGCGACGGTGGTGATCGAGGGCGGATTCTGGGCGGCGGCGGTCATTCTGTTCGCGCGCGACACACGGCCGAAGGGGATGGCCGGGGTATTTGGAGCGTGGTGGCGGTGATGACCATCGCATGGTTCAACAATCTGGCCGGACCGCCACCGCCGGATGCAAGGGCGGTGCCGGTGACGAGTTTCTTCTTTTTTTCGCTCTGCGTCGGATGGGGCTTTTGGATGAATCGGGCGCGGAGTTGGGGCCGCGCTGAGGGGCCATTGGGAGACGCCAAGACTGGGTATTGAATCTAAAGCACTTAGCTGGCAGCAATAATGGCTGAGTGTGCTCTCTGTTTTCAATCAGTTAAGGCAAAATCGGGCTGAACTTTTGAGGGCCGGATTGCGTTGTTCTGTGTGACGTTTCAGATATGTCCACAGCGGCCGTATTTCCTATTTCGATAGACTCTAAGATGCTGGCAGGCGCGAAGGCGTTGGCCCCATGGAATTGGGCGAGTGCTTCGAATGCCGGGGTGGGGGCTCGACGGCCGTTGGACGCTGAAATAAATTTGATTGAGCGCTGCCTGAGCGGTGAGCAAAACGCTTGGGATGAGCTGGTCAAGTTGCACACGAAACGCGTGTACGGCATCTGTTACCGGTTCACCGGGCGGGATAACGAAGCGCAGGATTTAACGCAAGACGTTTTTCTGCGCGTGTTTAAGACACTAGGCAGTTTCCGCGTGGGCGAAGGCGCGTTTGTAGTTTGGCTCACACGCTTGACGCGCAACCTGCTGGTAGACCATTATCGTCGAACCAAGCATGATCGCGTGACGGACGCGATTGAAGACAAACTGGGGACGCTTGAAGAGCGCACAGCAAAGGAAGCGCGCACCGATGGAATGCTGGCCGGCCGCGAAGCCGGCGAGTTGCTGCAAGCCGCGTTAGGAAAGCTTTCGCCGGAGTTGCGCGAGGCAGTGATTTTACGCGACTTGCAGGAAATGGAATATCGTGAGATTGCGAAAGTGTTGGACGTTCCGGAAGGAACGGTGAAATCGCGGTTGAATCGGGGCCGCGCGGAGTTGGGAAAGATTTTACGAAGGAATAAAGTAACGATTTAAAGAAGCGTCAGCAGCCATGAAGTGTCCTGAATTTGAAAGCATTCTCGCCGATTACCTTGACGGCACGCTCAGCGCAAGCGAGCGGGCAGCCGTTGAGTTGCATGCGGCCGAGTGTGCGGGCTGCGGCGATTTCATGGCGGAAGTGAAGGGCGGCGTGGCGCTGCTGGGGCGGACACCGGAAGTAGAACCACCGGAGGAATTGATTACGCGGATTGCGTTTCAAGCGCCGGTGGGGCGAGTGCGCGGCCCGTGGGAACGCCACACGCTTTGGAGCCGTTTTTCGGAAAAATGGCTACAGCCGATTTTGCAGCCGAGGTTCGTGATGGGCGCGGCGATGCTGGTTCTTTCGTTCACCATGCTGGAGCGCTGTACTGGAACCCGGGTGGAGCGCATCCAATCTGCAGACATCAATCCGGTTCGGATTTTCGATGGGATGGAGTTGAAAGCCGCGCGCACCAAAGACCGGTTGTTTAAGTACTATGAGAATCTGCGTGTTGTCTATGAAGTAGAAGCACGTTTGCGCGATATGCAGCGGCAGCAGGACGAGAACGACCGCGCCGCGGCGGCTGCCGCGAAAAAATCCACCCCCGCGAAAACGGAGTCGAAGGACAAGCCATGAACTGCTATCAGCATCCAGACTCACCAGCCACGGCGTTTTGCCGCGATTGCGGACGCGCTCTGTGCGCGACCTGCCAGCGTTTGGAGAATGGGACCATTTTTTGTTCGGAGCATGCACCTATGAGCACCGCCTCTACCACCGCACCACCTTTTCCGCCTTCTTCGCTACAGGGTTCAAACCCATATCAACAAGCAGGGACTTTGAACCGGCACGTTTCGCCGGGGCTGGCGTTCTTTCTCGGCTTTATTCCCGGGGTCGGCGCCATTTATAACGGCCAGTATGCGAAGGGATTGGTGCATGCGGGTATCGTTGGACTTCTGATCAGTTTGCTAAACGCAACGGAAGGCGACTCAGGCCAAGTCTTCCTTGCCCTGATGCTGGTGGCATTTTGGGGCTACATGGTGTTTGAGGCGTATCACACGGCGAAGGCGCGCCGCGCTGGTTTGCCGGTAGACGAATTTTCGAGCCTTATTGCGACCAACCGTTGGAACACGCGGGCACCGCTGGGGCCGATTGTGCTCATCGGTTTAGGCGTTCTGTTCCTGCTGGACACGCTGCATCTGTTCGCCTTCCGTGAACTGGCGCGCTTTTGGCCGATTTTGTTGATTGTGGCGGGCGGGTTTATGCTGTATAACCGCGTGGGCGGTTTGCATGGCGGCCAACATGAGCTGCCGCCGAGTTCCATTGAGTCAAGCCATGAACAATAGAACTCCCCAATTTTGCCAGGCGATCCGCGGACCCGTGATGCTGATTACGGTGGGCGTGCTGTTTGCGCTGCATCAGGCGGGCATTATCGATTTCTCGCGTTCCTGGCCGCTCATATTAATTGTGGTGGGTCTGATGAAACTGTTTGAGCGCGCGGTGACGCCGCAACAGATTCCGTCCGGACCCATGCAGCCGCCACCACCAGAGGAAAGGCCGCAATGAGGCCGCGCGGTTCCATTACCGGCCCGCTGGTGCTCATCCTGGTGGGTTTCATTTTCCTGCTGCACACGATCTCGCCCAATTTCGATATCGGCACGCTCATTGGGCGGTATTGGCCGTTTCTGCTGATCATTTGGGGCGTAGTGGCGCTCATTGAAGTTTGCATTCGCTATTCACTCATGCGAGGAGCGATTCCGCGTAACGGTGTTTCCGGCGGCGCTTGGGTGGTGGTGATTGTGCTGGCTGTGATTGGCAGCATCGCCTACCAGATTGAACAACCGGAACACCGAAACTGGCTGCGGCAGATTGGCTTTGAGAGCGGCATAGAGGAATTCGGCGAACAACATCGATATCCTATTGAAACTGTTTCGCGCACGACCGGCCCGATTCCGCGCGTCGTGCTTGAGGATTTTCGCGGCGACGCCAAAGTGACGGGAGTGGAAGGAACGACGGTCTCCGTCACAGGCGAAAAGAATATCAGCTCATTCGACCGCGACGATGCCGACAAAGCCAACGCGCAATCGCCGCTGGAAGTCACGACCGATGGCAACACAGTGACGATTCGCTGCCGGCGTGAGGGCGACGATAACCGGGCGTCGATCAATGCGAATTTGGAAGTCAGCGTACCGAAGGGGGCGAGCATTGAAGCGAGCGATTCGCGCGGCAGCCTGGAGATTGCTTCGGTGAACGGAAACGTGAATTTGGACGGCGGCAACGTGGAAGACGTTCGAATTGACAATGTGGGCGGCGATGTGAAATTGGAAGCGCACAGTTCGAAATCGATTCACTGTTCGAATATCAAGGGATCGCTGCAACTGGAAGGACGCGGCACCGATGTTGAATTGGAAAACATTGCGGGCCAGGTGACGTTGCAAGGCGATTACACAGGAAGCATTTCGTTGAATGCGCTGGCGAAGCCGGTGCGGATTGAGAGCATGCGCACCGAGTTAGAGGTGAAGCAAGTGAACGGCTATATCCGTTTGGACCGCGGCACGCTGGATGCCAAGGATCTGGCAGGGCCGATCAAATTGAAGACTCATTCGACCGATGTGACGCTGGCGGGCTTTACCGACTCAATCGATTTAGAGGTGGAGCGGGGCGACATCGAACTGCGGCCGGGGCATACTCCTTTGGGCCAGATTAGCGTGGAAGACCACTCGGGTAATATTGAACTCGCTTTGCCGCCCGCGGCGCAGTTCGCGATCAATGCGGAAACCAAGAACGGCGAAATCGATAATCAATTTGGCGATGTGCTCAGAGAAAGCTCATCGGGGCATGGGGCTCAGTTGGAAGGCGAAGTCGGCCACGGACCCGATGTGAAGATGATCACTCGCCGGGGCAACATTAATGTAAGGAAGGTGTCGAGCGAGGAAAATGGCGACACCAAGACCGCAGAACTGAATTAGCGCTCGCGCTGTTCTCTTCGGAATGGGCTATAGTTAAATCAGCGATGAAAAAGAAGCCGATCAACGAACCGATTATTGCGCCGCAGATCTTAGAGATGGCGAAAAAGTCGGTTGATGCCGATCGATCTGCCGCAATGCCGCCGAAAGCGTGCGTAGTGTGCGGTTCATCGTGTACTCCGCTCGCGGGTCCGGTTGCGCCGAATGGCGAAGACGAAAATCTTTGCTGGGTGTGCCGGCGTTTGAAGATCAGCGCGTGGCGCGATTCCGATCATCAAATCACCGCTCAAGAGTAAGAACCCTTTCGGTTTGCAAAGCATTCCGTAAACAGATATAATTCTCCAACCACTCTTACCCTGGAGGTGTTTGGGAAATGATGAATTGGAAGCTGATCTTTCAGCTCTCTCTGTTCGGGTTGTTCATGGCTATTGCCACGGTTTATTTCATTCCATCCAACATTGAGCCGTTTTGCTGGCTGGCGATTTTCCTGTTTTGCGCGTGGGCGATTGGGCGCGCGACTACGACTGCGGGTGCGCGCTTCGTGAATGGATTGTGTTTAGGATTAGCGAACTGCGTTTGGATCACGGGCGCGCATGTCTTGCTGGTCTCGACGTATCTCGCGAATCATGAACGAGAAAGCAAGATGCTGGCGGCATCTGCGCTTGGGCGCCATCCGAGACTCATGATGGCCATCAGCGGTCCCATCATCGGCATCATCTCTGGTTGCGTTATCGGCGTACTGGCGATCATTGCCGGGAAGTTAGTGAAAAGCGGGGCGGCGGAGCCGAGAGCGATGGGGCAAGGGGCGTAGTTCGGGCTGTGCGCTTAGGCCGCACGAAAAGTCTCTTGTTCGCTGTTGATCGTGAAGCGGTGAAAGAGCGTATCCTTTCCCTGACGCCTCAGGATCAGCGGCTGTGGGGGAAAATGTCGGTGCATCAAATGCTCTGCCATTTGGCCGACTCTTCACGCCTTGCCCTCGGCGAAAAATCAGCGAGCCCGGCAACGGGCCCGCTGCAGCGGACGATCATAAAATGGGCGGCACTGTACCTTCCGCTTCCGTGGCCAAAAGACGCATCTACACGGCCCGAAATGGAGCAAGGCGTTGGAGGCACGGCGCCAACAACATTCGAAGACGACCGTCAAAGGCTACTTACGACATTAAGCCGTTTCGCTGTGCCCGACTCTCTTAACCTCGCGATCCCGCACCCCATTTTTGGCGTTCTGACTCGCGAACAATGGCTTCGTTGGGCCTACCTTCACGCGGATCATCACTTACGCCAATTTGGCCGCTAGCGCTAGCGGTATCTCAAATGGCAATGAGCAGCGCTTTTCCCGCAAGCGTGGCCGTGCCATCCAGCGCATCCGCGAAGCGGGTGGCTAACGCGCTATCGAAACTCACGGCGTTCAGAATTTCAGCATGCACCCAAGCCGATTCGCGCGCAGCTGCAACGCTCCAACTCGCTACCACCTGCTCCACTTGATCCACTTGCGGCAACGCATCGCCGGGCAGCCGCACCATCAATTCCCGTTTCGCTTGCTCAATTAAACTGTCTAAGGTGGAGTTGAGCTCTGTATATTGCCGATAAGGTGGCGCGTCATGCTGAGGAGCAAAGCCCATCGATTGGCAGGTGGCCACCACTGCCACCGCCAGATCCCGGTTAATGTGCGCATTCACACCGGCGAGCGCAAATTGTATGCGAGCCAACTGCAGATTCGCACGCTGCGCAAACAGAATCTGCCAACTTTCTGGCGTGGCACTCTCATTCCCCGCCAACCAACTTCGCAACGCCTGAAAATACAAATTCGCGAAGTGAAAGTCGAGCGTTGTGACGAACTCTTCCTCGCCCGCGTTTGCTCGCACGGCCAAGGTGACCTGCAAGTAGAGCCGGTTGAACCAAGCGAGCCCATCGTGCAAATCATCGAGCAAGGAGTCAATGCTTTGGAGCTTTTCCACTACCGCATCAATTGAACTTGTATCGTTCGCGACGAGGGCTGCGAGTTGGCCGTCATAGGGAAAGTGCAGCATAGTTTTAGCGGCCACCAATAAGCACAAAGCATATCGATATAAGCGCTCTTTTCGGCAAATGCGATTCTACGGGTCCCGCGCTCGGTTTCATCGTAACTCCAATGATTATACGGACTGCGCGCCATCACAGGCATCCAAAAACAAGGTTTCAAACCGATTTCTTTCGAAACCCTAGAACTAGATTTGGTATCTATGAAACACAAGTACTAGTGCCCCTGCTCTGCGCCAAGCTTCGGGGGGGCCAAATGAGCGTGTTGTTTCGCCTCAAGAGCTATGAGCAAAACTATCGGAATTGATCTGGGCACTACCAATTCGGTCGTTGCCATTATGGAAGCCGGCCGACCCACCGTTATTTCCAATCAAGAGGGCGTGCGTACTACGCCGTCGGTTGTGGGTTTTACGCGCAACGGTGAACAGTTGGTCGGCCAACTCGCGAAACGGCAAGCCGTTTCGAATCCGGAGAGCACAGTCTATTCAATTAAGCGGTTCATGGGACGGCGGTTGGACGAAGTGAGCGAGGAAATGCGCTTTGTTCCATATCAAACCGTCGCGGATGAGAACGCCGATGTACGCGTGCTCATTCAAAACCGGGCTTATGCTCCGGAAGAAATTTCCGCGCGTATTCTGGCCAAACTGAAGCACGCCGCGGAAGGATATCTGGGCGCCGCGGTTACCGAAGCGGTGATCACAGTACCCGCCTATTTCAACGACGCCCAACGCCAGGCCACGAAGGATGCCGGCCGCATTGCCGGCCTGGACGTTTTGCGCATTGTGAACGAGCCCACCGCGGCAGCGCTGGCTTACGGCCTGAGCCGGGAGGTGGAAGAAACGATTGCCGTGTACGACTTCGGCGGCGGCACGTTTGACATTTCGATTCTGCAAGTGAGTGACGGCGTCGTCGAAGTGAGAGCCATCAACGGCAACACCCATTTAGGCGGCGACAATATCGATCTGAGGATTGTCGATTGGCTGCTCGAGGAGTTTGCGCAATCGCAGGGCATCGATATTTCGCAAGATCCAATGGCGCTGCAGCGCCTGAAAGAGGCGGCGGAAACGGCCAAGATCGATCTTTCGACGCAATACGAAACCGATATTAATCTTCCATTCCTGGCGGCCGACGCACGCGATCCAAGACACCTCAACATGCGCCTGAGCCGGGCGTATTTCGAGCAGATGGTGGACGATATTCTGCAGAGCACGATTGACCCCTGCCGGCAGGCGATGGAAGATGCTCACCTTTCGCCGGAACAAATCGATAAAGTTCTGCTGGTCGGCGGCTCCACGCGCATTCCGAAAGTGCAGGAACTCGTCCGCGAGCTGTTTGGGAAAGAGCCGGACCACGGTGTGAATGCCGACGAAGTTGTCGCGCTCGGCGCCGCGGTGCAGGCCGGCATCCTCTCTGGTGAAGTCAAGGATCTGCTGCTGCTCGATGTCACACCACTGTCGCTGGGTATCGAGACGGCTGATGGGGTTTTCGCGAAACTCATTCAGCGTAACGCCAACATTCCTCTGCGCAAGCGAGAAGAGTTTTCTACTTCGTACGACAATCAAGCGCTGGTCGAAATTAAGGTGTACCAAGGCGAGCGCGCGCTGGCTCGCGATAATCGCTTGCTGGGGATCTTCCAGCTTTCAGGGATCGCACCCGCCGCTGCCGGTGAACCTCATATCGACGTGTCATTTGACATCGATGCCAACGGCATTTTGAGCGTGACCGCCACCGACCGGGCGACGCAAAACGAGCAGAAGATCACTCTTAGCTCTGCCTCCGGATTAACTAAAGGTGAGATTCAAGCGATGATCCAGGACGCGGAATACCATTCCGCCGAAGATCGCAACAGGTTAGAGGAAGCTGAATCGCTCGATCTGCTGCCGGGTGATGCGCCGATCGATCTCGAAGCCAAAGATTTCGAGTTTATGATCTAAGGGGCTTACAAGACGGTCGCGGAGTCATTTGCGGTTTTACAATCCAAATACAAATAGAACTCTGTCGGCCGCGATGGCAACGTGTTGATGGCCGTCAATGTTAAATGAGATCGGGTTTGCGGCAATGGGACCGCCGGTTTGAAAATCCCACAACGGCTTTCCCGTCGCGGCATCCAGCGCGAAGAACACGCCTTCAAAAGAGCCACCAAAGACTAGCCCACCGCCGGTAGACATGACTCCCGCCCAGGGCGCTTGCTTCAGCTTAAATTCCCACTGCATCTTGCCGCTCGTTGGATCGAGCGCTCGAATTGCGCCGGATTGATCGTCTTTAGGTATCTCATCCTCGCCGCCGCCGGCAAAGAAGGTACCGGGCTTGTAGTCAGCCTGACGCTTGTAATATCTGGAACCCAGTTCGCGAACGGCCACATAGAAGAGGTTATTGATCGGACTAAACGACGGGCTAAACCAAACCGTGCCGCCGTTCAAATTAGGCCAAATCAGATTGCCCTCTTCGGTAGGCGTATTGCCGGGCAATTCCATGGCGTGGCCCTGATCATCCAAACCTTTGGCCCAAGTCTGTTTCGTATAAGCCTGGCCGGCGATAAACTCGCCGTTTTCGCGATCGAGCACATAATAAAAAGCATTGCGGTTCGCCATCGCAATCAGACGGCGCTTTCTACCGCGCACCGTGGCGTCAAACAAGACTGGAACGTGGGCGGAATCCCAATCGTGGGTATCATGCGGCGAGAACTGAAAAAACCATTTGAGCGCCCCGCTGTCGCCATCGAGCGCAACAAGCGAACAAGTGTAAAGGTTCTTTCCGGGCCGCGAGTCTCCGTTCCAATCGGGCGCCGGGTTGCCAACGCCCCAGTAAACAACATTCGCGGCGGCATCATAAGAACCGGTCACCCAAGTGGAGCCACCGCCGGTTTTCCAAGCCGGCTCGGTCCAGGTCTCGTGTCCCGGTTCGCCGGGACCGGGCACAGTGTAGAAGCGCCAGGCGCGCTTGCCGGTTTTTGCGTCATACGCATCGACAAAGCCGCGAATGCCCGCTTCCCCGCCGCTCACGCCAATCACCACTTTGCCGCGAATCGCCAGCGGCGCAAGCGTCATGCTGTAGCCGGTTTTGTAATCGTCTACCCGCGTGGCCCAACGTTCAATCCCGCTGTGGATATCGAGCGCCACCAGAACACAATCGAGCGTGCCGACATAAAGCGTGTCGTCCAGGATGGCGGGACCGCGGTTGGTGTGGCCGTATCCGATGGAGTTGTAGTCGGCTGGAATCGGCCGTTTCCAAGTCCATAATTCGCGACCGGTCTTTGCATCGAGAGCCGCTGCCGTGTTGGGGCCGGTAATATACATCACTCCGTCCACAACGATAGGTGAGACTTCAGTGCGTGGGTCGGGGAATTGATAAGCCCAACGCACGTGCAACTTGGAGACGTTCGCGGGCGTAAGTTCGGCCAATGGCGAGAATCGCTGGCCTAAATAATTGCCTGAGTATGTGAGCCAATTCCCGGGCTCCTTTTCGGCTGCGGCGATTCGCTCAAAGGGCACTTGTGCAAGTGCTATTACTACTGAAACAACAGCAAGACAAACAAAGCGAATCACGGATTGCCTCGCAGCGATGCCAGATAGGCCACCAGATCAGTTAATTCGCCGGCCGTCAAGGCTTGATCGAAGGCGGGCATGGCGCTTTGTTCGCGCAGCAAGCGCCAACTGCGCACTTCATCTTTGCGAAAGCTGTGAAAGCGGCCGGCGGCATCTTTGATTTGAATGGTGAAGCTGTCTTCGTTCGCGCGGATGCCCAGAATAGTTTCGCCCGCGAGGGTGATGACTTCCGCTGAGACAAAGTCGTCGGGAATGAAGGCCGCAGGCTTGAGCAACGCCTCGCGCAGGTGCGCTGCATTTCGACGCGCGCCAATCGCACTCAGTTCCGGGCCGAATCCCGTGCCCACCCCATTGACAATGTGGCAGGAAGCGCAATTTTTTTCCCGATAAACAGCGGCGCCCCTGGCGGCATCTCCCGGAACTGTCTCTGGTGGAATTGCTCCGAGCGATCGTACGAAGGCGGCTACATTTGCGATATCGGGCGGCGAAAGCTGCCAGGCGTCGGGCATTTCGGGCGGAATCCCATCTTCAATCAGCTTGCGCAATGCGGCGTCATCGGATGCTCTTTCGAGCTTGGGCCGGTGAAGCGAAGGGCCACGCCCACCACCGCCGTTCGCTCCATGGCACAGGGCGCACTGCGATTCAAAAATCTTCTGGCCCGCTTGAATATTGGGTGTTGGCTGACCGGTTTCAGCGCCGGCGCGGGTGACGACAAACAGGACGAGGACTGCGCGCGCTAATTGCATGAGCTTCGTGGCAGCTATTTTACCGAAGCGTGAGGAATTGGAGTATTTCGTGCATCACGCGGCTGGCTTGTTCGGTCTGAAAGAGAAACTGGGCGTGCGCGGAACCTTCCAGCACAATCAGCCGCTTGGGTTCGGGCGCTTTGTCGTATTGGGCCCGAATTCCGGGAAGCCGCAGACCGGCGTCGTTACTATCATTCCGAGCGACGATAAACAGAGAGCGGGACTTCAGTTTTTCCGCCGATAGATTGGGCGCCGAACCGAGGAAGACGATGCGATCGATTTCGCCCGCTGCGGATTTGATGGACGCATCGCCGGCGGCGGAGCCGCCAAAACTACCGCCGACCACCGAAACTGTTCGCGCCCCATGCCGCTTGAGGTATTCAACCGCAGCGAGCACGTCCTTGTCAAAAGGAGCGTGATCGAAGTCGGCTTGCCCGGGACCGGTGGAGCAGCCAAATCCGCGAAAGTCGATCGCCAGGGTTTGAAATCCGGCAGCGACGAGCGCCCGCGCCTGATGGTGCCAACTTTCTTTCAGAAACTGTCCGCCGTGAGCGAACACGACAGCGCGAGTGGTCCTTGCAGCGTAGAGGTCGGCGCAGAGCTTTCCGCCATCGCCGGTAGACAGCGAGATGAGTTCCTGTGCGGCGGCCGGGGTGACGAGCACAATGGCCGCAGCGAGCATGAAAAGAGTTCTCATTTGGAAAGGCGTCCAGTCAGGGATTGAGAATATGCCGTAGCGTCAAAAGCTCCCGTCCTGCATCGAGAAAGTCTGCGTCAAACCTTCGCATTAAAGGCGCACCTGCTAGTGCATAACCCAGCCGCCATCCACATTAAGCGTCTGACCCGTAAGCCCGTCACTCAGTTCAGAAGCCAGGAACAAGCAGGTGCGGGCGATGTCCAACGGAACGATGCGGCGCTTAAGCGATTGCTGCCCGAGCCACGATTTGATTTGCTCGTCGGTAACAAACTGCTTTTCGGCTTCAACGGCAATCGCGCCGGGCGTGATGCAGTTGACGTGTATGTTCTGCGCGCCGAATTCGCGCGCGAGTGAGCGCGTAAGGCCGATAACGCCGCCCTTGGAGGCGACATAGTGCGTGAGTTGCGCCATGCCGAGATGGAAGGTGACCGAAGAGATGTTGATAATCTTGCCGGCGCCGCGGGCGAACATGTCCGGCAGCGCAGCTTGCGTGATGTGAAACATTGACTTCAGATTGATCGCCTGCATTTCGTCCCACTCCTGTTCCGTCATTTCCAAAAAAGATCGCCGCGGATACACACCGGCGTTGTTCACCACGATGTCAGCCGGTCCGAGTTGGGTGCGCGCGGCGCTGAGCGCGGCG
>CAVYUL010000012.1:0-71753 GCA_963771405.1 Bryobacterales bacterium
TTTTCCTGACCCTTTTCTAATTTGCTTGACCTTTTTCTAATTTATCCAAACGTTCATTAATCTGTGTAACTTCTGTTTTGATTTACTTTTTCTTGCCCTATAACCAAACTACCCTAGCATTTCCAAAATTTTGAGTTCGTTGTCCATTATAGAGCAACCCCCTTTTGTGCAAATGATATAGTAGAGCAAGTTATTTTACAAACAAATTTACAACTACACAAACGGTGAAGTTTCCTAACTGATATATCTATTTATATCGTCAAAATGGAATTTCCTGGTGCAACGAAATATTTAAACTGTTAGCTATAATATTTGATAGTCTTTCAATTACTTCATCTACTTCTTTTGGTGTTACAAACATATTTCCTGCATATGGGTTAAACATCTCTTATCATTTTATATTTTTCATCGTTTTCTAAACTATCTAGCATTTCATAAAACTTTGTTGTTCCAACCTCTACTTGGCTTTTCATAGATGCTAGTATCATATCCATAGTATCATTTACAAGTGTAGCAGCATCTTTTACAACAGTTGGCACTCCTATAGCTATAACTTTCACACCTAGAGTCTCTCCATCTAACATCATTCGTTTGTTGTCCATGCCAGCACCCGGTGCTACTCCTGTGTCAGACATTTGGATAGTTAATTATTCTATTTGTTTTTCTGGAAGCGAGAGCATATTTGCTATTTGCAGATCCCGGTTTTATTTTGTATCTCTATGCCTTTACTATTTTTATTATAGTCTCAATACCTGTAATACCCATAACTCCAGGTGTTACGGCACTCACACTTCTTCTTTTATATCAGTTTTATAGGGAGTGCATCTTTTATATGCCTTGTAACTAATACTTTACTCACAACCTTCAGTTAGTCGGGCATCTGGTGTTACATTCCAGTTTTTAAGGGCCCAACTATTAATATTTTAGCATCTTTTTCGAGTTTATGTAGCTGACATAGTTTACTCGAAGAAACTTTGTATTATTTCTTCAGTGAACCAAAACATTATTTATTTTCATATCTTCTGACTCAACAGTTATATAGTTACCTACAGGTCGACCCATTTTTTTAGCTCCAACCTCATTTAATATTTTTACCCCCATATTTCAGTTCTATTTCCTTCTTCATTTTCTTCTATTTCCATGCTTACTCCATCTATTTCATGTGAATTTTCCTCTTCTTCTACTATTTTCAAAAGCCTCTACAGCTAGATATTTGTCCTAAAAACTTTTTTGAAAAATAATTTTTCTTCATCTATATTTCTACTTTCATTTTTTTTATTATCCATTTTTTTCTCCTTTTTTATATTTTTTTATATTTTTACCTTTAATGTGTTTATATATTCATTTGTTTATAATCCTTTATAGATTCATGTATAAATAGACTATAGATTTTTTTTATTTTTCTATAACAATCTAAAAGCTTATCCTTAAATAAGGTCTAGATAATCACACTTTTTAGACCTAGTGTCATATATATGTATAATCTAATCGCTTTAAAAGTAAAGTAAAATAGAATTTTTAAAAAGCTATTGATAAATATAGTTTAAGTTGCTATAATGGTATATGTAAAAAAGTTTTGAAACAGGCATTATACTAGCACTAATGGATACATTGTCTGCTTGTTGCCATGAAATTCTTAAGGAAACAGATTAGTATGTACATTTAGGAGTTTGTTTAGTCTCCAAGAATCACCTTGCACAAGCTTGGGGAGCAAATATCTAGAATGTTGATTAACCCACATATGAGGTTAAAATTGTTTACTTTTCACTGAGGAGGTGACAACTTTGGCTAATATTAAATCCGCAAAAAAGAGAATTAAAGTTTCTGCTAAAAAACTTTTAAGAAAATAAAATGATTAACTCTAGAACTAAAACAGCAATTAAAAAAGTAATTTTAGCTAAAATTGTTTTTAGATGAAAAAAAGAAGAAGCAAAAGCTAACTTAACTAATGCTATTTCTGCTATTGACAGAGCTTGCACTAAAGGTATTTCCCATAAAAATACAACATATCATCTAAAAAAGGTGGAGTTTAACTAAACTGGTTTAATAAAATCAGAGCTTTAGTTTTTATCCTTTACTTTCCATAAAAAATAACACTTCATTTTAGAAATACTAGAACGAAGTGTTATTTTTTATATATAATTATTTAGCCAAACTCAAGAATCGTTAAATAATAACATACACTAAATTATTTAGCCGATTCAAGCTAAACATAGAGGCTTCGAAACTAGACTTCTTGAGGGCAATCAACAAATTAAGCATATTACCTACTGAAATATGATTTGATTCTAATATGTTTGTAACTGTGTGAAGGGCTAGTAAAGGTCTATTGTTTTCGCTACTCAAATGACCTAGATAAACATGTTTTAACCTATCAGACATTACTGAGAACTAGTAAAATCACCCATCAAAACATTAGAGATGACCTGTATCACTTAAAACTCTTTGCTTTAATTTATATGGATAAGAGCCGTTCTTTAGCATTTCTATATCATGATTGCTTTCTATTAGTAGTACATCCGAATCATAAATATTTTCCTTTATAATATCTGTTATGTGCCTGTATCTTGTTAGCTATAGATATTTTGTAGTTTTTAGCAAAAACACTGTAACCCATAGGATCAGCGGCATCATGCGGTATTTCAAAAGGATGAATACACATATCGTTTATTACACATTTTTCTTCTTTGTATACAAATCTTATATTACTTTCTTTTATTTTTCCTAGTTTATTATATTTATTGATCCTCCCATGTTTTTGGTGATGCAAAGATGGGAATATTTTGTATTTCTAGATAAAACCCCTACAGACAAAATATGATCAGAGTGTTCATGTGTTATAAATATAACAACCTTAACTTTAATAGGTGTACATTTATGTTTTTTAATCCATTTTCTATTTTTATACCACTAATTGTTCCAATCTATTAAAATACTAGTGTTTTCTGTTCCAACATAAGTACTGTTGCCATCACTTCCACTTGCTATAGAGCAAAATTTTACAACATTTATATATTACTACCTCGGTATAGAACTCTTTAGAAGTCTATTTAGCACCCAAAGATTTTAGTTTAAGTTCTATTTACATATCCTCTGTCGATATATTTTTACATTACCTATAGTTGTTTTACCTTTTGCCAATAAACCTGCCATAACAAGAGCCGCCCCTGCTGGCAGGAGTTGAGTGGCCGTAACCTCCGCACCCAAAAAACAGTGTCACCTTCTATAATCGCAACTCTACCATCCACCGAATAACTCTACATCCTAAACGCTTTAGCTCATTTTATGTGCTTGGAAAACAGTTATGTAAACTGTTTCTGTTACAACCACCCTTCTCCTTCACATATACATAAAAGCGCAGTCATTTGTGGTTGCAAATCAGTAGGAAAACCTTGGATAAGCCATAGTCTTCACGTTAGTAGCTACTAATTTTTTATCTGCGATAACTTGTATGTAATCATCGCCCTCAATAATCTTACAGTTCATTTCTTTAAGTTTTGCACTTAGTGAGTCCATATGTTTTGGTGTTATTTTCGTACTACAACATCTCCTAGTGTAATAGCTGATGCTATCATAAAGTTGCAGCTAGATCTGGTTCAGAATTATAGCATATTCTGCTGATTTTCATGCAAGAAAGTCCAGTAATACGTATAACATCTGTACCTGCACCTTTTACTTTTGCACCCATTATATTTAAAAAGTTTGCCGTATCAACTACATGTGGTTCTTTAGCTGCATTTTCTATTACTGTTACACCTTCTGCAAATATAGCAGCTAGCATAATATTAATCATGACACCTACACTTACAACATCCATGTAGATACATACCTACAAGTTTTTCTGCATATGCTTTTATCATACCATGTACGATAGTTTAGGACTCCCCCTAATTGCTCCAAAACCTTTGATATGCTCGTTGAATCAGTTCTCATACCGAAATTGCAACCCCCAGGAAAAGCAACTTCGGCTTTTTTTGAAAACGCCCCAATAAAGAACCTGAAAAGATAATAGGAGCACTTTATTTTTTTTTTATTAAATAGTAAGTTGCACAATAACTATGAATACTTGTATCTATGTTTATTCCTCAAAGTATGCTTGTCTCTAAACTCACACTTTAGCACCTATCTTTGTGAGAACATCAACTAAGCTAATAACATCTTCTATATAACGATCAATAATCACCTCGTTGTTATACGCTTTGTCGCTCTTTTTGCCAAACTGCAGAAACCCATACGCCGAGCCGCATCCTCCTCACAAATTGACAGGTGCTTGCTCGATCATGCGCCAACCCTCGCGCTCCCGGCAGCATTCCTTCTGCCAGCGGCACAAAGTTGAGCCCGGCTCCACCCGCCAGCCACCACGCCCCCGTATCCCGCCGACGATTTTTCAGGAAAACATTGCACCCTCATCATTGACCCAAAGCTTGTCCAGAATCGCCTGCCGCGTATGTCGCCGCAGCACCGCGATACGTGCGTCCCACCGATTGTGGCATCGCACAAGCTAACCTTTGGCAGGGTCTGTTGGACACGCAGGAGGAACAAGGCGGCGTGTCGCTGGATGTCGATCTCGACAGTGCTGATTCCACCGACCCGTCCTGTTCTCGCCCATGTCTAACTTTGATCGAAATCGATGTGACTTCGATCGAAATAGAAGAAGATTAGGTTCTAGAGGTCCATCCGTGAACAAACTATTAGCATTCTTTTGCTTCTCCGCACTCCTCATTGCACAACCGCCTGCACGGCCGGCCGTTACTTCACCAGAAGTCCATTCCGATGGCCGAGTGACGTTCCGTCTTTTCGAACCAAACGCCGCCGTTGTCACCGTCTCCGTCGAAGGCTTGAAAGACCCGCTGCCCATGACGAAAGACCAACAAAGCGTCTGGAGCGCTACTAGCGATAGCCTCGCCCCCGATCTTTACGGCTACTCGTTCACCGTGGACGGCACACACGTTGTCGATCCATCCAATACCGAGGTCAAGCCCAACCTGATGAATCTGAGTAACGTTGTGCACGTTCCAGGTGCAACCCCGCTGCCGTGGGAAGATATCGACATCCCGCACGGCATTGTCCACCATCACTTTTACAAGTCAAGCGTGATCGGCGATAACCGCGATTTCTACGTCTATACGCCTCCCGGCTACGATGCTTCATCCAGTGCCCGCTATCCCGTTCTTTACCTGTTGCACGGTTATAGCGACGATGCCAGCGGCTGGACCGCTGTCGGGAAGGCCAATCTGATTATGGATTCGCTCATTGCGCAAAACCAAGTCAAGCCCATGATTATCGTTATGACGCTCGGCTACGGCGCGCCGGAAATCGTTCATCCCGCTCCCGGAACTTCGCCGTTCCGCGACAATGGCTTGCGCGAACGAAACTTCAGCTACTTCCGAACCGCTTTAATTGACGAGGTGATACCGGCGGTCGACCGCATGTATAAGACCGACCCGAGCCGCGATGCGAGGGCCATCGCCGGCCTTTCCATGGGAGGCGCGGAATCGCTTTTGACGGGCCTCAATCGTCCTGATAAGTTTTCCTGGGTAGCCGGGTTCAGCAGCGGCGGATTCAGCGACGATTTCGCCGCCAACTTTCCCCAGTTAAGCGACGCGGCAAACAGCCAGTATCACCTGATTTGGATTGCTTGCGGCACGGAAGATCGGCTCATCGCAACGAATCGCAAGCTAATTGCCTGGATGAAAGAGAAAGGCGTGAAGGTGACGCAAATAGAGACGCCCGGCATGCACACGTGGATGGTTTGGCGTCGTAATCTGATTGCGTTTACGCCGCTGCTGTTCCAACGCGATCAGCACACAGTGCATACCCAGATCACCAGCGGCCAGAATTAAAAAAAGGCCGGTCGAATCAATTTCGACCGGCCTTTTTTGTCGTTGCGTTAACGCAGATTACTTTGAAGCGTCTCCCGGCGGCTTCGCCGAAGCGGAACCGGTAGGTTGGGCCATACCCGCGACTACACCTTGATTCACCAGGATCTTAACTTCGACCCGGCGATTCATTTTGCGTCCATCGCGAGTGGTGTTATCGGCGGCTTCATGGCTGATTCCCATCCCGGCCATCGGAAGGATGCGGTGAATTGGAATGTCGCCCTGTTGCTCTAAATAGCGAACCACGGAGTTCGCGCGGCGTTCACTAAGGACTTGATTGTGCGCCAATTTGCCGGTGCTGTCCGCGTACCCGGCCACTTCGATCACATAGCCCTTTTCAGCCGTCGCTTTCTTTGCCAATTCGGCCAAGTCGTGTTCGGCGTCGGGGCTCAAGACATCCTTGTTGATGTCAAAGTACACAGTCGCCGTGTCTTTCACCTGATAGTTATCTAGGTCCGACACACGATTATTCACATTGGTGACGCCTTGGTTTGCTTGATCGGCGGAGTTCTTCACTTGGCCAACCAAACCCTGCGTTTGCCGTTCCTGATCTTCCATAGCACTCGCTCGGGTTTCCAATTGGGTTGAGCGGCCCTCAAGTGCGCCGGCTCTTCCTTCCAAGCTTCCGGTCCGTGCCTCTACCGGTGAAACGCGTGCATCAATCTGCCGCGAAGCCCGCATTGAGTTCGGATCGAAGCTCACTTTTTCGGCGATCAAATCGCCCTTGTCGTCGCCTCGTCCTTGTGCTTCGATGTGCAGTCCGGGTACCAGAGAACCCGCGTCCATCTTGGCGGTATGCCGGAAAATGACTCCGCTCTTCAGAGCGATTTTCGTTGCATCCGAAATATCGACTGTGCCGATTGAATCGTCATCCATGCGGAGCTTAATAGCATTTCCATCACGCGACAGAATCACGCCCTGCACCTTCACTTGCTGGCCGGCAGTGAAAGTCCTCGAGTTGGGTGTGACCATGCCGAAAGCGAGCGTTGAGGTTCCAACAGCAAACGCTGCAATGGTCACCCCTGCTCTCAACAATCTTCCAGTGTGTTGTCTTATCACTCTAACCTTCTCCTTCGGAGTTCACTTTGCGACTCCTCTTGTTGTTTGTTTGATAGACGCCTCGCCACCGATCTGGTGTCTATGTTTTTCGCTGCGAAGCGCCCAAAAAAGCCTTCGCTATAAAGCTTATTACATTTCAGGCGCTAAGATAAACGGGGTGCAATGACTACAAACGCTTCGGAACCCGCGACTCTTGCATCTCCCGGCAAATTTTACGGCCGGTATGTAGTTGCTACCGCCTTCATTACCTTTGGCCTTGCAGTGGGATTCCCCTACTACAACATGCCTTTTTTCTATGATTATTTCCAAAAGTCGTTTCATTGGAGCCTGGGCGATATTACTTTCGGGTTCCCCATGGCGGCACTTCTTACCATATGGGTGGGCCCTCTCATCGTTCCACGTTTTAGTCCTAGAAAACTTATCATAGTCGGAACGGGACTGACGGGGTTGGCATTTTGGGGCTTCGGTAGCATGACCGGCAGCCTCTTTCTTTACTTCGCCTTCTATTTCCTCTATACGGTTGGTTATCTCTTTTCAGGTCCGATTCCCCATCAAATCCTCGTCTCGCATTGGTTTCGAGCCAGGCGCGGATTGGCGATGGGAGCGATTTACGTCGGCGTCGGGTTGTTTGGTGGTGTAGGCGCATTTATAGTGCGTGGACTCACAGAACATTACGGGTTCCACGTTGCGTTAAAGATGTTGGGCGGCATGATTCTGCTGGCTTGGCCGCTGGCGTTCTTTCTGTTGAAAGACAAGCCGCAGGAACTGGGTCAGTTTCCGGATGGCGCGAGCGGGCCACCGCCCGATGTTCACTGGCAGCCGTTGAGCTTTTCGCGGCTATTGCATGACCGCTCGTTCTGGCTGCTGCTCAGCGGGAGTGTTTGTTCGATCGGCGCGATTGGCTCGATCAATTTACACATGAAGTTTGTTTTCCGGGATGCTGGTTTCACCGATCAAAAGGTCTTGAACGCCACTTGGGCGACGGCTTCCTCGATGATTCTGTGGTCGAGCATTGTGGGCCGATTGACGATTGGACATTTGGCGGACTTGTTTTCTAAGAAGGCCGTGATGACGGCGACGTACTTCATTGTTGTGGGGAGCATTCTGCTGCTGCTGCAAGTGAGCCCGCTGCATCCGGGTTCGCTCTATGTATTCGCCTTGGTGTTCGGGTTTTCGATGGGTGCGGACTACATGCTCATTCCGTTGATGGCGGCGGAACAAGTCGGGGTGAATACGTTGGCGCGAGCGATGGCGGTGATTTTGCCGGCGAATACGCTCGGACAGACGTGGCTGCCGTATTTCGTGTCGAGCCTGCGGCAACATGCGGCGGGATATCAGGTACCGATGGCGGTGATATTCGGCATCTCTCTACTGGGAGCGATTGCGATCGCTCTGCTTCCGCGGTCCCGCACGCTATCATCGAATTTCACCCCTTGAATCATCAGGACCTTATCCCCTTTATCGAGCGTTTCTCGAACGCTAGAGTGTTGTGCGTCGGAGACGTGATGCTCGACCACTTTGTTTATGGCGATGTGAACCGTATTTCGCCGGAAGCGCCGATTCCGGTGGTGCGGATCAACCATGAACGATCGATGTTGGGCGGTGCGGGCAACGTGGTGCGCAACTTGAGTTCATTGGGCGCTCGGGCGGTGCTGCTCACGGTTGTGGGGGCGGACGGGAACGCGGGTTTGATTGCCGAGGCGTTAGGGACGCTGCCGAACTGCCTGTTGCACACGGTAGCGGATACGGACCGGAAGACGTCTGTAAAGACACGCTATGTTTCGGGCAGCCAGCAGCTGTTGCGCGTCGACGTGGAGAGCACGCATTCGATCAATGATCAGGTGCTGGATGGTTTGCTTACGCAATTTGAGAAGCTGACGCCGGAGTGCGATGTGGTGATTCTCTCCGATTACGCCAAAGGTGTGTTGAGCGACGATCGGGCAGAGCGGTTTCTGGAGGCGGCGAAGAAGATCGGCAAGCCCGTTTTTGTCGATCCGAAAGGGCGCAGCTTTCATCGGTACCGGGGCGCGTCGCTGGTGAAACCGAATCTGTTGGAACTGGCCGACGCGACGAAGTTGCCGGTGGCGACGGACGGCGAAGTTGAGACGGCGGCGCGCATGGTGATGCGGGAGAACGAGATCGGGGCGGTGCTGGTCACGCGCGGGGCGCTGGGCATGATGCTGGTGCGGGACGATGCGAAGCCGTTCTCGTTGCCGGCGGTGGCGCGCGAAGTGTTCGATGTATCGGGCGCGGGCGATACGGTGGCGGCGACGTTTGCGGCGGGCGTGGCGATCGGCATGTCGATGCAGGATGCGATGAGCGTGGCGAACGTGGCGGCGGGCATCGTGGTTGCCAAAGTGGGTACGGCGACGACGAGCCAGGAAGAGCTGCTGAAGGAACTCGAAATCGGCGATGCGCTCGAGACGGGTTCGCGCGTGGTCTCGCTCGATGAAGCGGTGCAACGCGTGCGGCTGTGGCGACGGCTCAATCTGCGCGTCGGCCTGATCCGCTGCGCGTTTGAGACGCTGGACGCAGCGGCTCTGAGCGCGCTGCAACAGGCGCGACAGCAATGCGACCGCTTGATTGTCGCGACGGCGACACAGCCGCTGCTGGCGGCATCAACAGTGTTCGTGGATCTGGTGGTGACCGGGACAGCGACGAACGAAGCGCTGATAAGCCAATTAAAGCCTGACTATTCGGTTGTGTAGTTAATCTCCAAGCGGCGGATCTTGAACGACGAAGCCCAAAGAACAAGCACCGCCAGAGCTAACAATCCCAAGACAGCGAGATAGGAAGAAATCGGATCTCCGTTTGAGACCAGGAGTTTCAGGAGGGCGGGCATGCCTGGATCGGTGGGGATCGAAACGGGGCAGAGCGATTTCAGGTAGTAGATGACGCTGAACTTCTTGAGAAGAGCGGGCAAGAGGGGATTGGCGGCTTCCCAAATCAGGACCACGGCAGCGGGAAAAATCGGGTTGCGGAAGAGCAGGCCGGCAGCGAGGAAGACGGCTCCATAGCCGACACACGCTAAAGCAGTGACGCCGAGATAGGCGGCGATCTGGCTTATGCCGCCCTCCTGGTTGAAGTAGCGCGAGAGCGTGTTGCTATCGAATGCAGACAAAGTGGCCGCTAGTTGCAAAGCGGTGCTGCTAGTGAAGATGACGGTGGCCGCAATGAGGCCGGCCAGAAACTTACCCACGAGTAAGATTTCGCGGCGGATGGGCGCGAGCAGATAGTAGTGCAAGCTTTTGTCGAGCATTTCGCCGCGGAACAGATTCATGAAGATGCCGAGGCAGCCGAAGAAGACGGCGAGGCGCAAGAAAAAGAACTGGAAAGCGCCGGCGAATACATAAGAATTCTGCTCGAACGTGAAGCGGCCGCGCGTGATGCGACCTTTGAGAACGCCATCACGAAGCTCAAGAATCACGGTTCGGCGCTTGGCGAAGTACGTGAGGTCTTCGGTTTGAACGGTGATTTTCTTGCCGTTCTCGTCGAAGTTGGATTCTGTTTCTTTGCGGATTGAGGACGGCGGACCCAGGATTGCGACAATTTGGTCGTGGGTCATGTCGTCCTGAATACTGTCGATCTCCTGCTGGGTTACAACGTGGCCGTTCGGCGGGACTTCGGGCGACATCACACGGAAGTTGCGAGCGACCAGGGACTGGATGGTGAAGAGAGCGACGGGCGCCAAGGCGAGGAGGTAGATCCAGAGGCCGCGGCGGGCGAAGAAGGTCTTTTTAATTTCGAGCCGCATGACCGCGGCAATTTGAGCTAACCACAGGCGCATCATTTGGCTACCTCGTCCTCCCCGCCGATGAGATATTCATAAACCGAGTTGACGTCGTCATCGATGGGCGCGACAGATTCGACTCTGTGACCGTTGAGGGCGACGTGGTTCATGAGGGTGAAAAAACGATCGGGATCGCTAGTTTTAATGAGCAAGCCTTTTTTATCGGCGTGCATGCGCACTTCGACGATGTGATCTTCCTCGAAGAAGCGTGAGGCGAGGGTATTGGGGTGGTCACAACGGATGATGACTTGCATCGGCTGTTCGCGGATTTCGCTGCGAACGCCTTTGATGTTGCCTTCGGCGACGATGTAGCCACCATTCATGAGGATTACTTGATCGGAGATGATGTCGACTTCGTGCAGCACGTGGCTCGAAAGCAGGACGTGGCAACCTTGGCTGGCGTAGTGGCGGAATAAAGCGATGGTTTCGGAACGGACAAGCGGATCGAGGCCGTTGAGCGGCTCGTCGAGTATGAGGACGCGCGGATTGTGGGCAATGGATTGAGCGAGGCGAATGCGCTGACGCATGCCTTTGCTGTAGCCGGCTGCTTTGCGATTGGCGGCTTCGCGGAGGCCGACGCGGTCAATGGCTTTCCATGCCAGTTCGTCGCATTCGGAGGCATCGCGGCCGGAAAGGCGCAGATACGAATTAATGAATTCGTAACCGGTGACGCCTTTCGGGAAAGAATCGAATTGGGCGCAATAGCCAATTAAAGGGAAAAGCTTTTCGGGTTGGTCGGCGGTGAGGCCGAGAATAGTGACTTTGCCGCGCGTGGGGCGAATCAGGCCAGTGGCGAGATTCATGAGAGTGGTTTTGCCGGAACCATTGGGGCCGACGAGACTGGTGATGCCGGGCGGAACGGAGAGGCTGACCTTGTTGACGCCCAGAACGTCGCCATAGAACTTGGAGACGTTTTCGAAAATGATTTGATCGCTCAACGGACCACCTCATTGGCGCGCACTTTTTTCATGAGGAGGTAGAAACAGATGGCGGCGAAGGCGAGGACGCCGAACCAGGCTTCGGCGGCGGGTAGATCGCGGGTACCGGAATCATGCAGGAGGTCTTGCCAGATGATGTTGATGAGCTTGGAAATATTGAGCAAATAGCCTTGCTGGGTTTGGAGAACGTTATTGACGGCGGCAGCAAAGCCGGCGCCCATGAAGAGAACGCCGAGAAGCAAACCGCCGGCGGCGATGCGCCACTTGACCCAAGCGGAAAGAGCGAGAGCGAGCAGGGAAATTTCAAGAATCCAAATGGCGGCGCCAAGGAAGATGCCAGTGGCAAGCCAGAGATTATCGAACATCCAATCCCAGCCGGATAGACTGGCTTGCACGAGGAACAGAAGGAGCGCGGGAATCCAAGTGATCCAGGACAAGGTAATCGCGAGAACGGAAAGCTTGCCGAGGACATATTCGAGCCGTGTAAACGGGCGGCAGAGATAGAGCGTGAGCCCGCCATTGGCAACATCGGGAGAGACGAGACCCGGGCCGATAAAAGCGGTCAGGATAAACGCCAAGGCCGATTGAATGGAGAGGAACAGCAGGAAGAACGAGCCATCGACTTTAAACAGCTTGCGGCCGACTTGCAGCGCGGGCAGGAAGGCGCTTAGATGTTCATTCGCGTAGATGCCAAACAGACAGAGCACTGGGAAGAAGAAGCAAATGGCGAAGAAAGCGGTGATAAATTTCGAGCGGAAAAGGCTGCGGCGCGAATAGCGATAGAGAACGAGAAAGCGAGACCAATCTGGTGTGAAACCACCGGAATAGCCGCGATAGGCGTGTTTATAGACGGCCATTGCTGGTATTCTCCATTGCTTTCAAGAAAATCTCTTCGAGTGAATCGCGGCGGAAATTGAGGCGGCGCAGCTGCACGTTTTGTTCGGCGGCGATGCGGTAGATGTCGCGGACGTCGGTGTTTTCGGCTAAGACGAGCTTCAGGCGATTCATAACGCCGGGCGCCGACTCGCAGCCCAGATTTTCGACGGCGGTCACGAAATTTTGCATATCGCCGTGCAGCTCGAGTTCGACGAAGCGCTTGTTGAGGCGGCGTTCGTCGGCGAGGTTCGAATAGTGAACGACGCGGCCCTGTTTGAGGATCACGACCTCTTCGCACGTCTCTTCGACATCGCGCAGGAGATGCGAACACAAGACGATGTGCATTTCGCCGGCATCGCGCATTTCACGGACAAGGCGGATCATGCGCTGGCGAGCGGGCGGATCGAGACCATTGGTAGGTTCGTCGAGAATGACGAGTTTGGGGCCGTGAACGAGGGCTTGGGCGAGCTTGGCCAACTGCTTCATGCCGAGCGAATAAGTGCCGAGCTTGCGATAGCGAGCTTCGCCAAGGCCGACGTAGAAGAGCGCTTCGTGGGCACGCTCGAGAGCATTATCAGGCGGGAGGCCGGAGAGTTCGGCCATCATGCAGATGAAAGAAACGGCCGTCATGCCGCTGATGAAGGAATCATTTTCGGGCATATAACCGACGAGCGCGCGAATCTGTTTAGATTCGCGCGCCACGTCATGACCGAGAACGCTGGCTGAGCCGGAGGTGATGGGCCAGAAGCCCAGCAGAGTGCTGATGAGAGTAGACTTGCCGGCACCGTTGGGGCCGAGCAGACCGATGGTGCGGCCAGTGAACGAACTAGTGATGTCGCGCAGGACTTCTTGTGTGCCCAGCTTGACAGAGAGTGATTTAAGTTCGATGACTGGCGGCATATTTAAAGAGTAGGGCGGCTGGAAAGCCGCCCTACTGGGCTCGGCATGGAGGAGGCGATGAGACCGTTCAGAGGCTTACCTTGTTGGATACCGATGAGGGTACCAAGATTGAAGCCGAGGAACGAGCCTTTGGTGGCGGCCGAGATGCTTTGCGGACCACCGTAGACACAGATCAGGCTGGGGCCGCTGGTAGAGATGAGACCGGCCAGCGCATTCTGCTTGGCGGCAGGAGCGAGCTGTTTGGCTATGGTGCCCAACTGGCCAAGGTTGCTGTAAACCATGCCGGAGAAGTTGGTGAAGCCATCCGCCGGGAATTGGGCGCGGAAGGCTTCAGAAGCGGCGAGAGTGGGACCGCTTTGTTCAGTTTGAATGGCTGCAAGAACGTTCGCTTGACTGGTGGAGGCGACGAGGTAGCCATCGGCGTAGGTATAGTTAACGGCGAAATTCGGCGATTTCGAGTTGCTGATGGAATAAAACGTGCGACCGTTTACCGGCGTGCTAGTCGACAGGGTTAGCCGGCCGGCTTGGGCAGACAGTTGCTGATTGAATTTGGCCACCAGGGTGGTGATGGTTTGCTGCAAATGAGTTGCATCAAACACTTCGATGGCGACGACCGGCGTGAGAGGTCCTTCCATGGCGATGGTGACGTCGTTGCCGAGCGGAGCGGCGACATCATCGGTGAGGCTGACACCGGCTTTCGATTGGAAATCGCTCAAGCCTTTGGCAAAGTCTGAATCGGCCGAACCGGCCATGCCGATCAGTTCGTGCAGCATGGCGCGCGGGCTCTTCATGACGACAGAGGCGGCGAAGTTCGCCTCGGGCGAAACGAAGTTGAGAGAGCCGGCGGGTCCGGGGGCTGCGAGCCAAGAGGCGACGCCTTGGCGTTCGCCCGAGAAAGACACGGAGGCGCTCATTTCGCTATTACCTTTTTCGAGCACCAGATATTGGACATTATCGAAGCCTGCCGGGAGTGCAGTCTTGGAGTTAGAAACGGATTTGGCGGCGATTTGTTCCAGATTCGCGGCCAAAAAATAAGCAGCGCCCTGCTGATAGACTTTGGCCACCTGAGCATAGAAGGGTGTGGTGGTGAAATTGGCGGGCGCGGCTTGCTGAATCACATCTGCAACGCGTTTCAACTGAACAGCGTTGGGAGAGGCCACCAGGATGTTGTTGATGGTTTGCATATGCAACTGATCGGCCTTTAGATCAGGGAAGGTGGCTTGAACGTATTGTTCCAAGCCGGGTTGCTTGACTTGAGCGATAAAGACCGGGCCGGCGTTTGCGCCGGATGAATCGCCGCTGAACGAGACGACGACTTCATCGCCTAGATATGTGCTGATGGTGCTGATTTGATCGACCATCCGGTCAAACTGGCCGTTCTTCGAGATAGCTTTTTGCTGCCACCATTGGCGGAGCGCTTCACTTTCGGCGAGGCGGGCGTCAAAGAGCTTTTTGGCTTCGGTGATGGTACCGCCCACGTTGGGAATCGCGACGTAGAGATAGGTATCAGCCGGTAGATACCGAGGCAAGGCGGATGAATAGCGCAAGCCAGGGGCGGGGATGGCCTGAATGTCTTTTTGCAGACCCGCGAGTTGGTTGAGCAGTTCGGTGTAGGCAGCGGAGTTTTGGCTCCAAGCGAATTCGGAGGAGACCGAGTAGCCGGCGCGGCGCAGTTCGGCGCCATAAAGTTGGCCAGCCTGTACGGAATGAGCGAGTGGGCCGACGTGAGCATCGACAGAGCCTTTGGCTACCGCGACGACGGATTCTTTGGTGCCGTGATCTACGGCGACGATGCCGCTGGTGATGGGGATGGTCATCTCGCCGCTGGTGACAGTCAGCGATTGAGCGGTTTGATTCCTGGTATCGACGATCATCTGGCCACGGGTGAGATTGAGCGAAGTACCGCGCCAGCCGCCGGATAGGGAAACTTCAGAACGTTCGCCGATTTCGACCATGGTGCCGCCGGCGAGACGGAGAATGGCGTGCGAGCCTTTGGCGGTGCGCAGCTCGTCGGTGTTTTTGAGAATTTGACCGGCTTCGACGACCGAAGCAACGGTATCGGTGACTTTGTAGATAGTGCCTTGGAAGCTGGCAACGGTAGCGTTGACGGTGTTCTGACCAGGGAGATGGCCGGTGAGGCCGAGACCGATGCCGAGAAGTAACGTTGCGGCGGCAGCCCAAACGAGCATGGGGACGCGGGCGCGCTGCGGGCGGCGGATGGGGATGGGACGAACGGCGGGAGCACCCGTACGAGCTTCGTCGAGCGCGTGGCGGCAATCGACACACGTCAGCACGTGATCTTCGAGGAGCAAGGCGCGGGCCGAGGAGAGCGTCCGATTCAGGTAAGCCGGCATGAGGGCGCGCATATCGGCACAGCCGCGAATCTTGCCGGTGGGCTCGGCGGCGATAAAGGTGGAATCGAACAAGTTGCGGAAGACGCGGCCGGCGGCGGCTTTCACGGCTTCGTCACTTACTTCTTCGTTTCGAATTTTGGCTAGAGCTTCATCCAAATCATGTTGACTCATTGGGCACCTTCCAGGCAGTTTCGGATTTCTTTTTGCAATTGCCGGCGCGAGCGGTGGAGCGAAACGGCGACAAGCACTTGCGAGATGTTGAGAGCACCGGCGATTTGAGGATTGGTGAAATCTTCGAAATAGCGCAGCGCGAAAATTTCGGCGGAGCGGGGCGTGAGGGTTTTGAGAGCGCGGCGAAGACAATCTTGCGCGGTGGTGCGATCGGAAGAGGGCGACGCGGTGGAACTAAGCGCGGCTTCGTTGATGGGCACGCTACGGGCGGATTGTTTTTGGCGAATGATATCGAGAGAGGCGTTTACGGCGGCGCGGCGAAAGTAACTTTCTTCCTGACTGGCCGCGAAGGCGCCTGCGGGTTGGCGAAGGAGACGCAGAAAAATTGTTTGCAAGACGTCTTCGGCGTCGGCGGCATTGCCGGTGATGCGATAGGCGGTACGGAAGATCATTCCGTGGTGGGTTTCGAATAGACGGCTAAATTCAGAGGGCTGCGTAACAACCTCACGTTCTGCTTCGGTGGCTAGTTGCGTATCGGCCTCCTTCCGTTGGGTCGCCACTAAAGACGGGCGGAGGGCCTGATTCTTACAGTACAGGGAAAGAATTTTTTGAGCCGAGTTTTGGGCTTGAGCAAAGGGTAAAAACTCAGGCGAAGAAGAGGAGAAACGGGGTGAGTTTTTACCGCCTATAAAGAATAATTGATAGGGCGCGGTAAAAACCCGGTGTTTCGGGAGGGATAAAAGGCTAGTTTTTACCGCGAGGTTTCGGGCGGACGCAGGGGTAGCGCGCGATGCGCCACGAAGCGAACAAGGCGAAGAATCGGTGAATTTTGCGGAACGGATGCGATACATTTGGCTGCCTTTCTTAGTCTTCCGCGTTGGGTTCGCCGTCGTTGCGGTAGAAGATGATGTCGAGGGGTTTGGTGGTGTCAAGGGGCCGAAGAATGGGGCCGCGCGGACTGCAGTTCGGATTGAATTCCGCCGGCGGGAGTGGCGGAGGCTTTAGAAGCGACTGAGTGACTGCAGGGTGACGGCTGGACTTGGCCATGTGCGTAAGAGCGGCGCGTGCTTGCATTTCGGTACGTATGCGAGCGAGATCAAACTCACGCGGGAAGTGCTGACGAAGGGATTGCTGCGGCAGGTTCAGGCATTCGGCGATGCGAGAAATGGGAAAGCCGACGGATGCGAGAGACACGACGAGTGTACGAAGGGAGTCGAGACGGTCGAAGGTGTTCATGCGGCTTCCTCCTGGTCGGCGAGTTTGAGGTAGTTTTCGAGTTCCATGTTGCAGCGGATAAAGCGGCGCTCTTCCTCACCGAAGCGCGGCGCACCGGCTTCGATTAAGAACTCATAGTCGCGAGGAATGCCGTTGAGAAAGGTGAAGTAGCGAACTACTAACGTGGGCGGATTATCGAATTGCGCGCGATTGTCGATGAGTTCGCGGAGCGTGGCGTGCGGAGGAATGATTTGATCGATGATGGTTTCGCCGTTTTCGACGCGAATGAAGCTGCGCTGGACGAGAACGGGGCCGAGTTCAGGGTCGGTTTGCAGGGGTTTGAGGCTTTCCTGGTATTGGGCCAAGGCCTGAAGCGCCGCTTCGGCTTCCTGTTTGGCGGCTTCCTCTTCCTTTTCCTGTTTGAATTTGTGCGCGTGTTTCGCTTTTTGGAATTCGAAGCGTTGAATATCGAGAGCGAGCTTTTGTTTTTGGAGACTGAGGTGTTCGCGCCATTTTTCGTGAGCGAGCTCGTCTTTGCGGATGGTTTGGAGGTTGGCGAAGGCGCGGCGGAGGCGCAGTTGGCCTTGGGAGAGATAGCGATCGAATAAGTTGAGTCGATTGATATCTTCGCCCGACCAGGCTTGGGGCGGGACTTGGAGGATGAAGGCCTCGAAATCGTCGTGAATGCGCTGGCGGCGGTCGAGGATCCAGCGGGACTTGGTGTAGTCGTAGACCATGGACGCAGCTTGGGCGTTAGCGGGTTGATATTGCGCGAAGAGGTCATCGAGCATGGCGATGAAATCTTGCGGGTTTTCGTCATCGACGAACATACGTTCGGCGGCAGCAGCGTGCCGGAGAGCGTTTAGAGAAGGGTCACATGAGTTGTTCTTCTGCATGGAACACCGTCCTTTCCTAATACCTAATAAAAAAATCGAGCAGGACGGCCGCGGAATCAGCTGCCGATTGCAGGGGGTGGTACAGGTGTGGAAACTGTGGGGACCCTGGTTCGCGGCGCGTGTGCGCAGCCGTCCTGCTCGACTTCAGGATCAGGGATGCGGGTTTGGCTGAATTAAAAAAGAATGGCTAAGTGTATGAAAAGAAGAGGAAAATAGATGTGATTTTTTTGTGACCGCTTTTTCTTCGCCCCTTAGTGGGGGTTTTGATGGGGTCGCCTGACGCTTGCTCAGCCATCCCTTCAATGCGGAATCGCCACCCTTGGCCGGGATTTTACAGTTGCCTGGAATTGTTCAATGGCGAGCAGGACCTGGCTGTGACTTCCAGGCTGGTGTTGCCTGCGAGGAAACAAGCGAGTATGCGCTCGGGGAAGTAGGCGTCCTCGCCCGCAGTGTTTTCCGGTGACTGCAAAAAGGGAGGGGGCCAGCTCGGTTGCATTTGTACCTCTCAGGTATGTGAACGAGAGATTGGCGAGGAAAACCTGCTTGCCCAGAGATCGGAGCCGATGGAAGATGGGAAGGCCCGCATACACATCGAATCCGCCACCCGCGGCCGCCACAAGGATTCGCTGGCTGGATTCGAGGCATACCGGGAGGCGGAATTTGTCCACAAGACTACAATGCCGTGAACGCCGCCCACAGCAGACGCGTATAGATGTATACTCGGTCGGCAGTATTTCAACAATTGAGGTTCGCCTAATGCGGTTCATTCTTATTCTTTCGTTCGCGATTTGGGCTCCCGTGTGGGCGCAGGAAACGACGCCGAAACTGGCGGAGCAAACGGACAAGATTTTTGCGCAATGGGATTCGACAGTGACACCGGGGTGTGCGCTTTCGGTAATGAAGGATGGGCACATCGTTTACAAGCGCGGGTATGGGATGGCGGATTTGGACCATGACGTGCCAATTACGCCGCAGACCGTTTTTCATGTGGCGTCGATTTCGAAGCAGTTTACGGCAGCGGCGATTTTGCTGTTAGCGCAGGAGGGGAAACTGTCGCTCGATGACGACGTGCACAAATACATCAAAGAGCTGCCGGATTTCGGCGTGCCGATCACGATCCGGCAGTTGATGCATCACACGAGCGGTCTGCGGGATCAATGGGAGCTGCTGGATCTGGCGGGTTGGCGCTATTCGTTAGACCTGATTACCGACGACGACGTGCTGTCTTTGGTGGCGCGGCAGAAGGAGCTGAACTTCAAACCCGGCGAGAAATTTGTCTACTGCAATACGGGATTTACACTGTTGGGGCAAATTGTGAAACGAGTGAGCGGACAGACGCTGCGTGAGTTTACGACGAGCCGGATATTTGGGCCGCTTGGGATGACGAGCACGCATTTTCGCGATGACCACGCGGAGATTGTGAAGCACATTGCGTATGGGTATGAGCAGGGCAAAGGGAGAGACGTTTTCCGGCTGAGCGTTACCAATTTCGACACAGTGGGTGCGACGAGCTTGCTGACGACAGTAGAGGATTTGGCGAAATGGGATGAGAATTTCTATCATCCGACGGTGGGCGGCGCGGCGCTGGTGGAGCAACAGTTGCTACGGGGAAGATTGAATAGCGGCAAGGAGATTGACTATGCGGCAGGATTGGAACATGGGACCTACCGCGGTTTGAAAACGGTATTTCATGGAGGGGCGGATGCCGGGTATCGGGCGGTTTTGGGTCGCTTTCCGGAGCAACATTTTTCGGTAGCGTGCCTCTGCAATCAAGCCGAGACGAATCCGGGTGCGTTGGCGATGAAAGTGGCGGATGTTTACCTGGCTGACCAATTCAAGGAGCCGGCGCCCGCGAGAGCTGAGCCATCAGCGAAACCCACTGTGACACTTTCGGCGGAACAGGTTGCAAAGTACGCGGGGGTGTATTGGAAGCAGGAGGACGAGCGTGCTTTACGCATTGTGAATGAAGGCGGGAAGCTTTACTTGCGGGAATCGGAAGACGACCGTTTGGAACTGACGCCGCAGACTGAGAGGCGCTTTCTGGTGGGAGAATTTGGGGTGACGATCGCGTTCGATGAAAGCGGGTTGAGCGTGGAGCAACCCGGGCCGGAGAAGGCGGAACGGTTTGAGCGAATGAAGGAATTTCACCCGACGCAGGAGCAGCTAAGCCGATATGCCGGCGCTTATGCGAGTGCGGAAATCGACCCGATTTATCGAATACGGATGGAAGAGGGCGGCTTGGTGCTGAAACGGTTTAAAGCGAAGCCGAGCAAGCTGAGCCCTGTGAATGAAGATTACTTTGACGGGTCGGACGGAACATTGCATTTTGTGAGGAACGCGGCGGGTGAGGTGACCGGATTTGAGTTGAACCGAGGGCGGGTGCGGCATTTCGCGTTTACGAGAGTGAAGGAGGCGGCGCGTTAGAGGACGGGGAGAGACTCGGGAGTGGGGAGGCGGCGAAGGATGTCGTTGAGTTTGGCGATTTGGATGGGCTTCGAAAGATAATCGTCCATGCCGGCGGCCAGGCATTTATCGCGGTCGGAACTCATGGCGTTGGCAGTCATGGCGACGATGTTGTGATGACGACGGTTGAGTTCGCGCTCAAGCCGGCGGATTTCGCTGGTGGCTTTGAGGCCATCCATTTGAGGCATCTGCACATCCATGAGAATGAGATCGAAATCCTGTTCGCGAACGGCGTTGACGGCTGCAATACCGTTAGACACGATGTGAGCGGCGACGCCTTGCCGTTCAAGCAAACCGCGGATGACTCTCTGGTTGACGGCGTTATCTTCGGCGACCAGGACGCGCGCCTGCCAGGTTTGCGCTTCGCGGAGAGAATGGCGGGTTACGGTGGGCGAATTTTTTTGCGGGGAGGATTCGCCGCTCAAAATGGAGGCGACTGCGTCGTGGAGTTCCGCTTGCAGCAATGGCTTGGTTAAGTATGCGTTGATGCCGAGTTGACGGCAGCGCGCACCGTCTCCGCGTTGACCGCCGGAGGTGAGCAGCAGAATCTTCAAATCTTTCAAGGATGGTTCTTGCTTGATGTGCCCGGCTAGCGTGAAGCCATCCATTTCCGGCATATGAACATCCGATAGGAGCAAGCGATAGGGAGTGCCGGCCGCAGCGGCCGACTTGAGCAAGGAAAGCGCTTCGGCGCCTTCGGTGACGGTGGCGGGAAGCAAGCCCCAAGCTTGGACCGTGCGAGCCAGGACGCGCAGATTGGTGAGATTATCGTCGACGATCAGGGCGGTGACACCTTCCAGAGAGACCGCGGCGGAGCTGGCAGCGGCGGGGATCGTGCCGGAGCCTAAATGCAAGTGAGTGGTGAAATGAAACCTGCTGCCGACGCCGGGTTCGCTTTCGACCCAGAGCTTGCCGTTCATCATTTCCACAAAGCGAGCGGAAATGCTCAGACCGAGGCCGGTGCCGCCGTATTTTCGGGTAGTGGAGCTATCGGCCTGGACAAACGCACAGAAAATGTCCTTCTGCTTTTCGGGTGGAATGCCAATGCCGGTATCGGTGACGGTGAAATGAAGAAGGACATCGTCAGCGGTTAACGATTCGACTTGGACGTCAACGCAGATCTCACCCTTTTCGGTGAATTTGACGGCGTTCGAAACCAGGTTGGTGACCACCTGGCGCAAACGAGTTGGATCGCCGACCACGGTTTGAGGCAGGTCGGGCGAGAAGCTGCAAATCAATTCGAGGCCTTTTTCGAAGGCGCGTAAGCCGAGTGTACGGGCGCTACGTTCGACGTTGTCGCGCAAATCGAATGCGACGGAATCGAGTTCGAGTTTGCCGGCTTCAATTTTGGAGAAATCCAAAATATCGTTGATGATGGTCAGCAACACTTCGGCGGAGGCTTTGACGCCGAGCAGGTTTTCGCGTTGGTCGCGGCTGATATCGGAATCGAGCAGTAGCTCGGTGAGACCAAGAATGCCGTTCATCGGAGTGCGGATTTCGTGACTCATGACGGCGAGGAATTCGGACTTGGCGCGCGTAGCGGCTTCGGCGGCATCTTTGGCAGCCTGCAGGGCTTCTTCAGCCTCCTTTCGAACGGTCAAATCATGGAAGGAGACAAGCAAGACGTTGCGACCGTCGAGCGAGAGCGGTGTGAGAGAGACTTCGCAGGGAAAATCGCTGCCATCGAGCCGGCGATGAATCCAATCGAAACGATGGAAGCCTTTTTCGTAGGCGAGCCGCTCCATTTCGGGACCCTTCTCGCGGCTCAGCTGGCCGTCGGGCTGGCGGACTGGAGAGAGTTCGCCGGGATGGACGCGGGATATTGCTTCAACGCTTTGGGCACGCATCATGCGCAGCGCCGCGGCATTACAGTCGATCAAGCGTTTCTGGTGGAAGATGAGATAAGCGTCGGAGGCGTGTTCAAAGAGCGCACGGAAGCGGGTTTCGCTCGCGAGCATCGCAAGCTCGGCCTGCTTGCGCCCGGTGATGTCGCGCGAGACGACTCGGAATCCGTATGGCCGTCCGTCTTTGGAAAGCAGTTCGGTATTTTGCTCCAACCAGACATCTTCGCCATTCAAGCGGTTCGCGCGGATTTGATGAGAAGAACGCGGGGTACGGTCGACAAATTGTTTCTTATAGAGGCGTCTGACGCGGCTGCGATCTTCGGCCAAAACAAAGTCGATGCTTTGCTTGCCGATCAGATCGTTTTGGCCACTGGCCATCGTGCGCCGGGCGGTTTCATTACAGAAGGTGATGCGGCCGGAAGCATCGGTTTCGTAGATGACTTCGCTGGCGTTTTCGACCAGCTCCCGATAGCGGGCTTCTCCCAATCTCAAGGCGGCGACGGTTTCAGCACGTTCGGTGACATCCATTAGGGTGCCAAACAAGCCGCCGATGGAACCATCGGGGAAATACCACGGCCGGCCACGCGCCTCTACGGTGCGGGTAGCGCCGTCGGGACGAATGATTCGCTGCTCGGCGATGTACGGTTGCCGCATCGCCGGAGCGCGCTGCACCCGTTGTTTCATTGCGGGAACGTCATCCGGATGAACAAGATTGGTGTATTCGGCGAGCGAGAGGGTTTGGGTGCCAGGATCGAGCCCAAGAATTTCGTAAAACTGCTCGGACGCTGTAAAGGACTCGGATGCAATGAACCAACGCCAGAAGCCGAGCTGGCCTAAGCGTTGGGCTTCGCGCGAATCGGCCTCGCGCTCGCGCAGAGCGGCTTCGGCTCGTTCACGAGCGGTGATGTCAATGGACATGCCGCCCAGCCAGGTTTTTCCATCTTCGCCGCGGAAAGGAAATTTGAGGGAAAGCCAGCGCTGGCTGACGCCGCCCGGGGCAGGCACGGTTTCGACAAGTTGCATGGGGCCACCATTCGCGCGGACGGCTTCATCATGAGCTTTCAGTTCGGCGGCTACGCCGGGCGGCCAGAGTTCGGCCACTGTTTTACCGAGCCAAGCTTCTGCCGGTCTGCCGAAAACCCGCTCGAAGGCTTGGTTCACGTAAAGCATGCGGCCCTCGTGATCCTTCATGAAGGCAATGGCGGGTGAGTTGTTCATGAAGGTGCGAAATCTAGCCTCGCTCGCTTCGAGGGCTTGTCGGAGACGTTCGTGCTCGGCGCTAAGAGATGAGTGGGCTTTGCGGCTGCGGCGGCACGAGAAGGCGAAGAGGCCCGCGAGCACGAACAGTACTAGATTGAACGCGAACGATAGCCCCGAGTACGGCATGTTTACGGTGTAGGCAGACCTCTAAGGGCACGCCTCTAATAGGGTTATCGGCTCGGTCTGCCGATTCTGATAGGGGGGATGTGCAGGGCTATTTTGGGCACAGGGAGTGGTTTTCGCGCAATAACAGGCGAGTGCGGTGGTCCGACGATGGTGTTGAGGGGAGTAAGGCGTTTGCCGAAAATCGTGGCGGGCGTAGGGTTGACAAAGAGGCTATTACGCGATACGGTATTACGTAGAACGTAATACTTATGTCAGATCCGACTCTGTTGGTGCTTTCTTCGTTGGCCGATGGCGAGAAACATGGTTACGCCATGATGGACGACATTGAGCAGTTTGCCGGAATGCGATTGGGGCCGGGCACGCTGTATGGGGCGATTACGCGGTTAGAGGAACAAGGCTGGATCAAGCCGGTTCCTTCGAAAGACCGCAGGCAGCCGTACCGGATTACGGCTGAGGGGCAAGCGCATTTGGCAGAGTTGCTGGAGCAGCTTAATGCCGTGGTGAAGACGGGACTGAGGAGGTTGAAGCACGCATGAAGAAACGACTAATTGCTTTCTTGATTAGGTTGTATCCGGCGGATTGGCGACGGCGGTATGAGGATGAGTTTGGAGCGCTGCTCGAGGATGTGCGGCCGGGCCTGCGAGAGATGCTGGATGTCTTTTGCGGCGGAGTGGCGATGCAGTGGCGGAGTTCGGCGTGGATGCGATTTGGGGCCGTAGGCGCGGTTGCCTTTCTATTAGGCGCCGGGAGCGCACTGCTATTCAATCCCAGATTGTTTGTTTCGAAGGGCATGGTGAATGTTGCGACGCTGGCGGGGAAGCAGGTGTCGCGGTCAGAGCTGGACGGGGCGATTGAGGCGGCGGCGAAGAGAGAGTTGAGCGACACTGCTTTGGCGAAGACAATTGAAGTGAATCATCTTTACCCGTGGGAGAGCGGGAAGCGGAGTTTGGAAGGATTGCTGCAGGAGATGAAGCAGGATATCACCATTGCGCCGGAACATGTGGGGACGTTCGGCTATGCGAGTGTGCAGTTTCGCTACCGGGATCCGGAACTGGCGCAAAAAATCGCCAATGGATTGGCCTTAAGGTTGGCAATTCGGGCGCAACAGGTGCTCGGGGATACACGGAGCCCGTATTTCTTAACTGCGGGAATGGTTGGCAGGGCGGTGAGAGAAGGGCCGAATTTTCTTTTGGTTCTGGCGGTTGGGATGATGAATGGGATGGTCGGGGGCGGGTTGGCGGCTTGGGGGTTTGGCGGGGCGACACGGCGGGCTTGAGATTCGGGCTAGTTAGGCAGGTCGTTTTATAATCGTGGCTGACCTGCGTTCCCCTATCAGGAGTCTTTTGCTCGCACGAGCGCCTTTTTTCTCGCTTCTACTCATTGGGCGTGCCTTATGTGGCGCTCAACCAGAGGCGGCTGTCTGCGCGCGTTGCCATCCCAAAGAAGTCGCCGGTTACGCGCAAACCGGCATGGCTAGGTCGCTGTTTGACTTGGCGAGCGCTCCCAAACTGCCCGACGGCTCGTTCGATCACGCAGCTTCCGGGACTAGGTTCACAATCCGCAACACACCGTCTGGATTAGTGCAAACGAGCCAATCGAAAGGCGAAACCTCGGAGCATACGGTGGCCTTCGTCGTTGGTTCGGGCAATCACGCGTTTGGATTCCTGGTGTTGAAGGGCGATCACATTTTTCAATCGCCGCTGTCCTACTACTCGAAGCGCCAGGCCTGGGATGTGGCCCCGGGTTATGAGAATGATCCTCATCCGGATTTCTCTCGCCCACTGACCCTGGAGTGCTTGCTTTGCCATGCCGATCGTCCCTTGCCTATCCCCCACACGCTCAATCGCTATCAACCAGGGGTCTTCTCATCGCTAGCGATTTCTTGCGATCGTTGTCACGGACCCACGGAAGCTCATCTAAAAAAGCCTCTACCAGGTTCCATCATTAACCCTGCGAAGCTGTCCGCCGCGGCACGTGACAGTGTCTGCGAGCAATGTCATTTAAAGGGCGAAGCTCGAATTCCGAATCCAGGCAAGGCGCTTTCCGATTTCCGCCCAGGCATGCGAAGCGAAGATGTCTACACAACGTTTGTAGACACACGGCCTGATGGCAAGGAGTTCAAGGTTGTAAGCCACGTCGAACAATTGGCGCGCAGCATGTGTGCACGGCAAAGCGCCGGGAAATTATGGTGCGGCACCTGCCACAACCCGCACGATAAACCAACGGACGCGAAAGCCGCCGGTTACTATCGTGCCCGCTGTCTCAGCTGCCATGCGGCCACTTTAGAGGCAGCTCACGCGACGCCGGACCGTGATTGCATTTCGTGTCATATGCCGAAGCGCCCGGCAACTGACGGCGGCCACACAGTCTTTACGGATCACCGCATCGTTCGCAAACCGATTGAGGACCAAACGCTGAGTGCTTCCGCATCCATCACGGCTTGGCGTCAACCGGCCGAAGTATCATTGCAGCGCCGGAATCTCGCGCTCGCGTTCGCCGAGCTCGGAATGATGAATCATTCGGCGCTCGCTGTCCAACGCGGCTATCAAATGCTCCAACTTCTGCAGAACGAATTCCCTGACGATTCGGAACTGCTCACGCAATTGGGCAAGACTGCTCTTGTTGAGCATCAAACGCTACAAGCCTTCGACTTGTTCAACAGTCTCCTGAAGCTCGAACCCGATTCGGCTGATATCCAGACCAATTTCGCAGCCTGTTTGCTTCGACTGAACCGCCAGGCGGAAGCGCGCGAATATCTCGAGAAAGCAATAACGCTCGACCCTCTCTTCCGTCCGGCTATCGGTCTTCTGGAGCGTCTCTATACTCAAGCGGGGGATACCGCGAAGGCTCAGGAACTGTTGGCGCGCTATCGCCTTGGGATGGGCATCTCGGTTAAGGCGCAGCAGCAATAATTCGCGCGTGCGGTCAAATCGCGTTGGCTGGAAATAGGGATGGGAACCAGCGCTCGATGACGGCTACAGGAAAGCCGAGGCGTACGGGAGATTTTGGGGTTTCGGAGGTGAGCAGGCCGGCGTCGATGAGTTTGGCTAAGACTTGACGGGCCATGCGTTCTTTGTAGCCGGTGATGGAGGGGGCGTTGCCGCGTTCGAATTCGCCGGCGAGGAGGGCTTCGCGGAGGAGCGGGAAGCTGCCTTTCGGCAGGCGATTGGCGCGGATTTCGTCTTCGGTATAGATTTCCATGCGGCGGGCGAGTTCGGAGGGGGTGAGGACGGAGCCCATGAACTCGATTTGGTCGAGGCAGACGTCGAGGAAGAAATGGCAGAAGTTCACGAGGCCTTCGATGGAGAGGCCGCCGGCGGTTTTCTTTTCGCGTTGATCGGCGCCCATGAGGAGAGCTTTGTAGCGATCGACATTGCGAGCGAGGCCACGGGAAACGGACCAAAGGGCGCTGCCGATGCCGAGGCGTTTTAGAAATGCATGGGACATCAGGCGGGCAACGCGGCCGTTCACGTCATAAAACGGGTGAATCCAAACGAAGCGGTGATGGGCGGCGGCGATGGCGATGACTTGGCGGACGCGGGAAAGGCCGTCCGAACGGTAGGCGGTTTCAAACTTGGCGAAGAAATCGGGCAGGGCTTCGAAGGGCGGGGGAAGATGGCGGCCGACGGCAACTTCGCCATCGCGAAATTCGCCGGGCGTGATGCGGATGATGCGGTTGGTGGCTTTGTCTTCAAGCCAGAGCGAATCTTCGGGCAGGCGCTTGCAGAATTCGCCGTGCAGCCACATGGTGTAGGCGCGCGAGGTGGGTTCGGCCAGTTCGTCGCGGGATTCATCGATGGCTTTTTGGACTTCAATGTGAGCGACGGCTTCAAGTTGGAGTTTGCGGCGTTCGGGTTCAGAGGCGTAATCGTGGCGGAGGGCGCGGTTGATGTCGCGCAGGCGGGTGCTGTGGCCTTCGATCAGGTTTGAGTAATAGCAGTTCATGGAGCGCACCAGTTCGCCGACCGCGGTGGTGACGATGGGGCTCATGCGGCCGGCAAGCGAACTGGCTTTGGAGACGAGCTCAAAGGCGAGGTCTTCGAGTTCGCGCTGGCCTTCGGGAGGCATCATTGGATCCATCTGGGCGGGGGTGATAAGGGCGGTGTCCATTTTGCCGATTTTATTGCCGGATTCAAAGCTATTGTAATCAATAAGTTAGGCTATGGCAAGAGGGGGCAAAATGCCGGTTGTATTGCCGGTTTGACTGCCGATTTCTATGCCGCAGTTAAGGCTTTTAGAATCAATTGTTTAACCGGCAGCGTCCGGGCGATTTTTGCCGGTCACAAAAAGTTAGGGTTTGGAGCGGGCTTCGAAGCCTTCTTCGAAAGCGGCGGTTGAGCCGCATACGGTGACAGTGAGACCTTGGGCGCTGGCGTGAAACGGGACGAGGTTGCTGGTGCCGAAACGCATGATTTGGACCTCGGCATTGCTCTCTTTGGCGGTGTAGACGAAGCAGGCGCCTTTCTGGTCGCGGGCCCATTTGCCTTTTTCAAAATTAATGGAGTTGAATTTCTGTTGGAGGTAGCCGAGGGTATCGGGCCAAAGGATGGTGGCGAGGAAAGCGGCGATGATCGGGAGCTTGAATCTCATTCCTTTATGATGACGTCGATGGAATACGTCAACTTAGGAAAAACAGGATTAAAGGTTTCGCGCTTGTGTTTGGGGTGCATGACTTACGGCAGCAAGCAGTGGCGCGAATGGGTGCTGACGGAAGAAGAGAGCCGGCCCTTTTTTAAACGCGCGATTGAAGCGGGCATCAATTTTTTCGATACGGCGAATGTGTATTCGAATGGCGTGAGCGAGGAAATCACGGGCCGCGCGTTGCGGGATTTTGGGAAGCGCGAGGAACTGGTGATCGCCACCAAGCTGTTTAATCGCATGCGGCCGGATGCGAACGGCGTGGGGCTTTCGCGCAAGGCCGTTATGACGGAGATCGATCACAGTTTGCAGCGGTTGGGCACGGATTATGTGGATTTGTATCAGATTCATCGCTGGGATTATGCGACGCCGATTGAAGAAACGATGGAGGCGCTGCATGACGTGGTGAAAGCGGGGAAGGCGCGGTATATTGGCGGGTCGTCGATGTTCGCGTGGCAGTTTGCGAAGGCGCTGCATGTGGCGGAAAAGAACGGCTGGACGCGGTTTGTGAGCATGCAGAATCACTACAATCTGATTTATCGCGAAGAGGAACGCGAGATGAATCCGTTATGCCGGGATGAGGGGATTGGGCTGATCCCGTGGTCGCCGCTGGCGCGTGGGTTTTTGGCGGGGAACCGGGCGAAGGCGGGCGGGGGTGAGACGTCGCGAGCGAATACGGATCAATACGCGAAGGAGATGTACTACGGGGAGAATGACTTTGCGATTGCCGAGCGGTTGAGCGACGTGGCGAAGCGGCTCGGGTTGCCGAATATGAAAGTGGCGCTGGCTTGGGTGCTAGCCAAGCCAGGGATTACGGCCCCCATAATCGGGGCCAGCAAGTTGCAGCACTTGGAGGATGCGATTCAAGCGCTGGAAGTGAAGTTGGGTGAGGAAGATATCAAGCAACTTGAGGAGCTTTACAAGCCCCATCCCATACTGGGCCACTCGTAAACGGGTGTCGTCCGCCGGCGTTTCCCAGCGAAAACCGCCTGGCGATGCCGACGTGTCGGCGCCACTCGAGTTCACATAGTGGCACCTCTTTATCCGGAGGCGGCCGGGTCCGAGGGCTGGGGCTCGGGGCCCTCCGTCGTTTGGGCAAAGCTAAGGGAGCAACGGAGCGCGGAAAAGCATGTTGGGGCAGAGCGTTTCATTGGGCAGGCCCACTGCCGCCCACGGCTAAGCTCCAGCAGGGCTAGCGCGAGCGCTTGAAAGAGGATCTTAGTTTCATATTCACGACGATTTTTTCTCGCGGTTCTACATGGAGGGCCGCACCATTGAATGACTCCTTATATGACCAATCGTCAAACTGGGTCGAACGTATGGTTAGATCAAAGTCCACGTTTGATGGGATCAGCAGCGAATAAGTCTGGGGTATTGTAGCCTCCAACCAACAGTTTGTGTTGCCACGAAGGGTGACACGCAGTCTAAGCTCGCCATCGTAAATGACGGTGCCGGCCTGAGAGCTGATAACGCCCGTTACTTTGCCCGCCTTCGGTGGCAGGTGAATTTCAACTTCAGCTACGGGATTCTCTTTGGATACTATAACGGTTTGTCGCTTCGCGCTTTGGTATAAAGCATCGTAAAAACACTTTGGAAACATTGGGTAGTCATCTGGTTTCTCAGCGGTTAACTGATATTTCCCAAAGTCCAAGCCGTTAATCAGAAAATGGCCTTCAATGTCAGAGTAGGCGAATTTATCTACGAGCATATCGATTTTCCCGTTTAGGATATGCGCCCCTACTTCAACCTTATCGGCCGGCTTACCATCGTCAGCGAACACTTGGCCTGAGACGACGCCCTGCCCTTTACATAGAGCGTTCGAGACAAAGATAAGCGACAAAGAAAAACAAGAAACAATCAGGCTCCTCATTGAATTGGTTGGCCTATTTCGGCGGCACGTATCCCTTCGGCATTTTGAAATCTGCAGCCTACCGGAGTATAGCTATCGCTATTTAGCGACCACTGGCCGGTAAAGTTGCCGTTTGCGTCTGTTTGTGCATCGTCTATTCCGCATTGATTAGAATTAAATCCCGGTTGCGCCTGTGAGCAGTTCCGACCAGTCATATCAGGTACTTCGCAAATTGGAGTGTTAGGCACCGGGGTTCCGTTAAGTAGGGAAGCAGTGTACGTGACATATCGCTCGACCGTAGCACTACATGTGTTGCAATAGAGGGTCCAGTCGTCTTGGACGACCCAGGTGGTCGGGACTCTATGAGCTTTATAAACCCCATCCAATGTTGCTACAACCTCCGCGCGTTCGTCTGGACGGGGACTGAAGGCGTACCAGGCTAGGCCGGGGCCACCCTTCTCCGAGGGCGTCAATTCCCGCTTGAAGCTGATGAACTCCATGAGTGTCGGAATAGCCTTCAGGTGGAACGTCGCCCCACATGGGCCAGCGCGTACTCGGTGCAGAAAGGGTCGCTGCGGTCAGTGGAAGGATGAGCCTTGAGGAATGCCAGCAAACTGGTTAGGGGGCTGGCTATTGAGCTTGTCGCAGAACTGGGCAAAAGCGCAGGATGGGACGAGCGCGGCGAGTACCGCCTGATAGGGGTGGTCCCCGTGCCGGCGATGTTGTCGTTCGTCACGTCGGTCGCGAAGGCTGCCTCGTTTGAAGACGGCTCCAGACACGAGAGCCTAGAATGCCAGTTGAGGTTGCCGACGGATTGTGGCGTCGATGTTAGTGCGGTCGGACCAATTGCCACTGGCGAGTCGAGGACGATCGCGGGATCTGCAGAAATCCAATCGTAATTTACGCTATCACTGGCGGACGAAGTTGGGTGAGGAAGATAGCAAGCGACTCGAGGAGCTTTACAAGCCCCATCCCATACTGGGCCATTCGTAAACGGGCGCCATGCTGGCTTTCGACCGCTGAGGGTTTGAGGCGGCGAGTTGTTTGTAAAGGCGAATGACGTCGTCGACGCCATCGGTTAAGGCGGCGGGGGCGTCTTCGTATTGCGGGCGGGCGATTTGGAGGCTGCGCAAGACTTCGAGTGCCGCGGCTTCGACGTCGCCAAGATTCGTTAAATAAGCGGCGGCACGGCGAGGACCTTCGTTGGTGCCGACAATCGGAGTTCGGGCACGATGCGCTTCCTGAACGGCGAAGGATTCGTTTTCGTTCGGGTTGGGGTGAAGCAAGATGTTCGCGCGGTGGATCAATTCGCTGACGGCGGCCTCGGAAAGCGTGCCGGTGAGCTCGATGTGATTGGAATCCGGATGCAAGGCGCGCGCATAGGTGAACTTGAAGTGTAAGTGGCCGCTGCCAATGGCGATCAGCCCGGCGCTCGGATAGCGCTCACGCACGCGGTTGAGAATATCGAACTGTTTGGGCAGATCGTAGCCGGGTTCGAACTCGCCCACGCTTGCGATGAGAGGCGTGTGGGCGCGGCAAAAGTCCTCGATTTCAGCCGGCAAATTCAGGCTTTCGGCGACACGCAAGCGCGGATAGGGGGTGATGAGTTGCAAGCGTTCAGTACGAACACCAATGCGCTCAAACAGCGAAGCGACTTCAGGGTTGATGGCGATAACGCTATCGAACTGGCGGAGCATGTGAGCGGTCGGGCCCCAGCGCGTGATGCGTAGTTTTTTCGCTGGGCAAAAACGGCCGCCTGGGTGCAGGGTGCAAATTTTCCTGGTTTCGGGCAACCGGTTCATGAGGGCGGCTAAGCCGAGAAGCCGGAGGTTGAGGGCGCTGCCGATTTGGAGGTGAAGAACGTCGGCGGGAGTGTCCATGAGCAAGCGCGCGAGTTCGAGGCTGGTGCGTGGATAGAAGACGCCGGGCTGCTGGACGTGGTGGTAAGGGGTGAGATCGATTACAACGCTTTCGTGCCCCCGCGCTTGCAGCCGTTCGTGAATGGTTAGGAGATTGGCCCGGGCTCCGCGATTGGAGGTGGGGTAGAAGCCCACCTGAACCACGCGAAGCTTTTTGGCTTTCGCGTGGGGGGCAGCAGATTTTTCGCTAAAGATTCGCCCTGTTTGTACGGGCGCTAGACAAGTTGCAGCGGTCATCCTATGCGATGAGTGGCTGCAACGCGGCGGAATTCTAAACGTTTATCACTGTGCGGTGACGGTTTCGCGCTTCCAAGCGTAGAGTGGGAACTTCTCAGTGAGGGCTTTTACGCCCCGGCGCGCGTCGCTAAGTGCTTGTTCTGATTTGACATCGTTCAAAACGAGGGCAATCAGACGCCCCACTTCTTTCATTTCTGTTTCAGTGAAGCCGCGGGTGGTGACGGCGGGGCTGCCGAGGCGGATACCACTCGGGTTTAGAGGTTTATTTGTATCGAAGGGGATGGTATTTTTGTTGGCTGTGATGAAGGCTTCATCCAGCGCTTTCTCCGCTTCTTTGCCTTTTACGCCTTTGGCGAAGACGTCAATGAGCATCATGTGCGAATCTGTGCCGCCGCTCACAACGCGGAAGCCTTCGGACTGCAGGGATGCGGCGAGCGCCTTGGCGTTAGCGGCAACTTGTTTTTGATAGGCGCGAAATTCGGGTTGCAGCGCTTCGAGGAAGCAAACGGCTTTGGCGGCGATGACGTGGACGAGCGGTCCGCCTTGTGCGCCGGGAAAAACGGCTTTATCGATGGCTTCGCCGAATTTCGTTTTGGCAAGAATGATGCCGGCGCGCGGGCCGCGGAGGGTCTTGTGCGTGGTGGATGTGACGATATCGGCGTGTTCGCAGGGATTGGGATAGACACCGGCGGCGATGAGGCCGGAGTAGTGGGCCATATCGACCAGGAAGACGGCGCCGACGGAATCGGCAATCTGGCGGAAGCGGGCGAAATCGATGACGCGCGAATAGGCGCTGGCGCCGGCGATGATCATTTTCGGCTTGTGTTCAGCGGCGAGCCGCGCGAGCGCTTCGTAATCAATCAACTCATCTTCTTTGCGGACGCCGTAAGCGACGACTTTGTAAAGTTTGCCGGAGAAATTGAGCGGATGGCCGTGGGTCAGGTGGCCGCCGTGGTTGAGATCCATGCCGAGGATGGTGTCGCCGGGTTGCAAAACGGAGGCATAAGCGGCTTCGTTGGCGGTTGAGCCGGAGTGGGGCTGCACGTTGATGTATTCGGCGTTGAACAGTTTCTTGCCGCGTTCGCGCGCGAGGGTTTCGACCACATCGGTGAACTCGCAGCCGCCGTAGTAGCGCTTGCCCGGATAGCCTTCGGCGTATTTGTTGGTGAAGACGCTCGACGTCGCTTCCATGACGGCTTCCGAGGTAAAGTTTTCGCTAGCAATGAGTTCGAGCCGGGTGTCTTGCCGGTCGACTTCATGCTGAATTTGTTCGAAGATTTCCGGGTCTACTTCGGCGAGACTCCGCGCCATTCTTTTCTGTTCGTTCATGAAGGTGTTGGTACCGTCTGTTCTAATTGTCTATTACAAGCGAATGCGTTGGAGCACCCTTTTTATCCCTACCTTGCGCGACAACCCGGCAGAGGCCGAGGTTGTCAGCCATAGACTATTGTTGCGCGCCGGATATGTGCGGCAGCTTTCGGCCGGAATTTATAACTACTTGCTGCTGGCGCAGCGGTCGTTGTTGAAGATTCAGCAGATTGTGCGCGAAGAAATGGACGCGATCGGCGGACAGGAAATGCTGCTGCCGGCATTGAATCCGGCTGAGGTTTGGCAGGAATCGGGACGCTGGGAGGCGATGGGCGACAACATGTTCCGGCTGAAGGACCGGTTTGGGCGCGACCTTTGCCTCGGCATGACGCACGAAGAAGTGATGACCTTCATCGCGCGTGGAGAATTGCGAAGCTACAAGCAACTGCCGCAGATCTGGTACCAGATTCAGACGAAGTTTCGTGACGAGCCGCGGCCGAAATCCGGCTTGTTGCGGGTGCGGCAGTTCATCATGAAGGATTCGTACACCTTCGATCTCGACGCTGCGGGGCTGGATAAGGCGTATCAAAAGCATTACGCGGCCTATCGCAAGATTTTCGATCGCTGCGGGCTGGAATATGTAGTGGTGGAAGCGGATTCGGGAGCGATGGGCGGGAGTCAATCGCACGAATTCATGGTGCGTTCGGATGCGGGCGAGGATTTTGTGGTGAGTTGCAAGAAGTGCGGCTATGCGGCAAATCTGGAAAAGGCGGTGGCGACGGCGAGCGCGCCCAAGATGGCCGATGCCGAGGGCGATTTCGCACCAGAAGAGTTTCACACGCCGGGCTTCAAGACGATTGCCGAAATAGCGGCGTTTACGAAGCTGCCGGAAACATCGCAAATGAAAAGCCTGGTGATGGTGGCGGATGGCAAGCCGGTTTTAGTGATGGTGCGGGGCGATCATCAACTGAGCGAAACCAAGTTTGCGGGTGTGATGAAGGCCAAAGAGTTCAGGCCCGCGAATCCGGCGGAGATTGGGGATTGGTTCGGCGCGAGTGCGGGTTCGCTGGGGCCGGTGGGCGTGAAGAACATGCGCGTTCTGGCGGATCTGGCTTTGCAAGGCCGGCGCAACATGATTGGCGGGGCGAACAAAGACGATTACCATTTAAGAAATGTGACGCCGGGCGAAGATTTTCAACCGGAATATTTCGACTTGCGGCAAGTGACTGCGGAAGACACGTGCGGCAGTTGCGGCAGCGGGTTGGAGATTGCGAAATCGATTGAGATCGGGCATATTTTCAAGCTTGGCTATAAGTATTCGGAATCGATGGGATTGCGCGTGCTGGGCGAGGATGGAAAAGAGATAACGCCGATTATGGGATCGTACGGCATCGGCATTGAACGAATACTCACGTGCGCCATTGAGCTTTATAACGATAAAGACGGGATGAGCTTGCCGGCGGCGATTGCGCCGTTTAGCGTGGTGATTACGCCAGTGAATTACACCGACGCGAGTTTGCGCGAAACAGCGGAGACATTTTATGCGGAGTGCAAGGCGGCGGGAATCGATGCGCTGCTGGACGACCGAGACGAACGGCCGGGCGTGAAGTTTAAAGATGCAGACTTGATTGGTATTCCGTTCCGGTTGACGATTGGGAAGAAACTCAGCGAGGGGAAAGTGGAGTTCGTAGAGCGGCGCACGAAGACGTCGACCGAGATTCCGGTTTCAGAGGCGATTTCCCACCTGAAGCAAAAGATGGCCGAGGGCCAATGAGCGAGCGTTCCTGGGCCGAGATTCGCGCGGAATTTCCTTCGCTGGCGGCCCGAACGTTTCTCAATACGGCAACATTCGGGCAACTGCCGCGACGCACCACGGAAGCGGTGATGGGGCATTTCGAACGGCGCGATAAGCTGGCGGCGCTCGATTTTCTTGAGTGGTTTGAAGATTTGGACCAAACGCGCGCGCTGGTGGCTCGGCTGATTCATTGCAACGCGGATGACATCGCGTTTGTTCCGAATGCGGGTTATGCGTTGTCGCTGGCGCTCAGTGCGGTGGATTGGCAACCCGACGACGAACTGTTGACACTGCAGCATGAGTTTCCGAACCAGCTTTATGCACATGCGCACGTGGGAGCGCGCGCGATTCAGTGCGATTGGGATGAGTTCGAAGCGCATGTGAGCAAACGAACGCGATTCGTGGCTTTGAGTACGGTGAATTACACGACGGGATTGCGGCTCGATTTGACGGCTCTTGTGGAGCGTTTGCGTAAGCGCGGCATTGTGGTTTACCTGGATGGCACGCAGAGCGCCGGGGCCTTAGAGTTCGATTGCTCGCAGGTTGCGCCGGATTTTTTTGCCGTGGATGGCTATAAGTGGATGATTTCGCCGAATGGGGCGACGTTTGTTTATGTCGATCCGGACATGCGTAAACGATTGACGCCGAATGTGCTGGGGTGGCGCAGCGATTATGATTGGCGCAATGTGACGCATTTGCATCATGGAGCGCCGCGGTTTGGCCCAACGGCGGAAAAATATGAACCGGGCATGGTGCCGTTTGCCTCATTGTGCGGCATGGATGCTTCGCTGCGGTTAATTGAAGAGATTGGAATTCCGCGGATTGAGCAGCGGGTGTTGGAATTGGCTGCTTTGCTGCGCGCTGAGCTGGCGAAACTGGATGCGGAGTTTTATGAGCCGAAAGGACCGAGCCTCGTTTCGCAAATCGTTACGGCCCGGTTGCCGGGACTGGATTCGGTGGCTATCGCCAAGAAACTGGCTGAGCAGAACATTAACATTTCGGCGCGCCGGGCATACCTGCGGATCTCGCCGCATTTCTATAACAATGAGGACGATATCGCTGGGCTCGCTGGGGCGCTGGCGGGGCTGCAGCTAACGCGTTAGCTGGGAATTCTTTAAGCCTCAACGAATGCCCGGTTGGATTTCGAGAAGAACAAAAGCGTTAGGACCTAATTCCAGATCAAGTTCCTTAGATATCAGGGGGCGTGCGGAGGCGGGTTCGAGCGCCGTCATTTCGTTGAGCTTCTTCACTTGCGCTTCGGTAGGGTAGCGCGGGCTGCCCATAGTTTTGTATGCGGCGAGCGTGTTCGAGTGGCTGTCATCCACTCGCGATTCGCTGATTTCGGCGCCAGTGAGATTCAAATTCTCAAAGCGCAAACGGTATTTCCTGGACGCACCTTTTTGCTCGGGATCGACGTAGTTCCAAAGAGCCACCACAATCTTGCCGTCGGCTCGCTTCGTAACGATGATATTGGGATTATCGTTCGCCAAGCGAGTCTCGCCTAAGCGGTGCAGCAGGGCAAAATCGTAATAACTGGGCTTGTTAATGCCGTATTCGGCACGCAAACCGAAGTGACCTTCGAACGGTTCGGGGATTGGGCCGCCTTCTTCAAAGACATCGGAGAAAGTCCAGAAAGAGAGTTGGGCGCGGAGGCCATCGCAACCGCGAATCGTATAGGCAAGCGCGGGGCCGACAAAATCGGTATCGCGGACGGCATTCATGCCCGGCACATTCCACTCGGTCCAGTAAAGCGGAAGATCGGCTTTCCCAGCCGCTGCCATCTGGCCCCTTACCTTCGCGACTGCGCGGCACACGCGGTCTTTCATAGGAATATCTTCGTTCGTGCCAAACAGGTTTTCAACCGTATCATCTGCATAGCCGTGGCTTGATACGAAGTCGAGGGGGACTTGTCTTTGAGAAGTGTATTTCAGGAAATCGCCAACCCAAGCGGCGGCGGCGGTTGCCGGACCACCGACGCGAATGCGCGGACTTACAGCTTTGAGGGCGCGCGCTGTGTGATCGTAAAGCTCGAAGTAACTGGCTTGGCGAGGGATGCCATTCCAGAAATCGATGTTAGGCTCGTTCCATACTTCGAAATACCATTGAGCGACTTCGTCTTCGCCATAGTGCTCAATCAGATCCTTGGCGAATGCGGTAATTAAGCCGTCCCAACGCTCCATGCTTTTCGGCGGAGAGACATTCTGCTTGTACCAGAACGGATGAAGCGCGTCAGGATTGAAGGCCAGCTTCTTCGGCATGAAGCTGATTTCCACAAAGGGACGGATGCCGTTTTTCAGGAGTCCATCGTAAATCTGATTGACGTAAGCAAAGTTGTAAACGGGATTGCCGTGTTCGTCTTCGTCGTAAACGCCGTTTTCGTCCTGGAAGATGGCGTGGAAGCGGACATAACGAAAGCCGGTGATTAGCTTGACGGCGCGCAGATCTTCGCGATAGCTTTCGCGGAGCGCCAAGGCGGCTCGTCCCGAACCGAAGATCTGCTCCCAGAAATGCGGAAAAGGAGTGGCCTTGGCAGCCAGGTCAACTTTGATTTCCTCTTGCGCGAGGCTGGGCACAGCGGTGACCATGAACGAAAACGCCGAGAGGAGTGCAACGAATTTCATTGACTTACTTCCCTTCAATGGCATGCAGCGCAGCTTGTATTTGCGGATCGCGTTGAGCGAGAATTTCTTCGCCTTTATCGACGCCGCGCGCCTGCGTGACGATTTCTTCTTGCAGGCGGGATTTCAGCCAGGGAGTTTCCTGAATCCATTCGGCGGCAGTTGGTTGGATGGATCGCGTAGCTAGCTCGACCTTCAATTCGTCCAGCAGATCTGTAGTTACTTCAAACTGATCCGGCAACGGTGAATGGCTAGCCAGATAGTGAGTAGCGAAGGCTGTCATGGCGCCGCTCGAATCAAGCACCGCCTCAAATCGAGTCGGCTCGGCAGGATCAACAAGGATATCGGGCTGAATGCCGCCGCCACCGGTGACAACGCGGCCTTTGTCGGTCTTATAGGTTGGGCGCGAGGCGCTTGCGGTTTCCGAAAAGGTGTCGGAGAGTGCGGAGTCACGCAACGGTTTTTGAATGGAGCGGCCGCTGGGCGTGTAGTAGAACGCGGTTGTGATGGCGAGACCGGTTCCGCCCGAAAGCGGCATGACGCTTTGGACCAATCCCTTTCCGTAGGTAGGCTCACCGACGATAGTGGCCCGATCATGATCTTGTAATGCCCCTGAGAGAATCTCCGACGCACTCGCCGTTTTGCCGTTCACGATCAGAGCAAGCGAGAAGGGATAAGGTTGAGCAGCACGCGGGACATCGGCGCTGTCTACCTCTTGCGAACGGCCGCGCGCCGTTAGAATCCGCTGTCCCGGCTGGAGAAACATGGAGGCTGCGTCCAAAGCCGATTTCACTAACCCGCCTGGGTTGTTCCGCAGATCGAGAATCAGACCTTTGATCTTGTCGGGCGACAGTTTCTCAATCGTGTTGTGAAGCTCAGTGGCGGTATGGGCGTCCCAACTGGTCACTCGGATTATGGCGAAACCCGGCTTGAGAAAGTAGGCGCGGTCGACGCTTGGCGAATCCATCAACTCCGGATTCAATGAGAACTGAAAGAGATGCGAGAAGCCCTGGCGGCGAACGAAGATCGTGATTTTCTGCTGGCGCGCCTCAGTCAACAATTCGATAATTTGTTGGGGATCCAAGGTTCGGATCGCGTAGTTGTTAATGGCGACGAGCTCATCGCCTGCCTGGATGCCCGCCTTGTTCGAAGGCGTGCCGGGCAGGGTCTGCAGAAATATGACTTGGCCCGGCAACACCGAGACAATACTGCCGAAACCTTTTTGCTCGGAGTCTTGCATCTGTTTTAATTGCTGGAACTGGGAGGCATCAAAGAACTGAGTGTGGGGGTCCAGTTGGTGCAGCATGGATGGGATGGCGCCGCCGTAGATGCTCTTTTGCGTCGACACAGGGTCGGCGGCTTGGGCTTGCACTGTGATCAATACGTCGATAAATTGCTTTAAGTAGGGATCGAGTTCTTGAGCGGGATTGCCTTCGGGCAACGGTTTTTGCGCCAGAAGAAAACTAGAACACAGAAGCAAGCCACAAAGAAGTCTCATCGGGAATATTGAGTGGCTTGACGCGTGCGGGCGCGCTTCAGCGCGAGGCCGATCAGGGTGTCAAGCAAATCGGAATAGCGAATGCCGCCGTATTCAAGCATTTTCGGGTACATGCTGATTGAGGTAAAACCGGGAATGGTGTTGATTTCGTTGATATAAAAACGGCCGGAAGCGGTTTCCATTAGAAAATCGACACGGCCCATGCCTTCGCACGACACCGCGTCGAAGCACCCCACTGCGAGGCGCTGCATTTCTTTAATTTGCGCATCGGAAAGTTTAGCGGGAAGTTCGATGCGGGCCTTGTCGAGAATGTATTTGTCTTCGTAGGTGTAAAACTCTTGCGACGGGATGATTTCGCAAGGCGTGGAGGCTTGGGGAGGGTCGCCATCCAAAATGGCGCATTCGAATTCGCGGCCGATGACGCCGCGCTCCACGACGATCTTACGATCATAATGAGCCGCAGTTTCGAGCGCGCTTTCCAGTTGGTCGCGGGTTTTGGCTTTGGTGATGCCAACGGAGGAACCGAGATTGGCGGGTTTCACAAAAATCGGAAAATCAAAAGGGACCTTTATGGTTTTCGGATCAAATTCGCCGCGGGTCAAGGTGAGATGCTCTACTACCGGAAGGCCAGCCTGCATGCAGAGCTTTTTTGTAACTGCCTTATCCATGGCGACAGCAGAGCCGAGCACGCCCGCGCCCACATAGGGAAGGCCGGCCAGTTCCAGCAGGCCTTGGACCGTGCCGTCTTCGCCAAAGGTTCCGTGGAGAAGAGGGAAAACAACATCGATTTCGCCATTGGCGCCGGGTTCAGGCAGGATTGGTTTGGGCTGCCATTTACCCGACTTTTCGATGAAGTAATCTACCACCTCGTACTTTGCGGGATGGAGCGCTTTCTTGACAGATTCGGCCGAACGCACAGAGATTTCGTGCTCGCCGGAACGCCCGCCATAGATCAAGGCCAGGCGGATTTTAGCGGATGGATTGGTCAAGGAACTATTGTCGCAGCAAATCCACGATCAACCCGCCGCTGCGGATTGCGCGCGGATGCGTTTTGCCAGCGAATCGGCAGCGCGGCCGAATATGGAGTTGCCACCGTGAATTGCATCGAGCCCGTGCAACCCTTCCAAATGCCACAAGTTTCCAAGTTCGACGATTTCGCGAACCAGCACTTCCTGCTTTTCAGGGCTGGCTTTACCGAGCATGCCGATTTTCATGCCGACGGCTGCATCCTGGTCAGTATCGCGCAGGAATTCAGATAGCTGGTAGCGCATTTCTTCGTCGGGATCGTGCGAGAAAATGTCGAGAAGAGCCGGCAAACGATCGGGATAATGCAAACGTAAATAGCGCACGGCTTCGCCGCGGTTCGCTGCGCTTGCGTTCATAACGCAATCGAGCGCCAAGTCCAAGGCTTTGCTTGCAGCAGCGCTGGTTTGCAACAGAGACCAATACTGCTTCTGGCGGAGCGGATCTGATTCAGCCAGCAGCAGGCTGCACACGCGCGGAATTTGACTTGCTGGAACGGGAACGCCGCTGGGCAAGGGCAATTCTAATGAATTCGGGTGCGGCTCTGCGTCATTCGGGGATGGAACGTCCTTCTCTTGAGCCATGCAGGTTGAGCCTCCGTTCGAACCAGATGCAAGATTTAACAGCGGGTTATTTAGAATCTATCAGAACACGGGAAACGACGGCTGGGAAGCTGGTTTCTTGGAGCGCCCTACAATGAAAGTAGAACTCCGCCCACGGTAGGCCCTTCACAAAACCCTTGATGAAACTTTCGCAAAGACTGGAGCGCAGCTTTGAACCTGCCGTCCGCCAGCGAGGACAGAGCTATTACTGGCAGCACCTCATCCGAATCGTGCAAGGAAGCGCCGAGAAGGTGGAAGCTGAAGTGGTAGGCAGCCATCGGTATGGTGTGAGGCTTGACTGGGACGCTCCGTTTCTTACGGTGTGGTGCGAATGCAAGTATTTCGAGGACATTGGCCCGTGCAAGCATCTGTGGGCAACGGTTCTCGCCAGCGAAGCGCAGGGTTATTTGAAAGAGGCGGTTCGCGCACCCGAGGTGATTTTGCTGGAAGAGGATGCCGATCCGCTTGATGACGGTGACGATTTAGACGAAGACGTGGATGAAGAAGACGCGGCGGGACGTCCGCTGGCGGTAATCGCGCCTGCGAAGGCGGCGGAGCCGGCCGCTTGGAAGCAGGAATTGCATAGCCTGCTTTCGACCAAAGCCATGCGCGAGCGCTTTCAAGAACATTGGCCGGCGAAGCGCGAAATAGTTTATTTGATTGATGTTCAGCCGAGCCTGGTGGCTGGGGGATTAGTGCTGGCCCTTGAGACGCGCGACCGGAAAGCGGATGGCAGCTTCACCCAATCTGTGCGAGCGGCCATCAAACGCGGGCATTTGCGGACGATTCCTGAGACCGATCAGGCGATTCTCTCTCTATTGGCGGGTGGATTTGAATATCACGGATGGGGCGATCCGGACGGTTATGGACAATTGCCTTCCTCCAGCTTGCTCACTCCGACGCTGGCTAGGGTGATTCTGCCGCAGGTTGTGAAGACCGGGCGTTGCTTCTTGAAGAAAGCGAGACCTACGGTTGCGCCAGTGCCTTTGGAATGGGACGAGGGAGAGCCGTGGCGCTTCGAATTGGAGATGAAGGAGCGCGAAATCACCGGCTGGGGTGTAAAGGGAATTTTGCGGCGGGGCGAGGAAAAAATAGCACTCGCCGAGGCCACGTTGGTATCCGAAGGTTTTGTTTTTCTCGGGGAGAAGGTGGCGGCTCTCGCGCCCGGCACGCCCATCGAATGGGTGCGGCATATGCGTGGGTCCGGCGGGCTCAAAGCGTCTGACAGAGAAGCGGAGGAATTGATCGCGGAGTTGCTAACGCTTCCGAATGCGCCGCCGCTGATTGTGCCGAACGAGCTGGCGTTTGAAGAGATTTCGCCCGTGCCGCGTAAATTGCTGAAGATTCGAGCGCGGGCGGCCGCGGCGTCGTCAGCGAAGGTCTGTGCGGATTTGCTATTTGATTACGACGGGACGATGGTGGCGAGTGCCGACAAGCGGCGCGGCGTCTACGACAGAGAGCACCGCCGTTTGTTGAAGCGCGATGCGGAAGTTGAGGAAGCAGCGGTTGCGGTGCTGCGAGAGCTAGGCTTTCGGCAGCCGACAACGCACGATCCCAGCGAGGACGGCAGTTGGCACACGCATGTGAACAAAGTGCCCGGCATTGTGAAAAAACTGATTGATGCGGGATGGCACGTTGAGGCGGAGGGCAAAATATTCCGTAAGCCGGCTGGCTACCGGATGGAAGTGGCTTCCGGTGTGGATTGGTTTGAGCTGCGTGGCGAGGTTCAATATGGAGATACCGTGGCCGCGCTGCCGGAACTTTTGGAAGCGGTGAGACGGGGCGAAACGACGGTTCGCTTGGGCGACGGTACGTTCGGACTCTTGCCGGAAGAGTGGTTGTCGCGTGTGGGCCTGGTGGTCGGGTTGGGTACGGCCGAGAATGGCCATATCCGCTTTCGCGGCAATCAAGCTGGGTTGCTGGATGCGCTGCTTGCAACGCAACCGGAAGCCACTTGCGATGCCGCCTTCGACAGCGTGCGTACGCAGTTGCGGGACTTTCGGGGGATTTCCGCGGCCGAACAGCCGCCGGGCTTTTGCGGGCACTTGCGCGATTACCAACGCGACGGTTTAGGTTGGATGGAGTTTCTGCGCCGGATGTCTTTCGGCGGATGCCTGGCTGATGACATGGGCGTTGGCAAAACGGCGCAAGTCTTAGCGCTGCTCGAGACGCGACGCACTTTGCGCGCGAAAGGCGAAGTCCAAAGACCTTCGTTGGTGGTGGCGCCGCGTTCGCTGGTGTTCAATTGGCAAGAGGAAGCGGCGCGGTTCACGCCACAGTTGCGGGTGTTGGACTACACGGGCGCGGAGAGAAATTTGTCCGATGGCTTCGATGAATTCGACGTGGTTCTGACGACGTACGGAACCGTTCGCCGCGATGCTCCGCGTTTGAAGGATGTGCTGTTCGATTACATCATTCTGGATGAGGCACAGGCGGTGAAGAACGCGGGGACCGAAGCGGCGAAGGCTGTGCGATTGCTGCAAGGCGCGCATCGATTGGCGTTAAGCGGCACGCCGGTGGAGAATCATATTGGCGAACTGTTTTCTCTGTTTGAATTTTTGAATCCTGGGATGTTGAATGCGGCGAGCGTTTTCAAGATTGCGGGATCTGGCGCTTTGCGGAATGTGAGTGAAGAGAGCCTGAGTCTGCTTTCGCAAGCGCTTCGGCCTTTTGTTCTGCGGCGGACCAAAGAACAAGTTGCGCGCGAACTGCCTCCGAAGACGGAGCAGACAATCTATTGCGAGCTGAAGCCGACACAGCGCAAGTTGTACAACGAATTGCGCGAGCACTACCGCGGCACGTTACTCGGCAAGATTGCCAAGGATGGGATGGGGAAGGCGAAGATTCAAGTTCTGGAAGCGCTGCTGCGATTACGACAAGCGGCTTGCCACCCGGCTTTGATCGACGCTAAACGCGGCGACGATGTGAGCGCCAAGATGGACGCGCTGCTTGCGCAGTTACGAGAAGTGACGGCGGAGGGGCACAAGGCGCTCGTGTTTTCGCAGTTCACCAGCTTCTTGAAAATCGTTCGCAGGCATCTGGATGCGGAGGGGTTGACGTACGAGTATCTGGACGGGACAACGCGTGACAGGCAGGCGGCCGTGGAGCGATTTCAAGGCGATCCGGAATGCAAGTTGTTTTTGATTAGTTTGAAAGCGGGCGGATTGGGGTTGAATTTGACGGCAGCGGAATATGTGTTTCTGCTCGACCCGTGGTGGAATCCGGCGGTGGAAGCACAGGCGGTGGACCGGGCACACCGGATCGGGCAGAGCCAGCATGTGTTTGCGTATCGGTTGATTGCGCGCGACACGGTAGAGGAGAAAGTGCTGGAGCTGCAAAAGACGAAGCGGGATTTGGCGAGCGCGATTATCAGTCAGGACAATAGCGTGATCAAGAATTTGCAGAAAGAGGATTTGGAGTTGCTGCTGTCGTAGGATTAGGAGAGGTTGCGGTTTTGAGCGGCCCGGGTGGCGAAATCGGCAGACGCAAAGGACTTAAAATCCTTTTTCGCGCAAGCGGAGTGCGGGTTCAATTCCCGCCCCGGGCACCAAAGCGTTAGAGAATCGCGGTCAACCTGGGATTGTCCACCACTAAAACCGCGAACAAAATCGGCACATAGATCACCGACGCCAAGAGCAAATTTCTGGCTCGCTTCCGGTTGTGCTCGCGGGCCATCTTTACGCCGAAATAAAAGAACCCCGCGTTCAAGATGATCGCCGCTACGAAATAAACCGCACCTGCCATGTGCAGCGCGGCAGGCGCAAGCGTTGCCGGAATCAATAGCACCAGTGAGGCAAGAATCTCAAAAGCCATTCCTCCGCCATTCGGCTTCACCACCGCCAGCATTCGGATACCCACGCGTTCATATTCTTCGCGATACAGCCACGCAATCGCATGAAAGTGCGGGAACTGCCAGAGAAACATGATCGCGAACAAAACCCAAGCCTGAACCGATAAATGGCCACTGGCGGCCGCGAATCCGATTAACGGCGGCATTGCCCCGGGAAAGGCGCCGACGGTTGTGCAGAACGGACCTTTACGCTTCCACGGAGTGTAGGCGAGCAAATAGCTCAATGACGTGAACGCGCCCAGCGCGGCCGTCAGCGGATTCACAAACAGCAGCAGTTCTGCTGCGCCCAAAATCGATACGGCCACGCCAAAAATGAGCGCTTGATGGGGAGTGACCTTGCCCGCGGGAATGGGGCGCATACGAGTGCGCTTCATTAAGGCGTCCAAGTCACGCTCATACCACTGGTTTAAAGTGGCTGAGCCGGCAGCCAGCAAGAGCGTACCGAGCAGCGCGTGCGCGAACGTCCCGAAATTGAAATGCTGCCCGACACCGTAGCAATAACCCACGGCCGTCGAGATCACAATCAGCAGCGCGATTCTCGGTTTGATCAGTTCGTAATAGGCGTGGAGCGTGTAAGCAACGCCTGCAACGGCAACCTCGGCTCCATTCAGTGGCGTGGCCACACTTCTCTCTTCGTGGCTGTTCGCTGGTTTCACCCGATTTTGTTCCTAATCATAGATGGTAGCCCAGCGATATCGAACCTCTCCGTGAGCGGCGTCACGATTGCTCACTGACTCAAAAAAACTTGCTACCTTACCTATTGGGAAGGCGAACAAAGAGCGAATTCGCCCTGCCCGCTGTTATGGAACTCGAAAAGAAGCTCTCGATCCTTGCCGACGCTGCCAAATACGACGCCTCCTGCGCCAGTTCCGGCTCGCACCGCGAACGCATGAAGGGTGGACTTGGCAATACCAACGGAATTGGTATCTGCCATAGTTACACGCCTGATGGACGCTGCGTCTCCCTGCTCAAGATTCTGTTCACCAACTACTGCATTTACGACTGCACCTATTGTGTGAACCGAACTTCCAGTGACACGGCGCGCGCACGTTTCACACCGGAAGAAGTCGTTCGTCTGACGCTTGAATTTTACAAGCGCAATTACATCGAGGGTTTGTTCCTCAGTTCGGGCGTCATCCAAAGCGCGGATTACACCATGGAGCAACTAATCGCGGTGGCGAAATCGTTGCGAACCGAGCATAAATTTGGCGGCTACATCCATTTGAAATTGGCTCCCGGCGCTTCGGCTGCCTTGATTGCAGCGGCCGGAAAGTGGGCCGACCGGCTGAGCGCGAACATCGAAATGCCGCGGCAATTGGATCTGGATCAGCTCGCTCCTGCCAAACATCACACTGAGATTCAAAGCGCCATGTCGCAGGTGTACGAAAAAATTGTCGAAGCGCGCGAAGAGAAAAAAAGCTTTGCGGCCGCCGGACAGAGCACCCAAATGATAGTGGGCGCCACGGAAGCTACGGACGCCGTCATTCTCGAAAAATCGTCGCTCCTTTACCGCGATTATCGATTGAGGAGAGTCTACTATTCAGCCTTCAGCCCGATTCCGCATGGCGATTCGCGCCTGCCGCTAAAGCGGGCACCCCTCATTCGCGAAAACCGGCTGTATCAAGCCGATTGGCTGCTGCGTTTCTACGGCTTCGAAGTGAATGAGCTCACGACTGAAGCCGAGCCGAACCTATCGCTCGAAACGGATCCAAAACTGGCCTGGGCCATGCGCAATCGCAGCTTTTTCCCTGTGGATGTGAACACCGCGCCCAAAGAGGCATTGTTGCGCGTACCCGGATTGGGCGCTCGGACGGTAAAACGGATTCTCAAAATTCGTAAGTTCCATCGCTTTCGTTTAGACGATTTACTTCGGCTCCGCGCCCCGATAGCGCGCATCAAGTTTTTTGTAACCGCGGCCGGCCATAATCCCAATGCGCTGCTGCTCGACAGTTTGCACTTAAAGAATTCCGTTGCTCCCAAGAACCAACAACTCTCGCTCTTCGAGACAGCCCAAACTGCGCAGACCGGTGAGCTATGAGCCGGATGATCCAGGTAGAAGATTTTGCCGGCTGGCGCAATATTGCGCGCGGCTTCATTGCCGAGCACACTGAGCCGCAATCTGTATGCTTCGTTGAAGGACGGCAGCAGCCGCTCTTTGCCGGAGATGCAAGTGCGCCCACACATAAGGCGCCCAACGTAACCGTTCCGAAACCTTTCCTTGACCTAGCAGAGTACGTGGCGATGCATCGCGATCCAGAGCGATGGAATTTGCTCTATCGCATCCTCTATCGCGTGGCCGTTTTGCAGGAACGCCGTGTTTTGCAAAATGAAGTGGACCCAGACATCGGCAAGCTGTTCTTAATGCGCAAGGAACTCGGGCGCGACATTCACAAGATGCACGCCTTCGTTCGCTTTCGCAAAGCGGAAAGTAGCAAGGGAGAAGAGTGGATCGCTTGGCACCGGCCCGACCACTACATCGTCGAGCATGTGGGGCCTTGGTTTGCACGCCGTTTCGGAGCGATGCGCTGGGCCATCTTGACGCCGGATAAGAGCGCTTTCTGGGACACACAAAAACTACGCTTCGGACCAGGAGCTCAGCGTTCTGACGCGCCAGGTGAAGATGCGCTCGAAGAACTCTGGCGCTCTTACTATCGAAGCGTTTTCAACCCGGCGCGAGTCAACCCTACGGCGATGAAACGAGAATTACCTGTGCGCCATTGGGCTACGCTGCCCGAGGCGGACATCATTCCGCAACTCATCGCCGAGGCATCTCAAAGGGAAAAGAGTATGCGCGAACAAAAGTCTGATACCGCCGAAACTTTCCTGCCTTCGGATCGCAGTTTGACTGCACTGAAGAGCGCGATCGGACGCTGCCGCGGTTGCGATCTGTATCTACACGCTACCCAAGCGGTGTTCGGCGAAGGCCCGCGCAAATCCAAAATTATGTTCGTGGGCGAACAGCCGGGGGATCAAGAGGATCTCGCCGGTAAACCATTTGTCGGCCCGGCGGGCCAATTGTGGAACAGGGCTTTAGAGGAAGCGGGCATTGATCGTTCGCAAGTCTATGTCACGAACGCGGTGAAACACTTCAAATTTGAAGAGCGGGGCAAACGCCGCATTCACAAAAAGCCGCGCGGTGCGGAAGTGGCCGCCTGCCGCCCCTGGCTCAGCGCTGAGATTGCCGCCGTAGAACCGGAAATTATCGTCGCACTGGGTGCAACGGCCGCGCTCAGCGTGGGCGGCCGCGAATACGCCGTTCAAAAAGAGCGTGGGCAATTTATGCCCTTACCGAACGGCCGCAAGATGCTCGTCACCGTTCATCCGTCGTTTCTGCTTCGCGTGCCGGAAGAACAGCAGCCTGCCGAATTCGAAGCATTCGTCCGCGATCTCAAGCTCCTGGGTCCGTTTGCATAACAACTTAAGCGGTCTTGCGTTTTTTCGGAACCTTGCTCGTTTGTGCGCCTCGTGAAGCTTTCAAGCTCGCCTGCAAGGCTTCCATCAGATCAACGACCGGAGCTCGCTTCCGCTGCCGGATCGGGATCACTTTCTCACCGGCTTTCTTTTGTTCGATGAGTTTGTTCACATTCTCCCGATACGTGTCGTGGAACTCCTCGGGTTTAAACTTGCCCGACAACTGTTCGACCAACTGCTTTGCCAGTTCCAGCTCCTTCTTCGAAAAACTGTCGCTTGTAGCGCGAGCGGGCCGATTCGCCGCATGCAACTCGTCGGCATAGTAAAGCGTGTGCAGCAGCAAAGCCCCGCTGCTTACGCGCATCATCACAAGATGCTCGCGGCCGTGCATGGTGACCTTCGCGAGCGCACACTGCTTGGTCTCTTCCAGCGCACGCACAAAAAGGATGTACGGCTTGGTCAGTTTTTCGTCCGCCGTTACGTAATAGGAACGCTCAAAGTAAATTGGATCTACTTCACCGGCCGGCACGAACTGTAAAATTTCCATGACAGTTTGGGTCGACGGCGCAATCTTTTTCAATTCGTCGTCTTCCAAAACCACATAAGAATCTTTGCCGGTCTCGAATCCTTTGGCAATCTCAGACCGTTGAATCGGCTTGTTCTCCTTCGCGCAGTACCAGACTTCTTTCACTCGCGAAAGATCTTTTCGATGCAGCATATGGAAGTGCATCGTCTCAGCGCGGGCAGCTGTAAACAACCGCACCGGAAAAGAAACTAATCCGAAATTGATAAAACCTTTCCACACAATTGAAGCCATACCTAAATGATCCTCACAAAGGAAGATTCAACACAGTTGCATGACATTTTGTTCGTACAATTCCTTGTTTATAGCGGCTTTCCCGCGATTTTTGAAGGGCTTTCCTGTGGAATCGAAAATGCTCCTCAACAGTTCGTTATGTTGAACCACAAAATCGAAACGCACGAGCCGCAAATCTCCGAGGAAGGCTTCGCTCATGCATACCAAAAAGGCTTCCGTCAGACCGAGAGATTCCTATTGTCGCGCGGCATACCGCGTGACCTCGTTTTTGACACCGCTCAAACAGCTTGGACCAAAGCGTGGGAACGCCGCGCCCAACTGCGCCAACCCTCTTGCGTGCTGACCTGGATCAACAGCATCGCGCTGAACGTTTACCGCACCACGTTGCGGCGGCGCTCTGAAACGGAAGAACTGGTAGAGAAACAGGCGCCGACGCACGAGATGAGCTTGGCGGCGATCGATGCCAAACGCATGCTGAAATCGTGCCGGCCGAACGACAGAACCGTGCTGGAGAGTTACTACATTTACGGCTACGGAACCGACGAAATCGCCCGCAAAAACGCTTGGTCAGAGACAGCGGTTCGCATCCGCCTCGTTCGCGCGCGGCGGCGCGTGAACGATATGTATGACAGCCGGCGCCGCAAGGCTGCTTAAAACACCAACTTGTTTTTCTTCGCGTCGATTTTGGCCGCGTCGATTCCAGGAACCTTCTTCAAATCGTCGATGGTCTTAAAATCGCCGTTGGCTTCACGATAGTGCAAAATGGCGTCGGCATCTTTATCGGAAATGTCCAAGCCGGTTTGCAGTTGCTTGGAAGTGGCCTTGTTGATATGGATTTTGGCCGCTTCCACCGAAACTGTGTTGGTTAAGTAATCGACAATATCGGCAAATTCGTCGTCCGACCCTTGGGCCCCACGCTGGATCATATTCATCACTACCTGACTCCAGCCGTCCCGGCTCAGCCTTCTGCCGATCACAATTTCCGGGCCATGGCAGGTGCCGCACACTCGTTGCGTGGTCGCTTTTCCCGGCCCATCGGGCAGAGTAGGCTTGTCGTCAGCAAAGAGAGCCACAGCGGCAAGGAAGATGAGGGCGAACTTCATACGACTATTATCTTCCCAGCTTTTTCGTCGGCGCTTGGGCGTTCCCTGGCCCAAAATGTTTGAGCATCACCAGGTTTTCTGTGTCGCTCTTGTTGCTAATGACCACTCCTTTCGCAGCCGCATCGGCCGATACAAAAAGTTCATCCTTCGTCATTTGCCCGAAGCGGATCAAGCTGGGCGTTTCCACCTCGTGTTTGCCCAAGGTTCCGTAGCCTTGCACCAGAATCATGCCGTACGCGGCCGCATCCTTAATAGTCACCGTCTGCTTCGGAAAAACAGTCAATTCCTTGGCTGAATAATGCGGCGTAGAGTACACCACCCAACTTTCCGAATAGCCTGCCGTTTTCATTTGTTCCAGCGGCGCGACCGGCGCGGGATCGAACAGCCGGTTCTCGGCGAAGTTCGCGTCGGTGTTAGCCGGCCAATCCAGCATGTCAAGCAAATAGTCCAGATCTTTGTGATGGTCAGGCGGAACATCTTTCACTAGCAGTTCCCATCCCACGGCGCGGCCTTCCACCAGCGATTGAAACATGGCGAAAACATCTGAATTTACCTGCGGCTCGTAGGTGACGAGCGAACCAGGCGCATGCAAAATGCCGGGATCCACCTGCCAGCCGGAGCCGGGCTTTAATTTATAAGCGCGAGAGAGATACAGTATCCCGTTGTCACCTTCATTCCAGCGCTCCAGACAACGTTTCACATCTGCACGCGTCACGCCCGGATTCAGGCCCATGAACGTGTAGGGAAAGTTGTTGTCCTTAAAGTTGTACTGCGGCGGGAAATAGTAAGCCTCAGGCTTGCCTTTCTGACCTACGCGAGCGGCAAACTCATCAGTCTGGTGCATGTGATGCGGAATCGGCCCCAGATTGTCAAAGAACTTGCAAAAGAAATTCCATCCACCATACTTCTGCATCACGGCTGAGCCGAGAAACTTGTCGCCTACAGTCTCAATCGCTTCTTTTAGGAGCGCTTTCTTGCCGTTGAACTCGATATAGCTCAGACCTTCATCGGGAGTGGTCAAAGGCCCGTTGGCGGCTTTGGTCGTCGATGAAAACCAGCGCTCATCAATTCCGCCGCGATGCGCACCGAACGCATATAAATCGCGCGAATCCAGCTTGAGCCGTCCTCCCGGCATGAGAAACGAACGCGGCACCCAACAGGGCGCAAGCCGGACAATGCCGTCGCCGGCGGTCAGCGCATCGGAAAAAAAATTTTGGTTTGACATTTGATCAGCCGGATTTGAGTATTGAAACGACTCAAATCGAACCGACCAGCATATATTGCCCCCTCCCGGCTGTCAATCATGAGAACGACCAGTTTCTAAATAATCGCCGGGCAACGCACTTCGCGGAGGCTCAGCAATTTCTTGTCGGTGTTGACCGAGCACCGCTCGGCTGCCCGGCTAGCTAGCTCCGGAACTCCAGTTTGTCTTCCTCAAAACGCGCATCCTGCCGAGTTCCGCGAGCGAACGCAATCACGGTCACAACCACTTGAGCAGCTAAGAGAATCATCCAGAAGTTCATGCCCAAAGAAGGGCAAGGGAGTGACCACAACGTAAACCGTTGACAATAATAGGCTAAGCTACACTATCATCCCGTCTCGGAACACGAACCAGTGCCATTTCGGTCGTTTTGTACCAAAACCGTATTTCGCCTCTTGTTCTCTCTTCTAAACCGGTTTAGGCTAGAAGAACAAAAGGCGAACAATGAACCTATCGCTTGATTTCTCATCCGCGGAGCCGCTCGCCGTCAACCGGGCACCTGCAGTTCCTACTGCCGCTCGCTTCGTCGAAGCCATGCAGCAAGATGGCTCGCCGGTCCGCGCCGTTCGGCACCAACCGGCGCGGGAAGCGCGCTTCGGCGAATTTCCGCAAGCTCTGAATCCGGCATTGCGAAAGGCGCTCGCCGAACGCGGCATTGAGAATCTGTACACCCACCAAGCCGCTTCCATAGAGCTATCGCTCGCGGGCCAGAACGTGGTGGTTGTCACACCCACCGCCAGCGGCAAAACTCTTTGCTACAACCTGCCCGTCATCCAGCAAATTCTCACCGACCGCGCCGCGCGCGCCATCTTTCTGTTTCCGACGAAAGCTCTGGCGGAAGATCAACGGCTCGAACTACAACGCCTGAACGACGCCCTGGGCGGTCCGCTTTGCTGCCACACCTACGATGGCGATACGCCCAGCGATGCCCGGCGCACCATTCGCGACCGCGCCAACATCGTGATGACCAATCCCGACATGCTGCACGCCGGCATCTTGCCTCACCACACCAAGTGGGCCAAGCTGTTTGAGAACCTGAGCTACATCGTCATTGACGAGCTGCATACCTATCGCGGCGTTTACGGCAGTCATCTCGCGAACATTTTGCGGCGCATGAAACGCATTTGCGAATTCTATGGATCGAAGCCGCGCTTCATTTGCTGTTCGGCCACAATTGCGAATCCGAAGGAACTGGCCGAAACTCTCACTGAGCAATGCTTCAACATCATCAATGACAACGGCGCGCCATCGGGCGAAAAGCATCTCATCTTTTACAATCCGCCTGTTGTCAATCCGCAACTTGGCATTCGCCGCAGCTATTTGCACGAAACGCGCCGCATCGCGCTCGAATTCATTCGCCAGAAAGAGCAGACGCTGGTTTTCACCAACAACCGCCTCGCCACGGAAGTGCTCACCACTTATCTCAAAGACGCCTGTTCGCAATTGCCGTTCTCGCACGAAGCGGTACGCGGCTATCGCGGCGGTTACTTGCCCAAAGAGCGGCGTCACATCGAACAAGGTTTGCGCAGCGGCGAAATTCGAACAGTCATCGCCACCAACGCGCTGGAACTCGGTGTCGATATCGGTTCGCTCGATGCCGTCGTCATGGCCGGTTACCCCGGCAACATTGCTTCCACATGGCAGCGTGCGGGTCGAGCAGGGCGCCGCCAAGCCCCGTCGATCGCCGTGCTAGTCGCTTCCAGCGCGCCGCTCGATCAATACATCGTCGAGCATCCCGACTATTTCTTCAACGCATCGCCGGAAGAAGCCCACATCAATGCGGATAACCTCGAAATCTTTTTGAGCCATCTCAAATGCGCAGCGTTCGAACTGCCAGTGCGCGAGGACGAAGCCTTCGGCCGGCAAGATCTGCCGCGCTTGTGCCGCTTCTTATGCGAAGATCTGCAGCTATTCCACAAATCCGGCGATTGCTGGCACTGGGTGAGCGATAGTTACCCGGCCGATTCAGTCAGCCTGCGCGCGGTAACGAGCGACAATTTTCTGGTTGTCGATATCACCGGCGATCATCGCATTATCGGCGAAGTAGAGTTTCCGGCTGCGCTGCCCACGCTGCATGAAAAAGCCATTTACCTGCATGATGCGCGGCAGTATCAAGTCGAAAAACTCGATTACGATGGCCGCAAGGCCTTTGTGCGCCAAGTCGATTCCGATTACTTCACCGATGCCATCGTCTACACCCAAGTGTATGAGCTTTCGCGCTTCGAACACGAAGGCATGGCCGCGCATGGCGAAGTGCGCGTGAAACGCCAGGTAATTGGGTTTAAGAAGATCAAGTTCTACACACTCGAAAACGTTGGTGCGGGCCAGCTCTCACTTCCTGAACAGGAAATGCATACCACCGCCTTCTGGCTCCATTTCGCTAGCGGCTTCTTTGATGATTTTGACGGTTATTCGCTCGCCGAACTGCAAGACGCGCTGCACGGTCTGGGCAATCTTTTGAAGACTGTCGGTTCCGTCTTGCTTCTCAGCGATCCGCGCGATTTGGCAGCGGCGGTCCTGGATGAATCGGCTGAAAAGAAAACCGCCTTCGAACCCGATGTCCTTCTTTACGACAACTATCCCGGCGGAATCGGGCAAAGCGATCCGTTGTTCCGTCGCAGAACTGAACTTTTGAGAGCCGCCTTGGATCTCGTGAGCGCCTGTCCTTGCGAAGCAGGTTGTCCCAGTTGCGTTGGTCCTCATACAGAGGTCGGGCGTCGCGGCAAACAGGGTGCCACTCAGATTCTAAACAAAATCACGGCTTAGCCGCGCCTTTGTAATAAAGCGCAGACCAAGCGTGATAAGATCCGCCCACCGCTAAAGCCGTCGCAGCGGTCCATGCCCCTACCCGGCGCGTGCTGAGAAAGGCGTTGAACTCCGTGATCATGAGGGGAATGTAAAGCAGCGTTCCCGTCACCACGCCCGGCGAAACCGTATGGCTCTTCACGCTCGCCCAGGCATGCCACACACCGTTCGAACAAAGCAGCGAACAGATTGCGAGCAAAACGGCCGCCCCCCAACGCGTATCGGCCATCAACGCGTAGTTCAAGCAGGCCAGCAGAAGCAACGCGTTTACGATCAGCAAGAAACGTGTCGTAATCCACGATGAAGGGCTTCGGTAGGCCCGGTACCATTCGGTAAAACCGCCGGGCCATACGAACTCTTCAAAGACGTGACAAGATGCTGCCGCCAAGGGTGCCCAAACTAGCCATCGCATCATATATTTCCACTACGAAGTATATGACGAAGAAGTTCCAATAGTCGTTGAGACGGGGTTAACAGTATCTTGTATCGATAGTAATTCGCCCCCTCAAACCTCCGCTGCTACCCTCAGTAAATGCCGACGGTGCCAGAGGACGCTCAGCCGCCTACCTCTTCTTCCACCGACTATTGGCCCGCGCTGATCGCCAGTTTTCTGGGCTGGTCGCTCGACGCTTTTGATTTCTTCCTCGTTGTGTTGTGCCTCACCGCGATTGGGCGCGAGTTTCACAAGTCCGATAAAGAAGTCGCACTTTCCATTTCGCTGACGCTGCTCTTTCGCCCCGTCGGCGCATTCATCTTCGGATTACTCGCAGATCGGTATGGCCGCCGGTTGCCGATGATGATCGATCTGGTGTTTTACTCCATCGTGGAAGTGGCCACAGGCTTTGCGCCGAATTTCACAACGTTTCTGATTTTGCGTGCTCTGTTTGGCATCGGCATGGGCGGCGAGTGGGGCGTCGGCGCCTCGCTTGCGATGGAGAAAGTTCCGCTCAAGTGGCGCGGCATCGTGTCCGGCGCGCTGCAGCAAGGCTACGCATTTGGGAATTTACTCGCCTCGCTCGCCTATTTGTTTCTGTTCCGAACCTGGGGCTGGCGGCCCATGTTCTTCTTGGGCGGATTGCCGGCGCTGTTGGCTTTGTTCGTACGCGTACGGGTAAAAGAATCGGAAATCTGGCAGAAGTCGAAAGCAGAAAGCTGGTCAAATCTCAGAGGCGCGATCTTCCAACATGCAGGACTGTTTGTATATCTGGTGATCTTGATGACCGGCATGAACCTCGCTTCTCACGGCACGCAGGATATGTTCCCCACGTTTCTCGAACGCTATTGGCATTTCGGCGTCCGTGGGCGTTCGCTGGTTTCCGCGGTCGGCAATATCGGGGCGATCATCGGCGGCACACTGATCGGTTATATCTCTGACCGCTTGGGGCGGCGCAAGGCCATCATCTCGGCGCTGCTCCTTGCCACCCTGTTGGTACCGCTTTGGGCCTACGCTCCCAGTGCGGCATTCTTGCTCGCGGGCGCGTTCCTGCTCCAGTTCTGTGTACAGGGAGCTTGGGGTGTGATTCCAGCTCACTTGAGCGAGCTTTCGCCGAACTCCATTCGCGGTCTGTTCCCCGGTTTTGCCTATCAGGTGGGTGTTCTCCTGGCAAGTCCGGTAATTTATCTCGAACCCCTGTTGGCCGAACGGATGAGCTACGCAACGGCCATGGCCTCAACGGCGGCACTCGTCTTTGTGGCCACCGCAATCGTGGCCGCGCTCGGCCGGGAGAAAAAAGGGATCCGATTTTAGGCCGCGCGGACTTAGTAAAGTAGGATCGTGAACTCCAGACCCACGCGGTGTTTCGGCTTGATTGCCGGCTTGGGCCCCGAAGCCACAATTCACTACTACCGGGAGCTTCTGCGCATCACCAACCAGCGCGGCTTCCAGTTGAACCTCGTCATGATCCAAGCCGATATGCCGCGGGTGATCGAATATGTCCGGGGCGATGAGAGGCAAGCGCTCGCGCAATATTTTGCCGAGTTGTTCGAATCCCTAAAGGGCGCGGGGGCCGAGATCGCAGCCATTCCCGCGGTGACACCGCATCTCTGTTTTCGTGAGCTGATACCCATTTCGCCGCTTCCGCTCGTGAGCATGCTTGAGGCGGCAAAACAGGCGTTGCTGACCAGAAACTGCCACAAAGTAGCGATCTTCGGAACAAGATTCACGATTGAAAGTGATTTGTTCGGGGCGCTGAACGATCTTGTGAGTGTGGTTCGTCCCACCCCCAAAGAAGTGGAACAGATTCACAACATCTACTTCGGGCTCGCCACCACCGGCACCACCCAAAAGAATGACCGCCAGGAACTGACCCAACTCGCCGCTCTGCTGGCAAAACGTGACGGAGTGGATACGATTCTCCTAGCCGGCACGGATTTCACCCTGCTCTTCAATCCCAGCGACACCGGCTTTTCACACATCGACTGCGGACAAGCGCAAATCGATCAAATCATAAACGAAATCTGCCTTTAGGGCCCCGTCACTCACGCAAAAATCCTTGCTTGACAGCTCACTCTTCGTTTCTTACAATTAAACCTGTTGGTTAAGTAACCGACAGGTTAACTATGAACGACCAGCTCAGCCAAACTTTCGCCGCCCTCGCCGACCCCACGCGGCGCGCCATGCTCGCCCGCTTGGCGGAAGGTGAGGCCAACGTCTCCGATCTGGCCAAGCCCTTCCGCAAAAAGATGAGCCTCCCTGCCATCACTAAGCACGTGCAAGTGCTCGAGCGCGCCGGCCTCATCACCAAATCGAAAGATGCGCAGTGGCGTCCTTGCCGCATTAACGGCCGTGGCTTGCAGCCTGCCGCGGATTGGGTGGAGCAGTATCGAGTGTTCTGGGAGCAAAGCTTCGATCGTTTGGATGCCTATTTGAAAGAAACCACAACGCCTCGCGAGGAGAAAGAGAAGAAAAATGCCCGTAAAGACTAAGACAAACGAACTGAAGATTATTCGGACCTTCGACGCACCCGTGCGCGCCGTCTGGGAAGCCTTTACAGATGTGGAGAAACTAAGCCACTGGTGGGGACCGCGCGGCTTTACCATCACAACCTACAGCAAAGACCTTCGACCGGGTGGCACATGGGTCTACACCATGCACGGTCCAGATGGCACCGACTATCCAAACTTCACGCGCTACTTGGAGATCGAACAGTACGTCCGCTTAGTGTATGACCATGGCGCTGCCAGCAGCGACGCAAAGCCGATGTTCCGTGTGACCGTCTTATTTGAAGAAGCCGCAGGCAAAACCACCATGGATATGACCATGACTCTCGCCACTGCGGAAGCGGCCGAAGAAACCCGCCAATTCATCAAGAAAGTTGGCGGCAACTCGACCTGGGACCGTTTGGCGGAGTACCTCACTAAGGAATCGTCGGGCAAAGAGAAGTTTGTTCTTGCGCGGTCGTTCGAAGCTCCGATCGAACGCATTTTTGAGATGTGGACGAACCCTGAGCACTTATCGCGCTGGCTGCCTCCCGCCGGGCAACAAATGCAGATCATTCGCGGCGAAATTCGCCAAGGCGGAAAAACGTTCTGGCGCATGCACGGCTCGAACCGCCAGTTCTGCGGCCAAATCGAATACTTGCAGATCGAAAAACCCAATCGCCTCGTTTATGTTCAGCAATTCTGCGATGAACAAGAACGCATCTCACGCCATCCGTTTGCGCCCACCTGGCCGGAAAAAATGCTCACAACGGTCGATTTCACCACCGAGGGGCCGGAACAAACACGCGTCCGAGTCACCTGGGAGCCTTACGGCCCCACAACCACGGAAGAAGTTGCCACCTTCGTGAAAGAACGGAGTGGAATGACTTTGGGTTGGACGGGCTCCTTCGATAAACTCGAGGCCTTGGCGGAGCAGGGAGTCGAATCACTATGAACTTCAGCAACGATTTAAAATTTGCATGGCGCTCGCTCGCGCGTGAGAAGGGTCTCTCGCTGACGGTCATAATTACGCTGGCGCTGGGCATCGGAGCAAACGCCGCCATCTTCACTTTGGTACGCGGTGTTTTGGTGCGCCCTTTGGTGAATCGCGATGAAAATCGGCTGATTTACATCTCGCAAAGCTCCAAAGGGGAAGGGATCGTCGACGGCACATTCTCTGTGCCGGAGCTTCGAGACTTGAGCGGCGCCGTGAAATCGATTGACAAGTTCGGTGATTTTTCCACCATCGGATTCACCATGGTGGGCCTCGGCGAGCCAAGGGAAATTCGCGCCGGCGTGGTGGGCGGTACCTATTTTGACGTCATGGGCCTCCGACCGGTCTTGGGCCGCCTATTGGATATGCACGACGATGGACCCAGCGCAGCGGGCGCCGCCGTCTTGACCTACCGCTTTTGGAGCACCGCACTGAAGAGTGACCCAAGCGTAGTCGGCAAGACAATCCGGCTCGGTACCCGCGAGGCCACCATCGTCGGCGTCTTGGAACCTTCAATCCCCTATCCCGCCGATACCGAAATCATTGCCAACATAGTGACAAGTCCGCATCATCTCTCGGCCACGATGGTAACCGGACGCGTGCACCGAATGACACAGTTGTTCGGAAGACTCGCCCCTGGGGTCACGTTAGACACGGCAAGGGCGGAATTGCAAACGGCGTACGCGTCCATGGTGAAGCAACATCCGGAAGCGTATTCAAAGAATGGCGGGTCGAGCATTAACGCTGTCCTGTTGCGCGATCAAATCACCTCGAAGGCTCGGACGGTCCTGCTGGTGTTGATGGTGGCCTCCGTTCTGGTTTTTATCATCGCGTGTTCGAACGTCGCGAATTTGATTCTGGCTCGGTCAGTCAGACGTGAGGGAGAATTGGCCGTGCGCGCGGCGCTCGGAGCCACGGCCGGGGCTCTCCGGCGAACACTGCTCGCAGAGAGTTTATTGCTGTGTGTCACCGGCGCGGCCTTGGGCATCTTGAGTGCGCGTCCGTTGGTAGCTGTTTTAGCGCGCTATGCGGCGCGCTTTTCAGTGAGAGCGCTCGATTTGACAATCGATTCCAGCATTTTGTGGGTGGGCGCCGGCTTGGCGCTGATTGCCGCAGTGCTGCTAGCCTTCGTGCCGAGATTGCCCAGCGCGGAGTCCGCTCAGACCAGCAACCTGGCAAGTGGCGGGCTTAGGATCACGAGTAACACCGGCCGCAGACTGCGAGTGTTTGCCGTAACTCAAATTGCAGCGTCGTTTGTTTTGCTCGCCGGAGCCAGCATGTTATTCAAAACGCTGCTAGCGCTTCAATCCGCGCAAACGGGAATGGACACACGGCGTGTTTTGGCGATGAATGTGCCCGTGATGGAGTACGGCAAAACCCCGGAACAAGTGGTCAATTTCTACCGCGACTCCATCCGCCAGATTCGAGAACTGCCAGGCGTGGATGCTGTGGCGGTTGGGACGACCGTGCCATGGCGGGATGCGGGCGGTTTCGGTCCAGGTTTCCAATTTTCAGCCGACGGCCATGTGCGCGCCCCAGGAGAAGAAGATCCGCGGGCACAGTATCGCGCCATCTCGCCGGGCTTTTTTGCCGCGCTGGGCGTGCCGATGGTGGCTGGCCGCGACTTTAACGATAACGACCGCGAGGGCACCGAAATGGTGGTGATTGTGAGCCAGAGCTTGGCGCGGCGTATGTTTCCGAACGGCGATGCGGTGAATCGCCATCTTTCTTGGACCGATCCGATCATGAAGTTTATCGATGTAAGTACCATGCCGCGACGGATCGTCGGCGTAGCAGCGGACTTAGACGATGAACATGTAACTCCAGGCGCCGCTGTAAACGTGTATCAACCCTTCGGACAGGAAGGTACCTGGGGTGGCAGGCTCTTCATTCACACTCACGGAAACCCATACGCGCTGGTGACGCCGGTAACGCGAATTATTCGCGACCGCTCAGTCGAGCAGCCAGTAGAGCACGCAGCGACACTCGAAGACATTCGCGCCGAGGTACTCTCGCCCGATCGCCTGAACAGCTTGGTGTTTGGCATTTTCGCCGGAGTGGCGCTGATGATCGCGGTGGTGGGAGTAGCGGGCGTACTAGCGTTTTCGGTTTCGAGCCGGCTGAGAGAGTTTGGCATTCGCTTGGCTATCGGCTCCGCTCCCGGACAGATTTTGGCCGGCGTCGTGAGAGATGGGATTCTGATGGCGGGCATCGGAGTTATCGTGGGCGCCGTCGGAGGTTTCATCGCCGCGCGCTTGGCGGGACACTACTTCGAGGAAATGAAAATGCCCGATGCGACCGCGGTGATCGGCGCAACGGCAGTCCTCCTGGCGGCGGCTGTCATCGCGTCCGCTTTACCCGCGATTCGGGCAGCGAGAGTGGATGTGATGGACGCACTGAGGACCGAGTAAGTCTCTCCGACTTCTAGTGAGGCGACCGACCGGCCTTTCAAGCAAAAAGATCGGGTTCTGGGCCGCAAATTGCCTGCGCGCAAGCGATTGTGAATAAGCTGCTTAGCGAACCGCACAGCGACGGTCAGGTGCACCAAAAGCGTGGCGCCCATAAAGTGACAAGGCCGCCGGCTCGCATGCTCCAAAAGACTAAGACTTCCCTCCATTGCATACCCCTGTAGTGAGCGAAGCAACCCAAACGTTGCGCGGAAAATGGCGAGTACTTTTGTCCCAAAGGGGACTATGCTAGCCGGTACTGTTGTCCTATAATCAGATGAAGTCTCCTCTAGTATGTTCATATAGGGATATTTCCAAATTCTTACGGGTGATAATAGCCTTAAGACGCTAAGGCTCGTGTTTCACCGAGCCACGGTCGGTGGTAGCAAAGATGCAGCAAGCTAATTTCGAAAAGTCATCGGAAGGTACGAACCTGTCGGCACCGCCGCCGGGCGCTTCGGTTGATGCGCAGTATGCCGAAATTGTGGCGGCGCTTGATCGGGGTAATCATGATGTAGCCGGCAGTTTGCTCAAGGAAGCTCTGGAACGATCGCCAGAAGATAATCAGCTGCTCAAACTGTCAGCGCGACAGCGCCGGCAAGCGGACCGGTATTCGCGAGTCTATTCTCTGCTTGACGAGACCGAGAGCGCAGTCGAGTGCGATGAGTTTGTGCGTGCCGTGGGCGCATATCGCGAAGCCGCCAATCTGAGCCAGGGTTTTGAGGATCTTGAAAAGGCAACGTTCGATCTGGGCGTGGAATTGGCGAAGGAGTTGGGTGAGAGGAATTGGCGCATCGGACGGTCGCTGCTTGAAGATGCAGACCGGCTGAACCCCAAGTTGACGATTCCGGAGCAGCGCTGGCAGGCCGTGCGCGCGGCGGAACGTGAAGAGATCATCACGAACGTTTTGGAAGAGACCGCGCTGCCAAAGCCGGCGGACTTAGGGCGTGCGCGCGAACGCTTGGTGCGTACGGTTGAGCAGTATCCCAACGATGCAAACTTAGCCAACCGTTTGCGGTCGATTGAATCGACGATCGAAGAGAAGCGGCGCTGGGATCAACGGCAGAGGTGTTTAAAGAAACTGACTGACCTGCGCGATGCCATGCAGCGCGAAACCGAACCGGCGGATGTCGGCAAATACATTGCGCAAGGCGAGGCGATCGCGGCGCCGCATAGCGGGGAAACGGAATTCAGCAAGATTGTCGAAGATATCCGGCATCAGGTGATTAGCTGCGAAAAAGCCGCCGCTGCTCTCAAAGAAGACCGCATTGAAGATTGCCTGGATGAATGCGCCTGGGTGTTGAGCCGCATGCGTCATCATCAAGTGTTCTTAAACTTGAAAAAGCAGGCCGAAGAGCGCGAAGTGGCGATGGCCGATGAATATTCGGGCTCAATGACGCGCATTAAGGAGTTGATGGCCGCGGGTCAACTGGCTGAAGCCGACGCGCTTTGCACGAAGGCTGCGGCGCGGCTGCCGCAGTTTGCGGATTTGCGCGATTTGAAGCAGGAAATCGCCGGGCGCCGTTTGAAAGAAGACAAGAGCTTTCAGGAGAACTCGGCGAACGCTCAACGGCTGGTGGAACGCGGCGAAAGAAGTTTGCGCGACCGTCAGTACCGTTTAGCCGAGCAAGCGTTCGGCGGTGCGTTGAAGCTTGCGCCAGAGGATAAGAAACTCTCCGGGCATGTGGCCGGCTTGTTACTGGGGTATGCGCGTTCGATTGTGCGTGAGAACGCACAAGCTGCCGATGAGGTAGTGCAGTTGACTGAGCGCATTCTGCCGGGAACTGTCATCCCTGCGGATTTGACGCAAGCGATTCGCCAAAAACGCGAGCGAACCCAAGACGAAGGCACGCGTTGGGCTTCACTTGACCGGCTTGGCAATTTGAACGCGCAACTGGAGACGGCAAAGAAGCGGGAAGAGATTGAAGCCGTGCGCGCGACGGCGGCCAAACAGGGATTTGCTTCCTCTACCCACGAAGACGTGAAGGAAGCAGCGGCGGCGCTGAAGGAAAAAATTGAGAGCAAGAATGCGGCGCTAGTGGCCCGTGATGGGCGGCGGCCCAGGTTCTACCAGATGATTACTCTGGCAGCCACCGTGCTGCTGGGGATCGGTCTTGCGTATTGGTTAAACAGCAATCGGCCCGCTGCCCCGCGGCCTGCAGCCACAACGAAGCCGGTGGAGCGCGCCTCGGTTCAGCCGCCCGCCCCTAGCCCGGCACCGGCGGCGGTTCCGAATACCGGAAGTCTGGTGATTCGGAGCGAAGTGCCCGACGTGCATGTTGCCATCGGCGACAAACAATATACGCTTGCGAAAGAACCATTGAAGGTTGAGCTGAATGCGGATTCTTATCAAGTTGTCGGGTCTCATTCGGGCTATAAGGATTTTGGTCCGGTCACAGTAGCGGTGAACAAAGCTGGTGAGACGGTTCTCGATCTGAAGCTAAAGCCGAAGCCGGCGAGCCTCGAGATTGAAGGCGCCACACCAGACATGCGCATTAAGTTGGATGGAGTATCGCTCGCAAAAGCAAAAGGCGGGAGGCCGCTCAATCAAGAGCTTTCGGCAGGCGAGCACAAAATCGAGATCGCACGTAGCGGCTTTGTGACCAAAACGCTGATCCGGAATTTAGGCCCGGGTGAATCCGCAGTGCTGAGTGGGAGAGATTTGCAGCTCGATTCGTCGGACGCTTCGATGGCCGTGGCTTCGGCATCGGTTCCTCCCACAACCAAAGCAGTCACGCCAATGCCCGACGAGCTTCATTGGCAAACGGTTGACAAGAACAATCCCGACGCTTTGCGCGGTTTCGCGGCGAAGTATCCAAACAGCCCGTGGGCGGAAGAAGCCAAACACCGCCTCGATACGGTTTTGGTTGCGCGGGAGCAAGGCGATTGGGACAATACGGACCATGGAAATTCCGCTGCACTGCAGGACTTTCTCAAGAGGCATCCCGATGGAGTTCATGCGGCAGCGGCTTCGACAGCGTTGGGAGAGATTGATCGCAAAACGCACCTGGCAGAAACGCAAAGCTTAGAAGATACCGCTTGGAAGAAAGTGAACCGGCGCGACGAGGCTTCACTCCAGGCCTATCTGCACGATTTTCCTGGCGGACGCTACCAGAGTCAGGCGCAAGTGGATCTGGCAACCATCCGCATGGCTGGACCCCCGGCAAACGAATCGGCGGCGATTTTGGGCGTGCTCTCGCGTTTAGCGACCGCCTGGAGCGCCAGGGATATGGCGTCCATTCTCGCCATTCAACGCAATTTAAGCAAACGAGAAGTCAAAGCCGAGCTGGCGAACGTTAAGGAACTAGCGATGCACATTTCGCCCGCCTCCGCGCCGCAAATCGAGGGCTCTCAGGCAATTGTCCTATGCCGGCGTCAAGCATCGCAAACTTTTTCCGATGGCACGCGTAAACAGATCCCCGAATCCATCGTCAGCTATGTACTTAGTAAGCAGAATGGCGCTTGGACGATCGAAGGCACCAAGTAGAGAATTCCTATCGAAATCGGAAGTCGATAGAAAGTTTCCCAATTTTAACGGAAACAATTTCAATCGTTTGTAGTCTTTTTACTGGATCTGTAAGATACTAACCTTTTTAGCTCTAAAAAGGTCGAATTGTCTTTCGTTGGCTGAACAAATGACAAAAACTCATCCGCTAGGATTGTTGTTATTCGTAGTATCGTCGATGCCGCTGTTTTCTCAAGCCGTTCCCATTTCGAGCGTTCCGGGTCTAAGCGCCAGCCTTCCCCCGGCCAATGCCTGCACGGGAAAAACGAATTTGCTTTGCGCCGTCCCCAATATTTATGGGCCATACGGCCTGGTTCTGCCACACCCCGGAGTTGCCACTTCCTTCGCCTCCACTTTTCAGACGAGCTTTGCCGCAACCGCTACCCAGTTGACGCTTCTCCCGCTTGCTAATCCAGCATCAGGCTTCGTTTATGAATACGATCCGCAAACCGGTCTTTATTCCCGTACGACCCAAAGCTTGGGCCCGGTCCTGACCGAGCGCGGCGAGACCATCGGACGGCACAAGTTCGCTTTTGGTGGTAGCTATCAGCGCTTCCGCTTCCAGAAACTCGACGGCGTGAATTTACACGACGTTCCGGTGCTTTACCCGGTGGTGAAAAATCCAATTCAGTCGGTTGACCCTTATTTGTCGGCGCAATTTATTTCCAGCCAGAATTCGGTGGATATCAAGATGAATCAATTTGCGGCTTTTGCCACTTATGGCGTCACCAGCAAAATCGATGTTTCTGTAGAGATTCCGTTCATCCAGGTGCAATTCAACGCCAATTCAGTAGCGACGATTAACCGAATTGCCGGCACGGAGCCGATTTTGTTGCCAAGTGCGTCCGGTGGAAGTCCAAACGTCGCATGCTGCAGCAATGGTGGCCCGGGACCTTATGGACCCGTGTTCGCAAACTATTTTGATCCCAAGAATCCCGTAACCAGCACGGTCCGCGAGTTTTCAAACAACGGCAGCACCTCGCAAGGAGATTTGTATTGGGATCCCAGCAAGAATACCGCCGGAGGACTCGGTGACATTACACTGCGCGGCAAAGTCAACGTCTACCAGGATGAGCGGACAAGCTTGGCGCTGCTGACGGATGTTCGGCTTCCCACCGGTGATGCATCAAACTTTCTTGGATCGGGTGCGCTTGGTGTCCGGCCCGTGGCGGCACTTTCGTTCCGGACAGGCTGGCTCACCCCGCACGTCAACCTGGGCTATCAATGGAACGGCTCTTCGGTGTTGGGTGGCAACCCAGCGTTGGGAACAAAAGCAGGCTTGCCCGGCTGGGCCATTTTTTCCGCCGGTTCCGACATTCCAGTTTCGAAATATGTAACATTTTCGGCAGATTACCTTGGTGAAGAAATCATCAACGGCCCGAGTATTAAAACCGAATCGTTTCAGTCTCCCGGACCATTGGCCAGCACTGGTCAGGTCGGCACGTTTCAAACAATCGTCCCGCTGAATAACCAGGTTTATAACGAAAGCGACGCCGCTGTCGGCTTGAAAGTCAGCGCCTATGATCATTTGTTACTAACCGCGAACATGATTGTCGCACTGAACAGCGCCGGCGTACGGCAAAAAATAACTCCGATGATTGGATTGGCTTACGTTTTCTGAGTCCCGGGGGCGAGAGGATTGGCCATGCATTCCTTTGCTTCGCTCATAACACGAAACAGTCTACGCAGCCGCCGTCGCAGCGTTTTGACGATTGTTAGTATCGCCGTAGCTTTCTGCATGATGGGCGTGCTGATGGCCATGTATCATCTCTTCTTTCTGAGTGAGCCGGCTGGAGACCAGGCGCTGCGCTTGGTGGTGCGCAACAAGATCTCGTTCGCTCACCCCATGCCGGTTTATTACCTGGACAAGATCAAAGCAATTCCGGGCGTCCGCGATGTCATGATCCAGCAGTTTTTTAGCGGCACCTATAAGCATGGCAGCGACACCAGCAACAACTTTGCGCGCTTTGGGGTGGAACCGGAAAAGTTGTTCCGCATGCATCCGGAATATGAGATTGAGAGCTGGCAGGCGCAACATTTTATCGAGCGCAGGGATTCCTGTCTTCTCGGCCGCGAACTCGCAAAGCGTTTGGAATTGAAGTTGGGAGATCGCATCACCTTGCAAGGCGACGTTTTTCCGGCAACTTTGAATCTAGTTGTGGCGGGTATTTACGACAGCGCTATCGATAACGAACTCTTGTACTTTCACAACGAGTACTTGAATGAATCTTTGACCAAGAATAAGGGCTACACCATCTTGTTCATGGTGCTGGTTGACAATGCCGAGTCCGCGGCGACTGTAGGCCGCCGGATCGACAATGCCTTCCGCAATGCTCCGGTTGCGACGAAAACCGAAACCGAAAAAACCTTTCGCCTGAAGTTTCTGAGTTACCTGGGGAATATCAAGCTGTTTCTGTTTGTTGTCTGCGCCTCGCTCGCCGGCACAGTTTTTCTGGTTGCAACCAATTCGATCGCTATTTCTGTGCGTGAACGTTCGCAAGAGGTGGGCATCATGAAAGCAATTGGCTTTTCCGCCCATACCGTGATGTGGTTAATCACGAGCGAAGCGATGTTCATGGGATGCATCGGCGGTTTGGTGGGAATTGGCGGGGCAGAGGTGATCATTCGAGTGATTCGCGATTTGCCCGTCGAGGCTGTGACTTTAACTACGCTCTCATTGTCTCCGGGTGTAACAGCCTTGATCTTGGCGCTCGCTGCCTTGTGTGGAATGGTGGCCGCCATGCCGGCAGCTTGGCAAGCATCCCGCCGGTCGATTACAGAGTGCCTGGCGCAAGCAGATTAGAAGTGATGCCAATGCCCATTCCTCTTGCCTATAATCTCCGGAATTTGCACGTCCGCAAGACGACGACTTTGATGACCGCTCTCGCCGCCTCTCTGAGTGTTCTGGTCTTAGTGGCGGTGCTGGCGCTGGTCTCCGGGCTCGAAAAATCTTTCGAGGTTTCTGTGAATCCGAAGCATTTGATCTTGACGCGTTGCGGATCTACTTCCGAACTGGTGAGCTTGCTTACACCACAGAATGTGCAGGACATTTTGTCGCACGACGGCATCGCCAAGGATTGTAATGGCCGCCCCATCGCTTCCGCTGAGCGAATCACGATCGTTTCAGTGAGTTTGCCGAATGGCACAGACATGAATGTAACCTTGCGAGGCATGACGCACGCCGGCTGGACGATGCGCCAACCGCAACTTCAACTCACGGCGGGCCGCCTGTTCCGTCCAGGCACACGAGAAGTGGTGGTAGGCCAAGATGTCACGACTCGTTGCCCGGCGGCGCGGATCGGGGGCACCCTGCAGTTCGGTGATGGCAGTTGGACTGTCGTTGGAATCATGAATGGCGGCCGGTCTGCTTTTGATAGCGAGATGTTTGCCGATTTGAACCAGGTGAGCACCGAATATCACCGCGCTACCGACCTTAGTTCGGTTTTGGTTGAATCTGCCTTGCCTGATCTCACGCCGCTCAGGCTAAGTTTGAAGAACGACCGCCGTTTGCCTCTTGAAATCGTCAGTGAAAGCGAATACTACCAGCAGCAAATGGCGGCTGCCGAGCCGGTGCAATGGATGGGTACGATTGCGGCGTTCGTCATGGCTCTTTGCGGCGCATTCGCCTGCATGAACACAATGTACACGGCCATTGCGCGCCGTGCGCCCGAAATTGGAATCTTGCGGGTGCTTGGATACTCGCGGAGCTCAGTCATGTTTTGTTTCGTGCTCGAATCTGTTTGCATGAGCGTGCTGGGCGGAGCCATCGGTTGTCTTCTGGCACTCCCGCTCAATCGGGTGGAAACAGCACTGGGCAGTTATGTGACGTGGAGTCAATTGACAGTTCACTTCCGCGTAACGCCGGAGATCATGTTGCTTGGCCTTCTCTTCGCCGCCGCGATGGGTGCTGCCGGCGGCCTTCTGCCGGCTCGTAGCGCGGCGTTTCGTCCTCCTATCGCCGCGATGCGTGCGCGTTGAACTACATCGGCACAGTAGCCGGAGCGCCGAACTCTCGATATGATTTTCCCTGTGATTCGGCTACCGGCGCGCAAGTAATATCGCCATCGTAGGTGTTCAAGCCGCTCGTGATGGCAGCGCTCTCTTTGCACGCGCGCTCCAAGCCTTTGTCGGCCAAAGCCAGCAAATAGGGGATCGTGGCATTCGTCAATCCGAAGGTCGACGTGTGCGGCACCGCCGCCGGCATATTGGATACGCAATAGTGCAGTACGCCATCCACATAGTAAATCGGATCAGTGTGCGTAGTAGCATGGGCTGTCTCGACACATCCGCCTTGGTCTATGGCCACGTCCACAATCACGGAACCGGGCTTCATTGTCTTCACCATTTCGCGGCGAACCACGCGTGGGGCCGATGCACCCGGAATCAAAACCGCGCCAATCACAAGATCGGCCGTACGCACGTTGTCTCGCACTGTGTAGGTGTTCGAAGCGAGAGTACAAATCGAGTTCGAGTAAATGTCGTCTAATTCGCGCAAGCGTTCCAAATTGCGGTCAATGACAGTAACGTTCGCGCCCAAGCCGCAAGCAATCTTGGCGGCATTGTGGCCGACGACGCCTCCGCCAATGACGAGCACGTTCGCGGGAGCAACGCCTGGAATGCCGCCCAACAGAATGCCGCGCCCACCGTTCGGACGCTCTAAGTACTGCGCGCCCACTTGCACCGCCATGCGTCCAGCCACTTCGCTCATGGGTGTCAGTAAGGGCAGCGAACCATCGCGCTCGCGAATGGTCTCATAGGCGACTGCGCTGACTCGCGCCTTCAACAGTGCCTCTGTGAGTTCGGGCAGCGGCGCAAGATGCAAATAAGTGAACAGAATCAAGCCGGGGCGGAAAAAAGGATATTCCGAAAGCTGCGGTTCTTTCACTTTCACAATCAGATCGGACCTCTTCCAGACCTCGGCCGCGCTCGCCAAGACGGCTGCACCTGCTTCTACATATTCGCCGTCGGGAATGGAACTTCCTACTCCCGCTTGTGTTTCAACAAGTACTTGATGCCCACGTTCGTGGAGTGCCGTAACCATGCTGGGAACGCAGCCCACTCTGGTTTCGTGATCTTTGATTTCTTTCGGAACGCCGACGATCATCTAACAAATGACCTCCGTTCCTATTGTGGACTGCTCGCTTCCGGCTTTTGGGCAGGCAGGGCTGCCATACTGCCGTCGTGTTTTGGACCAAGTCCTAAACCGATCAATGAGAGTGCATTGATTTTTCCATCGGGTGTCAAACTGCGATCGGTCTGGAAGCGTTTCAACGCATCCACCGAATCCGCATTCCACTCGCCGTTTACTTCGCCCTTGAAGTAACCTTTGTCGGCCATCGCTTGCTGAATCTCGCGCAATCGAGCGGGGTCAGGATGCGGCGGAATCACCGGTCCGGCTTTTACGCGCACGGCGCGTGAAACGGTCACCATGTGCCCGTGTACCATTTTCTTAACGTACACTCGACGCACGGCCACAGTGTCCCGGCGCTTACCTTTTACTTTAGGTTGTACTTCGCTGCGAGTCATGGGCCGGTGAGGCCCCGCAGCTACAGGTTTTGCTTTAGCCGGCTTATGCCGTGTTGGTGCGGCGATTAAGCTGATCGCTGCTGCTAGCAAAACTCCAATTAGCCAAAGCCGCCTCATAGCGTTTACTTCCAAATCTTAGCACCGCTCAACGGCCTAAAACCAATTACTTTTCGAGATAAAAACTGCCCGCGAACAACGCATCGATACCCGAAGAATAGAAGCTTCGCACCGCATCTCGCGGCGTGCAAACCAGCGGGTCGCCAAACAAGTTGAAACTCGTGTTGTACAACACCGGTAATCCGTTGGCTTCGCCTGCCGCCATTAAGAGCGAATGATACAGCGGGTTCTCTTCCTTATCGACTAAATGTACTCGAATCAGATCGTGCCCTAATAGCGCGGCGGCAAACATATCTCTATGCTGCGGCTTGACTTGAGCCACCGTGGCCAAATGGCGCGCGTTTGCACCGGCCTCGAAGTATTCGGCCGCTTGTTCGCGCGGCACGGAGGCGGCAAACTTCCGCGAATTCTCGCGATGTTTGATGAAAACGTTTAGATTCTCAGTGGAATACTTATTGAGCGGCGAAGCGAGAATACTACGATTGCCTAAGGCCCGCGGCCCAAACTCCATTCGCCCCTGCATCCACGCCACAATCTTGTTGTCTTTGAGAGCTTCAATCGCGCGCCCAATCAATTCGCCTTCGGTCAACAAATACTGGAAGCGCAGCTTGCAATTTTCGAGCACTGCCTTGATTTGCGCTGGTGCATAACTGGGGCCCAAGCAAAGCGTGCTGAACGGCACGCGCTGAGTCTCACCGAAGAAGTTATGCCAAGCATGCAGCGCCGCACCAATCGCCGTTCCGGCATTTCCAGCCGCTGGCTGCACAAAGACGTTTTGAAATTTCGCTTCCAGGGCGCGGATCAACAGGGCGTTCAGCGCCAACCCACCGGCGATGCAAACGTTCTCGGCCGGCTCGAGCATGCCGCACACTGTTTCTTCGATTGCCGTCTGCACGCTGCTGGCTAAATCCGCTTTCATGTTTTGGCCCAGAGGTTTCTCGCTGTCAATCCCGGTCTCCGAGTAGAATTTGTCGCTAAATTCGCCGCGGCCAAGGTGATCGGTATCGAAATAGGAGCGATCAAAACGGGGCCAGTGCACGCCGTTAGGATGCACAATTTTGCGAAAAACGTCCAGATACGCGGGTTGACCGGAAGCGGAAAGCCACTGCACCTTATGTTCATCGGCGCGCGCCTCGTAGCCGAGCAGTTCGGTCACGCGATTGAATAAATCGCCAAGCGAATCGGGAAAATACATCTCCCGGGCCGGCAACAAACGGCTTCCTTCGCCCTGAAACAGAACCGCCGAGCGAAAATCGCCCGCCCGATCAATACTCAAAACCGCTGCCCGTTCCATGCCCGACGTATAAAACGCCGAAGCGGCATGCGCCAGATGATGTTCTACCACCAGAATTTCACTGAAATTCAGATAGTTCCAAATCAAATTATAAATGGAACTAATAAACTAAATTTTCCTCAAACTGGTGGTCATTTACAATTACAAAAATTTCCAGAAACAAATACATTGTTTGCTCGTAATTTAGTTTTTTCAAATATTAATATTCCTTGTTCGAGCTTAATAATGGAATGGCATTTTCTAAAATCTTGGAATTGTATCTCTATATACTTACAAGTTATAGCCAATCTATGTATTCACACGATGGAAATTTATGGACATTATCACCAAGTTTTACAGGTCAGCAAAATTATTGGAATGGAATAGATATATTCGAATGTATTATAAAATTTTGTGCTATACAAAATGGTACAGGTTCTATAATGTCGTCAAGTGACGGTGTTAAT
>CAVYUL010000013.1:0-17335 GCA_963771405.1 Bryobacterales bacterium
CGGAGCGAGCGTGAGGAAGCGCAACGCAACTCCGGCCAACCGCTGCACTCCCACAAAACCACCCAATTTGCGGGGTTCAATCATGCCCAAACATCTTGACAACCCCAACCCTCACGCATACCCTTATGAAAGCGCTTCCATGACCACCCCAAATCCCGTCCTCTCCCGGCGCACCTTCGCCACCGGCCTCGTCACCGCCGCCGCGCCCGCTCTCCTCCGTGGCCGCCAGACTTCCTCGCAAGCCGCCCGCATCAAAATCGACCCCGATCGCAAGATCGGCCAAATCGATCCCAAGCTCTACGGCAACTTCATCGAACACCTCGGTCGCTGCATCACCGGCGGCATCTTCGACGAAGGCAATCCGCTCTCCGATGCCGCCGGCTTTCGCCAGGACGTCCTCAAAGCCGTCCAAGGCCTCCACGTCCCGCTCCTCCGCTGGCCCGGCGGCAATTTTTCTTCGAATTACAACTGGCGCGATGGCATCGGCCCCCGCGACGAACGTCCCCGCCGCCTCGAAATGGCCTGGGGCACCGTCGAAGACAACCGCTTCGGCACTCACGAATTTCTCGATTACATCAATCGCATTGGCGCCGAAGCCTACATTTGCTCCAACCTCGGCACCGGTTCGTGGGATGAAGCCCAGCAATGGGTCGAATACGTCAACTCCGGTCAGGACACCGCCACCACCCGCCTGCGCAAAAAGAATGGTCGCGAAAAGCCTTGGAAAGTCAACTATTGGGGCCTCGGCAACGAAATGGACGGCCCTTGGCAAATGGGTCACCGCACCGCCGACGACTACGGCAAATTCGCTCTCGAAGCCGCCAAGCTCATGCATTGGACCGATCCCAGCATCAAACTCATCGCCGCCGGCTCATCGCTCTATGATTCCAACTGGATCAACTGGAATCGCACCGTTCTAAGTTACCTCCGCCCGCACATCGATTACCTCTCGCTCCACATGTATGTCGGCAATCGTGATAACGATTACTACGCCTTCCAAGCTTGCACCGTCGAACTCGCCGACCGCATAAAAATCACCGAAGGTAGCATCCGCGAAGCTACCAGCACCGGTCCGAAAGGAAAGCCGATCTACATCGCGTGGGATGAATGGAACGTTTGGTATCGCGCCCGTGGCAGCGCGGAGCGCGGTCGCCGCATTCTCGAAGAACACTACAATCTCGAAGACGCCCTCGTCGTATCCAGTTTTCTCAATACCTTCGTCAATCACGCCCACATCGTCAAAATCGCCAACATGGCGCAGCTCGTCAACGTCATCGCGCCCATCTTTTCGAGCGACAAAGGCATCTATCTCCAAACCATCTACTACCCGTTGCAGTTATTCGCCACTCACTGCCACGGCGCTGCTCTCGATCTCTATGTCGATAGCCCGACTTACAAAACGAAGGATCACGACGCCGTGCCCTATCTCGATACCTCCGCCGCTCTCGATACCGACGGAACGCTCGTCCTCAACGTCACCAATCGTCATAAAGACAGCGCGGTCGATGCCGTGTTTGAACTCGAAGACAAGCAGTTTTCGGGCGATTTCGAGGTGTTTGAAGTCAACGGCCCCGATATCAAATCCGAAAACGATTTCGACAAGAACACCGTCCAGACCACGAAGAAACCGGCAATCCGTGCGTCAGGCGCTCAGTTGAAATATAACTGCCCGGCCCACTCATTTACTATGTTGAAAGGGAAGCTTGCCTGACTTAGTATCGTTCCAATCGTCGGTGAGCGAGTGAACCACCGTGCTGCCGGTTTTGTAAGCTGCTTCCAGCGCAGGCAGGTAAGCTGAATACGCCCCGAACATCATCGTCTTGAGATCCTCGCTAGCCGTCGTGCCCGGCGGCGGCATGTCGAAATTGCTCACCGTCCGCAGCACCAACACCCGCTGCGGATCAACCAGCCCAGCCTTGCCAAGAAAGGTCAGTGCCTGCATCGTGCCCGTATCTTCCATGGCAGAGACCATGTAGTTGCCCGTGCCGCCCGTGTAGTAGCGAACCCACTCGTTCGCCCATCTGTCCATCAGTTCTCCATGCCAGAACGTACTGGCCGAAAGCGTATCGCCCATCGCCACAAACGGCGGCTTCTGCGCGTTTTCATAGCCCACAAAGCGCGCCCGCGCCGTCCGTAGTTTGTCGCTATCGTCCAGCGTCTCATTCTTAGTAAGCTCATAAGCCCACTCCACTAAGTCCTGGTTCAGCGTATAAGCTTCGCCTTCCAGTTCGGTGCGGACTGGCTTCTCATATGGAGCCGTTTTCCGCAACGGCACCATCCCCGTAGGCCACTCCTTCGGTATCTCGCGAGCGTCAATCTCGTAGCCGATGTCGCCGTCAATCACATGCCGTGCCCAAACCGCCGATCCAAGCGTCACGTCCTTCGGGTCCCCGCCGCCAATGCCCGCAATCAGCCAATAGGCCTTGCGCAAGTCAAACCGCTTGTCCATCCCAAGCGCCATCACTGACGCCGCCGCCTTCGCCGTGCCGATACCGGTCACCATGCCCAGTACGCCCTTGTCGTTCATCCGCACGTGATGATAGGCATTCGGCATCTCAAAGACTTTGTCCAAGTGCTCTCGTTCCACCCAGAACTGATACTCGCCCGGCGCGTCCCCTGTGTCTTCGCCGCGCTCGAACATGCTAACCACTACCACCTTCACTTCAACCTGCCCCCGCAGTAAGTAAGTCGCGCTGAGCAACAACAGCAGTAGCTTAGCCATGGGCCCCCATGTAGATGAACCGCGCGATGAACAACGCCGTCAGCAGCCACACCAGCCAGTGCACCCGCCGCCACTCGCCGCTGCCAATCCTGATCAGCGAGTAAGCTACAAACCCGAACGCTAATCCGTTCGCGATGCTGAAGGTCAATGGGATCATGATCATCGTCAGGAAGGCCGGTATCGCCACCGTCGGCTTCTTCCATTCGATCTCCATCCCGTGCGCCATCATCAAGCTGCCGACAATGATCAACGCCGGCGCAGTCGCCGCGGTCGGTATCGCTCCAATCAACGGCAGCGCGAACAGCGAAACAATGAACAGGCATCCCGCCACAATCGCCGTCACGCCGCTTCGCCCGCCGGCTTCAACGCCGGCCGCGCTCTCGATGTAGCTCACCACCGTCGAAGTCCCCGTCAACGAACTCACAATCGTCGCCATCGAATCGCACAGCAGTATCCGATTCAACCGGGGAATCTGGTTCCGCTCATCCACCAATCCTGCCGCGCGCCCGACCGCCATCAGCGTGCCCAAGTTGTCGAACAGATCGACAAACAGGAACACAAAGATGATCTCCCAAAATCCGAACCCCGCCACCGATTTAAGATCAAGCTTCAGCGCCGTCGCCGTCATCTCCGTCAGCGAGTAACTCAACGGCTGCCACTGAGTCAGCCCCAACGGAATGCCCAAAACTGTCGCTGCTCCAATCCCAATCAGGATCGCCCCTTGCACTCGCTTGGCTAGCAACACGGCAATCACCAGCAACCCAAACACGCTCACCGCCGCCCCCGCCGATCGCAGATTGCCTAAGGTCACGAACGTCGCCGGACTCGCCACCACTAGCCCTGCGTTCTTCAACCCAATGAACGCAATGAACAGTCCCACCCCCGCCGACACCGCCGAATACAACTCTGTCGGTATCGCCGATAGGATCATCTGCCTGATTCCCGCCAGCGTCAACAGCAGGAATGCCACGCCCGAAACAAACACCGCCCCGAGCGCCGCCTGCCACGGCACTCCCATGCCCTTCACCACCACGTAGGTAAAGTACGCGTTCAGCCCCATCCCGGGCGCCAGCGCAATCGGATAGCGTGCCACTGCGCCCATCAGCACGCTTCCAAACGCCGCGGCCACGCACGTTGCCGCCGTCACCGCCGCCAATGGCATGCCCGCTTCATGCAGAATCGACGGGTTCACCAGCACGATGTAAGCCATCGTCACAAACGTCGTTATCCCTGCCACAATCTCGGTCCGCCACGTCGTCCCGAGCTTCGTGAACTCGAAGTACTGTTCCGCCTTCTGAATCAAGATTTGTTTACTATAGCGGATGTGCCGAAGTCCGACGGTCATTCCGTCATCGCGCGTTGCCGCGAACTCGCCGCCATCAGTGACGAAGAAGGTTGCATCTTCCGCAGCTTCCGTTCGCCCGCGATGGAACGCTGCAACGAGGTTGTCGCCGGTTGGATGAAAGCCGCCGGTCTGACCGTCCATATCGACGCAACCACCAATCTGTTCGGTCGGCTCCCTGGCGTCGATCCCGGCAAGCGCCTGTTCCTGATGGGCTCGCACCTGGACACCGTCCGCAACGCCGGCGCCTTCGACGGCGTGCTTGGCGTCATCCTTGCCCTGGCTCTCGTCGAAAACCTAAATCGCCCACTGCCCTTCGACCTTGAAGTCATCGCCTTCGCGGGCGAGGAAGGCGTTGCGTCCCCCCCATTCACCGGCAGCCGTGCCTTCGTCGGCACCCCGAGCCCAGCCTTCGGTTACCTTGAGGTCCACATCGAACAAGGCCCTGTCCTCGACCACGCCAACGAACCAATTGCTGTTGTCGAAGCCATCGCCGGCCAGACCCGCGCCTTGGTCACATTCAAAGGTTCCTCCAACCACGCCGGCACCACCCCAATGTCACTCCGCAATGACGCCCTCGTCGCCGCCTCCCGCTGGATAAGTACTGTCGATGAGATTGCCCGTGCTACCCCCGATCTTGTCGCTACCGTTGGCCAACTCGACGTGCGTCCGAACATCTCAAATGTCATCCCCGGCCAGGTCATCGCCTCTCTCGACCTCCGCCATCCCGACGACCTCATCCGCCAACAAGCCTTTGATCGTTGTCGTAATGCCACCGCCATTTGGAGCAATCCGGTCTCCGTCAACACCGTTCCACTCGACGCCGCTCTCACCTGTAAACTCGAAGCCGCTTGCCCCCAAGGCACTCGCCGCATGATCAGCGGAGCCGGTCACGATGCCATGATCCTCGCCCCCCATATTCCTTCCGCTATGCTGTTCTTACGCTCTCCCGGCGGCATCAGCCATCATCCTGACGAGTCTGTCTTACCCGAAGATATTGATCTCGCCCTCGCCATCGGCCAGCGCTTTCTTGAATCGTTATGAAAGAACTTGGACAAACCCGTAGTTGTCAGCAATCCAACCACCTGTTACTAACTCCCGATACCTTCGTCCGCGCCCCGCTCCCCGGCATGGAAAAAGCCACCGCGATCGTTCACGCCTCACCCCGCCTCACGAGTGCTCGCTTCACCCAATACACCGCCGAATTCGAACCCGAAGGCTCTCTCGCCGAAATCAAGCTGCAACGCTTCATCTACGTCCTCGAAGGCACGCTGCGCGCCGGCAAACGCGAACTCAAGCCCGGCGATTTCGCCTATCAACCACCGTCCGTCGTATCCGCAACCGCTGCCCGTGCGCTTGTGATCGAGAAGCCATACCAGCCTCTCTCCGGCGTCAAAACACCCGACCCGATCATCGGAAGCATCAGTCAAGCTACGCCGCAACATCTCCTCGGCGACCCCGCCGTCCAAGTTCGCCCCTTGCTTCCCGATTCGCCTAAATTCGATTTCGCCGTCAACTCCATGACCTTCGAACCCGGCGCCTCGCTGCCCATGGTCGAATCGCATGTCATGGAACACGGCCTGCTCATGATCGCCGGCGGCGGCATTTACCGTCTCGGTGACTGTTGGCATCCCGTCAGCGCTGGTGATTTCATTTACATGGCGCCCTTCTGCCCGCAATGGTTCTGCGCCGTCGGTAGGACACCTGCCCAATACATCATCTATAAGGATTGGAATCGCCATGCAGATTAACATCGATGCCGAACGCATTGTCGCCGATCTCGAAAAGCTTGCTACTTTCTCCGATACTGAGTCGCCCGTCATTACCCGCATTGTCTACAGCGAATCCGATCAACGGGCCCGTACCTGGCTCAAATGGCAGTGCATTGCGGCCGGTTTGACCGTTCGTGAAGATGCAATCGGGAACATGTTCGCTCGCTGGCCTGGAACCGACGCCGGAGTTGTTGGCACCGGCTCGCACATCGACGCCATTCCTCATTCCGGGCGTTTCGATGGCACGGTGGGAGTTCTCGGCGCACTCGAATCCATTCGTGCTCTACAACGCGCTAGCTTCAAGCCCCGCCGTTCGATTGAACTTCTCACCTTCATTTCCGAAGAGCCAACCCGTTTCGGCATCGGTTGCCTTGGTAGTCGAATGCTCTGCGGCAGCCTCACGCCCGAAAAGGTATCCGCGCTGAAAGACCGTAACGATCAGCCGCTGGACGCTGTGAGAACGTACAAAGGCGCGCTGAGCGACGTCAAACTGCCGGAAGGCTATTACAGCAGTTGGATCGAACTCCATATTGAGCAAGGCCCGATCCTCGAACGCGAGCGCATTCCCCTTGGCATCGTCACCAGTATTGCCGCTCCCGCCGCATTGCGCGTCTTGATCGAAGGCGAGGGCGGCCACGCCGGCGCTGTTTTGATGCCGCAACGCCGTGACGCCTTTCTCGGCGCGGCCGAATTGGCGCTAGCAGTTGAATCGGCCGCTAAATCCACTGGTTCTATCGATACGGTTGGCACCTGCGGTCTCGTCGATGTGTTCCCCGGCCTCGCCAACGGCATTCCCAGTCGCGTCAAACTCGAACTCGATATCCGCGATACCGATCTCACTCGCCGCGATTCCGTCCTCCAAAAAGTCGAACAAGCGTGCCAGGAGATTGCCGCGAAGCGCAAACTGCAAATCACTTCAACCGTTCTAAATGCCGACCCACCCGCCGCCTGCGGACCCGCCGTCATCAGCGCGCTCGAAGAAGCCTGTAAAGCGGAGAACATCGCGTACAAGAAGATGGTCAGCCGCGCCTATCACGATTCGCTCTTCATGTCCCGCATCGCTCCAGTCGCCATGCTTTTCATCCCATGCAAGGACGGTGTGAGCCATCGCCCCGACGAGTACGCCGCCCCACAAGATTTAGCCAACGGCGCGCGTGTGCTCGCTCGAACTCTCGCTAGTCTCGCTTCTTAATACCGAATTCGGCTCTGATGCTTGAGCCATTCTTCAAATGGGCTGAATCCTTCATTCGCCAACAGCCTGTGCCCTGGAATCGAGCGTCCCGCGACAGGCTTCTCGATTTCGGCATAAATAAACGAGTCGCTGAACTCGCCGCGCGCCGCATCGTTCTTGTCACCCGCGTAATAAAACTCTTTGATGCGAGCCCAGTAGATCGCGCCCAAACACATCGGGCACGGTTCGCAGCTTGTATAGAGTACGCAATCCTCTAGTTGAAACAAATTCAATTTGTGGCACGCCGCCCGAATCGCCGTCATTTCGGCATGAGCAGTCGGATCGTTCTGGCTCGTAACTAGATTCGCACCAGTCGCCAGCACTTCGCCGTCTTTCACGATTAATGCTCCGAACGGTCCGCCTAACTGGCGACGAACATTATCGATCGCGAGGTTTATGGCCAACTGCAAAAATGTTTCGTGCAAACGGCCAAAGTATAGCAGTTTTCCCGAATGCGACAATACGTTTATTCGCGATCAGACGCTAGCCATCCGTTCCACGCGCGTCGTACTTCCTGACGGCGTCGAACCCGCCTGCGTCATTTGCGAAAGCGGCAAAATCGCCGAAATCGTTCCGCATGCCGCCGCCCCCAAAGAAAGCATTCTTCACGATTTCGGTGATGCTTTCGTTTTGCCCGGGCTGGTCGATTCACACATCCACATCAACGAACCCGGCCGCACCGATTGGGAAGGTTTCGAAACCGCCACTCGCGCCGCTTCCGCCGGCGGCTATACCTGCCTTGTCGATATGCCGCTGAATTCGATCCCGGCCACAACCAATGTTCCAGCACTCGAACAAAAACGCGCAGCGGCAACCGGCAAAGCGCTCGTGGATTATGCGTTTTGGGGCGGCGCCGTAGCCGGAAACGCATCAGAACTGGAATCGCTTGCCATGGCCGGGGTCCGCGGCTTCAAAGCATTTCTCGTCCCGTCGGGCGTTGAAGAATTCACAATGCTCGATGAAGCCGGCTTACGCGCAGCCATGCCCGTAATTGCGAAAACGGGCCTGCTTTTGCTCGTTCACGCCGAACTTCCCGAACAGCTCCAGCCCATCGCTTCCGATCCCCGCAAATATTCGAATTATCTTGCATCCCGCCCGGACGAAGCAGAACTCGCCGCTATCCGCCTTATGATTGGCTTGGTTCGCGAATACCGCTGTCCGGTCCACATCGTTCATCTGGCCACAGCGCAGGCATTGCCAGAACTCAAGCAAGCCCGCGCCGAAGGGCTACCGATCACCGTTGAAACCTGCCCCCACTATCTGTATTTCGCCGCCGAATCCATCCCCGACGGCGCAACACAATTCAAATGCGCGCCTCCGATTCGTGCAGCGTTTCATCAAGAACGCCTGTGGCAAGCTCTCCACTCAGGCGTGATCGATCTCATTGCAACCGACCACTCTCCCTGTCCAGCGCCGATGAAGCAAGGCGATTTTGCCAGCTCCTGGGGGGGCATCGCTTCCGTTTCCTTGGCGCTCGCCGCGATTTGGACCAAAGCAAACGCCACAATTTCGCAAATCGCCCGTTGGATGTCCGAGCAGCCGGCCCAGCTCGCCGGACTCGATTCCCGCAAGGGCGGCATCGCCAAAGGCCTCGACGCTGATTTCGCAGTCTTCGACCCGAATCACAGCTGGACAGTCACCGAAGATCAATTGCATTTCCGCAACAAGATCTCTCCCTATCTCGGCGAGCAATTTCTGGGTCGCGTCCAGGCCACGTTCGTCCGCGGCCAGCTCGTCTATAACAACGGTATCTTTGCCGCTGTTCCCCCCGGAACTGAGTGTAGAGTGAAAGAACGATGAGTTACCGCGTGATCGGCTCGCCCGTGCCCCGCAAGGAAGTGGCCGCCAAAGTCGCGGGTGAAGCCGACTACGTTGACGATCTCCAGCCCGAAGGCCTGTGGCATGGCATCACCGTCAGAAGTACCATTCCTCACGGGCGCATTCTAAACATCACCTTCCTGGAGGGCGTCCCTTGGGATGAGTTTACGGTTGTTACTGCGAAGGATATTCCCGGCAAGAACATTGTTTCGCTGATCGTCGAAGATCAACCCTATCTCGCCTCCGAAACCGTAAATCACTTGCATGAGCCGATTCTCCTACTCGCCCACGCCAACAAGAATTTACTCGAAAAAGCGCGCTCGCTGGTAAAGATCGATTACGCCCCGCTTCCCTCCATCTTCGAAATGGATGAAGCTTTGCGCCAAGGCAAGATCATCAAAACATACTTAATGGAAAAGGGAAACGTAGATGCCGTGTGGTCGCAAGCCGCGCATATCTTCGAAGGCGAATACTCCACCGGCGCGCAAGAGCAGCTTTATATTGAGCCGAACGGAATGCTGGCCACGTTCAGCGAGCAAGAAGGCGTGGTGGTGCGTGGCTCCCTGCAGTGTCCCTACTACGTTCACAAAGCCCTGGTCGCTCTGTTTACACTTCCGGCCAACAAAATCCGCGTAATACAGCAGGAAACCGGCGGGGCTTTCGGCGGCAAAGAAGAATACCCGTCCATGATTGCCGGCCACGCCGCGCTGCTCGCCTGGAAGAGTGGCCAACCGGTGAAACTGATCTATGATCGCGAAGAAGATATGGCCGCCACCACGAAGCGGCACCCGTCTCGCACGCGTCACCGCACAGCTATCGCGGAAGACGGTACGTTGCTTGCCATGGATATCGAGTTCGTCATCGATGGCGGAGCTTACGCCACGCTATTGGGCGTGGTTCTTTCACGCGGCACTATTCATGCTCCGGGTCCCTACCGTTGCCCGAACGTTCGAGTGCGCAGCACTGCGGTATTCACAAACTCAACACCGCATGGAGCGTTTCGCGGTTTCGGCGCGCCGCAAAGTATCTTCGCCCTGGAACGGCACATGGATAAAATCGCCCGCGGCCTCACCATCTCACCGCAAGAATTTCGCGAGCGAAACTTTCTCCACACCGGCGATACCACCGCCACCAGCCAGGTAATTCGTCAGCCCCTCAATCTCGCCTCGCTTCAGGCCAAAGCGCTCGGTCATGCCGCCTACCCTCAGAAAAAGAAACAATTCCGTGAAACCAACAAAGGCAGCACAATCAAAAAAGGCATCGGCTTCGCAACCTTCTTTCACGGTGCCGGCTTCACGGGTTCAGGCGAGCGCTACCTGCAATCCGTCGCCAATTTGAGATCAGCCGAAGACGGGCGCGTCCAGATTCTTTGTTCCATGACTGAGATGGGGCAGGGAACCAACACAGTACTCACTCAAGTAGCTGCTGAGACACTCAATATCCCTTATGAATGGGTCACCATTCTCCGCCCCGATACCTCGCGAGTACCGAACAGTGGTCCCACCGTCGCCTCCCGCACTAGCATGATCATCGGCAAGCTCATTGAGAATGCCGCTCAGTGCTTGAAGCAGAAACTCAGAGTTCCCGAAGACTCCACCTGTGAACAGTTTGCCGCCGCGTGTGCCTCCCATGGACCATTAGAGGTCTCCGTTCAATATCAAGAACCCGCCAACATCTACTGGGATGACCAAAAATACAACGGTGATGCTTATGGTGCTTACTCATGGGCGACCTATGTCGCAGAAGTCTCTGTCGACACTCTGACTGGCGAAACCTCCGTAGATCGGTTCACCGCCGTGCAAGAAGTTGGGCGCGTTCTCCACCCCGTTCTCGCCGCCGGTCAAATCGAAGGTGGAGTTCTGCAAGGAATCGGTTTCGCACTGTATGAGAAAGTGCTCTTCCGCGACGGCGCCATGGTCAACAACCAAATGACCAATTACATTGTGCCCACTTCCATGGATGTCCCGCGCATCAGCGTGCTGTTTGAAGAAATCCCGTATGAGCATGGAGCTTTGGGCGCGAAAGGGATTGGCGAACTGCCGATGGACGGTCCCGCCCCGGCTATCTTGAACGCCATCGAAGACGCGCTCGATGTTTCGTTCCATCACATTCCCCTATTGCCCGAAGACATTCTCGCAGGGTGCGCCGCCTGATGCCGGAAACAAAAGTCATTCTGAATGTAAACGGGCAGCCCCAAACCGTAACTGTCCATCCCATGAAGCGCCTGCTGGACGTCTTGCGTGAAGATCTCCACCTCACCGGCACAAAAGAAGGCTGCGGCGAAGGTGAGTGCGGCGCATGCTCCGTCATGTTAGACGGACAACTGGTGAATAGTTGCCTGGTTCCGGCAAAGCAAGCAGACGGAGCACACATCGTCACAATCGAAAGCTCTTGTTTGAAACCAATTCAGGACGCCTTCTCTGCCTCCGGCGCCGCCCAGTGCGGAATCTGCACCCCAGGAATGATTCTGGCCACACACGCCTTGCTTACTCATACCGCTCACCCCACGCCAGAACAGATCCGCGAAGGCCTTGCCGGGAATATCTGTCGTTGTACTGGATATCAAAAGATCTTCGACGCGGTGGAACTGGTCAGCCTGCACCACTCATGAGATCGTATCTTCCCGATTTTGATCTCGTCACTGCGGCGGATCTAAGCGCGGTCCTTGAGTTGATGGACACCGATCCGGATTGGCGTCCCATCGCCGGTGGCACCGATCTGATGGTTCTCTTCAACGCCGGCCGTCTGCCATTTCGAAAGCTCGTCAGCATCTCCAACCTTCCCGATCTGACACAGATTGAGGTACTCTCTGACTCAGTGATCATTGGTGCCGCTGCGACGCATGCCGCGATTTTGCGGCACCCCATCGTCCAGAGCGAATTTCCACTCCTGTCCCAAGCAGCCGGCTGGACGGGAGGCCCGGCCAATCAAAATCGCGGCACCATCGGCGGCAATATTGCTAATGCATCGCCGGCGGCGGATAGTCCACCCGCCTTGCTCGTATACGATGCCGAGATTGAACTGGCCTCCCTTGACGGTTCGCGCCGCATTCCGTATCATCAATTCCACACTGGCTACAAAACCATGCAAATGAAGCCGAATGAGTTACTCATCAAGATTCATTTGCAGCGCTCTTATCGTCCCCGCAAGCAGTATCTGCGAAAAGTCGGAACCCGCAAGGCGCAGGCCATTTCGAAAGTCTGTCTGGCCGGTGTGGCGGAGATGGATGGCGCCAAGGTCAACCAACTCCGTGTCTCCGTCGGCAGCGTCGCGCCAGTGCCGCTACGCTGTGAAAAGCTGGAGACCGCACTTTCCGGACAGCGCCTCACAGAACCCCTCATCTCACAAGCCAAAGACTGGATCTTACAAGAAATTCGACCGATTGACGATATCCGCTCCACTTCTGAATACCGTTCTCTCGTCACTCAGAATCTGCTCGCCGAGTTTCTCAGGAGTCTTCTGTGACTCTCGCTGAACTCAACGCCGCCCCGCCCGATAAGTTAACCCCAAAACTTCTCGAATGCTGCGGTTCGGCAAACTGGGCAAATCACGTTGTTGCCGGTAGACCGTTCCAGAATCTAAAAGAACTCGAAGACTCATCCTCTCTCGCATGGCGCCACCTCAAACCGTCCGACTGGCTGGAAGCTTTCGCGCGCCATCCCAAAATCGGCGAAAAAGGCAAAGTGAGCGCCTGGTCTCAGCAGGAGCAAAGTGGTATGGACAACGCTGCCGCCCACGTAGCTAGCCGTCTCGCCGATCTGAATCAACTCTATTTCGATAAATTCGGCTACATCTTTATTGTGTGCGCCACCGCCAAATCCGCCGAAGAGATGCTGCACCTCTTGGAAACCCGTCTTCCGAACCAGCCCGATCAGGAACTTCAAATCGCCGCCGCCGAGCAGGAAAAAATCACGCTGCTCCGTCTTCGTAAACTTCTCGCATGAACCGAATTTCCACTCACATCCTCGATACCACCCGCGGCAAGCCGGCTTCACAAGTCCCCGTGCGCCTTTTCCAAGCGGACCGCGAAATCAACGCAGCCCAAACCGATTCCGACGGCCGTTGTCACAACCTGCTCCCCGAAGGCGTCGCGCTAGCGCCAGGAATTTACCGCCTTGTGTTCGACATCACATCCTATTCGCCCGACGGTCTTTATCCTGAAATAACAATCTGCTTTAAGGTGGCGGCAGGCGTTTCGCAGTATCACATTCCTCTCCTCCTCAGTCCGTTCGCCTACACCACCTATCGCGGGAGCTAAAAATAATGGCCACAATCGTTTTTGACACCTACGGCAAAACCAAGGTCAGGCTGACCTATGTGCAACGCCTCGATAACCGGCACGAATTGCGCGAACTGACTGTCGATGTCTTCCTGAAAGGCGCATTTGGCGGCGCATTCACAAAAGCCGATAACAGCCTTGTTCTCCCAACGGACACGATGAAGAACACTGTCTACGTTCTGGCGCGGAAGAACGGAATCTCCAGCGTGGAACAATTCGCTCGCGATTTGGCGCGCCATTTCTTGGCCACCGTGGCCCATGCCAACGAAGTGCGCCTCGAAATTAAGGAGGTCCCTTGGGCGCGTATCGGAGAAAGTGCCGCGGCATTCGTCCAAGCCGGCAATGAAAGACGAACCACAACCCTCGTCGCCACCCGTTCTGTCGAAACCTTTCGCAGCGGCATTCGCGATTTACAAATCCTGAAAACAACCGATTCCGCCTTCAGCGGTTTCTTGAAAGACCAGTACACGACGCTCGCCGAAACCAACGATCGATTGCTCGGCACCGTTCTTCAGGCCGATTGGCTCTACGCCAGCAACGATATCGATTTCAATCAGACCCACGCCGGCGTCCGCTCTCAGCTACTCACTACCTTTGCCACCCACAAAAGTCTTTCCGTCCAACAGACGCTTTACGATATGGCCGGCGCCGTGCTACAAGCATTCCCAAAAGTGAGTGACATCCACTTAGTCATGCCCAACAAACATTGCATTCTCTTTGATCTTTCCAAGTTCGGAATGGACAATCCGAATCAGGTCTTCTATCCGATCGATGAGCCCTCCGGATACATTGAAGCGCGAGTGGCGCGGTAGCGTTACCCGCCCTTAAACCGGCCAAAAACTTGTTGCTATCTTGTTGGCAATGGTTCAATCATTGCGCGTCGTCTTAGGTCTTGCGGTAGCGCTCTCGTTGCAGGCTGCGCCCGCACTTAGTATCGAGCAGCAATTCAATCAAGCGCGAAAAAGCCCTCCGGAGTTGTATGCTTTTCTGCTCCGTATGCCGAAGGGGGGCGATTTACACAATCACCTGGCCGGCGCCGTCTATGCGGAGGATTACATTCAAGCCGCCGCCGACAACGGCCTCTGTATTGATAAGCAAACAACCAAGATCGTACCCACCTGCTCGACGCCTGCCGATGAACCGGCCACCGAAGCCGATCGCGACAACGCCACTGTCAACCGGCTCATCGACACCTATTCAATGCGCAACTTCGTGCCGGGCAAACAATCGCCGCATGATCACTTTTTCGATTCGTTCGATCTCTACTCAGCCGCCGATAAAGCCCACCCCGGTTATTTGGTGGCCGAACTCGCCCGGCGCGCAGCCCAGCAAAACGAATCCTATATCGAACTCATGGCGCTTTCGGGCACAGGCCCAATCTCCCAACTCGGCGCGAAGGTCGGGCTGAGCGAAGATCTAGGAAAAACCGCCGATGAACTCGATCAAAACGGTCTCAACGACTTGGCCGATGGTCTGAAGAAGAAAGTGGATGACCTCGAAAGCGGCCGTCGCGAAGCGCTGCATTGTGACAGCGAACCCAATTCCGCGCCTTGCCAAGTGGTTTTTCGTTACGTCTTCCAGGTTTTGCGCGAATTCCCCAAGGAACAGGTGTTTGCGCAGACGCTGGCGGGCTTCCGCTTGGCCGCCACAGACCCTCGCGTTGTCGCTATCAACTTTGTTCAGCCCGAAGACGGCCTCAACGCCATGCGCAATTACCACCTTCATATGCAAATGGTCGATTTCGCCAAACGCCGCTATCCGAACGTCCACATCACGCTCCACGCCGGCGAGCTGACGTCGGGTTTGGTGCCGCCGGCGGGCTTGCGATTCCACATTCGCGAAGCAATTGAACCGGGCCACGCCGAAAGAATCGGCCATGGCGTTGACATTATGTATGAGACCGGCTCCCTGGAATTGCTCCATCAGATGCGTGAAAAGCACATCGCGGTGGAAGTAAATCTCACCAGTAACGATCTCATCCTCGGGGTGAAGGGAAATGATCACCCGTTCCCCATTTTTCGCAAATTTGGCGTTCCCGTGGTCATTTCAACCGACGACGAAGGCGTGAACCGCAGCCACCTCACCCAGGAATACCTGCGGGCCGTCCTAACTTACGGTCTGACGTACCCCGAACTGAAGCAGATTGTCCGTAATAGCTTGGAGTATTCGTTCCTGAGCGGGTCGAGCTTCTGGACCGACGCGTCTTACCGTACCTCTGTGAAACAATGCTTCGCTGGGATCAACTCGAAGTCGTGCAAAGCATTTCTGGCGACGAGCGACAAGGCCACGGCGCAGGCTGATCTCGAAAACCGGTTTTCGGAATTCGAGTCGGCTACTGCGAGAAATCGCGAAGTAAGGCCCTAATTAACCAAAACCGGGAGCAATCCCTGGAAGACGCTGATTCCGTTGGATGAACGAGTAATCCAAGCACGCCCAGAGTGGCAAAAAAATATTTTATTAAGGCAAATGACCATTCGACCGATGATACAAACAACTACTCAATCCCACTTAGGAAATGAGCGTGGTGATGCAAAAAGTTTTTGTGTTCTCTATCTTATTTTGTGGTCAGATGCTGTGGGCGCAGTTGCCGAGTGCGTCCCGACAGCCGCTAGCGACCGACACTGACACCGAACGCCGAATTCAACAGGATAACTTTGAACGCTGGGCGAACGATCCAGCGGCCGCCAACGAAGCCAAAGACAAAGCAGCTGCGGCGAAGGAGAGTCTCGCCGCGCTGGACTTTTACACGAAAGCGAAGCGCTTCGTAGACCTCTGGCAAGCGTTTGCCGGTGAGCTGAACGACAAAAAAACCTTCAACGCCAAATTGGCCAAACAGATCTCAAAAGCTTTCCACAATCTCGAAAAATCCGATGGCTGGCCGGCGGAACACGGCAAATAAAGATCGTTACCTGAGGTAGTCTGCCGTTGGGCCACCCGGCTTTATTCCTCAGAAAACTTCCTTCTGCGAGCGCCTCGGGCGGACAGCTTTAACCGGAACGGCCTTCTTCGTAACCGGGGCCTTCTTAAGTTCCCCCGTTGTAGCCGCTTTTTTCTTCAGCGTCGGTTTCTTCCGCTGCACACCCAGCGCCCGTTCCAGCATTTCCTCCAAAATCCGTTTTTCCGGCGCCAGAACGGCGCGGTTGAAGTTATCCGGCCGTTTCGCCACCAGCGCATCCAGTTCCGCCAGCCATTCAAGCGACGGGCCGGCCGCATGGCCTTCAATTTCCCGCACTAACTTCAGCGATGCCGCGAAATCCGGAATCGAACGGAAGCATCGCAATGCCCGATTCCGGTCGCCAAACTCCAACCAGACTGCGGCGGCCTTCGCAAATTGACTCGTTTCCTCATAGCATTCGGCGACTAGTTTGCGATTCGGCTCCGGTTGCTGCTCAAGAATCGTCAGCGCTTGCGCAAAGCGCCGGTTCTTCATCAAGATATGGACCGACCGCTGCGCGAGCCGCTCTTTCCGTGCCGCCGCATCTGGAAAGCCGAGTATGTCGAAAAACGGCGGCAGAATATCATTGGCCGTGAGCGGGTTGTCGCCGGCTTCAATATGCTGCTCCAATTCATCCAGCCACTGGAGGGCCTTGGCATTAATCTCAGTAGTGAACCAGGCCGGCAGCTCTTCGCGCGCTTCGTTGATTCGTCTAATGGCGCCGGCAATTTCATTCAACCGTTCCGTGCCAAGTGCCCGCTCCGCTCGGCCAACCGCATGGATGGCCGAACTCAAATGCGATCTCCCGGCGTTGCGTGCCCCGTCGGCCGCCTGGTCGTACATATCGATTTTGCCGAGCTCAGGCGCCAGATGCTTTTTGCGAACTGCGATCTGGAACGAAACTTCAGCCAGCGTCAGGTATGCTTCGAGCCGTGCCCGATGATCGGTGAACGAACGTCGGAGGTCACGATCAAAATCGCGGCGGCCCACCAGCGCTACCGCCTGCCGCGCTCGCGCCCATGCCAAATCCGGTTTCACCGGCACAAGCTGCCGCGCATCCTTCTGGCAGCGTTGCAAGCGCTCTTCCAGGTCAAGATCTTCTTCGTCCAGAGCGGTCAACAGTGCTTCACCCGTAATGGGATGAAGCTTCATCTCTAACTCCGGCCGCAGCAACTGCCCTGCCTCCCGCAAGCTCGAACGCGGTGGGGTCCGCATCCACCCAGATCAATCTCTCGG
>CAVYUL010000014.1:0-30710 GCA_963771405.1 Bryobacterales bacterium
CGGCACCGCGGAGTTGTTCGGCGTAAGCGTCTTGCGCGGCATTCATATCGGTGATGACGCCGGGCAGGGGACCGTCATCACGCAAGCTGCCAGCGAGGACGTAGGGCACTTTCGCTTTGACGCATTCGTACATCACGCCTTTGGTCAGGCGGCCACTGGCGACCGCGGCCTCGATGCCGCCTTCATGGTAAATGGCGTTGATCGCCTGCATGTGATTGCGGTGGCCATGTTGAGCCTGTCGGCCGTCGGAACTCCGGACGCCGAGGGAAGTGCCGAGCAGGGCGGCTTCGATGTCATGCACGGCGAGGGCGTTGCCAGCCAGTACGACGTCAATCCAGCCGCTGCGAATAAGACGCGAGAGCGGATCGGCGCCGCCGGTATGCACCACGACGGGACCGGCAACGGCGATGATTTTCTTGCCGTCGCGGCGCACCTGTTGCATGATGGCAGCCGTTTGGCCGACGGCGGTCTCGACTTGCCGCTCGGAGGAAATGTCGTTGCTCATGAACGCAAACTGCTGGCGATCGCGCTCTTTCGATTCGGGAATGACGCGGATGCCTTTCATGCCGACAACCACTTTGTCACCCGCTTTGATGTCGCGAAGGCGGCGGCAAGTCGCGGTATTGCCAGAGATAACGATCATGGCGTCCATGCGCTGATTGGCGCATTCGATCCACTGCGTGCCGATGCGCACCTGGGTTCGTTGATTGGTGGTTGAGTAGAAATCTTCCGGCGCGCAACGGTCCTTTTCGGCGCTGCGGGTTTCGGCCTCGCCGGTATCCACTGTGGCGCAGCCCAGCCCAAGGAGTTGCGTCATCATTTTTTCGAAGTCGTCTTCAGAAGGGGCTTCAATGCGCAGGCGAAGGCGAGAAGGATCGCTATTCGTGCGGCCGATGGAGAAATGCTCGACTTCGAAACGGCCGCCGAATTCAACGACCGTATCGAAAATGCGCTCCATGATGTGTGAATCGATCAGATGCCCTTGCGCTTCGACGGTTTCGGAGAAGGGCATCTGATCGTTGATTGTGGCTTGCGTGCTCATGCGTCTTATGCGTGAGTGAGAAAGACGGGCAAGCCTTGCTTGTTTGTGTAGGTCGGCCGGTAGCGCTCCGTGTTGTACATGCTGGCGAGGTCGACCTTGCGGGGGCCAAGCTTGGGGTCGGGAATGGGGACCATCGCGAATTTACCGTCTGCAATGGCCGTCATTTTCCCGAAATTGCTTGTGGTGATGGAGTCGTAGGCCATGGTGCCGAACGTGTTGGCAACAAGATTATCGAGGAAGTCGGGGGCGCCGGAGCGAAGGTCGTAGGTGAGATCGCTGACGACCGTTTCGGCATGGGTGCGAGCGATCACTTCGTCGCTGAACGCTTCGGCGACGCTGAATTTCTTGCGATGACCGAAAGCATCGGGCTCGCCGTATTCTTTTACCTCATAGCCTTGCCAACTGGCGCCTTCGGAAAGGATGACAAGAGCGTAGTTGCTGGGGTTGTTCTTTTTGTCGGTCATGATCAGATCGATCATTTTGCCGACATCGAATTGATATTCCGGGATGCCGCAACGGATGGAGGTGACGTAGGCGGTATAGAGCGCGGTGTAGCCGGCGTCACGGCCGAAGACGCGGAAGATGCCGACGCGTTCGTGAGAACCAACTGTGGTGCGCTGACGCTGAATCGCATCCATGGCGCGCGAAATCGCGGTGGAAAAACCGATGCAGTATTCGGTGTTGCGTACGTCGTTATCCATCGTCTTTGGAATACCAACAACCGGAAATCCCTTTGAGTTGAGGACTGCGGCGTAGGAGAGCGTATCGTCGCCGCCGATGGCAACGAGGGAATCGAGGCCGAGTTTTTGGAGGTTGGCAAGGACGCGCGGCGTGAGGTCGTAGGGCGGCTGGCCGGGGTAGTCTGCTTTGAAGAAGTCGGGGACTTTCTTCATCTTCGATGGATTGGTGCGGCTGGTATGGAGGAAGGTGCCGCCAGTCCGGTCAATGCGGCGGGTGTTTTCCCGCGTGAGGGGAAGGACGTATTTCTTGACGCTTTCGGGGTCGTCGAAATTGAGATCGGTCAGGCCTTTCCAGCCGAGGCGGATGCCGGTTACGTTGTGGCCATCCGTGCTAGCGCGATAGACAACGCCTTTGATGACGACATTGAGGCCGGGGACATCGCCGCCGCCGGTCAAAATGCCAATATTTTTACCGCTCATGATTCTCCTGAGGACTTCGGTTTAAAGAAACGTTCTTATTTTAGCTTTTGGGTTGGGAAGAAGTTCGGATTTGAGGGATGAAGGCGCGGCGGGAAGTAAGTCGCGCCCTCAGGGGAACAGATCAAACCCACCAGGCAGCGGCGGGTTGATCGCGGATGATGAGCTGATTCAGGAATTCGGCGGCCTTTGTCAGGCCTTCGTCGGGCGACATCAAGCTGTCTTCATGCTCAATGGAAAGGACGTAATCGTAACCGAACATGCGGAGCGTTGAAACAAATTCTTTCCACCAGACAAAAGAGTGGCCGTAACCGCAAGTGCGGAAGATCCAGGCGCGGTTTTTCTCGTCGGTATATTTCTTCGTATCGAGAACGCCGCTCTTGGGAAGATTCGCGTCATAGATCTGCGTATCCTTAGCATGGACGTGGAAGATACAATCGCCAAGGACGCGGATGGCCTTGATGGGATCGATGCCTTGCCAGAACATGTGGCTGGGGTCGTAGTTGCAACCCACGGCATCGCCGGCGATGGCGCGGAGGCGGAGCATGGTTTCAGGGCTGTACACAACAAAGCCCGGGTGCATTTCAATGGCGATTTTCACGCCGTGATCTTTGGCGAATTTGCCATGCGCCTGCCAAAAAGGAGTGACCTTCTTTTCCCATTGCCAATCCAGAACATCCAGATACTCGGGCGGCCAGGGGCAAGTAACCCAGTTCGGATATTTGGCGCTATCGCTATCGCCCGGGCAACCGGAGAAATCGATGACCATGGGAACGCCGAGTTTGGCGGCGAGTTCGATGGTGCGCTTGCTGGTGTCCGCATACGCTTTCGCCGTAGCGGCATCGGGGTGCAACGGATTGCCGTGCGAACTCAGTGCGCTGATGGAGAAGCCCTGATCGGCAAGCTTCTTTTTGAATTCTTTGAGTTCGTTTTCGTTGGTGAGCATCGAGAGCTTGCAATGCGGATCACCCGGGTAATTGCCGGTACCGAGCTCTACTGTTGAAATATTGAGCTTCTTCAGTTTTTCAAAAACTTTGTCCAGAGGGAATTGCGACAACAACGGGGTGAAACAGCCAACTCTCATGTGGGCAAGATTATCACAGGGGCGAGCGCGATAGTATCAGACGCATGCGAAGTTTTTCTAAACTTGTTCTGATCCTCGCGGCCGGTATCACTTTGACTGTGGCGGCCGATGATGCGGACTTCTTTCAAACTGCCGATGCTAACCACGATGGCTTCATCACGCGCGATGAGTTGAAGGGCGCGATGGCCAAATGGCTGGGCGGGAAGGACAGCCTAAACCAGGAGCAACTGGCGGAAGCGCTGAATGCGGCCTTTCCGGAAAATGCGTTTTTAAGGATGATCTCGCCGCCGCAGAGCCAAACGCCTAAACCGGCGGATGCGGAAAAGATGGAGGCGGCGTTGCCAACCTCGGCTCCCGCCCAGCCTGCGAAACCGCGCAAAGTGCTGGTGCTGTGTAAGGCGGCGGGTTTTGTGCATTCGTCGATTCCATTGGCGGCGAAAACTGTCGAAGAGTTGGGAACGAAGACCGGAGCTTGGACGACAGACGTTAGTTACGACTCGGCTGTCATTACCGCGGAGAATTTGAAAAAGTACGACTTGGTCTTTCTGGACAGCACGACCGGGTTCTTTCTGGATGATTCGGACCCATCTGTGACCGCGGCGCGCAAGAAAGCGCTGCTGGCTTTCGTCCGCTCCGGTAAAGGGCTGGCGGGAATTCACGCGGCGGCCGATTCTTATCACCGATCGACCGATCCGCCGGCGTTTGGAGGAATGATGGCCGGTGGAATCATGGGCGCAGCCGATACAAATGACGACAAGACTCTGGATGCGGCCGAACTGAACGGCTTGGCGGACAAGTGGTTCGAACGAGGTGGACAAAGAGCACGCAGGAAAAGTGAGCGTGCCGGATTTCAAAGCTCAGTTTGGGCGGCTTCTGTTTAGCACGCGTCCGCGGCGCAGCGGCGCACCACCGGCGCCTCAAGCTGCCAAACAGGGGCCGGATCATCAAGAAGGGACCTGGCCTGACTTCAACAAGATGATCGGCGCGTATTTCAAGTGGCACTGGCTGTACCCGCAGCACATTGTGTACAAGATCGACGATCCCAATAGCCCGTTGACGGCGATGTTCAAGGATGGATTTGCCATTAATGACGAAACGTATACGTTTAGCGTCAATAGTTGGTCGCGCAAGAACGTGCACGTGCTGGCGAGCATTGATTATTCAAAGATGAGTGACGCGGATAAGGCCAAGGAAGATTACCCGAGAGCGGATCATGATTACGGGCTGAGTTGGATTCGCCGCGAAGGTAAAGGACGAGTGTTTTACGCGGCGCATGGACACGCGGAAGAGGTTTATGCGAACAAGCAGTTCTTGGAACATCTCTTGGCGGGGATTCAGTATGCTTTGGGCGATTTGAAGGCGGATGACCGGCCGAGCGCGAAGGGGAAATAGTTCGAACGAGGTGGTAGACGGTGTGGGTATAACCCGCGTTATACTGGAGGCGTGAAGACCGCGATCTCGCTTCCCGACGAACTATACCAGCGGGCCGAAACAACGGCCCGCAAAATGAGAATATCTAGAAGCCGGTTGTACTCGAGAGCAATCGCTGAATTTCTGGAAAAAGAGGAAGATTCGGCCGTAACAGAGCGTTTAAACACGGTCTACGCTGAACAGTCGTCCGTCTTAGATCCTTCTCTTGAACGGGCCCAACTGGTTTCGCTGGGGCGTGACGACTGGCAGAAATAGGCGAGATTCGGCGCGGCGACATTTGGTGGGCTGATTTGCCGGATCCCAGGCGCTCCGAGCCAGGATACCGGCGTCCGGTGCTGGTGGTGCAAGCGGATGCGTTTAACGCTAGTCGCATCAGCACTGTAATTGCGGCCGTAGTGACGACGAACCTGAGTCTCGCGGAGGCTCCCGGGAACGTCTTGTTGTCGGCGAGGGAGGCGAAGCTTGATCGTGATTCCGTGGTTAACACGTCGCAACTGCTAACCCTTGATCGCGCTTTCCTCACGGAGTACGTTTGCACACTTGCCCCGCGGCTTCAGAGATCAGTCGACGAGGGGCTGAGAAGAGTGCTGCAGCTTTAGTTTAGTCTCTGCTTCAGCTTCGCGGCATTCGGCTTACCGGATTCGAATCGTGTGCGGGCGGCTATCGTCCGCGATCTCAATGCGCAAAGAGCCTGGGGCTTGGCTCCAGGCTGTCGTCGAGAGAGCCTTGGAATCAACCATAACTTCGCGTGCCGTAGATTGCGAATGAACTTCAAACACTAGCGATCTTTCGCCAGGTTGATACGAACCTGCGGCGGCCGAGACTTCGATTTCCGCGCCCGCGCCCGACGACCGATAACGAACCGATGTCCGGCGGGTGACACCTCTTGCGTAGGCTTGGCTGATGCCGTCGTCCTCATAGAGAGACAACTCCGCTTGGCCTTGCGAGTCGGGAAAGACATCGAAGCTCAAAGGGCCTTTCTTCTCGCCGACGTAATTCATTTCAGGGCCCATTGGCAGAATCGCGCCCGCGCGGACGTAAAGCGGGACGGTTTCGAGCGGTGCCTCGGCTTGAATCATGGCGCCACCTTGAACGGATTTGCCGGTCCAGAACTCAAACCAGGTGCCCGCGGGTAAGTAGAGCAGTCGGCTGGTCTGACCGGGCCGCAAAATGGGAGCGGCGAGCAGATCGTCGCCCACCATGAACTCATCATCGATCGTAAGCGTGTTGTAGTCGGATTGGTAGTTCAACATCAGCGGGCGGAAAATCGGAACACCGGTGCGGTGTGCTTCTTCGAGCGTATTGTAGAGGAAGGGAAGCAGCCGGTAGCGCAGCTTTAAGTACTTGCGAATGATGTTCTCGTAATAAGTGCCGAAGCGCCACGGTTCCTTGTCGTACGCATCGATTTGCGCATGGTTGCGGCAGAACGGAGTGAGGAAACCGACTTCATACCAGCGCGTCATCAATTCAGGATTAGTGCGTCCGATAAAGCCGCCGATATCGCTGCCGATGAATGGCTCGCCGGATAGTCCGAGTGTTTCGTACATGGGGATCGCCAGTGAAAGTGATTCCCACGTGGCGGTGTTATCGCCGGTCCACATGGTGGAATAGCGCTGGATGCCGGCATAGGCGGCGCGGGTGATGATGTAGGGGCGCTCATCGGGGCGCAGGCGGCGGAGTCCTTCGTAGGTAGCGCGCGCTTCGCCCAGGGCAAACACGTTGCGATTCTTGGCGTAGGGAGAACGCGTGTCGCCGTCGTAGCTGACGACGTCCATTTGCGTTTTGCCGGTCTGGTCGATGAAGTCGGACGGCTCGTTCATATCATTCCAGAAGCCGGCGACGCCATGGTCGGTGTAGGCGCGCAGCGAATCGCCCCACCAACGAGCGGCAGCGTCGATGGTGTAGTCGGTATAGACGGAATCGCCTGGCCACACTTTACCGATCCACAGTTTGCCGTCTGCACGTTTGAGGAAATAGTCGTTTTTTAAGCCTTGATTGAAGGTGTAGTAGGAACGGTCTTGCGGAGCGAGTTCGGGTTTGATCGGGGGATCGCTGGCGTCGGGTGCCGGCGGCTGGTACTTGATGCCTGGGTCGACGATGACCACAACTTTCACACCTTGTTTGGCGAGTTTGTCTGTAAAGGCAGAGGGGTTGGGAAAGCGCGTGGGGCTCCAGGTGAACACGCGGTAGTCATTCATGAAATGGATGTCGAGATGGAGAACATCGAGTGGAAGGTCTTCGGCGCGAAACTTGGCGACGATTTCTTCGGCTTGGGTGTCGGGGAAATAAGACCAGCGGCTTTGTTGATTGCCCAGCGCCCATTTCGGCAGCATGGGCATGTGACCGGTGAGTTCGGCATAGCGGCCGAGGATTTTCTTGATGGATGGACCCCAGAAGAAGTAATAATCCATTTCACCGCCTTCCGCAGTGAAAGCCACGTAGCCCTGATGATTTGAACCGAAATCGAAGTGTGTGCGATAGCTGTTATCGAAGAACACGCCGTAGGCACCGAAATCCTGCCAGCCAAGGTAGAAAGGGATGTCTTGATAAATGGGGTCGGTGCCTTCGTGGTAAGCGGGCGTATCGCTGTTCCACATGCTGAATTCACCGCGGCGTTTGTCCAGGCGGGCCGCCTTTTCGCCCAAGCCATAATAGTGCTCCTCAAGAGGAAACTTCTTGGCAGCGCCAATGGCTCCGGTAGAGGGATCGTATGCCATGGGCAATGCATCTGAGTTGATGACCCTGTGGGTGTTAGCGTCACGAAATTCAATGAGGAACGGAGAGCGGCCGATAGACACTTCCAGGTCTACCGTAGAAAGGAGAAGGCCCGTGGGTTCTTCGGTGAGGTTCCAAGTAGGAGTCTCCCAGGAAGTTTTTTCGATTGCCCAAGAGTGATCGTGCTCGGGCAGTCCTGCGGCGAAGCTGGCGCGGATGCGGACGAGATCGGAGGCCAGAACTTGGAAACGGACTTCGGAGCGGTCGGCACATCTGACAGTGATGCCGTCGGCGGAGCGCGAGTAGCTGGCGAGAGCGCCGATGGGAGTGAGGCCATTGAGGTCCGCAGCGGGAGCGACGCTAGTGATGAAGATCACGAGCCACAGACAGCGAGAGTTTAGCGACATTGCTGCCGTGATTTTACACCGCTCAGTGTATTAGCGCGATTTCCAAACGAGCCAGGCAAGCGCCAGGAGAAAGCCGCCGAGGGCTTTGTATTCTTCGTTCCGTCGATAGAGCGGCCACGAGAACGGTATCGGCGGACCCGGCCATTTTGCGACGGGAAGGAAACGGTGGATGCGGGCAGCGTAGGCGGCGTAAGCAGGAAATAGATTGCGGAGGTGTTGTTCCTCAAGTTCAATGGCGGGGAGATAGACAGCAAGGAAAACGACGCCGAAGATCAAAACCAGCAGCCACTCGCGGGCCGCAATCACGAGACCAGCAGCGGTGAGGAGCGTGCCGAGATAAAGGGGATTACGGATGTAGGCAAAAGGGCCGGAGGTCGCGAGATTCTCGTTCTTTGCCAAGTGGCCCGCCGCCCAGGCACGCAGAAGCAGACCGAGCAGCGAAACCGGTAAACCCATGCGGAGGGAAGCCAAAGTCGGTTTTGAAAACCAGAGAAAAGCAATCAGAAGGAGGAATCCGGCAGGGACGCGTAGGCGTTGAACGAAATCGGCGTAGGGTTTAGGGAACATCGTTACTGGGAATGGCGGCGCAGAGATTCGAGCAGCGCCTCCTTGACTTGAGCGACGGTAACGGCAGACATGCTAGGGTCAATGCTTTCGTTCCGCTTGTACGTGGTGATCGCATTTGGGGCGCGCAGCACAGCGAACTTACTGTGAAAGGGGCCATTGCGCGCTGGGTCAGTTGGACCGAAAATAGCTACCCCAGGCTTACCCACCGCTGCGGCGAGATGCAAAGGACCGCTATCCACGCCAATTACGGCGGCCGCACGGCGGGTCGCATCGATCAAACCGGGAAGACCTGATTCGTGAACGATCAATTCGGGCATTGTTGCCAGCTTCGCACGTGAGCCGGGGGGAACGTTGACAACCAGCGGTAGGTTCTCAGTTCGCAACTCATGGGCGAGCCGGGAATAGTTTTCGAGCGGCCATTGCTTGCTGGTCCAGCCGGCGAAAGGGGCGGTGAAGATGAATGGGCCAGAGGGCAGATCTCCTTCGGGCTCGCCTTGAGGGAGCCAGGCTTGGCCCGTCAGATCGGTTGCACCGGCGGCCGAAACCAGCTCGAGATTAAATTCAACGCAGTGCGGCCCCGCCACTTTGACGGCCTGCGTATAGAACAAAGCGGCGAGAGATTCGCGGGCTTGGGATCGATCAAGACCAAATAAGCGCGCGGGGCGAGCGGCCCGCCCTGCTAGCGCGGATTGGATCAGACCTTGAAAATCAATCGCAAGATCGGGGCGAAGGGAATGAAGGGTGCGCCACGTTTCGAAAAGAGCGCTTCTGTTGCGTCGATCAAAGGCAATGATTCGGTTGATTTGAGGATTCCCTTCGAGCAATGCCCGCCATTTGCTCGCCACGACCCAGGAGATCTGGGCTTTGGGAAACGACTGGCGCAGGCTCGCGACTGCGGGAAGCGCATGAACAATATCGCCCATCGCGCCGAGACGTACTACAAGAATGCTCGTGACATCGCTCATCGCCCGGTTTGGCGGCTCCGAACGTGTTCAGCGAAAGACTGAGATCGCTGTTGATCGGCAGGTTTGTCTTCGACGATTTTCAGTTTCGCTGAGCCGGGCAATAAAGTGCTGGGCGCGATCACAACCAACCGGACCGTTCTCAGAGCAGCCAGAAGAATGGCGCGTGCCTCAGCGGGAAGAAGACAGTCGGGATTCGGATCCACCACGGCCAGGATCAGCATCCCGTGCGAAGCAAGCGCAGCCAGATATTCGGCTTGAGCCAGGGTGAGCGGATCGAACGCAGCGGCAACAGCGATCCACTCACTGCTTCCCAGTGCGGCAGAGAGAGTATCAAGCGAAACGATTTTCGTGCGGGTATCCAATGAATTCTCAGTTTCCTTTAATCACAAACAAAGGTTGGGCGGCTGCAACCACGTGCTCGGCAGTAACGGCAGTCATGCAGCGATGATCAATTGGGCATTCACGCAGCAGGCACGGGCTACACTCCACGGTTTGGCGAACGACGCGGCTCCAAGAGCCAGTGGGGCCTGTCGCCAAGTCGTCGGTGGCACCGAAGATAGCAACGGTCGGCACACCCAAAGCGGAGGCCACATGCATCGCGCCCGAATCATTTGTTAAGAATAGCTCGCAAGCTGCAGCCATTTCGACGAATTGCTCAAGGGGGGTTGAGCCTGCGAAGTTGTGCGGATTGAGACCTAAGCGGAAAACCTCTTGGGCTACCGCGGCACAGATGGGAATTTCTTCCGGCGAACCGAAGAGAGCGATTTGGGCGCGGCGTTCGCCGGCTAGAATTGCGCCGGCTTCAGCGAAGCGTTCGGGCAGCCAGCGTTTCGCGCCGCCATAAGCAGCGCCGGGGCTGATCCCGATAACCGGTGAATTGATGCCGGCAGCTTGGAAGAGCTTGCGTCCTTGCTTGGCAGCGTCGGCAGCGCCGCCTAGGCGAATCACGGTTTCGTTGTCATAGCCCGGAATGAGCTTGGCGCGCTTTAGAAGTTCGAGGTAATAAAAGCGCTGATGACGCGGCGTGTCGTTGGCGCCAGGCAACGGAATTGGGTGTGTCAAGAGCCAGCCGCGGGAATCGCGATCATAACCAACGCGAATAGGTATCCCGGCCCAGCGGACCAGCGCCGCGGCCTCGAAGGCGTTTTGCAGTAGGAGCGCGCAATCGAACTTGCCGGCACGAAGCCGAGACGCCACAGCGCGTTTTTCGCCCAAGCCTCGCCAGCCGCGCGGAGCTTCATAGGGAATGAGTTCGTCGCAAAAAGATTCGCGGCCATAGAGAGCTGCCACCCAAGGACGAGCGAGGATGGAAATCTTGCTTTGCGGATTGTGCAGGCGCAAGGCTTGTAGGGCAGGGATGGACATTACGGCATCGCCAACCCAATTTGTCGCGCGGACCAAAATGCGGCGAGAACGGCTCGGCATTACTGAACAGGCTAGGCTGACGCCGCCAGCGGCCTGTTTAATTCAGTTTGCCACTTTGCCGGATCAGGGCTTGATTCGGGTCCCAGCAAATAGATTTCCCAAAGGTCGGCTGCCGGAACGTGGCCGTTCGCCGAAATCCAGGTGCCAAATTCGCTCCAGGCGGCAAACAGGCCCTCATAAGGGCCGCGATAAACGGTACGGGCTACAGTGGCAGCTCGAAGTTCGCCAGGAGTCACACGGCCGGCAGCAGTAATCTCGCTTGCGATGGGGATGCAGATATCGAAATTGAAGCCAATTGGGTCCATTTTCAAATGGTGTGTGAACCAAGGCCCTGTCGGCTCGATGTTTTGAGCAGTGAGGGCGGCACGCAATTCGCGCAGGATTTCCAGATGGATCAAGGCGATTCGTTGAGCGGGTGAGTTTGATAGATACGGCTTATCGATCATACGAAGCTGACTCAAGTATTGCAGTTACCGGCTGGCCGAAGGGTAGGCCGCCCGCATGCCAACATAAAGGCACAGTGAACGCACTTCGTTTTGAAATACAGGCCACATGCAAGGAGACGGGCGCCCGAGCCGGATTGCTGCATACAACGCACGGAACCATTGAGACGCCCGTGTTCATGCCGGTAGGTACTCAGGGCACGGTAAAGGGCTTGACGCCGCGAGAATTAATTGAAGATCTAGATGCCAAGATCATTCTTGCGAATACCTACCATTTGTTTTTGCGGCCGGGCCACGAGCGGATTGAACGAATGGGCGGATTGCACAAATTCATGTCCTGGCCGCGCGCGATCTTGACCGATTCCGGCGGGTTTCAAGTTTTCAGCCTGGACGGTTTGCGCAAAGTGACAGATGAAGGTGTGCTGTTTCAATCGCACCTCAACGGAGATCGTCACATGTTTACGCCGGGGGGCACGGTGGATGTGCAACTGGCGTTGGGCAGTGACATCATCATGGTTCTTGATGAATGCCTGGCATATCCGGCCACTCATGAGGCGGCGGAAGCTTCGATGAAGCGAACCATTCGCTGGGCTGAAAAGGGGTTTGCGCAATACCGGAGTCGCGAAAAGGGCATGCATTGCGCGCTGTTTCCGATTGTGCAAGGTTCGATGTATCCAGACCTGCGCAGAGCCTGCGCCGAGGCGCTGCTTCCCTTGGAGGCACCTGGCTACGCGATCGGCGGGCTTTCGGTGGGTGAGCCCAGGGATCTCAGCCAAGAGATGACCTCGGCCACCACGCCGCTGCTGCCATGGGATAAGCCGCGCTATGTGATGGGCGTCGGCATGCCTGACGAATTACCCCTTTATGTGGCGCAAGGTGTAGACATGATGGATTGCGTACTGCCTAGCAGGAACGCGCGTAATGGCTACCTTTTTACTTCGCAAGGAAAGGTCGTGATCAAACACGCGCAGTATTTGGAGGATCAGAGCGCGCTCGATCCGGAGTGCACTTGCTATACCTGCCGCAACTTCAGCAAAGCGTATCTTCGCCATTTGTTTCAGGCAGGCGAGATTCTCTTCTCGACCCTCGCCACCCTGCATAACATCCAGTACTTTCTTGACATTATGCGCCAGATCAGGCAGGCTATCTTACTGAGCCACTATCCAGAATGGTTGCGCCGTTTCCAGGCCCAGCGGGCCGTGGAGAGTCAGGCCTGAGCTGTGTCTTGGGTAAGCTGGAACAGAACCAAATGCTTTATTCTTTAATGCTGCTTCAATCAACGCCCGCGTCGGGCGGCGGACCCATGTCGATGTTCGGGCAGGCCATTCCGATCGTTTTGATGATCGCGATTTTCTATTTTCTGGTGTTTCGCCCCATGCAACGGCAGCAGGCGAAGCAGAAGGATATGGTGAAGTCGCTCCAGAATGGGCAAACTGTAGTTACCAGCGGGGGCTTGGTCGGTACCATTATTGCGGTGAACGATGATACCCTGATACTTCGCGTTAAGCCGGATAATTTGAAACTGCAAGTTTCGCGGAGCGCTGTGACAAGCGTGCTTGCGGGGGACGACAGCGGTAAGAAATGAACGTCATGATCCGGAAGCGGTAACGGACAGCAGCAACAATGAAAACGAATCTTCGATACAAGTTTTTCTTCATTATTGGAGTCATTCTCCTTTGCATTTACGGCATCATCGGATTGCCAAGGAACATGAATGAGTTGGCGGCCAATTGGCACGAGCGCATTCACCTCGGCCTGGATTTGCGTGGTGGCACATACCTGGTGATTCAGGTGCAGCAGCAGGACGCGTTCAACCAGGAAGCGAACACCGATGCCGACCGTTTGCGCGACGCGTTACGGAAAGCCAATATTCCGGTGAGCGAAGTCACCGTCGACGAGGCGAAGAGCATCGAAGACGCCAAATTGGTGGCCATCGAGGTGAAAGGCGTGCCATCGACGCAAGCCGGGAATTTGCGCGGCGTGGTGAACGATCAAATGGCCGAGTGGATTCTGAATTCGGTGAATGCCACCGATTACCGGCTGACCATAAAGCCCACGGCGGCGGTAGCGTTATGGCGCAATACGCTTGACCTTTCCAAGAACACGATCGACAAGAAAATCAACGCGTTGGGCTTGACCGAAGCGACTGTGCAGCAACACAAGGAAGATGCGGATTCCCAGTTGCTGGTGCAGATGCCGGGAACCGACGATCCCGCGCGGGTCAAACAAATCATTCAAACCGCCGGCGTTTTGGAACTCTACGACGTGAAGGGCGGCCCGTTCGCCAGCCGGGAAGAGGCGCTGGCGCAGCAGGGTGGCGTGCTGCCGCTAGGAACGAAATTGGTCGGGCAAGGTACACAGACGGGGAAGGGCGGCGGGGTTTATGTGGTGGCGCGCACGCCTGTTGTGCGCGGACAGGAGATCATCGACGCGAAGCCCGCGCCCGGGACGATGCCGGGCTCCTGGGACACGAACTTTACCCTGAGCCAGGATGCGGCCAAGCGGTTTGCCGATTTTACAGGCTCGCATATTGGAAGTCCCTTAGCGATTGTGTTGGACGGCAAGGTATTGCAAGCGCCGAACATCAAGAGTCAGATCAGCGACTCCGGCCGGATTGAGGGACAGAACGGCGAGCAAGAAGCGAAAGATCTGGCATTGAACCTCAAAGCAGGTTCGCTGCCGGCAAGCGTCCAGTACGAACAGGAAAGCACTGTTGGCCCGTCGCTCGGCGCCGATTCGATTCATCAGGGTTTTATCGCCGGTATCGCGGGAGTTCTCGCTGTGATCGCGGTAATGCTGTTCTATTACAAGATGAGTGGCATCAACGCGACACTGGCGTTGGTCTTGAATGCCATTATTTTGATCGCTTGCTTAAGCTACTTCGACGCAGTGCTTACACTCCCCGGCATCGCGGGGATCATATTGACAATCGGTATGGCTGTGGATAGCAACGTTCTGATTTTCGAGCGCATTCGCGAAGAATTACGGGCGGGCAAAGCCGTGATTCCGGCCGTGGACGCCGGCTTCGGAAAAGCGTTCTTAACCATTATTGATACGCACATTACAACCGTCGTATCTTGTGCCATTTTGTTTTTGTTCGGATCGGGCCCGGTGAAGGGATTTGCTGTGACGTTGGTGATCGGTTTGATTGCCAATCTTTTCACGGCCGTGTTCGTATCCAGGTTTATTTTTGACTGGGAGTTGTCACGCAAGCCGGTGCAAACGCTTAGCATTTAGAGCCGGTACTGGAAGTGGCAATTCAACAGCTGAGGTTCGGGAACAATTGTGAATTTTCGGTGTCTACCCTAAAAGATGCCGGCCCAAAGAGATAGATGGAAATCTTCAAGAAAACGAATTACGACTTTATCGGCAACATGTGGCCGTTCATCATCCTGTCGCTGGTGCTCACAGTGGCAGGGTTGGTTAGCCTGTGGCTCAATGGTGGACCGAGGTATGGAATAGATTTTACGGGTGGCGCGCAGATGGATGTCAGTTTCATACACCGTCCTCCGGCCGACGCCATTCGGCAGGCATTGCGCCAAAAGATAGCAGGGGAAATTGAAGTGCAGGAGATCGGGGGAACCCAGGAAGTCTTGATTCAGACCGGCGCGCGCGATGACAAAGCGTTGCAAATCGTCCGGGGTGATATGATTTCCACCTTGAACTCCGCTTTTAACAAAAACCTCAGCGACCAGAAGCTCGACATCAACTTGGCGGGTTCACAAGCGATCGCCGATCGGCTGCGTACCCCGCTCGCTCAAGCGGGCGCCGGTTTGTCTGAAGATCAACTGCAAGCATTGACGAAATCGATTAGCGATTATCGAAATGCGCCTGGGCGTTTGGGTTTGCTCGGCTCGCTCGACGAACTGGCTTCGGTACCGGGCATGAATTCGAAAATTCTTGCTGTCGTTAAGGAACAGTGCCAAGCCGGCGATTTCGCGATTCGAGGCGCGAGCACGGTGGGTCCGAAGATTGGCGCCGATTTACGCCAGCAAGCGATTGACGTCGTGTTAGTCGCGCTGGGCGCGATGCTTGTTTACATTGCCTTCCGCTTTGAATGGATTTATGGCGTAGCGGCGGTGATCGCCGTTTTTCACGACACGATCATCACCATCGGGTTGTTTTCGATTTTCCATAAGCCCATCGATCTGACTGTGATCGCTGCGTTGCTCACCCTGGTCGGCTATTCAATGAACGACACGATCGTGACCTTCGACCGCATCCGCGAGAATTTGAAGCTGGGTGTGCGCGGATCGTTCGTGGATATTGTCAACTTGAGCATCAACCAGACGTTGAGCCGTACGATTTTGACTTCGGGCTTGACGTTTCTGACTGCGCTCTCGCTCTTCATCTGGGGCGGTCAAGTTTTGAGTGGATTCTCTTTCGCGCTAGTTGTTGGTATTATGATCGGGACTTATTCTTCGATCTTTGTGGCTTGCCCCATCCTGATCTTCTGGCGGAATTTGTCGGAAGGCCGGGCGGCACAGGGGCGTTCATCGGTGAGTGATAAAGGTATAAAGGCGGCCAAGCCGATTAAGACCGCCAAATGACGGGTATCTGAGAAATTTGGCCAGTTGTCTAGGGACAGGCCGGAGTGAGGAACTGAAATGTTCGATCAAACATTTGTAGACGGGACGCAGAAAACCAAGAAGCCGTACACGATCTTTCTGTCATTGCTGCTGCAGTTGGGTCTAATCGGCGTGGCGATTCTGATTCCCCTGATTTATACACAGACGCTGCCCAGTGCTCAGTTGCGGAGCATGTTGGTAGCACCCCCCCCGCCGCCTCCGCCGCCACCTCCGCCGCCCCCGCCGGAGAAGGTTGTGAAAGTGGTGAAGCCGGTCGTCAAGCAGTTCGTATCGAACCAATTGATGGCCCCGAGAGTTATTCCTAAAACCATCGCCCACATTGAGGAATCCGCGCCACCGCCCGATACGGGCGTAGTCGGTGGTGTGGAAGGTGGAGCGACCGGAGGCGTGATTGGTGGAGTGATTGGTGGTGTGCCACCGCCGCCGCCGCCGCCACCGCCCAAGGCGAAACCGTCGGGTCCGCAACGCATCGGCGGCAACGTCATGGAAGCCAACCTGGTGAAGAAGGTTCAGCCGATCTATCCCCCTCTCGCCAAGTCGGCGCGCGTTCAGGGCACGGTTGAATTTACCGCCACTATCAGCAAAGAAGGCAACATTGAGAACCTGCAATTGGTGCGCGGTCACCCACTGTTGGTGAACGCAGCACGAGAAGCGGTTTTGCAATGGAAATACCGTCCGACGATGCTGAACGGATCGCCGGTGGAAGTTATTACTGATATCATCGTGAACTTCACGTTGAGCCAGTAGGCTGCAGAAAGTGCGGTGCGTGCTGCCTTCAAATTGGAGCGGCACGCGCAAAACCGCAATTCTTTGTGGCAATTAAGTGTGTGAGAGAGTGAAGGTTTTTCGCAAGTCCGATATAGAGATCGATTTAACTTAGGAGAAAAAAATGGTATTACAACTTCAAGTTTGGGCATTGTGGCTGTTGCAGGAAGCCGATGGAATCAATTTCGACCTTCGGTCCCTGTGGGCCAATATGGGCGTCGTGGCCAAACTGGTCATCTTCGTTTTGTTCATCATGTCGGCGTGGTCTATCGGCGTGATGATCGACCGCATGATTACCTATAACGCGGCACGTAAGCAATCGCGGGCGTTTGCGCCGGCGGTGGCGGGTGCGTTGCGTGAAGGCAAGTTGGACGAAGCGATCAAGATCGCCGATCGTTTCAATAAGAGCCACCTGGCCAAAGTAGTGGTCGCCGGTTTGCAGGAATTCAAAGCTCATCAAATGAGCAGCGAGATTTCCGGTGACGATATCGAAGCGTCGCGCCGCGCTTTGGAACGCGCTGAAGCGATTGTGCATGCCGAATTGAAGCGCGGTGTCAGCGGCTTGGCGACGATCGGTTCAACGGCTCCCTTCGTCGGATTGTTCGGCACGGTGTTCGGCATTATGAACGCGTTCCGTTCGATTTCGGCCTCGAAGTCGACTGGTATCGGCGCGGTCGCCGGCGGTATTTCGGAAGCGCTGGTTACCACGGCGTTCGGTCTATTCGTGGCCGTCCCCGCCGTCTGGGTATTCAACTATTTCACCAATCGTATTGAAGCGTTCGAACGTGGAAATGGGCAACTCGAGCTCCGAGCTGATCGACTATTTCCTGAAGCGTACGCAAGCCAAGGTTGGTAAGTAAGCTAATAAAGATCGCTCTCTAAGTTGAATCGCGGAGGGGGAGTGCGGGCCGCACAGCCAGTCCGCCTCCCTTACCGTCAAAGTTGAGCCTGCGGTCTTAGGAAGAGTAGAGGATCAGAGCAATGGAAAAGAAAAAAGCTCCCAGCGTAGTATCTGAAATCAACGTCACGCCTATGGTGGACGTGATGCTCGTCTTGCTCATCATCTTCATGGTCATCACGCCTATGTTGTCAAAAGGACAGAACGTGACCATGGTGAAGACGTACAACGATCGCAAGATTCCAGATGCGGATAAGGAAGACGCCATCATGATCACGATTACGCGAGATGGCCGCGACTTCTTGACGCCTGGCAATTTGATGATTCACCCTGAAGATCTTGGGGGCAAGGTGAAGGATTTGCAGACCAACCGTTCCGATAAAACGGTCTATGTAAAGGCCGATGCCCGGGCGCGTTTTTCTGCCGTGACCGACGTCATCGACAACCTGCGTACCGCGGGCGTGGATTCGGTTGGGTTAATTACCGAGACCATTCAGGATAAGAAGAAAGTTTCGAATCTGTAGAGATTAGAGATAGAGGGATAAAACTATGGCAATGTCAGTTGGTGGTTCCGGCGGAACCAAAGCAGATATCAACGTAACTCCTCTGATTGACGTGCTGCTGGTATTGTTGATCATCTTCATGGTCATCACGCCATTGACGCCGCACGGTTTGGACACTCTGGTGCCCCAGCCGCCGCCGCCGAACCAGCCGCCGCCGCCGCCGAACCAGGATCCGAACGTGGTCATTGAGGTGGCCAAGGATCATTCCCTGCAGATCAATGGCACCGCTGTTAAAGAAAAAGATTTGACGTCGCAGCTCGAAGACATCTTCAAGAGTCGTGCCACTAAGGTAGTTTTCGTCAAGGGTGACCCGGACGTGGACTATCGATACGTCGCCCAGGCGATTGACGATGCGCGCGGTGCGGAGTTGGATAAGGTCGGCATCATGACTCCGAAAGTGGAAGCAGGCCAGTAAAGATCGTTTCTTTTGGAGAGAAAGGCGATACGAAATATGCAAAAGACAAATGCTCTCGTGCGGACTGGTTTGGTAGTCGCGCTCTGCGGTTCAGCCGGCTTGCTGACAAGTTGCGCGAAATTGGAATCGCGCGATCAATTGAATCAGGGCGTTATCGCATACAAGAACGGAAAATACGCGGATGCGGTTTCGCACTTTAAGCAAGCCGTACAATACGATCCGAGCAGCCAAAACGCCCAGCTTTATTTGGCGACATCGTATTACATTCAGTGGGTGCCGGGCGCGGAAAATCCCGACAACGTCAAGAATCACAACATGGCAGCGGAACAATTCAACGACGTGTTGAAGAAGGATCCCAACAACCCGCTGGCGCTGGCGATGATGGCTTCCATGGCCTATAACTCGGCACAGGCGGGAACGCCTGATGAAAAGGAAAAGGCTCTGAACGAGGCGAAGTCGTGGAATAACAGGCGCATTGAAGCCAATCCACGCGAAGCCGAGCCGTACTACTATCTCGGTGTCATCGATTGGGCAAAGGCTTACTCTCCCATTCAGACAGCTCGCGTTGAATTGAAGATGGCGTCTACAGAACCCGGCCCGATCAAGGACGCGAAAGTGCGCGCCGATATGAAAGCAAAATACGGCGAAGCGATTGACGACGGCATCACCAACTTGAAGAAATGTCTGGACCTCGACAAGGAAAACGAGGATGCCATGACGTATCTCAATTTGTTGCTTAGAAAGAAAGCCGACCTGGAAGATTCGCCGGATGCAGCCAAGGCCGACATCGCTCAGGCCGAAGACTGGGCAAATAAATCGCTGGAAACCAAGAAGATCAAAGCTAGCCGCCCGGCCAAAAAGGAAGAGCAAAGCTAGAAAATTCGGAAGTTATAACAACAGCAAAGCGCTCATCCTGCGGGGTGAGCGCTTTGCTTTTTTTGTGGCCAGTTCTTAGTTCAGAAAATAAGTGCGATAAAGCGTATCCCGCTGCTTCGGTACAAAACCCGCGTCACGAATCAGACGCCGCAGTTGCTCTTCCGTAGCGCGGTGATGGGTTCCGGCGGCGGAGACAACGTTCTCTTCGATCATGATGCTGCCCACATCATTGCCGCCGAAGCGCAAGCCCACTTGGCAAACTTTCAAGCCCGGCGTAACCCATGAGGCTTGAACGTTCGAAATATTAGCCAGATAGATTCGCGAAAGGGCCAGCATTTTCAGGTATTCCACCGCCGTCGCTTCTTCCTTCACGAAGCGGCCGAGCGAGGTATATTCGCGCTGAAAAAACCAGGGGATAAAGGCTGTAAAGCCACCGGTGTCCTCCTGAATCTGCCGGACGATATCGAAGTGATTCATCCGCTGCTCCATGGTCTCGCCGGTTCCGAACATCATCGTCGCGGTGGTTCGCATTCCCAAAGAGTGCGCTGTGCGGTGCACGTTGATCCAATCGTCCACGGAACATTTGAGCCGGCTGATGCGGTGACGCACCTGCTCGTCCAGAATCTCGGCGCCGCCGCCGGGAATAGAATCCAGACCCGCATCGCGCAAGCGCGCAATCGTATCTCGCAAGGAAATGCCGGACACATCCGCGATATTCATCAATTCAGGCGCGGAAAAACAATGGCACCAAATGTCGAAGCGCGCTTTGATCGCACGCAGCAGATCTTCGTACCATTCGATCTTTAGATCGGGGTGCAATCCACCCTGCATCAGAATGCCTGTACCGCCTAGGTCTTTGGTCTCTTGAATTTTTTCGAGGATGGTTTCGGTTGGAAGAACGTAGCCTTCCTTATGGCCCATGGGGCGGTAAAACGCGCAGAAACTACAATATTCGGTGCAGAAATTCGTGTAGTTGATATTGCGATCGATAATGTAGCTGACGATGCCTTCCGGGTGAAGTTTCCGCCGGATGGCGTCCGCTTCCATGCCAATGCCAACCAGATCGTCGCTGGCGTAGAGGTCAATTGCCTGTTGACGGCTAATCACAGTGTTGCTCCTTCGGTCAGTCGTGCCAGTTCAAAAAACGTTTCCAGCCCTTGCCGTTCTCGCGGGCCGATCTCAAAGCGAATGTTGCGGCGCAAATATTCGTCGGCCAACGCCTGAGAGAACCCGCGTTCCAACGATTCGCGCTCGATAATCTCCGCGAGATGGGCACGGCCGAATTCGTAAGATCCGCGAGTCACCTCAATCAATTCGTGGAGAGCGAGTTTGGGTTTGCCCGCCCAAAGCGCAAAAACCATCGGCAGCTTAGTCAAATTGAACCATTCCTGTCCGAGATCCAGCCATTCATAGGGCGTTTTAGACGGGTCAATGTGAAGAGCCGGGTCACCGATGATAAGCGCCGAATCCGCGTGCCGCATCATGGCCGCCAAGTCCGGTTCGTGAGAACTGATTTCGGGCTCCACTCCGAACTTCTCCCGCAAAATCACACGCGCTAATTGCACCGACGTTCGCGAACTGGTATCCGCGGCGAGCGTATGCACCTGCGCCCACGGAACGCGCGAAAAAAGCAAAATGCTACGCACCGCGCCCAGACAAGTAATGCCCAACCCGGGCACGATCTCCAGACCCTGTCGCGCCACTTCCGCGACGGGCACCAATCCAATTTCACAAACCCCCTGTTCGATCTCTTGAGCGCAAATAGAAGGAATAGCGAAACTGAGATCAACCGCATCACGCTGCGGGCCGTGCAGCATGCCCCAAACCAGTGGTGTTGTGTTTAAGTAACGAACTGCGCCAATGCGGCGTTTAGGCGTAGACAAGTGCAACTTCAATTTTATCGGATGCGATCAAGGCTGCATCTCTTTAAGCAGTTCGAGTGCAGTCTGCGAATCGGGGTAGAGGCTCAAAGTCTTTCGCACCGTTTCGATCGCTTCCTTCTGATGCCCTTGACGCCAAAGGGCGCGCGCCAAATTCAGCCCGGATGCCTGCAAGCCCGGGTTAATCGCAACAGCCTTTTGCCAAAGCTCGATCGCCTTGCCAAAATCGCCTTGCATGGCAAGATGGGTTCCCAGATTAGTCAGCGCCAAAAGATTTTCCGGATCGGCCGCAAGCGCTTCCTGATAAAGTTTTTCAGCCTTAGCTGGTTGGCGGGATAAATCGTCGGTGTAGGCGAGTTGGGCAAGCAGATTTGCGTCTTTAGCGGTTCCCGGCAATACGGCCTCCAATTCGGCATGTACCTTTTCGAACGCGGCACTGTCCCCGTGCTGCCAAGCTTCGTCTGCATCGGCCAAGGCATAATCGCGCTTCGTGGCTTGTTCGGGCCAGAAGGCCGTTAGGTCTAGAGAGCGGGATGATTGCGGTTGTGTTTCCGCAAATCGACGAATCCAATGATCGGTGAATGCCGTGTGTTGGCCATCGGTGGAAACGCGTTTCTGCATGTGGCACGCGATGCAGGAATCGTTGTTCTGGGCCCTTGCTTCTTTGGGTGAGCGGCAAGAAGACGTTTCGTGGCAGCCGAGACACTTCTGCCGGTAGTACGCCGCTTTATTTGCCTCGGTCACTTGCACATGCGGGTCATGGCAAGTGAGGCACGAAAGTCTATCGCCGCTGCTGCGTTTGCATTTGCTCTGCCACAGGCCTTCAAAGTGCCCGACCACTTTGAACTCGCTTCTATCGGGATTTGTCCAAACGAAAGGAACGATGTGGTCTTCAAGCGCATCGCCTGGTCTGAAGGAAAACTCAGTTTGGCCGGGCTTGAGAACACGCGTCTCACCTGTCAAATGGCACTGGGCGCAGATGCTGTCACGCTTCTCAGGCGTAAGCTTAGCCGGATTGATTATTGCCGAAGACAGAGTCTTCATGCCCGTACGCATGGCGTTCACATGCGCTTCACCCGGCCCATGGCAACGCTCGCAGGAAATTGCGCCTTCCTCAAAAAGCTCATTCTCCTTCGACTTGGCGCCGCTTGAGTGGCAAGAAAGACAGGCCGATTCCACTTTGCGTCCCAGGAAAATAGAGGTTTCCTTCTCATACCCCGGAGCGACGTCCCAGCCGCGATTTGCGCCGAAATAGGCCACCGGCGTTTCAAACGGCTGTCCCTGTTCTTCGAAGATGAACCCTCGCCCGTGGGTGCCCGAGCCGATGTAGTAACGCAGCACTTTATCACCTTCGAGCGTTGCGCCGTCGGACGTGGTCTTGCGGTAGCCGAGCTGCGGCCCGGTGTCGGTCCATTTGATGCTGTAAACGACGTTCGCCGTAGAGGCTCGCACCTGACCGTCCGGCAGATGCAAATCGGAAACTCGACCGCTCGCATGCGCCATCGCCGTCTGAGCATAGCTTTTTGCGATCCCCGGATGGCAATCCACGCAGGTTTTGCTGCCGACAAAATTCTGGCCACTTACGACTGACGCCAGAGAACCAAGCCAGAGGCAAACCACCAATTTAGACGCCACGCTTGTCACCCCAAAGATCAACGTGAAGTCGCGGGCTCAGCCGGTAACCTCGTTGCTTGCAAATTTCGGCCAGCCAGAGCCCCCGTTCCCGGATCACTTCGGCTTTGGTGCCCTCCGGCATCAACAGCACTTTCCCGGCGGCCGCACCCAGGGCCTCGCGCATCGTTTCCACCTCGGCCAAGTCCTCCGGCTCTTTGATGACAAACTTCAGCTGATAGTCGTAAGCTGTCATCAATTGTTTTATGGCGGAGGGCTGCCAGCGCAGCCTTTCATGTTGCGCGGCCCAACGGCCATTATCGCGCTCCACCGGCGTTGAGTTGGCGAGTTTCGGACTGATGCTCATCAAGTCACATTCCAGCGGCGCATAAGTCGTCCCCGCCGTCTCAATAGTGATGTGCAACTCACGTTCTCTCAAACTCCTGCTGAGTTGCTGAATCTGCGGCGCAATCATGGGTTCGCCGCCGGTGATCACCACATGCCGAGCCGGAAACTCGGCCACTCGTTCCACAATTCGATCAACGCTGAGATCATCGCCTTCGGGCGACCAGGAAGTGTAAGGCGTGTCGCACCACACGCAGCGCAGATTGCACCCCGATGTCCTGACAAATACCGAAGGTACACCCAAAAGTGTTCCTTCCCCTTGAATCGAGTAGAAGATTTCGGCAATTTTCACGGCACAACCAGCGGATCGGCCACGCCGGCTTCTTCAAAGCCCTTGCGCCGCAGAATACACGAGTCACAATGGCCGCAGGGGCGGCCGTCTGGCGCTGGATCGTAGCAGCTATGCGTGAGTTTAAGATCGACCCCCAGCGCAGCAGCCTTTCGGACAATATCCGCTTTGGTCATTTCCTGCAGCGGCGCTTGAATTTTGACGCGTGACCTGCCTTCAACACCCGCCTTGGTAGCAAGATTTGCCATCGTTTCAAACGCCGCGATGAACTCCGGACGGCAGTCCGGGTAGCCCGAATAATCGACCGCATTCACGCCAATGAAGATATCCGATGCGCCCACAACCTCGGCATAAGCCAGCGCGAAAGCCAGAAAAATAGTGTTGCGGGCCGGAACATAGGTAATCGGAATACCGCTCGACATTTGCGATTCATCCCGATCTTTCGGGACCGGAATGTCCCCGGTCAAAGCCGAGCCTCCAAAGCTGCGCAAGTCGAACTGAACCACACGGTGTTCCACCGCGCCCAATTGCCGCGCCACGTTGGCGGCAGCCGCCAATTCGATTTTATGGCGCTGGTTGTAGTCGAACGACAGGCAATAGCAAGCGAAACCGTTTTTACGGGCGATCGCCAGCGCGGTGGAAGAATCCAGTCCACCGCTTAGTAAACAAATCGCCCGGGATGGGGAAGAATCAGCCAAATTTCAGTATAAGGAGCGCACAAAACCGTCCGCGTCATTCGCGCGTCTGATTCACAATCACCTTCAAGGATCCACGGCTAAGCCGCACTGTCAAGTCTTCGCCCGGTCCTGTTTCAGACGACGAACGCAGCACTTGGGCTTGTGGGTTTTGCACAATGGCATAGCCGCGGCTGAGAACAGATAGCGGACTCAGTTGCCGCAGATGCAAATCGAGTGATTCCAGCCGATGACGCGCCTGCCCAAGCCGGTCTTTCATGGCACGCAACGTGCGCCCTTCCAAGTTTTCCCGCCTGTGCCGTCCCTGCGCCAGGCGAAGCCGCAGATCGTTCGCTTCCAGTCGGCGATTGACGTCCTGCCAGCGTTTAACCCGAGCCTCGATCACGGTTCGAAAGGCTCGGCGCAATGCGAACTCCAACTCATCGACGCGCTGAGCGCGCCTCGAAATCGCTCGGTGCATCAAAGTTTCAGAGCGATCGATGCCGCGTTCGTGCAGGGCTCGCGCGCTCATGGCAAGCCGGTATCGCAGCGCCTGCAACATTTTGGCGTTCTCCGCCCCCAGTTGCTCTAGCAGACTATCCCGCGTCACAATCACCAGTTCGGCTGCGGCCGAAGGCGTAGGCGCCCGCAGGTCGGGCCACGAAGTCGGCGATCGTGAAATCCGTCTCATGCCCGATTGCTGAGATCACCGGAACGCGCGAAGCATGGATAGCGCGCGCCACCGATTCTTCGTTAAAGGTCCACAAATCTTCGAGCGACCCTCCGCCGCGCGCGACAATCACCACCTCCGCCCAGCCGTTTCCGCTGAAATATTCCAGTCCCGCGCAAATTTGCTGAATGGAGCCTTCGCCCTGTACCAGGGCAGGGAAGATGCGAATGTGCAATCCCGCAAAGCGCCGCTCGAGCACATGCAGAATGTCTCGAATCACTGCGCCATCGGTTGAAGTCACAATCCCAAGCCTCGATGGGAAAGCCGGCAACGGCCGCTTCCGCTCCGCTGCGAACAGACCTTCAACGGCCAGTTTCTTCTTCAGTTGATCGAAAGCAATCTGCAGCGCCCCGACGCCTTGCGGTTCGAGCAATTCAACAATTAACTGATATTCGCCGCGAGCCTCATAGACTTCCAGGTTGCCGCGCGCCAGCACCCGCATTCCATCCTGCGGACGGAACTTTACAAAGCGCGCAGCTCCTTTGAACAGCGCGCATTTGATCTGGCTCTCGGAATCTTTCAGCGAAAAGTAAAAGTGTCCGCTCGCAGCAGGCCGGCAGTTGGAGATTTCGCCCTCCACCCAAATCGCGCGGAACCGGTCTTCAAACAAAGCTTGCACCGCGGCGTTGAGTTCGCTCACCCCGTAGATGCGCCGCTCAAAGCTGAGCGCGAATGCCATCTGCCCGGTGTCTGTTGCTGGCGTCATTTGTTTCGTTCCCGTTGCTTTTATCAGCATCGCACTTAGTCTTTAACTGCGCTATGCTAGCGGTTCGGAGCGCTACCAAGCGCCCGGGAGGTTGCATGACAGCGCAAGAGGCTTTAGAGTTTGCGAACAAGAATGACGCTCGCCAGATAGATCTACGATTCACAGATCTTCCCGGATTAAGCCACCACATCTCTTATCCCATCGCCATGTTGGATGAGAATGCTTTTGAAGATGGCTTCGGCATCGATGGTTCGAGCATCCGCGGTTGGGCCGCTATCAACGAAAGCGACATGCTCATTATTCCCGACCCGGCGACCGGGTTTATGGACCCCTTCGCCGAGACTCGTACCCTCGTCATGACCGGCGATATTATCGATCCAATTACCCGCCAGCATTATGATCGCGATCCTCGCTGGATCGCCAAGAAGGCCGAGTTGTATCTGAAAAATAGCGGCTTGGCCGATACTGCCTATTTCGGCGCGGAAGCAGAGTTTTTCATTTTCGATAACATTCGCTTCGACCAAACTCCGAACAGCGGGTTTTATTTTATCGACGCCGAAGAAGGCCGCTGGAATTCCGGCCGCGAATCGAATAATTTGGGCTACCGGCCGCGCTATAAAGAAGGCTATTTCCCGGTTCCTCCCACCGATCATTATCAGGATTTACGCAGCGAAATGGTCGCCACCATGATTGAGTGCGGCTTGACGATAGAGTGCCACCACCATGAAGTTGCCAGTGGTGGCCAATGCGAAATCGATCAGAAATATGACACCCTTGTGAAGTCCGCCGACAACATGATGCTGTACAAGTACATTGTTCGCAATGTCGCCTACCAATACGGCAAGACCGTGACGTTCATGCCGAAGCCAATTTTCGGCGATAACGGCAGCGGCATGCACACGCATCAAAGTTTATGGGGTGGCAATAAACCGCTTTTTGCCGGCGATAATTACGCTGGCTTGAGCCAAATTGCGCTTTGGTATATCGGTGGATTGCTGCGCCATGCGCGCGCCCTGTCCGCCATCATTGCGCCCACAACGAATAGCTACAAACGCCTGGTGCCAGGCTACGAAGCGCCGGTCAATCTAGCCTATTCCCGCCGCAATCGCTCGGCTGCTGTTCGCATTCCCATGTACTCCAACAGTCCAAAGGCGAAGCGAGTTGAGTTCCGGCCCCCTGATCCCGCCTCTAATCCCTATTTAGCTTTCGCGGCCATGCTCATGGCCGGTTTAGACGGCATTGTAAATAAAATCGATCCGGGCGAACCGCTCGATAAAGATATTTATGATTTGTCACCTGAAGAAATGAAAAAAGTCCCGTCCATGCCTGGGTCGCTGGATGAGGCGCTTACCTGCCTGGAAGAGGACCACATGTTTCTCACCAAAGGCGATGTTTTCTCCGAAGAATTGATCGAAACGTTTATCTCTTATAAGCGAAAGGCGGAGGCGGAGGCGGTCCGTTTGCGCCCGCATCCTTATGAATTCGCTCTCTACTACGACATTTAGGGGGTTGGCTGATAGCTGCCCAATACGCGGTGAAATCGGGTAACTTCGCCTAAGTGGGCCAGCGCATTTCTGACCACCGGGTCAGCGGCCGATCCGAGAAAGTCGACATAGAACATGTATTCCCACGGGTGGCCCACCAGCGGCCTCGATTCAATTTTGGTTAAGTTCAAATCTCGCAATGCGAAACAAGCCATCGCCTTAAACAGAGTCCCTGGCGTGTTCGCGGTCGTAAACACAACCGACGTCTTCCAAGGTTGTCGGTCAACGATAGTTACATCCTTCTGTTTCGTCAACAGAAAAAATCGGGTGTAATTATGGGGATTGTCTTCTATGTTCCGTTTGACAATCTTCCCTCCATAGATGTCCGCGGCGGAAGCGGAGGCAATCGCCGCCGCCCCTTTCGGTTGCTCTTCTTGTAGCATCTTCACGCTGCCGGCTGTGTCATAGAATGTCACCGCCTCAATCGTCTTATTTTGCTCGAAAAAGAGTCGGCATTGGTTGAGCGCGACTGGATGCGAAAAAACTTTTCTCACATCGCGAAATCGCGTTCCGGGCATCGTAATTAATTGATGCGCGATGCGAACGCTTGTTTCGCCCCGAATTGGAAATCCATATTGCAAAAGGTTGTCGTAATTTTCCAGAATGCTCCCGTGCAGCGTGTTCTCAATCGGAAGGACGGCATGGGCAACGCGGCCCGCTTTCAATGCTTCGAAAATATCCTTAAATGCCGGATAGGGCCTCGGGCTGGCATCTGTGCCCAGTAGCTTAATAGCCGCCGCATGACTGAACGCGCCTAACTCGCCTTGGAACGCTACCGTTGTATGTTTGCTATCTGCCTTCCTTTGCATACCTTTGTGGGCCACAATCTCATCGCAAGTATATCCCAAAGCTCTTCCTTTTAAGGAGATATACGCGGTCTCTGCTTGAGCCAGAAGCCTTTGGGAAACCCAATTAGTGGCAACATTTGAGGTTAACGCTACGATAAGATTGAATTCTGTTCCAAAAACGGAACAACCTGATGGCGAACGATCTGAGATCTCCGTCCTTGATTTCAATTACTTAGCGAGGCTTCCTTCCATGCGCGCGCCCCAACCTCACATGCCCGGTCAACACATGAAGAAAATTCGCGAGAAATTGCTGCTTAAATATCGAGATGTTGCCGAAGCAAGTCAACGGATTGCACGCGAGCACGGCAATCGCGAATTCGCCATCGGTCTCAGTCGCCTTGCTGACATAGAAAACAAAGGCACCGTGCCCTCCATTTACCGCCTCTACTCACTCGGAGTGATTTACGGAATGGATTTGAACCGGTTGCTCGCGCTTTTCGGCATCAGCACCTCTCAGATGCCGGTCGATTCCATGCGGCTTGCCTTCTCGTCCACTCGCGTAGCTATGTTCGATCCGGAGGGCCAGATGGCAGTGGAGATTCCTGGTCAATCAGAAGATGCCGCCGATTTTAGCCAGACCTCATATATCAGCCGGCAATTGCATCGCTGGGGAAAACTTCCAGTCCTCCTATTGCAAGACTTCGAACTTCGAAAGCAGCGCTATGCGTTTACCCCGGAGGCGCGGCCATACTGCGCCGAATAGTTACTGGTGATCACGCTGAATTCCTGGGTCGCATCCAGCGGAATGTCTTCGCCAATGCCTGCGCCGAAGATGGACACGTTCTCCACGCCGTCGAGCAGAACTTCAGTACCGGATTGCCGCTGACCGTTGATGGCGTAGCCGACGCCGCGATCGGTCTGGTTCTGGCCGCTGCCCGTGGCGTCGATAGCGGTGGCGCCGCTGTTGGTGCTGTTATCGCCTCCGGAGACGTTTCCGGCGAGCGCAACGAAATCGTACGGATTGCGCGTGAGGTTGGGGAGGTTCGCGATCTGCTGGGTGTCGACGACTTGTGACAATTCCTGGGTCTGCGTATTGACCTGCGTGAACGCCTTCGCCAACCACCTGCACTTCAGTCACGGCCGCGCTCACCGAGAGCTTCGCGTCGAGCGTCACATGTCCATGCCGGCAGCCGCCCAGTGGGCCCTGCGACACCTTACATGTTCGTGCGGTAGAAGGCGTTCCAGAACCACAAGCCCCAAATACCCACCGCGCACGAAACGCGATCGCAGGCGCCGACCAGCTGCACACCCCCCCGCGCGGCGAACGCCATCAGCACGAACAGAAACGCCTCAAAATTCAGCGCGTGCCGCATGCCGAACTGGCGTAACCGTTCACGTAATAGAGCAACTAGGGGCCGGCGACCAGCACGTCCGCGCACCACAGCGAAATCACCAGGCAGCGGGACGCCACACAAAGAGCGCGAGCAGCAAACGCCGGACTGGTCCAGGTGAGCGCGACCCCCATTTGCCCCGGGATGGCGAACGGCCAGGCCGGGCGGAATCCGGCGCCTTGGCACAAGAACGACCACAGCTGATACGGCAGGTATTCCAGCTGAAATGGCGAGCCGACGGCGACCCCGCGTGAATCCTGATGGTAACCAGGCCGTGTAACCGATATCGTACCACGGGCCCCAGCGCGCTTCGTTGTACGCGACCCAGAGCACGGCGCGGAAGCGCGATGACCGCGCCGAAGCCGATCGCGCGCGCGACCGCGTTCCGCGGCGCGGGGCGATCGCGCACGCGAGCCAGGCGAACACCGGGATGGCGAGACGAGCGAGAAGCGCGAGAACGCCGCCGCCACGCGCCAGCGCGACCAGCCACCCGCGCCGCTTGACCCGTCAACTCGGCCAGCGCGACGAACGCGCAGGCGGCCGACGCGACGTGCGCGAGAACCACACGTCGCCGAGCATCGCGCACCACATCAGCGGCGTGCCGGCAGCAGGAACGCGCAGATCCACGCGTCGCTGTTCGCGCGACGCCGAGTTGTTCGCACGCGCGCCAGCACGCCCGACCGCGACGCCGCACAACAGCGCGGCCAGCAGCGTTTGGTCGGCGCTGCCAAACAGCGCGACCACGGAACGAGCAGCAGCCCGGAACCGGCCTTCCACGATGTAGGGTTGCCGTGGAAGGGAAGGGCGTCGATTAAGCCCCGGGCCAAACGATCCAGCGTGACCGTGCAGCAGCGCGTCGGCAAACAGCACGTAATTGTTGTACGGCGTGGTGCGGCCGTGCGCGAGAGTGCCGTAATGCCGAAACCGACGATGCCGACGATCCACGCGCGCCGCACGGTCGCGTTCATGGCAGCGCCGCGAGGGCCGAGAACAGATGCGCGGGAGTCAGGAGTTGATGCTCGCGGACACGCAGGCCGGGCACGGACAGGATCGGATCGTCGCTCACGAAGACGATCGGCCGGTCAGCCAGCCAAACCGGATAGTACGCGCTGTAGTCTTCGGGCCAGCCGGTCACGACGATGCGCCGGCCAAGGCTTTTTTCCACGTAGGCCGCGTAGGCCAGCGGTGTGTCGTACATCCACGGTGTACGACTCATCGCGCTTGGCTGGCGTTTCGCGCACGACGCGCGCGATGAACTGCCGCGCCGAATCGTCTTGCGTGATAAAAAACGCGCCACGATTCGCGTACGCGTCGGCGCCGGCGACGAACAGCATCAGCGCGCTGAGCACG
>CAVYUL010000015.1:0-70112 GCA_963771405.1 Bryobacterales bacterium
TTCAAGTCCACCTTCCTGCCTCGAATTCTGGGGGTGCTGTTGGCGATTGGCGGTCTGGGGTATATGACCTATCTGCATTTCCACTCGCGTCTCTTGTGTCGTCCCCTACATCGCCTGCAGCCGCCGCCCTCGGGGAAATACCGCTGGACTATGGCTGATCGTGAGGGGTGTGAACGGCCAACGATGGAATAAACAGCACCAGCGCGGCTTTGAGTGAAAACCACTCGAAGTAATCGACATGTCTGATGAACGCTTTCCGGACAAGTGCCTTTTCAGCTCACCAGAAGTCGGCTTGTGGGGAAACGCGCCAGCAGTGACCAACCGATCGCTGGAGGGAAGCCGACTTGCGGGGAGTGATCCCCATCCGGTTTTGCCGACCATCGATGAACTGGATTAGGTTCCTGGTCCCGGCTCTTGGTTACGGACCAGATGTCGGCGTAAGGGATCGGTCGGAGAAATATCCTGCAGCAACATCGTTCTTGATGCGGGGATCGCGATCGGTTCCCAGATATTCGTCGAGAAAGTCCAGCAGGACTTGAACTTTCGGCGTCAGCCGTGATGGGCTCGAGAACAGCGCACAGAGGGTAATCGGCTCGGGAACCCACTGCGGCAGTATCTGCGCCAAGCCATTTCGAATGTCCGGATTTTTCGCCATCCACAACGGAAGAATGACGATGCCAAACCCGCTCAGGGCGAGTTTCAGAGCAACCGTCGGATCGCTTGTAACCACTTGAAAAAGGATATCGGGCGTTGCCACCTTCTTGCCCTTACTCAACTTCCAAGGACCGGAGCCGACGCATTTGTGAAGCTTAAGATCCTCCGGGGTCGATGGATTTCCGGCAACTGAGAGATAGCTGGACTGGCGAAAAGGCCTCAACCGTCCAGGATAAGGCCGCACGCGCCTGAGAGAGTCCTTCGGCGCCCTAGGAGAAACGAAGAAAATGTCCCACGTCATCGCGCGGCTCCTGAACCCCAACTCGCCGCATAAGGTTGCGATCTCAACGCGTAACTCGGGATAGCGTTCCAAAATTCCTTCACAAGGGCGCGAGAGTGTCGCGCGCCATAGTCACCGGACGGGCTTCAACAGCCCGCTTGGGCTGGAGCGGCGGTCTTCCAGAACGTCACGTCCGTGCTGAAGGCTCTGCATCGCACGTCTGGACGATTGTAGGTATTCCTCCACCAACAGCTCGACTTCGTGATTCGCGTGGTTCGCATAGTCTTCCAAATTTCGGAAGTAGGCGCTGGCTCGGACAGGAGCGAAACCGCGAACTCCGGCGGGAGGGTAGCGGCCGTAACTGACCGCTTTCTCGGCGTCGGCGCGCGAACTCACCATGGGAACCACAACTCCGGCGGCTCCCAAATCCAGGGCTGTCTGGAAATGGTCGAGCGAATTACTTGCCAGGCGCACCACCGGAGCACTGGCGCTGCCTTTCATCGCCAAAAGGATCGTCCGCAAGCTTTCGCGACTGAGAGGGATGTGCTCGGTGTCAACCAGGAGCCAGTCAAAGCCCATGTCGGCGACGAGTTCCACCGAATAGGGATCGGCAAAGGTGACCCATGTGCCGATGGCGGGTAAGTCGCTTTCGAGCAGGGTCTTCAATCTGTTGGGCATTTTGAGTGTTATTGTCTTCGGCGTAAACCGGGTGCCGGGAGTTCCATCTCCTACAGATAAAGTTAAAGGCAGCGCTTCTGCTTGTCAATAGAACAACGTTCTGAATTCTCGCAAAAATGGGACAACGGCCTCGGCGGGATGTGAATTATACGGGCTCATCTACCACGAATTCCAAATAGCAGAACAGCGTATTAAATTCTTTGACAACCGCGCACGATGCATGATATAAAACTTCAAACGCAGCCGTTGTCCTCGCTCGGCGTTGCAAGTTGCGCCCTGGAACCGACTGCGCTTCAGGCTTGCTTGAAAGGAATTGAGGAGCGACGATGTTCATCAATCGAATCACTGGGCTTTATATAGCGGCTGGTTTACTTGCGGCAGCCGGGTTTTTCAGCGAACCCGCGCGAGCGCAAGGGGGGCGGGCAGGAATAAATGGGACGGTTACGGACCAGAGTGGCGCGGTAGTTTCCGGCGCCGAAGTCTCGGCCAAAAATCTCGAAACTGGACAGGTGACGACGGTAAATACCAGTTCCGAAGGGACCTACTCCTTTTCGTTCCTGCCCATTGGCAAATATCAGGTCAGCGCGACCCATCCAGGCTTTTCGACGGAGGTGAAGACCGATGTGAACTTATCGGTTGATGAATCGGCCTCAGTCAACTTTTCGATGAAGCTGGGCGCTGTTTCAACATCGGTTGAAGTGAAGGCAACCGCGGCCGAGTTGGAGACGACAAGCGGAGCGATCAGCCAAGTTATCGATCAAAAGAGCATCGTTGAACTACCGTTAGATGGGCGGAACCCGGCTGAGCTGGTTTACGTGGCCCCAGGCGCTGTGAATTCGGCGCAGACCAACGGGATCGGTTTACCCGGCTCGGGCAGCGGATTCCCGAATGTGGGCCAGGAAACGGCTGCATCGGTAAACGGCAGCCGCATGGGAGGCGTGTTTTACATGTTGGACGGAATCACTCACATGGACAACTACTTCCAAAGCGCTAACCCTTTTCCGAATTCGGACGCCACGCAGGAATTCCGGGTGATTACTAACAATTTCGATGCGCAGTACGGCTTCACATCAGGCGCTATTGTCAGTATTGCCACCCGATCGGGAACCAACGAATGGCATGGCGTGGCGTTTGAATTCTTGCGTAACAACGCGCTGAACGCGAGCGATTTCTTCACGCACATCGCCGACCCATTGAAACGGAATCAGTTTGGCGGTTCGCTCGGTGGTCCCATCAAGCGGAACAAACTCTTTATCTTCGGCAATTATCAGCAAACGATCGAGCACATTTCAATAGCGTCCAGTTCGGATTTCGTGCCCAACAACAATATGCTCAACGGCGATTTCAGCCAGGTGCCGGTGCAGTTGGTGAGTCCGCAGGGCGTTCCATATGTAAACAATCAGATTCCCACTTCGCAATTCAGTCCGGTGGCTCTTGCGCTTGAGCAAGGCTTGCCGAAGACCAACGACCCGACCGGGAATGTGGTGCTCACGGGGCGAAATCAAATCAACGACGGGCAGGAGTTCACTGCGCGCACCGATTACTACATCAGCAACACGCAGCATTTGAGTTTCCGTTATTTCTGGGACAATTTCAACCGGCCAGCATTCAGTGGGAACGGCGACTACCTAAACTCGGACCGCTCCGCGTTAGCACGTTCAAACAACTTCAGTTTCGACCACACCTGGACCGTTCGACCCAATTTAGTGAACGATTTCCGCTTTGGGTTCAATCAAATTAATAGCTCGACGACGCCCGGCCTTGTGAACTCACAAGGAAAACCGCTGGGACCGGAGGCGGTGGGCGCGGATGTGGCGCAGCCGGACCAGACGTTTAGCCTGCTGGCAATTGGCGGAACGTGGATCAGCCAGACTCCCGTCGTTCAACAGCGCCACAATTGGATTGTCAACGACACGGCTACCTATATTAGCGGGCGACACTCGATTACCGCGGGTGTCAACGTTGAGACGGAGTATTCACTTGAGGATGCAGCTTGGGGCGCCGATGCTCAATACAATTTCTCCGGCGCAGTAACGGGAAGCGCTTTTGCCGATTTTCTGTTGGGTGACATGAACAATTTCAGTCAGTCGGGCGGAGAATACAACCGGCTTCACGGCATCGAATTCGCTGCGTTTGTGCAGGACAATATCAAATTGAAGCCAAACCTCACGATGAACGTCGGCGTACGCTGGGAGCCGCAAGACGCGCCGAAGTATGCGCAAGACAAGCTACCCTTCTTCAACCCAGGTCAACAGAGCACTCGCTTTCCGAATGCGCCGCTTGGGTTAGTTTATGCAGGAGACGCTGGCGTTCCGGAAGGCGGTTGGAACACGGATTGGGGGGCTGTCGAGCCTCGAATCAGCATCGCCTGGCAGCCGCACGCCCTGTCCAATACCAGCATCAGAGGAGCGTTCGGCATGATGTCTCTGCCCTACGATTTTTCTATGTACAACCACATGGGAACGACCGCTCCATTTAGCCCCGGTTACAGCATTAATTACAACCAAGTCGGTAACTGCGTGCTGAATATCGTCAACCCTTATGCCTGCTACGCGCCGACTGGCTACAAGTCACCGTTCCCACCTTTCGCCGGTCCCAATTACAGCCCGGCGTCGAACGTTGGGTTCGTGATTCCGGTGAGTATTGGCGCGGCGTTCACGCCCAATTTTAAGCTGCCCAGAGATGTGACTTGGAATTTTAGTATCGAGCACACAATTAATGACTATCTGTTCCGCATTGCGTATGTAGGCTATGAGATGTATCACTTGCCGGTTCAATTTCAATTGAGTCCTGGTTTAGCGGCGACGCAGGGCGCCACAACCCTCTATCCGAATTTCAGCAATATCCAGGGTTACGAATCGGGAAACACGCAAAGCTTCAACTCGCTGCAGATTTCGGCAGAGAAGCATTTCAGCAAAGGCTTTCAATTTATTTCGAATTTTACGTTTTCAAAGAACTTAGATTCGAGTTCGGTGGCAACGGCGGCGAACGTGGGGCCGGTCTTCGATCCGTACAATCTTCGCGATAATCACGGCATCTCGGATTTGAACATGCCCTTGATTTGGAACAACACCTTTGTCTACCAGGAATCAGGGCTTAAGAGTCTGGGCAAAGTTGGGAGTTTCCTGCTCGGTGGCTGGGAGATTGCCGGTATATGGACCATGCACTCCGGCTTGCCGTTTAGCGTCTATGGCCCGAACGGGGCAAATAACTCGTATTCCAATATCGGCTCCGACCGCGCGAACATTGTGTCGGGCGTGCCCTTTAACCAGCACCAAGGCTCGCTCAATCAATGGCTAAATGAATACTTCAATACGGCTGCGTTCACCGCGAATCCGCTGGGAACGTTTGGAAACTCTGCGAAAAATCTACTAACGGGGCCTGGATTTGACAACATCGATTTGCTGCTTTCGAAGAACTTTCAGTTCCATGAACGCTATCGCGTGCAGTTTCGGTGGGAGATGTTCAATGCCTTCAACCGTACCTGGTTTAGCACGCCCGATTCCAATGTGGGAGACGGAGCATTCGGACAAATTACTAGCGATTCGAATATGCCCCGGCTCATGCAAGCGGGTCTGAAGTTTTACTTTTGAATCGACACGTTGTTGTCTTATGATTGATCTCAGTCGAATGAGATCTGGGTTGCTTTCTTTACTGCTAATTTCGTTGAGCAGCGGATTCGCGGATCGGCCAGTTCTGTTCCGCGAAGTCGCGCCAAAAGAAAGCGGCGTCGGCTGGGTTCATGAGAACGCTCGCTCGATAAACCGTTATCTGCCCGAGACTGCGGGGCCGGGCGTCGCGATTTTCGACTACAATAACGACGGAAAGATGGACATTCTCCTGCTGAACTCGGGTGCGTCCAGTTTCTACCATGCCGCCGGCCAGTTGTACCACGCCCTCTACCGCAATAATGGCGACGGAACGTTTACCGATGTAACGCAAAAGGCCGGTATCACAGCCGATTTGTTTGGTATGGGCATCGCCGTTGGAGACTATGATGGCGATGGTTGGCAGGACATTTTTATTACCGGCTACGGAAAAGCCGTTCTCTATCACAACAATAGAGACGGCACCTTTACAGATGTGACAGCGCAGAGCGGCCTTCCGCAACCCGCTTGGGGCACAAGCGCTGTCTGGTTCGATTATGACAACGACGGGAAGCTGGATCTTTTCGTTGGGCAGTTCGCAGGCTACTCCGAAAAAAAGATTTGCCAAATTGCCGATTCATACGGCGGCGGCGTAGGCGGCGCCGATCTTCCCAAGGCCCAAGCCTACTACTGCAATCCTCAGTTCTTTCCGCCGCTGCCGAGCCATCTATTTCGAAACTTGGGAGGCGGGAAATTTGAAGATGTGAGTGAAAAGGTGGGTATTCTTTCCGTCCCCGGCAAGGCATGGGGAGTGGTGGCCGCTGATGTGAATGGTGACGGTTACACAGATTTGTTTGTTTCGAACGACACGATGCCGAACTTCCTATGGATGAACCGGCAGGGCCGGAAATTCGAAGAAATTGGTTTGGAGGCCGGTGTTGCGTATAGCGGCGATGGCACGCCGCGCTCCGGGATGGGTGTGGATGCGGGCGATTTCGACGGCGATGGACGCTTGGATCTTGTCGTCGACAACATGGATCAACAGACTACTTCGCTTTACCGCAACACGGGAGGCGAGACGTTTGAAGATATTGGCGTTCCGACTGGCCTCGCCGCCGCGACGCGGATGTTTAGCGGTTGGGGTTTGAGCTTTTTTGATTTCGACAACGACGGCTGGCTCGACCTTATTCTTTCGCACGGCTACCCTGACGACATGGTGGATGATCGGCATCGCGGCGTGACTTATCGAGAGCCCATTCTGCTAATGCGTAACCTCGGCGGCCAGAAATTTGAGAACCTGAATTCCACGGCGGGCCCCGCTTTCAGCGGCATGTACTCGGCGAGAGGTTTGGCTGTGGGCGATTTAAATAACGATGGCTATCCTGATATCGTCTTTGCGGAAAATGGCGGCCCACCGCATATTTTGATGAACGCAGCGCTAGCTGGGAACCATTGGCTCGGTTTGCAACTCGTGGCGAAGACGGCTAACCCCTCGGCGGTGGGAGCGAGCATTCGCTGGAGTATCGGCGGGAAAGTCATGACGAGGACAAGGATTGCGGGAGGCAGTTTCCTTTCGAGTCGAGATCCGCGCGAACTCATTGGAGCCGGGAAGGCTCAGATCGATTGGGTTGAAGTGAAATGGCCGGCGCCCGGCAATGATGTGGATCGGATCGTGGCGCCGCGGATGGATTCTTATTTGGTCATCAAGGAAGGTTCAGCCCCTGCCACGAAATAGCGGTTTTCCATGACGATCTTGGCGTTCATTCTCCTATTTCTTGCTGGGCAGACGGATGTTGCGCGCGAAGCGCAAAGCGAATTCGATCATGGGCACTATGAGCAGGCGGAAAAGTTGTTGTCGCGTGCAGTTCGAATCAATCCTAACGATCCGGCCCTTTGGTTTTATTTGGGAGTGAGTTATAGCCAGCTGAATCAGATCGACCATGCGATCAATGCATTTGAGAAGACGCGCGAGCTTGCTCCGAAGAAGGCTGATGTCGATTTTAACCTGGGATTGCTCTACTGGCGTCGCGGCGACGTGGGGAAGGCGAAAGACGCGTATCGCGCGGGCCTTGAAATTGAGGCAGACCGAACCAGCGCCTTACAGAATTATGCACTCCTTCTGATGAAGACGGGCGAGCCGGATAAAGCGATTGCGCCTCTGAAGGCTCTAAAGACCGTGCCGGAATTATCTCTGCCTTCGCGGGTATCGCTTATCGATTGCTACATAAAGCTCAAAGAGCAGGCCCAGCTTGCGTCGGAAGTGGATGAGGTTTTGCAGCCTGGTGTGGCTCCGGCTGAACAACAAACGGAGATTGCCGCCATGCTGCTGGAGGCAAACGAGCCCATGCTTGCCGAAAAACTTTTGCGCAGCAGTTTGCAGCTTGACACCCATCAAGCCAAGGCGCAGGCCGCGCTTGGTGTGATTTTGATGAATCGCAGGCAGTTTGAAGTGGCGGATCGTTCTCTCAAAACCGCTGTCGATCTGCAGCCTGATTCTGAGGAATTCGCTATGGCTTACGCGGAATGCCTCCTGTTGTGGAACCGCCCTACCACCATGCTCGTGTTTCTCAAGAATGTAAAACCCAAATTTGAAGCGTCATCGGAGTATCGCTACAAATTGGCTTTGGCTTATTACGGTGTTCAGGAATTTTCGAACGCAGTGGAAACGCTGGAAGACCTGTTGAAAGAGAATCCCCGCCGGCAAGACCAGATTTATTACATCCTGGGGAATTGTTATTTCACCATGGGAAATTTTGAGAAATCGGAAGCCTCCTTTCGCAAAGCAATTGAACTGAATCCGAAAGAGCCGGATTATTATGAAAATCTCGCCACACTGCTGCGCAAGCAAGGCTCTGCTCGTTTGGATGAGGCGATTGCACAGTTGAACAAAGCCGCTGAGTTTGAGCGGTCCGGCGCGCGAGTTGAGATGCAACTTGGTCTTTCTTACGAAGCCAAGGGTGACTGGAAGGATGCGGCAGCCAATTTGCAGAAAGTGATTGCGGCGGAGCCGGGGCTCGTGCCGGCCCATGTTGCCTTGGCCCGAGTCTACTTCCATTTAGGCCGAAAAGTGGAAGGGGCAAAAGAAAAGGCCTTCGTAGCATCGCTCGAACAGAAGAAGCAGCAGGAGAGATTGAACCCCAATTCCGCAGCCGCTGAGACAATCGTCGATGACCACGTTCAATAGCGTTGGGTTTCTCCTCCTGGCACTCAGTACCTTTCGTAACAGCGCTCCAAATGTTCATTACGTGGGCGCGAATGTGTGCGGTTCTTGTCACGCGGAGATCTTTAGCAGCTACGCCAAAACGGCCATGGGCCGCTCGATGAGTTTAGGCGCCGATGCGGCGCTTGCTGATCGTCTTCCTGTCCCGTTTCGCATATTCGATAACGACATTGGAGAATATCTCGAAGTGTCGCGCCGGCCTGATGGACTTTACCAGAGTCAATATGCAGTCGATCGGCAGGGGGCTGAGATTTTCCGGCAAACATTTAAGGTGGATTATGTGGTGGGGGCTGGCCAGAACGGTTATGGCTTCGTCGTGCGGCGCGGAGATTATCTTTTTGAGGCGCCGCTCACTTACTACACAAAATCGCGAGTCTGGAGCTTCTCGCCAGGTTATGAAAAGCGCAACCTGGGTTTCGGACGGCCCGTTTTAGCGGAGTGTATCGGCTGCCATGCGGGGCGCCCGCAGCCGGTTTCGAACCGTGCCGGCCTGTATAAGAATCCGCCGTTTGCAGAGTTGGCGATCGGATGCGAAGAATGTCACGGGCCGGGAGAATTGCACGTGGCTGAACGGCGTGCGGGCAAACCCTTGAGTGGAGCGGTGGATACGGCTATTGTGAATCCAGTTCGCCTTTCGCCCTGGCTTTCCGATAACATCTGCATGCGCTGCCACCAGGGAGGAGATGTTCGCCTGGAGCGGCCGAGTAAGGAGGTTGGGGCATTTCGCCCGGGAACTGCCTTGAATCAGGTGCTCGCTATCTTCAAAGTGCCCGCCTTGCGCGGCGGGTCAAATGAGCAGCCGGTTTTGCTCGAGCACTATTTCGGCATGACGCTGAGCAAGTGTTACCGGTCGAGCGCTGGGCGGATGCGTTGCACGACGTGTCACAATCCACACGTGCAGCCTGTTCAAGCTACAGCCGCGGCCTCTTACTATCGCGACCGATGCCTCACCTGCCATCAAGCGGCGAGTTGCAAAGCGGCGTCCGAAGAACGCGCGAAAACATCTCCCGTGGATAGTTGCGTCGCCTGCCATATGCCAAAGCAAACTGTCACAACGATTACCCATGCCGCGCTCACGAGTCATCGAATCGCTGCCCGTCCGGATGAGCCGCTGCCGGAAGAGGCTTTTCGTGCGAATACAGATCGCGGCCTGATCGATCTAACCGCTGGGCCAGGCGAGCGCTCCAATCCAGCTCAAGACACGTTGGTAGAGGCGTATGCGGCGGCGATCCGCCAGGGGCATTCCGAGTTCAAACCGAAGCTTGACGAACTTCTTGATGAGTTGGCGCGCAGTTCACCCCAAAATGCCGTAGTGCTTTCTGCGTTGGCCCGGCGAGAGATGACGAAGAATACACCAGAAAGCAGTGACTCCGCGATCCTCTATTTCAGGTTAGCCATCAAAAGAAGTCCAACTGCGTTTGAAAATCACGTTCTCTTGGCATCGCTACTTGCACGAAAAGCTCAACACCAAGACGCGATCCACACCTTGTTGCAGGGCCTGGAGTTAAATCCATATGCTCGTGAATGTTATGAATCGTTAGCGGTTGAATACATGGCTGTGGGGGAATATGGCGATGCTCTTCGGACGCTTAAGAAAGGGTTGGATCTCTTTCCCGACGATTCCACGTTACGGCGGCTCGAACACCAAGCTTCTTCCGCGACGCTCGATGGCGCTCTGACGCCCAAACCTTAAGATGAGTAACAACCCGATGCGATTTGTAACCTTGTTGTTCTTGATGGGTGGCACGCAAGCGTTCGGCCAATCCCTCATGAACGGCGATTTTGAGCAGCCGGATGCTCTTTCCAGTTGGACGATTCGTCCCGCGAACCATCCGGATTCTGTCATCAAGCTGGATTCAACAGTCTCCAAGACGGGAAATCAATCCGTCCTTATCAGTTCAGAGAGACTAACGGGATTGTCTATCAATCAAGAATTGTTTTTGCCCGTGGGGACTCTGTGGCGTCTCTCCGCATGGGCAAAGTTCGAACGAGTGATGGCTTCCGGCAAAGCTCCAGCGATCGGCATTGACACTCCGTCCGGCAGTCAGGGAAGAACTATGATTGGCGGAAACGGCGATTGGCGCGAAGGCCAGATTGTGTTTCGCATACCGTCGCCCGGTCGAGTGACAATTCGTTTGATCGCCTTCTCAAGCTCTTCCGGCAAAGTCTGGTTCGATGACGTTCAACTGAGTCCGGTCACGGAAGACACTAAGACTGTCGAGCAGGTTACCATCACTAACGACCGCCTCAGTCACAAGCCGATCGACTTGAAGCAGGGAGGCCAATTTATCGAGCCGCTCTGTTATCTGTTGTCATCAATGTCAGCGCAGCAGGTCCAATCCACCAGCTTCGAAGAGGAAACGCCCTGCGACTTCGAGTACCGCAAGGCGGTGGATCAACCCTACCGTCCCTGGTATCCGGATGGATCGGTACACGTTGCCCGTTATTCCTTCGATACACAGAACCCATTCAACGGAGAACGTTCGCAAAAGATCGAACTCCCTTTAGCGAATACATGGGCGGCCATTTCTCAAGATGGATTCTACCTGGATGCCGGACATACTTATACGCTAAAACTGCATGTGAGGGGGGAGGGCAGCGTGCGCGTGCGCGCATGGCTGCACGGCGCAGGCAAAACCCTTGTCGAACCTGTCGCGCTTGGCGAGCCAACTGCCGGGTGGCGTCCGGTCAAAGTTGTGATGAAGGCGCGCGAGTCGCTCCCAAACGCCACTTTGACCATCGAAGCTAGCGGTCCTGGAACGGTTTGGCTCGATCGCGTTTATTTCATTGATCAAAACGCAGTCCTCGGGATTTGGCGGCGCGATGTTGTCGAAGCGCTCAAAGCGATGAATCCCGGCGTTATTCGTTTTGGAGGCACGACGATTCAATCCTGGGATTGGGAGAAGTGCATTGGCGATTGGGATAAGCGCGTGCCTTATCAGACCGATGGGTGGGGCGGCTTCGATCCGAATTTCATTGGCCTTGAAGAATTTGTCGCACTCTGCCGCTATGTGAATGCGGAGCCGCTCATTTGCGTGCGCTGGACGGGTAAACGTCCCGAAGATGCCGCGGCCGAAGTGGAGTATCTGAATGGTGACGCCAGTACAAAATGGGGCAGTCTACGCGTAAAGAACGGGCATGCCAAACCATATGGAGTTAAGTATTGGCAGGTGGGGAATGAGATCGACGGCCCAGAATATCTTCAGTCTTTGAAGGCGTTCGCGGAAGCGATGAAGAAAGCCGATCCCAGCATAAATGTACTGTCTTCGTTTCCGCAACCACACATGCTCGAACTCACCGGCGGGCTTCTGGACTATCTTTGCCCCCACGATTATGAGGTAGGAGATCTCGCCGGAAACGAAATGGAATTTAAGCGGCTTGCGGATCAGATTGCTCACGAGGGGCGGGGCCGAGACGTGCGTGTGGCTGTCACGGAGTGGAATTCGACTGGTGGCGAAAAAGGTCTGCACAGAGGGATGCTGCTAACTCTGGGCAACGCATTGAGTTGTTCTCGTTATCAGAATTTGATGCAGCGATATTGCAACCTAGTGGAAATGGCCAATCGATCGAATTTGTCTGATAGCTTTGGCTCCGGCGTGATTCAACCGGAGCTAGGTTCGCTGTATTTGACGCCAACCTATTTTCGCAGGTGATTTACCAGCGCGCAGCTGGTTCGTTCCCTCTGCGCCTCTCTCGTTCCGGCTCTTTAGCCGCTAATTTGCAAGAGCCGGACATCAGCGCTGTGATCAGCGCGGACCGCACTGTTCTCAGGCTGTACAGCGTCAACTCAACACCAGAGGCTCGAACAGTCGGATACGCCCTGGATTCCGCCCTTGGTAGCGTAGCCAGCGCACGCTCCTTCGTTGTTACCGACACTCAATCACCTGCCGAATCAGAAGCAATGAACAGCCGGGATGCATCGTACCGCATTTCCCAAAAGAGAGAATTCTTCCGGTACACGGGAAGAAAGTCACGCTTCGGTTTGAACCGTTCAGTGTGACACTTGTCGAGTTGCGGCTGCAGAAGAGGCAAGCGCCTCAGTGAGAGTGACGCGGCACAATTTTGCCCAGCTCTCGATAAGCTACGGCAAATTCGAGGCAGGCTCCAGTCTCTAACTGCCCTGTGTGTTGCCGGAACATCTCTTGCCACGGAGTGTCGTTTTTAAAATGCGGAGCGATCAGAGTTGCCCGGCGTCGGGCGATTTCTTCGTCGGTGGCCAGCAGGTCTACGCGCCGGCTACGCAAATCGATTTTGATTCGATCTCCCGTTTGGAGGATCGCGAGATTTCCGCCTGCTGCGGACTCCGGAGAAATATGCAGAATAGATGGAGAGTCGGAGGTGCCGCTTTGCCGGCCGTCGCCCATGCAGGGGAGCATATCCACACCGCGTGAAACCAACGATCCGGGCGGAGTCATGTTGACCACTTCAGCTGAGCCGGGATAGCCCAGCGGACCGGATCCGCGAACCACCAGGATGCAAGTTTCATCGATGTTTAAACTTGGATCTTCGATACGTCGCCGATACTCCTCGGGCGTATCGAACACGATCGCTCTACCGATAAAACAATCCTCCGAACCGGGCTCTGACAAAAAACGGCGTTGGAAGTCTTCGCTGATTACGGAGGTCTTGATAATAGCCGAGTCAAACAGGTTGCCCGAGAGTACCAGGAAACCGGCGTTCTTCTTAACCGGAGAATCGTAAGGGCGAATAACGGACGCATCGAACGAACGGGCATTCCGGCAATTTTCGCCGATCGTCTTGCCAGTAACAGTGAGCGCATCGCAGCGGATCTTGCCCGCCTTCATGAGCTCAGCGACGATGCCTGGAACGCCGCCCGCGCGATGAAACTCCTCGCCCAGGAAGCGGCCCGCCGGTTGAATATCGGCGAGCAGCGGAATTTCGTGACCAATCGTCTCCCATTGTTTGAGCGGCACATCCACCCCAGCGTGTCGCGCGATGGCCGTGATGTGGATCGGACAATTAGTCGAACCGCCGATCGCGGAGGCCACCACGATTGCATTTTCAAACGCTTCGCGAGTCAGAATGCGATTAGGCAGTAAGTCTTCTTTCACCATCTGCACGATACGCCGGCCGGTTTGATAGGCGATGGCTGCGCGTTCGCTGTATGGCGCGGGAATGGAGCCACAGCCGGGAAGAGACATTCCTAGGGCCTCCGCCAAAGAGTTCATGGATAATGCCGTACCCATGGTGTTGCAGTGGCCGGCACTCGGTATGGTGGAGCAGACGTTATCAATCAGTTGTTCGCCCGTGATTTCTCCAGCAGCAAGCAGGCGCCGTGAAACCCAAAGCGCTGTACCGGTGCCGACTGGCTTGCCTTGCAAATAGCCGTTCAGCATGGGGCCGCTCGACAGAACGATGGAAGGCAAATTGACCGTAGCCGCCGCCATCAAACAGGCAGGCGTGCTCTTATCACACCCGGTCATTAAGACCACGCCATCAAATGGATAGCCGCACATCACTTCGACCAAACCCAGATAGGCCAGGTTGCGATCCAGCGCAGCCGTTGGGCGGCGGCAGCTTTCCTGAATTGGATGAATGGGGAACTCGAAAGCAATCCCGCCTTCGTCGCGAATGCCTTCTTTCACGCGCTCCGCCAGGCTCACGTGGATTCGATTGCACGGCGTCAGATCGCCGCCCGATTGCGCAATGCCAATCACCGGCCGGCCTGCTTGCAATTCAGCGCGCGTCACGCCGTAGTTGTGAAAACGCTCCAGATAAATCGCGGTTTCTTGCGGTTCCAACATGTTGTTGAACCACGCTTCGCTTCGGTAAGGTCTCTGCTTCATCGGAATAGCCGCCACTCTGTGCTGCTGTTATCTCTTGGCTGTACGCACCCGGACAACCCGGCTCTGTCGATCGCCGGCGATGGCCAGCACGGGCTGGGTTGGCGCGATGTAGCCGAGTTCCGCGGAAAGATGTCCTGCCGCCCGCAAAAGCACGTCTTTCAAAGTAACGAAAGTATCGCCCCTAAGGCGCTGGGTCGGCAGTGAGATGCTCAAGCCGGCAACCACTTTGCCCGTGTGATTCCGAACCGTTGTTCCAACACATACTCCCCCCACAACGTTCTCTTCGAAATCGAAAGCGATTCCTTCCTGTCGGACCTTGTCAAGATGATTCCAGAGCTGTTCTTTGCTGGTGATGGAATTCGGAGTCATTGGCTTGAGCGAATCCCCACCGTGGAATATCGACCGAAATTCCTCCTCAGGCAGCGCGGCCAGAATCGCCTTGCCCAGTGCTGTGCAATGTGAAGGGCAGCGGCTGCCGACGGCTTCACTCATCCTGAGTCGTTGATTCGATTCAAAACGCGCGATGAAAATCACATCCAGGCCGTCCAGAACCGCAATGCTTGCCGTCTCGTGGGCAGTTTGCACAAGATCGCGAAGAATAGGCGCCCCGTGGCGGATCAGCAAATTTTGACGCAGCAGCAAATCGCTCCAGCGCAAGATCCGCGCGCCCAAGGCGTAGTTGGATGTGCTCGCATCGAACCAAACTAAGTCGAATTCCCGCAACGTGGCCAGCAACCGGTGTACCGTGCTTTTGCCCATGCGTAGCTCTTTGCTGAGCACGGCAATGCTGGTTCCGTTTTCAAATTTGCCCAAGGCATCCAGCAACGTAAATGCTTTGGCAAGCGACTTAACGGGATATTTGGCTACCGGCAAATCGTTACGGGCTCCTTCGTTTCCGGATCTAATTCCAGAACATGATCATAGCAATTGGAACGCTGGCATCGCGATTAAGTCCGCAGGCTCTTCAGGTATTCCGCGCTCCTCGCAGCGCATTCGAGCGAAGGGCGATCCCACATGTCCTGCTCCACGTAGTAGTGTTTCAGCGCGACCGCTGCCTGAAAGATGCGCTTCCAGTCAATCATGCCGCTTCCGACTTCGCAAAATGGGTTACCTTCAAACTCGCCGGTCGTAGGTTTGTATCCGGGTTTCAGGTCTTTTATATGAAGCAACGGAAAACGCCCCGGATAACGGCGAAAATATTCCACCGGGTCCTTGCCGGCGAAGGTCGTCCAGAAACAATCCATCTCCATTTTGACCAACTCCTTGTCGGTCAAGCGCAGCAGTTCATCATAGGCGACGACGCCGTCGTAAACGCGGAACTCAGCGTTGTGGTTGTGATAGGCGAACTGGATGCCGGCGTCCCGACACTGCTTGCCAAGGCCGTTAAAGAAGTCAGAGGCCCGTTTCCAGGCTTCGAGCGAATTTGTTTTATGCGGCGGCGTCGCACACAGCATGAATTCGCAACCAAGTTCATGCGCCGCGTCCATATTGCGCTTCCACGCGGAGTCGTTTTCCGGCGGATGAAAGTGGCAGCTTGGAACGCGTAAGCCGGTGCGCTCCAAGCGGGCTTTGCATTCTCGCGGCGTCCCTCCATTAAAATCCACTCGCCCGTCGTCGCCGATGCTAGCCTCAACTACTCGGTAACCCATGGCCGAAAGCTTCGCCAGCGTGCCCTCGAAATCCGCCGCTAGTTTATCTCTCACCGTGTAGAGTTGAATACCAAGCGCAGGGCGTTCGCTATCTGCCCGGGCGTTGCGAACACCGGTTGCGCCGATAGCAGTCAATGCTAAACGTTTCAAGAAGTCCGCGCGGCTGAGTGTCATAGGCCAGGTTTCTCCTGTCATTTTCCAAAATCAGAACAGCATTCTCTATTGAGGAACAAAACGATGATATGATAATCCGGTCGAAAAGATCAACGCCCATTTTTATGTTGCCGGAATACATCTCGAAAGCTTCGCCCAAACCTTTCGCGTCGCGCACGCCCTGGTATTTGAATACCGCTCCAACCTACGCTGGTGTTTTTCTGTGGATCGGTTTTTATCAGGGCATTGCCGGAGACACATTGCAGCGCGCCAACCTGGGCGTATGTTTATTAGGCTTGCTGTGTGCGGCCACCCTGTGCGTGCTTTTGTTCTACTTCGCGCCCGCCATGCTGGGAATGAAAACCGGGCTTCCGCTCTATGTGATCGGCAGTTCGACTTTTGGAAGTTACGGCGGCTATTTGATGCCGGGCTTGCTTATGGGTGCGCTCCAGGTGGGCTGGTATAGCGTCTCTACTGACCTTGCCACGCGCTATATCCTGGAAGCCTTCGGTCTTCCGTCAGATCGTGCCTCGCTCCCCTACATCGGCGTGGCAATTCTGTGGGCATACGCGATTGCATTCATTGCCAGTAGAGGAATCGCCTACGTCGCTCGCGTTTCGCTGTTCGCCAATATCATTCCCTTCCTCATGATCTTGGTGGTTTTCCTGAGTTCCAGTCATGATTTCAGTGGCTACGTCCCGCCGAAGCATGAACCGCTCCTCGGCTTTCTTCTTCTCATCCAAGTGGTGACCGGCTTCTTCGCGACAGCAGGCGCTGCCGGTGCGGATTTCGGTATGGAGAATCGCAATGGCCGCGATATCGTACTCGGTGGCATCGTCGGTATCGGACTCGCAATTCTATACGCGGCCGGCTTGCCTTTGTTGGCTATGGCCGGGGCGCATCACCAGCATCCGGAGTTTCAGTCTTTCGCTTTCGATGGCTTGATCGGTCTCATTGGAGGCCGGCTAGCGCATATCGTCTTTCTCCTCTACGCCGTCGCTTCCATTCCTGGCGCTTGCTTCTGCGGGTTCATCATCGGAAACAGTTTTTCCACCATGTTGCCTCGTGTGAATCGCATCAGAGTTACGTTTATGGGTGTCACAATCTCACTCATTCTGGCCATCACCGGTCTGGCTTCGCATTTGATTCCGTTCTTCCAGATTATTGGCGCATCATTCGGGCCGATTTGCGGCGCAATTCTGGCAGACTACTTGCTCTCAGGCCGCAAGTGGGCGGGCCCGCGGTCGGGCATTAGTATTGCGGGTTATGCCGCCTGGGCGGCGGGCTTTCTGGTCGGGATGATTCCGTTTCTGCCGCTCAGCGAGACGGTCAAAAGCTACGCCCAACCCGCCACCGTTTATGGCGCTCTCGCTGCCTTCTTCGTCTATTGGGTTATGGCCAAGCTCGGCTTTGAACCTCAGCCCGTTCCGAAAACTGAATTGGATTTGGCAAAAGCGGCGGCGCAGTCGATCTAGTCATGACAAATCTCCGTTGTGCCATTGTTCTCTCTCTCTTGTTGTCACTGTCACTCGGCGCGCAGGAGCCGGATCAAGGAGGGCCGGACACAATCGGTGGCGGACTTCAAGAACCAGCCGCCGTGGCCCGAGGCGCTCAGTTGTTTAGCCAGAAGTGCGCTTTCTGTCATGGTACGGATGCGCGCGGACGAAGTGGCCCTGACTTAGTGCGTTCCACCGTCGTTTTGCGTGACGTGAAAGGAAATTTACTGATCGATTTTCTTCGCTCGGGCCGGCCGCAACAAGGGATGCCCGCTTTCTCCCTCCCGGCGGACCAATTGGCGGATTTAGTCGCTTTCCTGCATTCGCGGACACATGCGGCAGCGAACCGGTTTACCTACGTTATTCAAGGCTTGATGACTGGCGACGCTAAAGCCGGCGAAGCGTGGTTTAACGGCGAAGGCAAATGTGCTGGATGTCACTCGCCGCAGGGAGACCTGGCGCATATCGCCGCCAAGTATGACCCGGTTGAACTTCAATCTCGATTCCTTTCACCTCCGTCGCCGAATGACCGGCAACTGCTAACAGGAGGCCCAAAACCAAGAAGCGCCATTGAAGTAACGGTCAAGCTTCGCAATGGAGAATCAGTCTCCGGGCTTCTTCTTGAGGTAAATGCCTTCGACGTGTCCCTTGTCGATTCTAACGGTTGGTTTCGTTCTTTCGAACGTTCGGAGGTGCAACTAGATCTCCACGATCCCCTGAAAGCACATCGCGACATGCTTCCTCACTACACCGACAAACAAATGCACAACATGCTGGCGTATTTGGAGACACTCAAGTGAAACGGCTTGCCCTGATCTCAGGCCTTCTGGCGACACATCTTTACGCTCAAGGCCTCAATCCCGCCGAATTGTTGAAGTTACCCACAACGGCCTGGCCAACTTATAACGGCGATTATTCGGGCAGACGCTTCAGCCCACTGACGCAAATCAACTCATCGAATGTGGACCAATTGGCTTTGCAGTGGGTTTATCGAATGCGAGATCCGGGTGATCAATGGACTTTGAAATCGACTCCGCTGGAAGTGAATGGCACTCTATATTTCACCGCTCCCAACAACGTTTGGGCCGTTGACGCTCGCAGCGGCACCGAGATCTGGCATTTCAAATATCCGAAAAATGCAGCTTGGGTTATAGGCAATCGCGGTGTCGGCATGTACGGCGAATGGTTGTACTTTGAATCTCCCGATAACTATCTGATTTGCCTACAGGCGAAGAACGGTAAGGAACGCTGGCGTGTACAAATTGCCGACGTGAAGCTCGAATATTTCTCCACTGTCGCGCCGATAGTGGTGGGTAACCACATCATTGTTGGTGTCGGAGGAGACTCGCTGGATAATCCCGGTTACCTGGAAGCGCGCGACCCGGAAACCGGTGCGCGGCAATGGCGCTGGAACAGTGAGCCGCGCCCGGGCGAACCAGGTTCTGAAACTTGGCCCGATAAAGATTCGATGGAGCACGGCGGCGGCATGACTTGGATGCCCGGCACCTTTGATCCGGAACTGAATTTGCTTTTCTGGACCACCGGCAACCCGAATCCGGTTCACGCCGGCCAGGGCAGGGAAGGTGCCGACCTGTGGACGAGTTCGATTGTTGCCCTGAACCCCGACACGGGCAAGTTAGTTTGGTACTTTCAGCCAACCCCTCACGATACTCACGACTGGGATGCCACCCAGACACCTGTTTTGATTGACGGCGAGTTTGCTGGAAAGAAGCGCAAAATGCTCGCTCAGGCGAATCGAAACGGCTATTTCTTTTTGTTGGATCGAACCACTGGAGAGAGCCTACAAACCACCTCGTTCGTCTTCACCAATTGGGCGACCGGCATCAACGCGAAAGGTGTGCCCATCGCCGACAAAGGTAAGGAACCCACTCGCGACGGCACCCTCGTAACGCCCAGTTCTGGTGGCGCCACCAATTGGTTCGCGCCCAGCTTCAATCCTGACACCGGGTTTTTCTATGCGAACGCCTCCCAGAATTACAGCGTTTTCTATTTGACCGCTCAAGGCAAAGCTGAAGGATTTGCCGGTCGCGACAATGGTTTGCCGGGCGATGAAGGTTTTACTCTGGCTATTGACTACAAAACGGGCAAGGTGGTTTGGAAGCACGATGGTGATTCGAATGCGGGCCTACTGAGCACCGCAGGCAAACTTCTGTTTACCGGCGATAGTGAAGGTCATCTCATGGCGCTCGACCCTGTCAACGGCCATGACCTTTGGCACGTCAACACCGGGCAATATGTTGGCAACGGACCCATTACATACGAGTTGGACCACAAACAATATGTGTTGTTCGGCGCGGGCGACTCTCTGTACGCTTTCGCGCTGCCAAGAAAGTAGCGGCGAGCCTTGAACCGGCTTGGTGTTAATGGCTGCATGCGTTTTTCGGCGGTGGCGGCGGAACATCCATTGCGGCACTTTGCTCGAAGAACCCGTCTGGACGGAATTGGAACCCAAGCATGGCAACCGGCATTACCGGCCAATCCTCGGGGCGGGGAATATGATTATGTGCAAACACATACCAGAGAGACAATTCCGTGTTCACAACGTTCCGGTTCGCCTTCGTCCAAACTGGCAGTCCATCGCCGCTTGGGTGCTGATTGGGATATTCTCCCGCAGCGTAGCGCTCAGCCGGATTGTATGGCGTCACCCATAGATGATTTTGGGTGAACCCCGCGCGCCGCATTACTTTAGCGTCGGGTTGCACAAACGGCGGGCAGTTCTCACCTGGAACTAAGCGATATCCGACCGGGTTACCCAAACGATTTTTCTTGTTCGGATTCACCACCCGCCAGAAGCGTGCACTCCCCGCATTCACTTTTCGTTGCGCCTCCGCTTCGGTTTCGAACACGATCTCTTGCGCAACAAATGCGTTGCCATGTGGATTATCTGGCCCGGCCGGAATGCTCACAGTATTTACCTCCTGCACCGAATTATTCGGCCCGTCGACCGATGGAACAAGGCGCGCCGCGAAAATGTGCTGGTGGAACGGCGCGTTGAGTTGCGGCGCTATTTGCGTTCCAAACCGCGACTTCTCGCCCGGCGCCAGCGCGGTGGTGTTCATGATCCCGGTCAGCTTAACTTCACACTGAATCGATCCATCTTGATAGAAGTACCAATAGAAACCGTATTCGTAATTCCCAACCGTGGCAATGAAGGAAACTGAAAGCCTTCTGGACCGTCGCACTTCCGATTGACCCGTTCGCCAATCGGTATGTTTCCAAAGCACGCCGAAATCCTCTTCATGAAGACAAACGGCATTCTTGAGCGGCGTCACCGTTCCGCGGCTATCAATCAGAGGGAAATCAAAATAGTGAATCACCCCAAGGCAGTCGCAGCCAAGGGCCAGCGAATTTGCCAACATGCCGAGCCCATATTCGCCAATGTCAAACGCGTTCTTGCGGTAATACTGTTCGCCCGGATCTCCGTAAGGAACCACCATTTCACAAATAGAAGCGCGGCGCAGGATAGGCCGTTGCACTCCACCGTCCTGGTAACTGACTGTGTGCAAAACCAGACCCTCCCGCGAAGTAAATCCCACGCGAAACTTCCACTTTTGCCACTCCACTTCGTTACCGTCAACTTTGAAGCTGACTCCCTCCGGCTGGGTAATTTCAATCGGCTTCAAGTCTTTGCGCATTTCCGGAATGTATTCGCGCGCCCAGTTCGCAGGTTGCGGCGGCCGCGGAACAATGGGATATTCCTCAATTCGAACCACTTCCAGTTTGTAAAGGTCCACTACCACCACCATGCTGTCCATTGGCCGCGCGTAGCCGTTGTCTCTTGGCTCACTGCGCACGAAGCAAAGAGCGCGCATAAGGCGCACCCCCTGCTCTTCCGCCGTCTCCGTTCCGTAAAGCCCCGCAGACCACGGTTCCACCATTACCAGATTGGGATCTGTCACGCCACGCTTTTTGAGCGCTTCCTGAAACAGCGGAGAACGCCTTACGCATTCTTCACATTCGCTAAACTCATCGAGCATGATCGATGGCTGAATGCCAGCCGGCAACTCTTTGATCGAGTTTATGCAATCGCCGCGCAAGTCCACGACGATTTCATAGGCCATACGTTTGGGGCGATCCAACACGATTGCCAACGCCTTGCGTTCGAATCCTACTCCGCCCTGATGCGCCTCAACAACGCTTCGCGCCGGTTCAACCAAATTGATCGAGACAATCCGGACGCCCTCGCGCAAACGCCCCTCCCGGCCCAGAATCCTCACGGCATCTTCCAACTCCGCCGCATATAGAGGGTCAAGTGGATGTTTGACCCAATTCGAAGTTTGCGTCATCCTCATTGCTTTTCGATGCTAGTATATGCAGATGGAGCTTGGCAATACTTCGGGCAAGCCGAAGCCTGCCAGCGCCTCCGCGCCAGATTTCTCAACTTCTCCTGCATACGGTTTGAAGGCCAGCGCTTTAACGCCCTTTGAGACGTTAGCTCAGTCCGTAGCTCTAATTGCGCCCACAGGAGCTCCTGTTATGACTGTGCCCCTGGTATTTGGGTTGGCCGGTCAAGGCTGCGCCTTAGCAGTTCTGATCTCTACCGTTGCGGTCGTGCTGGTCGCTCTCAACGTCAACCACTTTGCCCGTATTTCTGCTTCTCCCGGTTCGCTCTATACCTACGTCGTCGACCACATGCATCCCACGTGGGGCGTGCTTGCCGGGTGGGCGCTGTTGGTTGCATATGTTGGAACTGGCGCGGCAGTCAGTGCGGGCGCCAGTAGCTACGCCAATGTTATTCTGCGCGAGCGATTTGATTCAGCCGCCCCTCCGTTGGTCTTGACTGCCATAGTTTCGCTCGTGGCCTGCGTGCTCGCCTACCGTGACGTCAAAGTGTCCGCTCGTCTCATGCTCTGGCTTGAAGGCGCATCTGTGACGGTTATTTCTTTGGTTGCCGTGCTCATCATTGTTCAGCACGGTTGGCATCTCGACATGCCTCAAATCACCTTGCAAGGCGTCACGCCACAAAAACTGCGCCTTGGCTTGGTGCTCGCGATTTTCTCCTTGGTGGGATTCGAAAGCGCCACCTCGCTTGGCTCGGAAGCCAAAGATCCGCTCACCTCCATCCCGCAGGCGGTGAAGTGGAGCGCTATTCTCGCGGGGTTGTTTTTCATCATCTGCGCATACGCCGAGGTTTTGGGTTTCCGCGGCGAAAGTGTGAATCTCAGCCAAAATCAAGCACCCCTCCACTTTCTGGCTCACAAAGTGGGTTTGCCTCCATTCATCGGCACACTAACGGATCTCGGCGCAGTAGTGAGCTTTTTCTCCTGCACGCTCGCTTGCATCACAGCCGCTGCGCGCCTGCTGTTTCTCATGGGCCGGCACGGTGCGCTGCACTCCGCCTTGGGAGAAGCGCATGAAGAAAATCAAACCCCTCATCGTGCCGTCGTCTGGAGTTCCGTCGCCGCTTTTTTGCCCTCCGCTTTCCTCGGCCTTCGGGGCTTCAACCTGTTCGATGTTTACGGCCTCATCGGGACTTTGGCAACTTTCGGTTTTGTGGTGGCATACATTTTAGTCTGCCTAGCCGCCCTGCTCTTTCTGCGCTCGCAGAACCGCCTGACGGCGCCGAGTATCGCAGTGTCGCTCGCGGCCCTCTTAGCCATGGCCGCTGCGCTTCTGGGCAACTTGTATCCGGTTCCTGAAGCGCCATACTCCTACCTGCCCTATATCTTTGCGGTCATCGTTCTCGCAGGTTTTGCTTGGTCGGCGTTTTCCGGCTTTCCCGCAAAGCCTGCCGAACCCAACCCAAGCGGCCTCTCAGAACAGGAACTAAGCGAGTTATGAGACTGCAAGATCTCTGTTGGAAGGAGTGCTCGCCAGCGCGGGGAATTCTCTATTTAAGAAGCAACGGAAGCCAGCAGTTCCACCGGATGAAGTAATCCTTCCTTCATCATTCCCAACAGATTGGCCACCATCTTCGGCGCCTCTTCACCCATAAGAATCTGTACCCCGGCCGAAGGGCCAGAGTGCTTCGCCATTTGGGCGGCATTCTTTTCGGTCGCTTCGATGGCAAACTCGCGCCGGCTGCGCTCTTTATCGATTCGAAAACCGGCGGCTTCCAGTGCGCTTCGATAGGTTTGCGGATCGACGACAAACGACATCTCCTCGCTACTCGCCCAAGGCACCGGAAAGCGCATCGCGCCGGCGCCAGCGCGCATCACATCGAAAATCATAAAGAGAGCGCCGGGTTTTAGCACTCGCTTGACTTCGCGGAACACGCCGGCCTTGTCGGCAATGTTCATGCCGACGTGAATCATGTAGGCACGATCGAAGCTAGCGTCCGCGAACGGGAGTTGCAAGGCGCTGCCGTGATGGAAGTCGACGAGATGGCCGAGTTTCAATAGTTCGGTCAAGCGGTCGGCAGCGGCGACGAATTCCGCGGTAAGATCAATGCCGGTGACGCGGCAGCCAAACTGAGTGGCGATGTAGCGTGCCGGTCCGCCAACGCCGCTGCCGACATCGAGAACGCGCACTCCGGCGCGTAATTCCAAATGCCGGGCTAATTCCTGGGTGGAAACCAGACCGCCGACGTGAAACTCATCCACTGGCGCCAAGTCGGCGGGAGTGAGTTCATCCGGGCGTTTGCTCAAATGATCGACTGCACGGACCATCGCGTCGGCCAAGCCATCCCGGCCGTAATGATTCGCGACTTTGGTTTCCGAACTCATTCTCAAGCCGATCATAGCCTAATGGCACAATATAAGGAAACGTGGGATGACCGCTGCCTACGAGATTTCCGCTATTCGCGGAAACCTCGATTTGGCGGATCGCGTAACAATAACGGGAGTCTATAATTGGATTTGCGTCTAAGCAGAGTTTTGACGGTTCAGACCGTTTTGTCATTGAGCCTTGTGTGTCTATTGACTCCGCTTTCCTCAGGCTCGTCTCAATCGCAGAAGCGAATTCGTCGAGCGATAAACGATAGCGATACTTTCGTATTGAAAGGCGACATTCGGCCGGCAGTAGTAAAAGGCTTGGCGCGAGATTTGGGGCCGGTAGACGGAGCGCGGTCTATGCCGCGGATGTCGCTGCACTTCTCAATGACGGAGGCGCAACAAGCCGACCTGGATCAACTGCTCAAAGATCTACAGAACCGGCGATCTCCCCAATACCGAAAGTTCCTGACACCCGAGCAGTTTGCGGACCGATTTGGTTTGAATTCCGACGATGTAGCCAAGGTTGTGACGTGGCTCGAAAGCAACGGTTTCCACGACGTTCAGGCCGCGCGCAGCCGCAAATGGGTTTCGTTTTCCGGATCGGCAGCGCAGGCGGAGTCCACCTTTCGCACATCTATCCATTCTTATAGCTTGAACGGCGAAACCCGGATGGCGAATGCCAGTGATCCGGAATTGCCCGTTGCGCTCTCCGGGGTGGTGGACAGCGTTGGCGGCCTGCACAGTTTTCAAGCGAAGCCGTTACAGGTTCATAACAGTATGGCGCCGCGTTATACAGCGAGCGGGGGCGCAAACTATCTGGCGCCTGACGATTGGGAAACCATATATGATGTTAAGCCGCTCTACGCGGCCGGCTTGGATGGCAGCCCTCTGGGTGGGCAGACGTACTCGATTGCAGTTGTCGGACAAAGCGATGTGCAAGCAAGCGACTTGAGCGCATTTCGGAGCGCGGCCGGCTTAGCTGCCAAGAGCCCAACTGTGATCGTTCCGCCGGGAGATACCGACCCGGGCGTGCAATCGGCCAGCGGCGATGAAGCCGAATCGGATTTGGACTTGGAATGGGCCGGCGCCATTGCCCCGAACGCCAATATCGCTTTCGTGATTGCCGGCAGCGTGCAGGATGCAATCCAATATGCGATTGATAGCGCCGTCGCGCCGGTTTTGAGCATTTCCTACGGCGAGTGCGAAACCAGCCTGGGGCAAACGGAACTCAATTCGCTGAACGGTCTCTATCAACAGGCTGTGGCAGTTAACATTACCGTGATTGCCGCTTCGGGTGACAGCGGGGCGGCCGGGTGCGACACCGGCAGCGTGGCCAAGAATGGTGAGTCGGTGATGTTTCCCGCCTCTTCACAATACGTGACGGGCATCGGCGGCACCGAATTCAACCCGAGCAGCGGAACCACTTACTTCGCTTCTTCGAACAACGGCAACGGGGGATCGGCCCAATCTTACATTCCCGAAGTGCCTTGGAATGACGGCAATCAAGACGCAACCGGCGGCGGCGCCAGTCAATTTATTTCCAAGCCTTCCTGGCAAGCCGGCACGGGCGTGCCCAGCGACGGGCTACGCGATGTTCCGGATCTGGCATTCACGGCATCGTTTAATGTGATCCCCTCGATTTACTGCAACGAGGGCAGTTGTACGAACGGCTTTTTGAATTCGAGTTCGAAGCCTGCCACTACCGGCGGCACTTCTGCTACCGCATCATCCTTTGCGGGCGTGGTCGCACTTCTAATCCAAAAGAGCGGCACCAGCCTCGGTTTGTTGAACCCCAACTTATATTCACTTGCCACGATTTCGGGCAACGCCTTCCATGACATTACCGCCGGTAACAATATTGTGATCTGCCAGGGCGGTACGACCGGTTGTCCAGCGACGAGCGCTGGAACCACCGGGTCATATGGTTATACGGCAGGCGTTGGCTACGATCAAGTGACCGGATTAGGATCGATCGATGCGTCTAACTTCGTTGAGCAGTGGAACGGCGATATTCAGCTGAGCGCAAGTCCGACCGCAATGCGTTTGGGATCGCCGGCCAACAACACCTCGTCTACGGCGACGATTACAGTGACGCCGGTCAAGAACTTCAGCGGCCCGGTGACATTTTCCTGCGCGATGTCTTCCAACCTGGCATCCACGGTTTCTTGCTCTGTGCCCAGTACGACGGTCAACACATCGGGAAGCACTACTGTGACAATCAATGAAATCAGCAGCGGTTCGAGCTTTCCGTTGCGGCGCTTTTGGCCGCAGATTCCAGCGGCTTGGGCCCTGCTTTTGGCAATGATCGGTCTAGCCTTTGCTGCCGCCAAATGGCGAGTGGTGCGGGCGCGCTCGCTTTATGCCTGGGGAGCCGCGGCTTTGATCGCATTGACGTTGGGCGCTGTTAGTTGCGGCAGCGGAAGTTCCGCCTCGGTGGTGGCGCTGACTTGCACGTTACCCGAACCGATCGTCGGTGTGAAATATTTAGGTGGCAACTGCACGGCGAACGGCGGCAAGGCTCCGTACACATACACGATCGTTACGGGAAGTTCCGGAACGGGATCGCTTCCGACGGGGTTGAGCCTGAATAGTTCGTCTGGAGCCATCACCGGTACCCCTACCACCGCCGGCGGCTACACATTCACGATTGAGGCGGCCGATAGCGAATCGACACAGGTAACTACGACGCAGAATCTGGTGCTTACGGTGCAACCGCCGTTGGTGAAGAACGGTTATGTGACAGTAACGGCAACCAGCGGCGAAATTGTGAACACAATTAACGTTCCAGTGACGACGACGTTCTAACTTCTTTTCCCTTTTCTTCCTTTCTTTAGGCGGCGCGGGCGATGGGATAAGGGCCGACGTGATCTTTCAAGCCCAGTTTTTCAAGCTCCGCGGCAAATTGCGCTTCAAAGCCAGGATTTTGTTTGGCGGCTGAATCGCGAGCGTTGAGATTTTGGATTAATTGATGGATAGCCTTGCCGTCTTTGAGAAAAATATCCCAATAGTGGCCTTGTTTTTTCATTTCGTGCTTTTCGAGTTTGAGGGTTAATTCCGCCTCGGCGCGTTTCTGCGCTTCGAACCCATTTTCGGCGGTGCGGGTTTCTTTCCGCAGTTTAAGGAGGTCGCTTAAGGATTTGTGGAAAGCGCGGGTGTGGTTAGTTTGGTAGCGCATATATAGGTTGAACATCGTTGGATCGGTGATGATGCCGGTATCTGCGTCGGTGGTGGTGTCGATGAGTTTGTCGGCGCGCTGGGAGAGCCAAGTGGATTCGGCCATATTGTTGACGAGGATGGATTCAGTTTCGGTCTCGGGGTGATGTTCGGTTTCGAGAGCGGTTTTGAGGGCGGCGAATTTTTCCGGGTCTTCGGTGGTGAGGAGACGGAAAGTGCCGTTGTGGCGAGCGAGGCCATGGGTGGTGCGGTTTTGGGAGGAAATGGCGAGGCCCGCTTCGGATTTGGGACCGGAGGATTTGAGAGCATTCGCGCGATTGGCGGCGAGTTGGGCGTCGGAGATTGGACGCTCGGCCTGCTCGAGTTCGGGCGGAGCGAGAGCTGGAGTGATGCTGGAGAGTGGCGGGAAGAGACCGCCGGGTTCGGGGATATCGAGATGATCTGCGACGGGGGGTAAGACGCTCCCTTCGGTCGCGTACCCCTCGTTAACACTCAGGGTTCTGTTTTCAGTCTCGGCGGCGCGAGCGAGTTTGCGGGCCAGTTTGCGTTCCTTGTGAGCAAGGGCGCGGCGTTCTGTGCGATTCATACTGGTTCTACCTCGAAGAAAAAATCGCATGAGAAGGGGCTTGGCCAGAACGCACTTTCGCGAAGATTTTGCCAAAAGCGCTGTAAGTTGTTGTAGAGAATCGAAATAAAAGATCAAAGATTTTTGGCTAGTTTTGTGACTGAAAAACAATAGCGATGAGGCGATGTACTTTTAATGGGCAGCATTTCTATCATCGAGAAATTGTTTCGTGCGTGACTTGCAGGACATCTGAAGCGAATAGTAATTCGAAGCGGGCACACCGCTAATTTACGTTTTATAAAAGGATCAACAAGAATGAGTCCGGAAATTTTGATGAGAAGGGCCGACGGTCAAAGGCAGTGGCAGAAGTCTCTTTTTACTGGCTTGATGGCGCTTGCGCTCGTTTCTTCGGCTGCGAAGGGAGCTGAAGGCAATCGCGACACTTTTATTTTGACAAGCACGAACCAAGCGTCGGGCAACAGTGTTGCGGTGTTCAAGCTTGAGACGGCGGGCACGCCGTCGCTGTCATTAGTGAGTCTTCTGCCAACGGGCGGAGAGGGAGGAGCCGCCGGTAATTCTGGTGGGCTGCAGTTCCGTGACGATGGAGGCGCAGTGGTGAACTATGGATCGAACACTGTCAGCAAAATCGCGCGACACGGGAACTCTATCTCTCTGGACGGCGCCATCAGCTTGAGCAAGGGATGTGTCAATCCTCTTTCTCTTGCCCTCACAGAAGATGAGTTGCTGATTGTGGGCACGAACTGCGCGGAGGGGCACTTTTTGACCTCTGGCGCTCTAGCTGGAAAGGTCGTGGCGCTTCCCGACAATACGGCTGGACAAATTGCGGTAGGCCGCAGCTGGTCTGCTGTGACGCTGAAATCCGGTTCGGTATTGAACCTGCCGCTCACTGCCGAACATAGCTTGGCGGGCACAAGCTCTGTGATGACGCTGCCGGAAAACGCCAATAACACTCCTTTTGGCGCCGCTTTTTGGGGTGACACACTGGGGGTCGTGGCTGCGCATAGCCCGGATAGCTTTGTTGTGCTTGATTCTACAGGCGGAGTTTTTCCGGTCTTGGGCCCACAACCCGCTTATCCGTCGAATGCCCCCTGTTGGCTCGCCAAAGGTCCAGGAAATCTTTGGTACTCGGGCAACTCGCCGGGGCACGCAGTTTCTATTTTCTTTAGCGATAGCCAGGGCGGCGCGTTTTACAAGTCGGTTCCGGTGCCAGGTGTTCCCACGGACATTACTGTTTCCGAAGACCACAATTTGCTTGCGGTGATCCATACGGCGAGCGATGGGACTGGTGGACACATCGCGGTTTTCTCGATTGATCCGCATGGCGATCTGACGGCACTCGCTACTTCCGGCGCGATCGGGGTGTCGGGATTCAACGGCGTGGCTATTAGTCAATAATGGCCAATGACGGGCTCGCGCCGCGGGCCCGTCTTGTTCTGCCGGGAAGTAAACGCTTTAGGGCTGAATCCGTTAAGAGATTAGCTGCGCAGCAAAGCTTTGATCTCGAAAGGATTCGAAATGAAAACAGCTATTTTCTTAATGTCGGCTGCTGCTTTGGCTGTCGCGGCAGGGGCCGCTCCTCTGTGCACTACTTCCCCTGGGACTTGGTGCGAGGCGGCGATTGGCGATGCCGGGAGCTTTCCGGGGAATTCGCAAGCGACGATGGGTACCGGTACGGTGAACGGGATTATTGGCAATATTGGCAATGGAACGGCAGGGTCGGATGTTTACTCGATTCTGATCACGAATACGGCGCAGTTTTCGGCATCGCTCGCGGCTTACACGGCAACTGGCGCGACGGGCGAAGATAGTGCCGCGCTTTATTTGTTCAACGCACAAGGCAAAGGAATTGAGGCTGCTCTGGAAGGTACGGCGTTGGCGGGATTCAACGGCACACCTGGCATTTACTACGTTGACGTCGCGCCGGATGGCAACAATCCTGAATACACAGTGACTGGCAATCATTTTGACATGTTTACTAACTTCGTGAACGGTCAGGATTCATTGCCGGTGGCGGGCGCAGGATCTATCAATGTGTACACGCACAACGGCTGCGGTGTTGGTTGCGAGGGCGCCTATGAAGTTACTCTTACGGGAGCGCAGTATTCGAACTTGCCAGAGCCGGGTTCGCTCGGGTTGATGGGCGGAGCGTTTGCCGCATTGAGTTTGTTTCGCCGGTTCCGCCGCCAGCCCGCCGGCGCGTAAAAGTCTCCTCCCTCCGTAACGGGAGCCGTTCGCTACATTGAACCTATGCGCCAAGTAGCGGCGGTTCTCGTTTTTCTTTGGCTGGGCCTATTCCCTTCGTCTTTTGATGCGGCTGAACGGCCGAAGATCGCGCTGGTGTTTGAAGGCGGCGGCGCGTTAGGATTTGCGCACATCGGAGTGTTGCAGTGGTTTGAAGACCACCACATCCCGGTCGATGCGATTGCGGGCACCAGTATGGGTGGTTTGATCGGTGGCTTGTATGCGGCTGGGATAACCCCGAGCGATATTCAGAAGCTGGTGGGCGGAATCGATTGGAGGCTTTTTCTAGCGACGCAACAACCGTATAGCGAACTGGGCTTCCGGCGGCGGGAAGACCGGCTTGCTTTCCCCAATGAACTGAGCTTCGGTTGGCGCGGCGGGTTGGCGATTCCTTCCGGCCTCGATTCCGGGCAGGTTCTGGATTCCCTTCTCGATAGCGCGTTGCTGCCTTACTTCAACATGAAAAGTTTTGACGATTTGCCAATTCCGTTCCGGTGCGTGGCGACGGACTTGGCATCGGGCGAGGAAAAAGATTTCGACCGCGGGTCGTTGGCGTTTGCGCTGCGAGCCACCGGCTTGATTCCGGCGCTTTTTATTCCGGAGAAGCGGGGCAGCGCCGTTTATACAGATGGTGGATCGTTGAATAACTTGCCGGTGAATCTGGCCAAGCAGATGAATGCCGACATTGTGATCGCAGTTTATCTGGATGAAGGACCGCCGGCTGCGGATTTCGATCAATCGCTGGTCGGAATCGCGGGCCGAACGGCTTCCATTATGATTGCGGCAAATGAGCGGCGGAATTTGCGGTTGGCGGATATTCTTTTGTCCGCGGATTTGCAGGGATTCGGCACCTCTGACTTTTCGAAGTTCGCCGCAATTATCCCACGCGGCACAGCGGCGGCGCAAGAGAAACAAGCCTTGTTGGCGCGGCTCGAAGTGTCCGATGCGGAGTGGAAGACTTATGTGGATACAAGGAATGCGCGCAAGCGTAGAACGCCGCCGGTGCCCGAATATGTTACGGTGCGTGGCGGAACGGAGGACCAAAACCGGTTTATCCAAAAGGCCTTGAGCGGCGATATCGGGAAGCCAGTAGACCCGGCGTCGCTGGAGAAGAGGCTGCTCGCGCTCAAAGCGGAAGGCACTTTTGAGACGATGCGCTACGGATTACTTGAAGAGGACGGGAAAACGGGGCTCGGGATTTCGGTGGTGCCCAAATCGAATCAACCGCCATTTTTGAATTTCGGTTTGACGATTGATGGTTCCGACCCCAATGATGTCCGTTTCGGGCTGGCGACGCGATTCACGTTGGTAAACCTGGGCGGATTCCGTTCGGAGTGGAGGACGGATGCTTCGTTGGGCGAATTGTATGCGGTGAAATCGGAGTACTATCATCCCTTAACGGGCACCAGCAAGTGGTTTGTCGCTGCGCATGCAGGGGCAGAGAAGACAAGATTCGACATATATGACAATCGAGATCGGACGGCTGAGTATAGCGTCCATCGGGAAACGGCCGGACTGGATTTCGGCTATGCCGTGAGCAGAGACGCGGAGTTGCGAGTGGGCGAGGGGCTGGTGGCGCGCAATATCGACTTGAAGTTGGGGAGCCCGTACACGCCGAATTATTCGCGTGCGAGCGGCGATACATCCGTCTTGTTTCGCTACTACGGGCAGGACGATGCGGCGATTCCTCACCAGGGTTTGAATTCAGAAACGCGTTTGGATCTGTTTAGCACAAGTCCGTTCGGCGGGGCGTATCATGCGGCACAGACAAAAGAGAGTTTCTTTTTGCCGGTTTCGGAGCCGGGGTCGGTCTGGTTCACGGCGGAGGCGGGCAGCGCTTTTGGAGCGAAGGATTTGGGGTTGGATTCGTTTACGCTCGGAGGTCCGTTCCGGCTGGGGGCTTATGGGATTCACGAGTTGATCGGGAATCAGTATTTCCTCTTTCAGGGTGGATACTCACATCAGATCGTCACGTTTAATCCATTGTTTGGCGGAGCGATTTATGGATTGGCCTGGTTTGAAGTAGGCAAGGTGTACGGAGATCCACAGGCGAATTCTTTGCCGATGGACGGTTCGCTCGCGCTAGCGGCGAAGACGGGAATTGGGCCGATTTTTGTAGGGATGAGCGCGGCTTCGACCAGCCGGGTGAAGTGGTGGTTCGGGTTGGGACGCGTGTTCTGATTAGGTATGGGTCGGTGTTGGCTTTTTCTTGGTTTGATAAGCGGGTTGATAAAGGCGCAAGAGCCGGCGGCGCCATTAGTCCGTGCGGGAACGCACGTGGTGTTGCTCGACGTGGTGGCGAGCGACGCCAAAGGTAAACCAATCGACACATTGACGAGCGACGATTTTACGATTTTCGAAAACGGAGTGGAACAGAAAATCGCTTCATTCGAAGGTCCCGCGACGCACGGTTCCGGCGCAATGGCGCTGCCGAATTCGCCGCGAACGATCATTCTAGTCGACGAACTCAACATTCAGTTCAGCGATCTATCCTATGCCCGGGATCGAACGATTCTGTTCTTGAGCGAGCATGGATGGGAACACAACCTTACCGCGATTCTGACGATTGGCCGGACGGGTTTGCACAGAATTCAGGACTACACCCAAGACATCGGGCTGCTGAAGGAAAAGATGATGTCGTTCAAACCGGGCCTCAATAATCCGCTGGACGGCTACATGGATTCGGGCAAAGTTTCCGAGCACGCGCTGCAATCTATCGATGGACTGCTGGCGATCGCGCGAGCGTCGGTAGGTGCCCCATATAACTTGAATGTCATTTGGATCACGAGCGGCTTTCCGGGTACGCTGCAGGAGACCAAGACGGTGGACGGGCACCAGAACGGAATTCGGCGATTGGCGAACTTGCTGATGGCCGCGCGCATGAGGCTTTATACGATTGATCCGGGAGGCGTGCAGCCGCTGCAGCCCACGATTGTGGCGACGCCGATCAATACGAAGCCGCTCGGAGGGACGGTGTATCAGGGACAAAGCTCTTCAGATGAGGCGGCGGAATATGCGATGGCGCAAGGGCCTGCTTTTGAAGCGAATCAATTGCTCACGGTTCTGACCGGTATGACGGGCGGGCGTGCCTATTTTGGAAGGAACGATGTGGAAGTAGCGCTGAGAGAGGCGGAAATTGAAGGGACCAGCGATTACGCGATTTCGTACGCGCCGCTGAACGGGGATTTCCACGGCGAATATCGAAGAATCCAGATCCGCACGAAAGTGGATGGGGTGGTGGCGAGAACACGGCTTGGCTATTATGCGAGCCCGGACGATACTGCCGAAAGCTCTGAAGCGCGCGAGGAGAAACGCAAAGCCGCCCTGGCCAGCCCGTTAACGTACGGAGCCTTTCAAATGGCCTGTCCGATGAATTACGATGTCGCGAGCGGCCATGTCACGGGCGTCCTAACGGTGAAACCAACCCCGATTATTATGCAATCGCAACCGGAGTCGGTGGCGATTGTGCGGGCGGCCGGTTTGTCAAAGAGTGGTGAAGTGGTGGGTGGATGGTCTTGGGAGATCAACAATAAGCAGACTTGGACGAATCGAGTGACTAAGTTGAGTTTTGACAAGCCGCTGCCGAAGAAGGCGCATGCGGTACGTTTTTTGATTTCGGACGTTGAGGCCGATCACTTGGGCACGTGCGATTTCCAGGTTCCAGAAAAATAGCGGATAGAATCCGAGAATGACCAGACGTGACTTTTTGGCGACGGCAGCGGCAGGTCCGTTGTTGGGAGTGGCGGCGAATCCGCCTCGGCCGAATGTGGTGTTTATTCTTTGTGACGATTTGGGATATGGAGACTTAGGTTGTTACGGGTCGTCGATTCGCACGCCGAACCTGGACAAACTCGCCGCGGAGGGCGTGCGGTGCACTAACTTTGATTCGGCTGATCCAGTCTGTTCGCCCTCGCGGGCAGCGCTGCTGACGGGCCGATACCCAACTAGAGTGGGCGTTCCGCGGGTTCTTTTTCCGCAGGATACCGAAGGTCTGGCATTGGATGAGACAACACTTGCCAATGTGGCCCAAGCCAGGGGGTATAAAACGACTTGCATCGGCAAATGGCATTTGGGGCGGCCGGAGAAGTATTTGCCCACGAGCCGGGGTTTGGACCACTACTTCGGGATTCCTTATAGCAATGATATGAATCCGCGCTGTCTGTTAGAAGATACGAAGGTGGTGGAAGAGACGGCTACTCTCGAAACACTCACTCAGCGTTATACGCAGCGTGCGGTGCGGTTTATGAGAGAGTCGGCCGGAACACCGTTCTTTCTCTATTTGCCGCATACGTTTCCGCACATTCCGCTGGCGGCGTCGGCTCGGTTTCGCGGGAAATCGGCCGAGGGTTTATATGGGGACGTGGTTGAGGAATTGGATTGGAGCGTTGGGGAAGTATTGGGCGAGTTGAAGAGATTGCAACTGGAACGGGACACGCTGGTGATGTTTACGAGCGACAACGGGCCGTGGTATCAAGGCAGTCCGGGCAAGTTGCGCGGGCGGAAGGCGACGACTTATGAAGGTGGAGTGCGGGAGCCGTTTCTGGCACGCTGGCCAGGCAGAATCCCGGCCGGCACTGAGTCGGACGCAGTGCTTTCGATGCTGGATGTCTTCCCGACTGTGAGCAAGCTGATGGGTGGCGCACCGCCGGCGGACAAACCGCTAGACGGCGTTGACATTTGGCCGGTCTTGACCGGAGACAAGAAGAATATCGAGCGTGATGTTCTGCTTTACTTCGATAACTGGGACTTACAGTGCGCGCGTTGGAATCATTGGAAGCTGCATGTTGCGCGGCATAACTCGGGCGCCTATAGTCCGGCGCCGGCCGGTGGGCGACACAGCTATGCATTGCCGAAGCCGGAGTTATACGACTTGGCGAAAGATCCACAGGAGAGCTATGACGTAGCGCCGGAGAATCCGGAAATTGTCGGCGAAATGCGCGCGCGCGTAGAGAAATTGCTGGCCGGGTTTCCAGCGCCAGTGCAGCAGGCGTTTGCGGAGTCAAAGGCGCGAAAGGTGGACCCGGAAACGCCGACCGGCGCGCGACCGAGGCCGATAGCGCAGTGAGTTAGTAGCGGTTGCCGCCGCCACCACCACCGCCACGATGGCCACGGCCTTCGCGACGGGCGCCGCCACCGCCGCCGAAACCGCCGCCTCCACCATTGCCGCCGCCCGCCGGCTTAGGCCGGGCTTCGTTGACGTTTAAGACGCGGCCGTTCATTTCGGTGCCGTTGAGATGGGTGATGGCCGCTTGGGCTTCGTTGGCATCGCGCATTTCAACGAAGGCGAAGCCGCGGGATTGACCGGTGTCCCGGTCGGTAATGATGTTGACCTTCTCAACGCCACCGTATTGGGAGAATGCGGTTTGCAACTCATCTTGAGTGGTACGGTAACTGAGATTTCCCACAAAAATATTGGTCACAGTGGTATTTCCTTTTCTAGAATCAAATGAATTGTCTTTGAGAGACTGCACTGAAACCAACTGGAACAGATGGAAAGCCGCGGTCGAAAGCAAACGAGGATGAATGAACGGATGCGATCAAAGACGGTTTTATTTTAACAAAAAATGGGGGCAAAATTTCCCCTCGTGGTGCTACGATAGGGCGTTTCCTGGCCCTTTGGGCGGGGCCGAGCCATGATGAGCCGATTGGTCTCATAAATAGAATCTATGGCTTTGGGCTTGGTTGGAACGGTTTCGTCGTTCAGAATATAAGGTTAGTCCCGGACGGTCGAGTTGCTAATCGTTTCGATTCCGCTCGCCGAAACAATTCTTTGAAAGCAAGCACCAAAGGAGATAAATGAGTAACGAACTACAAGATTTTCTCAGGCTGTCTTATGGCGAATTGGAAGATCAGAACCTGAAAGCCAAAGACCAGCGCATGAAGCGCGTAGGAAACGACCAAGTGCGCGATGAGCGAATCAAGTACCTCACCGATGAGAAGCGCATTAAGGCCGTAACCGTTCTGTTCAGCGACCTGGAAGGCCGGCTGCACATGCTCGACTACGACAAGAAGTTTTTAGTGAAGAGCTGGGACAACTTGACGTTCGATGGTTCGTCGATTCGCGGATTCACAGCGCAGAAAGAGAGCGATTTACGCTTAGGCATCGACTGGCATGCGTTTTACTGGGCGCCGGCCGATTACTTTGGCGACGGCAAAGTGTTGGTGTTCGGCGAGGTTATCGATAAAGACGGCAGCCCGTATTCCGGCGACATGCGCGCGATGTTGAAGAAGTTCTCGAACGAGCAGTTCTCAAAGAACGGCTTGACGATGAACGCAGCCAACGAAATTGAGGGTTTCCTGTTCAAGGGCGTGGATGCCGAGCGGCATTTCCACGAAACCGGCAAGTTTGAGTATGTGAATACCGGCGGATATTATCACTCGCTGCCGGGCGATCCGCTGCGCACGTTTATCGACAAGTGCGCTGAAGTGCAGCGCGCGATGGGCTTCCAGAACGAGAAGGATCACCCCGAAGTTGCGCCTTCGCAGTTTGAAATCAACTATGGCTATGCCGAAGTGGTGGCAGCGGCCGATCAAATTCAGCTGTACAAGCTGATTTGCCGGCAGGTGGCGACGAAGCTGGGCTTCTCGGCTTGCTTCTTGCCGAAGCCGGTGGTGGGCGTGAACGGCAGCGGTATGCACACCAACGTTTCGGTTTCGAAAGACGGGAAGAATCAGTTCTGGGATCCGAACGGCCAGGACAAGATCAGCAAGTACGCCTGGGATTTCGTGGATCGCATTCTTAGCCACGGACTGGACATCTGCCTGGTAATGAATTCGAGCGTGAACGCGTATCGCCGCCTGGATCCGCATTTCGAGGCGCCAAACCAGCTCATGGCTTCGGCGGTGGACCGCGGTTCCATGGTCCGCATTCCCATCGGCAATGAACGCAGCGCACGTGTAGAGGTGCGGTCGGTAGCTCCGGACGCGAACCCGTACATGACGCTGTACTCGATTTTTAAGACTGGAATCGAAGGCGATATTGCGCAGTTAGCGAATTTGCGCAGCGCGAAGCGGTTTCTGCCGGACAATATTTACGATGCGATCGATCTTTTCAACAAGTCGGATTGGACGACGAAGCTCTTTACCGAGGATGTGAAGGGGCGATTTGTGGATTTGAAGAAGGCTTCGGCCGATCGTTGCGCCCGGTTGCTGGGGACGTTTGTGAAGTCCGCGGAAGTGCAGTATCACCACGAAGTTTACAACCAGTATCTCTGGAACCAGTTCTAAACGGATAGGGAACAGAAACGCCCCTTGGCTCGAAGCCGAGGGGCGTTTTTCTTTTTACAGATGCGGATGAGTGCACGCTACGGGCGCACTATATTGATATTGCCCTTGAAGTAGGCACCGTCCTCAATAGCAATGCGGGCGGTGGTCAGGTCTCCCGTGATGGCGCCTGTCTTATGCACTTCAACAATCTCAGTAGCTTTAATATTGCCGTCGACATTGCCGACGATCACAACCTTCTTGGCTTCCAGGTTGGCAACAACTTTGGCGCTGCGACCGACGGTAACGGTTGAATTGACGGCTTCCACTTTGCCTTCCACTTCACCGTTCAGATAAACATCTCCGCGGCTGATGATAGTACCCCGAATGGAGATCTTGGAACCGACATCGAGCGGACTCGCAGGTTCGGTATTGGCGTTTTGGGGTGCCGGCGCTGGACGAGCTGAACTAGTCGACATTACGAACTATAGTACACCTTCGAGGGTTCCGGTGTAATGCTTTGGGGCAGATTTCGTAAAATAAGCCGTTTGAGCGAACTATCGCAGGGCCCAGATCGATAAGGCGAGCGCGGGCGGCATCACCAGAACGCCCCAACGAAAGAAGCGCCAAAAACCGATTTCGAGACCTTCGCGGCGGATGGCCATGAGCCAAAGAATGGTGGCGAGCGAACCGCTGGCGGACAAATTCGGACCGAGGTCAACGCCAATGAGGACGGCATCGCGGGCAGGACCGGCGAGGCGGCTGGCTTGGATCGCCGCACCACCCAAGAGACCAACAGGAAGATTGTTCATCAGGTTGGATGCGAAGGCGATGGCGAAGGCGATAGTGAGCGGTTGCGAGGAAAACTGGTGAAACATGCGTTCGGACCATGCGAGGATGCCAGTGTTACCGAGGGATTCAACGACAACGAAGAGACCGGCGACGAGAGGCAGGACGCTCCAAGAAACTTCTTTTGCGACATCGAGGATGACTTCTTTATCGCGAAGGGCGACCAGAAGCATCACGAGCAGGCCGCAGACGCAGGCAGGCCAACCGAGGTCGATGTTCAGAGCCGAAGCCGTGAGTAAGGCGATGGCTAAGAGGGCGATGCCCCAGAGGGTCAAGCGCGCTGCGGGTTGCAAAACGGGAATGGGGAGGCTGCGTTCGAGTGCATTTGACAAAAGCCGGTGCGAGAGCAGCCGGAGAACCACAAAGGTGGCCACGATGGCAACGAGGGAGGGAACGAGGAACGTGAGCAGCCACGTTGCCAGGGCGGGCATTTGACCGTGATAGACGACTAGATTGGCGGGATTCGAGATCGGCAGGACGAAACTGGCGGCGTTGGCAATAAAGGCGCAGATAAAGAGGTAGGGAACCGGCTCAGCGCGGGCGGCGCGCACGGCAGCCAGAACGGCGGGGGTGAGGACGACGGCGGTGGCATCGTTCGAGAGCAGAATAGTTACGATCGTGCCAACGGCGTAGATAAGTGTGAATAGACGACTGTTTGAGCCGTTAGCCGTTTTGACGGCGTGGCGGGCGAGCCAATCGAACACACCCTCGCGTCGGGCGAGTTCGGACATAATCATCATGCCGGCGAGAAAGAGATAGACGTCGAGTCCCTTTGCAACCGCTTGCAGAGCGGCATGCGGCGAAATAGAGTGCAAAAGGATTAGAGTCAACGCACCTAGAACAGCCCACCATGCCTCGCGCCAGCCGAACGGGCGGACGAGGATGAGCAAGATCGTGAGAAGGGCGATGGACCAAGTCACTCTTTGGGTGACTCCGAGGGCACAGAGTATGCATCATAGGGATGTGAGTTTTTCTCAGTAACAACTGGAGAGGGACAGCCGTCTCCTGCATTTGAGGTTGTAGTAGTCCATGCCAAACACCAATCATGTACCACGGAACGGCGTAACGGCGTCTCCGCTGAATGCGGTTTGTGAAACGCGAGCGGATTTGCTGAATCGGCTGGCGAGTGCGATTGCGCGCCTGGGGCAGGCAAAGCTTTCGCTGGAATCGGAGGCGGACGATGCCTTAGATTGGCGGCGGTGCCTGGACGATCTGCGGCAGGAGTGCAGTTTAATCCGGCGGGAACTGGCGTTTCATCGCTTGGGGCACGGCTGCTAAGAGCCGGGTTTGGATGCGGTGGCGGCGACGTAATAGCCGCGGCGAGCGCGCACATGGACGTCGGGAAGTTTGACGGTCACCTTTAAATCACGATACGGCTTCTCTTTGGGATTGTTGGAAATGAAGAAGAGCAGATATTGGCTTGAAACTTCACCGACAATATCATTGAGACCCTCGGCCAGTTTGGCGTCAATGGCATCTGCATAACCGCCGCTGCCCACACCGAATTGATAGTTGCCCTGACCATCGGTGACGATTGGGTGGGAAAGATAGCCATCGGTATCGCGGTAGACGTCGCCGAGAGGATAGACGACGCGGCCGCCGGTTTCGGTAGCTAGTTTTTGCAGGGTGTCGTCGCCTTGTTTGCTCATGCCGAAGGCTTGCGTGCTCACGCCATAAACGGTAATCAGGTTGCGCTGGGCGAGTTGGATAGCTTGGCTGAGAGAGTGGCTACTGGCGTTATCGTGGCCATCGCCGATGATGATGAGGATGCGGCGCGGTTCCACCGGTTCGCCTTTCATGAGCTTGCGATCGTTGGAGGCGAGGAAAATCGCATCGAACAAAGCCGACCCGCCGCCTGGCTCGAGTTTCGCGATTTTATCGACCAAGGCGTCGGATTCGGAAGTAGTGTTTACGACTACTTCGGCTTCGCGGGCATAAGTTACGAGATAGCCGCTGAAACGGGAATCGCCGGTGAGGAAATGCTGGATCAGCTGGGTGGCGGCGTTCTGATAATTTTGCCAATGCAAGGTGCTCGAAGAAGACATGTCGAGCAGGAAGCCGATGACGATGGGCTGATTTTTGTCGGCACTGAAGGTGCGGATTTCCTGCAGCTTGTTTTCTTCGTAGATTTGGAAGTCTTCTTTTTTCAGATTAGAGACGAAGCGACCTTGATTATCTGTGACGGTAACGGGAACGATGACTTCGTTTACGTTAAGCCGAAAGGTGGAATCCCCTGGGTTGGCTTGTGGGGTGGCCGGTGGTTTGGGTGGGGCGGTGTCCTGGGCAAGGCAAAACGCCACGAGAAAAAAGGAGAAGACTACGAAACGCATTTTGCGGGATGTTGTTCCCAATCTAATTAGAACAAGAAAGCGCGGAAATTTTCCGGTTTTGCGTGCGCTTTATGATGTGCTAAGTGACTACTCGCGCTCATCTCGCCACGCTGGTTGACGATTTCGAGAAACATGCATCCGATTTTGCCATGCTAGCTATGCGCGGCGTTCGTCAACAGCGGGTAAAGTACGGGGAACTGGCAAGGCTGGCGCGACGGTTTGGGGCGGAGTTGGAGCGGCGTTCGATTCACAAAGGCGACCGCGTAGTGATTTGGGGCGAGAACAGCGCGGAATGGGTGGCGGCGTTTTTCGGTTGCGTTTTGCGCGGCGTGGTGCCGGTGCCTGTGGATTTTGCCGGGGCGTTCGAATTTGTCCGGCGTGTCGTGCAGGAAGTGACCCCGAAATGCATTGTGGGGGATGCGGCGAAGATTACGCTGCTGGCGAGCGACGGGCCGAAACTTGCGTTCGAGGATTTCGCGGCGGTGCTGCCACAGCAGGAAGCGCAGGTGATAGAAGGTTTGAGGGCGGAGGACACGCTGCAGATCATCTTTACTTCGGGCACAACGGGAGATCCGAAAGGCGTAGTTCATACACACCGCAATGTGCTGGCGAGTCTGCAGCCGATTGAGCAGGAGATGCAGAAGTATCTGAAGTATGAGCGGCCGTTTCACCCAATTCGGATTTTGCATACGCTGCCGTTGAGCCATGTGTTTGGACAGTTCATGGGGCTTTGGATTCCGCCGTTGTTCGCGGCGGAGTTGCACTATGAATCGCGATTGGTAGCGGCCGAATTAGCGCAACAGATTCGGCGTGAGCGGATTTCGGTGGTGGCTGCGGTTCCCAGAGTGCTTGATTTGATGCAGAGCTATGCGTTTGAACGCTTTCCGGATCTGGCCGGGCGCATGGAGGCGGCCGCAGGGTTCAGCGCGTTGAAGAAGTGGTGGCATTTTCGCGATGTGCACCGATTTTTTGGATTGAAGTTTTGGGCGTTTGTGTGCGGCGGCGCGGCGCTTTCTTCCAGAGGAGAGACATTTTGGAACCGGCTCGGGTTTGTGGTGATTCAGGGCTATGGCATGACGGAAACAACGGCGCTGGTGAGCTTGAATCATCCGTTTCATGCGTCGCAGGGGACGATTGGGCAGGTGCTGCCGGGGCGTGAAGTGCGGCTCACGGACGAAGGGGAAGTGCTGGTGCGGGGGGAGACGATTTCGAACGTCACCTGGCAAGGCGGGCGTATGCAGAAGCAGGATTCGGAGTGGCTTGCCACCGGCGATTTAGCGTCGTTTGATGAGCATGGCAATCTGCATTTTCGCGGGCGGAAGAAGGACGTGATTGTCACCGCGAGCGGCTTGAATATTTACCCGGAAGATTTGGAGGCGGCGCTGACGCGCCAGCCGGGAGTAAAAGCGGCGGCAGTGATTGAAGCGGATGCAGGCAACGGGCCGGAGGCGAAAGCGGTGCTGGTGATGCAGCATGACGGGGGCGGGGCCGGGGCGGCGATTGCTGGCGCAAATAAGGAATTGGCGGAGTTTCAACAGATTCGAGTGTGGGGTGTTTGGCCGGAGCCGGATTTTCCGCGCACGTCTACCGGCAAAATTCTCAAGCGAGAAGTGGCGCGAAGGCTTGTTTTGGAACAGCCGGCTTCTTCGGGGGAACTCAATCTGGACAGCTTGGGGCGCGTGCAACTGCTAGCTCAGATTGAGGAGCTGTATGGCGTGGCGCTGGATGACAGCGTTTTGCAGAATGTGACCACGCAAGAAGATGTGCGGCGCTTGGTGGAGCAAGCGTCGGTAGAGCCGAAAAAGCCCACCGCGCGGCATTATTATTGGCGTTGGCCGTGGAATCCGCTCATGCAAGTCGTGCGGGCGGCGTTTATTGAATGTATAGCAAGACCGCTGACGCGCTTGCTCGCGAAGCCGCGAGTGATTCGCCGCGTGAGTCGTTGGCCGGAAAAACCGGCGTTGATTGTTTGTAATCATCTGACTTCTTACGATGCGGCGTTCGTGCTTTACGCTTTGCCTGGACGAATCCGGCGACGCATGGCGATGGCGATGGCGGGTGAGATGTTGCTCGATTACCGTAAAGGGCGGAATCAAGGCGTTTGGTATTTGGATTTACTGGTTCCGTTTGCGTATTGGTTGATCACGGCGTTGTTCAATGTTTTTCCGCTACCGCAGTTCAGCGGATTCCGGCGGAGCTTTCAGCATGCGGGCGAGGCGGTAGATCGCGGATATAGCGTGCTGGTCTTTCCGGAAGGACGGCGTTCCGATGACGCACAACTGCAGCCGTTCAAGGTGGGCACCGGGTTGCTTTGGAAAGATTTGGGGACGGAGGCGATTCCGGTTTGCATTCACGGACTGGGGGAATTGAAGGTGACGGGCGAAAAATGGTTTCGATCGGGGAAAATCACGGTTTCAGTGGGAGAGCCGTTACGCTTGGATGCAACGCTTTCGCCGGAAGAACTGACGGAACAACTTCGTCAAGCAGTATTGGCCGCAACGGCTTGAATGATGGCATTTACCAGACCTGGGACGGTGTGCGGTTCGGCCTCGGCGTCCACGCAGAGTCCAAGGCTGGCGATGGTTCTGCTGGTAATCGGGCCGATGCTGGCGATTTTGGATCGGCGTAAATCGTCGGCCGCTACGACTGCCGCTAGGTGTTCGACGGCGCTGGAACTCGCAAAGGTGGTCCAGTGAGGGAAGGAAAGAGTGTAGGTCGCCTGCGCTTTTGGGCGAAGATCCGGTGGTGCAACGTTGCGGTAAGCCTCGACTAAATCGACGAGCGCTCCCCGCTTGCTGAGTGCTTCGCGGACGGCGTCACGGGTGACAGCCGCGCTGGGGATGAGAATTCGTTTGCCGGTTAGGTCTTCGGTTTCAAGAGCGGCCACCAGGTTTTCGGCGACGTAGTTTTCCGGCGTCACATTGACGGTCCAGCCGTTTTGTTCGGCGTATTGGCGGGTGGCGGCGCCGACAGTGGCGACGCGGGCTCGTGACGGGGATATACGCGCGCCGAGTGCTTTGATGCCATTGGCGCTCGTGAAGACGATCCAGTCATAACGGTCGAGCTGCGCGAGCGCATTTTCGAGAGGCTGCGGGTTTTCGGGTGGCGCGATTTCAATCGCGGGCAAGAGAATTACATCCGCGCCTTGACGGCGTAGCGGTTCGGCTAACTCTTCGGCTTGATGTGCCGCTCGCGTGACCACGATCCGCTGACCGGTGAGCGGGAGGCTCATAATTGCGGCGTGAGTAGCTCTTCGGCACCCTGATCGATGAGATCTTCAGCGACCCAGCGTCCGAGGTCGTCCGCTTCCTTGATGAGTCCGGAGATTTGAGATCGAAGCAGGACTGGTTGATGCGGAGAAACAACCACACCTCGCACTTGGAGCGCGTTGCCATTGAGGAAGGCGTAAGCCCCGATGGGAAGCTGGCATCCGCCACCCAGGCCCGCTAAGACGGCCCGCTCGGCCCGGACGGCCATGTTCGACGGGACATGATTCAGCTGACGGCAGATTTCCAGCGCCTCGCCCTGATCGCGAGTTTGCACCGCAAGCGCACCCTGACCGGGAGCCGGGCACATTTGATCGGCCGAAAACACTTCCGCGACTTGATTGGCCCAGCCCAGGCGTTCGAGCCCGGCAGCGGCAAGCAGGATGGCATCGAACTCGCCGGCATAGAGTTTCTTGAGACGCGTGTCGACGTTGCCGCGAATGGGGAGAATGCGAACATCGGGGCGCAGGTATTGCAGTTGGGCGACACGGCGCGGCGAACTGGTGCCAATGGTTGCGCCCCGCGCCAGTTCGGAAAGAGGTTCGCCCACGATGGCGTCGAATGGATTGGCGCGCACGGGCACGGCTGCGACCACCAGGCCTTGGGGCAATTCGACCGGCAAGTCTTTGAGGCTGTGAACGGCTACGTCAATTTGGCCGGAGAGCAGCGCTTCTTCAATTTCTTTGGTGAACAAACCTTTGCCCGGAGGCAGCGCGAGAGAAGCGTTTTGGAGGTGATCGCCGGATGTTTTTATGATTTCGATCTGGCTATCGACGCCGGCGGCTGAAAGCTGGCCCGCAATATAGTGCGCTTGCCAGAGAGCGAGTTGTGAGCCGCGGGAGCCGATCGTCAGCATGGTTAGGCGTTGGGCAGGCGGAAGATGCGGCGGACCACGCTGACCAGTTCGCCGTCGGAAGCGGAGGCGGCAGCGTGTTTGCGCATTTCCGAAATCGGCGCGTGCGCAATTTTGTTGATGATGCCGCGGGTTAAAGCTTCGAGCGTTTCTTCCTGGTCCGGCGTCAATTGGCCCAGGCGGCTGCGATATCGGCCCAACACATCGGTTCGAATAGCTTCGAGTTGTTCCTGAAAGCTGACGATGGTGGGCGTAACTTCGCGTTCCCGCAGGCGTGCTTCAAGCCGCGCCACCTCTTCGGCAACAATGCTTTCGGCTTGCTGCGCTACGTCCCGGCGCGTTTTGAGATTTTGATCGGTCAGGCGTTGAAGATCGTCAATGTCGTACAGAAATGCGTGTTCGATATCGGCGACAGCGGGATCGACATTTCTCGGGACGGCAATATCGATGAGGAACACCGGCTGATTTTTTCGCGCTTCAATGGCGCGCCGGACGAGATCGCGGGTGATGACGTAAGTTTGCGCCGCCGATGACGTAATGATGATGTCCATCTCGGCCAGCCGCTGCGGGAAATCTTCGTAGGAAATCACCTCGCCTTGAAAGATATGCGCCAGTTCCTCCGCTCTTTCGCGCGTGCGGTTGGTGATGAAGATACCCGCTGCGCCGGCGCGCAACAAGTGCCGCGCCGCTCCTTCCGACATTTTGCCCGCGCCAACGATGAGAACGCGCTTCTTATGCAGTGAACCGAAGATTTCGCGCGCTAGTTCGACCGCTGCATAACTGACGGAAACCGCGTTCTGGCCGATCTCGGTTTCCGAGCGCACGCGTTTGGCGACATTGAAGGCACGCGTGAGAACAATGTCGAGAACGGCGCCAATAGCGCCGCTATCGCGGGATTGCGAAAAGGCCTGCTTGAGCTGGCCGAGGATTTGGGGTTCGCCTACGATCATCGAATCCAGGCTCGACGCCACACGGAACAAATGCCGGATGGCTTCGCTGTTCTCGTAGTGGTAGATGTGGGGCAGGATTTCGGCAGCGGAGAGGCCGGTTCGGTGAGTGAGCAAGCTTTCGATGAGGGTTTCAGCGCGAGAGTTATCGTCGAGTGCGGCAGTCAGTTCAACACGATTGCAGGTGGAGAGGATCAACGCCTCGCGCGCGCCACGGGCTTGAATCTCTAACAAGGCTGCCGGAATCTCGTCATCGCGATAAGCCAGCTTCTCGCGCAACTGGACGGGCGCGGTGCGGTGGTTGATGCCCGCCAGCAACAGCTTCATTGCGACCAGAAGCTCCTCAATGTGACGTGCGTCACCCAGGTAATCAGGGAGCAGCCTAACACGCTCACCGCCATCCAGGCGATGCGCCGTCCTCGCCATCCGGCCGAGACGCGCAGAAAGATCATGGCCAAATAAAATGCCCAGGTGAAGAGGAAGAAATCGATTTTCGGGTCGCTAATCCAATGCGTACCGTTTTGGATAAAAGCCCAAACCACTCCGCTGATGGTGCCGATGGTGATGAAAACAAAGCCGGTGTTCATGGTTTGGGAAATGAGCCGGTCAATGGTTCCCAGAGGTGGCAGCTTGCTCGAAGCGGGAGCAATCTGTTTGTGCTTCAACTGGCGCTCGCGCAGCAAATAGTAAACGGCAGCCACGGCGGAAAAGAAAAGCGCCGCATAGCCGATCAGAACAGTGGAAATATGCACGATCAGCCAGGTATTGCGGGCGCCCGCGCTCCACTGATCCAAGGGAAATTCAGTGGCGCCGATCATGGTCATGAAAAAGACCAGCGGAAATAAGCAGACGCCAAAAATGGCAATCTGATATTGCGAATAAGCGACCAGGAACAGAACTGCGATCAGAAAGGCGCAGAGCGAGCTAGTTTCGTAGAAGTTGTTGATCGGCAAATGGCCGCTGTCGATCCAGAGTTCGACAATCGATACCAAATGGAATACACTGCCCGCTCCAAACGCAATCAGAGCTGGGCGGAAAAGTAACGTATTTTTCCGAAACAGATAGATAAACGCGTAGAGCAGGCCGCAAGAATATAGTGCGGCCGCAACCCGCAGCCAGAGAACACTCATCACGGTCGCCCACTTTCAAGTATAGAACCGCTTACGATCAAGGCTGGGGACACTGATCCCCGCTAGGAGATCGAATGAGCGAATCATTGCAAGGTAAGCGAGCCTTGGTTACCGGGGCTTCGAAAGGAATTGGACTGGCAATCGCAAAAGCATTGGCGCAGAACGAGGTCAAAGTTGCGATTTGTGCCCGCAAAAACAATGAGTTGCAGCGTGCGGTAGGAATTCTCAAACAGGCTGTGCCGCAGGCGACGGTGGTTTCTTCGGTAGCCGATGTTTCAAAAGCAGCGGAGGTCGACCGCCTATTCGAGTTTGTCGATCGAGAGTTGGGTGGATTGGATATTTTGATCAACAATGCGGGGTTTGGGATTTTCCGTCCAACCGCGGATCTGAGCGTGGAGGAGTGGGACAGCATGATTGCGACCAATCTCTCGGGCTCTTTCTATTGCAGCCGGGCAGCGCTCCCGCGCATGCGTCAGGCGGGTGCTGGTTTCGTGGTCAATATCAGCAGCTTGGCCGGTAAGAATCCGTTTGCGGGCGGCAGCGGTTACAACGCGTCGAAGTTTGGAATGAACGGCTTTAGCGAAGCCATGATGCTCGATCATCGCAACGAAAACATCCGGGTGAGCTACATCATGCCGGGCAGTGTTGACACGGATTTTTCTGGGGCGGTAGGGCAAGGAAAATCTGAGTGGAAGATTGCGCCTGGAGATATTGCGGACTTAGTTCTACATATTTTGCAGATGCCCGCAAGAACTTTGGTGAGCCGGATCGAGGTAAGGCCTTCGCGCCCGCGGAAGAGCGCCTAGGACATTTACGGTTGCGAGGGGTTTAGGAAAAGCCTTGTTTAAAAAGTAGCGAAGAACGATTACTGAAGTGCGGGCTCGATGACGATGAATGCAAGTAGAAGGCAGCGCAGTCGCAGATTAAGGGGCTCAGACATGGCGATGGAAGAGTTCCCAGTCCTCGGGTGACAGCAGCGGCACAGGCAGTAGAAAGAAGGATCAACAGAAACACATATGAGCCGACTTCGGAAAGTGCTAGACCCAACTCGGACGGGCAAAGATGCTGAATCGTTGGAAAAAACCCTGCTGAAACTCATCGTAGGTCAAGATGAGGCTATTGAGCAGATCGTCAACATCTACCAGATGCACATCACTGGCTTGTCTGCACCCGGTCGGCCAGTAGGGAATTTTCTGTTTCTCGGGCCCACCGGATCGGGCAAAACTCGTACGGTGGAAGCGACGGCGGAAGCATTGGTACATAACGCGCGCGCGGTGATCAAAATAGATTGTGCCGAATTCCAGCATAGTCACGAAATCGCGAAGCTAATCGGATCGCCTCCCGGATACCTCGGACATCGGGAAACGCACCCGTTGTTGAGCCAGGAAGTGATCAACGCTCATCACACGGACACGGTGAAGCTGAGCTTCATCCTTTTCGACGAAATTGAAAAGGCGAGCGATGCCCTATGGAATCTGTTGCTTGGCATTCTGGACAAAGCAACCCTGACGCTTGGCGACAATCGGAAAGTCGATTTTTCCAAAGCGATGATTTTCATGACCAGCAATTTGGGCGCGACGGAAATGAGTTCGCTGGTCAACCCGAAACTAGGCTTTTTACGTTCTATGCATTCGGCGGACCCGCCCAAAGCCGATGAGGCGCTGAACAAAAAGGTGGCCAAAAGCGGCGTAGAGGCGGCGCGGCGCAAGTTCACGCCCGAGTTTATGAACCGCATCGACAAAGTAGTGGTTTACAACCCGCTGGGCGAGCCACAACTTCGCAAGATTCTCGATCTCGAACTGTCCCAAGTCCAACAGCGTATCCTCCATTCGCCTGCGGAAAAGACCTTTGTCTTCACCGTCTCCGACGGCGGCAAAGACTTCTTGCTGACCGAGGGTACAGATCTCAAATATGGAGCGCGGCATTTGAAGCGCGCCATTGAACGCCTTCTGGTTCATCCGCTTTCGAATCTCATGGCTACCAACCAGGTCAGCCCCGGAGATTGGATTCAGGCGGATTTCGACGACGAGCGCCGTTGTCTGCTTTTTACCAAAGAAGCAGAAGGTCTGGAACTGCATGCCATGGCCAATCTGTTGGGAGAAAATCTCAAAATGCCGTCCGTGTCCGCAGCCGCCGGCGGTTATGTCGATCTGACGAAAACGGCGTCAGCGGGAAAATCATCGAAGAAGTAGTGCAAGCGCAAGGCTAGGTCCTTTCATCGGCTCGCAGATCCCTCATGATCTGCGGGCCCATTTTTTGTCGACCGCCCGAAATAGAGGTTCACTGTATTTCGTCGGGTTGCCGCGGCACAAGATTGGCTATGTTGGTCTTCCGCCGCTCCTCGGCCCAGTACTGCTGACCTACCGGATCGGAAACAAAACGGGAAATATGCCGGATGTGGTCAGCTAAAGACTGGATGGCGAGCGCCGCGAGTTTCGCATCTGGACGTCCCATCGAAAACTCGTGCACCCGAACGTCCAAATAATCGGCGATTGCTTTCAGCCTTGCTTCCGTGACCGGATGATTTTTCGGCGGCGAGGATGGCACATAAACCATTCCGTGGATCAGCATCAATAAGCCCGCCGGAGTTTCGCTATTCTTCTTCATCACTTCGAGGGCAACCTGGTCGGCGGCTTCCTCAATGCTTTCTCCGTGCTTCATGGCTTCCTCTTCGGCTGAAGTTCGATAGGCGAAGTGCCCGAATTGATGCAGCAGCAGGAAGGAGAGCGTTGTGCGACGCACCCGTTCGGTCATGCGGGCGACGGCTGAATCGTCGTTCGCATTGGCGGGAATATGCAGAGCGGCAAGCGGGCTTGGATAGCGTTTCTCAGGGAAATCGTCCGCGGCTCGGTGGTCGAGCATTCCCAGATATTCATCCACCGTGCGTGAACTGTAATGATTGGCCCAAAGCCAGGAATAGGCTTCTGCCATATCTCTCACAAAAGCGATGGTCAGTAGAGGGATGGTGATCTGGTCTGCCCGGGAGGAGAAGCAATCGAACGGATTTGGGTCCGGCGCGGCTGTCACGGGAGTATCGATTCGTACCTTTGAAAACGCGTGCAATTGCTCCGAGGTGAGAAACGGCGTAACCTCCTGCGCGATGACGTTGTCCAAATCCGCCCGCAAACTGGTTGTCCGCTTTTCTAAATCGGAAACATCGTAGAGAGTGCTCCAATCGCCACACCAAAGGTGCGCCGAGAAAAGCAAAGTAATCGCCGTGAGCCGAATCACGTTCCCATTTTAGGAGGCGCTATAGGGGAAGCTGGCTCGATCCCATCAAAAAACTGTCGATGTGATGCGCCGCTTGGCGGCCTTCGGCAATCGCCCAGACGACAAGCGATTGTCCTCGGCGCGCGTCTCCCGCCGAGAAAATACCGGGCACAGAAGTGGAGAAGGTGGGGTCGGTCTTGAGATTGCCGCGTTGATCGAATTCGAACGGCAATTGTTCCAGCAGCCCGGCACGCACCGGACCCGCAAAACCAATCGCGATCAGGACGAGATCGGCATCCAGATAAAACTCGCTACCCTGCATGCGTTCCAAAGCAGGCTTCGGACCCACGCGCACGCAATGCAGCTTCTTGACGTTACCGTCTTCGTCGCCGCTGAAGTGCGTTGTGAGGACGCTCCATTCGCGGAAGCCGCCTTCTTCGTGCGCCGCTTCCACACGCAATTGCAGCGGCCACAGCGGCCAGGGCGTGGACTCATGACGGTCTTCTGGCGGCATCGGATGGATCTGCAATTGATGCACCGAGAGCGCCTTTTGACGATGCGCCGTCCCAACACAGTCGGCGCCCGTATCGCCGCCGCCGATGATCACCACGCGCTTGCCCATGGCGTCAATCTCTTCTTCGTGACTAAATCGGTCGCCTGCGCCGCGCTTGTTTTGCTGCGTTAGGTAATCCATGGCGAGATGGATGCCCGCCAAATTCCGCCCCGGGATCTCCACCTCCCGGTGCTGTTCCGCGCCGACAGCCAGCATGACGGCATCGAAATCTTTTCGCAATTGTTCGCCGGTCGGGTCGACGCCCACATTGACGTTCGTGCGGAACTCAATCCCTTCGCCGATCAGTTGCTCCAAACGCCGATCCACGAATCTCTTTTCGAGTTTGAAATCGGGAATACCGTAGCGCAGCAAACCGCCGATTCGATCATGTTTTTCAAACACCATTACCTGGTGGCCGGCGCGGTTCAACTGTTGCGCAGCCGCTAGGCCCGCCGGACCCGAACCCACAACCGCCACCTTCTTGCCCGTACGCCGCCGCGGCGGTTCTGGTTCCACCCAGCCCTGCGAGAACGCGTAATCGACGATGTGCTGCTCGACCACCTTAATTGTCACCGGCTTATCGTTAATGCCCAGCACACAGGACGCTTCACAAGGCGCCGGACAGATGCGGCCGGTGAACTCGGGAAAGTTGTTGGTGGCGTGCAGCGTGCGAATCGCTTCGCGCCAGCGTCCTTTAAACACCAAGTCATTCCAATCCGGAATAACGTTGTGAACCGGACAGCCCGTATGGCAGAACGGGATGCCACAATCCATGCAGCGGCCGGCCTGATACTTGAGTTTCTCTTTGGGAAACTCCTGATAAACCTCAAACCAATCGTTGACACGCTCCAGCACCGGACGCCGTTCAGGCGCTTCCCTGGTGTGTTCCAGGAATCCAGTAACCTGTCCCATCGCTACCGAGCCCTCTCGCCGCCGGCCTTGGCTTGCGCAACCGCGTGTGGCATTGCCGCTAGTACCGAATCGGATTCTTCCGCCGGCTTGGCCTTCTTTTGCGCCAGCACTCGCTTCAACTCATGCGGGAAAACTTTGACAAAGTGCTTCAGTTTTTCGGGCCATCCGTCGAGAATTTGCGCTGCCAGCGGGCTGCCCGTGAGAGCCTGATGTTTACGTAACAGCGATTCGAGCAACTTAACGTCTTCCGGGTCGAAGATGGGCTCTAAATCGACGCCCGTCTTATTGCAGCGAACGCGCACAAACTCTCCGCTCGGATCGTATACGAAAGCGATGCCGCCGCTCATGCCGGCGCCAAAATTACGCCCGGTTTTGCCAAGCACAACCACCGTGCCGTTCGTCATGTATTCGCAAGCGTGATCGCCCACGCCTTCTACAACAGCCGTCGCGCCCGAATTGCGCACTGCGAAGCGTTCTCCCGCGACGCCATTAAAGAAAGCGTAACCACTGGTCGCACCGTAAAGAACGGTGTTACCTACGAGAATGTTGTCTTCGGGAGCGAAAGTGGAATTCTTCGGCGGATAAACCACAATCTGACCGCCGGAGAGGCCTTTGCCGACGTAATCGTTGGCATCTCCTTCGAGAGTGAGCGTCACGCCGGAGGCCAGGAATGCGCCAAAGCTTTGACCGGCGGAGCCTGTAAACCGAACGTTGATGGTATCGGCGGGTAAGCCAGGCGCGCCATGTTTGCGGGCGATCTCGCCGCTCAACATCGCGCCTACCGTGCGATGCACGTTACGAATCGGCAGCGTCAGCTCCGCTTTCGTGCCGTCGTCAATCGCCGCGCGGGTTTCCTGAATCAGGAAATTATCCAGCGCCTCGGTCAGCCCATGATCTTGCGTAATCGTGCAGCGCCGGCCCACACGCCCAGGTACTTGCGGATTGTAAAGGATAGCCGAAAAGTCTAAACCGCGGCCCTTCCAGTGTGAAATCGCGGCGTCCATTTCCAGCATGTCGACGCGGCCCACCATGTCTTCCAGACGGCGGAAACCCATCTTCGACATCCATTCGCGCACTTCCTCCGCTACAAAGAAGAAGTAATTGATGACATGTTCCGGCGCACCGGCAAATTTCTTGCGCAATACCGGATTCTGTGTGGCAATCCCCACCGGGCAAGTATTCAGGTGGCACTTGCGCATCATGATACAGCCCAAGGCCACCAGCGGCGCGGTGGAGAAACCAAATTCTTCGGCGCCCAGCAGGGTAGCGATCACCACGTCGCGGCCGGTCTGCAACTTGCCGTCCACTTGGACGCGAATGCGGCTGCGCAGATCGTTCATCACCAGAACCTGTTGTGTCTCCGCCAAGCCCAACTCCCATGGAATGCCGGCATGCTTGAGCGAACTGAGTGGCGAAGCGCCCGTTCCGCCGTCATAGCCGCTGATCAGCACAAGGTCCGCATGGGCCTTCGAAACACCAGCGGCCACCGTACCGACACCGACTTCGGCCACCAGTTTCACCGAAATCCGTGCCTTCGGATTGACATTTTTCAAGTCGTAAATCAACTGCGCGAGGTCTTCAATTGAGTAGATATCGTGGTGCGGCGGTGGCGAAATCAGGCCGACGCCGGGAATCGAGTGACGTACCCGGGCGATTTCGCTATCCACTTTATGGCCCGGCAATTGGCCGCCTTCGCCGGGCTTTGCGCCTTGTGCAACTTTGATCTGCAGTTCATCGGCATTGACCAGATAATTGGCCGTAACGCCAAATCGCCCGGAAGCTACTTGTTTGATCGAACTACGCCGCGAATCGCCGTTCGGCAAAGGTTTGAAGCGTACCTCATCTTCGCCGCCCTCACCGGTGTTGGAACGTCCACCAATCCGGTTCATGGCGATGGCCAAGGTTTCGTGCGCCTCTTTGCTGATCGAGCCAAACGACATAGCGCCGGTGGCAAAGCGCTTCACAATTTCAACCGCCGGTTCCACTTCTTCAATCGGTATCGGGCGTGGCGTGGTCTTCAGCTTCATCAACCCACGCAGCGTGTAATGAGTTTCGTTTTGCTCGTCGATGAGCTTGGAGTATTCCTGAAAAGTCGCGTAGCTGGATTTGCGGACCGCATGCTGGAGCTTGCTCACGGTTTCAGGATTCAATAAGTGACGTTCGCCGTTCACGCGGTACTGATAAAAACCACCTGTCGGAAGTTCGTTTTCCGATTCGGAAATAGAGCGGTAGGCGAAAGTGTGCTTTTCAATGGCCTCACGCGCGAGAATGGGAAGCCCGATGCCCTCAATGCGCGATGAAGTGCCGGTGAAATATTCGTCCACCAGCTCTTTATTCAGGCCGATGGCTTCAAACACCTGCGCGCCGCGATAGCTCTGCAAAGTGGAGATGCCCATCTTGGAGAAAACTTTCAACAGGCCTTTGCCCACAGCTTTGATGTAGTTCTTCACCGCCGCTTCCGGGGAAATGCCATTCGGCAGTTCCTTGCTGCCAGCCAGATCTTCGATGGTTTCAATCGCCAGATACGGATTAATGGCGCTCGCCCCGTAGCCGATGAGCAGGGAATAATCCATCACCTCGCGCGGTTCGCCCGATTCTATAATCAAAGCCACGCCAGTGCGAGTTCCTTCGCGGACCAGATGATTGTGAACCGCGGTGAGTGCGAGCAGCGAGGGAATCGGCGCATACTCCTCGTCGATGCCGCGATCGGAGAGAATCAGGAGCGTATAGCCCGACTTGATAGCCAAAGAAGCCCTGCGGCAAAGCCCATCGAGCGCGCGCTTCAACCCTTTCTCGCCTTCCAGAACGCTGAAGGTGGTAGGCAGCGTATGCGCCAGCAAATCGCCGCGCGAAACACGCCGCAGTTTTTCAAGTTCGCGATTCGTCAAAATCGGATGCGGCATCTTGAGCGTGTGGCAATTCTGCGGAACTTCGCTCAGGATGTTGCCTTCCACACCGATATAGCTGGTGAGCGACATGACCAACTCTTCGCGGATCGGGTCGATCGGCGGATTTGTCACTTGCGCAAACAGCTGCTTGAAGTAATGAAACAACGATTGCGGCTTATCCGATAAACAAGCCAGCGGCGCGTCGATGCCCATCGAGCCGATCGCTTCCTGGCCATCGCTCGCCATCGGCGTGATCAAGAGCCGGATGTCTTCATCGGTGTAACCGAAGCAACGCTGCCGCGTGACCACCGTTCCGTGATCGGAAACCTGCATACGAGTCGGCTCGGGCAGGGAATCGAGCGTGATCTGGTTTTCGTCGAGCCATTCGCGAAACGGCTGACGATCGGCCAGTTGCTGCTTGATCTCCTTGTCCGGGACAATCCGGCCTTGCTTCAGATCGACCAGCAGCATCTTGCCCGGCTGCAGCCGTCCTTTTTTCTGAATCTCTTCCGGTTTGAACGGAAGTACGCCGGTTTCCGAAGCCATCACCAACAACCCGTCGTGGGTAATCAGGTAGCGCGCCGGACGTAAGCCGTTGCGATCAAGCGTCGCGCCGATGACTTCGCCATCGGTGAATGCCACCGCCGCCGGGCCGTCCCACGGCTCGCCGAGCGAGGCGTGATATTCATAAAAAGCTTTCTTCTGGTCCGACATGGTCGGGTGCCCATCCCAGGCTTCGGGGATCAGCATGGCCATCGCGTGGGGCAGGGAACGGCCGGTCATGGTGAGCAATTCCACTGCGTTGTCGAGCGTGGCGGAATCGCTCACGCCGGGCTGAATCACCGGCAGCAGTTTTTTGAAATCGTCGAATAGCGGCGATGTCATCACGTTCTGGCGTGCGTTCATCCAGTTCGCATTGCCCCGCACCGTGTTGATCTCGCCGTTGTGGCAGATGTAACGGAACGGATGCGCCAATTGCCACGTGGGGAACGTATTGGTAGAAAAACGCTGGTGCACCAGACACAGAGCGCTGACGGTATCGGGGTCGAGTAATTCCGCGTAGAATACGCCGATCTGGTGCGCCAGCAGGAGGCCCTTGTAGACAATCGTGCGGGAGGAGAACGAGGGAATGTAAAAGAAGCTTTTATCGCGAATGTCCGATTGCGCAATCTGCGCTTCGGCTCGTTTACGGATGAGGTAGAGTGTGCGCTCGAACTGGTCGCCCTGCATACCAACCGGGCGCGCTACGAAGAACTGCTGAATGTAAGGTTGCGAAGCGCGGGCGACGCGGCCGATGGCATCGCCCTCAACCGGCGTATCGCGCCAGCCCAGAACCGGAACACCTTCTTCACGCGAAATTTTTTCGACCAGCGCTTCGCAAACAAGTCTTTGCTGCCGCTCCACGGGCAGGAAACACATTGCGACACCGTACTCACCCGGCGGCGGAAGCGTGAAGCCCAGCACCGCCGATTCCTTGGCGAAGAATTTGTGCGGAATCTGTATCAGGACGCCCGCTCCATCGCCGGTTTCTGAATCGCAGCCGCAGGCTCCGCGGTGCGACAGATTTTGAAGGATTTGCAAGCCCTTTAGCACGATGTCATGCGAAGGCTCGCCTTTGATATTGACTACGAAGCCAATGCCACAAGCATCGTGCTCATTGGCCGGGTCATATAAACCCTGTTTGCGGGGAAGTTCTGGTCTGTTTTCGGCTGGATACACTACCATTCTCCTCGACTTTGATGGAGATAGAACCTCAGTATAGCGATTCGTGCACTATTCGTCAAATCGAAAATTACGCTATTGCTTTATCGGTTTTTCTTATGGTACATTCATGGTTTCGTGACACTCGAAACCCTTAGGCTTGTGCGAGATATCGCCCATTCCCGTAATATCAGCAGGGCTGCGCGTGCGAACCAGTTGAGCCAGTCGGCCGCGAGTCAGAGTCTATCGGAGCTCGAGCGCGAACTCGACGTCGAATTGTTTGATCGAACCCGTCGTCCGCTTGAAGTTACAGCTGCCGGGAAGATGTTCCTTGAATTCTGCCGCGAGGTGCTTCGCAAAGAGGATGAACTGAAGGCGTCGTTCGCCCAACTGAAAAAGCATGCCGATGGAACCGTTCGTGTGGCCGCCATTTATTCGGTCGGGTTGTCGGAGATGTCACAGATCGAAGCGCGCTTCAAGGAACGTTTTCCCGCCGCGGAATTGCAAGTACAATATCTGCGACCGGAGCGTGTGTGGCAGGCCATTTTGCAAGATCAAGCCGATTTAGGTTTGATGAGCTACGCGGAATCTTCGCGGGAAGTGGTGGCGATTCCCTGGCGTGATGAAGAAATGGTAGTGGCCGTTGCGCCCGATCACCGCCTGGCGAACCGCGAGACTATTTCCATTAACGCGATCGAAGGGCTGGAGTTTATCGGCTTCGACGACGATCTGCCGATTCAAAGTCAGATTGACCGTTACCTGCGCGATCACAAAGTGACCATCGACGTGACGCTTCGTTTCGACAACATCGAAATGATTAAGCAAGCGGTAGCGCACGGCGCCGGCGTCAGCATCATGCCGGAGCGGGTGATGCGCGAAGACATGTTGCAGGGTCGGATGGTAGCTTTGCGCCTGCAGCCGGCGGAACTCTTCCGGCCTGTGAAGATTGTGCACCGCCGCCGCAAGGTTTTCAATGCCGTGGCAAATGGTTTGTTGCAACTGCTGCGCGAAGAAGAAAAAATCGATGCCGCATAATAAAAAGCGGCCATGATTCGTCCCGGCAAGAAAAATAAGCGCATTTTCTACGCCATGTTGCTTGTGTTTGCCGCGGTTATTGCGTTTGCCGTGTGGCTCGTTGTTACCGTCGATCGGCCACCCCGATGATCTTTCGGAAACACCGCGCGAACTCCATTCGGGATATACTCGCTGTTTGCCAGACCGATATATAGGTGAGGGGCGGCCTCGACGCCCTGGATTGCTTTTTGCGGCAATCCTGCTCGTGATTCTTCTCATCGCTTCCCGCTCGCTTGCGAGCACCTGGATTGATTACAGTTGGTGGGAAGAGATTCACCAAGTTTCGGTTTGGTGGAATCTGCTGCTGTACAGCACCGTTCCCTTCGTCCTCTCCATCATTGTGTTCTTCTGCGTTTTTTCGGCAGCGTTTCTCATTGGGCTGCGAACCTCCAAACACCGCGAATCCTTCGGCTTCTTGAGCCGCTCGCTGGTGCAGAAGGCGGGGCTCGGCGTAATGGCGCTGTTGAGCTTGATTGTTGCGGGCACCACGGTCGATAACTGGACAGTGGTGCGGTTTTTCGGCGGCTTGCAGTTGGGCGCGCAACCCGGAGAGTACGCCGACCCGATTTTCGGCAAAGGTCTGCATTTTTACTTCTTCAACCTGCCGTTCTTGAACATGCTGCTGTCGATGGCGCTGGCGGCTTGCGTGATCTCTCTTATCGTCTATTGGCTCGCCGCCCACGCCGATCGCATTGGAATGCCCACCGGATTCTCCGCGGAGATGGGGTACCGGATCGAGCCGCGCGTCCTGCGCGGACTAATCGAATCCGGCTTTGCCCGCGTGGCCGCAGCCCTTCTCTTAGCCTGCCTGGCGGGAAAACTGTTCTTTGACCGCTATGGACTCCTCACCGAAGATCACAGCCAATATCTCGTTGGCGTCGACTGGGTAGCCGCGCATATCATTCTGCCGTTGCAGTGGTTGCTGATCGCTGGTTGTATTATCGGAGCGGCGCTCGTGGCGATCAAAAAACCGACGTGGGCGCTCGCGGTCCTTATTCTTCTGCCGGTGCGCTGGTTTTTGCCTTCGATTGTCGCGAGCTTGTATGTGCGTCCCAACGAACTCGCGCTCGAAAAGCCGTATATTCGCTATCACATTGATGCCACTCGCTCCGCGTACGGATTGACCTCTCGGGTAAAGGAAGCGGTGCTCAATACGGAATCGGAAGTGCCGCTGGATTATGCGAAACATAAGGCGCTGCTGGATAACGTTCGGCTGTGGGATTGGCGCGCGTTTCACGACACCATTTCGCAGATTCAACCGCTACGCCCGTACGTGTATCAGGACACCGATGTCGACCGCTATGTCATCGATGGGCAATTGCGCCAGGTGCTGGTGGCGCCGCGTGAACTGCAGCTGAGCCAGATCGGCGAAGCCGGTGGCCGCTGGATCAATACGCACCTCATTTATACCCATGGCTACGGCCTTGTCATGGCGGAAGCAAACCGCATCACACCAGACGGATTGCCCTATCTTTTCATCAAAGATGCTCCGCCCGTGGTAACCACTAAGAGCCTTGAGTTGAATCAGCCCGACATTTACTACAGCGAAGAAGTGGGGCATGAACCGGTCTTCGTCAAGACCAGCCAGCCGGAGTTCGATTACCCGTCCGGCTCGCAAAATGTGCAAACCACCTATAAGGGCGTCGGCGGTTTCCCCATTGATTCGGCGTTGACGCGTGTGGCGGCCGCGGTCCATTATGCGGACGGCAACATCTTACTGACGGAATATCTCAATTCCCAGAGCCGCATGATGATTCACCGGACTATCACCGAGCGGCTTCAGACCATCGCTGGTTTCCTGAATTGGGATTCCGATCCGTATCTAGTGCTGACAAAGTCCGGCCAATTAGTCTGGATTTTAGATGGCTACATGTCGTCGGATTCGCATCCTTATTCACGCGAAGTGACCCTGGGTGAAGATAAAACGCTTAACTATGTGCGGAATTCCGTGAAGGCTACGGTGGACGCCTATAGCGGTGAGACGCATCTGTACATCTTTGATCCGAACGATGTTCTGATTCAGGCCTATTCTCGTTTGTTCCCGGGTCTCTTCCTTCCTAGTTCTGCAATGCCGCCGGATTTGCGGGCACACACGCGCTACCCGGAAACGCTCTTCCGCGTGCAAGCCGAAATCTACCGCACGTTTCATATGCTTGAGCCCGAGGCTTTTTACAACCGGGCTGACTCCTGGGATTTCGCCAAAACAGCTAGTGCGGATGGTGCTACCGCGGTTTCGCCCACCTATGTTGTGGCCGCGTTGCCCGGCAGTTCGACGGCGGAGTTTATGCTGCTGACCACGTTTACTCCGGCGAACAAAGATAACTTGATCGGCGTGATGTATGCGCGTTGCGATGGCGAGCATTTGGGCGAACTCGTCTTCGAACAGTTGGCGAAACAGAACATTATCTACGGACCGATGCAAATCGCGGCTCGCGTGAACCAGGATCAGAATATTTCGAAAGACCTTTCCTTGTGGGATCAACACGGCTCTTCGGTCTTGCGCGGCCAGACTCTAGTATTGCCAATTGACGACAGCTTCCTGTACGTTGAACCGATCTACATCACCTCGCAGACCAGCATGCCGCAGCTCAAAAAAGTGGCGCTGGCGATGGGCGACAAGTTGGCTTACGCCGATACCTATGAGCAAGCGCTGGCGCAGTTGATCGACGAAGTGGGCGGCGGCAAAGGTGGAGTGCCGGCGCCGCTCAGCAGTAATCAGACGGCAGCGGTGCAGGGGGCGGGAAGTCCCGTCGCTAACCTGCCCCCGCCGGCACCGGCTACCGCGAACCAGGCGTCACAGACGCTACAGCAAGCGCGCGAACATTTGCGCCGCTACCGCGAACTGAATGCGCAGGGCAAGTGGGCCGAGGCCGGCCACGAACTGGAAGAAATCGAAAAGCTCTTGCAAAAATAGACAGGTTTTGCAATGAATTTCCACAGCTAATTCACAGCTGGTCTTCCGCATCGATATCGGCTTCGATTACACAGGAAGTGCGACGCGAATGGTTAGGCGCGGTGTGCCATTTATCGTGGGCGCGGAACTTCACCTTGCCCATCTTTTCGAGGGTCAGGCAGCGCCAATTCTCTTCCGAGGTCGGATATTGCAATCCGCTGGCGCTTTGACCGCCGTATTGATAACAGAGTACGCGCAACTCACCGTGTTTGTTGCGGCCCAGGCGATGCGGGCACAACCAGCGACTCCGGCCGCCGTAGGTTGCTTCAATCGGGCGCTTGTTTGCAACCGCATTCCAAACCAAACGATAAATCTCTTCTACCGTTTGAATCGGAGCCCTGACGACACCCGTGCCGCCAGGGCCCTCACTCTGATTACTAACCACTCAATTTCTTCTAACACGTCGCAAACGAGTGGCTATTCTCAACCCCCGGATTAGTGCATGCGTGCGCCGGCAAACTGCTCTTCTTCGGTTGAGCCTTCCAGCGCCGTGACGGACGACCGCCCGCTTGCCAGCGTCTGCGATACCAAGTCGAAGTAACTGGTACCTACAAACGTCTGGTGCCTTACCGCGCCGTAACCGGTTTCGTCCGCGAGTCTAAACTCGCGATCTTGCAGATCGGCGTAAGCGCTCATTCCGCGATCGGCATAGCCGCGCGCCAACTCAAACATACTCAGGTTCAACGCATGGAAGCCGGCCAGCGTAACGAACTGGAACTTGTAGCCCATCAACCCCAGTTCGGATTGGAATTTGGCAATTGTCGCGTTATCGAGTTTCTTCTTCCAATTGAAAGAGGGCGAACAATTGTAGGCCAGAAGTTTGCCCGGAAAGCGATCGTGTATCGCGTCGGCGAATTGGCGCGCCTCGCCCAGATTGGGTTCGGACGTTTCGCACCAAAGCAGGTCGGCGTAGGGAGCGTAGAGCAACCCACGCGCAATCGCGGCATCCAGCCCACCGCGATAACCCAAGAAACCGTCAGTCGTCCGCTCTCCGGTGAGGAACGGCTGATCGTGCTCATCAGCCGCTGCCGTCACCAGACGCGCGCTATTGGCGTCGGTCCGCGCCACTAGCAGCGTAGGCACGTTGAGGACATCCGCAGCCAATCGGGCCGCGGTCAGCTTCGGCACGAACATGCTCGCCGGTTCAAGTACCTTGCCTCCCATGTGTCCGCACTTCTTTGCCGAAGCGAGTTGATCTTCGAAATGAACGCCGGCGGCGCCGGCCGCGATCATCGCCTTCATCAGTTCGAACGCATTCAGCGGTCCTCCGAAACCAGCTTCTGCATCGGCAACGATCGGCGCGAACCAGTCGGTATGCCCATTGCCTTCGCTGTGCTGGATCTGGTCTGCCCGCAAAAAAGCATTGTTAATGGCCCGCACAACCGCGGGCACGCTGTTCGCCGGATACAAACTTTGATCCGGATACATTTCGCCTGCCAGGTTCGCATCGGCCGCGACCTGCCAGCCGCTGAGGTAGATCGCCTTCAATCCGGCCCTCACTTGCTGCAAAGCCTGATTACCGGTTAACGCGCCCAATGCGGGAACATAACGCGACTCTTGTAAAAGCCGCCACAGCTTTTCCGCTCCTACGTGCGCCAGCGTATATTCAATTTGAAGACTACCGCGCAGTCGAGCCACTTCCATGGCGCTGTACGAACGTTCAATCCCTCTCCAACGCGGCAGTGTTTTCCATTCCTGGGCTAGTTTGCTTACGTGTTGTGTTGGCATACTCGGATTAAAACCTAAATTGAAAGATAAATCAAACTGTCTGGGTCATTCATACTTACTAGGTAATAGCGGATCACTTACTTTAGTCAATGTTCTCGTAACCTATGAGCGTAAGAAACTCCGGGAACTCAGCGCTAGTCATCATGCGGCTGAGCAGTTCTCCGGCTTTACGGTACTGTCCCTGCTCGTAGGCTTGCTTCCCTACTTTCTGCTCAAGCGAGCTGAGTTGTTGGCCGATGCATTCGGTGATGAGAGGCACAGTGATGGCCCGGCCATCTTCCAGTTTGCAATTGAATTTCGCCCATTGCCAGACTTGTGCGCGGCAAATCTCCGCTGTCGCCGCGTCTTCCATGAGGTTGTAAATCGGAACACAGCCGGACCCGCGCAGCCACGATTCCATATATTGAATGCCCACGTCGATGTTCCACCGAAGGCCATGTTCGGTGATTTTGCCGCTCGGAACCGTTAGCAGGTCGTTGGCGGTCACGTTGACTTCCTGCTTGCTACGGCCGATCTGATTCGGCCCCGGCATGATTCGATCGAAGACTTCCTTTGCCACCGGGACCAGGCCCGGATGCGCCACCCAAGTGCCATCGTGACCCGCGTGCGCTTCTCTTTCCTTGTCTGCGCGAACCCTGGCCAGCGCCTTCTCGTTCGCATCCGGATCCGATTTAATCGGTATCTGCGCCGCCATACCGCCCATCGCGTGTATCTGGCGGCGATGACATGTCTTGATCAGTAGATCCACATACGATTTGAGGAAGTGCCGGTCCATGGTCACTTCGCTGCGATCCGGCAGCACAAAATCGGGCCGCGCGCGAAATTTCTTAATGAAGCTGAAAATGTAATCCCAGCGCCCACAGTTCAAGCCAGCGGAATGTTCCCGCAGCTCATACAGGATTTCGTCCATTTCGAACGAGGCGAGAATGGTCTCAATCAAAACCGTCGCGCGAATGCTGCCGCGCGGAACACCAAGGCGCTCCTGCGCGAAAAGAAATACGTCATTCCAGAGCCTTGCCTCGTGGCGGCTTTCGAGCTTCGGCAGGTAGAAGTAGGGCCCGGTGCCGCGAGCCAGCAACTCCTTCGCGTTGTGGAAAAAGTAAAGGCCGAAATCGAACAGCGAACCTGAGATCGGCGCGCCATCCACCAGCATGTGCTTTTCCACCAGATGCCACCCACGCGGACGGATCATCAGCACCGCCGGCTTTTCGACCAGCGTATACTCTTTTCCCTCGGGCGTTTTGAAAGAGATGTTGCGGCGAATTGCATCGCGCAAGTTCAGTTGCCCATTGAGGGCGTTCGCCCAAGTCGGCGAATTCGCGTCTTCGAAATCCGCCATGAAGACGTTTGCACCGGAGTTCAGCGCATTGATCACCATCTTGCGGTCCACCGGTCCTGTGATTTCGACGCGGCGGTCGCTCAGGTCTGGTGGAATCGGCGCGACCGTCCAGTTTGCGTTTCGAATCTCGGCCGTGTCCGTCGGAAAGTCCGGCAACACGCCCTGATCGAGTTGTCGCTGGCGCGCGCGGCGGCGCTCCAATAATTCACAGCGCCGGGCGTCGAAAGTGCGCGACAAATCGCCGAGAAATTGCATCGCCTGCGCGGTGAGAATTTCGCTCCAGGCGGGCTGGAGCGGCAAAATGGTCTCAAGCGTTTGGGGACGCGACAAAACAATAGGAGCCATGCAACGAATGTACAGCGGATTGAAGGTGTGGGGAACGAAGCCAGGGCTGAACGGACCAGTGAGTGTTGCGGAGCTAGGTGAATGCGGGCCAGGAGGATGGTGGGCCCTACAGAACTCGAATCTGTGACCTCTACCGTGTCAAGGTAGCGCTCTAACCAACTGAGCTAAGGGCCCGCGTGTGTGCGCGGCACACAACTAACAAAGTAACACGGGCACGGATCGCCAATTATGCATGCGATGTTCGCCCGTTGAGCAGATCTGTGACGTGCGGCACCAAGTGATGGATTGCCTCGAGCGAAAACAGCGCCCCGCGTGGCGATCCCGGCAGGTTAATGATGAGACTTTTCTTTCGATGTCCCGCCAATCCGCGCGATAAGATCGCAAATTTCGTTTGCTCCATGCCGCGCAAGCGCAGCCATTCGGCGATCCCCGGTATTTCTCGCTCGATCACGATCCGCGTGGCTTCCGGCGTCACATCGCGAGCGGCAATTCCAGTGCCGCCTGTGGTCAGAATCAGTTCATACTGTGCTTTGTCGGACCATTCGCTGAGTTTGGCGGCGATGGCGCGTAGATCGTCAGGCACCACCGCCGTTTCCGCAACAGACCAGCCCCAATCGGCAACTTGCTTCGCCAAAGCCGGGCTGCTGGTATCGGCGCGTGTGCCGCCGGCCGAGGAATCGCTGACTGTCAAGATGGCAACTCTGATCATTTGATTCATTTGCGCCGAAACGTGCCGGATTTGCCGCCGGTCTTTTCAATCAGTTGCACTTCACGAATCTCGATTGCTTTGTTCAAAGCTTTCGTCATGTCGTAAACGGTAAGGGCCGCGATCGCCGCCGCCGTCATCGCCTCCATCTCCACTCCTGTTTGCGCCGTGGTCTTTGCGCTGGAAGTGATTTGAACGCCCTTCTTGCCCAATTCGAAATCGATCGACACATGGCTCAATGGAATTTGATGGCAAAGCGGAATCAGATCGTACGTTTTCTTGGCGGCCGAGATGCCCGCAATACGTGCGATTTCGAGCGGATTTCCTTTCGGGTTGTTGGGCAGCGCGGCGATCACTTCCGCGGGCATCGAAACAAAAGCTCGCGCCGTTGCGCTTCGACTCGTCACCGGTTTTGCCGAAACGTCCACCATCGAAACTTCGCTGGCCGCGTTGTAGTGAGACAGTTTTTGTTTCTTCTTCATGCCTTGAACATCACTCGTATGCTGTCGCCTACCGCCCAGCTCTCACGGTCATGATCGGCGATCAGGAAACAATTCGCTTTGGCCAAGGCCGGAATGTCGCTCGAACCTTGCCACGAGATGTGGCGGATGTGCTCGCCATCCGGATTGAGCCGCGCCGGCAGGAATCGCGTCAAGCCGCCTTTGTGGCGGAAGGGCGCTTCAAAACGGGCGCTGAGCAGGGGCAGGATCGGGCTTACGACTCCCGCCAACAATTCCAGCGCGGCGCGCGCAAAGATGTGATACGTGATCAGCGAGGAGCCTGGATTTCCGGGTAACCCGAATAGCGGTTTGCCGGCTTTCGTGAGCCCAAAAGCGGTTGGCTGGCCGGGTTGTATGCGAACGCGCTCAAACAGAAACTCTACTCCCAGATCTCGCAACGCCGGCTTGACTAAGTCGTACTTTCCCGCCGATACTCCGCCGCTCACCAGCAGCAAATCGTGAGTCAAGCCTTCCGTGAGCAGAGGTGCCAGAGCTGCTTTCGTATCGCGAGCGACCGGTAGGATATGAGCGATTCCTCCACTTGCCCGCACCAGAGCCGCCAGCATATGGGCGTTCGAATTACGGATTTGATGGGCCGCAGGCTCTTGTTCGATTCCGACGATTTCATCGCCAGTGGAAAGAATGGCGACGGTCGGCTTGCGGAATACGGAGACAGTTGTTTGTCCCGCGGCGGCTAAAGTCGCAATGTGACTGCCGTCTAGCTGGGTCTTCGGCGGGATGAGTTCAATGCCGGCCGCCGCCTCTGCGCCTCGCTGATTAATGAATTGGCCGATTTCCGCGGGCTTATCGATTCGAACCTGGTTACCTGTGCGGGTTGCGTGTTCCACCATGACGATGGCATCGGCTCCGCCGGGAACAGGCGCTCCCGTCATAATCTCCAAAGCTTCACCTTTGCGGAGGGGTGTCTGCTCCGTGTCGCCGGCTCTTATTTCTCCGCGAACGGTTAATACGCCTGGAACATCTGCCGATTGAATGGCGAAGCCGTCGCGCAACGATCGGGCCAACGCTGGATAGTCGCGGCTCGCCACCACCCGCTGGGCAAGAATGCGACCATACGCCTCGGCCAAAGAGACTGTTTCCGCATCGGGTGCTCTCAAGCGCGGCCTGGAGTAGATGGGTGGCGGTGTGGTTCGCTCTCGGTCGGCGTGCCTTTTGCCACGTGATCGACCCGCGCGAACACGCGCTCGTCCGGCTGCAGCTCGCCGCGCTCGAGCACGACCGCGAAGCCCACCTGGTCATCGCCGAGGCGAAAGACGTCCTCGGCTACCCGCGCCCGGCAATCCCCGTCCGCGCATTCGATCGTGCCCACGTCCGCGATCTGCCCACCGCCGGCCGCGTAGAACGGCGACTCGGCGAGCTTCACAGCGACCGCTCCCCGTCCACGCCCACAGCGGCGACCGTAGTATGCTGCTCCTCGGTCTCATAGCCCGTGAAGCTGCTCTTCGCGGCGGTCCCCTCGGCGAACTCGCGGGCGCGCTCACGCGGGCTCCTGCTCCTCCCTGCTCGCTGCCGGCGGCGGAGGCGCGGGCGCGCACGCGCTGCGCCTCCATCAGCCGCTCGAAGGCCTCCTCGTCGACGCCGAGGCCCTCCTCGGACAGCAGCTCCTTCGTGAGGTCGAACGGGAACCGAACGTGTCGTGCAGCTGGAAGACGTCCTCGGCCTCGTCCGCTCGCTGCCCTCGCCCCGCGCCCGCGCGATCGCTCGCGCAGCGTTGGCCAGCCCCGCTCGAGCGTGCGCCCGAAGGCCTCCTCCTCGGCGCCCAGCCACGTGTCGATCGCGTCCGCCTGCTCCCGCAGCTCCGGGTAGGCGGCGCCCATCACCTCGCGCACGCACTCGCCGTAGCGCCTCGAGGAAGCCCGGCTCGAGATCGAGCGCACGTCCCTGCCGGATCGCGCGGCGCATCACCCGGCGCAGCACGTAGCCGCGGTCCTCGTTGCTCGGCACCACACCGTCGGCCACCAGGAACGTCATCGCGCGCGCGTGGTCGGCCAGGATCCGCAGCGCGCGGTCGACGGCGAAGCCTGGCTCCGTAGCGCTCCCCGACAGCTCCTCGCCGAGCGCGATCAGCGGCGCGAACTGGTCCGTGTCGAACACCGGAGGCGCGCTCCTGCAGGATCGCCGCCATGATTCAGACCGAGACCGGTATCGATGTTCGGCAGCGGCATGAGCATCGAGCCCGCTCCGACGGGCGCTGGTCGTATTGCATGACACGAGGTTCCGGTACTCCAGGAAGCGCTCGTTTTCTGCCCGGGAGATCGACCGCCAGCCGAGGGCGAGGCCGCGGTCCATATACAGCTCCGAGCACGGGCCACACGGGCCGGTCGGCCGGCCTTCCAGAAGTTCTCCGAGCGCGGGCACAGGACGATGCGCTCGCGCGGCACGCCCACGTCCCGCCAGCAGCTCGATCGCCTCCTCGTCGGGTCCGAGGCCGAGCTCCTCGTCGCCCTCGAAGACGGTCACCCAGATGTCGTTCTCGGCGAAGCCGAACACCTCGCGCGAGAGCTCCCAGGCGAACGCGATCGGCCTCGCGCTTGAAGTAGTCGCCGAACGAGAAGTTCCCGAGCATCTCGAAGAACGTCAGATGCCTGGCGGTGTTGCCGACGTTCTCGATGTCCACCGTGCGGAAGACCTTCTGGCAGTTCGTCAGGCGCGGCGCCGGCGGCTGTTCCGGACCGAGGAAGTACGGCTTCAGCGGATGCATGCCGGCGACCGTGAACAGCGCCGAGGGATCGTGCGGCGGAGGGGATAAGCGACGCGGGAGGGATGCGCGGTGCCCGCGCTCCTCGAAGAAGGCCAGGTAGCGCTCGCGGATCTCGTCCGAGGTCATCGTGCGGAGATGTTGACCGGGCAGCTCGCGTGGCCGCGGACGCGGAGCTCGACCTAGGGGCTCGGCGGCGATCGTGCAGTAACCGACGACCAGCTCGCCGGCGTACAGGCACGCGAGCTGCCCCGGCGCGGTGCGCTCCGCGGGCTCCTCGAGCTCGCACGCGAGCGCGCTCGTGCGCGCCCGCCCGCGGCTCGCCGCGCGAGCCGGCCGCGCAGCTGGCGGCCGTGCGCGCGCACGCGCACGCTGTCCACGCAGCGCGCCGTCGCGGCGAGCGTCACGCGCGCAGCGCGAGCGGCTGCGCGCGCAGCGCCGCGCGCGGGCCGACCGGGACGGTGTTCGCGGCGCGCGTCAGGCCAGCACGAACAGCGGCTCGCGCCGCGGAGACTCCGAGCCCGCGGCGCTGCCCGGCCGTGTAGCAGGTGCGAGCCGTCGTGCTCGCCGAGCGCGCTCCGTCGCGCGTCGAGGATCGCGCCGGGCGCGCGCCGAGGCCGCCGTGGCGCTCGAGGAAGCCTCGCGGCGCGTGCCCGCGAGGAAGCACAGGTCCTGCGAGTCGCGCCTGCGCGCCACCGCGAGCCCCGCGCGCGCTCGGCGGCTCGCGCACCTGCGCCTCTGCATGCCCCCCGAGCGGGAAGCGCAGCCGGGCGAGCGAGGCCGGGGCGAGCGCCGCCAGCACGTAGCTCTGGTCCTTGCGCTCGTCGGCGGCCGTCCGCAGCGGCGGCCGTCGGCGGCTGGTGACGCGCGCGTAGTGACCGGTCGCGAGCGTGGCGGCGCCCAGCCGCTCGGCGAGGTCGAGCATCGCGTCGAGCCGCACGCTGCCGTTGCAGCGCACGCACGGGTTCGGCGTCGCGCCGGCAGCGTGGCCCGCGAGCCCGGCTCGACGACGCCGGCCCGGAACTCGGCGCGCAGGTCGATCGAGAGGTGCGGCATGGCCGAGGCCGTGTGCCAGCGAGCGCGCGCCGCGCACCGCCTGCGGCGAGCAGCAGCTGAGCTCGCCGTCGCTCTCGCGGATCGGACCACAGCTCGAGCGTCACCGCGACCGCTCGCGGCCGCGCCGCGACAGCAGCGCGGCGACGGCGCTGTCGACGCCGCCGCTCATCGCGACGAGCGTGCGGCCCGGCGCGCGGCGCGAGCGCTCGCGCCGGCGCGCACCGCGGCGCCGAGCGCGCGGTGCAGCGCGTCGGCGGCGAGCTCCGCGGCATGGCGCTTGGCGGGCGCGAGACCGCCGAGCTCTCTGCGGCGATCAGGTCGCGAGTCGATCCTCGCCGGCGCGAGCAGCAGCGTGCCGCCGAGCAGCGCCTGACGACGGCGCTTCCGCGGCGAGTCGCGGGTGCCGCAGCCACTCGCGTCGAAGCCGGCCTCGGCGATCCGCCCGTGCGGGGAGAGCGGGGGTCGAGCGCGAGCGAGACGCCGGATCAGATCGCCGCACGCCGCGCCGCCGGCCGCGCCAGTGTAGGCGCGCGCGGGCGAGTGTCCGCGGGCGAGCGGGCTTCGAGGTGGCTGGCGCAGAGGCCTCGGGGCTCGGGTTCACCCGAGCGAGTTTAGGGATGCTTGGCGGGCTTCGGCGATCGTCTGTTCGATCCCGAAGGCGTCGGTGAGGCCGGTGACGTGGTGATCGCGCCGTGCTGTTGAGGATCAGGATCGTCGGCGTCCCGTAGACCTGGACGGTCTTCGTGAACGTGCCGAACGAGGCGACCTGACTGGCGGAGGCGTAGTGGACCGCGATCTTCTTTTCCAGTTCGAGCCCGACGATCTTCAGCAGCTTGTGGACCTCCTGCTCGTCGCACAGTGATCTCGTGATGGGCCGCGAGCAGGATCTGCAGTTCCTCGTGGACGATGTTGTCGTCGGCGCCTTTCGGGTTCCAGAACAGCACCACCGCCATTTGGCCCCATTCCGTTTCGCTTGATGCCGCCTGCGGCAAGTGCCGGCGGCCGCGACCTGCGGCCTGATGACGACGTGTTCGTCGTAACCGTCGCGCTCGCGCCGGTGGCGCCGTGCTTGGTAACGACCGTCGTGCTCGTGTGCGCGGTGATCTTGTTTTGTGACGACCGTCTTGCTCGACGAGGTGACGCCGGTGCCCTGACTGGGAGTTTGGGCGAATGAGATGGCGGACTGCGGGCCGCCCGCTGCGAGGCGGCGACCGCTTCATGCGCGTGGGCGAGCCGCGCGTGCTGCCATCCACTTCGATGTGCGTCTACCCGGCGTGGGGGCTGCGCCGACGGGGGGTGGAGGACGGTGCGGGCGCGGGAGTGCTCGCGACAGGTGCTGGAACCGCGAACTCGGGCGTGCCCTGGAGCGCGACGAACCACACGACCGCAAAGAGAACCACCGCCGCTAGGGCGATCTGGAAGGGACGGGAAGCCCCATCGCTGCCCTTGGGGCTTGCTTCACCGAGGCTGAACCGCGCGGAACTCATCGGAGCCCCCTTGGATCTGCGCGGGGGTACAACGAAGCCCTCTCAGAGATCGCGTAGCGCGCGCAGAACGGCGTGCACGACGGTGTCCGTCGCGAGCGTCGTAGTACACGCGCCCTGCATGTCCTTCAACACCGTCTCCTCGCCCTCGACGATCAGCGACGTAG
>CAVYUL010000016.1:0-39835 GCA_963771405.1 Bryobacterales bacterium
GCGCAAGCCGACCACATTCACATACGTCAGGATGAAGATGAGAATCAGTCCGACGAGGTGAGCGCGCGTAAAAACGATGCCAATCGCGGAGAACATGACGCGATCCTGCGAAATGGCAGGGATGATATTGCCCATGTAAGCCGCTGAAGCCACCGAGAGCGCCGCAATCGTCCCGCCGTTGGAGACCGCAAAGAGCATCCAGCCATAAAGAAAAGCGATGAGATCGCCGTAGGCTTCGCGCAGATAAATGTATTGCCCGCCGGAGTCTGGAAACATCGAGCCAAGCTCGGCGAAAGCGACGCAGGCGCAGAGCGAGATGGCGCCCCCGAGAATCCAGACCAGAAAGAACAAGCTGGTGTTCGGCAGCGGCCCCGCAATATCTTTCGCCGTCAGAAAAATGGAAGAGCCGACAATGCCGCTGACAAGCAGCAGCACCGAATCAAGCAGGCCGAGCCCGCGCACAAGGCTTGGTTGTTCACCGGACTTTTCTATTTCGGGTGACAGGGCTACGGGATCCATGAGGTCATCTCGGCCGGCTCATGCTAGCCCATCGCCAGTTCATCGGAAGATTCGAGCGGCGTTCCGCAGCGGCGGCAGATCACAGCCGAGCAGTCGCCGCAGGTAAGCGGGTCTTTAACCTCGATCGCGCACACCGCGCAGTACAGCACCACACTATTTTTCCCGGGGGACGCCGGTTTCGGAGCGGGCTCCATGAGCACGGAATGTAACACACTCGCGGCAGGGAATCGAAACGCTTCACAGCGCGCTCAGCGACGTCTATTCCTCGGGCTTCTTGAGGATCAACTCGCCCGGTGGCGGCGGAAGGGAAAACGGAAACTGCCAGATCTTATTCTTCGAGTACACGGAGAGAATGAAATCTTCGTGATCTTTCCACGGCCCGATGAATTTATTTGTGCTGGTATCAAATGTGTTATTGAAAATGAGAATGCCTTAAATGAAACTTTTAATATCACCTATGGTAAGGGACGCACGATTGCCGAGATGTCAGAAATAATCAAGGCTAATTTTACGGGAATTAAAGTGAAGTACGAGCCTAAGGACAGCCTTACCCCAGACCGGGGCACCTTGATTATAGATAAGGCCAGGAAAATGATTGGTTATGATCCACAATACCCTCTAGAAAAAGGGTATGTGGAATATATTAAATGGTACAAGTCTTTCTATAAAGAAAATTATGCCTAAAAAGTTACGGGTCGGAATTATTGGGCTTGGTGTTGGCGAAGCGCATATTCAGGGTTACTCCAGGCATTCAGCTGTGGAAGTGGTCATGCTATGTGATTTTGATCACCAACATATAGCTCAAGCAAAACAAAAATATCCACAGATGCGTTTTACTGAACATGCAGAAGATGTTCTGAAAGCTGCTGATATTGATATTGTTTCAATTGCTTCGTATGACAATTACCATCACGAGCAAGTGTTGATGGCTATAGAGAATGATAAACATATTTTTGTAGAAAAACCCTTATGTCTCAATGAGAAATCGTAAAAAAGAATGCCGTCCGCCCGCCTCCACCGATAGCGCCCTCGCCTTGGTGCTATCGCGCTTAGCGCGTTAGTGCGCTCCAGCCACCGGAAGTCTGCGCCACGCGAAGCCAAAGGGGGACGAACTTTTCTGTCCCAACAGACTCAAGCATCTACCGTCGCTAATATGGCTTCGGCGGACAGAACTGTCCGTCCCCTTTGGCAACGACGATAATGCCCAGTCTTTCTGCCCGCCACTCTTACCGGTCGCTGAGCTTAAAGTTAATCAGGATTTCCTGCGTCACTTCAATCGGTTCGCCATTCAGCGTGGCCGGGCGATATTTGAACTGCGTCACAGCCTGCCGCGCCGCCATATTGAGCGACGGATCGCCGCTCACCAACTGGATATCCTTCACCGATCCATCTTTGGCAATCGTCGCTTGAAAACGAACTATGCCTTGGACTCGCCGTTGCACTGCGGCTGGTGGGTACGCGGGGCTTATTCGATGGACCAGAACGGGGTGCGAGAATCGTCCGCCCGTCCGCATCGCCGTTTCATGCACGGCCTCAACGGTGGGCGCGCCGCTGGCCGCCGGAACACTCGCGTTAGTCGCCGGGGTCGCATGAGTCTCCACGCTCGCAACCGGAGCCACCGGCGCAGGCGGTGGAGGCGCGTTCACCCCAATCGGCAACGCCGCTAGATCGGTGCCCGTCGCGCTAGCGCCGTCTCCAATGGCAGGGGCGTTCACTCCTGCTAACGGCCCTTTGCCTCGGCGTCGCGGCGGCGTCACTAGTTTCGTAGCGCCGGCCAGCGTCTTTGGATCGAATACTTTCGGCGCATCTGGGTTTTGGCCGTCTGCCGAGGGCGTACCGTCAATGGGTTGCCCATCAATCGGAGTCGTGGCACTGTTAGCCGGTGGCTGAGCGTTTCCTGTTCCCGATTCCCCGGGTGCCGGCGCAGTCGTTGACCGGCTGATTTGTTTCGCTTCTTCCGTGGCCGCCGGATTCCGAACCGGCTTGTTTGGCAGTGGCCGGAGAAAGAACAGCAATGCCGCCGCAACCAACAATGCCGGCACCGTAAACCCTAAGATCTTCGCCCAGGGGAAACCGCTGCTCGTTTCTTGCAGAATGCGTACCGAAGAAGCGCTGCCGCCTCCGCTATCCGAACCCTTCGATTCAGATTTTTGTGGAGTCGGGGTCTCCGTCCGCGCTGTCCGATTTCGCGTAGCCGTTCCAGCGGAGCCATTCCCCCCAGATGCCTGCGTTCGGGCCGGCGCGCCGTTTTCCGCAGCGCCGTTCCGCCCTCCAATCGAAGGAATTTTCGGCGGAATGCGTTCCGGACGCGGCGCAGCTGCCGGAGCCTCAACAACCGGTCTGTATTCAGCCGCTGGTTGCATCATTGGCTCTGGCTCTGGAATCTCTACCGCCGTCGCCACACTCGCCACAGCGATACCTGCGCCGACAGCAGCTGCAGCGTTCGCCGTTGTGGCCGCTATCTGCGGTTCGGCAGGCTCTGGCACGTCCGGTTCAAATTCCGAAACTCCAAAAACTTGCGAAGTCTCCGCCTCGCCGGGCTCCATATCGCGCATCTGGCGGGCAATGCGGCGCGCCTCATGCCAACGTCCGCTGTCGGTCTGCCGCAGAGCTTCGGCCATCATGGCTTCGCTCTCTTCCCTCTTCAAGTCGGCCACAAGCGGCGTCAAATCATCTAGCAACGGGCCAAAGCTGCGATATCGATCCACCGGATCCTTCGCCAGCGCTCGGTGAATCAGGCGATTCAAACCAGGATGAACATCGCTCAATTCCGGCGCAGTTCCGTCCATGATGTTGCCAATCATCTGATCGCCGTCGTCGTCGTAGAACGGGTGGCGTCCTGAAACCCACTCGTAAAACGTGACGCCATAAGACCAGATGTCGCACTGCTCATTCGCCGTGTCGATTGCCGCCAATCGCTCCGGGCTCATGTAGAACGGTGCGCCGACTAAATAACCGTTTTCGGTAGCGCGCTCCGGATCATACGACAGCCTTCCCAAACCCAAATCTAGGACCTTCGCCGCGCCGTCCTGATTCACCATGATCTTGGAAGGCCGTAGATCGAGGTGGAAAACCCCGCGCTCATGTGCGGCTCTCAGCGCTTCCGCGGCTTGCTGCATGATCCGCATCCGCTCCGCTAGCGTTGGCGCAATGTTGCTCTTAAGGAGCCTTCCCAAATCCTGCCCGTCAACCAACTCCATGACCAGGTACGGAAAGTCGTCCTCGAACGCCAAGTCGTGCACCGAAACCAGATTCGGGTGCAGAACACTGGCTGCTGTTACCAGGTCTTTTTGGAAGTACTCCAGTTGAGTCGGTTCGATTTGGGTGGTCGATAATTTGATCGCAACCGGCCTGCCTTGCAGATCGATCGCCCGATAAACGCGGCTGTACGTACCACGCCCAATGCGCTCGCTGATGGTATATTTGCCGATCTGCTTTAGCATCGTGTCACGAAGCCTTACTTAACAGTGAGCGACCTCGTCCGGAACCTTAGTGGTGTAACCTTATTCCGCCGAACACCCTCATGTATATTTTACTACCTTACCGCCTTGAAATTCGTAGTATTTTCAATGCAGATAAACGCTCCAGACACACTTAGGTTCTAGTGCTCACCGTACGCGTACTCCCCACCTTCAGTTTTGTATCGTTACGCGCCATTATCTACCGAGGATACCCACTGCTCCAATCCGTAAAGCTGCGTTCTTCGCGAGCACGGCGGGGCGATGATGAGCAATTCTCCGTAAGCAAAGGTACAAAATGGAAGGAGGAACAAACCATGACAGAGACGTCTAGTCCGACCCGCACCGAATCCGACAGCATGGGCGCCATTGAAGTTGCCACCGATCGCTATTGGGGTGCACAAACCCAGCGTTCACTCCACCACTTCGATATAGGCGAAGACCGCATGCCGCCAGAGCTGATCCGCGCCTTCGGCATTCTGAAGCGCTCCGCCGCGCTGGTCAATCAAGACCTTGGCAAACTCAACGCTGAAAAAACCAATCTCATCGTGAAAGCCGCCGACGAAGTCATTGCCGGCAAATGGAACGCCCATTTCCCGTTGCGGATTTGGCAAACCGGCAGCGGCACACAGACCAACATGAACGCGAACGAAGTCATTTCCAACCGGGCCATCGAAATGGCCGGCGGCGTGATGGGCAGCAAGAAGCCCATCCATCCGAATGACGATGTCAACATGTCGCAATCCTCGAACGACACCTTCCCTACCGCTATGCACATCGCCGCAGCGAGCGTCGTACGCACAAATCTACTGCCCGAGGTGAAGCACCTCAGGGATGTTCTTCATCAAAAAGCAAACGAGTTCATGGACGACGTCAAAATCGGCCGCACGCATCTTCAGGACGCCACTCCCATCACCGTCGGCCAGGAGTTCTCCGGCTGGGTCGCACAACTTGATCGCGATATCCAGCGCATCGAAACCGCAAACGACGGTCTCCTCGATCTCGCCATTGGCGGTACGGCTGTCGGCACTGGCTTGAACGCTCCCCCGCAATTTGCCGAACGCGCCGCCGCGAAAATTGCCGAATTCACCGGCATCCCTTTCCGCTCCCACCCCAACAAATTTGCCGCCCTGGCCGCGCACGACGAACTGGTCTTTGCTAGCGGCGCGCTGAAAACCTTAGCCGCTTCGCTGATGAAGATCGCTAACGACGTTCGCTGGCTGGCCTCGGGCCCACGCTGCGGCTTAGGCGAAATCACCATTCCCGAAAACGAGCCAGGCTCCTCCATCATGCCCGGCAAGGTGAATCCCACCCAATGCGAAGCCATCACCATGGTTTCTGTACAAGTCATGGGTAACGACGCCGCCATTGGTTTCGCCGGTTCTCAAGGTAACTTCGAACTCAATGTCTTCAAACCGGTCATGATTTACAATTTCCTTCACTCGGTCCGGCTGCTCACCGATTCCTGCCGAAGTTTTACCGAATTCTGCGCCTCTGGTATTGAAGTCAACCGTGCGCGCATCGATTACTATGTGAGGAATTCGCTGATGTTGGTCACCGCTCTTGCGCCCTCCATTGGCTACGATAAAGCCGCCAAAGTGGCCAAAACCGCGCATCAGGATGGTTCCAGCCTGGAAGAAGCCTGCGTCAAGCTGGAATTTCTGAGTTCCGACGAGTTCCGCAAGAAAATGGGCGACGTGAAAAGCATGACACAGCCTGGGTAGTTTTGATTGACAAAATACGAATTACAAAATAGCCTGCTCGAAGCCCTGAACCGCTCGAACATCCTCATCCGGCGTTTCGACGGAACTATCGAATGTTGGACGCTTGGTTGCGAGCGCCTTTACGGCTGGACCGAAGCGGAAGCCCTGGGGCAAAAGTCCCACGAACTGCTCCAGACAAAGTTCGCGATGCCGGTCGAGACCATTAACGAAGAGGTGCTTGCCAAAGGAAGCTGGCAGGGTGACCTCACCCAACGGCATAAGGATGGGCGCTGGCTGCTGATCTCCACCGAATGGGCTCTCTTGCCCGATGAGAACGGCGCCCCTTCCGCAGTCATTTCCACTCACAATGACATTACCTCCCGCCTCGAAATGGAACGCGAACTGGATGCCCGCAACCAGCGTTTGCATCAAATGGCGGAAGAACTCGAGCGCAGCAACGAAGAACTCGAACAATTCGCGCGCATTGCCTCGCACGATCTCAGCGCGCCCATCACCACCGCCCGCTGGCTCGCTGATCTGTTAGCCACCCGCCACGCTCAACAATTGGACGACGAAGGAAAAGCCTGCCTCCGCCAAATTTCTTCCAGCCTCGAGCGCATGTCGGATTTAATTGAAGCCGTTCTCGCTCATTCGCTAGCCGGCAAAAACGCCATCGCAACTCAAGAACCCATCGATGCCGCCGCCGCCCTCCGCGGGGCCATGGAAAATTGCCGGCTCGATATTGAGACCTCCGGTGCCTCCATCCAGATCGGCCCCATTCCCAAACTGCTCATTGCCGCGCAGCCGCTCACCCAGCTCTTCCAAAATCTGCTTTCCAATGCCATCAAATACCGCCGCCCGGACGTGCCCTTGCAGATTGAAATCACTGCCGTCCCGGTGGGCGCCTCGTGCACCATCGAAGTCCGCGACAACGGCGTCGGCATCGAACCGGAGTGGTTTGAACGCATCTTCCTCCCCCTGCAGCGGCGTCACAGTTCGCGCGTCAAAGGCAGCGGAATCGGCTTGGCCACTTGTAAAAAAATTGTAAACCGCGCCGGGGGTGATATCTGGGTCGACTCCGAACTTGGCTCTGGCTCCGCTTTCTATTTCACAGTACCTTGCGAATCTACACCGTGACTAAAGTTTTTTCGCTCGACAATAGCAAATTTGCGCCATAATACGAAGAGGATACGATTACATTCTCGTTTTTGCTGTAGTCTTTTCTTGTATGAAAAACTACGGTACTTACTCCAGGGGGAAGTGTTAGTTTATGGATCATGCTGTCCAAGCTTCGAAGGTTCGCCCCAAGCTTCTGTTTGCGGACGATCATCAGCTGGTATTGGACGCGCTCTCCTTAATGGCGGCGCCTCATTTCGACGTTCAAACCGCCGACACCTTGCGCAGTTTTGAGGAATCGGTGGATCAGTTCCACCCCGACGTCGTCGTTTTGGACGTACGCATGCCCGACGGTGACGGCTTTGAAGTAGCGCGCCGCATTTTGGCAAAGCATCCGGGACTGAAACTCATGTTCCTCTCGATGCATACTGAGACCGCGTTCATGAAACGCGCCTTGGACATGGGAGCCAAAGCTTATCTCTCAAAGCGAGCGCCCATGGAGGAATTGCTGACCGCCATCCGCACCGTCTTGAGCGGCGGCAAATACTCCGGCTCTACCATTCAAACCGAGCAGGATTTGCCCGCGGACAGCACCCTCACCGAGCGCCAAATCGAGGTCTTGCGCTTGATCGCGCAAGGTTCATCGGCCAAGGACATCGCCGCTAAACTCAACATCTCAGTCAGGACCGCTGAATTCCACCGCGCCGCAATCATGGACCGCTTGAAGCTTCATTCCACCGCCATGATTACTCGCTACGCTATTGAGCACGGCCTCACTTGAGATGAGTTGGCTCCCGTGGGCACTTTTGTCCGCGTTGTTCGCGGCGGCCACCGCCATCTTCGCTAAACTCGGCGTCGCCGGCGTCGATTCCAACTTCGCCACTGCCGTCCGTACTACGATTGTGGTCATCCTGGCTTGGGGGATCGCGCTGGCAACCCGTTCAACCGGCAGCTTTCGCGTTCCCTCTAACCGAACCTGGTTGTTTCTAGCGCTCTCCGGTTTGGCCACCGGCTTGTCGTGGCTCTGTTATTTCCGCGCTCTCCAGTTAGGCCCAGCCTCCCGCGTCGCCCCTATTGACAAACTAAGCGTCGCCTTAGTCATCGCCTTCGCGGCAGTTTTCTTGGGCGAGCATCTCACTTGGGGGAAAGCGGTCGGAGCGGTCTTGATCGTCGCCGGCGCCATCGTGGTTGCCCTCGACGGCTGATTCGTCACCGGACACCACGCCCGATCACCGGCAAAATCACAGCCGACGGAAATCCCTTCTGATGAAACACCGTCTGCCGCGCCTTCGCGATCTTGGTTTGATCCGCAATCGGCCCTTCCACATTTAAATTACGGTCATACCGCGGGAAATTACTGCTCGAAACTTCCAGCCGGATCCTATGCCGCGGCGCGAACACCCAACTCGTTACCCCCGTATCCACCGTAACTTGATAGGCGTGATATCGTTTCGCGAAAGTGGGCGTGCTCAGCGATAAACGGTAACGCATTCGCTGAATTCCGTCTGTCACCAGCAGGGGTACCCCGTCCGGCTGCACATCGATCAATTTCGCGCTAAAGTCCGTGTCAATTGCGCTCGTCGAGACATAAAGAACCGTCCGCACCGGTCCGGTCACTTCCAAATCTTCGGTCAGCAGCTGAGACGTGTAAACCAATACGTCCGGCCTTTTTTCGACCGCCGTTTGATCCAAAGGCCCCGGCGGAAAAATCGTCGGCTCACAACAAACAGCTCCTCCTGACGTCGGCACCGGATTGTGCGGATCGTAAGTGAAACCGTCCGTTTTCGATTTCAGCAGCGGAGTTTGCCACGAAAGGTCGCCATCGCCCCTAACGCTATTCGCATGTCCCAGGCTGCCCAGGTAAAGGGGCGTGTAATGCGTGCGCGCCAACGGCCACTCATGTTCTTTGCGCCAAACGTTCGGGCCCATTACAAAGAGGTGCAACACCGGCTGCTCCTCTTCATGCGCAACGGCCGCCGGTTTCGTCCAATGTGTAAACCAGTCATTCTGCTTCGCTCGCATTCCCACGTCCGCTTCCGGTCCGAAATTGCGCGTGGCAAAGCGCAATCCAGGGTTGTGCGCCCACGGCCCAATCCACGTCTCTACCGGCCGGTTGGCCTTCGCCAGGCGCGCAAATGCATCCAAATCGCTCGCGCAGTAAACGTCGAACCATCCGCCGAACGAAAGCACCGGCACTTTCATTCGTCCTAACTGCAGGCGCAGGCTCTGCTGCTGCCAAAACTGATCGTCCGCTGGATGGTCAAGCGCGAGTTGCCAAAGCGGTATTGTCTTCTGCGTCGCCGCCACATCCGCGGTCCGCAACGGCAGGTAATTGATGTAGTTCCCTACCGGCACAATCATGCCCGGACGCGGCGGAAAGTTTTCCGCAAACCACAGCAGCCTGTGACCCAGTTGCAGCCCTCCGCCCGGCGAATAGAAACGGTCGGCATATTCGTCATCCCCCGAAAACATCGGCGAAATGGCCTTCAAATGCGGATTGCCCTCAATCGCCGCCCACCATTCCACCAGCCCCAAATACGAGCTGCCCGCCATCACCACTCGTCCGTTCGACCAAGGCTGCTCCGCAATCCAGTTGATCGTGTCGCTTCCGTCCGGCCCTTCTTGCGTGAGCGATCCGAATTTCCCTTTCGATTTGTAGCGGCCGCGCATGTCCTGCACTACCAGCACATCACCGTGCTGGACAAAATAGTGATAACCCCGCAACGTGGGCGACCTTCGGCTATAGGGCGTGCGCACCAAGACAGTCGTCCAGCGTCCGGAGGCCGCCGGCAGAAACACATCCGTTGCCAATACCACCCCATCGCGCATGGCAACCGGCAACTCGCGAAATTCCGGGCCGGGCGCTTTCTTCGTCCCCTGCCCCAACAGGCTCGCCCCTACGCAAAGCACAACGAACAACAGCGCAGTTTTCATCAGGTCGGCTTCGGCCTTTTCCCGAACAACGCAGTTCCCACTCGAATCATCGTCGCGCCTTCCTCAATCGCCACTTCCAAGTCGCCCGACATCCCCATCGACAACTTGGTCAAATTGTACAGCCGCCCCAACTCAGCCAGCTTCTGAAAATAAGGCCGCGAATGCTCTGGGTCCTCTGACCACGGCGGCATCGTCATCAATCCAGTCACCGCAACGTTCGCGCAACTCGCCGCAGCCTCGATCAGCCTCGCGATGTCACTCGCTTCTGCCCCGCTCTTACTTTCCTCCCCGGAAAGCTTCGCTTCAATCAGCGCCTCGATCTTCACTCCCCGCTCCGCCGCCGCTTGATCGAGTCGTTGTAGTAGCTTGACCGAGTCCACCGTCTGTATCACCTCGAACAGCTCACACGCCAACCGCGCTTTGTTCGATTGCAAATGTCCAATCAAGTGATAGCGCGCTCCCTCCAAACCAGCCAGCGCCGGTTTCTTCCCGGCAAACTCCTGCACATAGTTTTCCCCAAATTCCCGCAACCCCATCCGAAAAGCAATCTCAATCCTTTCCGCTGGGAACTTCTTGGAAACCGCTACCAACAGAATGGACTCCCGCTTCCGCCCACTTCGCTGCGCCGCGCGCGTGATTCGTTCCTCCACCTCCGCCAACCGCCGGGCAAACTCTGTTTCTTCTGTAGACAATGCTCTATTTTAGTGATTAGACTTCAAGAGCGCTGGGATAAGCAGCTTGAGGATACCGTAAAAGCAGGCAACTCCGCGGCTCGCGAATTCTTTGAGCGCCGGGAAACCGGTTGCTATATCGTCAGCGTCGCGGCCCGCCTGATGGATGATCCGCTTTCTAGCCGACGCAGATCTAAACCACCCAATAGTCAAAGGCTCCCGGCGCCATGAGCCCAATGGATTTCCTGTCGGTGGCTGCCATACGTCGCAAATTAATCCTTGTGCGCGAAGTTCCGCAACTTTCCCCCCGCACCCCGCGATAACTGGGCATGAGGATAGCCGATTCCGGTGGCGCGCTCCCACCTCAACAATGGACGCCTGATAACCAGGCCACCGTAAACGCCGATATCAATCAAGCGATGACCGCTAACCATGGCAACGTCGAAAAAGCGTTTATTGAGCTTCGCAACGAACGCCAGCAACCACAAAACTACTACGACAGCAATCTGGCCATTGCGGCAGACTACCTACGAGCGCGCTGGGACACCCAGAGTCACGGCTCCATAGCGGAAACGGCGAACGTCGACGCATATCTCGCCCTTAAGAAGGAGGGCATCGCGCCCAAAGAAGGGCCCGGACCGCTCTCTCCTTACTCAAATCTAGAAGCCGAGTATATGCATAAGGGCATCCAAGACCAGGCAAATGCGGAGCCCTTCCTGAATGCGTTATGGAATACGCCAGTACCCGTCGGCCCTTTACCGGTGCCCGTGGGCGTTTTCAAAGACATCTACGACAACATCCGGTCTTGGCTCCCGTTTTAGTATGGGGGCGAATTGCACGTTCGCTCTGCCGTAGCCAAACGCGCCGCTGGTATGCCAGACTAAGTCTCGGGGAGAACTGCATGATTCTAGTTGTCGGTGCCACCGGCCTCGTCGGAAACGAGATCTGTCAAAAACTCACAGCGCGTGGAGAGAAAGTAAGAGCGCTGGTTCGCTCTACGAGTGCAAAAGAAAAGGTCGACGCCCTGCGCAACGCCGGCTGCGAGCTGTATGTCGGCGATTTAAAGGACTCCGATTCACTTTCGGGCGCCTGCGCAGGGGTGACCGCTATCATCTCCACGGCATCGTCAACCCTATCGAGACAGCCCGGCGACTCGATCGAATCGGTTGACGAGGCCGGTCAGCAAAATTTGATCGCCGCGGCAAAAGCCGCCCACGTGGACCGCTTCATTCTCATTTCATTTCGCTGCCCGCCCGGCCTGTCTTTTCCGCTGGCCGATGCCAAAGCCCATGCGGAGCAGGCCATTGCCGACATAAATTTCACCATCATTCAGGCGAGCTGGTTTATGGAAGTTTGGCTGAGCCCGGCGCTTGGATTCGACTACTCCAACGCGGCCGCCCGCATCTACGGACCCGGCACCAGCCCGGCCAGTTGGGTCTCCTTTAGAGATGTGGCCGAAATGTGTGTGGTGGCCCTTCACAATCCAGCGGCCGAGCGGCAAACCATCGAGTTCGGTGGACCCGAGCCGCTCAGCCCATTGCAGGTCGTTTCTATTTTTGAAAAAACCGGCGGCAAACCATTCAAGCTCGAACACGTGCCGGTGGAAGCGCTCCGCCCCCAATTCGAACAAGCAACCGACTCGCTCCAGAAAAGCTTCGCCGCGTTAATGCTCGGATACGCCGAGGGCGACGCCATGAACATGGCGCCGGTCATAGACAAATTCGGCCTCCAGCTCATGTCCGTAGAGGAATACGCGCGCAACGTACTTCCCAAAGCGGTGTCCGCCTGAGAGTAAACTGAGCGCAATAGAATTAGGCAGTGCATGGGCAGAGCCGCGGCGAAAATTGCTTTGGGCTATCTGCTTCCTTTGTCGAGGCATTTCGCACGAGCTTTTGTCCGCCGATGCTAAAACGTTTCATACACCCGACCAGCCGCGCTATCCTAGCCTCATGATCGTCACCCTGAACTCCCCGACGACATCGCCCAGGCACTCGCCGCGCACGGCGAGGACATTTCCCGACGCGCCCTGGAGGGTTTGGCCATCGCCGGGTACCAGCAAGAATCGCTGAGCCAGTTGCAGGTCGGCCAGCTTCTCGGCCTGAGCCGCATCGAGACCGAAGATTTCCTGGAACGGCACACCGATCTCTATGCCTATGACCCGATGGATCTAAACCGCGAGGCGGAAGCGCTAGAGGCTCATGGCCGGCGCCCCTCCCGCTGACGGTCGTGTCCGATACCTCGCCGCTCCGCTAAGGTTCCATCCACATCGACACTTTCCCAAACAGCGCATAATAGAATCTGATGGCCACTGCGCCCCAGCATCTCACGGTTGAAGAGTTTGAGCGCCTCTACGGCCATGAAAGCGGCTGGGAATATTGGTTCGGAAAGGCGGTGCGGAAACCCATGCCGACATGGGCGCACGGTATCCTTCAGCAACTAATCGCGGAACTAATCTGTGAAGCGGGCTATGTCACCGGCCCCGAAATCGATTTACGGGCAAGATCCGATTGGCGGCCCCGCCCGGATGTTTCGTGCGTTCGCAAGCGTGAAGGCCGTTACCCCAGCACTCTAGACATCGCCATCGAGATCCTCTCAGATGATGAGGGCCGCTACATTCTTGAGAAGTGCAGAAACTATGAGAAAGTCGGGATCCCGCAAATTTTTGTCCTGGATCCCGAAACACGCCTCATCTACGGATGGAACAAGGGGCTGGTTGAGTTGAGCGACCTGCGCCTCTCAAATGGTGTAACCATCGCGGCCGAAACAATCTGGCGGGAATTCGAACGCCGAATGCAGCCCTAACCTAAACTCGCCGCCATGAATCGGTCACTTCTCGCCGGTGAACGTGAGCGTGATCGTTGCCCAAACATCGACCGTGGCTTGCGGCTTGCGCTCATTCACGGCTTTGGATTCAAACCTCGCCGCGAATCGAGTGCTTGCATAAAGCTGGCGCGCGAAATCTACGCTAGCCCCTCGAGGATTGTTTAATCGATGCACCTGGATCGCCCATCTCGCCTCCTCCACTTGCCGGACCATGGCGCGCGTCTGCTCAAACGAAGTAGGGGTCGCCACCGAGTGATTTCTGCGCTCCTGATCCTCAGTTCGCCCATTGGTCGGGCGGATGCAGATGCACTCGTATTTTGACTCATCCGTGTTCAAGCGGAATCCCACGCCCACGAAGCCGCGAGCCAAGGCTGGTGCCCCTGAACGAGGTTTCCCCGCTACATCAACATCGATAGTTCCATTGTGAAATGAGGTATCAGCTACCGCGACGATGCCTCCGCCGGTTCCTGATTTCTGGTCGTAGGCTGCATCGGCATCCGGAGAGGGTGGAGGACACCGCCCATGCAATCGAAGACGGCCGATTTGCTGAAATTGACCGCGCCGCCCTTGCGGACGAGGTGAGGGACTTGGGCAAATCGGAGCGGCGGGAATTGAGGAGCGCCCTCGAAGTGCTCCTGATGCACATGCCGAAAGCCGCCTATCAACCTGAGAAACACACCCGCAATTGGGCACTGACGATGCGGGTTCAGCGGAATCACATCGCAGGATGTCTGCAAGAGAGTCCGAGTCTGCGGCGAGAATTGCCCGGACTCGTTGCGACCAGCTACCAGAACGCACGCCTGAAGGCGGCGGACGAGACTGGGCTTGAACTCGACGCGTTCCCCGAATTATGCGAGTGGACTGTGGCGGAAGTGCTCGCGGAGAAACAGCCTTAGCGGTTCGGATCGTAGTATTCGGTGATGCTCGGCGAGGAAGGTTCGCCATCTGTTGCCGGTCGCTCGCCCGTAACGTGACGCGTTGCATGCTGGTACCCGAGCCTAGCCTATTTCACGGGTCTATTTTTGGCGCGACATACGGGACGCCACAAGAGTTCACTGGCTTGGCGTGATGAGGTGAACCCCTAAAGTGAGACAGTTACCGTTCGCTGATTTCCTGGACGAACGAGAAATTATGATCCAAGATGGTCGCGGTGGGCGAACAATAGCGAGCAATGCTGGAGAGCAACTCACTTCAGACCAACACCATCGCCCTGCCCAAAACCCATCGGCCTTTGCTCTTCAACCGCGGTGCGGCAACACCGCCGATCTTCTGATTGCCGCAACCGCCATCCCGATGAACACCAGCAGCGCCACCCCTTGGGTAATCCCTACCACCGGCTCCGATCCCTTCGGTGCGTACGCGTGCAGGAACGGCACCTTCTGAAACGATTGCACAATCAGCACCAGCACGTTCAGGAATTCCGCCAACGACGCGGCCACCAAGTAAGTCCGGAGCCAGCGCTTCGTGAACGCGACCATGGCCAGCGCGAGAACCACTAGCGAGATAACCCCGACGACAATGCCAGGAGTAACCCCCGCGTACGGAAACAAGAATCCGGTTACGCTGGTCAAGATCGTAGTCGCCAGAAAAATGCGGTTCCAGGACACCCAGATCTGCCCAGTCATGAATCCGAATATTGCCACCAGCCCCGTTACGATCCCGATCAGACTCAAAATCACATGGACCAACGTGAATGTCGTTGTACTCATGCCAAGAATCATGCGGATTTCCTTTCCGTACTGCTCCATATATTGAAACAAAAGTCTTACCTGTCGGCAACGGATGATGTCCGTTCAACTATTTAGCCTCGCTCCCTGACCTCTCCGCCTTGATTGCATACCAGTCTCCTGTCTGTTATTTTCGGCGCATGGGGTATGCGCTGGTCAAAGTGGCGACAGAGAACGATTGGTCTGACCATCACTCGCTTCGCCGCACAGTCCTTTGGGAAGCTCGCGGGCTCGGCGGCGATGACGATAAACACGGCGACGAGTACCTATCGTCCAAATCATCCACTCCTTCTACGGCTCGACGGGCACCCTATCGGAACAACTCGTCTGGACGAGCTCGGAAATGGCGCTGGCGCGGTGCGGTTGGTGGCAAATCTCAACTGATGTTCAGGGCAGGGGCGATGGCCGTGCGCTGTCAGCCTTGGTTGAAGACTATGCACGAAACTTGGGAATAACGCTTTTGTTCGTCAAAGCTGCCCTGGAAGCAATCGGTTACTACGAAAAGATGGGCTGGGAGTCCTACGTCTGGAACGAAGCAGAACTTGTCGGTATTGCATCCGCCGGCAAGCGGATGAGAAAAGCTATTAGATGATCGGGCGGGAGCCCTAACGAAGCCGGACGGGTACACTAGAAGAAGGAAACTCTATGGCTCACGGATTCATTGAGCGCCGGGAAACCGGGTTTTACATTACTGGCAGTCGTGTGCCCATTGATCGCATCATCGGCGAATACCGCGCCGGTGAAGATACCGAGGCAATCCGCGCGCATTATCCGACGCTAAGCGCGGAGCAGGTCAATGGAGCGATCGCGTTCTACCACAACCATAAAGAAGAAGTCGATCAGGTAATGGAAACGCGCAGGGTTGCGGAGGATGCTTACGCCGCAGCGAACCCCAACCCCCCGGACATCAAAGAAAAATTCGAGCGCATGCGTCGGCAAACAGCGTCGCGGCGGGTCTGATGAATGATCCGCTTCCTGGCGGACGCCGACTTAAACCACGCAATTGTCAAGGGCTGCCGCCGTCACGAGCCCTCAATGGATTTCCTCTCAGCGAACGAAGCAAAGCTTGAGGGAGTTCCAGATCCCGATGTTCTTGCGATCGCCGCGAAGCAAGATCGAATCCTGGTCACGCACGACCGTCATACCATGCCACGCCATTTTGGCGCGTACTTAATGAATGGCGGCTCGAGCCCCGGCGTGTTTTTGGTAAGTCAGCAGGTCCCAATCGGCGAGGCAATCGATGCACTTGTGCTCATTTGGGCCGCCTCGGATATCGGCGAGTGGAAGAACCGTCTCGTAAACATTCCGTAGCCCTAGTCGTTGCCCTGGTAGCTGATTTCGGTGTGTCGCGTTGCAACGCGATAGTGTCTGCCCCCTCGAAAGCCTTGGCGTTTTATTATTATCGACTAACGATGATAAAATCAGTGACAAAACGTCCACATTTTTCTTCTCCCTTCTTTTCAACCACTTAGCCCACTTCCGACCGTTTCACCGCTTGCCCCTTATACCATGCTGGAACCGAAAGGAAGGTGTCGACTCATGTCACCCACTCAAAACTCAAACGCATCTTTTTCTTCCGAAGCTTCAGCCACCGCTGCCGCCTCGGCAACCGCAACCGCTACCGAATCTTCCGCGGCGCGCCGTCGTCCGCTCTCTTGCTTCAGCGCCTTGAAACATCGCGCTGCTGCCCAAAACCTCTACATCCCCGGCGAAGACCCCGCCCAATTCGAAGCTCTCGTCGAAGAAGCCTTCGAACAATACCAACCGGCCACCATTCTCGACGCATCCTTCGTCTACGATTCCGTCCACGCCCGCTGGATGCTCTGGCGTCGGCAACGCGCTCAGTCCGATCTCGAACAAAAATTCAATCAAACCTTCGGCGACGCGAGCCATTGGTCAAAAGATCAATTCCATCTCACTCAACTTTGCGACCGTTACGTCACTTCCGCCGAGCGTTCGCTCAACCGCGCCCTCTCCAACCTTCGCGCCGTCAAAAAAGACGAATCGCAACAAGCCCGCTGGCGCGATATGCACTGCATCCACCGCGAACGCCTCGCCCTCCAGCGCGAAAAATTCGAACTCGCCAAACAAAAAGAGGAACAGCGCGCCGCCAAAGCCGCAGCCAAGGCAGCGTCCAAAGCTACAAAACCCGCGCCCACGCAGCCAACGCAAGAAACGATCACAATCCCGCGCCCGCCCATCGTCATCCGCACGCAGCCGGTCGCGCAAACCATGCGCACTTGATCGTTAAAACATTGGCCTAAAAAAATGTTCCATCCCAATACCAAACCCGAAGTGTGTCTCCACAACCCTCCATTTCCTCTGCGAACGTCCGAAAACCCAAAGGGGATTGCCATAGCGATCAGAAAAGCTCCCGATCACAGCGCCAAACCCGAGAATCGCGTACTGGCTGTCCCCTTTTGGCGCTTCCCCTCCCCGCAGACCCCCATGTTCTGCAAAATTCACCGTTTCTTCGCCTGCCTCTGCCTCCAAACTACGCCTACCACCGTCGCAAAGCATATACTAAATCCCGTGAACACCAGCCGCAGAACCGCACTCATCAAACTCGCGAGCGTCGCCACGTCCACCGCCCTCGCTCCAGCCTTCGCCGAGACCGAATCCCACAACCACCACGAGCTGTCCGACTCTCAACCCACACCGTCCGCCGCCGCTGGTCCCGCCTATTTCAGCCAGCCCGAGTACGACCTCATCTCCAAACTCGCCGACCTTCTCATCCCCCGCACCGACACTCCCGGTGCCGTCGACGCAGGCGTCCCTCTCTGGATCGACCGCCACGTCTCCTCCACCCCCGCCCTCCAGCAACAATTCAAGCAAGGCCTCGCCGATCTCAACGCCGCTTCCTTCGCCGCACTCAGCGAACCCCAGCAAATCGCCCTCCTGCAAACCCTCAGCGACGACACCTCACCCACCAGCTTCTTCAAGACCTTCAAAGACCTCACCATCGACGCCTATTACAGTTCCGAGCCCGGCCTCGTCCAGGAACTCGGCTATCACGGCAACACCTTCCGCTCCACTTTCCCCGGCTGCACTCATCCCGAACATTGGCCCGCCAACGCAAAGACGGAGAGTTCCCAATGAACTTCCAGAAAACTGATCCTATATATGATGTGGTTGTCGTCGGTAGCGGCGCAGCTGGCGGCATGGCCGCTTGGAACCTCACTCGCCAAGGCGTCAACGTCTTGGTCCTCGATGCCGGTGAGCGGTTTGACCGCGCCAAGTATTGGAGTCACGTCAAACCCTGGCAAGCTGAAGCCCGTCACCAACGTGGCCAGCACGCGCCCGAGTTCTACCTCAACACTGAGGAGCAACCCTACCGCACTCCTTCCGACAAGCCCTTCGAGCTAATCCGCGTCTGGGGCCGTGGCGGCAAAACCAATGTGTGGGGTCGCGTGGCTCTTCGTTATTCCGACGTCGATTTCGAAGGCCCTGCGCGCGATGGCTGGAACGTCCCCTGGCCCATCCGCTACCAGGACATCGCTCCTTATTACGACAAGGTCGATCAATTCATCGGCGTCTGCGGCGGCCTCGATGATCAGGATTCTTTACCAGGCAGTAAATATATGTTGCCCCCGCCGCCTCCTCGTTGCGGCGAACGTCTTCTTCAAAAAGCGGCCCAACGCATTGGCATTTCCGTCGTTTCCGGCCGCCGCGCCGTCCTCACCAAACCGCACAACGGCCATCCTGCCTGTCATTACTGCGGCGCTTGCGGCTCAGGCTGCGATGTCGGCGCATTCTTCAACTCCACCGATTTCCTTCTCGATCCGGCCATGCAAACCGGCAAGCTGCAAATCATCGATAACGCCGTGGTCGCCCGCGTTCTCGTCGATGACAAAGGTCTCGCCAATGGTGTCCAATACTTCGATCGCCGCACCAAACAGGAGCGCCGTGTCAAAGCTCGCATCGTCATCATGGGCGCTTCCTGCGTCGATTCCACCCGAATCCTGTTGAACTCCAAATCGTCCATCCATCCGAACGGCATCGGCAACTCCTCCGACGCCATCGGCCGCTACCTGTGCGAGCAAACCCGCTTTCACGTCTACGCCTTTATGCCCGAACTGCTCGGCACCCAAGTCTTCGACGATAGCGGCATCGGCGGCGAACACATCTATATGCCCCGCTTCAACCATCGCGATGGCCGTAAGCGCAATTACATCCGCGGCTTCGGTATGCAATTTTGGGGCTGTGGCGCCCAAGGCGGCGCAAGCTACGCTAAAGCGCTGCCCGGCTTTGGCATCGATTTCAAGAAAGCCGTCAAGCAACGCTACCCTGCCCTTGTCGCGCTTCATCCCTACGGCGAAACTCTCGGCCGTCCCGAAAACCGCATCACTGTCGACGAGTCCGACCTCGACATGTTCGGCGTCCCACGCCTGAAAATCGAATATCAAATCGGCGAAAACGAGCACCTCATGGCCCAGGAAATGTATGACACTGTCGAACAGATCCTTCACTCGGCCAAAGCGGAAGTCATGCCGTACGAACGCGGCTGGCTCGATAAAGCCGGTTCCGCTATCCACGAACACGGCACCTGCCGCATGGGCGCCGATCCGAAAAAATCGCCTTTGAACGCCTTCAACCAAATGCACGATGTCAAGAACGTCTTCGTAGTCGATGGCTCCGCCTTCACCACCGCCAGCGAGAAGAATCCCACTCTCACCATCCTCGCTCTCGCCTGGCGCGCCACCGATCATCTGGCCGAAGAAATGAAACGAGGTAATGTCTAATGGCCGCCCAACCAGTTTGCGTCGCCCCCACCGCTGATGTCTGCGGCGAAGGGGCCGTCTGGCATGCCGCGGAAAACGCGCTCTATTGGACCGACATCAACCGTTTCCTCATCCACCGTTTCGACGCCGCCACCGCCAGCGTGAAAACCTGGTTCTTCGATGAACCAGTCACCGCGCTCATTCTCACCAATGCCGCAACTACCCTGGCCGTAGTTCTTGGCTCACGTTTGATTCTTTGGGATCCGGCTCAGGACCTCCGCCGTGATTACGTCTTCAAACTCCCCGGCTGGCCGAAGGTCCGCTGTAACGATGCCCGTGCCGATCCTCGTGGCGCCCTGTGGATCGGCTCCATGTGGAATAACGTCAATCCCGATGGTTCCGGCAGCGAAGAGAAAGACGGTCACGGCGTTCTGTATCGAATTGCTCCCGACAACTCCATCAAAGAATTCCGTACTGGTTTAGGCATCTCCAATACCCTGGCCTGGAACCCGGCGCGAACTATCTTCTATTTCGCCGACTCGATGGCCAATGCCATCTACCAATACGATTACGATTCATCCACCAGCGACATCTCGGACGAACGGCTCTTCTTTCAAAGCTTCCCCCGTGGCGCGCCCGATGGCTCCGCAATGGACGCCGAAGGCTTCCTCTGGAATTGCCGTTACGGTGGCGGCTGCATTGTGCGAATTGCACCCAGCGGCCAAATAGACCGCATCATCGAAATGCCCACGGCGAACATCACCACTTGCACGTTCGGCGGAAATGATCTGCGCACGCTCTACATCACCACCGCTGCCGCCGGAGCCAAACCGGGCAATCGTTTTGCTGGCGGCTTATTCACTTTGGAGGTCGAAACACCCGGTCAAGCCGAAAACCACTTCCTAATCCCGGCGAGTTGATTCCAGCCGTTCTCGTAAATCGGCAAACCGCTCGATCTCAAGTTGTTCGGCCCGCAATCCCGCCTCGGGCATCTGATCGATGGCGTCGCCATAAAAGCCGCGCAAATTATTGCGCAGAGTCTTGCGTTTGTGGGCAAAACAGCGCCCCACAAATTTGAGCAAGTCCGGTAAATCGGTCCTCTGTATATCGCGGCGCTTCAGCCGGATCGCCGCCGATTCCACCTTAGGCGGCGGCGAAAACGACCCAGCCGGCACCCGGCAAACCAAATTGGCTTCCGTTACAAGTTGCGTGGCCACCGTGAGGTACCCGTAGTCCCGGGAATTCGGCTTGGCCAACAGTCGCTCCCCCACCTCCCGCTGCACCAGAAACACCCCCAGCGGAAATCGGCTATCCAAACTGAGAAACCGTTCTACTATCGGCGACGTAATGTAATAAGGCAAATTACCCGTGATCACCGCCGCCCCCCACTGTGCCAGATCTGTCTCCAGCACGTCGCCGCGATGGACCTGGAGTTTGGGCTCCGCCGCAAACTGCCGTGTTAGAAAGTGCGCTAATTCGTTGTCTAATTCAATGACATGCAGTTCCTGGCACAGCGGCAGCAAATGACGCGTCAGAGCCCCGCGCCCGGGACCAATTTCCACAATCCGCTCTGGGTGCGTCTCACCCGCGGCGTCGGCAATTTGCTTGAGGATTGCTTCGGAAGTAAGGAAGTGCTGTCCGAGCTTACGGCCCAACTTTCAAGTGTAAGACACGTTGCTACACTGAGGGATCGGGCACGCTCTTGAAGACAATGAATCAGACCGACGCTCTGGAAGCATCGCTCGCCGCCTCGCGCGAAGAGGTCGAGCAACTGAGAATGGAACTCAGAACTTCCGAGAAGCAAGTGGCGCGCCTGCTCGAACTTTTCGAAGAACAACAGCGCGTTGTCAATACCCATCAAGCGACACTTGTACGCATTGAGCGCGTGCTGATGGACGTCGTGACTGGCCGCCTCTGGCGCACCCTTCGTGCCGTCGGCGGTGTCTTGAAAGTCGTCATGCCCGGTGAGGGAGGCCGCTCTCGCGGCGACGCCGATCACGTAAACGGCAACGGCAATCTGGTTGGCCGTCGAAACGCTTATCTGGTCGTGGATGAACCGGGCGCTAACGAAGGCGTCGTGCGCCGCGGCAAGATTACTGTCCGCGGTTGGGCCGCCGCCCAAGGTGGCGTCGATGCAATTCAAGTCGAGGTGCCCGGCCGTCCCATACTCGAAACGCAGCCTTGCATTCCCCGCCCCGACGTTCAAAAATCGTTACCGGGCCTTGATAAAACCGGTCGTTCCGGTTTCATGATTCAGTTCGATTCCAAGGGCCTTTCCAACGGCCGGCATTCGATCGTTGTCCGTGCGCTCTCGAAAGGTGTGGTCGTTCGTGAAGCCAAAGCCTTCATCGATATCAACCAGGAAAATGGCTTTGCCTCCGATTATCAGCGCTGGATCCACGAGTTCGAACGCCCCGATTCTCAGATCATCGAGCTCAAAGTTTTGTCCTTCCCGGTCCAGCCCAAAATCAGCATCGTCATGCCGGTTCTTAACACCCAGTTGCAGGAGCTGGAAGCCGCCATTGATTCTGTGCTGCGTCAGTCCTACAGCAACTGGGAACTTTGCATCTGCGACGATGGCTCCTCTAACCCCGCCATCCGCCAAATGCTCGATCATTACGCCGCCCTCGACGACCGCATCCGCGTCTTCTATTTGGGCGAACGTGGCGGGATTTCCAAAGCCTCCAATTTCGCTTGGCGCAACGCCGGCGGCGATTTCTTGGCCTTCCTTGATCACGACGACCTCCTCACCCCGCACGCTTTGGCGTATGTCTGCGAAGCCATCAACCAAAACCCCTCCGCCGATCTCATCTACAGCGACGAGGACAAAATCGACGAGCGCGGTGTTCGCTTCGATCCTTTCTTTAAACCTGATTGGTCTCCCGATCTCTTTCTGGCAGAAAACTACGTCTGCCACTTCCTTATCCTGCGGCGCGATTTGGCCGACAAACTCGGCGGTTTCAACTCCGCCTTCGATGGCAGCCAGGATTATGATCTGATTCTGCGCGCCACCGAAGTCGCAACGCACATCCACCACATTCATCGAGTCCTTTATCACTGGCGCGCCGGAGCCACCTCCACCGCTTCTTCGATTGACAACAAAAGCTACGCCCTCGACGCTGCCCGTCGTGCCATCCAAAGCCGCTGCGATCGCGCCGGAGATGGCGGCAATGTCGAACCGGGCCGCATTCCCGGTCGCTGGCGCGTCCGCTATCCCATTACACCGGGTACTCAGGCGAGCATCATCATCGCCGCCGGCGGACGAGTCGATGTCCTGCGCACGAATCTCGAAAGCTTGTTCTCGAAGACTTCCTACCCTCATTACGAAGTCGTCGTCGCCGATAATTCCAAAGGCAACGCCACCGAGAAACTGATCAGCCAATTCCAGGCGCAGCACCAAAACCTGCGCTATATCGATTGGCGCAATCGCCCCTTCAACTTCTCCGCCATCAACAACGCCGCTGCCCGCCAGTGTGATTCCCCGGTTCTCCTCTTCTTGAATGACGATACATCCGTCATCGAGCCCCGCTGGTTGGAGGCCATGATCGAACTAGCGCTTCGCCCCGAGGTCGGTGCGGTCGGTGCAAAGCTTCTGTATCCTAATGAGGCGATTCAACATGCTGGCGTTGTGATGGGCCTTTTCGATAACTGCGGCCACGCCTTCAAAGGCCTCGCCGCTAACGTCGGCCATTATTTCGATCTGTCTGACGTCGTCCGCAACGTGAGTGCCGTTACGGGTGCCTGTCTCATGACCCGCGCGAACGTCTTCTGGCAGGTCGGCGGCTTCGATGAAAGCCAGTTCGCCGTCGCCTTCAATGACATCGATCTTTGCCTGAAAATGGGCACTTGCGGCTATCGCGTGCTCTATACTCCGTATGCGATTCTGTACCATCATGAATCGCTTTCCAAGACCTCTCGCGATCTTATCCCTCACCCGGAAGAGGTCGCGGCCATGAAGTCAAAGTGGGAGAGGGTCATCTCCCACGATCCCTTCTACAGTCCTAACCTCACCCGCGTCGATGAGGATTATTCGTTCCGAACTCGCATATAATCCACAATTGTGGATATCCTAAGGGTAGTGAGGTAACGAAACATGGCAGATTCGGATAGTGGAAAAGTATCACGCGTAAATTACAACGGCAACACCATCGTTGACGTCGAGGCCCTGTTACGCGACCCAAAGGTCAAAGCCACCATCGAACGTGTCTCCAAAGAGAACGAGCGCTATCGCGGAAAGCCCGGTGTTACGTTCATAAGACCGGTCAAACAGCGCGACTAGTCCGTTCGGATGCCCTATAACCTCCTGCTCCTGCCTTTAATCGGCGGGTTCCTATTCGTTCACCTGAACCACTATTTCCGCTTCGGCGCCCAGCGTGCCGATGGTTATCGCTTACTCTTTCAATCCGCCATCGCTGGCGTTGCGCTCTCTATCTTCGGCCGCCTCGCCGAACTCCTTCTCGCCTTTACTCCCTTAGGCAAGTGGTTTGAAGTCTACTGGCATACCTTCTCGCCGTTTCCCTATTCGGCCACCAGCGCTCTTTCGCTTTTGATGGGCCCATTCTTTGCATTCCTCGTAAATCTGTTCATCAATAAAGAGAAGGCCAAACTTCTGGAACTCCGCGCCCACGGCAACTTCCTCGCACGCCTCTTAGATGAAGCCGCCAATCAGAAGCGCCTCATCTCGGTAACGTTGGATTCGCGCAAATGGTACGCCGGCTGGGTTGTCGAGTCACCTAACCTGAATCCTCTGGAGCAGTATTTCCGTCTGTTGCCCTTCATCAGTGGCTATCGGGACAAAGATACGCTTGAACCGCGCCGCACCGTTTACTACGAAGCCGTCCTCCGAGACACCACCCTCGACCGCACTGAATTCGTCATCACCCTTCCGCTCAAAGACGTCAAAATCGCCGGTTTCTTCAACGACGATATTTACGACGAATTCTTCGCCGAGCCCGATCCATCTGACCCTTCCGACCCCAAACGAATGCTCGTCAATTAGCGGGCGCTGGCTGCCTTCCGTCTGCTCGTTTTGCCTTCCCGGAAATGATGCCCTTCGCCGTGGCCGGCCAAGCCATGATCCACGCTGAACTTCCCCGCTCCCGACAGAAACAGCGCAATCGATACTGCCAAATACATCCACGCCACTTCGCCGCTGTGTTCTCCCCCAAGATGCATCTTGTGAACGAACAGAAAAGCCACCCCGGTGTTGATGGCAATCACGAGCGCCGCCCATCGCGTCCCAAGCCCGATAATGAGCAGCAATGAACAAACGGCGTCCGATACCAACGCATATCCCAGGCTCCATTCCGCTCCAATACCAAGCGGATTAGGAAAGTGCTTCGCCATTTCTGAAAAGCCCGTGACTTTCTCCAGGCCGTGCCGCAAAAACAGACTCGTTCCCGCAAACACCCGCAGCAATAAGAGGGCAAGGTTGTGCGCATGCGGCAAAAAGGTGAGGCGGATAAATTTGCTCATAGATGAATTACTGCCATTATCCGCCTCGCGTGCGTCCTTCGCTCATTACTTCGGGATCTGGTTCAGGATTGACCCGAAAGGACTAGAGTTCTTCTTCGTTTTCGCGTCGGCTCCGCCCAGGATTCCGTTCACCAATCCCGCCGCTCCTTTTCCGCCGGTGAGATTACTCAGCTTGAGCTTCGCCATCTCCGCCGCATCCGGCGTTACGTTCGGGTGCGCCATATTTCCGGTCACAATCACCGGCACCATCAGCCCGTTGCGCGAGGTCGCCAGCACCGTATTCATCAACCCGCCTCCCGAAGCCGCATTCGCCGAGCCGCCAGCCAATTGCGCCGTCATGTGCATATTGATTTCCTGCTTCGCCAGATCCAGCGAGCCCTTGCCGGTGATCGTACCTTCGGACAACTCGCCGGTCAAATTCTGCGTGCTGGCCACCCCATTCACTAAATCCCAGGTCGCCTGAAATTTCTTGATCTCGGTGCTATCACCCGTATCGGTTCCGCCGCCGCCCATCAACTTGCCGATCTTTCTAACCTCACCCAGCAGGTTGACGTTCTTGATCTCGCCTTTCGTCAAATTAAACGCAAGCGTTCCGTTCAGCGTTCGCGCGAGGTTATTGCTATCCACCAGCGCAAAATGAATGTTCGTGTTTCCGCCCAAATTGCCGTACACCGTGTTCTTCATCGAACTCACGGCGGAAAGCAACCCGTTCGCATCGACATTCGTGAAGGTAAGTTTCGCTCCGCACTGCGTGGTTGTCGCACGCATATCTAACGTCAAATCGCCCTTGGTCTGTCCGCCGAAAACTCCGGCGCTCAGCGGTGATAGATGAATCACACCCTTGTCTAACGTACAGGTCGTATTTACATCTTTCAAAACAATGTCGTTGGCCTTAATCGTCCCGGCTTGAAGAGTGCCCGTCCCGGTGGTCGCCAATAGCAAACTCGGCGGCTGTTGCGGCTGGCTGCCTTTCGCCGCTGGCTTCGCCGGCGTACTTACAAAAAGACTCTGCAATTCATCGGTATCGATTTTGTCGGCTGTCAAATGGAACGCAACTTCCGGAGCGGCAAAGTTCTTGGCCGATAAATCGCCTTTCACAGTCGTACTTCCCAAAGTTGCGGCCAAATTGTCCAGGTTTACCGAATTCTGAGAAAACGCCACGTTGGCAGAGGCAATTGACACAGGCTTCTTAATCTGTGGCGTATTCAGCGTCACGTTCGTCAGGTTGGCCGTTCCCGCATAGCTCATCGCCGACGCATTTGCGAGCGGTCCCTTCGCATGGAGGTTCAAACTCAAGCCACCGTCGCCTGTCATTCCTTGCGCCGCATCCACTCCATACGCCTTCGCGATATTCAACAGCTCGCCGACTTTAGCTCCATCGGTTTTCACCGTCGCATCAATGCTACGGTTCGCACTTGCATATTGCAGCAGAGTAAAGGCGATCGAAAGCGTCGTCGAACCGCTAGTCGCGCTAAACGTATTCGACATGATGGAATCCGGTGATAACGTCAAATCGATCTCAGGAATGGAAACCGGCTGCTTGATTTCGCCGCCGCTCGCCGCGAGATTCTTCGCCTTGAGCGAACCGCTTAATTGCGGCGCATTCATCGCCCCTCTTGCCGTCACGTCCGCGCTAACCGTTCCCGCCACGTTGTACGCCGGGCTGAAACCGACTCCAAGGCCACCCGCCAGCTTCGCCAGTTCAGTCACCGATGAATTATCCGTTTTCAAATTCACATTGAGTAGCATCGGCGTCACTGCTCCGTTCAGGTCGCCAGCGAACGCAAAACTTGTCGCTCCAAGCTGTAAATTTCCCGAATGGATCAGCACCTTCTTCTGCTCGAAATCGTCTTCGACATCATAAATGGCGTTGATCGGGTAGCCCATCTTCGCGCCCTTCAACACAGTGTCATCCATTTTCAAATTGCCTTTCGCGCTCACGACGTCGGCCATCGAATGGATATCGGCTTCGCCGGAAAGAATCGCATTCGTGTCCGGCGGTAAGGATCCGGAATTGAACTGGTTGATCGCCGCCAGCGATGCCTGCTTGATCGAAAGGTGTCCTTGAATCGGCGGTACCGCGTTCTCGCTCGCTACCTTCAACGGCCCCGCCTTGCCGTCAAACTCAACTAATTGCTGGCCCTGTCCCGGCAAATGCACGCCTAGCTTCAATCCGAATTCCTTGTCGGGAGCAAAATCGGTCAGCTTCAAATCGATGTGGTCGTACACATTTCTCGGCTGTTTGTTCAACTCATCGGTGTAGCCCACCTGTCCGTCGTTAATCTCCAACAAATTGAGCGAAAGCGCCGTCTTCCCGCTCCCCTGGCTGCTGCCGTTGCCGCCAAGCGACGAATAATTCCAAACTCCGGCGCCGTTTCGAACCAACTCGATTTGCGGTTTGTCCAAAATTAGATCTTTGACTTCCGGGTTGCCCGTGAGAAGGGAAAAAAGACCCGCGCTCACAAAAACATCGTTCGCCTTGGCAAAGGGCCGCTCTTGCGGAAACCCGTTCGCCTCTCCAATCGTCAACCCTTCTACGTGGATTTCGAGCGGTAGCAGTTTTAAGCTCAAATGCGCTATACCTACGTCGCGGTGCAGCTTGTCCTGTAGCTCCGCCTGAATGCGCGGCCGCCAGCTATCTACTCGGCCCATCAATACGCCAATCGCAATAGCCATCAGAACAACCAGCGCTAATACCGCCACAAGAATCGTTCGGATTTTCATACCCCCATCTTATTCCGAATTGTGCGGCTATCCTGACACCGCGGCGTTTGCAGGCAAAATTCCAAACAAAATCTCAAGTGCCGGTTCACGCATTCGCTACACTATGTGAATTGGGTCTTTTTGGTTAGCCTTCCGCTTCCCGGAACCTGTTGCTGAAACCTGTACTGGCTATTCAACGTCTGGGGTTCTTGCTCCCTTGGGGATGGAGACTCGTTTTTAATAACCGCATGGAGAGGATTTGTTCTTAGCCACACTTCACCACAGGCTGCGTAGCCTGCGCGCGATTGCGTCGCCCGCTTGCCTTTTCCTCATTTCCTGCGCATGTGTCGTCCCATCTTCGTTTGCGGCGCCCTGGATGTTTCAGTCGCAGCAGCCACCCGCGCAACAACAGCAGCAACCGCCGACCCCACCCAAGCCTGAGCAACAGCCGCCCAAGCCGCAGCAACAAAATCCGTTTGAAAATGTCCCGGAGACGCCGGAAAAACCCAAAGCTCCTCCGGCACAACAGCCCTCGCCCGGAATCAGCGAAGCGAAACCGGCGGCCTTTGGCGAAAACATTGTTGAGGACGTTCAGTTCCGCGGACAACGCAAGGTTCCGCAAGATACCCTCCGCGGGCTCGTCTTTACTAAGAAAGGCGACGTTTACGACGATGCCGCCGTCCACCGCGACTTCATGTCGCTCTGGAATTCAGGCCGCTTCGATGATCTCCGAGTCGAAAAAGAAAAAGGGCCCAACGGCGGCGTCATTTTACGTTTCATCGTCACCGAACGCCGTACCGTTCACACCATTGATTACACCGGCAACAAATCCATCAGCAAATCCGATATCCTCGATCGTTTCAAAGAACGCCACGTCAACCTGACGCCCGAATCGCAATTCGATCCCGGCAAAGTGCAGCGTGCGAAAAATGTACTGCAGGAATTCGAAGCCGAGCATGGCCATCAATACGCCACCGTCACTCCGCAAATCCGCCAAGTCCCGCCGGGCGGGGTGGACATCAACTTCGCCATCGACGAAGGCCCGAAGCTGAAAGTCGGAAACATTATTATTGACGGCAACAAAGTCTTTAGCCACCGCGACGTAGTTCGCGCTATGAAGAACTTGAAGCCGATGGGTATCCCGCACTCGCTGCTCTTTGAAGATCTCTTCGCGCGCACGTTCGACTCCACGAAACTCGACGAGGACGGCGAACGCATCCGCCAGGCCTATCAATCGAAGGGCTACTTCACCGCCCGCGTCATCGGCCATTCCGAAAAGGTCTACGATGTGTATGGCAAAGGCCTGAAAATTCCGCTCCTCAATCCGAAGACCCCTGGCAAGCGTGTCGATGTCACCATGGTGGTCGAAGAAGGCAATCTCTACCGCCTCAACAAATTCAACTTCGTCGGAATGAAGCTGTTCCACACGTACGATCTGATCGCTCGCCAAGTTTTCAAAATGAGCGCGGGCGATCCCTTCTCCACCGAAAAACTGCAGAAAGGTTTGGACGACCTCCGCAAACTTTACGGCAACTTCGGGTATATCGACTTCGTCGGCTCTCCCGATCCAGAACCGATCAACGATCATCAAGTGGATCTAACGATAGACGTCGATGAAGGCCATCAATTCTTCGTCCGGCGCATCGACTTCCAAGGAAATAACACCACGCGCGATCGAGTCATTCGCCGCGAAATGCTCATCAACGAGGGCGACCTTTACAGCCAGCAGTTGTGGGAAACCAGCGTTCTCCGGCTCAACCAGCTGGGGTATTTCGATCCGCTGAAACCGGAAGACGCCGCCACCATGACGCGTGATACCAAGAACAACACGGTTGACCTGCTGATCAAGGTAAAAGAACGTGGCCGCAATGCCATCCAATTGAACGGTGGCGTGTCGGGTATTTCGGGCAGCTTCATCGGCGCGTCTTATTCCACCAACAACTTCCTGGGCTTAGGCGAAACGCTCTCGCTGAGTGCCCAGATTGGCACTTTGATGGATAGCGTCACCTTCGGCTTCACTGAGCCCTACGTCTTCGATAAGCCTATCCAAGCGGGCTTCACTGTCTTCTACCAACGCTACAGTTATGACCAGGGCCGTCAGGCGTCGATCTTCGCCGGCACCAACCTTCTCGGTTATTATGCCTCTCTTGGCACTCAGAATCTCCTCAACTACGTCAGCAACGGGCGCGGATTCACTGCTTTTGCCAGTTACCAGTTGCGCCGTAGCTTTGCGCGCGTCGGGTTGACCTATTCTTTCCGCGATCAAAGCGTTGATCCTCTGACCGACGCCGCCAAATCCTACTTCAATTACCTGGATTTTGAAGGCGTCGGCGGTCCCAACACGTTAACAGGTATCATCGCGAGCACCGTCACACCCACTTTCGCCTACAACACCGTCAATCACCCTATCATTCCTACCCATGGTTTGCGCATGAACCTGGGCTTTAGCTTTACCGGCACGGTGATCGGCGGTAACGTCAACACGCTCGAGCCCACAGTAGACATCGCTTACTTCCGCAAGGGCCTCTTCAAAGGCAACGTACAAGGCTTCCATTTTGCGGGCAAAATGATCACCGGCTTCGGTGGTCGTGTGGCGCCGCCGTTTGACCGTTTCTATATGGGTGGTGAAAGCGATATCCGGGGCTTTGATATTCTCACCATCAGCCCGATCGCCTACATTCCTACCAGCGGATCAGCCCAACAATATAATCAAGACGGTACTCCCGTCGTCCAAAAGGTCGTCAATCCGAACGGCAGCATTTCTTACAATCCGGTTTCCCAAACCGTTCCGATTTACCAGCTCATTCTGCCGGGCGGTGACACGTCCCTGGTTGCCAACTATGAGTACCGTATCCCGATCTTCGGCCCCGTCACCCTGGCGCCCTTCATCGATGCCGGTATCGATGATCTGCTCTTTCCCAGCCAATTGGGCTTAAACACCAGCCAAGTGACGAACTTGAACAGTCTCTTCCCGCAATCCGATTTTGGCAAACGCGCCTACATCCAGCCCCACACCCAGCCCGTCCGAGTCTCCACGGGCCTCGAACTCCAAGTCCTAATGCCTGTGGTGAACGCCCCATTTCGGTTATACTGGGCTTATAATCCCAGTTTTGTCAGTACGACTTTGCAAGCGCCTGTGGTGGTAACGCCTGATTATTTCAATAACAACTACACCTACCAGCAAGCGCTAGCAACCTTAGGTGGTATCCCGCAGCAGTACCACGAGCGGCACGATATCTTCCGGTTTTCGATAGGTCGTACGTTCTAAAGAGTTTTTCGCCGGGTCAGGGGTCCAACGCACCGGCGCGGCAGTAGAGAGTTCCAGAAAGGATTTTTGATTACTATGAGAAGTTGTTTGTTTGCTACCGCGGCATTGTTTTGCGCCGGCTTGACCGTGTTTGCTCAAGCGCCCAGCAAGGTGGGCGTGATTAGCATTCAGGGCGCCATTGTGGGAACCAAGGATGGCCAGAAAGCCTCACAAGAGCTTGATGCCAAGTTCGTTCCTAAGAACAAAGAGTTCCAGAACCGCCAAGCCGAAATCACCCAATTGCAGGATCAGTTGACCAAAGGCGGTTCCGTTATGGCGGAAGACAAACGCAATCAACTTGCCCGCGAAATTGACGAAAAGAAGAAGCGCCTGGAGCGCGACATGCAGGATGCTGAAGAAGATCTTCGTGGCGAACAGCAAAAGGTGCTAGCCAGTCTCGGCCAACGCATGATGGCCGTGATTGAAAAGTACGCCAAGGATAACGGCTTCAGCCTGATCCTTGACGTCAGCAATCAGAACACGCCCGTCCTTTACGCCTCAAGCGGCATCGACATCACCCAAGACATCGTTTCGCTTTATGATAAAACTACCGCAAACGGCGGCCCGGTAACGCCAACCGCGACCACTGCGACACCCAAATCAAAGTAAGCGTAGACCACTGCGGCGGGCGTTTTCGCCCGCCCCCCACTCCGCTAGCATGGTGAAGTGAGCCTTACAAAACTGCCCCTCGTTTTTCTTCTCTTCTCCCCAATCCTCGCAGCTGAAGTTCATTCCCTCACCCTCCAGCAAGTCCTCGAATTAACATCAAGGCAAAACCCCGACGTGGTTCTCGCACGGCTTGACGAACAAAAGGCCGCGCAAGGCGTCCAAGTGGCCCTTGACCCCTTCCGCCCGAAAGTCTTCGCAGGCAGCGGCCTTGCCTACACCTACGGTTACCCAGGCAGCATTGAGGGCAACGCCCCGAGCATCGTCCAGGTCCGCACCGACATGGCCCTCTTCAACCGCATGAAGAGCTATCAACTCGCCGCCGCCCGCGAAACGGCTCACGGGGCACAATTTGGCGCCCAAGCCAAAGCCGAAGACGTTGCCTACCAAACGGCCGACCTCTTTCTAACCGCATCGACCCTGGCGCACGAAAGTGACACGATTTCGCAACAATTGCCTAGCCTCGCCAAAGTGTCCGAAGTGATGGACGCCGCTGTCAATGAAGGCAGCGAACTTCCCCTCGAATCCAAGCGCGCCAAAGTCAACCTTGCCGCTTCACAGGAGCGACTTGGCGCGTCTCAACTCGATCTCGATTACTACGAGATGATGCTCGCCGTCACTGTAGGCTTTCCGGCCGCCGATCGCGTAAAACCCGTCGATACTGACTTATCATCCACCCCGATGCCACCCTCTGCCGATGAGGCTGCTGACATGGCGATCCATAACAACCGTCAACTGCGCCAAATGCAGTCCTCGGTACTTGCTAAGGAACTCGAAGTTCGCTCCTTCCGGGCTGCCCATCTGCCACAGGTCGATCTTGTGGCCCAATACGCTCTGTTCGCGAAGTACAATTACGCCGGCTATTTCCAAAAATTTCAACGTAACAACTTTGAATTAGGAGCTTCCATAGCGATCCCCTTATGGGTTGGTACGGCCGCCAAGGGCCAAGCACAACAAAAATCGACCGAAATGCAGGCAATCCGCATTCAGATCGATCAAACCCGCAACCGCATCATCACCGACGCCCGCCGCAACTACGACCTTTGGAAAAAAGCTGAGAGCGTCCGCGATCTCTCTCGCATGCAGCTTGACTTGGCTCGCGAAGAACTCACGGTCCTGCTCGCGAAACAAGGCGAAGGGCAAGTTCCCATGAGCCGCGTCGAACAAGCGCGTCTGGAAGAGAGCAACCGCTGGATCGCGCTCTACGAAGCCGAAACGCAAGTCACGCGTGCCAAGCTTGCTATTCTGCGAGAAACCGGCACGCTGCTTGCCGTCATGCGCATCGTTCCGGTTACGCCGGTCCCTTAGGCAACTAACCCCCCATGTTCCCCAACCCTGAGCCTCCGGCTATCGAAATCACAGGCCTTCGCAAGCTCTACAACGGTTTCGCCGCCGTAGACGGCCTCACACTTACCGTTCCGCAGCGCAGTTTCTTCGGCTTCCTCGGCCCCAACGGCGCCGGCAAAACCACCACAATCAAAATGCTCATGGGCATGGCCCAGCCTGACTCAGGCTCCATCCATGTTCTAGGTCTGCCGCTGCCGGAAAAGTCCCTCGAAATTCGCGCCCAGATTGGCCTCGTGCCGGACGATTCCCTGCTCTTCGATTACCTTACCGGTTCGGAATATTTGGAATTTGTGGGCCGCCTTTACACGCTTCCGAAGCAACAAGCCAAAGAACGCGCTCTCGAACTCCTTGATCTCTTTCAACTCTCTGAAAACGCCCGCAAACTCATCGGCGAATATTCAAAAGGCATGCGAAAACGTCTCGCCATGGCCGCCGCGCTCATTCACCGCCCCAAGCTCTTCCTGATGGACGAACCTTTCGAAGGCGTCGATGCCGTTGGCGCTCGCCTCATGAAGGACATCTTGCTCGAACAGGTGCAGCACGGCGCCACCGTCTTCCTGACCTCGCACGTTCTCGAAGTTGTTGAGCGGCTTTGCGACGAAGTCGCCATCATCAACCGCGGCAAACTCGTCATTCAAGGCAGCATGGCCGATCTTCGCAGTCAATCCGCCGCATCCGGCACAGGAACGCTCGAGGATATCTTCGTCAACACCATTGGAGCGGAGCGCTATTCGGAAAAGCTCGAATGGTTGTAACGCCATGACGCAGCAGATCCTTGCTATTCTCTGGGCGCAATGGCGTATCACACGGAATCATCTGCCGCGTACGACGCTGGGTTCCGTATTGATGTCGCTCTTCACCGCGCTCTGGTACGCATTCTTCGTGTTTTTCGCCATCCTCGCCGCTTTCGTTCTTCCCCAGCTCGATCCTAAAACGCTTCGCGACGTTCTCCCCATTTGTCTGCTCGGGTTTTTTCTGTACAGCCAAACCATTCCGCTATTCACGCTCAGCACCGGCTGGTCTCTCCAAATCAACAAACTGCGTTGTTATCCGATTCGGGACAGTGCACTCTTCGATTTGGAAGTTCTTTTGCGCCTGACCACCACCCCGGAGACCGTGATTTTGATTTTGGGCGCCGCCGTGGGCTTATTACGCCGGCCCGGCATCCCAATTTGGGCGCCGTTCTGCCTATTGCTGTTCATCCCTTTTAACCTGCTGCTGCAGTTGGCCGCTCGTGAATTTGTGCTTCATGCCTTTCAGCGCAACCGCTTCCGCGAAGTCATCAGCATCTTTTTCATCAGCATCGGTCTCATACCGCAATTGCTCATTCGCACCGCACTTGGCGCGAAGCTCAAGCCGTATTTCGTTGCGCTTGCCAAGGGTTATGCCACTCCGTGGCACGCAGCCGCTGCGCTCGGTCTGGGTGAAGACAGCCTGCGGAGCCTCGCAGTGCTTGCCGCTTGGTCTGTTCTCGCTTACATGTTCGCCCGCAGGCAATTCGCCCACGGCCTCGTCGAAGATGATTCATTTCGCAGCGGCGCGATCGCACCTGAGCCCCGCCAATCAACCTCTCCTTCGATTTTGGACTCGTTCGCCAATCTATTCCACGACCCCGTGGCCGCTCTCATACAGAAAGAACTGCGTTCGCTGCTCCGCATGCCGCGCTTTCGCGTCGCTCTTGGCATGGCATGCGTCTTCAGCGCTTTGCTTTTCTTGCCAATGATCCTTCGAGAGGGAGGCGGCGGCGCCTTTCAACGGAACTTTTTCCCTTTCCTGATGCTCTACGCTCTGCTTCTGTTGTCCGACGCTCTGCTGCTCAACATCTTTGGTACAGACCGCGCCGCCGTTCAATTGTATTTCCTGACCCCCACCCCGTTCGTCGACGTCTTTCGCGCCAAGAACGTTGTGGCTTGGATTTTCTTACTGCCCATCAATCTTCTGACTGCCGCCGTCATCGCTCTCATCGCCCACCTCTCCCTTGAAAGCGTGGCCGCCGGGGTGGTCGCGTCTGTTGTAGCCACAATGCATCTTATGTGGGCCGGCAATCTCATCTCCGTGATGGCCCCTCGTCCTAGCGACCCCAGTTCCACAATGCAGCGCCGTGGCAACGCCCGAAATCAACTTTGGATCTTGCTTTGCACGCTTGGTATGGCCGCGCTGGTGGGCTTCGCGTATCTCGCCCGCTGGGCCTTCAACGCAGACTGGGCTCTGTTCGCCGTTCTGGGGTTTGAATTCTTAGTTGGCTACGTGATTTACCGCGTTTCGCTCGACTCCGCCGTGAACCGCGCGATTGCCGAACGCGAACATATCCTCGATACCCTGTCGAGAACATCCTCGCCCATGGGTGGCAGCTTTGGCTAAGCAGGTTTATGACGAACTGGGCAATTCCGCCCGCGCGCACAAACTCACCTTGTCCACTTCAATCCGCAAATCCCCGTTGTCTTCTACTTCAAACGCCGAAACGAAGCGCGCGCCCCAAACAATCTCGTCATAGCGATACGAATAGCGCGCATGCACCGGCTGCCCGAAACTCTCGTCATGCCCCTTCATCATGATCAGAATCTCCGCTTGCCTCCGCTGCAACTCTTCTGCCGTCACGCCCCATAGCGGACTTCCCTCCACAATCGGATGCACCACCGTCCAAGTCAGTGGAAAGAACATCACCGACGGCCGCTCCAAAGTCAGCTGTTTGTAGCGCCGCTGCGGCTTGCCGTCGTCCGATTCCAGCAACATCAACAACACGCGCGCTTCCAGGTCGATTATATTGTTCGATCTCCGGTTCACCACCCGAAATTGCAAACTCGTTCCGTCCATGTAGGGAGCAATTAAGGCCTTAGTGCTAAAGCCAAACCGTGCGGAGGGACGGGAAAACCGCCCAAATAGAAGCCCAGTCGCAATTGCAAACCCCAACACACCAACCAGTGACTCCACCACGGCCACGAAATTCGACGCCGCCCCAACCGGCCACATATTGCCGTAGCCCACTGTGCTCAACGTGTGAGCACTGAAGAAAAACGCATTGAGGAAAGTGAGCCACCCCGTATCAGCCTGCGCGTTCTTCAGATTCTCGATTCCCGCCGCCCAATACGCCGTCGCAAACACACAATTGACCAGAAAAAACGCCACCACCACTAACGCGAAAAACAATGGCCAAGGAGCGCTGATCATAAACAGATACGGGTGCCAATCCCGCCATTTCTGCCCGGTGCGCCGGACATTGAACTGCCCGTCCTGGTTGATGACGCGATTGAGAAGACCCGTATACTGCTGTGTCAAGCCCGGGTCGAACTGCGGTTTCTCCATCCCCCAACTATAACTTCGCCAGTCTCGTAAACCACTCTCTGTCTAGAATCGTCAACAGAGGCCAAGGCACTTTGAGTGGCTGAAGGAAAACAAAATGAAAATTGCTCCGGCATAGACGAATGAGGATGCCGGCGTTCGGCATCCCCATTCCGTTTCGTTAGAGAGCTAAAGGAACTATTTTCCCCGTCCCGGCAAGGCGCTCGGTCTCGTAACGGAAAAGCGAACCCGGATTACTAATGAGACCGGGTTTTTCTACCGTCACGCAGAACGACTTGAAAGAAGCGGGATTCTCAACTGTCGCCTGCACCGGTGGAAGGCAGAACGCAAAGCTGGTTGAGCCCGTGTCGTTCTGCGGTTTCAACGTCACCGAAATCATTTGTCCCACCGGCGTATCCTGCTGATTCACGTCAGCCCCGGTAAACGTCTTGTCCCCTTGGGGTCCGGAATATTCAACCAACGGCCCATTTTGCAAGCCGGGTCTGATGGGCCCACCGACGAACGGTCGATAAGTCACTTTGATTTTCCCGGAGTGATCCTGGAGCGTGAAATAGTTTGCGTTAGACGCCTGTGGCGGCGCCGTAGTTCTACTTGTTGCCATTAGATATACCTCTTGTTCCCATGAGTCGCAAGCTGCGCTCTTTAGGAAGCATTTATCTAGTGGCATCAACTGCCGAAGCGTTTATCGCTTTGGATCGACCGGCACCCAGATTTCCAAGCCGCCCAGCCCGGTGCGTCCGTCGAACTCTTCGCCATAGCGTTCAAACCATGGTGAGTCGACAGTCTTATAGCCGGATTCGGGAATTCCTTGATTCCAGATCGCTTGGCAGGTCGCACCGATTTCCGAAATGTGCCCCTGATGCAGAAACACTGCGTAGGTCTGCGCTGCCAGTCGAAGTCGCGTGAACTCTCGCGGCTGTTGCGGAAATTCACTGACTTCCACTCCGCAGACATAATCGAACGCGCCGGCATCGTCGGAATTGCAGATAACACCGTACGCGATTTTGCCTTTCTGCCCGAGTATGTGGCCGAGATGGGGCACAAACTGCTGCCATCGGGAAGGGATTCCGGCCATCGATTGATAGGTGTAATGTTGCCCCAGTCCGAAAATGAGCATCGCGTCGTGCTCTGCGATTCGCGCCGGTGCAATGGAAGAAATATTGGTGGATTGCATTCTAATTGGCTCCAAGAGGTTGAGGGTAAGATCCGAGCCTTGCGACCGAGCCTGCTCGGGGCTGAGGCCAAACTGTTGCCGAAAGGCGCGGGTAAACGCTTCGTGAGAACCATACCCGGCGTCTAATGCAACGGAGAGGATGTCCGGCGCACCGCATCGCAAAGCTTTCGCCGCCACGCTCAGTCGGCGGCCACGAACGTAAGCCGCCAATCCATAGCCCGTGGAAATGCTGAACGCCCGCGAAAGGTGATATCGCGAAACCCCTACAGTCTCAGCAATGATTTCGAGTGATAGCTCACTGCCCAGATGGCTTTCGATGTACCAGAGTGCTTTCGCCGTTACGCCTGTCATCTGGTCTCAGAATACGGATTTTCAGGTTTTTGCGCTTGATCGTTCTTGCGCTCGAACGCATCCTCCAGGCGTTATGAACTAAGTCAACGATGGCAGCGCCTTGCGGGCATCGCGATCCGGGTCGTTCTTTGCTCCGCAAACGTCATCGAAGATCATGGTTTCCCCCCGGTCGGAAGAATAACGCGGCCAATGCGGTAACCCAGCTCCGTTCGGATTGCCGCTCTTCATAAACGCGAGCAACGCTCCCGCCATCTTCGTAGACAACGCCCTGGGCCGCGCGCCACCTCCCGTATGCGTCAACATCAAATCAGTGTTGTAGAACCAGAAGCTGATATCGACGCAATGGAACGCCCGCATGCGATTGTCGAATAGCGGCGGTTGCCATGTGAACCAATTCACGTAAACGGGCGCCGCTTGCCTCGACTTCACATCCGCCAAAGCCACCACGCTCCTTCGGTTGCTGCTCACCAACGACCAGATCTCCACCGGCTTCCGTCCCGGAAACGCTTTGGCATAGGACGCGACCACTTCCGGCGCCTTGTCGCCAAAGCCCGCTCCGAACCCGGCTCTCTCCTTCAATTTCTCCGCCACCTGTTTCGAGGGTGACTGATTCGAGCGACGAATCTGTCCAATCAGGCGACTGCTCATTCTGAACCGAACTGATGATCATCGGGATGTCCGCAGCGGTCGGCGCTCCCTCCGGATCGTAGGGATGCTGCGGCAATACCGAGCCATCCACGACCGGGCTAAATCCACGGTTCATCCCTCCACCCGGCCCCGCTTCTTTTGCTACAGCTTGTTGCGCCTTGGTCGCGGCCGCATAAAACTCCTTCCACGGCATCGCTTGTAGCTTGTCTAAGTCGGTGCCGCTGATCCCGGCCTCTTGCGCCACTCGCGCGCCCAGCTTTTCCGAATAGGTCTTGTCTCCCGATCGCAGCGACGCACCGCTCAACACAACCGCTTTATGAAACAGCCCCTTCGCGGCAGGCATCGCGGTCAGAATGCAAACCGTCGCTCCCCCGCCCGACTGCCCCATGATCGTGACATTCCCCGGATCGCCGCCAAAGTTTTCGATATTGTCACGCACCCATTCAAGCGCCGCCACAATATCAAGCATGCCCACATTCCCCGACGCCGCAAACTTGTCACCACCTACGCCGGCCAGATTGCAATATCCCAGCGGCCCAAGCCGATGATTGATCGAGCAAAACACCACATTCCCAAACCGCGCGAAATTTTCGCCGTTGTAGCCATCCTGCTCAATGGCGTTGCCGGCTGTGAATCCGCCGCCGTGAATCCAAAACAGCACCGGTCGCTTTTTACCCCCGTTTATCGACGGCGTCACAACGTTGATCTTGAGACAATCTTCGGTTACATCACCGTAATTCCAATGATCGCGGAATGAAGCGAACGTATTCGAAAAGCGGTTGTCCATATTCTGCGGCGCCGAGTTGCTCCACCACAGCGCCGGAAACACTCCAGTCCAACTCTTGGGTTTCTGCGGTGGCATGAAACGGTTGGCGCCGGACGTGTCCGCACCGTAAGACATGCCCAAGAAGTAGTGGATGTCGCGAAGAATGTAACCTCTCACCTTGCCGCAGTTCGTTTCCGTCAGAGCGATGTTGTCGCCTACATGCAAGAGCTGCGCCGATTCCGCAGATTTCGCTTCCGCTTGCTCAGCCTCAGTCGCTGCAAGCGCCGCCGCACCCATGGCGAGTCCGGCTGATCGTGTCCCTATGCTCCGAATGAACTGGCGTCTATCTGATTTCATGTTTCGCAGATCCTCTCTTCCCGACTCAGCAGCCAGTGTACACCTTGGGCAGGTAGCCTGGTTCGTTCG
>CAVYUL010000017.1:0-22412 GCA_963771405.1 Bryobacterales bacterium
GCCTGTGCCCCGGCCCACCAGGGCGGCGCTGGCGCAGAATCGTAAGGAAGACCAAAGCCGGCGCGAAAGCACAACTCTAACCCGCCTGATGAGCGTGGTGAAGAAAGGTCCTGACGTAGATATGGCAGCCAAGGTGGGCGATCCCACTCTGGTTGATCCCACGCCGATTGCAGCCAATCAGGAGACCATCAGAACTACTCGCGAAGCCATGGGTCTGCCCGCCGCGCTTACCACCGGCCCATGTTTCCGCTTCGAAAGCTTCGAGCCATCGGGCCCGATAAGCAAGGGCAAGTGTGCGAATCGCGGCGGCTGCGCACCGGCGCCTTGAAAGATCAGCAAGTGCTTAAACGTGTTCGATAAATGGTCTTGCCCGCGGATAATATGGGTAATCTTCAAATCGATGTCATCCGCGCAAGATGCCAAGTGATACGTCGGCATGCCATTGCTGCGCAACAGCGCGAAATCTTCAATATCGGCCGTCAGCTTGCTCTGTGCGCCGTACACATCATCATGAAAACTCACTTCTTGCGCCGGGTCGCGCTGCACTTTGAAGCGAATGACGAATGTCTCACCCGCGGCGGCTCGCGCGTCGCTCTGTTCTTTGCTTAAAGCACGCATTTCCGGATTGAAGAGCCACGGGCCGCCTTCGTGCCCTTTCTCCTTCGGGTCAACCTCCGCCGATTGCGCCGGCGAAAAATCGCGATACGCAAATCCGCGCGCCAGCAAATCGCTAGCCAGCTTACGATGCAGATCCAAACGCTCCGATTGCCGGTAGAATTCATCCCACGGCAACGCCAGCCAATTCAATCCGTCATAAATCGAATCGAGCGATGCCTGCGTGTTGCGGTCCACATCCGTATCGTCGATTCGGAGCACCATAGTGCCCTTCTGTTTACGCGCAAACAGCCAGTTGAAAATGAAGGTGCGCGCACTGCCAATGTGCAAATAACCCGTTGGAGACGGGGCAAATCTAACCCTAACCATGAAGTCTTAGTGTACCGAGGAGAGTGCGCAGCTTATTGCACGCGCCACTCTGATACGCCGGCTGATTTGTTCGGCTGCAGCGTCACTTCCAGTTTCACTGCTTTCGCGTTCACCGGCCGGAATGTGACATGGTTATAGCGGTCCAGTTCTACACCATAGCTACTCGCGCCTTCCACAGGCTTCCATTCGCCGTTGCTCAAATAGAGAATCCTCCAAGCGGAGGGCAGCGCGACATCGCCGTGCTTTTCAGCGAACCAATACACATCGGCACTTGAAATCTGGTGTTCGCCGCCGCTAAAGTCGTATTGAATCCACTCGGTGGTGCCCTTCTTGGGCCACCAATTGTATTGCGAACTATTATCCGCGGATGCGGTTGGCTCTTCCTGATCTGCCACCACGCGCGGACTGCGATTGCCGTTGGGGTTCTCCGTCTGTCCCGAAACGCTGATCTTGCTTTCGGAAGCGAGGGTTGGATACGCCGTTGGATGCGCGCCGTTCTCGCTGGTCGGAATCCAAACTTCCATCTGTCCTTCGCCTCGGTTCGCCCACGCATAATACGGAATCGCAGTGAACGTCTCTTCGGTGTGCGCCAGCTTGCCGTCCGGTTCGTAATGGTAAGCAGTGGCTTCGCCGCGAATCACTTCCACGCCGTTCAATAAAGCCGGCTCGAACTCAGCCTTCAGTTTTTGCGTATCGGAGAGCGCCAAATTTCGCACGTGCTTATCCGGACTATCCACCCATTCCGCGCAGAAGACAATCGGCCCGCGTTGCAAAGCCGCACGGCCACGGTCGGCCGCCACTTTTTCGTTCGCGATCACGCGTTCAATCGGCATCGGCAGATGCAGTTCTACTGCGTCGCCCGCCTTCCAGTCCCGCGTAATCGTGGCATACCCTTGATCCAAATTCAATGGTTCGCCCTTATGATTCACGCTGAGCTTCACTTCGTCGCGCGTGCTGGCGTCCTCAAACTTGTAGAGATCGCTCGGTACAGCTTGCCCTTGCGCCCAGCCGGGAATGCGCACCTTCAATGTGAACGGCCCGGCGCTTTCCGGCTTCACGGTAATCTTCACATCCCCATTCCACGGATAACGCGTTTCTTGCTCAACGGAAATCTTCTTTCCGTCGCTCAGCGTCACCGTCGCCTGATTGCTCATGTACAAATTCACATAAAGCGAGTCGCCGCTTTGCGCATAAACGTAGCCTGGCAACGAAGGCATAAAGCGCGTGATATTCCCCGGGCAGCACGCGACGCCAAACCACGGGCTTCTCTTATGCTGCCCATTCGATTCAAGCGGATTCGGATAAAAATACGTTTTTCCATCCAGACTCACACCAGAGATCAAACCGTTATAGAGCGTCCGCTCCAAAACATCGATGTATTTGGCATCGCCATGCAATAAGAACAGCCGCTCGTTCCAAAACGCACTGCCTACCGATGCGCAGGTTTCGTTGTAGGCCGACATATTCGGCAAATCATAATCGGGCCCAAAGCCTTCAATCGCGCCTACCGAACCGATGCCGCCCGTCACATACATCTTCTTGCCAACTACGCTTCCCCAAATGGCGTCAATCGCTTTGATGTAATCCTTATTACCCGTCATTGCCGCCACATCCGCCATGCCCGAATACATGTATGTAGCGCGCACCGCGTGGCCCTCGGCTTCGGTCTGATCGATAACGGGAATATCGGCTTGGTTGTAAGGCTTGCCGCCATGCCGGCTGTCCAGCATGAACTGCGCGAGTTCCAAATATTGCGTTCGTCCAGTGACTCGATATAGTTTCACCAAACCCATCTCGACAATCTGATGGCCCGGATAAATCGCTCTCTTCCCCGGACCGAATGTCGCCACCAACAAGTCTGCGCTCTTCAATGCGACATCTAACAGCGTGCGCTTCCCGGTCGCCTGATAGTGCGCGACGGCCGCTTCATAAAGGTGGCCTAAATTGTAAAGCTCGTGGCTTAGGATCTCCTCATTAACCCAGCGCTCTTTGCCTGCCCACTGATGCGGATGCTCGGGGTCGATTGTTCGCGTTGTATAGAGATACCCATCCGGCTCCTGTGCCGCCGCTATCTTGGCGATAAGCTTGTCGAGATAGGCATCCAGCTCAGGATCAGGATGCACGCTCAGCGCATAAGAGGCGCCCTCAATCACTTTGTAGGGATCGGTATCGTCGAACGGATAGCCGGGCGGATGCTTGTCCTGCAAGTCTTTGTGTTCGATCACCATTGCCGCACGCACGAAATTTTCAATGCGTCCCGTTCGCTCGCATTGCTCGAACGCAGTGGGAATCGAAACTTTTCGGTTGATCTCGATTCTGGGCGACCAAAACGCATCGTTCACATGCACTGCGGTAAACGGCACTGGTTGAATTGGGTAATCGCGTTTGGGTGGTTCCTGCGCACACAGAAAGAATGTGGCGCCGGCCAAAACGGCCGCCGCCTTCGGGAAGAAATTACTCAACGGATATCACCTCTTAGAGCCGGAATTCAGAATTTAAACTTCGCGCTTAACTGAATCCACCTTGGATTGTATTGATTTGTGGCTTTGCCGAATGTACCATCGGCCAAATTGGCGTCCACGTTGTAAAGATTGGCACGATTGAACAGGTTGAAGAAGTCAAACCGCACCTGCAAGCTGGCCCGCTCTTTGATGGCCGTAGTCTTCGCCAAGCTCGCGTCCGTTTGGAAGAACATCGGATTGCGGAATTGATCGAACTTCTCATTGCCTTCGGTTCCGAACGTTGGATCCGGGAAGTTACTTAAGCTGAATAAGCCGTTTAAAAATGCCTGTCTGCTGGTGGACTGCGCGTAGCTCGACACGTTCGGATAATCATAATTATCCCCGTTTGCATTGAAGTCGCCGCTTCCCGGCGCATATCCGATGAATTGTCCAGCGCTGTTCTTAAGCGGCGCAAATGCTGCTGACGTAAAAACGGTGAACGGATAACCGCTTTGCACAATCGTTGTGCCACTCAATGACCATCCGCCGGTCAAGTGTCCAATCACTCCGTGCCCCTGTTGCAAGCCTGGCAGCATGTAGTTGCCGGTAAGCGAGAAGCGATTCGGCGCATCCCACGTCGAGGGTCCATACCACTGGGCGATGTTGACATTGGACGGATACACTTGCGTGTCGTCTTTCGAGGCCGAACGGGTGTAAGACATGTTCAGAAAACCGCGGCTCCCGATTCGGCCTGTGAAGGCGGCGATGAAGGCATCGAAGCGCGAGCTTCGATCATTGGCTGTGTAGATGATTTGTCCAAAACTGGGATTCAACCGCGTCGGCGCCAAACTGTTGTTTTGAATCAAGTCTCCCTGATATTGATTGATGTCCTGGCCATAGCTCACCGCGGTCGTCTGTCCGCCGCCTGAAAGCAAACCCGTTCCGTGCGTTCCCGAATATCCGAGACTGACGGCGTAGTTCTTAGTCAGCTTGTGCTCCAAGGTGAACGCCCATGTGTAAGTTGTAGGAGACCGCAGGGTTGGATCAATAGCTCCCACATTAAAGCTCAATCCGGTTAATCCGCCGGCGGCGTCTAACTGCCTCGCCGGAAGCGTTGGATAGGTGAAACCGTATGGTGGCGTGGTGTTGTTCGTACCGAAGCTCAGCAACGGCGCCACACCTTGAGTCGCATAGAACGTTGGCACAATCAAGCCGGGCGGATTGCCGCGGTACTGTTCCTGCACATTCGCCATGGTGGGCCAATTGTGGAACACGCCTACGCCGCTGCGAAGCACCCAATTCCCCTTGCCCGTTATGTCCCAAGCCACGCCTACGCGCGGACTCCATTCGTTTGTCATCGTCTTTTTCAATGCGTTAGGCAGCGGCGACATGACACCGTTCGTCACTTCCTGCGCCATGGTTGAACCGGAGCCCAGGTAGAAGTTCGAAAACACCGTCTGTGCGCTACGCGAATAGGGATTTCCGAAATCATCCCAACGCAAGCCATAGTTGACGGTTAGCGTCCGTGTGGCTTTCCAGGAATCCTGCGCAAAGAGACCCCAAGTGCGGCCGGCCGCATTCCAATCCCACAGCGTTTCTTTGCCAGTCAACGGGTTATAGGAGATGCCGCTCTCGGTGTACGGTTGGTCCTGGACCAAATCAATCAAATTGTTGTAGCTGAAGGTTGGCTGCGAGTAAGGCCCTTGGAACTTTTCCACGTCATCGCCGAACCAACCTTCGTAGCCAACGCGGATATCGTGGGAGCCTTGAATGTGCGTCAGCACGTCGCGCCAGTGATAATTGTGCTGAATGAAATCGCCGCCCGCGAATCCTGAGCCAAAGCCCTGTCCTAAGCCGGTGACATTCACAACCGGAACGCTGAACAAGCCGGTTTTCGGGGTGATTCCTTCCACATAGCCGGTCCCGAAAATTGCTTCATTCAGAGTGGAGGGCGAAAATGTGTGAGTTTCGTTCACCTGCACGGCGTGTTCATAGGTCTGGTTCGTCGTCGTGAACGCAGGCCGGATGGTGGAGGTGCCGTAGCTCAAATCCGTCTTATAGAAGTTGCCGTATATTCGGTCGCTCTTAAAATATTTGTCGATGCGCGCATTCCATTGCGTCGCGTTTCGGTAGCTAGTTCCGTTGAACACGGCGGTGTCAAGCATCGGTAAATTGCAAGGCACGTTTCCGGCTGCGGCCGTGCCACAAGTTGTGGGAAAGAGTTGTGCCGCCGTATCGGCCACGCCGGTAAGTGTTCCGCCTGTGGGTTTGTACGAGGTGAGCAGTTTGGTTCCGATTGTACTCGGGTAATTTTGACTAGCCCAAGCGGTGAAGGCAGGATCTTCCACCGTCGTGACGCTGTTGCCCGTGGAGCTCGACGACCACAACGGCTCAATCGCGAAAAAGAAAAAGAACTGATGATGCGGAATCACCGGCCCGCCGATCGTCGCGGACATGTTGTTGCTATGGAATGGCGCGTAGTTGTGAACAAACTCAGTTCCCGCCCACAGGTGCTGATTCGAGAAATAATCGCTGACGCTGCCGTGGAATTGGTCTGTGCCCGATTTGGTGGTCATGATCATTTCCATCGAGCTGGCGCGCCCGTAATCCACCGCAAAGGTGTTGATCTGGATGCTCGTCTCTTCGATCGAATCCGGGTTCGGAGTTAGGTTCAAAACGCCCGGGCGAATGGAGCTCGTAATATCGAGCCCATCGACAACGAACATATTTCCAACGGACCCCTGCCCGTTAGCGCTCGCATCTACCTGGGTCTCGGTTGAAAAGTTATCTACTCCCGAGCCCGGACTTCCGCCTGCCGATGTACCAAGGCCAATGGCTCCCGGCGCTAGCGTAGCGAGCGAAATCATATTGCGGCCGGCAAGCGGCAGTTCGGAAAGCGTGCTCGTTTCAAGCGTCATCTGGTTGCGCGTTTCCGCTGTATTGACCAGAGGGGCTTCGCCAGTCACTTCCACCGCTTGTTTCGCTCCCGCCAAAACCAAACTCAGCGGTACATTCAACATTTGGCTGGTCTGTAGGTCGGCTTTCACCGTAAGCGTTGCAAAGCCGGTGGCTGTGGCCGTCAACTGGTAATTTCCGGGCGCGAGGCTGGTAAATTGATACTCGCCGTTCCCGTTGCTGGTGACTTCATGTTCCACCGAAGTGGCGGTATTCAGCAGCGAGACTTTTGCTTGCGGCACAGCGGCACCGCTCGGATCAGTCACAACTCCTTGAATCGCTCCGCTGAACTGGCCGAAGCCGTTCACGGCAAACAAAAACAGGGCCGGTAAGACACTACGAGCAAGTCTTTCAATTTTCGACATGGGTAGCCATCTCCAAACGAGGGATATAGGACAACGGTTTTCCATCCTATCATCGTCTGCAAGCGCTTGCAACTAGCCAGACCACAGTACTATTACTGGCTCGTCGCTATTCTAAATCGGCTTTGTCGCAGCTCATCGCTCTTGCCTTTTTCGCGCGCAACCTGCCACCTTTTTGCTAATTCTGCAATAGCGCTTGCATCGTGATCCTGATGGCGAGCCTGCAAAATCCGCAGCCACCGATAGAGGGCCGTCTCATCCTCCGGATCGGTCCGCAGCGCCGCTTTACACTCATCGATCGCCTTTTCCTGTTCGCCGCCGTTCTGCGCGTACAGCCGGGCCAGCAAATCGTGCGCCATGACAAAATCCGGCCGCAGGAGAACCGCGCGTTCAGCCGCCTTCAAGCTACCCTCGTTATTGCCTTGGCGGTTTAGAACGTCTGCTTTGAAATAAAACAATTGCGCATCGCGCGGATGCTGCTTGAGTTTTTCAGCAATCGCCGCGCTTGCCTCCGTAAATCGATTCGCTTCTATCAGCGCCAGCACCTCCGCGTCCGCACTGCGGGCTTCTTTCGGATCCAGTTCGGCTGCCTTTTGAAAATCGGAATCTGCTGCATCGTAATTCCCTTGCTGGGCACGCAAGACGCCACGCGCCAGGTAGAGCTTTGCGGAGTTTGGCAATTGCGCGAGCCCCACATCGATCAAATCGATCCCCGCTTGGTAAGACTTGTAGGTAAAACACAACTGCGCAAACTGCGCATAGAGGGCTTCGCGCTTCGGATCGGCGATGATCGCGCTCCGCAATGTCGCAATCGCTTCCGGAGTGCGACCCAAGGCTTCAAGGGCTTGCGCAGAAAGTGCCAGCGCTTCGCCATCGTCGCCAAATGGCTTCAGCGCAGCTAATGCCGCTTCGAACTCGCCTGCTTCAATCTGCGACGCGGCCAAACCATAGGCCGCCCGCTTATCGCTTGCGTCTTCGACTAACAATAAACCAAAGGTCTTCTCCGCCTCGGTCCAGTGCTTCAATCGAAATTGACAGGTTCCGTATTGCCGTAGGGCATCGCGCTGCTTCTCCACCTCAACTGGAGCTTCCCGAAAGTCGTCGGTCGCTTCTCCGCAGCGGCCGGCCCGTGCTTCCAAGACTCCGCGCATGGCGTGTGCTGTTTGGTCGCTGGGATTCAGCTTAATCAGCCGCGCCAAATGCTCCGACGCTTCCGCGTCGTTCCTCTTATATTCGATTTGCGTCGCGCCTTCGAGCGCCGGCAAGTAGTTTGGCGCGATTGCTAATGCCTGCCGATACCGCCTGAGCGCTTCCGCCTCATTGCCCAATTGCGTAAAGGCGATGCCTGCTACCGTGAGCAGCCGCACGTCTTTCGGATGTTCTTTTAATTGGCCTTCGGCCTCGCCTAACGCCTCGCGAAATTTGCCCTCGCGCAAGAGCGCCGCCGGATCCGTGCCTTGGGCGACCAGCGAAAGCATTAAAAGGAAAATCCAAGGCGCCATCGCCTTGTCAACGTATCACGGCCAAAAATCGCCCGTTCTTCGCCAGAAACATCCGCCGCTCGCGCCACTACTATTTCTTGAACGCTGATCCTGAAATTCTGCTCGCGGCTGTTGAAGCCTTTCTTGCCACCTGCCGGCGGCCGGGGGCTCTCGAATATGGTGAAAATCCGATTCCACTCGTCACGGGCTGCTACGCTCTCGAAATTCGTTCCGGCCGTCTCTCCATCGAAATCTGGGATGAAACCCGCAGCATCTCTCGCCGCATTCTTTCTATTGAGCGCCATTCCACCGGTGTTCTCGATTGCAGCATCCAGAAGTTCGGAGGCGCGCCCAGCCGTCTCACGTTCCTCGATCTCGATCGTCCACAAACGGCCCATCGCAAGCGCATGGGCCAGCGGCAAAACTTCGCGGAGCAATTTCGCCGCATGCTACAGCGCCAGTTTCCGGGCTGGGAAGTGGAAGCGGTTTCCTCCGCGCTCGATCTGCAGCATTCGTTTTCGTCCGTCTTTCCTCGCGCCAAACTTTCTCGCGGAACGCACACAGTCGCCGCACTGGCGTGTCCGACCGTTGATGATGAGTCAGCCTTCCTGAGCTTCGCTCTCATCTGGCACCGCTACGTTCACAGCCGTCGCAGGCATGAGGAAGTAGGACAAACGTCTCTGTGCCTCTTCCTGCCCGAGAATGCCGGCAACATCACTGCGCATCGAGTGCGGTGGCTCACTGGTCAACCTATCGCTGCACGTTTGTTTCGCTTCAACGAACATGGCTCGGCTGGAGAGATTGATCCACGCGACCTGGGTAATCTGCAGACGCGCGTCGCTTCGATCTATGTGCCTTCACGAGTGCCACCCGAAATCGAGGCTTTGCTCAACGAGTTGAAAGAGATTCCCACAGTGGGTTTTTCCACCGAATTGAGCGGTGCAATTAGCATTCACTCGCGCGGAGTTGAATTCGCGCGCTGGGAACGCGGCCGTATCTTATTGGGAATAGAGGAGAAAAAAGAAGTGTCAATATCTCGCAAATTTGAAGTGACTAACTTCGCAACTCTGTGGTCTAATGAATCAGCAGCGCAGCAGTCCGCTGCAACCAGCGCTCCGGATGCGACCCCTCCTCAATTTTCGGAGCGCTGGCTTGAATCCATTATTCACTCGCATTTATCTGTTATTGACCCAACTCTGTTGTCTCAGCCGGTGCACAGCCAAGTCTTGACTTTGGCCGCGGCTGAGCGTGAACTGATTGATTTGTTGGCTATCTCACATTCCGGCCGACTTGCCCTTCTTGAGTTGAAAGTCACTGAGGACCTTCACCTTCCCATACAAGCGTTGGACTATTGGATGCGAATTATTTGGCACCTTCAGCGCGACGAATTACGTCATCTGTTTCCAGCGGCGGTTTTACAAAAGACTCCGCCTAAACTGTTTTTAGTAGCGCCTGCGATGGCTTTTCATTCAACTACTGCCGATATCCTTCGCTATTTTTCACCTGAGATCGAGGTTGAAAGAATAGGACTTAATTCGGACTGGAGGAAGAATTTGCGCGTCGTCATGCGTCTAAAGGATGCGGATTTACCGATTTCGCACGCGTCTACTAGTGCTTCCGCAGGAGGAGAAGGCGTCACATGAGTTTCGATGGTTTAGTTCAAATCAAGAAGGCGATCGGCATGCTCAGTCCGAAAGAAGTTCGCGACTTGAGCCAGCGTGAGGTGCGCATCGGCTTGCACGCGCCCGATACACAGAGCTTTGAGAAGATGGAGGATTTTCTTCTCCGCGATCTCAAGCCCGGTCGCCGCCGCGAATCGGCGGAACTGTTGATTCGCAATCCCGACACCGTCCATCAGGCTGACGTCAATCTGTATCACGACAGCATGAGAGCGCCGGCGAAATCGCTTATCTACATGCCGGAGCAACCCGGTCTTGTTGTGGCCAAAACACTGAAGGCATTTCCTGATTTGGGCATTGCTCTGGCCCGTTCCTTCCAGCCTTTCCGCGAGCCGTATGTAAAGGGCGTGATCGCCGATGTTTGCAAAGAGAACACGTTGTTCTCGTTAGCGACCGCGCTGCCGGATATCGTGCCTTCTCATTTCGCTGCCTTGGGCGATTGCGGAGTTCGCTTCCGATAGCGCGTTTCTCACGATGAACCAAATCCGGATGGGCTTCATGATCGCCGGCGCGAGCGACCGCGACGTCGGGTACATGGAACAGAAGGGCGAAGTCGCAGCAGTCATTGGTAGCGCGTTTGGTTGGCGTGCGCTTGCCCGGGAACTAGTTGGCAAGATCCCGTTCGGCGGCGGCCTGGTTGCAAAAGCGGGTGTTGCTTATGCCGGCACAAAAGTGATGGGCGTCTCGCTCGACAAGTTTTACAGCATGGGTTACACCTATTCGCGCGAAGAACGCAAGAAGCTCTACGCCGAAGCGTACGAACAAGGCAAAAGCGTGGCGGCGAAATTGCTGCATATGTTGCGACCTGATTTAGCTGCGAAGATTAGCGACAACGAAGCACGCTAACGCTACTCTGGTTGTTTGTCTAACGAAAAACCGCTTGCCCTGGTCACTGGCGGCAGCCGCGGCATCGGTCGCGGCATTGTCGAAGAACTAGCGTCTACGCACACGCTGATCGCGACCTACAATTCCAACTTGGCGGCGGCCCAAGAAGTGGCGGAGGCGACCGGCGCGATCATTCTTCCGTGCCAGCTCGCAGACCGCGCTTCGATTGATCGGCTGCTCGCCGAACTGGAACGGCTTTTTCCCCATCGCGCGATCGACCTTCTGGTGAATAACGCGGGTATGGCTCCACGGGAACGGCGCGATATCCTCGAAGCCACTCCCGAAAGTTTCGATGAGCTGATCGCGACGAATCTGAAAGGTCCCTATTTCCTAACGCAGCAAATCGCGCGCGCCATGGTCGCTCACAATGCGCCGGGACGCATCGTCTTCATCAGTTCCATTTCCGCGTTTACCGCTTCCATCAATCGCGGTGATTATTGCATGACCAAAGCCGCGCTTTCCATGGCCGTCAAGCTCTTCGCCGCCCGCCTTGCTTCGCACAACATTCCTGTTTTTGAAATCCAGCCCGGCATCATTCGAACCGATATGATCGCCGCGGTCGCCGCAACTTATGAGCAGCGCATCGCGGACGGACTTTTGCCGCAACGCCGCATGGGCGAACCGAGAGACGTCGCGCAAGCGGTCCGCGCAATCGCCGATGGCCGTCTCGACTATTCCACCGGCCAAGTCCTCCACGTGGACGGCGGCTTCCACCTTCGTACTCTATAAGCATGTACTCGCTCGACCCAGTCGAAGTTCGCGTCCTCGGCGCCCTGATGGAGAAGGAAGCGACGACGCCTGAATACTACCCGCTTTCGCTCAACGCGCTGGTCAACGCGTGCAACCAAAAATCCAACCGCGATCCTGTTGTCGATTACGATGACGATACCGTCTCCGACGCCCTTCTCCGGCTACGTGAACAACACTTCGCTCTCACGCTGACGGGCGGCAGCCGCGTGAACAAGTATCAGCAACGTCTTTCAGAAACGCTGAATTTGGGCCGCCGGGAATCGGCGCTGTTGTGCGTCCTGTTTCTGCGCGGTCCGCAGACTCTGGGTGAGCTCAAAGACCGCAGCGAGCGGATGTTCTCTTTTGCCGATCTAGCCGAAACCGAAATTGTGCTGGATAAGCTGGCCGCTTGGCCCGACGGCGCACTGGTGAAGAAGCTGCCGCGATTGCCGGGTCAAAAAGAAGCGCGTTTTATGCATCTCTTCTCCGGCGAACCCGACCTGGAAGCCCTGGCCGAATCATCGTCTGGATCCGCCGGAGCACCCCCTACCCGCGTTGCTCAACTCGAACAGGACCTGCAAGACCTCCGGTCCGAATTCAACGATCTCAAACGGCGGTTTGAAGCGCTCGAATCTCAACTGCGCTGAAGAATTAGAATCGCTGCATTTTGACGCGCACGAAAACCGGCTTGTCGTAGAACCACAAGCCGCGGTCGGTTTCATCGCCGTTCCAGAGTTTCAGCGGCCTCCATACTCCATTCTCATAGGTACCTTGTTCGACAGAGAGAAACTGGCTTCGCATCCAAGGCAGTTTGCCCGGCAAATGGAAGATCACACTGGCGTCGATGCCCATCACCAGAAACTCATCAGGACCTAACTCGCCCACCACCGCGGCAGCGTGTGCATCTTTCGTGCCGGGCGCGCGACGGCCATCCTGCTGCGGGAACCCAAACGCTACCGTCGCCTGCCAGTCGCCAAAATCCAATTCTTTGGAGGTCTGGCCCGGCTCTTCGACCGCCGTCTTTAACTTTCCATCGAATTCGAGTTGCGCAATCTCACGCTGCACGGGCTCGAGGAGAGCGAAGTTTCTGGCATGCGCGCTCCAGCGTTCGTCGCCTGAGATGTTCCAGCCGGACTGGTCGATGCCGAACGGCGAAAAACCGATGGTGCCTTCACCGAGGGCATAAAAAATGAACTTCGCAAAGCTGTCGCTGCGAGATGTTTCGGGAACAAACAACGCGTTATCCTTGCGCCGATAGGCATCCAGAACGTAACGGTAGAAGACTGAGTCATCGGAATAGATGTCGGGCGAGATCACATCAATTGACGGAGCCAGTTTTTTCCACAAACCAACCAGCTTTTGTACGGCGCCGCCACTCGGATAGGCGACTCCGGGGTTATCGAGCTGCCGCTGCGGCAACGCACCCGCCTGATAATCGAGCCACACATTGAGGTAGCAAGGAATTTCGAACTCGCGCTTTCCCGCCGATGCGATTTCATTGATGTATTTGGCCTGGTAATAGGCTTGAAACATCTCATCGGCTTCGCCGCCAAAGGCTTGCTGCCAGGTGCCGCCGTGTTTGCCCGACGCCGCGAGCATATCCGCGGGAACCTGGTCCGCGAAGAGCTTGTTTGCTTCGGCGGAGTAATCACGCACGCTGCCGATATTCCCCGATTCGTTCTCAACTTGGAGCATCAGCACTGTGTGATTGTCCGCGTCGATCTCTTTCAAATGACGCATCAGCGCGGCAAACGCCGTTTTATCCGCATCCAAGGTGTTGCGCGAAAGCGGTGAGAGCACGTCAATCGGCTCGCCGTCGTTGCGGATCACGCGCGGATACTTCGCCGTGTCGCTCTTCACCCAAGCCGGCACATAGTGCATGTTGCCGTTTTTCCAGGTTCCAAACCAAGCGAGTACCACGTGCAAATGATGCTCGCGCGCACCAGTGACAATGGCGTCCACATTGGTGAAATCGAACTTTCCGGGCTGGGGTTCGAATTGCTCCCAATAAATGGGCGCTTCGATGGTGTTTGCGTGCAGCTCCTCCATGGAGGCCCATACCTGCGGCAACTCACTGGGCCAAGCGCTTGAATTGTGGATCTGGCCTCCGAGGATCAGATAGGGCTTGCCATCCACCAACAAGGCATGGCGTCCATCCTTTTCAACAAGGCGAGGCGCTTGCGCGGAAGACACAATTGCGGCGACCGCCCACAAGACAGCAATTTTTCGAGACATAGAGAGACCGCTTAAAGTCTACTGCAACCGCCGATGGACACACTACGGGTTTGGCGATTGCTGCGGCGTTCCGCTGCGGGGAAAATCCGGTACAGTCCGCTCGCGCTGTGAACCGATGCGTGACGCAGTTCGGACGTACGCGGGGAAAATCCGGATTTTCACGGGCCTGCGCCACAGAACTTAGGCGGCTTTTTGAGTGTTTTGGGTGCTGTGGAACTCCTTCATGAGCTTGTGGAAGTCGGGCCAGTTTTTGGTGACCTGATAATGCTGCTTGGCGCGCGGGTGCCAGTAATCGAATTCCGCTTTTGTAAATTCGAACCCAAACTGGGCTGGATCAAAGGGCGGTTTGTCTTCGTACATGGCGGCTTGGGTTTCCGTGGCGGCAATTTTGAGCTCTTTGACGAGTTTGTTGCGGCGGCGCTCCTGGATTTCTTCGAGCTGCGCCTTGTATTTATCAAGCTGGCGATTGAGCCGGCTTTCCTGTAGATAAAGGTTGGAGAGATCTTTGCTGAAGGCGATACGAATTTCGGTGCGCATCAGTTGGGCGTGGCGCTCGGGATCGGTTTCATTGGGATAGAGATCACCGAGTTTGCGTTCACCGACGATGAAGAAGCCGGCTTCGGCTTCGGGGACGCGGAGGAGACGCCATTGCGTGTCAGAGATCATCTGGACGAGGGTACGTTCTTCGTCGTTGATGGGGTCGTATTGGGCGAGATGGCGCTCGATGTGGGCGGTGTAGAGGGCGAAGTCTTCGCCGGGTAATAAGACGGTGCGGCCGGTGAGCCCGGTTTTGGTCGCGTTCAGGGACGATTTGGCTTTACCTTCGGCCGTGACAGGGCCGGTGGATTGTTGTGCATTCGCTCGGTTGGCAGCGAGTTTGGCGTCACTGATAGCGGTAGCTGCGGTAGACATGGTTCAAAAAACTCCTGGGTGGAAATAAAAATGGCCCGCGCAGAGATGACACTCTGCCGGACCTGGTTCAACTATACATTCGCGGGGTGGGGGCGGCGGATGGGATTTTCGGGTTTCGGGAGGGTGGAATGTCTGTATGTGATTGAGGGGAATGGAGAAAAAAATTTTGGAAATTTCTTACAAAATCTGTGACTGGAAAATATGGTCGTTAGACGATCTAGCTGTCTCCTTTTGTTTTCAAGTGGTTAGGGGTGGATGGATTTTCGCTTGCCGGAAAGCTGGATTGGAATTCGGACTCTGGCTTTCTTATGAAGGCTAGCTCTCTTGGGGCCATTTGGGGTCTTGTTTCGTCTACTTGGTTCTGCGCCGGCCGACACGAATTGCAGTTCCTGCCCCAGGAAGTGCAAAACCTGCGCGAGCGTGCGTATGGTGACGTTGGACTCACCGGACAGCAACTGCGTCACCCATGACCGCGACTTACCCAACCGTTTTGCCAGGTCGCTCTTGCTAAGGCCGCGCTCATCCATCGATTTCGCGATCAACTCCGCCGCCCCGGCGACGGCGCTCTCAATGGCGAAAGCTTCCCGAAACTTCGGGTCTTCCATCAAGACATCGTGGTCGGTTCTCATTCACTTCTCCTTCTTAATAATTCCGATTTTCGGGCGGTCCTGATCTTGGTTTAGTATCCGCCTTGCTCGCTCAATCTCTTCCTTCGGAGCCTTGTTCTTTTTCTTTATGAACCCGTGCGTAATCAGGATGACGCCGCGCTCATTCTTTGCATACGCAAATGGCATTCGCACTTGAAACGATTTGAACTCAAACAACCCGTCACTTAAATCGCCGAACTTTTCCTTGTTGTGAAAGTCGCCATGTTCGCACGCGAGACGAAACAAAGCCATCAGTTTGGCTTTATCTTTCATATCCAAGTCATCGAAAAATTCTCCGCCCGGGCACCGACCGCCCGAATCCAACGCGAATTCAATGCTGAATTTCGCGCCCTGGTAGGCTACCCGCCGCGCCATCCGTCACCACCATGTTAAGCTATAACTTAACTAGAGGGCAAGCGGAACTTGCTGGGAGGGCTTACGATAGAGCGAGTTTGCCGGATTTATTTGGTAATCGCCCGGCAACGCACTCGCAGGCGGCTCGGCGATTTCTCGCCGGTGTCGTCTGAGCGGCCCGCTCGGCCGCCAGGCTATTGAATGAACCGCTCAAAACGAGCGCGATGTCAGCCGCGCCGAGGGCTATGGTTTTCTCCCCGTTTCGCGGCGCGCATCCGCGCCCCTTGCGCTAGCCTCCCCGCCCGCCTCAGGGCAAACTGATCTATCTCGCGTCACCGCGCTTCCTGTACACTAGCTGACAGTGGGTAACCCCTTTTACGACGCCCCTATTCTTAACTCGCCGTATGAAAGCCCTTCGCGGCACTGGGAGTTAGACGACCAAGGGCAACCTACTCAACAGATTATTGAGAAACGGCGCGATGTGCGCTATGTCTCTCCGATTCCCCGGCCACGGAAGAAGACGGGCGATGTCGCGGCGAGGCAGGCGCGCCTGACGCTTGAAGCTGAGGCGTCCTCAAAATCGTCCTCCGCCGGCGATCCAACTCCTTACATTCGCGAGATCCGGTCGCAGGTGGAGGAATGGCGCAAGTTGCCCGATGCGACGCAGTGGGGAGTTACGCCGGTGACAAGGCGGCTGCTGCAGCATTGGCGGCAACATAAATTCACGAATTTACAGCCATTTTTCTGTCAGATCGAGGCGGCTGAGACTGCTGTTTGGCTCACGGAAGTTGCACTGAAGCGGGATGCGGCGAAGCGGATACTTCAACATCTGGCCGATTCGAGCGCGGAGGCTAACCCTGGTTTGGATCGGATCGCCCTCAAGCTGGCGACGGGCGCTGGCAAGACGACGGTTATGGCGATGCTCATTGCCTGGCAGACGCTCAACGCTGTCCACGATCCGAAGTCGCGACTGTTTACCACAGGCTTTCTGGTTGTCGCTCCGGGTATCACGATTCGCGACCGTCTGCGGGTTCTCTTACCTAACGATTCCGAGAGTTACTATCTGAACCGCGAGCTGATTCCCGCTGAGTTTGCCGAGGCGATCAATAAAGCTAAGATCGTGATCACCAATTACCATGCTTTCAAGCTGCATGAAAGGGTGAAGATTCAGAAGGCCGGCCGGCTGCTGTTGGAAGGCCCGACTGGAGAGCGGATAAAGACTCTCGAAACGCGGGGCCAAATGATCCACCGCGTCATGCCCGAGCTCGAGTCGATGAAGAGGATTCTTGTCCTTAACGACGAAGCTCACCACTGTTACCGGGAACGAGTGAAGGGCGAGGATGACGAGGAGCCCGATAAGGCCGACGACCGGGAGGAGGTGAAAGCGAATCGCGAGGCAGCGCGGCTCTGGATCTCCGGCCTGGAAGCGGTGGAAGGCAAGATGGGGATTTCGCGCGTTCTCGATCTTTCTGCTACGCCCTTCTTCCTGCGCGGTTCGGGTTACGAAACCGGGACACTTTTCCCCTGGACAATCACTGATTTTTCATTGATGGACGCCATTGAATGCGGCATTGTAAAGCTGCCGCGGGTGCCGGTGGCGGACAATATTCCGGGCGCTAAAGTTCCGATCTTCCGAAATATCTGGGAACACATTCGGACGCGCATGCCGAAGAAAGGCCGCGGAAAGGCGCATGAACTCGACCCGCTGAAACTTCCGCTTGAATTGCAAACCGCGCTGGAGGCGCTGTACGGGCATTACGAAAAAGTGTTTAAACTTTGGAAGGCCTCGGGCGTTAAAGTTCCGCCGTGCTTCATTGTCGTTTGCAACAATACCTCGACTTCAAAGCTTGTGTACGATTACATTTCCGGCTTCCATCCGGTTGCGGAAGATGGGACACCTGGCTTCCACCAAGGGGCTTTAGATCTCTTTCGTAATTTTGATAACGAGGGCAACAAATTTCCTAAGCCCCGCACGCTGCTGATCGACAGCATGCAGCTCGAATCGGGCGAATCGCTCGATGACGAATATCATAAGGCTGCCGCCGACCAGATAGAACGCTTCCGCCGTGAAATTCAGGAGCGAACCGGGGACGCCGCCAAAGCTGAGAATCTCTCCGAGCAAGACATCCTCCGCGAAGTTATGAATACAGTGGGGAAGCCTGGGACGCTGGGGGCGGATATTCGCTGCGTGGTCTCCGTCTCCATGCTGACCGAAGGCTGGGATGCCAATAACGTGACTCATATCCTGGGCGTACGAGCGTTCGGTACACAACTGCTCTGCGAACAAGTGATTGGGCGGGCCCTCCGACGTCAATCTTATGAACTAAATAGCGATAACCGTCTCGATGTTGAATATGCCGATATCCTCGGCATCCCTTTTGATTTCGCTGCAGAGCCCGTCATGGTTGCGCCACAAAGCCCGCGGGAAGTAACACAGGTGCGTGCGGAGCGCCCCGCGCGCGACGCCCTGGAAATCCGCTTTCCGCGCGTTTCCGGCTATCGTGTTGAACTTCCCGACGAGGAGCTCAGCGCCGCTTTCACACCAGATTCGCGTCTCGAACTGACGCCGGAGTTGGTCCGTGCCCCCACTATCACCCAAAACTCGGGCATCGTTGGTAAAAGCGCAGATCTAACGCTCAAGCACCTTGAAGATATGCGCTCATCGACCATCGTCTTCGAATTGACCAAGCATCTTGTCCTCACTAAATGGCGCGACCAAGGCGAAGGGCCGAATCTGAATCTTTTTGGTCAACTGAAGCGCATAGCCAAGGAATGGATGGACGACTATTTAGATTGCAGAGGCGACACGTATCCGGCCCAACTCATGCACGCCCAGCTGAAGGACATGGCGTGCGAAAAAATCACCGCCGCCATCACGCGCAAAATGGCGGATACTCATCCTGTTAAAGCCGTGCTTGACCCGTTCAATCCCACCGGTTCGACGCGACACGTCCGCTTCAGTACCACCCGCACCGACCTTTATCAAACCGACGCTCGCAAATGCCACGTCAACTGGATCGTTCTCGATAGCGGCTGGGAAAGCGAGTTCTGCCGGGTTGTCGAATCGCATCCGCAGGTGAAGGCTTACGTCAAGAATCACAATCTGGGTTTCGAAGTCCCGTATCTGTTAGGCGGCGAGCCTCGCCGTTATCTACCCGATTTCATCGTTTTAGTTGACGACGGTCATGGTTCAGACGACTTGCTGCACCTGATTGTAGAAATCAAGGGTTACCGCCGGGAAGACGCCAGGGCCAAAAAGGAAACCATGGAAGAATACTGGATCAAGGGCATCAACCACAACGGCGGCTACGGCCGCTGGGCGTTCGCTGAGTTCGGCGACGTTTGGGAGCTGGAATCCGACCTCTCCGCCAAGATCGAATCCCGCTTCCACTCACTCGTCAACACGACCACCCAGCGAGCCAGCGCATGAATCCTGAAATCGATGTTGAGCTTGCTGCAGGCCATGCCGCTCTGCTCTCGCAGGAATAATTACCCAACCCATGCCGGCTTCTAAACCAGAAAAGCAAAAGAAAAAATCGACCGCCCAGCCCGCTTCATCCGGCGGCAAGACAGTTGAGTCCCTCACTCATAAGGACTCCAAGCGGCTGAATATTCCCACCGCCGAATACCAGCCCTTGCTCCGCGACAAGGAACTGACTCCCGTTCAGGTTGCCTACGCCCGCCGCAATCCTGACCTCGACCCCCAACTCGTCTGGCGCGGCAAGGACCTGCTCGATTGGTCCGACCTTGTGGTCTCTGCCCCTCCCATTTACATCCAGGAGGTGGTGAAGCCCATTGTGCTCATTGATGAACTCAAGCGTCTCTCCGAGTCAAGATCCGGCGCAACGCAAACGAGCCTCTTCTCCGACGTGAACGTCGTGCCGACGGGCGACGCCAAGACCGAGTTCTACCAGCACGACGCGAACTGGGCCAACCGCATGATCCTCGGCGACAGCCTTCAAGTCATGGCCTCCCTCGCCCAACGTGAGGGCCTTAAGGGCAAGGTTCAATGCATCTACATCGACCCCCCATACGGCATCAAATTCAATTCCAATTTTCAGTGGTCGACCACGGGCCACGATGTGAAGGAAGGCCCGAGGGGCATCACGCGAGAGCCGGAGCAGGTAAAGGCCTTCAGGGATACCTGGAGAGATGGTGTAAATTCCTATCTCTTGTATCTGCGAGACCGTCTAACGGTTGCCTTCGAGCTGCTGGTCGAGTGCGGGTCGATTTTCGTCCAGATTGGAGATGAAAACGTTCACCTTGTGAGAGCGCTCCTTGATGAGGTCTTCGATCCGTCGAATTTCGTTGCCTTAATCAGCTTCGCAAAGACAACTGGTCTCGAATCGGAGACTGGTTTGACCGGGGCATTCGACTACATCATCTGGTATGCGCGATCTAGGAAGGCGTTAAAGTACAGGCCACAAACCAAGGACCGCAGTGAGGCGTCTCGGGAAAGGTTCTCAAGCGTTCAATATATCGACGGGCGCTCGGGGATCGCGACCGCTGAGATCCTCTCACGCTTGGACGCGGCTCGGGAGTGGCATCGCGTTTTTACCGATGCGGATCTCACAAAACCGGGGCCGGGAGCCAAGTACGAGTTCCCGTTCCGGGGGCTTACCTTTACTTCGGGGGACCGATGGTGGGGAACCCCCCCGGCTGGACTTGAACGAATGGCGAAGTCTAACCGACTATTCATTACCGGCCGGAACCGATTGAGATTCGTCCGTGCCGAAAACGACACGTCGGGCCAAGGGATAACGAACAACTGGTCGGACGTAGGAGGTGCGGTTCAAAGCCGCTCTGATCCAAAAGTCTACGTGGTGCAAACTGGGGTATCTGTTGTACAGCGGTGCCTTCTCATGACCACCGACCCTGGTGATCTGGTCCTCGATCCCACGTGCGGTTCAGGGACCACTGCATATGCCGCCGAACAACTGGGCCGCCGCTGGATCACTATCGATACGTCCCGTGTTGCCCTGGCTCTCGCCCGCGCCCGCATCATGGGTGCTCGCTATCTGTTCTATCTGCTCGCGGATAGCCCTGAGGGTCAACGCAAGGAAGCGGAGATCGCTCGCCGTCCTATCGCTCAAACTCCCACTTACGGCAGCGTCCGGCAGGGCTTCGTTTATGGGCGCGTCCCTCATATCAGCCCGAGTTCCATCGCCAACAATACCGAAGTCGACGTCATCTACGGGAAATTCCAAACCGAACTTGAGCCCCTGCGGGAGGGGCTCAACGCTGCTCTAAAACAAAAGTGGCAGGAGTGGGAAATCCCCCGCGAAGCCGGCGAAAAGTGGTCCAAGGAGGCCAAGGAACTGCACGCGGCCTGGTGGAAGCACCGCATCGCCCGCCAAAAAGAAATCGACGCTTCCATAGCCGCCAAGGCGGATTACGAATACCTCTACGACAAGCCTTATGACGACAACAGAAAGGTGCGCGTGGCCGGGCCGTTTACGGTAGAAAGCCTCTCCCCTCACCGTACCCTTGCTGTCGATGAAAGCAACAATCTCATCGATCCCCGCGAAAAGGCGCAGCGGGACGGCGCTCCCGATTTCGCGCAGATCATTCTCGAAAACCTCAAAACCGCCGGGGTTCAGCAAGCGCATAGAGAGGACCGCATTACCTTTTCGTCGCTGGTCCCGTGGCCGGGCCGTTTTGTCTGCGCCGAAGGCCGTTATCTTGAGGGCAACGACGAGAGTGGTCCCGAGCGCCGCGCGGCGATTCTGGTGGGGCCCGAATTTGGAACCGTCTCACGTCCTGACTTAGTGGAAGCCGCCCGTGAGGCGGCGGACGCCAAATTCGACGTGCTCGTTGCGTGTGCCTTCAACTTCGACGCTCACTGTTCCGACCTCATGAAGCTCGGGCGTCTGCCCATCCTCAAAGCCCGTATGAACGCCGACCTCCACATGGCCGCCGACCTCAAGAAGACCGACAAAGCCAATCTGTTTGTGATCTTCGGCGAACCCGATATCGATCTGATTGGTCTTAAGGACGGCTTGTGGCAAGTCAAACTGAACGGCGTGGATGTGTTCGATCCGAACTCAGGCGAGGTACGGAGCGATAACGCGGACGGGATTGCCTGCTGGTTTATCGATACGGATTATAACGAAGAGAGTTTCTTTGTGAGGCACGCGTACTTTCTGGGGGCTAACGATCCGTATACGGCGCTACGGACGACGCTTAAGGCGGAGATTAATGAAGAGGCGTGGAGCACGTTACATAGCGACGTCTCGCGGCCGTTTGAGAAGCCGAAGTCGGGGCGAATTGCGGTAAAGGTGATTAATCATTTGGGGGATGAGGTGATGAAGGTGTTTCGGGTGGGGTAGGAGGCAGACTCTTGGGGAGCGGGAATGAGGTCCGCCTGGAAAAGCGGGCCGCAGCCAAGAATGGCCGCCCCACATGAGAGTATCTTGGGCCAGGGGCCACAACGGGTAATTCGGTTACAACTATGGAATTTCGCATCGCGAATACGTTTACAGATAGCCTGTCGCGGCTGACCTCGGAAGAGCAAAAAGCCGTCAAGACTGCGGCATTCGATTTGCAACTCAACCCCGCGCATCCCAGCTTGCAGTTTCACAAGCTGGAGAAGGCCAAAGGCCCAAATTTCTGGTCGGTTCGGGTGACTCTGGATATCCGCGTGATTGTCCACAGAGGCCAAAACAGTCTGCTGCTGTGCTATGTGGATCACCACGACCCTGCCTATCAGTGGGCGGAACGGCGGAAGCTGGAAACGCATGGAAGAACA
>CAVYUL010000018.1:0-35035 GCA_963771405.1 Bryobacterales bacterium
CATAGCAGATCTGGCGTTTGTCGCCCAGAACTCCACTGAATGGGAGGCAAAGGCGGATCGGGTGCTTCGCGCATTGGCACAACAAGAGCATTCCAATGTGGCCGAGTTGTTGCGCTCGGCGCCGGCTCGAACAGTAGATGGACTTGCGACACAAGAGAAGCCGACTGATTCGTATCGGCGAGTGGCGGCGGAAGGCTACGCCGGCCCTGAGGCTTGCAAAGCGTGCCACGCGAGCGAGTATGCGGCGTGGCGGCAAACGGGCATGGCCAAAATGTTGCGGCCCTATGCGAGAGAAAACGTTATTGGCGATTTTTCAGCAGGCAGCGAATTTGGCTCAGGCGAGATTCGCATGGGTGACGATAAGCGGTCCTATTTCGAAGTTGCCTTTCACGGCGGGTGGCAGAAATTCTACGTGGATTTCACAATTGGCTCCAAGTGGCAACAGGGCTATGTCACCAAGTTGGCTGATGGGCGGATGCAAGTGCTTCCAATTGAGTACAACCTGCTGCAGAAGAAGTGGATCAATTATTGGGAAATGATTGACCCGCCAGGCAGCCCGCGAACGATCATATCCGAATTTCCAAAGCTCACGGTTGCGACGAATTATCAGCAGAACTGTGCGATCTGCCACACCAGTCAATTGAGAGTAGATCCCAAAGCCGGCTCGATGGAGCATGCTTCGTATTTGCAGCCCGGTATAGATTGTGAAATGTGTCATGGTCCGTCGGCTTGGCACGCGAGAATGGCGTCGAAAGGGAAATTGGAAGAGCATGACCCGCTGGAGCCGCCGGTGGATTTTCGGCGAGTGGATCATCGGGAAGGTGTGCGGGTTTGCTCGCAGTGCCACAGGCAGAGCGCGGTTAGAGAGCTTGGCGATAACGGTGAGATGAACTATTCGACGGACGGCGAATTTGTTCCGGCGACGTGGATGCGTCCGTGTGATGCGTTTTCACGCAAGGCGTTCTATAAAGATGGACGCTTCCGCGAAACAACCTTCATTGCTGAGGCCTTTACGCGCTCAGCCTGCTATTTGCGTGGCAGCGCGCAATGTTCCACATGCCACTCGCCGCATTTGGCGAATTTTTCAGCGAATCAAACCTCATTGAAATTCCGCGATCAACCCAATGAAATGTGTTTGCCATGCCATTCGGAATATCGCGGCCACGAGGCGCAGCACAGCCACCACGCGGCGAATAGCGAAGCCAGCCAATGCGTGGCGTGCCACATGCCGCGCATTATGAATGCTCTCCTGTTCAAGGCCAGATCACACTACATTGAAGTTCCAACCGCCGATTTGACGGAGCGCTTTGGGCAAAGCGAAAGCCCGAACGCGTGCATGATGTGCCACAGCGAGAAGTCTGCCAACTGGGCCCAGGAGCAACTAAGCGCATGGCGGCGATAATTCTTCTAATGGCGGTTGCGCTTGTCGCGAGCGCCCAGGAGGGCGGTAGCGGCTATGCCGGCTCGAAAGCGTGTTACGGATGCCATACAAATATTTATCAGTCGTTTCTAAAGACTGACATGGGGCGCTCGATGTCACCTGCTGGCGACTGGAATACCGATGAACTTCCAGCTCAGGCGACGGTGGCCCAACCAGGAAGCCCGCGCACGTTTACCGTTTCCCGGAATAGCACTGGCTGGGTGCAAAGCGAATCTGAAGCAGACCTATTTCATGTCGACTACCCCCTCGCATATTGCGTCGGTTCCGGAATGAACGGGCTCACATTTTTGATCCGGCGCGGCGAATACCTTTTTCAAGCGCCGATTTCTTATTACTCGCGCACACGCAAATGGGACTTGTCACCGGGCTATGAACACGTCGAACTTGGTTTTGCCAGAGTCGTTCCGGAAGAGTGCATCAACTGCCACACAGGGCGCGCCCAGCCTGTGCCGAACCGCCCCGGAGCTTATCGCGAACCGGCATTCCTTGAATTGGCGATCGGTTGTGAGAACTGTCATGGTCCGGGAGAGGCGCATATCAAAGCGCTTGGCAAGGTGCGCGGTTCGATTGTGAATCCGGCGAAATTAGCACCTCGCCTGGCAGAAAACATCTGCTTGAATTGTCATCAAACCGGCGATTCGCGCGTGTTACAGCCGGGCAAAAGCTATTCCGATTTTCGTCCCGGACAGTGGCTGATTGATACTGCTTTCATTTTCAAGAAGCCGCCGGCGCCGGGTGAAGGGCGGGAGCGCGATTTGTTGGAACACAATTCTGCGCTGCAAGCGAGCCGCTGTTTTCGCGCCAGCAACGGCAAGCTGAGTTGTTTGACCTGCCACGATCCGCACGTTCAGCCACGGGGGCGGGAGGTGGCGCCTTATTTTCGTGCCAAGTGTCTCACGTGCCACACGGATGAAAGCTGCAAACTGCCTTTGACGTCTCGCGCGGAGGAAAATCCCGCAGATAATTGCGTTGCTTGCCACATGCCGAAGCGCGGCATTCAACAGATTTCGCATTCGGCTCTGACAAATCATCGAATACCGGCGCGGCCGGATGAACCGATTCCCGCTGTGTTGCACACGGAGGCGAATGGCCTTTTAGTGGTGAATGCGCCGCCGGGGCACGAAGTCAAGCTGTCGAAAATCACATTGCTGCGCGCTTATGGGGAACTCGCGGGACAGGATGCGGATTATCAGCTCCGATACGCCGAACTGTTAGACGAATTGGCCAAGACGGACGCGCAGAATCCCTATGTGCAGCAAGCCTTGGGTCATAAAGCGCTGAATGAAAATCGGAACGAGGATGCGGTCTCCCACCTGAAACTCGCTCTGCCGCTCGATCAAGCGGGTGTTTATTTGGAACTGGGACAGGCTTTGGGCAAGCTGGGGCGTACGCAAGAATCGATAGAATATTTAAAAAAAGGGGTAGAACTGGCTCCTTTTGACTCCGTGATGCAAAAAACATTGATCCTCGAATACGTCAACACCAAGGCATATAACGAAGCCACGATACTGATCAAACAATACGTCGAAACATTTCCCGAAGACACGTTTATGCGCGACATCCTGGCCCGGGTTACAAAATGAAGTGGCGGCTAGCGGCGCTCGCGTGTCCGTTTTTGTGGGCGCAGTGCCGGGGGCCTGCCGATATTGAAACGGCCATTCGCAACCATCCAACGGCCGAAAGCTATGGCGCGCTGGGCGCGTATTTCGCGCAACACCAGCAGACCGATTGCGCATTGCGCGCCTTTGAACACGCGGTCACGTTAAAGCCCAGTTCGTGGGAAGCGCGCTACAACTTTGGTGTTGCCTTGATGAGCGGCCGCCAACCCGCAAAGGCGGTGGAACAACTCCGGCAAGCGGTTAAAAACAAGCCGGATTCGGAGGCGGCGCGCAACGCGTTGGCGGGCGCGCTCCTAGCCACGGGCCACTTAGATGATGCCGAGGCCGAATTGAATCGCTCGCTAGAGCTAAAGCCGCGCTCCGTTGACACTTTGGCGCGGCTAGCTGAACTGATGTCGAGCGAACGGCGCTACAGCGCTGCGATTGAGAAGTTTCAACAAGCTTTGGACGTTGCGCCCGGTGACCCGGACCTGCAGGTAGAAGAGGCCGTCGCGTATTCGAGCAACGGGGATTCGAAAAAGGCGATTGAGATGCTGAGGCGGCTGATTCAAGCGCAGCCAAACCTGGCAGACGCGCATTTCAACCTGGCCACAGTCTACGCAAACGGCAAGCAGTTTCGTGAGGCTGCCGACGAATATAGCGCGACCCTGAAGCTTGAACCAGCCAACGATGTGGCGCGCCTTTCGCTGGTAAAAGCGTACGCAAGCATTTCCGATTTCGACAGCGCGATGCCCATTGCGGTTGAGTACGTGAAACGCAAGCCGAGGGATACGGAGGGGCATTATCTGCTGGGCAATGTTTATCGGGGAATGGGCCGGTACGCAGAGGCGGAAAAAGAACTCCGGCAGGCTGTTGCCGGTGAAGATGAATACGGACCGCACTACGACCTTGGCTTCGTTCTCTTAAAGCAGGCGCGGCCGAACGAGGCACTGCCGGAATTGCGGCGCGCCATTGCGCTGCGTCCAGATTCGGCAGAGGCGCATTTTCAACTTGCCAACGCGTTGCGCGAGTTGAACATGCCGGCGGAGGCGGGCAAAGAATTGAGCGAATTCCGCCAGCAGAAACAACAATCGGTAGACGACAATATGGCCGCCGCGGCGGGGAACGATGCGAATCTGCTATTAACGAAAGGCGACGCGCAAGCCGCCGCGGAGCGTTATCGCAAAGCGCTGAGTCTCGACCCGAAAGATGCCAAAACCTGGTTCAACCTCTCGATCGCGCTGGGCGAGTTGGGGCAGCGAGAGGAACAAAGGGCCGCGCTGGAGAAAGCGATTGAAGTGGACCCCGCTTTTGCGGCTGCGTACAACCAACTTGGCTTGCTGGCTGCGACCGCGGGTGATCAGGTAACGGCGGAAAACGACTTCAAGAAAGCAGTAGAACTGGATCCGCAAGCCGCCGAGGCGGAAAGCAATTTGGGTACGCTTTACGGTCGAACGGGCAGAACGCAACAGGCTGAAGCGCTGCTCAGAAAAGCCACCGAAAACAACCCGAATTTGCCCGAAGCCGCGCTCAATCTCGGGTTGATTTTAGCCAGCGAAAATCGTTTGCCGGAAGCACAAACCTACTTGCAGAAGGCGCTGGCCTTGGCTCCCAACAATGCGACGGCAGCCAATGCGTTGGGGATGGTAGAGGCGAAAATCAAAAAATCCGATTCCGCGATTCAGGATTTTGAAAAAGCAGTGGCGCTGGATCCGAAATCGGCCGAGGCGCATTTAAATCTGGGCATCGTGTTAGCGGACCAGTATCAACCGAAACGGGCGCTAGAGGAATTCACCACCGCCGAAACGCTCTCTCCGCAAAGCGCTCCGCCACGCTACAACCGCGGACGGCTTTTGATGGATCTCAATCGCTATGACGAGGCCTTGCCGGAATTGAAGCTGGCCTGCGAGCGAAATCCGAAATTCCCCCCGCCGTTCTATCTAATGGGCCTAGCCAATACAAAAATGGGCAGCTATGCAGAAGCGGTGGAAGCGTTCAAAACCTTTCTGGGAATGGAACCGAAGAACGCGGACGCCTATTTTCTTCTGGGCCAGGATGTGGAGCGATTAGGGCGTCCCGCGGAGGCCATTGAGTATTGGAAGCAATCGCTTTCGATCGATGCGAATGAGGGCGAAGCGCTGTACAACCTTTGGCGCGCCTTGGCCAAAGAGAAATCGCCGGAAGCGCAAATCTATGAAGCGCGCTTCAAGCAGGTGCAGAAGGACCGGCAAATCACCACGCAAGCAGGTCAACTTGGAAATTTTGCGCTAGCCGCAGCCAACCGGGGTGATTATCAGGGCGCGATTTCCCAGTTTCAGGAAGCGATCAAAGAATGCGAAAATTGCGAATCGCGCGGAGATCTATTCAAGGATCTCGGATTAGTTGAATGTAAGAGCGGCGATATCAAAAGTGGCGAGCAACATCTGCTGGTGGCGAAGTCACTAAAACCGAATGACCGAGATATCGAGTTGGCGCTTTCGATTGTAGGTAAGAGCGGGCCGGCAAAGTGAATCGCCCAAAGATCTGAGAACAAAATCATCTGAAAGATCGATTGACTTGGACTAACGAATTTGCTTGCACCGCGTTCGGAGCTGTGATAGGATCGCATTACTTTACCGCCAAAGTAAAGGTTTAGACTCGCAAAATTGACCCGGCCGCGGTGTTGCCGCAAGAGAGAGAACCCATGTTGAGATTCTTTTCACGATATAGGCTGTGCTTTCCTCTAGTAATTCTTCCGATGCTTGTTGCGTTATTCCTGGCGCCACGAGCTTACTCCCAACAATCTTCCGCCGCTATTAACGGTACCGTGAAAGATCAAAGCGGTGCGGTGATTGAAGGCGCCACAATCGTTCTTACCAATCTCGACACGAACGTTGCACGCACCAGCGTGAGCAACTCCGCTGGCAATTACGTTTTCATCGATGTGCTGCCCGCCGTCTATTCAGTCAAGATTTCGAAAACCGGTTTCAGCACTCAAACTCAGCAACCGGTTCGCCTAAGCGTAAACCAAACGGCTACGATTGATTTCAGCTTAAGTGTCGGTTCCACCCAGCAGGAGGTCACGGTGGAAGCGTCGGCTGTCGCGATTGAAGCATCTACTTCCGAACTCGGAACCGTGATCAGCGAACAGGCTGTGCAGGATTTGCCGTTGAACGGACGAAACTTTACCCAGTTGTTGACGCTAACGCCGGGCGCCAGCCCGATCAGCGTGGGCCAAAACTCGGGCGGAGGCGGCGGCTTCGCCGGTAACGCGGTCGGCGCGTTTTCATTCCCGGCTCTCAACGGTCAGCGCAACCGGAGCAATATGTTCCTGATGGACGGCGTCGTTGACCTGGGATCGTTTATCGGAAACTACAACGTTCAGCCCATCGTAGACACAGTGCAGGAATTCAAGGTTCAGTCACACAACGATCTGGCTGAATTTGGGCAAGCGCCGGGCGGAATCGTCAACGTTGCGACGAAATCGGGCACCAACTCGCTCCACGGCAGCGTTTGGGAGTTTTTGCGGAATGACGTGCTCGATGCAAACGGCTTCTTCGCCAACTCATTTGGTAATCCCCGCAACGCTCTAAGACAGAATCAATTCGGTGTCTCCATTGGCGGCCCAGTGGTGATTCCAAAACTCTACAACGGCCGCAACAAAACGTTCTTCTTTGGCGGGTATGAAGGGTACCGGCAGAGCGTAGCATCGCAAAGTACCGGCCTTGCACCGACATCGGCGCAACTAGCTGGTAATTTCCAGGGGTTCAACACTATCTACAACCCAGCTACCGGCGCACCATTTCCCGGTAACATGATCCCAACAACCTCCATCAACCCGATTGCAGCCGCTTATGCAAAGGTAAATTATCCAACCGGACCCTACGTGGCGAGTGGCAACAATTATATAGACAATTCTCCCACTCACTTGCGTCAAGATACCTACTCAGTCCGCGTGGACCAAACCTTTGGCGAACATGATAGCCTTTTTGCCCGCGTCTCACAGTACTGGGAGCCCCAAACTTCATCCGACGGATATACGGGCGCTACGAGTTATGCTAACGACTATGGTTCGAACGGTGTAATCCATGAGATCCACACTTTCAGTCCAACTGCGGTGATGGACGCATTCTTCGGACGTAATCTTGGGAATGCCGACACCGGCAATAACCCGCTGGGTGTCGGTACAGGGCTGGCGAATCAGTTGGTGTCGCTAGGTGCTTCAGCGAACTTCCTCGGCAACTTTTCGGGTGTAAAGGGCAACTTTGTTCCGGGCATGGGTACGTCGTACCTCGGCGGAGCAGGGCAGAGCGCACAGGATACCGAGTACGCCGACGATTGGACATTTGGCGGTAGCTTTACCAAGACGATAGGCCGTCACACGTTGAAAATGGGAGCGAACTTCGCCACCAACAACACGCTCTCGCCGATTTACAACACAGATGATGCATTTAGCATCGTACCGACCCAGAATCCCGCCAGCCCCACGGGCACAGGCGATTCATTCGCTTCCTTTTTGCTCGGCCTTCCCGATAATGCCGGCCGGCGCAATGTACTCGAAACGGAACACGGCGGCTGGGTTAATGGAGGCTACTTTCAGGATCAGTTTAAAGTCAACAGTAAGTTGACTATTAACCTGGGGCTTCGCTACGACGTAACTCTGTGGCCGATTTACGGTCAAACGCCCGCGCCCGACGCCTACGTTGGAGACATCGATCTAAACAATGGAACGTACATTTTGGCTCGAGTTCCGGCGGCGTGCAGCGCTACCCAAGGCTATCCCTGTATCCCTGGGGGTACCCTCCCGGCGAACGTTGTAGTGACCAGCCACAGCAATGGCTCCATTTATACGAACGACCATAGCGATTGGCAGCCACGGGCGGGCGTGGCCTATCGCTTGACTGACAAGACCGCTATCCGCGCCGGCTACGGCCGTTTCTATGACAACTGGAATGCCATTATTCAGTTGGCGCAGAACTATGAAGGAACGTGGCCCGACATCGGTCAACTTCTAGCCCAAAACTTGAATCATCCTGGTGGAACTGCAGCCACCATCGGCAATCCTTTCAATCTCGGCAGCGGCAGTGTAGTCTATCCAACCGCGACGCCCTTTCTCAGCTCGGGCTTTGTGGATTGGTATGTCGATCCCGGCAAGTACAAAATGCCTTACTCGGACCAATGGGATTTCGGCGTCGAACAGGGATTGGGGAACAACATCGTTCTCTCTCTTGCTTACGTCGGCGCGCACGACTTACAGCTCAACGAAGGCACGCAAGGCAATACCGATCCAACACCCGGAACGATTGCTACCGAGGCGGCGCGCCGCCCATATCCGTATATTACTCCGACCTTCTATGACAAGAGCGTCGGTCAAAGTAAGTACGAATCGTTCCAATTTCGATTGCAACAGCGCGCCAGCCACGGCTTGACGTACATCATTTCCTACACCTATTCCAAGTCCGAGGACAGAGGCTGCTCGGGTGACTTTGGGGCGGAGGGCTGCGAGGTTCAGACTCCTTACAATACGAACAACGATTTCAGCGTTTCGGGATTTGATTTGCCTCATATCTTCTCGGGTAGCTTTGTGTATGACATACCGGTCGGCAAGGGCAGGCAATTCAGCACGCACAACAGCGCTCTCGATTACATTGTGGGCAACTGGCAACTGAGCGGGATTCTTACTTTGCATTCTGGCACGCCCTTCGATGTGACTATGGCTAATGGAGACACAGCAGGAACCGGTAACGATGTGACTCGAGCGAACCTGGTTCTGGCCAACCCCTATCTTTCCGGCGCTGGCCCGCTCAACTACCTAAATCCCGCCGCTTTTGCGAGTCCGACTGTGGCTACCGCGACGCAGGTGGGCGCATGGGGAGACTTGGGCCGCAATAGTCTGAGAACCCCCTATTGGCACAATCTGGATATGTCTTTGACCCGGATGTTCCCCATCAAGGAACGAACCAATCTTCAATTCCGCTGCGACTTCTTTAACATCAGTAACTCCGTGGTCTTAGGGGGTCCTCAAAGCACTCTGGGGAATGCCAACTTCGGCGTTATTACAGGCACGGCAAACACGCAGCGTGAGATACAGTTCTCAATGAAACTTGCTTTTTGAGTTTGGTAGCAGTAAACGCGGCGAAGGTCCCTCGCAAGGGGCGGCTTTCGCCGCAGTCTTGTTTTTGTTGCCCAATGCGCATTTCGTCGGGCCGCAGAAGTGCGCTCTTTGCCATCAAGACATTGCCGTAAAACAGGCTAAGACGGCGATGGCGACGACGTGGCAGGGAAAGCTAACCAGTTGGCTTGCCTCGAACTTTGATGCGGCCATCTCAGGCTATGAAGTGAAGCGGCTCGGCGGCGGCTTCACTTACTTGGCGCAGAAAACCAGCCTGCCTGTGGATGTCCTCGTCGGCGGTCGCCGTCACGGTATTGGTTTTCTTGCGGCCATTGATCAAGTGGATGGCATCCCGCTTGGGCGGCGTACTTTGATTCAGTCGCGTTATGCCTGGAGTCCTGAACAGGGAAAACTGCTGCTTGCGCCCGGTTGTTCAGCGGCAAAACCGGACACGCTAGAAGCCACACTCGGCCTTGTATTGAGCCCGACGTTTGAGAAGCGCTGTTTGGATTGCCACGGACAGCGGGATCAAGGCGTGCGCTGTGAAAGCTGCCACGGCCCTGGATCCGAACATCTGGCGAAACCGGGCCAAAGTATCTTGAATCCCGCGCGCTTGTCGAATGAGGATAGTATCCAAGTCTGCGCCCAGTGCCATGTTGGTTTGACAAATTTCGCCGATCCGAGCGGTGACGATTTGTTGGTGGCCAATCAGGTACGCGCTATCGAGCGTTCCGAATGCTTTATTCAAAGCGGAAGAGCGTTCAATTGCGTTACTTGCCATAATCCTCATCAAGATTCAACGGACGATCCTCGAGCAGTGAAAGTGTGCTTGAACTGCCACGCCGAACAGGTGAAATCACATGCTGCGATCTGTCCGGTGAATGCGCGCGCAAAATGCATTGAATGCCACATGCCCGCTGTTGAAATGGGTCCGCTGCACTTGGTGGATCACTGGATTCGGGTTCATCCTGAACAAGGCGCCGCAGCCACTGCTCATTCGCCCGAATGGAGAACGCAGGTTCGCCCCCTGAGCGCATACGTGCGAATGATTTCCGCCAGCAACAAGGAAACTGCTTTGCGTGCTAGAGCGAGAGTGCTTGCCGGCGAACCGTTCTACAGCGTGGCGCGTGAGACCTCCCTGGATGGGAGCGCTGCGATCGGCGGATACCTGGGCGAGCGTCCGCTTGCGCTCGACTACGGCCAAGTTAGCGAGGTTACGGAACAAGCTGGCCGTTGGAAATTCTTCCAGCGGCTACCGCGCGATTTCCGATGGCAGGCAGAACAGTTGGAAAATCAGGCGGAAGCGTTGGCGGCTAAAGGCGATGCTGTCGGAGCCATTGGCAAGGCACAAGAGGCTCTAAAAATCTATCCAAGATTCTTGAAAGCTCTCACTCTTATTGCAACTACTTACATTCAGGCGGGGAATGCGAAGAAAGGAACGGAAGTGCTGGCAGTGGCTTTGAAACTCTATCCCGATGACGCAGCCACTCACTTCGAACTGGGCGCAACTCACGAACTACAAGGCGATTTGAAAAACGCCCAAGCCGAGTTTGCGCGTGCGATCGAACTTGAAAAGGATTTCACGGCTGCTTACGTTCACCTTGGATCACTGCAATTCAAAACGGGCGATTGGCATAAAGCGCTGGAGACCTTTAGGAATGGGTTGGTGATTGATCCACTTTCAGCCGAAATGAATTACGGGTTGGCCCAGGCGCTGTTTAAGGCCGGCGATGTGGACGACGCGAAGCGCGCACAGGCACTGGCGGAACGTCTTGACCTGGGTGTCAGGCCCAACTAGCCGCTTTCTGAATGATCTCGCCACCCGGAGCCAGCAGCCGGTGAAGCTCCTGCGAAAGGTGTGGCAGAAGGCGCTCATATTGCTGCGGCACCACAATCTTGTCGAAAGCCCCACCATGCCAGGGAATCTTATCCGGCGGCGCATCCAGCAGCATTACGTTGCCGAATTCCTGAAAATGCATTCGCGCTTCGGCCACTTCCTCGGCCGTACCCAGCGCAACAACCGTGCCTCGAACCAGCAAGCGCGCTAACGCAGCCAGATCCTGTTTCGCGGGGATCGCCAATAGCAAAACCCGGTCGTCAGACCGAAAGTGGTTCACGGGAGTTTGACGAAGTTCTGTGCCAGAACCTCGTTCGCGTCCGCTTCCGTAAACTCCTGCGTCTTGGCAGAGTGATTCATGGAACAGAACTTCGGTCCGCACATAGAACAAAAAGCGGCATCTTTGAAACCTTCTTCCGGAAGCGTTTCATCATGCATGGCCTCGGCGGTTTCGGGGTCGAGCGAAAGAGCAAACTGCTTGCGCCAATCGAACTGGAACCGCGCCCGGGAAAGTTCGTCGTCGCGGTCGCGCGCGCCGCTCCGGTGCCGTGCCACATCGGCCGCATGGGCGGCAATCTTGTAGGCAATGATGCCTTGCTTCACATCCTCGCGATTGGGCAACCCAAGATGTTCTTTCGGCGTGACGTAGCAAAGCATCGACGCGCCATACCAGCCGATCATCGCGGCGCCAATGGCGGAAGTGATGTGGTCATACCCGGGGGCGATGTCGGTGACAAGCGGCCCGAGCGTGTAGAACGGGGCTTCGTAACACATCTCTTTTTCTTTTTCCACTTGCAGCGCAATTTGATCCATGGGGATGTGCCCCGGCCCTTCAATCATCACTTGCACGTCGTAATCCCAGGCTTTGCGTGTCAATTCGCCCAGCGTTTTGAGTTCTGCGAATTGGGCCGCATCGCTCGCATCCGCCAGGCAGCCAGGACGCAGGCCGTCGCCCAATGAGAAACTGACATCGTACTTTTGAAAAATCTTGCAGATGGCTTCAAAATTCTCATACAGCAAATTCTGTTTGTGGTTCTTGACCATCCACTCTGCCAGGATTGCGCCGCCGCGGCTCACAATGCCCGTGATGCGGTTCTTCGCCAGCGGCACATATTGCACCAGCACACCGGCGTGAATGGTCATATAGTCCACGCCCTGCTCAGCCTGCTCTTCAATCACTTCCAGCAGGACGCTGATGTTCAGATCTTCCACTCTGCGGACGCGGTTCAGCGCTTCATAAATGGGCACCGTGCCAATCGGCACAGGCGAGGCGTCGATAATGGCTTGACGGATGCGCGGAATGTCGCCGCCGGTGGAAAGATCCATCACCGTATCGGCGCCATATTTTACGGCGTATTGCAGCTTGGCCAGTTCCTCCTCAATGTTGGATGTGGTGGCGGAATTGCCGATATTGGCGTTGATCTTGCACGTTGAGGCAACGCCGATGCACATGGGTTCGAGACTGCGGTGGTTGATATTGGCGGGAATAATCATGCGCCCGCGCGCCACTTCCGCGCGAATCACTTCCGGCGTCAGATTTTCGCGTTTGGCAATGAACTCCATTTCACCCGTAATTACGCCTTTTCGGGCATAGTGAATCTGGGTGCGAATCGGATCGTTCTGTCTGGATGCAATCCATTCATTACGCTGCATAGTCCGATTATAGGTTGACTTGATTCTAAAAGCGCAAAGGGCGCGGATGCGCGCCACCCTGAGAGAACAAACACTCCGCAACTCTTCCGGTGGCCGCTTGACACCGCGACCGTCTTGCGCGTGTTTTTCAAAAGCGCAAAGGGCGCGGATGCGCGCCACCGTGAGAGAAGAGACACTCCACAACTCTTCCGGTGGCCGCTTGACACCGCGACCGTCTTGCGCGTGTTTTTCAAAAGCGCAAAGGGCGGGGATGCGCGCCACCGTGAGAGAAGAGACACTCCGCAACTCTTCCGGTGGCCGCCTGACACCGCGCCCGTCTTGCGCGTTTTTCTTAAACCGCCCTGCGAAAGGTCAAGTTGAACCGGTACGCTCCGGTGAGGGCGGTTACGCCATCTTTCAACGGCGCGACGCCATGATAAGCGAGCCGCGTGGGACCGCCCCAAACCACAACATCCCCGCTTTGGAGCAGGTAGCGTTTCGGCCGTTCTTTGCGGCTGAGTCCGCCGAAAAGAAAAGTAGCCGGCAAGCCGAGCGACACGGAGACAATCGGCTGCCCGAAATCGGCTTCGTCTTTATCTTGATGCAGGCTCATGCGCGCGCCCGGTTCGTAGCGATTAATCAAACAGGCATCGGGCGTGAACCCGGCGAATCCTCCGGCTTGAGCCGATTGCTCAGCCAGTTCAAAAAATAACGCCGGCATGGCAGGCCAAGGCTTACCGGTTTCAGGATCACTTGCCGAATAGCGATAGCCGGTTCGATCTGTGATCCAACCAACCTCGCCGCAGCTCGTCATCGCTACCGACATGCGAAACCCGCCGGGTGTGATCATGTGGCGAAACGGCGAGACGGCGGAAATCTTGGCGATACACTCGAATATCCGCACTTCTTGCCGCGCCGCGAAACCGTGGAGCAGCGTGGCGCTTTCGGCCATCACTTCGGCCGCGAAGAGGTTGCTCTGTTCTATAGTTTTCGAGTGTAACGTATTCGTGATATGAGGATAAACTACAAAGGGGCCAATTGAGTGAAGACATCGATGATACTCAGTTTTATTGGAATTTTCGCGCTCGTTTTGCTGGCGGGCGCGCAGCAGTCAGACCAGGACAAGAAAGAAGAAAAAGATAAGAAGGAGGCTGCGGCAGCCGTTGCACCCGCAGATTCCACTACCGAAGGAGCCGTCACAGTGGGCGGGCAGAAGATCGCCTATCGCGCGGTGGCAGGCACTATCACGGTCGGTGGCAACGACGCGTACGATAGCAAACTAGGCCTGAATGGCGAACTTTTGCCATATGCGGCCGTCAATGCGGAAGACCCGAAGAAGCCTGAGGACGATCCGCCGACCGCCCGTATGTTTTACGTCGCTTACATCAAAAAAGATGCCAGCGCGACGCGTCCGGTGATGTTCCTTTATAACGGCGGCCCCGGCTCATCCACCATGTGGCTCCACATGGGCTCTTTCGGCCCACGCCGTGTTGTCACGGAAGGCACGGAGCATCCGGCCGGCGCTCCGTACACGCTGGTAGAAAACAAATTCAGTTTGCTCGATGTGACCGACCTTGTTTTCATCGATGCGCCCGGCACTGGTTTCAGCCGAATCATGGGTAAAGACGCACCGAAGACCTTCTACGGTGTCGACCAGGACGCGCATGCCTTTGAGCGCTTCATTCGTCGCTTCCTCACGAAGTACGACCGTTGGAATTCCCCCAAGTACCTGTTCGGCGAAAGCTATGGCACGCCGCGGTCGGCGGTTTTGAGTTCTCTGTTAAACAATGTTGACTTGAACGGAATTGTGCTGCTGTCCACCATATTGAGCTTTGACAATTCGGTTGACGATCCGCGCTGGAATCCCGGTGTCGATCAGGCATACGCGCTCGCACTACCTACTTACGCCGCTACCGCCTTTTACCATCACAAATTGACGAATCAGCCGGCTGCCTTGGAGACTTTTCTGCGCGAGGTGGAAAAGTTCGCCATGGGTGAGTATGAGCACGCGCTTCTGGCGGGCGCCGAGCTTTCCGATTCCGACCGCAACGGGATTGCGCAAAAGCTCCACGATTATACGGGCCTACCCGCCGAATATTGGCTAAAAGCGAATTTGCGAGTGGAAGGCGGCCAGTTTTCAAAGATGCTGCTTGATCCGCAAGGTCTCACTGCCGGCCGATTGGATACTCGTTACAGCGGGCCGCCGCTGAATCCACTGTCGGAAGGCGCTGAATACGACCCGCAATCGGAAGCTATTTCCGCCGCCTATTCAACGGCGATCAATCAATACCTGCGCACTGACTTGAAGTACGGGAAGAACGATACCTACAAGCCCAACGCCTACGGCGATCAGTTTATGTGGGATCTGCATCATCGGCCGCCCGGCGGCTATGACGCTGGCGAGAGTGGATTGAATGTCATGCCCGATCTTTCGGTCAAGATGAAGCTCAATCCTAAAATGCGGATCTTAGTAGCCGGCGGATATTATGATCTTGCCACGCCTTACTACGAAGGCGTCTTTGAAATGCACCATCTGCAGATTCCGCAAGATTTGCAGAAGAACATTCAATACCACTACTACGAATCCGGCCACATGGTGTATGTGAGCGAAACGATTCTCACCAAGTTCCACGACGACGTGGCGACTTTCGTGAAACAAACCAGCGTAGAGAAATAAACAATGGCCCAGCTTACGCCGAATGGGCATGAGTTGGGCCCTTTTGTTTGTCCCGGCTGTCGAGGCTACCCTAAAACCTATGAACCTGAAGCTGCTTTTGCTGCTTGCCGCCGGATTCGCCTTCGTGATCTGGTTGCGAAGGCGCGGCCAAATTTCGCCGAACGCCGCGAAACAAGCTTTGGAAACTGGAGGTTTAGTGATTGATGCCCGCTCTCGTAGCGAATTCAACGCTGGGCATCTGGCGGAAGCGTTGAATGTACCTCTGGATGAGCTGGAAGCTCTGGCGCCGCAAATAGCCAAGGACAAGACGCAAGCGCTCTTACTTCATTGCCAAAGCGGCATGCGCAGTGGCGTCGCCGCTCAAAAGCTCAAAGGGATGGGTTACGCGAACGTATTCAACTTGGGTTCGCTATCCAGAGCGCGTGAAATAGTAGGCGACAAGTAGGTGTTCCGGCGCACGGTCTTAAATCGCCGAATTCGATATACTGAACAATTCCGAGCGTTTTGAACGCCTCGCGAAGTCATTGTAATTTCAATCCCGGAGTCTAAAAGAACCTAAAATGCTATCCGATGGAAAAATTAAGCACCTGAACGCTCTCTCGAATAAGAAGGGTGTGATCGCCGCCGCTGCGATGGATCAACGTGGGAGCTTGCGTAAGTCAATTGCCGCCGGCAAGGGCGTATCTCAAGATCAAGTCACTGACGATATGATGTCGGAGTTCAAGGTAGCCGTCTCCAAGGTGCTGACGCCACACGCCAGCGCCATTTTGCTCGATCCTGAATTTGGTTTGCCCGCTGCCAAAGCGCGCTCGAATAATGCCGGCTTGTTGCTCGCTTACGAAGAAAGCGGTTATGACAACACGAAGCCCGGCCGGCTTCCCGATTTGCTGCCGCATCTTTCCGTGAAGCGCATTGTCGATATGGGCGCCGATGCCGTAAAAATTTTGATCTACTACTCGCCTTTTGACAAGGCGGACGTCAACGATATCAAGCATGCCTTCATCGAACGCATCGGTGCGGAGTGCGAGTTCCATGACATCCCATTCTTCCTCGAATTTGTCGGCTATGACCCGGCAGGCGGCGATGAAAAGGGTTTCGATTACGCCAAGAAGAAACCCGAAGTCGTGATTGGCTCGATGAAGGAATTCAGCAAACCGCAGTATGGCGTGGATATCCTTAAAGTCGAAGTTCCCACCAACGCCGAGTTTGTCGAAGGCAGCAGCGTTTTCAAAGGCAAAGCCGCGCAAACACGCAAGGAAGCGTTGGATTTCTACCGTAAAGCTGCCGATGTGGCTACCAAGCCTTTCATCTATTTGAGCGCAGGCGTAGGGAATGCCCAGTTTGTGGAAAGCTTAAGTCTTGCCGCCGAAGCCGGTACCGATTATTCGGGAGTTCTGTGTGGTCGCGCCACCTGGAAAGAAGGCATTCCGGTATATGCGAAACAAGGGGTGAAAGCGCTGGAGGATTGGCTCAGTGGCGAAGGTGTAAAGAACATCAATGCCGTCAACGCTGCTATTAGTTCGGCCAAGCCCTGGCAGGTGAAAGCCGGCTTAGCAGTTCCCGTTTAAAAGGCAGTTTTGAAAGAATGAACTTCGCGTCGATTCCGGAAGCCATCGAAGACTTCCGGCAAGGCAAGGTCCTCATTGTAGTGGACGATGAGGACCGCGAAAACGAAGGCGATCTCACCATCGCCGCCGAAAAGATCACGCCCGCGGCCATCAACTTTATGGCTACCCACGGGCGTGGTCTGATTTGTTTGGCGCTGGATGCGGATGTTTGCACGCGGCTTGACTTGCAGCCGATGTCGCCCGTGAACACTGCGCGCTTCGGAACGGCTTTTTGTGAAGCGATTGACGCGGCCGAAGGTGTTTCCACCGGCATCTCCGCTTATGACCGCGCGCACACCATTCTGGTGGCTATGCGCCCCGAAACCAAGCCCCAAGACCTCGCGCGTCCCGGCCATGTATTTCCTTTACGCGCGCGTCCTGGCGGCGTTCTAGTGCGATCCGGTCAAACGGAAGCGGCGGTGGACTTGGCGCGCCTCGCGGGTCTATCTCCGGGTGGCGTGATCTGCGAAATCATGAACCAAGACGGCACCATGGCGCGCGTGCCGCAGTTGATCGAATTCTGCAGCCAGTACGGCTTGAAAATGATTTCAGTAGCCGACCTCATTCGCTACCGCCTGCAGACCGAGAAATTCATTCAACGTGAAGCCGCCGGCCGTTTGAATACTCCGCAAGGCGAATTTCAGACCATCCGCTACGTAAGCCGGCTTGATAACGAAGCTCATCTCGTGCTGGTACATGGCGATGTGTCTGGCAAAGCCAACGTTCTGGTGCGCGTTCATTCCCACTGTGTTTATGGCGATGTGTTCGGTTCAACCGAATGTGACTGCCGCCAGCTGATTCCAGCCGCGCTTGAAGCGATTGCTAAAGCCGGCAGCGGTGTATTCATCTATTTGCACCAAACAGGCGCTGGGTTGCGTACCATCGCGCGCGACGGCAAACGGGAGCTAGTGGGCCACGGTCGCGGTCAATCTCCCTTTATTCCTTCTGAAGGGCATCCGCCGTTGCAGCATGAGTCCGGCGTGGGCGCGCAAATCCTGTCTGATTTGGGATTGTCGTCCATCCGCCTGCTCACGAACCATCCCCGCAAGGTGGTGGGCCTCGAAGGCTTCGGCATTCAGATCACAGAGCAAGTCCCGTTCGCGGTGAACTCCGAAAAGACCGTTCCCCCGTTGCTGGCCGGCGAACGCAAATAAACGGCGGTTACAATAATCGCATTCATGCTTCGCGCCATTGTTTTGTTGGGGGCGGCTGCCTTAGCATCGTTCGCCCAGGAATTTACGCTTGATCGTCTGTTCACCCGCCCTTACGTTTGGGGCACCACGCCCTCGCAACTCGCATGGGCAAAACATGCCCACATCCTCTGCTTCACTTGGAACGAACACGGTCAGGCATTCCATGATCTCTATGCCTATGATGCCGACAAAAAGTCTCTAAAACGGCTTACTGATCTTGAAAAGCTGAAAGATCCCATCAACGAAAGCGAAGCCGAACGCGATCCGCATCGCCGTGAGTACCTTGCTCCCCAAGCCGGCATTGGCGGTTATGATGTTTCTGAAGATGGCAAACAAGTCATTTTCTCTTACCGCGGCGATCTTTTTCTGGCTCACACCGATGGCAGCGCTTTCCGCCGGTTGACGAAAACCAAAGCAGCCGAAACCAACCCGCAGTTGTCGCCCGACGCTACCAAAATTGCCTTTTCGCAAGCGGGCCAAATCTATGTGCTGAGCTTAACTGGCCAAAGCGTACTCGAACAGCGAACCGACATCAAACCACCGGCTTCGCTTGGCGGATTTCATTGGTCGCCAGATGGCAAAATGCTTGCGTATTCCACGAATGCGAATCGCGGCCGCACGCTCCCGCTGCCCATCTATTCGGGTCAGTTTGTCATTGCCGAACCGTTTCCGCGCAGTGTCGCGGGAGACGCACCTGTCAAAGCCGACTGGTTCGTCACGGAGGCCTCCGGTGACGCTCCGCCACGGTCGCTCGACGTGGGGAAGGGAATTGCGCGCCGCGCGCCTCTCTGGTCACCCGATTCGAAATACATCCTCGTGGTAGAGCAAGCGCCGAATTACAAAAGCCAGGACATTCGAGTCGTGGATGCCAACACCGGCAAATCCAAGAGCGTTTTTCATCAGGCGGACGACCGCTGGGTGGAAGCAGCCGACGTCGGTTGGGACCAAGCCGGCAAACGTCTTTGGTTCACCAGCGATCAATCGGGCTATCAGCATCTGTACACCGTCGCTCCGGACGGTGGCGATCTCAAACAAATCACCCATGGCGACTGGGAAATTCACAATGATCCGTTCTCGAACGGCCCGCAATGGATCGGAGATTGGATCTATTATTCCTCCACCCAGGAGTCCACTTCGGAGCGCCAGTTCTACCGTGTAAAAGCCGATGGCAGCGCCGCCCCCGAGCGTTTGTCTAAGTCCGCTGGTCTGCACATTGGCTGGATGTCGGACGATGGCAAAGTCCTAGCCGAAATGCGCGCCGATATGAAAACCCCCTTCGACCTTTTCGTCGATGGCCGCCGCGTCACTCAATCTCCCTTGCCGGCGTTCTACAAACTTCCGTGGGCCGAGGCTCGCTTCTTGCATTACCCGTCGCTTAAAGACGGCAAACCGGTTTCAGCGCGGCTATTGCTGCCGCCTGGTTACAAGCCGGACGATCCTTCCGCTAAGCCCCATCCCGCCATCGTCTACATCCATGGCGCGGGCTACGCCACCAGCGTTCTTGAACAATGGGGCAGCTATCAGGAATTTCGTTTTGTCTTTAACAACTATCTGGCCAGCCAAGGCTACGTGATTCTGGAAATGGATTACCGTGGCAGCACTAATTACGGCAGAGATTGGCGCAGCGGCGTCTATCTCAATATGGGCGGACCGGATTTGGAAGACGTGCTCGGTGGAGTGGAGTACTTGCGCGGCTTGAAAAACATTGACATGAACCGCATCGGCATCTGGGGCTGGAGTTATGGCGGTTTTATGACCGCCCAGGCCATGTTTAAAGCGCCTGCCACGTTCAAAGCGGGCGCAGCTTTTTCAGGTGTCTATGATTGGGCCAACTACAACGCCAACTATACCGACCAGCGTCTCACGTCGCCCGCCGAAAATCCGGAAGCTTATCAGCGCAGCTCTCCGATTCACTTTTCCAGCCGGCTCCAGAACCATCTGTTGATCGTACACGGCATTGCAGATAACAACGTGCTCTTCCAGGAAGCCGTTCAGCTTTCCGAAAAGCTGATTCACGAAGGCAAGCCGTTCGAAGAAGCTTTTTATCCGGAAGAGAATCACGCCTACGCTCGCGATGAAAGCTACCGCGACGCGTTCACCCGAGCCGCCCACTTCTTTGACCGCTTTTTGAACGACGCCCAATGAATTCTACGACCCCTTTTCGCCTGCCTAAGTTCTATCCCATCTTGGACACCAAGGTCTTGGCCGAGCGCACCTGCCCCGTTAAGAAAACGGCCGAGATTTTGCTGGATTCCGGCGTGAAGATTCTCCAATATCGGCATAAGGAAGATTGGACCCAAGCGCATTTTGACGAAGCCAGGCAGCTAGCGCATCTCTGCCAGGAGGCAGGCGTTCTTTTCGTTTTGAATGACCGCGCCGACTTCGCCAAACTCCTTCGCTGCGCGTTGCACCTAGGCCAGGAGGATCTCACGCCCAGCGCGGCGCGCGAGATCATCTCCGACGAGGTAATCGGCTATTCCACCCACAACTCGCGTCAACTGCAACTCGCTGAGACAGAGCCGGTGGAATACATCTCTATTGGTCCCATCTTTGACACGACATCCAAGCTCAAGCCCAACCCAGTGGTCGGTATCGATGGCATAAAAACACTGCGCACGCTAACCAAGAAGCCGCTCTGCGCCATTGGCGGCATCACCTTGGCGAACGTGCGCGAAGTCTTGGCGGCGAAAGCCGATTCCGCCGCCGTGATTTCCGGCTTCTTGCCCGAAAAGTTCGACAAGAAAGCCTTGAAAGCAACCGTTATCGAGTGGCTCGCGATCTAAACGCGCTCTGGCACCACGAAGGGATGCCGGTACGTTCCCTTCAGCAATGCTGAGGCTTCTGAATCGCTAACAACTTCTTCTTTCACTGGATCGAAGTGCACTGTACGCCCTAATCGATAAGACGCATTCGCCAAATGCACCAGCGTTGAAGAAAGATACCCTTCGCGAATCGGCGCATGCAAGTCTTCCGCCTTGCGGCTGCGCATGCAATCGATGAAATTCGCAAAGTGCTCATTATGAACCGGCGCCTCTTTCGCCGGACCCGGCTCATTGTTCGGGCCCAGAAACGATTTGTAGGCGCCGTAATTCGAAATCGCCAGATACCCTTTCGATCCGTAATAAAGATTGCCGATTGTGGAAGGCTTGCCCGATGCGGGGCCCAGCGACGTTTGTTTCGCAGCCGCCGCCGTCAAGCCAGCTGTAGGCACATCGCCGCCGCTGAACTGCGCTGTTCCGATGTCCGCTTCGTGGTTCGTCATCCATCCGCGCACTTCAAAGTTCATCATGCGAGATTTGCCGTCGGCGGTTCGGAATTCGTAAATCGCCGTGATCGTGTTCGGTGTTTCTTGATCGTCGTCGAACAGGAAGTGTCCGCCGATCGCCGTCACTTTGAAGGGAAGCTCCACGCCCAGCCCCCAACGCGCCAGATCCAATTCGTGAATGCCTTGATTCCCCAAATCGCCGTTGCCGGTGTCCCAAATCCAATGCCAGTTGTAATGGAAACGGTTTTTCGTGAACGGCTTCATTGGGGCGGGTCCGGTCCAAAGATCGTAGTCCACTCCGGCCGGCACCGCTTCCGGCGAAGCGCGCCCAATCGTATCGCGCCATTTATAGCAAAGGCCGCGCGAAAAATACACATCGCCAATCAGCCCGCTCTTCATTTGATCCATCGCTTCTCGAATAGCGACGCTCGACCGGCATTGGCTGCCGTGCTCGCAGATCACGTTGTACTTCTCAACCGCGCGCACCAACTGCCGCCCTTCCCACCAATTGTGCGAACAGGGCTTTTCAATGTAGATATCTTTCTTCGCTTGTGCCGCCCAAACTCCCATGAGCGAATGCCAGTGGTTCGGCGTCGCAATGGAAACCGCGTCCACATCTTTGTTCTCAAGCAGCTTGCGGAAATCTTTGTAAGTTTGCGGCTTGTTCGTCCAAAGCTTTTCCGTTTCAGCGCAGCGTTCGGTCAAAACTTTGTCGTCGATGTCGCAGAGATAAGCCACTTCCACGCCGGGTATTCCTTTGTAGCCGCGAATGTGATCCCGTCCGCGGCCGCGAACGCCTACCACGGCCACGCGAATGCGGTCATTTGCGCCCAGCACTCGGTTGGCTGAAATCGCGCTCGTCGCCAGCGCCGCCGCCCCTGTCTTCAGAAAGCTGCGCCGCCCCGGATTCTCTAAACTGTTTTCCATTGATTCCTCTTAAACTTTCTTCAGAACGTTGAACAACCCGTCCATTGATTCAACGCTTGAGCTGTAACTATCGTGGGCTGCATTCCGGTAATGCGTCTCCAATGAGAGCGTCTCGGAATACTTCATGTCCTTCAAGGCTTTAAACTGACCGGCAAAATCGATTTCCCCGCCGCCAATCGGTCGCCACTGTTTCCCCGCTGCATCTTTCAAATGAACATGGACGATGCGTTTGTGGTCCAGCATGTCCCAGCCTTTGGGAAACGGCTGCTCCCCTCCCATGAAACAATTCCCCGGGTCCCAATTGTGCATCAAGCGGCGGTCTTTCACTGCCGCGAAGAGCTTGGCCGCTTCCGTTGCAGTCCCGGTGTTGCAGCTGTGCTCGTTCTCAACCACCAAAATCACATCTTGCTCTTTCGCAACTACGAGCGCTTTATGCAGTTCCTCTACCATGCGCTCGAAAATCGTATTCGGATCGGCCACGCGCAAAAACGTAAAGATGCGAACCTTCTTAGTCCCCAGCGCATGCGCCGCTTCCGCTCCTCGCTTCAGTTCGTCCAACTGGCGCGCGAATTCGCCCTCACCCGGGTTCAGTTCCCCTGCGCCTTCCCCTACCGGCGTAGTCCCCGGCAGCGGAATTTTATAGAACGCTGTATCGAGCATCGAAAGTTTCACGCCCGCATCGTCCATTTGCTTGCGGATATCTCTAATCTCATCCGCCGACGCCGCCTTATACACGTACTTGCCTTTACCATCAATTCGCAGATCGCGAATCTCTACCCAACCGAGTTGGTATTTCGGAACGAAGCTCGTCAGGGTTTTCGAAAGATCGGGACTCACTTCGTCCGTGATCACCCCCAGCTTCCACGGGTAGTCAAACTGCTCCGCTGCTCGAAGCGAGCGCACCCACGCGCCCAACCCAGCCGCGCCTGCCAGCCGGTGAAAATCTCTACGATTCAGTCTCATGAGCCCTGCATACAATTTACTCAAACCGATTGGAGGAAGCCACTGGTTCACCGGCTCATGTGCGCCGCCGGCCGATAAGCGCTTTCTGGAATCTGCGCAAGTGTCGACTCCTGCAGCCTTTCGCCCAATCCATAGAATTGACAAAAGCTCATCAGCAAGGGACGCCATAAATCCGGGTCGATCCGATTTTCGCTGTCTTTCAGAAGAATCGATTCATCCACATGTGCCCTCACGATCCGAACCTCAAGCGCCACAGCGCTCGGCGACTGCGGAAGGCCATGACCGAACGGGCGCGATTGTTCGAGCACTGCCTCTAGCTGAACCGGACACTCCGCAACCCTAGGCGGCGTCACCAATTCTGATCCTTGCGGCGTCAATCCGGCAATAGCGAATTTATTCCGCTCATGCCGGTACCCCATACTCTGTTTTCGCGGCGGTACCGGGTCCGAAGCGGTTAATCGGGCTAACCGGTTTACTTTCCCCGCCAACGCCTGAGACGGGAGATTCAAAACACATTCGCCCGTCCGCAGCAGATTCTGCGGCGTTTGCGAGCTCGCGCCAAAGCCAAGCATGCAATTCCACCTGAGCCACCACGCAGATGACATAGGCGCCACGTTCGGCGAATTGTCTTCGTTCAGCGTGCTGACAAGTATCACGGGAGTACCGAAATAGAGAATCGATGGTTCAATTGTTCTGTGCATTCTAGCTTGAGCTTCGTTCGAAACCGGCCCGAGCGCTATCCGCTTCTTGCGCGCGAATTTCTTCCGCACATCAACAACGCGCTATTCTCCTAAAAGCGAGTGATTTGGCTAACCTTAGTTGCCCTCCTGGCCCAAATCTTGGGCGGAGCCGCGGCATCATTTCCCGACATTGTCTTACAAACCGGCCATGGCGCGAACATCAGTTCGCTTTCATTCAGTCCGGATGGTAGATATCTGGTCTCCGCCAGCGAAGACGCAACGCTGAAGCTTTGGGATCCGCAAACCGGCGCCGAAATACGTACCCTCCACGGTCACTCGAACATTGTTACAGCCATGTGTGTTTCGCCCGACAGCAGTCATATCGCCTCTGCCTCGCTTGATCACACCCTTCGCGTGTGGGATGCGCTTACCGGTCAAACCGTGGTTACTTTCCGCGGCCCACAGCCCGCCATCTACTTATTAAAGTTCTCGCCCGACGGTAACTTCCTCATATCCGCCGAAACCGTTGCAGCCGGCAGCATCTTGCGCGTTTGGAACATCAAGTCCGGCGTCCAAACCCGCATCATCAAAAGAGACGAGGCCGCCGTCTCAAATATCTTTTTCACCAATTCGCAAATCATGGCGGTCGCCGAAGAGACCGGAGAAGAAGACACCAGCGGAGCTTTGGCGACTTACAACTTCCAAACCGGGAAAATTCAACAAACCCGCGACGAAATTCTGTGCGGCGCTTCCGACAATGGTAAGTGGATCGCCATCGACCGCAGCACGCCGTCGGCACGCCGCGCCATGCTCGTCGATTTACCTCATGACCGTCCCTTCGCCACTATCAGCGGTCAAGTCAGCCGCATCGTATTCTCCGCGACAGGCGATTGGCTCGCCTATGAATCCCTTTCCGGTGATACCGCGGTTGTCCGTCGCACCTCCGGCGGCGATGCGAAAACCATCCATGGCCATAGCGCCGAGTTCAGCATGTTAGCTCTAAGTCCAGACGGCCATTGGCTCGCCTCTGCCGGGGCAGATTTCAGCGTCCACGTTTGGGATGTAGCATCGGGTAAATTGGCCCACGGGATGACGGGCCAATATACTCCGTCTGCCCTCGCCTTCAGCCCCGATGCCATGCATCTGGCGGTGAATGGCGGCGGCACTGATTTAGGCAGCGCTCTGCAAGTGTGGAATGTCGAGCGCCGCCAGCAGATATCTATGCCCCGCATCAAGTACCCCATCTCGGGCGTCGCCTTCAGCCCCGATGGCGCCTTTATCTCGACCACCGCCAATTCTCTAGAGGTGTTCGACATCCGTACACAGGCAAGATCGCAATTCGATTGTGCTGCGAGCGCCATGCCTGCCGCTCCTGTGTTCAGCCCAGGTGGGCGATGGCTGGCCGCCACTTGCAACGGCACAGTAACCGTTTGGAACCTGCAAGTAGGCAGCAGGTTTCAACTGGGTCCTGGCAGCGGTCCCCTCACTTTCAGCCCCGACGGACGTTCACTAGCCGCCACCATTCCCAACGGTTTCGTCATCTACGATTCGCCCAGCGGTAAGCCCGAGTTCACCGCTTCCACTACCGATCCCGTAACTGCCTTCACCTTCTCGCGGAACGGCCAATATTTGGTGTGCGGCTTGCACCTACGCGAAAGCAAACCCAACCAACCGCCGCTTCCCACTCTTCTCCTGTACGACATCAAATCGCACCGTCTTCTATGGGCTGTGCAAGCAGGTCAATGGATTTCCACCGTAGCCATTATCCACGAATCCAGGACCCTGCTCGTAGCGAGTGGCGACGATTTACACAAATCGGGAACGATCAGCGTTTTTGACCCATCAACCGGCCGGCTACTCCGGAAACTGCCCGGCCGTATTCCAAACTCCGCCGTCGCCACTTTTTCCGAAAACGGCGAATGGCTGGCGTTCGGTTGGAATTCCGCCACCATCGTGCGGCGTCTGTCCAATTAATCAATGCGTCGCGTATTCGCTGTGTTCGAGTTGCAGCAACCGTGCCGCCGCCGGTTTGCGCAGGAAGTTCACCACTGATCCGCCAAACAACAATGCGGCAAAAAGTGTGGCCAGCGCAAATCCCGCTTTCGGATCATGAAATTTATCCCCCATGAATCCCATCGCCAGCGGCCCCAATGCCGCTGCCACGCACGTGAAGAATAAAATCACCCCGGAGACCGCGCCATGATGAGTTTTTTGAAAACAACTGATGCCTTTCGAGTTGAGCGTCGGGTACATTACGGACATGAACAGCCCCGAAATCGGCAGCAAAAACACCGCCGCGCTCGCGCCCAACCAAACACTACCTGCAAAGCAGACAAGAATCGCAAAACTGAAGAACAGCAAAACCGTAGTCCAGTCGAAATAGTTCAGCACCCACGCCCCAAGAAACCGCCCGATCGCGCGCAACACAAAAAAAATCGTGAGCGCATAAAGCGCGAAGAAACCTTGCTGATCTTTGATCAACGTCGGCATCCAAACGTAAATAGCGCACTCCACCGCCACATACAAAAAGATCCCCGAAGAAAACGCGAGCGCATACGGATCGCCCATCATTTGCATCGTGCGGCTTAAGTCAATCGGCTCCTCACTGTGCTTGACAGTCTTTGGGTACTTCACACTCAGCGCCGTCAAAATCAGCGCTACGCAAACCGTACCCGCAATCACATACAAATACTTCCAGGAAAATCCCGCCGCCACTAGACGAGCCACAATCGCCGTCCCGATGATCGCGCCCATCCCGAAAAAACCTTCCACCGCGTTCATCGTCGATGTGTGTTCCGTGGTTGAATTCGTGATGTCTCCCACCAGCGCCAGCGCACCTGTCTTAAAAATGCCGATCGCCACACCGGAAATCGCCAGCAGCGCCACAAAGAAGCCAAACGCATTTCCCACCGCAAAAAGATAGGAAGCCACCGCAAACAACATCAGGCCCAGCACAATGCTCCTCTTCCGTCCCAGTTTGTCAGCCAGAAAGCCAAGCAAAATACCAGCCAGGGCGATTGCAGTCATAGGCGCATAGTGAAAAGCGCTCGCCTCCGTCATCGTGAGTTTGAACTCATCAATGATTTTCGGAATGATCACACCCACCGATTCCGTCGTCATCCCGAACATCATGAACATCATGAAAGTGAGCGCTTTAATCGTTGAATGCGAGTTCACAACCTAATCTCCAAGTTCGTCAAGCCGAGTTCATGCCGCTTGATCGCGGCGCCCGAAGTGTAGCTAATCACCGCTCCGGGCCTCTTCAAATCCACATCCAGCGAAGCCCATTCATTCGCCTTCCGCCACGTAAGCGATAGCGCCTGCGCATCGCTCGGTTCTACTGTGAAATCGCCGCCAAAAGCGGCATGCGCATTGCGAAAGCGAATCAAGCTGATCAGCGCCCGCACCATCGGCTTCTGAATCGCCGCCGTCACTTCCTGCGCTGTGTAGTTGTGCCGGTTGATATCCCGTCCCACGCCGCTCTTCGCCAGCAGTTCCATATCGTTTACTCCGCCAAACGCGCCCACATAATAAACCTGCGGCACGCCCGGAGCCCAGAATTGTATGGCCCGCGCAATCAAATAATCCAGATCGCGTTTGCCCAAAGCGTCATAGTAAGTGCAGTTCACCTGATACAGGTCTAAATTGCTCGCCGCCGCGCCCGTGGCTTTCCGGCTTTGGCCGCCGCTTCGTTCATGAATCGTTTCTACCAGTGCGTCAATCTGCGCCGGAGCCAGCAACCCCGGGCTATTCTTGGTATCTCCGCCCTCCGCGCCCACATCAATCACGCCAATTCCGTCATGCGTATCCAGCACAGTGACCGCATTGCGCGGGCTCACCTTCAGCCATTCCTTCAGCGGTTCGGCATCGGCTTCAAACAGCGCGTGCAGCACCAGCGGCGGCAACGCGAAGTCGTAAACCCGGTCCACGTGTTTTGCGATTTCAATCTGTTTCCGGTAATAGCTGTGAATCTCTACCAGCACTTCGATGTTCAATGCTCGCGCTTGCGCCGTTAGCTCCGAAATAAAGGCGAAAGTCTCCGGAATCATGAAGCAGCTCGTGCCCGGCTTCTTGATCGCATATCCGGCTGCATCCAGGCGGATGACCCGAATTCCAGCATCCGCAAAGCGCTTCAAAATCGCACTCAAATAAGCTTTCCCTTGCGCTTGGTTGACGTCAATGTCAATCTGCTGCGGCGTAAACGTGGTCCAAAGCAGGCGCGTCTTGCCGTTCTTCAAGCTCAAGACGGTGAAGGGAAGTCCCGGCCGCGGACGGTAAATGCGCAGCAACTCCGCCTCCGTCGCCCCCTTGGGAAACACTCTGTCATACGTCAGAAACATTCCCGCATAGGCCGATTCCTCGCCCTTTTCACGGAAATCCTGAAACTGCGGCGATTGGCTCGATACGTGATTCACAATCAAATCGGCCATGATCTCCACGTGCCCGCTCAACGAGCGCACATCGTTCCAATCGCCCAGTCTCGGATCCACCAGCGTGTGATCAATCGGATCAAAGCCTGCATCCGCTCCGTCAATCGGATGAAAAAACGGCAGCAGATGTGTGCCCCCGAACACACCGTTCAAGGCGCCGGTCATCAGCGTCTCCAACTGCTTGATTCCGCCTCCCGTGAGGCGATCGACATAGGTAATGAGTTGAACTTGATTGCGCATGCAATATATCGCGGTTTAACCGGATTCAGTCTAGCATTTCGCTCGCAATTACCCTTATTGCGCATCCCGCATAACGTGTAGTTTTTACATGGTTTTTGAAACAAACCTTGCTCCGGCTTCATCGAATAGTTGGCGAGCTTAAATATCAATCAGAGCTAGCGAAGATCTTTCACTAACTCAATAGATTTCGAGTCAGGCATTGCATCCGCTCGTCGGTCTTCGATGTAAAAGTCTTCCATCAAGACCGGAGAAAGCTACGGGCTTTACCTGACTACCGTTGTAGAAGGTATCGAATGTTGAAAAGCGTGTCCCGCGTGTTCGAAGTCCCAGCGCGCGCATGGTGCAAAATGATGCACCGAGATCCTATGTGGCCCGTTGCCGGCTATTATCGTTGTCCGGACTGTCTTCGCCAATACCCGGTACCTTGGGAGTACCATCCCCCGACCGAGCCCGCGGTGAACGTATCTAGCGAACAGCCGCATTGGCAGCCCGCCGCTGCGCCGGCTATGGCGAATGCCAGCATTCGGACCGCCACCGCCTCCTGAACCTCGTTCTAACAGCCCATCCTGCTACAATCGCGGGTGTCCGTCATCGAAACCAATTCGTCACCTTCCGCTGACCATCTAAAGAGTCTAATTCGGGAAGTGCCCGATTTCCCTAAGCCCGGCATCAACTTCTACGACATCACCACGCTCCTGAAAGACAAAACCGGTTTCGGCCAGACTATTGACGCCCTGCGCGAGCACTATCGCTCCACGCCCATCGACGTCGTCGTCGGCATCGAAGCCCGTGGTTATTTTTTCGCCCCGGCCATCGCGCTTGCGCTGAACGCCGGTTTCGTTCCGGTTCGCAAGCCCAAGAAGCTCCCGCATCGCGTTGTCAGCGTGCAATACGATCTCGAATATGGCACCGATCAGTTGGAAATGCACGCTGATGCCATTCAGCCCGGCCAGAACGTCGTAATTATTGACGATGTTCTGGCTACCGGAGGCACCGCCTGCGCCGTAGCGCAACTGGTCGAAATGTCGAAAGGCCAGGTCGCCGGTCTTGGTTTCGTCATCGAACTGAGCTTCCTCAATGGCCGTCGAAAACTAGCTGGCCGCGATGTCTACTCGTTGATTCGTTACTAAAGTGCGCGTAACCGTACCTTCGCTCGCCAAGCTCAATCTCGATCTGCGCGTCTTGCACAAGCGCCTCGACGGCTACCACGAACTCCGCACTATCTTTCAAACCGTCAGCCTCCGCGATTCACTTGAAATTGATTTCACACGTGCCCGCAAGACCTCAATCGAACTCGCGAGCTCTATTGAAATCCCAGATAATCTCGTCGTCCGTGCTGCCCGTCTGATTCTCGACCACCTCAAGATCAACGCAAAAATCCGCTTCACGCTCCGCAAACAAATCCCCATGGGTGGTGGACTCGGCGGCGGTTCCAGCAACGCTGCCGCCACCCTAATCGCGCTCGCCGCGCTCTGCGGCAAGCCGATCACCTTTGCACAACTCACCGCTCTTGCCGAATCGCTTGGCAGTGACGTGCCGTTTTTCCTCCACGGCGGCACCGCGCTCGGCCTGGGGCGGGGAACTGAACTCTACCCGCTGCCCGACTTGCCCAACCTCCACGCCCTCATCGTCTCCACGGGAATACACGTGTCTACCGCCGAGGCCTACAGGGCTCTCAACCGCTCCATTACAAACGCGTTGACTTCGGGTGAAGACTCCCCTATCCTGAGAGAGTTTCAAACAATTGCTTGGCTATTCAATGAGGCTGATCTCGGGAGTCTGACTCTCAAGAATGATTTCGAACCCGCTGTGTTCGAAACCCACCCCCAATTGGCGGCGGTGGTACGCAAGCTACGAAAACTGGGAGCGAAACCGGCTCTCATGACGGGTAGCGGGTCAGCCGTTTTTGGTGTGTTTTCAGATACAGAGGCAGTAAGACGAGCTGGCGCCGCGTTCTCTTCAATGCGCATCTTCCCGGTGCGTTTTGTCACCCGGCGCGGTTACCGGAGTATGTGGCGTCGCGCGCTTGGCTCGGCCGAGTCCGTGGGCAGGTTTTGCAGTAGCGAAATTGCAACCAGAAAAAATGGAGAAACAACAACAAATGGCAGCACCGGCCCCGGCAATCAAGCCCGTTCGCTCTTTGTTTACCGATTTCAAAGTCTTTAGCGGAACGGCTAATCCGAGCCTCACCGAGGGCATCTGCCAAGCCTTGAAATGCCCTGTAGGCGAGGCTATGATAAAACGCTTCGCCGATGGTGAAACTCACCTCCAAATTCAGGAAAACGTCCGCGGCGCCGACGTCTTCGTCGTCCAACCTACCTGCACTCCCGTCGACCAGCATCTGATGGAATTGCTCCTCATGATCGATGCCTTCAAGCGCGCCAGCGCGGAACGGATCACCGCCGTATTGCCATATTACGGCTACGCCCGCCAGGATCGCAAAGATCGCCCCCGCATGCCGATTTCCGCCAAACTCGTGGCCAGCCTGCTCGAACGCGCCGGCGCCAGCCGCGTCCTCGCGCTCGATCTCCACGCCGCGCAAATCCAGGGTTTCTTTGACATTCCCGTGGACCACTTGTTCGCGGCTCCGGTGATGGTCGACTACTTTGAGACGAAATACAACCGCAGCGACCTGATCATCGTGTCCCCGGACGCGGGCGGTGTTGAGCGTGCGCGTTCTTTCGCCAAGCGCCTGAATACCCCGCTCGCCATCATCGACAAACGGCGCACCGATGCCAATGTCGCCGAAGTAATGAACATTATCGGCGAAGTGGATGGCAAGCATTGCCTCATGGTGGACGATTTGGTCGATACCGCCGGTACCCTCGTCAAGGGCGTCGAAGCGCTCTTAGAGCAAGGCGCTAAGAGTGTGCGTGCCTGCTCAACGCACCCCGTCTTGTCCGGCCCCGCCGTCGACCGCATCAATTCCTCGCCTCTCGTTGAGCTAATTGTCACGGACTCGATACCGCTATCTGACGCCGCCGCCGCTTGTAAAAAGATTAAAGTGCTCTCGGTAGCCAGTCTCCTGGCGCGCGCCATTCAATCCATCCACGAAGGCGGCTCCATCAGCACACTCTTCATCTAAAACACCCCTTCACTTGTCGCTGATATCTGAAACCGAGAAGCCAGAAGCGTCAGCGCCTCCACCGGTGCCGGTGTCTTCTTCGACGCAGCAAGCCGCGCGAGCAACTTTTCCTTTGTCAACATCTGCGCCTCCCCGCTCTTCACCGCTGCCAGCAACTCCTTGCCGTGAGCGTTCCGATTCTTGTACCACCACTCGGCCTCCTCCGTTTCGCTTGCGAAGGTGGCAGCGATGCGCTTCGTCTGAACAACGACGGAGAAACGGCGGCATTTTCTACTTGACCTTTTCTTTTAATTACCGTATTGTCTATAGACATGGGAAGCATTAGCGTCACATCATCCATTTCCCTTCTCCTGCCCGTCATCGCCAACAGCCCTCTCTGTTGTTGTTGTTGTCGATAATCCCTTCTTAACCCCAATCAACAAATCCAGCCAGACGTAGCGCAGACGCTGCCGTCGCGGAATCTCCGTACGGATGCTTCTAGCCGCTCAGATTGCCCGTGCTCGGGCAATACTCTGGCCAAACCTTGTCCACTTACAAACCACCCGAGGGAGGTCCAGGGAACCGTGTCTCATTTTTCAAAACTGTCACTCATCTTTGTTTTTGCTTTCAGTGCGTTCGCCCAAGTTGATACCGGATCGATTTCCGGCTTCGTGAAAGATCAAAGCGGCGGAATCGTCCAAAACGCCACCATACAAATCGATAATTCCGCTACCGCAGCATCAATCCGCCTCGCCACCAACGACACCGGCTTCTATGCCGCGCCTGATCTCAAAAGCGGCGTGTACCAGATCCAAGTCAGCTCACCCGGCTTTCAAAGCCTGACCAAAACCGGCATTGAGGTCCGCGTGCAAGATCGCCTTTCTGTCGATTTCCAACTCCACGTCGGTCAGATCTCGGAATCGGTTTCAGTTGCCTCCACTGCGCCTATCCTCGAAAGTGACAGTTCCTCCCTCGGCCAGGTTGTTGAGACAAATCAAATTCAAAACACACCCCTCAACGGACGCAACTACATTCAACTCGCCACCCTCGGTGCCGGCACCTCACCTTCGCAGCGAACCAGCGAGCGGAACACATTCGTCGCTAACGGCGCGCGCCCTATTCAGAACAGCTATCTTCTCGATGGCATCGACAACAAAAACAAAATCGTCGGTTTCGACAATTCACCGGCGCAGTCCATCGAGCCCGTCATTGATGCCATTCAAGAATTCAAGGTGCAAACCAGCACGTTCTCCGCCGAATTCGGTCAGTCCGCCGGCGCTGTTGTCAATGCCACCATCAAATCCGGCTCCGATCAATTTCATGGCAGCCTCTTCGAATATCTGCGCAACTCCTTCTTCGACGCCGATCCCTATTTTCAACCCGCGCGGACCGCTAAGCCCCAGTTCATCCAAAATCAGTACGGCGCAACTCTCGGTGGCCCCATCGTCAAGCAACACACATTCTTCTTCTTCGCCTGGCAAAGTAGCCGCACTCTCGACGCCGCTCCACAACTCGCCGCGGTACCCACTCTCGCCCAGAAAAGCGGCCAGTTCACAGCCGCTATCTATGATCCCGCCACCACCGTCGCGAACCCGTCCGGCAGCGGCTACATCCGCACGCCATTTCCGGGTAACTTCATTCCCAATACTCGCTTCGATCCCGTTTCCGCCAAGCTCCTCGCCCTGTTTCCCGCGCCCAACCTGACCGGCAAGAATAACTTCTTCTCAAACCAAAACAAGAGCGTGGATAACGACCAGTTCATCGGCCGCCTTGATCACCGCTTCAATGACAAAGACAGTCTCTTTGGCCGTTATCTGACTTCCGGAAACACCAACATTTTGCCCGCTCCTCTGCCGCCGCCGGCGAGCCAGCCGAGCATCGTCACGCCCGAGGCGCATTCCTTCGCGGCCAGCGAGACCCACGTCTTCGCGCCGAGTCTGTTCAATGAGGTTCGCCTCGGCTATCAGGAAACACGCGAAGTCCAGAACATTAACGGTGAGCGCTTGTTTAGCCAATACGGCATTCTCGGCGCGCCTGATTTATCCAACGTTCTGGGCTTGCCGCTGTTCAGTGTCGCCGGCCTCACCTCCATCGGCACAACCGGCCCAGGCACTTTGCAAACGGCGGCGACCGGTTCCGGCAATCTGCCCATCGATAAACAAGGCCGCACCATTCAGGCCGATGAGAATCTTTCCTGGGTCCGAGGCCGCCACACTTTGAAGTTCGGCTTTGATTTCCAACAAGTCACTCTTTACGCCAACTCCACCTTAAACGCGCGCCCGACTTACAGCTTTTCCGGCGTTTACTCGCAAAACCCGCAAAACCGTTCGGCTACGGGCGCTGCCTTTGCGGACTTTCTGCTCGGAGACACCAGTTCCTCCGTCGTCTCAACCCGCTCCGTCAGCAACAGCCGGCAACATATCTACGAAGGTTATGTACAAGACGATTGGAAAGTTAGCTCCCGCCTCACCATCAACGCCGGTCTCCGCTATGAACTGCCTCTTCCTTTCTACGAACTCCAAAATCACTATTCAAATGTGATTCTCGAACCCGGCGCCTTGTACGGATCGCTGCTCGATGCCGGCAACGCTGCCCAATACGGCTACCGCAACTCATTTACCAATCCCAACTGGCACAATTTTGCACCCCGCTTGGGATTCGCCTATCAACTCACTTCGAAGACCGTGCTTCGCGCCGCCGCCGGCATCTTCTACGGCCGTGATGAAAACGTCCCCGTCGCCCGCCGCCCTACCAATAATCCTCCTTATTTCATCCAAACCAGTTACACGTCTGACCAGATCGATCCCAGTATCGTTCTGTCGCAAGGTTTTCCGGCCAATGCTCTTGACCCTGCAACCGTCAAAGCGCCTTCCGTCAATTCTTATCTCAAAAACTCGCCCACGCCTTATGTTCAACAGTGGAATCTGAACATTCAGCAGCAGGTCGGAGCGGGTTTCGTCGCCCAGGTCGCCTACGTCGGTTCTAGTTCGCACGACCTCTACTACCCGGATGAGATCGACCAACCCCTGCCCGGTCCCGGCAACATCCAAACCCGCCGGCCGTTTCCCCAATACAGCGCCCTCTACGAATACGCGCCCTTCGTCAGTTCGAACTATGAATCGTTGCAAGCGCAAATCGAACGTCGTCTCAGTGCCGGTCTCAGTTTCTTGGCAGCCTACACGTTCAGCCATTCGATCGACAATGGGCCGAGTCAAACAGACAACGTCAGCGCTCCGCAGAACGCGCTTGATTTCTCCGCCGAACGCGGCGATTCCAACTTCGACGTTCGCCAGCGCTTTGTTCTCAGCGCTGTCTACCAACTGCCCTTCGGAAAAGGGAAACACTTCCTGGAACTCCTCGCCTCAACTGGTCACCCAAATCGTCGGCGCC
>CAVYUL010000019.1:0-16448 GCA_963771405.1 Bryobacterales bacterium
ACTGTGCGCGCTTTTTCTGACGAATTGTCGTGTTGCTCTCTTCACTCTTTGCACCCATCCGTTATTGGCCACATACCAATCCACCGTCGCCTTAAGACCGCGCCCGAAATCCATCTGCGGTTCCCAGCCCGTCTCTCTTGTCAGCTTTGCATTCGTCAAAGCGTACCGCCGGTCATGCCCGGGCCGGTCCGTCACCCAACGGATCAGGCTCTCTGGCCTTCCCGTCGCCTCTAAAATCCTGTGCACGACGTCTAAATTGGGGAGCGAACAATTCCCGCCAATGTTGTAGACCTCGCCCGCTCGCCCTTTCTGAAGTACGGCCCGAATCGCCCGGCAATGATCTTCTACATACAGCCAGTCGCGTACCTGCTGCCCGTCGCCATAAACCGGCAGTGGCTGTTGTTCCAAAGCATTCGAAATCATCAGCGGTATCAGCTTCTCGGGAAACTGATATGGCCCATAGTTGTTCGAAGCGCGCGTCACCGAAACGCTCATCTTATAGGTCGTGAAATACGAAAGCGCCAAAAGATCCGACCCCGCCTTCGATGCCGAATAAGGGCTGCTCGCCCGCAGCGGGTAATTTTCATCCGCATCGTGCGGCGGCTCGATGCTTCCATAGACTTCATCGGTCGAAACATGCACGAAGCGTCCGATCTTCAGCTTTCGCGCCGCCTCAAGCAACGTAAACGTGCCGTTAAAATTGGTCTGGATCACCGGGGCAGGCGAGTGAATACTGCGGTCCACATGCGATTCCGCTGCGAAATGCACAATCGCATCGGGCATTTCTTCCTGTAGTGTTCTCTCGACATCTGCCGCTTCACAAATATCCGCCTGCACAAACCGGTAGCCTTTGTGCTCCGCCACTCCGGCAACGTTTTCCAGGTTGCCCGCATAGCTCAATTTGTCGAAATTCACCACGCGCTCGGCCCAGCCCTCGCCCAGCGCCATGCGAACGAAGCACGAACCAATAAAGCCCGCCCCTCCGGTCACCAGCAACTTCATTTATGTTGCAACTCCCAGTCGTAGCCGATCGATTCGTCGTTATAGGGAATCCGTCCCTCGTCTTTGGGATCGTAAGTGCGATTGGTGATGTACACCAGCACCGAAGGCTGCTCCCCAATCACCTTATAGCCGTGTGCCACGCCCGGCGGAATTCGCACTTGCCAAGGCCGTAGCGCGCCTACGTACAAAGTATTCTTCCTGCCAAACGTCGTCGAATCGCAGCGCAAATCAACCAAGGCCACTTGCAGCAACCCGGCCGCCGGCACCCAATAATCGGTCTGCAAACGGTGGTAATGAAACGCTTTGATAATCCCGGGATAGTTGAATGCCGCCGAAACCTGCGAACTATCCACCGGAAAATCCGCCACTAAACCATCCTTGAGCCGTGCCACTTCTAAAAAATAGCCCCGGTCGTCCGGCCAAATTGGAAACGGTTTGATCTCCACGCCGTGAATCAAATCCGCGCTCGTGGGCGCTAGAATCACCCGCCCAATGCCCGCTTCCGCCTTCGGAACTGCCAGTTCAGCGCCGGTGCAGGTGGCGCCTAACGCCAGGCTCGGTGCGCTCATTCGCCATCGTCTCCCGCGGCCGCTGCCATCACAGGTGATTGCTTATTCTGCGTCTCATGCACTAGATTGGCCGCTCGCAACAGCGAATCGAAGGTGCCTGCGTCTGTCCACCAGCCGTCCAAATAGTTGAACGTCATCGAACCTTCCCGAATATAGGCATTATTGACATCGGTAATTTCCAGCTCGCCACGCGCCGAAGGTTTCAACGTACGTGTTTTATCGAACACGCTCTCGTCATACATATAGATACCCGTCACCGCGTAGCGCGATTTTGGCCGTTTCGGTTTCTCTTCAATCCCGACGATCTTATTGCCCGCAATTTCGGCAACCCCAAAGCGCTCCGCATCCGAAACTTCTTTCAGCAGGATCTTGGCGCCCCGCTCCTGCTTCTTGAATTCCTCCACGGCTCCGGCAATTGAGCCTTCAATAATGTTGTCGCCCAGAATCACGCAAATCTTGTCGCCATCGGCGAAGTGTTCCGCCAGCGCCAGCGCTTCCGCGATCCCCCCTTCGCCTTCCTGGTAGGTGTAATTGATGTGCTTCAAGCCAAATTCCTTGCCGTTGGCCAACAAGCGCAAAAAGTCACCCGAATTTCGCCCGCCCGTCACTACCAGCAGATCCTTGATGCCGGCATCCACCAGCGTCTGGATCGGATAATAAATCATCGGCTTGTCGAAAATCGGCAGCAGATGCTTGTTCGTTATTTTGGTGAGCGGAAACAAACGGCTTCCCGTTCCTCCCGCAAGGACTATCCCTTTCATAACCTCCCGATAGTAACAGGCCCAGTCGAACGCCCGGTTACCCTATGTTCAGTCTAATTTAATGACAGATTTAGGATCTGGTTGGGCCGCCTTTGACGGTCCCTTCCGCATCAATCGGCCTGCCATGCGCACGATCAGCAGCAAGACTGCCAGCCCAATCAGAACCTTCGTGAAATAGCCCGACGGAGCCGACGAATTCAGCCACAGGATCAGCACCACTACCACAATCAGCGCCAACCCCCCGCCGCCCAAGGTCATGGACGAACGGGTCATGGCTTTCCGTTCCGCCTGCGCCTGTTTTTCGTACTTATTCATGGCATGCCGCCTTCAGAATACCCTAATTTCCTCAAATTCAACATCAATTCACTGATTTGTAACGCAATCGTCATGATAGTTCCATTACGCTGAACATATACTTCCAGAGAAGACGGATGCGCAAAATAGCCATTATCGAAGACGACGCTGATCTCCTGACGTTAGTCAAGTACAACCTTGAGAAAGAGGGGTTTACGGTCGTCGGATCCAACACCGGCCGTGGCGTCATGGACCTATTCCGCCGCGAAAAGCCCGACCTCATCTTGCTCGACATCATGCTGCCGGATTCCGACGGCCTGGAGATCTGCAAGAGCATCCGCCAGAACCCGGAACTGGCCCACATCCCCGTAATTTTCTTAACCGCCCGTGTCTCCGAAACCAACCGCATCGTGGGTCTCGAACTCGGTGCAAACGATTACATTGTCAAGCCATTCTTCCTGCGCGAACTGATTGCCCGCATCAAAATTCAATTCCGCGGTCAAACCAGCGCAACCCGAATTCTCAAAACCGGCGGCCTGGAACTCGACCGCTCAAGCTGCGAAGTTCATCTCAACGGCGAACTCCTTACCCTGACAGCCACCGAATTCCGCTTGCTCGAATTTCTGATGAACCGCCCCGGCGTTGTCTTCAGCCGCGAGCAACTGCTCGACGCCGTCTGGGGCCACGACCGCGCCGTCACCGACCGCACCGTCGATGTCTACATCCTCCGCTTGCGCCAAAAAATCGAATCCGACCCGGCGAATCCCGCTTTCATCCGTTCCGTCCGCGGCTTCGGCTATAGCTTCAGCAATTCGCCCCAAGCACCCGCCGACGAACAGAACAACGCTGAATCCCGCGCCGCCGTTTCGCAGTAGAACGTTGGCGCCCGAAAAAAGAGCGGTGTCGCCGCATACTTGATGTGTTCCAAATTCATCCTCACCGGCCCGCCAGGCGCCGGGAAGACCGCGATTCTACGGCATCTCGGCCATCTCGGTTTCACCACCATCCCGGAGGCCGCCACCGACGTAATCGCCAACTCCCATGCCCGCGGAATCGATGAACCTTGGACCGACGCCTCCTTCATCGACCTGATCACCCAGATGCAGCGCGATCGCCAACTTGAGGCCCAGAGCTTGCCGGAACCGCAGTTTTTTGACCGTTCGCCCGTCTGCACGCTTGCGCTCGCGAAATGGCTAGGCTATCCAATTCCCAAAACCCTCGATGAAGAAATTCACCGTTTGCAGCGAGACCGCATTTACCACTCCGAGGTCTTCTTTATTGCGAGTTTGGGTTTCATAGAGCGGTCCGATGCTCGGCGTATCAGCTTAGATGACGCAATCCGTTTCGGCGAGTTGCATGCCGAAATCTACCGCGAGCTTGGCTTTGACGTCAGACGAATTGAACCGGGATCGATTTCCGAGCGCGCCGAAACTATTCTTAGGATCGTGTTGGCCAAAGGTGGCGAAGCCTGAATGTATTCCCTCACTCCGCCCGCAAAGCCTTCACTGGATCAACCCGGCTCGCCCTCCGTGCCGGAATAAAACTCGCCATCATCACTACCATCATCAGCAGCAAAACCATCACCGCAAACGTCAGTCCACCGAGTGTGCGCATCCCTTCCACCACATGCTGCAGAGCACGCCCGGCCGCTAAAGCCGCCGCCATGCCCAACGCCACACCCGTCAACGTCATCTTTAGCCCCTGCCACAAAACCATCCGCAGAATGTCCAGCACATTCGCTCCCACAGCCATCCGCACTCCGATCTCCGCTGTCCGTTGTCCCGTCAGGTAAGCCACCACTCCATAAACGCCAATGCTTGCCAACACCAAAGCCAATCCAGCGAATATCCCAAACAACAGCGACAAAAACCTCTGCCGCGCCAACGACGCGCTGACCAAATCCTCCATAGTCCTCACCTCATACAGGCTTTGATCACCGGCAGCGCCGCGCAACTCTCTCTGTAACTCCGGCACCACCGTCAAAGGCGAATTTCGTGTCCGAAAAGTAATCGACATGACCGAGGAAAAAAAGTGCAGAAGCCGGTCCGGCACTTGCGCGAACGGATAATACATCTGTGCGCGCACCCGCGATTGATCGTCCCCAGCCAAGCCCCAGTGCCGCACATGACCGACCACGCCCACAACCTCAAGCGGAGCACGTCCCATCGCTGAACTCCAGATCTGTTGGCCCACCGCACTCGTGTGCCCGAAAGCCTTCCGCGCCAGATTTTCATCGATCACCAAAACCGGCTTGCCGCCCTCGCGATCCTGTTCATCGAAGAATCTGCCTTCCAGCAACGGAATCCCCATGACTTTCAGATACTCCGGAGTCACCGTTGACGCCAGCGCAAAAGGTTCCTGGTTCGGAGGCAGCGGGCGGGCGCTCGTCCGGTAGGGCAAAACGTTCTCGCCCTCACGCATCGGAACTATATCCGCCAGCGCTGCGAATTCCACTTCAGGCAAACTGCGGCTGCGCTCCAGCACATCCTGCCAAGCCGCCCTGATCTGTGCCGGCTCATCGAGCACCCGGGGCGAAAGCGCGAATCTCGCCGCCAGTACATTGTGCGGCTCGAACCCCGGATTCAAAGCCGCAAGTGCCACCAGCGTGTGGCTCAACATCCCTGCCGAAACCAGCAGGACCAACGCAAGCGCAATCTCGCCCACCACAAACGGTCCGTGCAATCGCAGCGAACTCGCGGCTATACTTCGCCCACCCGCCCGCAGCGCCTCTTCGAGCCCATGCATCGGAACTCGCAGCGCCGGCATTAGCCCGAAGAGCAGCCCGCACAAAAGCGAAATCGCCACGCCTGCGGCCAGCACCCGCCCATCGATACCGATCTCTTCGGCACGCGGCAAATCGCCCGGCCACAGGGCAATAAAGGGATGCACACTCGCCGCCGCTACAATCACCCCGAGCAAGCCGCCACAAAGCCCCAAAATCGAGCTCTCCGTCAGACACTGCCGCACCAGACGCCCTCGGCCCGCACCCAGCGCAACCCGCATCGCCAACTCGCGTTCTCGCGAAACCGCACGCGTGAGAAATAAACTGGCGATATTTACGCACGCAATCAGTAGCACCACGTCAATCGCAGCCAGCAGCAGCCAAAGCGTGCCGCGCACATCCTTTACTACATCCTGTAACAGCGGCCGCAGTCGAAAGTTCAAGCCTGCGTCGGCCCGCGGATAGGCAATGGCCAAACGACCGCTAACCAGCCCGAGTTCGGCTTGCGCTTGGTCGGCCCTCGCACCGCTGGCCAGGCGTCCAACCAGTTGAAGAAAACGCGCGGTCCGATTCTGCATCCGCGGATCAGTGCTTTTCCCGAGCGGTGTGTACACGCCCGCTTCCCCGGAAAGTTGAAAGCCGGACGGCGTTACCCCTACAATCTCGTACGGTTTATCGTCAAAGATCAACTGCTTGCCCACGGCGCTTGCCGCCGAGCCGAAGCGCTTCTGCGCAAGCTGGTAGCTAATCATTGCCACCAAGCTCGCTCCAGCCCGATCTTCATCCGCCCGAAAGCCTCGCCCACACGCCGGAACCACTCCCAGTAGCGATAGCAGTTCCGCTGAAATCTGCCGCCCTTCCACATGCTCCGGCTCACCAGGAGCGCTCATCGTCCCGCTGCTATAGGTCCATGCGCCGATACGCAACGTCCGGACTTGTTGGGTCAAATCCTGAAAATCCGGATAGGAAAAGCCCCTAAACTCCCCAAAATCGTGCGTGAATCCATGCAGCACAACCAACCGGTTCGCCTCCGGCAGGGGAAGCGGCCGTAGCAAAACGCTATTCACCACCGCAAACATCGCCGTGGTCGCGCCGATCCCCAGCGCCAAAATCGCAAGCGTGGTCAGCGCGAATCCAGGTTTCTGGCGAAAACTGCGCAGCGCATAGCTGGCATCCTGCAGCAACTCCTCCGCCCAGCGTGTGCCGCGCGCATCCCGGCATTTTTCCTTCACCTGTTCCGCGCCGCCCAGTGCATAGCGCGCCTCGCGTCTCGCTTCCTCCTGCGTCCGCCCGCGCGTTTCTAACGAAGCTTCGTGCTCATCCAAATGGAAGCGGAGTTCTTTTTCAAGCTGTTCCTCCATCCGCGCACGCCGCGCCAATCGAGCCCACCAGTTCATCGCGCACCGCCTTCCGACATGCTTAGAATCAGCCCAACCGCTTCAGTCAATCGTTCCCAACTGGCCTGCTCGGCTTGCAGCTGCTTCCGGCCCTTCCGTGTCAGCTTGTAAAACTTTGCTTCGCGTCCACTCTCCGTTTTCTTCCAGTCGGCGCCCAGCAACCCCCGGTTTTCCAGCCGGTGTAACGCCGGGTACAGCGAACCTTCCGGAACCTGCACCACTCCGCGCGACACCTGCTCCAGGCGTTGCGCAATAGCGTACCCGTGAATCGCTTCAACCGCCACCGCCTTCAGAATCAGTAGGTCCAACGTCCCTTGCGGAAGTTCAGATTTTGCTGTTGCCAAAGATACCTCGCACTTCTATGGGTATTCTAAACCGAGAATCCATAGAAGCGCAAGGGGTGATGATTACCTGTTAAGCTGTGTCTCCATCCAAGGCTCCAACTCCGGATCCAGAAAATTCCGAATTTTCAAATCCACCCGCTCAAACGTCGTCGGCGTTGTCTCCACTCCCACAACTCTCATTCCCGCCGCCAGCGCCGCCTGCACCCCCGTCGGCGAATCTTCAAACACGATGCACCTCTCCGGTGCCACACCCAGCCTCCGGGCCGCTTCCAAAAACACATCCGGAAACGGTTTCGGCCGCGCCACCTGCATCCCGTTCACCGTCACCGGAAAGTACCCGCGTAGCCCAAACTCATCCAGCACAAAATCGATATTCTCCGGCTCCGCATTTGAGGCCACCGCCTTTGGCAAATCCTTATACTTATCCAAGAATTGCCGCAAGCCCGGAATCTCATAGCCGGCCAATCCTTCGGCGGTCATCATCTCTCGAAACAACCGTTCCTTCTCCGCGCCGTGCCTAAAATTCGCCTCGGGCGGCAACTGCGCGTCGATCAAATCACTCACCAGTTCGGAATTCCGCTTTCCGTGCATGCGCTGTTCCAGATTCTCCACCCGAATGCCCATGTCCTCTAAATACTTCTCCCAAGCGCGCGTATGCAGCGGCATGGAATGCACCAGCACCCCGTCCATATCGAAAATCAAAGCTAAAGAATTTTGCAAAGTACTCCTATTTTCGCAGCCCCCTATTGCTCGTAATTTCCAGCCTTGCGCCTCGAAAAACGTAAACTTTACCCGCTAAAAACCTGCCGCTGCTGTCCGATATCAAATCCATGAGCACGATCGCAAGCCTGTCCACCGGCTACCTGCCGTCGCTGCTCAATTCCCTGGCCGCGAAATCCACTCGGCCGGTCAACCTCGCCATCAACACCACCAGCGTTTCGGCCACCATATCCTATGGCTCGCAAGATAGCGCTCAACTCTCGCCCCTCGCCCAGTTCATCGCTCAACTGCAGAATCTTCAGGAGTCCAATCCCACCGAATACAAATCTTTTCTTTCTCAAATCGCAAGCAATCTCAAGGTCGCCGCTGTCAGCGCTACCAAAAGCGGTGATTCTTACGCCGCCTCAGAATACGATTCGCTCGTCAACGGTTTCACTTCCGCCGCCAAATCCGGCAGTTTGCCCGATATTCAAGATCTCGTCCAGGTCTTTGAAGATCAAAGCGGCGTCGCAACCTTCGCCCTCCCGCCACAATCGCCACCACCGAATAACTCTTCGAACGTCGGTACTTCAACCAATTCAGCCAATAAATCCGCCAACACGAACCAAAGTGACAAACTCATCGCCGATATTCTTCAGGCTCTCTATTCCAACAATGCGCAGAACGATTCGTCCAATCCCGTGAACATTACCTTGAACACTTTTCAGTCAAGCCTCTCATTAAAAACCGGATAATCCAGCCGCCAACTGTCCGTTTCCGCACACCAAAGTCCCAAACCCACGCGTCCGGCTACCGGTTCTCAATTAGTTACCTCGAGCAAGCCTGGCCCTAAACTTGCCCTATCAAGGGCATGCAAGACCTGCGCCACGCTCTTCGCCTTCTCCGCCGCAGTCCCGGCTTCACCTTTATCGCCGTCTTTACTCTCGCTCTCGCTCTTGGCGCAGTCACTGCCATCTTTTCCGTCGTCTATGGCGTCCTTCTCCGTCCTTTACCGTATTCCGAACCCAGCCGCATCCTCTCGCTCTGGGAAGTCAACACGCAAGGCAGTTGGTCCCGCCTTGCCGATCCGAACTTCGACGATTTCACCTCCCAAAACCACAGCTTTCAGTCCCTCGCCAAATACGCCCAATACCCCGCTACCGTCATCGGCGCTTCCGAACCGGTCAGCGCCAATATCGGCGTCGTTTCCTCTGGTTTCTTTAGCGTATTGCGCGTTCAGCCCATCCTCGGCCGCGCTTTCCGCGCATCCGACGCCCAAAAAGGCGCCGCCCCCGTTGTTCTCCTCAGCCACGCTTATTGGCAAGAGCATCTCGCTTCATCGCCGAGCCTCTCCAATGTCCACCTAAAAATCGAAGACTCCGTTTACTCGGTTGTGGGCGTCCTTCCCGCAAGCTTTGATTTTCCCGCCCAAACCGCTCTTTGGATTCCCGCCGATCTCGAAGGTGAAAATCAAAGCCGCACCTCCCACAATTGCTCGGCCATCGTTCGCCTTCGCGATGGCGTTACCCTCGCGCAAGCCAAGGCGGATATCAGCGCTATCGCCCGCCGCATTCGCGCCACGTCCAGCGAACAAAATGACTATCTCCTCAAAGACGCCATTGTCGTCCCGCTCCAGGATTCGCTCACTCGCCGCACTCGCCCCGTGCTCCTCATTCTTCTCGGCGCGGTTGGATTTCTTTTGCTCGTCGCCTGCGCGAATGTCGCCAATCTTCTTCTCGCTCAGTCAGCCGCCCGCGAACGCGAACTCTCCGTTCGATCCGCCCTCGGCGCAGGCCGCGGCCGTATCATTCGTCAGTTCCTTACCGAATCCCTCGTGCTCTCGGTCGCTGGTGGCGGGTTGGGCATACTCGCCGCGTTCTTTGGCGTGGACGCTCTACTTTCCCTCGCTCCGCCCAACCTTCCGCGTTTGTCCGACATCGCTCTGAATTTTCCCGTTCTTGTCTTTGCCTTTACCCTGTGCGGTCTTGTCGCCGTTGGCTTAGGCGTCTTTACCGCCCTCCGCGCCACTTCCCCCAACAAACGTCTGCATACCGGCTTCCGAACCACGCAGCGCGCCAGCCATACCATCGTTGCCGCGCAAATCGCCGTCACTCTCATCCTCGTCGTCGGTGCCGGCCTTCTCGGTCGCAGCCTCATGAACGTGCTCTCCGTCAGCCCCGGTTTTCGCATCGATCAGATCGTCACCATGGACGTCTCGCTTCCCGGCTCCGATCCTTCGGCCAAGTCCCAGCGCGTGCAATTCTTCGCCAATCTGCTCGATCGCCTTCAGCAAATTCCCGGTGTTCGCAAAGTGGGCGCCACCAGCGGCATCCCCATGAACAATAGCGGCGGCCTACCCGACGGCATGTTTCTCCTCATGACTCAGGACGAGCTTCCCAAAACTCCTCCAACCGACGAAGAAGCCGGTCGCCTTTTCGAATCCTTCGCTCGTCAAAAAGCCCGCGTAGGACATGCTGATTTCGGTGTAACCACCGAAGGCTATTTCCAGACCCTCGGCATTCCCCTCCTCCGTGGCCGGTTATTCAACGATCGCGATACCATCAACGCGCCCCACGTGGCGGTGATCAGTCAATCCCTCGCGCGCAAACGCTGGCCTCACGAAGATCCCATCGGCCACACCATTGAATTCGGAAATATGGATGGAGACATGCGCTTGCTTACCATCGTCGGCATCGTGGCCGATGTCCACGAATACGGTCTCGACGCTCCGCCAGAACCCACCGTCTACGTCGACTTAATGCAGCGCCCACGCGCTGATATGACGATCACGCTGTTGACCGCTGCCGATACCGAACAGGTCACTTCCGCTGCCCGCGAAATCCTCCGCCAGCTGAATCCGGAAATCCCCGCCAAATTTAATACCTTCCCAGCCATCTATTCGGCCTCGCTCGGCTCCCGTCGCTTCAATTTGATTTTGATGGGCTTCTTTGCGGCGGTCGCGTTGCTCTTGGCTGGCGCCGGCGTCTTCGGCGTGATGGCTTATTCCGTCAGCCGCCGCACTCGTGAAATCGGCGTCCGTGTGGCTCTCGGAGCGCAGCCTTCAAATGTTCTCGCCATGGTTCTCGCGAATGGCTTGCGCACCGCTCTAATCGGCATCGCCATCGGCATCGCCGGTTCACTCGCTCTCACTCGCGCCCTCTCGTCACTGCTCTTTGGCGTGAAACCCAATGATCCAATCACCTTCGCCGCCGTAATCGTTCTTATCCTCTTTGCCGCGCTTCTTGCCTGCTACCTGCCGGCTCGACGAGCTGCGCGAGTCGATCCTGCCATAGCCCTGCGCTACGACTAGTCGCCGCCGCCACGATCAGAATACTTCCGCAAAACATAAGCGTATCGGCGATGTAGTTCATCCCACCGCCGATATCGGTTGGCTTGCTCAGCAAAATGGGCAAATACACACCCAGAACCGCCGCAAACGCAACCGCCCCCAGCCAAGCCAACGCTTGCCGTGCGTGCCACATCGCGATGAGTGCAATGCCAGAGCACAGCAGGGCCGCGCCTGCTAAACCGCTCCACAACCAATGCACCGGTATCCAATCCGGCATTTGCAACTCCAATGGGACAATCGGCACGTTATTGGGATGCAGAAAATGTTCGATCCCGAAAACAATCATCGTCACCGCGAAGACCCAGCGCACCCAGCCCTGCCATTTGATCTCGCTTAACGCAAATGCCGCGGCACTGAAACTTGAATCCCGCAACAGCACAGCCCAAAAAAATCGGTTATCGGGTTTCGATGCCACCAGCGGAGCATGAATCGTGAGCACAAAACAAAGAATCAACAACCCCAGCAATGCGCCCGCTGTCGCTCGCAGCTTCCCAACCGCAATGCTAAAGGACGCCGCCCCCAGCGCGCAGCCGACAAAATAAGCCCAAAACAAATGCCCGGGAATCCACTTCGGAACCATCGATGCAATCGCCGCAGTCGCTGTAAAATGTTCCGCCGCAAAAACCGCCAACGGCGCAGCATAGAAAACCGGCCCAAGCGCCAGTGCTTTCTCAATCCCGCTATAGTCGCGCCATTCCCCCTGCCGGAGCACCGTCGCAAGACCGAGCCCGAGCACACTCAGCCCTCCAAAATACGGCCAAAACACTCCCGGCGCAATACTCAAAGTGATTTCGGATTCTCCGCCAGCAACTCCTGGAACCGGGGGTCGCTCTTCAAACTCACAAACTCCGGCGTCCCCAAAATCTTCTGTTTCTTGATCCCTTCTTCCATAGCCTTCCGCAGATAGATCAGCGTCTGGTTCTTTTCGCCCAATCCTGCGTAAAGTTTCGCCATGTAGAGATAATAGGTCGCGCGGTCTTGCATCTGGTGTTCCAGCATCAGCGTGCCCGCGCGATTGTGCGTGTCCAATATGGTCGGGTCAAGCAGCAGCGCCCGCTGATAATATTCGGTCGCCAGCCTATATTTCTTCTCGCTGAAATAGGCCGCGCCCATATTCGAAAACATTGACGCCGTATTGGGCTTCGCCCGTAGCGCGCGTTTGTAAAACTGAATCGCCTTCCCGTAATTTCCAAAGCCGTAGTACACGGTCCCCAGATTATTGATGGCCTCCGCGTAATGCCCATCCAGTTTCACCGCACGTTCATAGTTCTTTTTCGCCAGGTCGAGCTTCAACATCTGGTGGTAGGAAAGCCCGATCTTATTAGCCAGCACTGCGGTATGGCCGGGCGCCATTTGGTACATCTCTATGGCTTCGCGGTACATCTTCCGTGCCATGTAAATGTCGCCCCGCTCTTCATAGGAAAGCTTTTCTTGCGCTAAGGCGCAGCCAAGTCCTAAACAAAAAACTACGCTGAATCGCAAGGTCGCTGAGATTCTCATAAAACACCCCACTACCTCGCTTCCATCATCCCCCCGCCAAGTGGTCGGCTTCAATACCCACTCTTTGAAAAAATCAGATAACCACTTAGAATAGTTGCCATGAGGGCCTCTAGTAGTTTTTCCCCACTCATCTCCGTAGATTCCCGTGCCGGCTCGCCCTTGCACAAACAAATCTATATGGCTTATCGTTCCCTCATCCTGGCCGGAACTCTTCGCGCTGGCGACAAAATCGCCTCCACCCGCGAACTCGCCGTCCAACTCGGCATCTCCCGCATTCCCGTCCTCAATGCCTATGCCCAACTCACCGCCGAAGGCTATTTTTCAAGCCGCACCGGCTCCGGCACCTTCATCTCTGATTCTTTGCCTGATCAGCTTACCGACTATGCGCCCGCGAATCACGTCTCCGCAACCCCATCCGCAACCACCCAGCCTCCGCTCCACAAAGAGCTGGTTACAGCCCCCTGGAGTCGTGGCGCCGGCGCCTTCGCGCAGGGTGAAATCGCTTTTGATCATTTCCCTCTGCGCACCTGGTCTACCTTGGTCGCTCGTCAGGCCCGCGCCGCAACCGCCAAATCGCTTCACTACTCTGACCCCATGGGCCTCAAACATTTCCGTCAAGCCATCGCCGATTATCTGCGCACGGTTCGCGGAGCCCACTGCGACGAACAGCAAATCATGGTCGTCAGCGGTTCGCAACAGGCTATCGATATTTGCGCCCGCGTCTTGTTCCATCCCGGCGATAAGGTCTGGGTCGAAAATCCTGGTTATGAATTGATGCGCCAAGCCCTCGCCTTGGCCGGTTGTTCCTTCGTTCCTGTTCCGGTTGATGACGAAGGTCTCGATGTCGCCGCCGGCATCAAGCTTTGCCGTCGCGCTCGCGCCGCTTTCGTCACTCCGTCCCATCAATACCCGCTCGGCGTCACCATGTCCGCCCCGCGCCGCCTCCAACTCCTCGATTGGGCCCAAACCTGCGGCGCGTGGATCATTGAAGACGATTACGACAGCGAATACCGCTATCAGCACCGCCCCATCGCCTGTTTGCAGGGTCTCGATCGCAACGGTCGCGTCATCTATATAGGCACCTTTAGCAAGACACTCTTTCCCGCCTTGCGTCTCGGCTACATCGTCATTCCCCCCGCTCTTGTCGATCGATTCGCCGCACTCCGCCGCGCTGTCGATATCTGCCCCCCAACGTTCCATCAAACTGTGATGACCGATTTCATCACTCTCGGCCATCTCTCTCGCCACATTCGCCGCACCCGCATCCTCTATGGTGAACGCCGAGCCGCGCTTCTCAGCGCCCTCGAATCCGAATTCGGCACCTTCTTCGAAACGCTCGCTGGCGAAGCCGGCATGTATCTCACCATCGCCCTGCCCAAGGGCTTCAGCGACCAATCCATTGCTGCCCAAGCCGCTTCCCAAAAGCTTTGGCTTTGGCCGCTCTCTCCCTGCTATGTGCAAAAACCACTCCGCCAGGGCTTCGTTCTCGGCTTCGGCGGCACTCCCACCAAAGAAATTCGCCCCGCCGTTCGGCGCATTCGCGCCGCACTAAAGTAGCTATAATCTCCATACGCCTGCGAAACGCAACTTCGGCGATCATGAAATCCAGGAGCTCTTATGTGCGACCAAGACCATTTTGAAGACGACCGGAAAGACTACGAGGCGCGCAATCTCGTCACCCGCAAACAATTCGGCATGCTGCTTGGTGCCGGCGTTGCCATGATGTTGCCCCAAGTCGCCAACGCTTCTGCTGTTTCCGACTCTGACGTCAGCATCCCCACTCCCGACGGCACCGCCGATGCATACTTCGTCTATCCCGCCACCGGCAAATCGCCCGCCGTCTTGATGTGGCCTGACATCTTCGGTCTCCGTCCCGCCTTCCGCCAGATGGCCAAACGCCTCGCCGAATCCGGTTACGCGGTGCTCGTGGTCAATCCCTTCTACCGCACGAAAAAAGCCCCCACCGCTGCTGAGGGCGCTGCCACCCCGATCCCAGACGTGATGCCCCTCGCACACACTCTGAACGAAACCACTCAAATGACCGACGCTAGGGCCTTCACCGCTTGGCTCGACAAACAACCCTCCGTCGCTACCGATAAGAAGATGGGCACCCAAGGCTACTGCATGGGTGGCCCTTTCGCCTTCCGTACTGCTGCCGCTGTGCCCGATCGAATCGGTGGAGTCGCGACTTTCCATGGCGGTGGTCTCGTCACCGATCAACCAAACAGCCCGCACCTCGAAGCCGCCAGGTCCAAAGCCCAGTTTCTGATCTGCATCGCGGAAAGCGACGACAAGCGCTCGCCGAATGACAAGACTGTGATGAAAGAGACCTTCGAAAAAGCGAACCTTCCCGCCGAGATCGAAGTCTATGCCGGCACAGCTCACGGTTGGTGCCCTCCAGATTCCCACGTCTACAACGAACCGCTAGCCGAAAAAGCCTGGAGCCGCCTGCTCGTTCTCTACGGCAAAGCGTTGACCTAGGCACTCATTCAAGTCGGCTAGACAATGCCGTCGAAACAGCCACAGAGATCCATCGACCCCGGCTTGTGCGGCATTTGCCAACACGCGCAAATCATCAGATCTGACAAGGGCTCCGTATTTCATCGCTGCCGTCTCTCGGACAAGGACCCCCGTTTCGCAAAGTATCCTCAATTGCCTGTCATGCGCTGTGAGGGTTGGGAACCAACTCCACGCTAAATCGCCAATCAGTACTCGCCCAGTTCAGTACTGAGTACTGTTTATCTTCCTCCACACTTGCGGGTAATTACTACGACTCTTCATACTCGTAAAGAACCCCTCGTATGTGTAACAGCCAACTTCGCCTCCAGCGGGCGTCCCTCTCTTTTTGTGTCTCCGCCCTCACACTCAGCGCCGCGCTTTTTGCGCAGACAAGCGTTACCACACAACATAACGATATAGGCCGCACCGGTCAGAATCTCACCGAAACCCTTCTCACTCCCACCAATGTCAATACCTCCACCTTCGGCAATCGGCCGCCTTCGTCTTCTACGGCCCTCCGCCGCCCGCCGACGCAATGAAGAACATCGCCGCTCCCGTCAACGGTTTCTACGGCGGCAGTGACGCGCGCATCTCCGCCACAGTCCCCGACGCCCAAACTGCCATGGCCGCCGCCGGCAAAAAGTATGACCCGGTCATCTACGATGCGCGGGCCACGGCTTCATGCGCGCCGGCGAAGATCCGACCAACACGAACCTGCCAACACGACGGCTCGCACACAGGCACTTGCGAGCCTCAAAGCCCTTCTTGGGAAAATGTAGCGCCGGCGTCTCGCCGGCTGTCGTGCGGGCGTCGCCGAGGCAACGCGGTTGTGGGAGGCCGTGTTGGCGGAATGCCCGGCGATCGCCAGGCGCTGGCGAAACTGGCACGCCCGGCTCAAAATCCCAGTAGTCCGAGCTGCGGATGACGGGGCGGGGCACTCGATCGACGTTACGCATCTCACGGTCCTGCATTACTCAACCGTCATCCTATAAACCATTACGGCCAAATGAGATCGGTTGAACTTCCACGTGCATGACGGGTTATGCCGGTTAGTCTTCCGTCAGGCCGAAACCTTGTGATCATGAGAGATATGTCCGGTCGTTAATCTGTGCCGGTTAGTCCACCGTCACGCCGCAACCCACTGGCTGACAAAGAGATACACGATTGCGGCAAACTTTGCCGATTAGTCCACCGTCATCCTTAACCTATTGGCCTGTAAAGGGTTGCGGGTTAACCGTTAGTCAACCGTCCCACGTAAACCGAAGAGACATCAAGAGATATGGCGATCTCGCGGGTTTCTTCGGAGGGGGTC
>CAVYUL010000020.1:0-29309 GCA_963771405.1 Bryobacterales bacterium
ATCGTCGGAACTTGGCCATATCGAGCCCTAACGCCACTTCGCCAAACATCTGAATAAAGCGCCGATAGCAATCGTAGGCAAACCGCTGATTGTCTGCTTTCTTCGCCAAGCCTTCGGTGCTGGAATCGTTCAACCCGAGATTCAAAATGGTGTTCATCATGCCCGGCATGGAGAACTTCGCGCCCGAACGCACGCTCACCAGCAGCGGATCATTCCCCGCGCCTAGCTTCTTGCCCATCTGGCGCTCGAGCTTTGCCACCGCGTGGTAATCTGATCATCCACTTCCTTCGGCACCTTATTGCCGTTGTCGAAGAAGAGGTTGCAAACCTCGGTGGAAATGGTGAAGCCCGGAGGTACTGGCACCCGGCTCTGCTCATCTCAGCCAGGCCCGCGCCTTTACCGCCCAGCACATCTTTCATGGTGCCGTTGCCGTCGGCCGTGCCTCCGCCGAACGAATAAACGTATTTGCTCATCTAAGTCTTATGTCTCCCAATGGCGGAATTCCGCCGGATAAATTGTCAGGCGCCTAAGCGCCTTGCGTTACGATTTCGGAAAAATCGGCAATGCTCGAAAACTCCGTTAACAGGCTGTGTAGCAAAGCCAAGCGGTTTTCACGGATTGCCGGATTTGGATCGTTCACTAAAATTTTATCGAAGAAGAGATCGACCTGGGGCCGTAAAGTGGCTATCTGGACGAGTTTCTCGCGATAAACTTGCGTTGCTTGTGTGACCGCGCGCACTTTGGTGAAGGCTTGGTAAAGCTCCTGCTCGGGGCCGGGGACTAATAATTCAGGCTTCGGGGCGTTAGCCGAGTGAGTTGCGCTGCTTGAGTATGTTCTTAATGCGTTTGAAACTGGCCGCCAGCGGTTCAAAGTCAGGTGTTGTTCGGATGTCGTGTAGCGCTTGTATTCGGTCTTTGAGGTCACGCAATGACGTACAATTCGGTGCCATTGCAGCGTTAACTTCGTCATATGGAAATTGAACTTCGCGGAGGTAATGTGCGATGCGCTCGTTCAGGAATTCGCTGAGGCCATTTGCATTCGCGAATTCGGTCGGATTCAGATTGAGATCGCCTTCAAAGATGATTTTCACAACACCTTGGGCGGCGCGGCGAAGGGCGAACGGGTCTTTAGAACCCGTTGGAATCATGTCTACAAGGAAGCATTCGCGTAGGGTATCGAGTTTGTCGGCAAGGGCGACAACTTGACCTTCTAGGGTGCGTGGAATCGCGGCTTCCATGCTTATCGGTTGATAGTGATCGTAGATGGCGTCGGCCACTGCTTGGCTTTCGCCTTGCAGCTTGGCGTAACGTCCCCCTACGACGCCCTGTAATTCCGTGAACTCCTTCACCATGTCGGTGGTGAGATCAGTTTTGGCAAGAAGGGCAGCGCGGTCGACGTCCTCTTTGTTAGCCCCAAGGAGGTCGGCGATTCTTCGGGCCAGTGCACGGACGCGTTCCGTTTTCTCTTTGTAATTGCCGATTTTGGCTTGGAACGTGACCCTTTCTAGATCGGCCACGCGATCGGCTAGCTTCTTTTGTTGATCCACTTTCCAAAAGAAGCGCGCGTCATTGAAACGCGCCCGCAACACCCGTTCGTTGCCTTGGCGAATTAGGCCTTCGGGGTCGCCATCGGTATTCGTAACGGCTATGAATTCCGGCGCGAGACTGCCGTCAGCATTCAGCAGCGAGAAATAGCGCTGATGATGCCGCATCACCGTGGTGAGGATTTCCTTCGGCAACTCTAAATAGGATTTGTCGAAGCTGCCGCGAATTGGGGTAGGGAACTCCGTCAAATAGACTAGGGTATTGAGCAGCGCTTCGTCCTTTTGCACCCGCGCGTCGAGCGCTTTTTCAATCCGCTCCCTACGTTCTGCGGCCGAGACGATGACGAAATTCTTGCGCAGGACTTCAGCATAATTAGCGATGCCGACGAGCAAAGGCGTCTTCGCGCCGAGGACACGATGGCCGCGCGTGGTATTGCCGGATTTCACGCCCGCGATTTCGAATGAAATGATCTGATCGTCAAGCAACGCCACAATCCAACGAATGGGACGGATAAACTTCACGCCGCCCTTTCCGGTCCAGTACATAGCTTTCGGGAAAGGGATGCCGCTGATGATTCCGGGCAGCTTCTCACTCAGCGCATGCGCCGCGGCTTGGCCTTTGACCAGTTGGTTGACAATGTAGCGCTCGCCCTTGGCGTCGGTGGTTTTAGCCAGTTTATCGATCGACGTGTTCTGCTTGCGCGCGAACCCTTCGGCGGCTTTCTCGCCGGCCGAGAGATACGGCCCTTGCACAACTTGTTCGACATCGGGCGCTTGCGGCAGCAGATCCTTTGCTTGCAGTACCAGCCGCCGCGGAGTGGCGTCGGTCGAGATGGCTGAGCCTCCGAACGAGCCAAAGGCTTCCGCAAATCGCTTATGCAGATCCTGCAGGGCGGGCTCAATCATCCAATCGGGAATTTCTTCGGTGCCGATTTCGAGCAGGAAGTTGGCCACTTATGCAACCTCCTTGGTTTGCTGTTGCGCCCAGGCTTCCGCTACGCCCACCGCCAGCTTGCGAACTCGGCCAATCACACCGACGCGCTCGGTAACGCTGATCGCGCCGCGCGAATCGAGCAGATTGAACAGGTTGGAGCACTTGAGCGCCTGATCATAAGCAGGCAGGACCGGGAATCGTTCAATGTCCTTGCCCTTCTTGGCGCGAAAGGCATCAAGCAGCCGCTGGCATTCTTTCTCATGCAGCTCAAACTCTTTCCAGAGCATGGCGACGTCGGCCATTTCAAAGTTGTAGACCGAAAACTGCTCTTCGTCGGCAAGGCGTACGTCGGCGTACTTAAAGCCGGGCGCCCATTCGATGTCATAAACGCTGTTTACGTTCTGCAGGAACGCGACGATTCGTTCCAGGCCGTACGTGATCTCGGCGGGTACAAGATCAAGATCCATTCCGCCGCACTGCTGGAAGTAAGTGAACTGAGTGATCTCAAGGCCATCCAGCATCACTTGCCAACCTATGCCCCAGGCGCCCAGCGTCGGCGCTTCCCAGTTGTCTTCTTCGAACTTGATATCGTGTTTGCGCAGATCGATTCCGATGGCTTCCAGGCTGCCGAGGTATTGTTCGAGAACGTCATCGGGCGTCGGCTTTAAGATGACTTGCAGCTGTTGATGCTTATAGAGTCGGTTCGGGTTTTCGCCATAGCGGCCATCGGCGGGCCGCCGGCTGGGCTGAACATAAGCAACTTTGTAGGGCTTCGGGCCAAGAACGCGTAGAAAAGTTTCGGGCGCCATCGTGCCCGCGCCCACTTCCAGGTCGTACGGTTCTTGAATAATGGCGCCGCGATCGGCCCAGTAATGTTTCAGCTTGAAAATTGTTTCTTGAAAAGAGTCCATCGGCTAATCGGCAATCGGGGCGCTCTTGAGCAGCACACCCATGCGCTGGATACAAACTTCTATTGTGCGCTATGCCTAGCTTTCCAGCTTACGATATAACCGATGTGGTTCAGTTTGCGTTTGCTTTCGGGTTCGCAATCGCAAACTGAACCACATCGGTTATATCGTAAGCAAAACTAGGTATAGCGCACAATAGAAGTTTGTATCCAGCGCATGGGTGTGCTGGTCAAGAGCACCTCGATTCCGATTAGCCGATGGATTCTTTTCAAGACACCATCTTCAAACTGAAACATTATTGGGCCGACCGCGGCGCCATCATCCAAGAACCGTACGATCTCGAAGTGGCGCGGGCACCATGGCCCCCGAAACGTTTCTCCGCGTGCTTGGCCCCAAGCCCTACAAGGTTGCTTACGTTCAGCCAGCTGCCGCCCAGCCGACGGCCGCTATGGCGAAAACCCCAACCGCCTCTATAAACACCAGCAGCTTCAAGTCATCTTCAAGCCCACGCCCGATGACGTGCTCGAACAATATCTCGGCAGCCTCGAAGCCATCGGCATTGATCTCCGCAAGCACGACATCAAGTTCGAAGAAGACAATTGGGAGGCTCCCACGCTCGGTGCCTGGGGCATCGGTTGGCAAGTGATGCTGGATGGCCTTGAAATCACTCAGTTCACTTACTTCCAGCAATGCGGCGGAATGGATCTCGACTTGTACCCGCCGAGATCACTTACGGCCTCGAACGAATCGTCGCGTTCCTACAAAACGTAAATAGCGTGTATGACATCGAATGGGCGCCCGGCTTTAAGTACTCCGACGTCCGCCTTGCCGACGAAGAGCAATTTTCGGTCTACAACTTTGAAATGGCCGACGTAGCCATGCTCTGGAAAGAATTCGAATTGCATGAGAAAAGAATGTCCGCGCCTACTCGAACTTTTTAAAGCCAAAAAGGGACGGACTCGAACGATTCCCCGTCCTGCCCGCCTACGACCAAGCCCTCAAGTGCTCCAACATCTTCAATCTGCTCGATTCGCGCGGCGCCATCAGCGTCACCGAACGCGTCGGCGTCATCGGCCGAGTTCGCAAATTGGCAGTCGGCGTCGCGGAAGCCTGGGCGCAACAGCAAACCAAGGAGGTCGCATAAATGCCGAACTTCCTTCTCGAAATCGGCGTCGAAGAAATTCCCGATTGGATGATTGAGCCCGCCCTGCGGATCTCCACAAGCGATTTGCGGAAGCCTTCGGCACTTTCGGTGGCTCCGCCATCTCGACCGACGCCACTCCGCGCCGCCTCGTCCTGCAAGCGAAGGATTTACTCGCCGCAAGCGCCCGATGTCGAACGAGTTGTGCAAGGGCCGTATCTATCAGCCGGCGAGAAAGCCGCCGAAGGGTTCGCGCGCAAGCAGAACACGTCGATCGATAAACTGGCTAAAATCACCGACGCCAAGGGCGAGCGCTACATTGTCAGCCAACTGGTCAAAGGCCAAGCCGCGGCGCATGCGCTGGCCGAGAAGCTGCCCGGAATCATCAGCGGCATCACTTTCCCGAAAGCTATGTACTGGACCGGAAAGGGCGGCGTGAAGTTTATCCGTCCCATTCGTTGGATTGTGGCTTTGCTTGACGATCAGATCATTCCGTTCGAAATCGCCGGCGTGAAATCCGGCAATACCACGCGCGGCCATCGTGTCTTCGGCGCGAAGACGCCTTTGCTCGTCGGCATCGCTAATTATGCTGAAGTCCTGCGCAAGAACTTCGTCATCGTCTCGGCCGCAGAGCGCAGGGAGCGGATTGAAAAAGCGCTCGACGCGCGGCGTTCAAAAGGACGAAGCGCTGCTCAATACCCTAGTCTATTTGACGGAGTTCCCTACCCCAATTCGCGGCAGCTTCGACAAATCCTATTTAGAGTTGCCGAAGGAAATCCTCACCACGGTGATGCGGCATCATCAGCGCTATTTCTCGCTGCTGAATGCTGACGGCAGTCTCGCGCCGGAATTCATAGCCGTTACGAATACCGATGGCGACCCCGAAGGCCTAATTCGCCAAGGCAACGAACGGGTGTTGCGGGCGCGTTTCAATGACGCGCGTTTCTTTTGGAAAGTGGATCAACAAAAGAAGCTAGCCGATCGCGTGGCCGATCTAGAAAGGGTCACGTTCCAAGCCAAAATCGGCAATTACAAAGAGAAAACGGAACGCGTCCGTGCACTGGCCCGAAGAATCGCCGACCTCCTTGGGGCTAACAAAGAGGACGTCGACCGCGCTGCCCTTCTTGCCAAAACTGATCTCACCACCGACATGGTGAAGGAGTTCACGGAATTACAGGGCGTCGTAGGGGGACGTTACGCCAAGCTGCAAGGCGAAAGCCAAGCAGTGGCCGACGCCATCTACGATCACTATCAACCGATAAGCATGGAAGCCGCGATTCCACGCACCCTAGAAGGTCAAGTTGTCGCCCTTGCCGACAAACTCGATACCCTACGCGAATGCTTCCTTGTAGACATGATTCCAACGGGTTCGAAAGACCCGTTCGCCCTTCGCCGCGCCGCCCAAGGTGTTGTGAAAATCATCTTTGAAGGCGATCTCAATCTGAATCCGACCGAATTCGCGAATGCAAATGGCCTCAGCGAATTCCTGAACGAGCGCATCGCACATTACCTCCGCGAAGTTCAATTTCCATATGACGAAGTTAACGCTGCAATGGCACCGAATTGTACGTCATTGCGTGACCTCAAAGACCGAATACAAGCGCTACACGACATCCGAACAACACCTGACTTTGAACCGCTGGCGGCCAGTTTCAAACGCATTAAGAACATACTCAAGCAAGCGCAACTCAACTCGGCTAACCCCCCGAAGCCTGAATTATTAGTCCCCGGCCCCGAGCAGGAGCTTTACCAAGCCTTCACCAAAGTGCGCGCGGTCACACAAGCAACGCAAGTTTATCGCGAGAAACTCGTCCAGATAGCCACTTTACGGCCCCAGGTCGATCTCTTCTTCGATAAAATTTTAGTGAACGATCCAAATCCGGCAATCCGTGAAAACCGCTTGGCTTTGCTACACAGCCTGTTAACGGAGTTTTCGAGCATTGCCGATTTTTCCGAAATCGTAACGCAAGGCGCTTAGGCGCCTGACAGTTTATCCGGCGGAATTCCGCCATTGGGAGACATAAGACTTAGATGAGCAAATACGTTTATTCGTTCGGCGGAGGCACGGCCGACGGCAACGGCACCATGAAAGATGTGCTGGGCGGTAAAGGCGCGGGCCTGGCTGAGATGAGCAGAGCCGGTGTGCCAGTACCTCCGGGCTTCACCATTTCCACCGAGGTTTGCAACCTCTTCTTCGACAACGGCAATAAGGTGCCGAAGGAAGTGGATGATCAGATTACCACTGCGGTGGCAAAGCTCGAGCGCCAGATGGGCAAGAAGCTAGGTGCGGTGAATGATCCGCTGCTGGTGAGCGTGCGTTCGGGCGCGAAGTTCTCCATGCCGGGCATGATGAACACCATTTTGAATCTCGGCTTGAACGATTCCAGCACCGAAGGCTTGGCGAAGAAAGCAGACAATCAGCGCTTTGCCTACGATTGCTATCGGCGCTTTATTCAGATGTTTGGCGAAGTGGCGTTAGGGCTCGATATGGCCAAGTTCGACCACATCTTCGATACGCGCAAACATCAGGCAAAGATCAAGCTCGACACGCATTTGACTGCCGACGACTTGAAGGTGATTATTGAGGACTACAAGGCGCTGGTCAAGAAAGAGACCGGCAAAGACTTCCCGCAAGAGCCGCTCGCTCAGCTGACGCTGGCTCGCAACGCTGTATTCAATTCCTGGAACACTCCGAAGGCTGTATATTACCGCCGCATGGAAAAGATTCCCGATTCCATCGGCACCGCGGCGAACGTCCAGGCGATGGTGTTCGGCAACATGGGCGATACTTCGGCCACGGGAGTGGGCTTCACGCGTAATCCTTCGACTGGCGAAAAGGCGTTCTACGGCGAATTCCTAGTAAACGCTCAGGGTGAAGACGTGGTGGCAGGTATTCGTACGCCGCAGCCGATCGCCGAACTCGAAAAAGTGATGCCGGCCGCCTACAAACAGCTGCGGAACATCACCTCCAGTCTCGAAAAGCATTACAAAGACGTACAAGACTTCGAATTCACGATCGAAGACGGCAAGCTCTTCATGTTGCAAACCCGCAACGGCAAGCGCACCGGGCCGGCCGCGGTTCGTGTTGCGGTGGATATGGTCAGCGAGCGGCTCATCGACAAGAAAGAAGCGGTGATGCGCGTTGCGCCGAACCAGTTGGATCAATTGCTCCACCCGGTGCTTGATCCCACCATGCGCAAAAGCTTGCAGCAGATTGCCACTGGCTTGCCCGCTTCGCCGGGCGCTGCCGTGGGTCGCGCCGCATTCAGTTCCGAAGATGCGGTTGAAATGTCGAAGAACGGTCCGGTGGTATTAGTCCGCAAGGAAACCACGCCCGATGACATCCACGGCATGGATGTATCGAAGGGCATTTTGACAGCAGTCGGCGGCTTGACCAGTCACGCCGCTGTTGTGGCGCGCGGCATGGGCCGGCCTTGCGTAGTGGGCGCCGCTTCGATCTCGGTCGACGAGCATAAGAAGACCGCGACCGTTGTTTTTGAAGGCAAGAAACTCACCATCAAGGAAGGCGAATGGATTTCGCTCGATGGCACCCTGGGCGAAGTCTATCTGGGCCAGTGCTCAACCAATGAGCCGGATCCCAAGTCGCACTACTTCGCAACTTTCATGAAGTGGACTGACGAGTTTCGCGGCAAGTTCGGTGTGCGCGCGAACGCCGACGTCCCGCGCGATGCCAAGGCTGCCCGCGTGTTTGGCGCGGAGGGTATTGGGCTCTGCCGTACCGAGCACATGTTCTTCGCCGAAGATCGCTTGCCGCACGTACAAGCCATGATCCTGGCGCGCGACGAAGCGACTCGTAAGAAGGCTCTGCTGAAGCTTCTGCCGATGCAGCGGAAAGATTTCGCCGGCTTGTTCAAGGTCATGAACGGCTTCCCGGTGGTGATCCGCACGCTCGATCCGCCGCTGCACGAATTCCTGCCCAAGCGCGAAAACGTGATGGTGGATATTGCACGTCTGCCGCACGCCGATATCAAGGCCAAGAAGGAAATGTCGGAGGCGTACAACGTACCGGTCACGGAACTCAAGAAGTTTCTGCCCGAGTTGTTAAGCCGGGTGGAAGAGTTGCACGAATTCAACCCGATGCTCGGCCATCGCGGTTGCCGTTTGGGCATCACCTATCCCGAGATCACTGAAATGCAAGCCCGCGCCATCTTCGAAGCGGTCGTGCAAGTGGCGAAGCAAGGCGTGAAGGTGATTCCCGAAGTGATGATCCCGCTGATCGGCGGCGTGAAAGAACTTGAGAATCAGAAAGCCATTGTTGTTCGTGTGGCCGAAGAAGTGCTCAAGGAAGCCGGGATGAAGAAGCTCAAATACATGGTGGGCACCATGATTGAAATCCCGCGCGCGGCTTTGACGGCCGATCAAGTGGCCAAGGAAGCCGAGTTCTTCAGCTTCGGCACCAACGACTTGACCCAAACCGCGATGGGCCTTTCGCGCGACGACTACACGAAGTTCTCCAAGCACTATGAAGACTTGAAGATCTTCAAGGCCGATCCGTTCGCAGTGCTCGATCAGGAAGGTGTGGGAAAGCTGATCGAAATGGCTGTGAAACTTGGGCGTAGCACCCGGCCCGACTTGGAAGTCGGCATCTGTGGTGAACATGGCGGCGAACCGAGTTCGGTGGAGTTCTGCTACCGCGTGGGCATGAACTACGTTTCCTGCTCTCCTTATCGCGTGCCGATTGCTCGCTTGGCAGCTGCGCAAGCGGCTCTTCGAGGCGGCAAAGCAGGCGAGCCCGGCCGTACGGCGTAGTACTAATCTAATCCCCAAAAAGCCCCGCACTATTCACAGTAGTCGGGGCTTTCGCTATGCTCTAGGAAACATGCCGCTCCGCACTCGGAGTTCCCGTTACTATTTGTGTGCCCTGATACTGACCACCGCCGGCGTGCTGCGTGCTCAGGAGGTTGCTCTCACGTTCGATGATCTACCACGCACCGGCGCGTTGCCGTCGAATACCACGCGGGTTCAGATCGTCAAAGACATCATCAAGACTCTGGCGGATGCGCACGCGCCGCGCGTTTACGGCTTCGTCAATGGCGGCAAGCTTGCTAGCGCGCCGAAAGAGATGGAAGCACTGAAGGCTTGGACCGCAGCAGGCTTCCCGCTTGCCAATCACGGCTATTCGCATCTCAATTTGGCGCAAACCACAATCCGGCGCTATGTGCGCGATATCAGAGCGAACGAGCCGCTCTTGCGCTCCCTGATGCCGAACGAAGCCGACTGGCATTGGTTCCGCTATCCCTATTTGGAAGAAGGCGAAACGCGCCGCAAGAAAAATGTGGTGGCGGAATACCTGAAAGACAACCACTACCGCGTGGCGGAAGTGACGCTCGACTTCGAAGACTTTCTGTGGAGCGGGCCTTACACGCGTTGCATCGAGAACAACGATACGAAGAGCATCGAATGGCTGAAGCAAAGCTATCTAGCTGCCGCCGATGAACGCATCGACCTGGGCCGCAAGATGTCGCAAGCCTTGTATGGCCGCGATATCAAGTACATCATGTTGCTACATGTCGGAGTTTTTGAAACGGTGGCGCTGCCGGATTTGCTGAAGCTTTTAGAACAGAAGCACTTCAAGCTCATCACGCTCGAAGAGGCGGCGTCCGACCCGGCTTATCGGAAGGACCCGCAATGGCTGACCCGCAAGGGTGGTGACTTCCTGGCGCTCACGATGCGCAGCCGCGGACTTGAGTTTCCGCAGCACGATCCACTTCCCAGAAAGCAACTGAGCGCTGTTTGCCAGTAGCGCTGCTATTCGTAGCGCAGCGATTCCACTGGATCGAGCCGCGAGGCCTTCACCGCCGGATACACGCCGAAGAACACGCCAATCAACACCGACACGGTAAACGCAACCGCAACCGCGACCGGCGGCACAACGGTGTGCAGCGCGGGCACCAAGGCACTCACGATCAGGGTCGCGACAATTGCAAAGACAACGCCTAACAAACCGCCGCTGCCCGAAAGCGTCATCGCTTCCATGAGGAACTGCGTGACGATATCGCCGCGGCGTGCGCCCATGGCTTTGCGGACCCCTATTTCGCGGGTACGCTCGGTGACGCTGACGAGCATGATGTTCATCACTCCAATGCCGCCCACCAATAGGCCAACACCGGAGATCGCAATCGAGACCAAGAGCACCATACTGGTCACTTTGTTGAAGTTCTCAATAATGGAATCGGGCGTACTCAAGTTAAAATCGTCCGGGTCACCCTTCGGCACGTGGCGGATGCGGCGCAGCGCATCGCGCATCTCAGCCACGGCATCGTCTCGCTGCCCTTCCTTGGCCCGAGCGGTGATGAAGAAGTTGTCTGACTGCGGGTAACGTAAGCGAGCGGTCTCAAGCGGCATCGCGATCTGGTTATCCTGGCCGTTCTCGCCAAAGAATCCGCCCTTAGCCGGCTCGAAGACGCCAATCACGGTGTACTGAGTGCCATCGATTATAGCGGTTTGGTTAATGCCATCCTGGCCCGGGAACAGAGCATCGGCAATGCTTGAACCTAGAACGATGACGCGGGCGGCGCGGCGGTCCTCGGCTTCGCTAAACAAACGTCCTTGCCGAAGGGCGCGCGGCGTGATGTCGTAGATGCTGGCTTGCGCACCCACCATGTTGATGTTGTCCGACTCGAAACCCGGCACCTTCGCGGTCGGGACTTGGCCGCCCGTTGGAATGATGAACAAACTGACGCCAACGTTGTCGATGGAGCGCACGTTGGCTTTCAAGTAGTTCGCATATTCCGGCAAAATCTTCTTGCGCTTGCGCTCTTTCGGCGGGGCGTTGGCGCCGCTCGGGTCGCCGCTAAGCCGGCTCACGAAAATACTATTCGGGCCGAACTCCTGAAAAAAGTCGATGATTTGCGCGCGCAAACCGCCGAGCAACGACGAAACCGTTACGACAGTCGTGATACCGATGACGATGCCGAGGATGGTCAATCCAGAGCGCAGCTTGTGGCTTGAGACAGCGTCCCATGCCATGGCGAACGTGGCCTTGGCATCAATGGTCTTAGCAACGGCGGTGTTCATTCGGAACGCAACGCCTCCACCGGATCGAGGTTAGCGGCTCGCCGTGCTGGGAACCAGCCAGCCAGAATGCCCACCATGCTCGAGACGAAGATTGACACCAGCACATAGGGCGCGGTGATCGAAAGCGTCGCACCGGCGATGAGGCTGATGAGATACGCCAGGATCGCGCCGATGGCTACACCAATGGCGCCGCCGGTGAGCGACAGAATGAGCGACTCCGTTAAGAACTGCAACATAATGTCTGTTTTGCGCGCGCCCAGGCTCTTGCGGACGCCGATCTCTCGAGTACGTTCCGTGACGCTGACGAGCATAATGTTCATAATTACGATGCCGCCGACGAGCAACGAGATGCTGGTAATCGGAACGACGACCGCGGCGATCACACTCAGGATGTTCGCGGTAAAGCTACGAATCGAATCGGGCGTCAAGTTATCAAAGTTGTCCGGTTTGCCAGGCTTGGTGTGAAAGTGGCTTCGCAGAGCTTCGCGCGTTTGATCTAGCGCGGTATCCATAGTTAGGCCCGAGGCCGGCTCAGGCCGGCCGAAGATGGCCAGGTTCTGACTGCCACCGAAAAGCGATTGAAATACAGGCGCGGGGATGTATATCGGGTTATCCAAGCTCTGACCGAAGTTTGAGCCTTGATGTTCAAGCACCCCTATGACCGTGAACTCCGAACCCGAAATCTTGATCGTCTTCCCGAGCGGGTCGCGCTCCGGATAGAAGAACTTGCGAATGTCATCGCCGATCACAGCGACATGCTTGTGACGCTCTTCCTCGCCCTGAACGAAGAAGCGGCCAGAGGCGACCGGGATATCGCGAATCTCCGGCATGATGTACGAAACGCCGATAATCTGCGCGCCTTCAAAAGTTAAATTCTCGCCATGCACGTCAACCACTCGCGTTTGATACGAGCTGTAAAGAACGTTGTCCTCGGCCACCGACCGCAGGTAAGAGACTTCGGCTTTGCCGACCTGCTTGTTGTATTTCAGCTTGTCCATGCGTTCGCGCGCTGAAAGCCGCCCGAGAGAGGCCAGTTGCGCGATCAAGAAGCTCGAGCTGCCAAACGCTTTCGACGTAATGTCATCGGCGTATGTACCCAGTCCGTCGATAGCCGCGCCCACCAGGATGACGCTGGCCACGCCAACGATCACACCGAGCAGGGTTAAGAAGCTGCGAAGTTTATGGGCGCGAATCGAATCGAACGCCAAGCCAATCGCGGTAAAGAGATTTGTCGACAAGAGTGCCCTAATTCGATTCTAAGAAAGATTGAGGCTGATAGTCACCTACCAACCGCACATCGCTCTTTTTTGGTATGCGCGCTTCCCGGCCCACGGCCCAAAGAGCCGCATTGACGAATAAGCGCCGCAACGCCTCATTCTCAAAATCTTCCGCCGCGCCCATAGTTGAGATAAAGACGCGCGCGCCGTTGTAGTTTGTGGTCCAAGCTACCGGCATCATCGGATCGTTCGGCTTGCCGGGGACGGCTTTATCCGATTCATTCATTCCTGTCAGCACTTCGCCATATACCAATGGCACGCAGCCCGCCCGGAGCGGCAGGCGGACTTCATAGACGTCCGTTTTGACCCAAATCTCGCCGTCGCCAACACCGCGGAGGATCGGGTTGGCCTTTTGATCGGCGGCGAGGCGGCCGCGCGTGCTTTGCTTGCCATGATCGCCATGGTGGGCGACCCAAGTTTCACCGAACACGCGGCGTCCAAATCCTCCCTCCCAACCGGGTTCTTTACTATTCCACGAATACCGGGCATACGTTTTGCCGGGCGGAATTTCAAAGGCATGCGTGGCGGTTCGAATTCCAAAAATCGGTCTACCCGAATCCAGGTAGTCAACGAACAGCTTCATCTGATCGTCAGGCAAGTCGCGGAAACGAGTGAACAGAATTAGCAGGTCTGCATTCTTTAACGCATTTAAGCCGGGAATGTTCCCACGGAAATGCGGATCAATCTCACCTTTCTCGTTGGTCGAGTAAAGTACCGTGCAATGAAAGCCTTGGCGCCGTTCCAGGATCTTCGCGAACTGGGGCATCAGCTGCTCGGAATGGTACTCATCATCGCCTGCGATCAGTACTACATTCTTGCCTGCGCCCGGCAGCGCGGCGGCCTGAACGAGCATGGGGACTGCCAGAAACAGGACTAAACTAAAACAATGCTTCGACGACATTTTCTTCGTAACATCTTAGCTGCATCGACGGCAGGCAGTTTCCTGCTGAGGGCGCAACAGGCCGGAATCAGCGTTACGCCGCTGCGCGACAAGCTTTCCCTGCTGGCCGGGGCCGGCGGCAACATCGTGCTGCTCGAAGGGCCAGACGGGCTATTGATGATCGACAGCGGACTGTCCGACTCAACGGCCGGCATTTTAGATAAGACCGACAAAATCGGCAACGGCAAGATCACCACGTTGTTCAACACGCACTGGCATACAGACCATACGGGCAGCAACGTCATTCTCGGCCAGAAAGGCGCGCAGATTATTGCGCACGAGACCGTGAAGACGCGGCTGGCGAAGGGACAGTACATGGCCTTCTTTAAGCGCCAAGTGGACCCGATGGATCCAGCCGGATTGCCTTCGGAAACGTTCAAAGACAAAGGCAAGATCAAGTTTGCGGGCGAGACCGCCCAGTATGAGCATCTGCCGCCGGCGCACACCGACGGAGACTCGATTGTTCACTTTCATAACGCCAACGTGTTTCACGGCGGCGATTTGCTGTTCAGCGGATTCTATCCGTTTATCGACTACGGATCAGAGGGTTCGCTTGCAGGCATGGCGGCCAACGCGGAGCGGATTTACAAGATGGTGGATAACAACACCATCGTGGTGCCAGGACATGGCCCCGTGGAAAAGAAAGCCGATGTGAAAGACTTTGCCGATATGCTTTCCGGCTCGCTCGATATCTTTACCAAACAAATCAAGGATGGTAAGACGCTCGCCCAGATGCAGGCCGATAAACCCTTCGCCGCGTATGACGCTAAATGGGGCGGAGGGTTTATGAAGCCCGAGGCATGGATAGCGATGAACTATTCGGGGATGAAAAAAGCCTAGAACCACCTCGACATAATGACTTTTTGTTCGGTGTAAAAACGGACGGCGTCTTTGCCGTGGGCGTGGAGGTCGCCAAAGAACGATTGCTTCCAGCCACTAAATGGGAAAAAGGCCATGGGGGCGGCGACGGCCATATTGATGCCCACCATGCCGACTTCGATGCGGGAGGCGTATTCGCGGGCGGAGCGGCCATCGGAAGTATAGATAGTGGTGGTGTTGCCGAAGGGGCTGTTGTTGACGAGATTGATGGCGGCGTCGAGTGAATCGACACGAATGGTTGAAAGCACCGGGCCGAAGATTTCTTCTTTGGCGATGGTCATGGATGGGTTGACACCATCGAAGATGGTTGGACCAAGGAAGAAGCCTTCGCCCTTCATGCGGCTACGGCCATCGCAGAGCGGCTTGGCGCCTTCGGCGACACCCTTTTCGATGTAACCGACGATTTTGTCGCGGTGCTCTTTGGTGACGACGGGACCCATGCCGGAGGACTCATCGACGGCATCGCCGACTTTGAGATTCTTGCAGCGAGTGAGCAGGGCATCGAGAATGGGCTCGGCTGCTTTGCCGACGGCGACGAGGACGCTACCGGCGAGGCAGCGTTCACCGGCAGCGCCGAAGGCGGAACTCATGATAGCGTCGGCCGATTTTTCCATGTTGGCGTCGGGCATGACGACCATGTGGTTCTTAGCGCCACCGAGGGCTTGGACGCGTTTGCCTTCGGCGGCGGCCGTGGTGTAGATGTATTTGGCGATGGGAGTGGAACCGACGAAGGAGACGGCGCGCACGAGCGGGTGTTTGAGCAACCCGTCGACAGCTTCTTTGCCGCCGTGGATGAGCGAAATGACGCCCGGTTTAAGGCCAGCGTCGGCGAGAAGCTCGCAGGCGCGGGTTGGGGTGAGCGGGACCTTTTCAGATGGCTTCAATATGAAGCTATTGCCCGCGGCGATGGCGAACGGATACATCCACATGGGCACCATACAAGGGAAGTTGAACGGCGTGATGCCGGCGCAGACGCCGATGGGTTGGCGGATGCTGGTTGAATCGATGCCCTTGGCAACGTTTTCGAGCGATTCGCCCATCATGAGACTGGGCATGCCGACGGCGACTTCGACCATTTGAATGCCGCGGCGGACTTCGGCTTTGGCATCGTCGAGGGTCTTGCCGTTTTCGCGCGAGAGCGTGGTGGCCAGTTCAGTCGAGTGCTTTTCGAGCAGATCTTTGAAGCGATAGAGCGGCTGGACGCGATCAGCGACCGGAACATCGCGCCATTCGAGATAGGCCGCGTGGGCAGCTTTGACGGCACGATCGACGTCGGCGTTTGCGGCATAAGGGACTTGGGCGATGACTTCGCCGCTTGAGGGATTGACGATATCGTGGAGATCGCGGCTGGGCGATTCCCACTTGCCGTCGATCAGGAAACCTGCGCTGGCGATTCTTGTTTCTGTGAGGGCCATACTTTTTCTCCAGTAGAAGACATTAGAACGAAATAGACGAGAGCGGACACGAAGAAGCCGACGAACCAGGCGTAGTGATAGAGGAACGCGAGGGGCGGGACAACGAGCCCGATTAAAGCGACGATGATGCCCGCGGCCAAAGACCACAGGGCGTTGAAGTTGAAGCCGTTGGAATATTCGTACGCGCCGCCGCGGCGGTAGAGATCTTCGGTGTTGAGCAAAGCTTTGCGGACAAGGAAATAATCGGCGATCATGACGCCGGCGATAGGGCCGAGCAAGCCGGAATAACCCACCAGCCAACCAAATATATAAGAGCTGAAATCAGTGAGCAGTTTCCAGGGCATCATGAGGACGCCGAGGACGCCGGTGATGAGGCCGCCGGTGCGGAAAGAGATGAGACGCGGATTGAGATTTGAGAAATCGTTAGAAGGAGAAACGACGTTGGCGGCGACGTTGGTGTTGAGAGTGGCGATCAAGAGCGCGATCAAGGCGACGAAGGCGATGACGGGTTGATTGAAGCGGCCGAGGAGTTCGACGGGATCCCAGATGGGTTGGCCGAAGATGACTGCGGAAGCGGAAGTGACGGCGACGCCGATGAAGGAATAGAGCGTCATGGCGGTGGGCAGGCCGAGAGCTTGGCCGATCATTTGCGCTTTTTGTGAAACAGCGTAGCGTGTGAAATCGGGGATGTTGAGAGCGACGGTGGCCCAGAAGCCAACCATGCCCGTGACGGATGGGACGAAAAAGGCGAAGAATTCGGCGTTAGATTTGAATCTGCTGGGCGCCGCGAGAACCGGGCCGAGGCCGCCTGCTTTACTGGTGACCCACCAAAGCAGGAGCAAGCCGATGACCAGCATAAACGGGGCTGCAATGCCTTCGAGAAGTTTGATGGTATGAATGCCGCGATAGACAACGAGCATGTTCAGAGCCCAGAAAGCGAAAAAGCAGATCCATTTGCCGGCCACGAAATGCGCCCAAGCGGGGGATAAGATTTGCAGCATGGAATTGATGGCAGAGCCACCGATCCAGGTTTGAATACCGAACCAACCGCAGGCGACAAGAGCGCGCAGGACGGCGGGAACGTTGGCGCCACGGACGCCGAAGGAAGCGCGAACGAAGACCGGGAACGGAATACCGTAACGCGTGCCGGCGTGGGCGTTGAGAATCATAGGGACGAGCACGATTAAGTTGCCGAGCAAGATGGTGCCAATGGCTTGCCACCAATTCATGCCGCCGGCGATGAGGCCCGACGCGAGCATGTAGGTAGGAATGCAGACACTCATGCCAACCCAGAGGGCCGCGTAATTGTAAGTGTTCCAATCCCGGCGTCCGGGAGGGATCGGAGCGAGATCTTCGTTATAAAGAGATGGATCGGGATGGTTTAATTCCATGCGCCTCCGCGTGCTTGCCGTTTCAAGTAGCGGCCGCGGCCGGTGCGGCCCACGAATTTGTCATTTTCAACAATGACTTCGCCGCGCGAAAGAACGAGTTTCGCGTTGCCTTTAACGTGCCAGCCTTCGAACATGGAATAATCGACCCGCATATGATGCGTGGCGGCGCTGATGAGATGGTCGGCGTTGGGGTCCCAGAGGACAATGTCGGCATCAGAACCGACAGCGATCTCGCCTTTCTTAGGATACAGACCGAACAATTTGGCGGGAGTGGTGGAGACGAGTTCGACAAAACGGTTTAAGCCGATGCGGCCTTGATTGACGCCATGATGATGAATCAACTGAAGGCGATTCTCGACGCCAGGGCCGCCGTTGGGGATTTTAGTGAAATCGTCAACACCGAGAATTTTTTGATCTTTGAAGCAGAAGGGGCAGTGATCAGTGGAGACGACTTGGAGATGATCGTCGCGGAGGCCGGCCCAGAGCTTATCGAGATTATGTTTTTCACGCAGCGGAGGAGTGAAGACATATTTGGCGCCTTCGAAATTAGGGCGGGCTAGCTCATCGACGGTAAGCAAGAGATATTGCGGACAAGTTTCGGCGAAGGCGGGGACACCGCGGTCGCGGGCTTCGCGGACTTCGTTGAGGGCGTCTTCGGAAGATAAGTGAACGATGTAGATGGGCGCGCCGGACATCTCGGCCATAGCGATGGCGCGGTGGACAGCTTCGGCTTCGGCAATGGTAGGGCGCGTGAGGGCGTGATAAATGGGCGCGCGTTTGCCTTCGGCGAGTGCGCGTTGCACGATGACGTCAATGACGCTTCCGTTTTCGGCATGCATGCAGATGAGCGCACCATTTTTGGCAGTTTGGCCGAGGGCTTTGAAGATGGTGGCGTCGTCAACCATGAGGACGCCGGGATACGCCATGAAGAGTTTGAAGCTGGCAACGCCTTCGCCGACCATGGAATTCATGTCTTCCAGACCGGCCTCGCCCAGATCGGTGACGATCATGTGCAGGCCGTAATCGATGGAAGCCTTTTGATCGGCTTTTTTCCACCAGGTATCGAGCGCATCGCGCATGCGGGTGCCTTTGGGCTGGATGGCGAAATCGATCAAAGTGGTGGTGCCACCGAAGGCGGCGGCTTTCGTACCGGTTTCGAAATCGTCAGCGGAAGTGGTACCCCCGAACGGCATGTCGAGGTGAGTGTGGACATCAATGCCGCCGGGCAGCAGAAGAAGACCGGAGGCATCGATGACGCGGCTGGGGTTCGCGGCCGGAATGGAATCGGCGATGTCTTTGATGCTTTCGTTTTCGATCAACAGATCGGCTTTGAAGGTGCGTTGATGAGTGACGACGGTGCCGTTCTTGATGAGAGTGGTCATGCGGATTTGGTCCTTTCGGCCCAGCTTTGAGATTGGCCGCCCTGATCGACGCGCACCATACTGATGCAATTTTCCACCGGGCACACGAGCCAGCATAAATTACAACCGACGCATTCGTGTTCGTCAACTTTGGGGATGCGTTTGGTGGGAGTAGCGTGAGAGACAGCGGGAGTGGTGGGCGTGGCGACGATGGCGGACATGCCGGCGGCGAAGGCTTGCTCGGGTTTGGAGAAGCCATCAATATGGATACATTGATGGGCACCATCCCAGCAAGCGGTGTAACAGAGCTGGCAACCGATGCAGGTCTCGGGATTGATGCGAGCGACGATTTTAAAGTTGAGATCGAGATGCTGCCAATCTGTCACGCGCGGGAGGGATAGACCGCGGAAGGCATCGAGATTTGGGTAGCCTTTCGAATCCATCCAATGGCTCAAACCATCGATCATGTCTTCGACGATACGGAAGCCGTAATGCATGGGGGCGGTGCAGGCTTGGAGAGTGCCGGCGCCCAGGAGGATGAATTCGGCAGCGTCACGCCAGGTGGTGATGCCGCCAATGGCGGAGATGGGGAGTTGGACTTGTGGGTCTCCGGCGACCTGCTGGACCATGTGAAGGGCGATGGGTTTGACGGCGGGGCCGCAATAGCCGCCGTGAGAGGATTTGCCGCCGACGTTGGGACGCGGGGTTAACGTATCGAGGTCAATGCCAGTGATGGAGTTGATGGTATTAATGGCGGAGACGGCATCCGCGCCTCCTTTTTTAGCGGCGCGGGCGGCGGCGCGAATGTCGGAGATGTTAGGAGTGAGTTTGACGATGACGGGTGTACGGGCGACTTCTTTAACCCATTCGACGATCATGCAGGTGTATTCGGGAACCTGACCGACGGCGGAGCCCATGCCGCGTTCGCTCATGCCGTGAGGACAGCCGAAGTTGAGTTCGAGGCCATCGGAACCGGCGTCTTCAGCGCGCTTGACGATATCGTGCCAGGCGTCGCGCTTGGATTCGACCATGAGAGACGCGATGACGGCGTGTTTGGGATAACGGCGTTTGACTGCGGAGATTTCGCGGAGGTTGTCGGCGATGGGGCGATCGCTAATGAGTTCGATGTTGTTCAAACCCATCATGCGGACGCCGTTCAAATCAACCGAGGAATAGCGCGAAGAGACGTTGACGATGGGTTCGCCAATGGTTTTCCAGACGGCGCCGCCCCAACCGGCGTCGAAGGCGCGCATAACTTGATCGCCGCAATTGGCAGGTGGGCCGGAGGCGAGCCAGAAGGGGTTCGGGGATTTGATGCCGGCGAAGGTGGTGGTTAGGTCAGGCATGGAGGCTCCGGACTAGGTCGCTGACGCTTCCGGCTCGGATTCGGATTGACGTTGAATGCGCGGAGTGGGAGTATGATGCGAGATTTTTTAGCTGAGCCATTGGAGGATTCCTTTAGCGGCGCGTTTGCCTTCGGCGACGGCGTCGACGACTTCCCTGCCCCCGTTGACGCAATCGCCGCCGGCGAAATATTTGGGGTCGGCGGTTTGACCGGTTTGGGGATTGACGACGACGCGACCGTCTTTGAGTTCGACGGTACGGATTTTGTGGAGCGTTTCGAGGAGACGGGACTGGCCGATGGCGATGATGACGGTTTGCGCGGGGATGGCGTTGCCATCGTCACAAATGACCGCATTTTCTTTGAATTCGATGGGGCGCGCATTCCAAATGAAGTTGACGCCGGCTTTGCGGGCGTGTTCGTATTCGAAGGCGAATGCAGACATGTTCGGCTCGGCGCGGCGATACAGGATGGAGACGTGCGCGGCGCCAAGGTACTTGGCGGCGACGGCAGCATCGACGGCGGTGTTGCCGCCGCCGATGACGGCGACACAGTGACCGACGTGCATAGGTTGGGCGTGTTTATAAGCGGCGATGAATTCGAGGGCGTTGACAACGTGTTTCGCGTTTTCACCTTGAATGCCGAGAGGTTGGGTGCCACCGAGACCAATGCCGATAAATACGGCGTGGAACTGGCTTTCGAGATCTTCGATAGAAAGAGTTTCACCGACGGAGATGCCGGGACGGAATTCCACGCCGGTGGCGCGCACGAGTTCGACTTCGCGGGCGGCGTCTTCGGGCGTGAATTTGTATTGCGCGACGCCATAGGTATTGAGGCCGCCGGGTTGAGGACGTTTGTCGAAGATGGTGACAGCGAAGCCGTGTTTGCGGAGTTCGGCGGCACAAGCGAGCGAGGCGGGGCCTGCGCCGATGCAAGCGACTTTCTTCGCGCCGACGACGGTTTGAGCAGGGAGTTTGCCTTTGGCGGCGTAGAAATGTTCCATGGCGTGGCGCTGGAGAAGGCCGATGGAGATAGGATGGCCGTCAATATTCTGATAGACGCAGGCGCCTTCGCAGAGGACTTGGACCGGACAGACGCGGGAGCAACTGAGACCCAGAACATTGGCGTTCAAAATTGTTTCAGCGGAGCCGAGGAGGTTGCCGGTGGCGATTTTCTTGATGAAACGCGGAACATCTATGTGCGTAGGGCAAGCGGCGGCACACGGGGCGTCAAAACAATAGAGGCAGCGATTGGCTTCGGCAAACGCTGCCTGGGAAGTGAGGGCTGGATGGAGCTCGGGGAAGTTCAAGCTAGGCTCCTGAAGGCGGCGTCGAAGCGGGAAATGAATTCATCGACGTCGGATTTTTGGATGTTGAGAGGCGGGGAGATGCGAATGACGTTGCCGTAGAGGCCGCCGCGGCCGATGAGGATGCGGTTTTCGCGCGCGCCTTCCATGAGGCGAAGAGCAAGCTGGGCGGCGGGTTTTTTGGACTTGGGATCTTCAACCAGTTCGAGGCCTTGCATGAGGCCCATGCCGCGGACGTCACCGATGACGGGATATTTCTTTTGAAGTTCTTCGAGATGGCCACGGAGATAAGCGCCGGTGGTGGCGGCGTTGGCGGAGAGATTTTCTTCCTCGATCAAATCGATGACGGCTTTGGCGGCGGTATTGGTGATAGGGTTGCCGCCGAAGGTGGAGATGTGGACGCCTTTCCAACCTTCCGCGACTTCCGGACGGGCGACGGTGAGGCCGATGGGCATGCCGTTGCCGAGACCTTTGGCGCTGGTCATGACGTCGGGCGTGACGCCCCACTGTTCAATGCCGAACCACTTGTTGCCGGTACGGCCCCAGCCGGTTTGCACTTCGTCGCTAATAAAGATGCCGCCGTATTTGCGGACGATATCGGAGACGATTTGGAAGTATTCTTTGGGCGGAGTGATGAAGCCGCCGACGCCTTGAATGGGTTCGGCGATCATGCCGGCGACTTTGCCTGGGGTGGTGGTTTGGATCAGTTCTTCGACATCTTGCCCGCATTTGACGTTGCAGCTTGGATAAGTGAGACCGAAGGGGCAACGGTAGCAATAGGCGTTGTGGGCGAAGACGATGCCTGGCTGGGTTTGCGGACCGACTTTCCACGAGGCGTGGCCGGTGACGGCGAGGGCCATAGAGGAGCGGCCGTGATAGGCGTGACGAAGGGCGATGATGTCGCTAGAGCCGGTATAGCAGCGGGCGAGCATGATGGCGGTTTCGTTGGCCTCGGTGCCGCTATTGGTGAAGAAAGATTTTTTTAGGTTGCCGGGGGTGATGGAGGCGATTTTCTTGGCAAGCGCGGCTTGGGGCTCGGTGAGGAAGACGGTGGAAACGTGCTGGACTTTTTCGAGCTGGGTGCGGACGGCGGCGTCGACTTTGTCGTTACAGTGGCCGACGCTGACGGTGAGGATGCCGCCGAAAAAATCGAGATATTGGTTGCCATCGGCATCCCAGACGAATTGATTTTTCGCGCGTTCGACGACGAGCGGGTCTTTGAAGTAATGAAAGACCGACGGGAACAGGAATTCCTTTTGGGCGAGGATGATTTCTTGTTTTGTCACTGAGATTCCTTTGTACCAAGTTTAAATATGTGGCCGTTGAAAACAGAGGGGACGAGCATGGGTGGGTGGTGGGGTGCTGGCGGTTGGGCGGATTGGCGTTGCGCTTCCTTCGGTCGCGGTTCCGTCCGGTGCTTCTTGGGGCGCCGAGAACACCAATGGGGCGGAGAGAACACGGATCGGGCCCGGCGAACACAAATGAGGCTGGGCGGACGCCAATGCGGAGAGCGCGAACGGGCATTATTGTTTGCTCCATTTCTTTTTGTCTTTGGTGAAGCGGTGTTTGGGGTCGCCAGGGTATTTCCAGTGGCTTGGGTGGTCGGGATAAAAGTAGCCGGGGATGATTTTGCGCGGAACCCAGCCGGGCTCGGGCGGATAGATCACTCTGGGCTCTTCGCCGGCGATGGAATATTCGCCGGTGACGGCGTTGTAGATGCGGTAGACGTGGGTGTTGGGGTCGTGGATGGGTTTATCGTCTTCTGGTTCTGCTTCTTTTTTGGGTTCGTCTTTTGGGGGCGGTGGTGGCGCGGCGGATGCGGATTTCTTGGGTTCGCAGTGGGTTTTGTAGAAGTGATCGAGCATGCGGTATTCGCGTTGAAAGCTGCGTTCGGCGGCGGTTTTGTAGCGATGACGCAGGGCATAATCTTTGCGGGTGTCTTCGCTGATGCTTTCGATGGCCATGATGTCGAGCATGGTGTAGCGTTCGGAGAAGGAATTTTGGACGCGAATGCGTTCCCAATCGGCCTGGGCGGTACGCAGGATGAAGTTCTGGAGCATGGGGTGGTCAGACGGATAAGTGGCTTCCCAGCAGGCGCAGAGTTCGATCCAGTCTTCGAGTTTTTCGTCGTCGAGAATGAGAGTTTTGGCGCAGCAGCCGTGGCGGAGGGCGTTGCGGGAAGAGATGGCTTTGCCTTCCGGCGTTTTGGGTCCGGTTCGTCCACAGTTGCGTTTGGCGGCGTCGTGGGCGAACCGACTTCTTTCTTCCGCCTGCGTCAACGGCTCGGGCGGAACGGGGTTTTCGATTTTTTCGGTATCGACGATTGGTTCGTCGAAGGTGGAGTCCATAACAATTTACTTTCTGGAAAGCGCGCGAGGTACTTTCCGGCTTTAGTGTGGCTAAGGCGCGTTCGCGGCGAGCGAAAAGTTTCTCGTAAGTGGAAGGAAAGATTGGAAATAAAAAATGTGCTCGAGCTGTGACTGTTAAAGATCACATCAGCTTTTGCGGACGGGGCTGTGCGGGAAGAGCGGAATGGTTAGGCCGCAAAAGGTGATGTGATCTTTAACAGTGTAGTGGAGGTAACTTCGTTGTGTGGAGGGTGCGAGGTTGCATATCCTCGATAAACCGTTGCTTTAGCGGTGACATGGAAGACTCCTAAATGTAAATTGTGGCTACTGGGAATAGCCGCCTTCTACTGTAGGAAACTCGCACTCGCCACTTTGCTTGTTCGCCCGATTAGTGCCCGGGTCCACGTCATCTCCGACCTTCTCTTAGTCTCGCGTGGCTGGTGGATACCGCGCTAGCGGTTTAGTTCACTGAGTTTTCGGAGTTCCCGAATGGGCGCTGGCGCGCCCGTCCCCAGGCTCGCGCCTGGGGTTCTGAATCGGAGAATCGGACGGGGCGGGAAGGAGCGCTGGGTTGATAATAACTGCTGCGGAATGTATGATTTACGGAAGGAACCTGGGAAATGGGTTCGTTTTTTCAAAATGACGGCGAAGACTGACAAAAAGGAAGATAAGCGGCTTAAGCGGGTGAGGGAGATCTGTCTTGCGTTGCCGGAGGCGACTTGCGAAGCGCTTGGCGCACATGCGGGGTTCAACGTGGGCAAAAAGCGGTTTGCCTATTACTTGGACGATCACCACGGAGACGGCATCGTGGGGATCAATTGCAAGGTGCTGCCGGGCGACAATGAACGACTGATTGCGAGCGATGCGGAAAAGTTTTACATGCCGGCGTATGTAGGCGCGCGAGGCTGGGTTGGGGTTCGGCTCGATCGCGGGCCCGTGGATTGGGAAGAAGTGCAGGAACTCCTCACGCATAGTTATGTATTAACGGCGCCAAAGAAGTTGGCGGCGCTGGTCGAGCAGGCTGGCTAGCCAATATTCCGGTATAGTAAGCGAAGTATGAACGACAACATGCTTCGCAGAGTGTTGGAGACGTATGTCAAGACAGTGGACAAGTCGGAAACAGTGGACGGCCTAGTTTCGTTCCGCAACCAAACGGGCGGTGTTCCACCATGGCGGGATACTGACCGAGAAGCCACGCGGCCTTCAGGTATGACTCGGCCTGTGGGAGCTTATTTTGCTTGTAGTAAACCCAACCGAGCGTGTCCCAATTCATTGACAAGGAGTTGACGCCAGCCAATGTTTTCCTTTCGAAAGACCGAAGTGTCATAGCGGCAGATTCTTGCTCTACCTCTAGAACGGCCTTTTCTGAGAGTGCCTATGCGAGGTCCAACGCGCCATCCGCTTCGGACAAGTCATACGCAAGATTGTTGAGATGGCGCGGCTCCGAGGTGGCTTTCGAGATTCTTTCCGCTTCCGCGATACCTTCCGTCTGGTTGCCGCCACGGAGGAGCACTTGCGCGCGAAGCGTCTGCAAAGAGTAATTCTCAGGCGCGGCGTCAATTGGCTTCCGCAAGACATCTACGGCGTCGACGTAAAGATGCTGTTTCATCAACAAAGACGCGGCCTGCGTGGCTGCTTTTTCGTGGAGCAGATTGGTGGCGAGTTCGTTCCGAAAGGCAAACATCGGCCTGTTTCGGATTAGCCTTTCGGCCTGGTTTAAGAGGTCGAGAGCTTCGGGGAGGTGATGGGCCTCCAGGGCAGCTTGCGAGCGAAGGACACCACCGAAGACAGGTTTGACATGGCGGCGCCTTGAATAAGTTTTACTAATTGAGCGTGATCGCCAAGACCACCACGTTTCGGTTCGACGGTAATTTTATGCTTTTCACCGTTTTGGCGCTGTTGAGAGAGAAGGTGTAGCCGTAGAGATAGAAAGTCCGGCTATCTTTGGTGCCGTTGTAGTGGTTTCGATATGAGCTGGTGACAGCCTTGGTTTCACCGGCGTAGCTTTGGGGCGTGTACCAGTCACTGAGGCTTTGCGTGAAGGTAGAAGTGGTGCCATCGGTGTAGGTCACCACAAACGATTGTCTCGTTTGGTTACCGTTCACGCCTGAGGCAAGGAGCGAGACGCTGGCGTGTTTGCCGGCGGGCAGGGTGATGGTGGCGTTGTCGACCGCGTTGTTGCCGTTGGCTGCGCCGAAATTGAACTTGGTCGCGCCGGCTGTTACCGACGACCCCAAAACCGTTGCAGAGAAGGCATAGCCATCATTATCCAGACCGCCGCGGCTGCTGAAGGTCTTGCCGTCATTCGAGATGCCGTAGCTTATGTTGAATGCGCCGGTCAGACTGACTGGCACGCTGCTGGAGGCTGCGGCGGTGGTGAGGCTGATGGTGGTACTGCCGGTCAGGCTACCGGAGACGCCGCTGACGGTAATTGTGTTGGTACCAGTGGCAGCTGTGGCCGTTGCGGTTAGAGTAAGAAGGCTCGAACCGGTGGCGGGATTAGTGCCGAATGCGGCAGAGACACCGCTGGGAAGGCCTGAAGCTGAGAGTGTGACGCTACCGGTGAACCCGTTTGCGGGAGTGACGGTTATGCTGCTCGTGGCCGCTCCACCCTGCGTAAGACTCACGCTGGCGGGCGAGGACGAGAGTGAGAATGACGCGGGCGCGCTGACCGTGACGTTAATGGTGACTGTGGCCGTTACCGAGCCGGAGGTCCCGGTGACGATGATCGGGTAGGTGCCCAGGACGGTGGAACTGGCTGCAGTGAAGGTGGCAACCGTGGTGCCCGAAGACGCGCCAGAGGAGAAGCCCACGGAGAGTCCGGCGGGCAGCCCGCCGTTCGCTGATAGAGTGGCTACGCCGGTGAATCCGCCAAAGGACGTTTGGGTGACGGTGTCAGCAATGGAACCGCCTGGCGGCAAGCTGATGGCGGGCTGCGCAGCGGACAAAGAGAAGCCAGGCGCCGCGGGCCCTGCCAAAGCAGCGGCGAGGATCACGACGTTGCGATTGGCCGGCAGAGTAAGGCTCTTCACGGTCTTGGCAGTATTGAGTGTGAACGAATAGGCGTAAAGGTTAAAGGTGCGGTTGTCGGCTGCGCCGGTGGATGTGAGGCGGTAGGCCATAGCCGAGGCGGTGGATTCGCCGCTGTAGGATTGAGGCGTGAACCAATCACTGAGGCCTTGTGTGAAGGTAGTGGTTGTGCCGTCGGTATAAGTGACAACAAATGGCTGGCTGGCTTGGTTGCCGTTGACGCCAGTGCCAAGTAGGTCGAGAGTGGCAAACGAGCCAGATGTTAGAGGGATGGTAATATTCGAAACGGCATTGGCCACGCCCGGCGCGCCAAAGCTGAAATACGCGTTTTCGGCGAACAAATACGCGCCGAGCAGGTTGGCGGAATAGGCACTGCCTGAAGTATCCAGACCACCATTGGAAACTGTGGAACCAGTGTTGAATATGCCGTAGACATTGAAGACCGAGGCGAGGTTGACGGCAGTGGATGGGGCGGAGGTGGAAACCGCGACCGCGAGAGACACACTGTGCGAGAGGCTGCCGGAAGTTCCCGTTATGGTGACGGTGGCAGGGGTAGTGGTGGGTACGGCAGACGGACTGGCGGTGAGAGTGACAGTGTAGGTGTTGAGGACGCCAGCGGAGACAATGCCTGTGACACCGGCGGGCAAGCCGCCGAAAGAGAATGACGGGGTGGCAGAAAAGCTGTTGATAGGCGAGAGAGTTATTTGAGCGGTGTTGGAGGTGCCGGTCTGGACGCTCAAAGCGGATGGGAAAGTGGAGAGTGAGAAGTCCGGTGTGGGAGGCGCGAAGAGGCCGTAGATATCGAACTGATTGTCCGCACCGACGAAGACGTTGCCATCGGCGATGGTGGGAACGACAAATTTGACGGGCGTGCCGACAGAATCGCGAGTGGTGTTTTGATTGCTGGCGTAGAGCAGCTGCGAGACATTGGCGGCATTGTGAGCGTAGAGAACGCCGGGGGTTTGCGACCAATCGAGAGACCAGACGATCCCGTTGGTTGTGCCGCTGGCAGAGATGGACGGCGTGGAACCATACCAAGCGCTTTGGCTTTGGGTGGAAGTGTAGATAGGCGAGGTGGAGAGGGCGCCGTTGGTGACGGAGAACTGATTGAGCTTGCCTTTCGCCGGCCAAACGTAAACATTGCCGTTCCAATATGCGGGCATGCCCCAGAGGCCGCCGGCAACAGTGAGCGTTTGCAGAATGGAGTTGGTGGAAGTGCTGTAGCCGCCCATGTTGTCGCGATTGACAACGTACATGGAGCCAGATTTGCCGAGTTGCACGAGAATATGCGGATTCGCGCCGGATTGATCAGGGAGCAGGAGAACGCCACCGGAGCCGACGTCGGTATCAGCAGCATCGAACGAGGCTTGATTATCGGGAGTAAACTCATCCGCGACAGTCAACGCACCGCTGGTGGCCTGGGTTAGGCGGATGACGTCATCGCCGTAATCCATGGTGTTTGTGCCGTAGGGCGATTTGGCATCATAGGTGCCGTTCCCGGTGGCGATGAAGAGCCGGCCGACGCTGTTTTCGACGTCGGCTGCGATGCCGGCGCCAGCCATCCAAATACCGGAGGCGTCACCATTCGGTGTGGCGACAAAGACAGTGGTTTGGGCAAGAGTCGCAGTGTTGTAACCGAGGAGCCAGCCGTGCCAGGGATTGTCGTCACAGTGGGACGCAAAGCCGATGTAGACGTTGCCGTTCAATAGCAACAGACCGGGACGCTGGTTTTCCCACTTCGGATCGAATTTGAGGACACCGCCCGAACTGCCGGTGCCGGAACCACTGACGGCGGCCTGAATGGTGACTGGGCCGATTTTTTCGCTGCCGGTGGTGATATCGAGTCCGTGCAAGCGTTGGACGGGATAGCTGGGGCTGCCTTCCAGGGTTGTCGAAACAACGTAGAGAGTGCCGGTAGAGGGATCGATGACGGGAGTGCCGGTAATACCGTATTCATTGCCACCATTCAGTGCGCTGATGTCGCCGCAGCCGGTATCGGATTCGGGATCAGTGGTGGCGCCTGAAGCTGCGCCATGCGCGGAGTCGAGCAGGCTGGCTTTCCAAAGCTGTGCGCCGGTGGCGGCGTCGATGGCATAAACGCTATCGTGCTCAGTGGCGACGAACACAACGCGGTGCGCGGCACCGTTGATTGTGACACTGGGCAGATAAAGGGGCTGCGCGTAAACCTGCCCGTCGACGGTGAGGCTGAAGAGCTTGCCGAAGGTGGAGGTATTGACATTGGTGGGAGTGAGAAGGGTTTCGGTGAGATTCTGACCGGTGCGGCCTATATCGTTATGTTGTGTGGTAACGCTTGTCTGCGCAAAAAGCGCGGCGCTGAGTGTGAGGGCGGAGACACAAAAAGAGAGGGACGCCCGCTGGAGGCGAAGTTGGCTGTTACACATACGAGGGGTTCTTTACGAGTATGAAGAGTCGTAGTAATTACCCGCAAGTGTGG
>CAVYUL010000021.1:0-32359 GCA_963771405.1 Bryobacterales bacterium
TCTCCGGGTTGGGGGATGGTGGGAAGAGGTTTTGGGTCTTATGGGCAAGGGCGGGGCGACGTTCTTTGCGATCCATGAGATTCGTTCCTGCTTTCTTTTTCTTCGGATGCTTCCAAGTGACGCCGGCGGGTAAGCACACTGCGGGGTCAATTCAGAAATACCGAAGGATGGCGTGTTTGTGTATTGGCAATTAGGCGACGCCCACGAGTTTGCCCGCGCTGACAATTGCTTCCAGGGCGAGTCTATTCAAGTCGAGGATGAGAGCGATGGTGCCATCGCCTAAGATGGCTGCGCCGGAAACGGAATCGACGTTCTTGTAAAGGCCGCCGAGACGCTTGATCACGGTCTTGTGATCGCCGATGACGAGGTCGACTAGGAAACCGAACTTGCCTTCGCGGGTTTCGGCGATCATGACCTGTGAGATGGCGGGCCGCTCGCCGGGGATGCCGAAGTGCTGGCGAATTTCAAGAAAGGGAACCATCTCGTCGCGGACGACGACGAATTTGCGGCCCTGGTTGATCCGCATGGCTTCGGCGCTGAGTTCGAAACATTCCAGGATGTTGGATAGCGGCAGAACGAAAAACTGCCTGCCCACACGAACGAGGAGACCATCGATAATGGCAAGCGTTAAGGGCAGACGCAAGGCGATGGTCGTGCCTGAGCCTGCTTTACTTCGAATCTCCAGGGTGCCGCGCAACTCTTCGACGTTTTGTTTGACTACATCCATGCCGACGCCGCGGCCGGAGACGCCGGAGACGGTTTTGGCGGTGGAGAGGCCAGGCTTGAGAATGAGCTCGTAAAGGTCGTTATCGGAAAGATCGTCGGCGGCTTTGATGAGACCGCGTTCGATGGCTTTCGCGCGGATGGCTTGCTTGTCGAGACCGACGCCATCGTCGGCGATTTCGATGACGACGTGAGCGCCGGAGTGGGAGGCGCTGAGGACGATTTTGCCGGTTTTGGGTTTGCCAGCGCGTTCGCGCTCCGCAGGGGATTCCACACCGTGATCGACACAATTGCGAATGAGATGAACGAGGGGATCGCCGATGCGATCAATAACGGTTTTATCAAGTTCGGTTTCGCCGCCGCGGGTGACGAGTTCGACTTCTTTGCCCAGCTCGCGTGCGAGGTCACGCACCAAGCGGCGGTAGCGGCCGAAGGTGGCGGCGATAGGCAGCATTCGGATGCTGAGAGTACGGTCGCGCAGTTTATCGGCCAAGCGCTCCATCTCTTCGGCGACGAAGGCGACTTCAGGATCGCCGCAAGTGCCGGCGACCTGAGTAAGGCGCGCCTGCATAGTTACAATTTCGCCGACGATATTCACCAAATCGTCGAGTTTTTCGGCAGAAACGCGGATGCTGGGAGCTTCCGTCTTGGACGCGGATTGTTGAACGGCGAGAACATGCTCCTGTTCGGCGAGAGCAGCATGCACCTGATCGGGCGCGATGGCTTTGCTTTCGACGAGGATCTCGCCCAGGTGGCGGCGGTCTAAATCCTGGTCGGTCCTGCCGAGAACCACGATTTTCAGTTCGGAATCGTCTTCGACGAATTCGAATACTTCGTGAATGGCGGGCTCGCCTTTATCGGTGGTGAGAACGAAATCCCAGAACAGGTAGCAAACGTCCGACTCGAACTGGTCCAAATCAGGCAGATTTTGGGTGTGGCAAGAGACGGAACATTTGCCGAGAGAGTGCAACCCGTGCAGCAGCCGGCGCAGGTTGATTGCGCGGGCGAATACTTTAGCCGGGGGGACGAAGTGAATCCGGTAGGTGCATTCGCCGCCGGAATTATCAGATTCGGGGTCCGGAAGCTGCGAGGATTTAGATTTGGATGCTCCCGCGTCGCGCTGAAAATCGACAAAACCGGCGATGATGCGGTCTTCGACGCGCTGGAGTTCTGGCGTGGGATCGTCATCGAGGAGGGACTTAATGTGATCGCGCGCGGCCAGAGTAAGACTGATCAGCCGCGGGGTTACCTTGATTTTGCCTTCGCGGACGAGATCGTAAACCGATTCGACTTCGTGGGTAAAGGCCGCGATGCGTTCGAGGCCGGCCATGGCTCCGGAACCTTTGATGGTGTGCAAGTTGCGGAAGACCTGTCCGATGACGTCCTGACTTTCGGGCTGGGTTTCGAGTTCGAGCAAGGCGATCTCAAGGGCGGCGAGAAGATCGCTCGCTTCAGCACGGTATGTGTCGGATAATCTCATAGCGCCAATCTGGGCGATAGACCAGCCAGTTCAGGCCGGATGCCGGCAAGTTGAAGGGTTGAACGGAGCACGCCCACTTCGTTATCGCTAATGACGACCGGCAAACCGCGCCGTTTCAGACTAGCCACCGTGACAAGGATGACCTGTAACATGGAGACTTCGATCAGTTCGACAGCGCCGAGATCGAGTTCTACCCCCGCAGCGGCATGTTTGATTTGCTGAACCAAAATGGCCGATTGCTCCGACCCCAGACGGCCCGAGGGACGAAGCACAAGGGAATGGGCTTGTTCAATGGTCTCTGGATTCATCTCATATCTCCCTAACTGCGTGCGAGCGCGGAATCAGCGCGACCCTGCGTGGCGGCCAATGAGACATTGGAAAGCAGGGGCGCGATCGCGTTGAGCGAGGCGATGCGGCTTACGCCGCCGCGCTTGATGGCTTGATTCGGCATGCCGAAAACGACGCAAGATTCGGCATCCTGGGCAATGGTATAACCGCCTGCGTACTTCATTTCGAGCATGCCGGCGGCGCCATCGTCGCCCATGCCGGTGAGAATGACGCCCATTGCGTTTGGCCCGGCGGCTTGGGCGACGGAACGAAACAAGACATCAACGGATGGCCGGTGGCGGCAGACGGGCGGGCCGCCTTTGATTTCAACGATGTGGCGACCGCTTTTCGCGGAGACCAGAGTATGCCAGTTGCCGGGCGCGATGAGGGCCAAGCCGGACTCGACGACATCACCGTCTTTGGCTTCGCGTACTTCGATTTCGCAGCACTGATTGAGACGTTCTGCAAAGCCGGCGGTGAAGCCTTCCGGCATGTGCTGCACGATGACGATGCCGGGAATGCCTCGCGAAAGGCCTTGTAGGAGGGTCAAGAGAGCTTCCGTGCCGCCGGTGGAAGCGCCGATGGCAATGACAGCGGTAGAAGATGGGCGGCGGGTTTCGGATCTCGCGGCTGTTCGTTTCGGGAGAATGACATCGGCAGTCATTTTGGGGACAACGGCGAGCTGCGGACGTCGCTGGAGATTGGCCAGGGAAGCGGCGACGACGATGTCGCAAAGGGTTTCGCGGGTCTCTTCTAAAAACCGCTTCAACCCGAGTTTGGGTTTGGATATAACTTCCACAGCGCCAGCTTCGAGCGCTCTGAATGCAATGGACGAGCCTTTTTCGGCGGCGCTCGAGCAAATGACGACCGGAATGGGATGCTGCTCCATCAAGCGTTTGAGGAAGGTAATGCCATCCATACGCGGCATTTCGAGATCGAGCACGATGACATCGGGCACGCGTTTTTCGATTTTGGCAGCGGCGATATAAGGATCGGCCGCTACGGCGATGACTTCGAGACGATCATCGGAGTTTAGTAGCTCAGTAAGCGTGGTGCGGGCCGTTGCCGAATCGTCGACAATCAGGACACTACGTTTTTTTGACATGGTGTTTTCCCACTCTTCTGGCCGACGTAGTTAAAGGATTGGAGAGCCGCCTTACGAAGACCGCGCCGGTGGCCGTCTCAAACAAGAGACGGCGTCCAGCCTGACCACCAATGTCGTGAGCACAGAGATCGAGCCTTACTGCCTGGAGCGACTGCCGCGCTTGCTGCCAGTTCAGAGAGCCGACAGCGTGTTTTTCCGGCATGTTTTGGAGCACATTGGCTCCGCCGAACAGTTTGATTTCAAGGCGCTGTACCGGCACGTTGTGTTTGCGAAACGTATTTAACATGGCATCCAGCGAGCTATCTACGTATCGGAAGTCGTCTTGTTTCTCTTCAGTCCCGGCGGGCGCCATTGGGCGTGTTGGCAGAAGGCAGTGGCACATGGCAGCCTTACCGGAAACCGGGTCGCGCATGGTGAACGCGATGCACGACCCGAGAATCGTTTGAATTTTGGCCGGAGCTTCAGCAAAGCAGAATTCGCCCGGGTGAAGAAATACCTGCTTCTTCATGCCCGGCCGGCTTTGCGGTAAATAGTGGGAGCGATGTTGGAAAAGCCGCTGGAAATGCCGTTCAGGGTTTCCGAATGCCCGGTGAATAAGTAGCCGCCCGGGGGGAGATGAGCGGCGAATTTGCGGATGACCTGCTCCTGGGTGGCGCGGTCAAAGTAGATAATGACGTTGCGGCAAAAAATGATATCGAATACTCCTTCGACCGGATAGTGATCGTCCATAAAGTTGAGCCTCTGAAAGCTGACGACCGATCGCAGTTCTGGGGCGATGCGGAAGGTGGGCGGCCTGCGATTGCGGCTGCGGAGCAAGTATTGTTTGCGCAGCGGCTCGGGAATTGGCTCGATATCGGCCTCTTCGTAGACAGCGCGACTGGCGCGCTGGAGAACTTCAGTTGAGATGTCGGTGCCGAGAATTTGGAAATCGGCGATGGTTCGTGCGCGCCGGCAATCCTCCAGAACCATGGCCAAGGTGTAGGGTTCTTTGCCGGTCGAACAGCCCGCGCTCCAGATGCGCAGCGGACGTTTCTCGGATTTGAGGCGCGGACCTAATTCGGGCAAAAGGCGATTGACCAGATAATCAAAATGCCTGGGTTCGCGGAAAAACTCAGTTTTGTTGGTAGTGATGGCGTCGATGAAGCGGATGAATTCGCCCCCGCGGTTGTCTTCCTGCGCCAGGAGCTGCCAGTACTCGAGGAACGTATTTGCTCCGGTGGCTCGAAGGCGTTTGCGCAACCGCGTTTCCACCATGAGCTGCTTGGACGCGTTCAGCCGGATACCGCAGGCTGCGTAGACAACGTCGGTTAAACGCCGGTAATCGGAGGGCGTGATGCTGTCGCCCGATTGCAGGGACCTCTGCTCTAGAACTTCGGAGCGATCCGCCATGAAGGTTTCCACTAACGTTTGAGCGCACCCAATTCTTCGGCGGAGAAAACCTGGTCAATGTTCAAGATCATGAGGAAGCGCGAATCGCGCCTCCCCATGCCGTGAAGGAACTGGGTCTTAACGTAAGTGCCGATTTTAGGCGGCGGCTGAATTTGCTCCGGTTCCAGATCGATGACTTCTTCCACTTGATCGGCGAGGACGCCGATGACGACGGTTTCGTGTTCGAGCAAGACTTCGACAACGATGATGCAGGTATTGACGGTATTCTCCGCTACTGCCATGCCGAAGCCGCGACGTAAATCTACGACCGGCACAACACCGCCGCGAAGATTGATAACACCGCGCATGAATTCAGGTGTGCGCGGGATTTGGGTGATGGGCGTAAGGTCGAGAACTTCACGAACCTTGGCGACATCAAGGGCGAAGACTTCTTCGCCCAAGCGGAATGTGAGGTACTGCCGGGATGCCGACGAACCGCGCAAAACGGGCGCGCTGTCAGCCGTGCCGCCCAGGGCTAAAGATTCCTCTCTCTGTTTCGCGGCGGGCATTCGCGCTTTTTGCGTTTCTGTGACAGTAGCGATACTCATGGTGTTCCTCTAGTCGTGCCCGGTCTAATAGCGCTCATATTGCGAGTCCATATCCTCCGGATCGTCCAAATGGATTGCCACTGCTCCCTTCGGTTTAGGGGCTGATGCCGGTTTTTTGCCGTTTGCGATTTTCGCGGGCGCTTTGGCCGCGACCGGCTTAGGCCGCTTGTTGTCGGCATGTTTGCTGACGGCGCGGTCGAGTTTCATGACCGCAGAAGTGGATTCACCTGCGTCGTCGAGCTTAAAGAAGTTTACGGTGGCAAGCATCTGTTCGGCTTGGCCGGAGAGCTGTTCGCTGGTGGCGGCCATTTCTTCGGCCGAGGAGGCGTTGTCTTGAATGACGGATTGGAGTTGTTGAAGCGCCGTGTTGATTTGTGTCACGCCAACTTCCTGCTCTTTACTGGCAGAAGTGATTTCCTGGACTAACTCCGCTGTGTGTTGGATGTGCGGGACCAGTTTTTCCAGCATTTCGCCGGCTTTTTCGGCAACCTTGACAGTGGACGAAGAGAGCTGATTGATTTCGCCAGCAGCTTTTTGACTACGCTCGGCCAGTTTACGAACTTCGGCTGCGACCACGGCAAAGCCCTTGCCATGCTCTCCGGCGCGGGCCGCTTCGATGGCGGCGTTCAGGGCCAGCATGTTGGTTTGGCGAGCGATTTCTTCGATGATGGAAATCTTGCTGGCGATTTCTTTCATGGCCAGGACGGCTTCGGCGACGCACTTGCCGCCTTCGCGCGCATCGGCGGCCGATTGCATGGCGATTTTTTCGGTTTGGGTAGCGTTTTCGGCGCTCTGCTTGATGTTCGCCGTCATTTCCTCCATCGCGCTGGAAGCTTCTTCCGCGGAGGCGGCTTGTTCGCTGGCTCCCTGGGAAAGCTGCATGATGGTGGAACTGAGGGTAGCGCTGCCAGTGGAGACTTCGCCGGCGGCGGTCTTGATATCGACGGTGACGCGGCTTAAGCCCGCGACCATTTCCGCCATGGCGCGCATGAGTTTGTCTTCGGGCGAACGGGGCTTGATTTCGACCGTGAGATCGCCTTGGGCAATGCGCTGCGCGGCGGTAGAGATTTCATCCATCGATTCAATCAGCACGTTCAGGTTTTCTTTAATTAGGTTGAAATCGCCCTGATATACATCAGTGATTTTGGCAGGCGTATCGCCTTTGCTGATCAGGTCGATGTAATAAGCGGCGACCTTGACTGGCCCAATCACGGCGTCGAGGGTGGCGTTGATGCCTTGGACGACATCGCGGAAATCGCCTTGATGACGGGTTAGATCGGCGCGCTGCGACAGATCACCAGCGGTAGCGGCGTCAGCTAAGGTGCGGGAATCGGCTACCAGGGAGTGGATGGCTTGGACCGTGGAATGAAGAGCAGCGTTTATTTTGGTGAAGTTTTCGGCTACACCCTTGAGATCTTCGGAGACGGCCTCATTGGCGATGTCTATGTTCGCCAGATCACCTTGCGAGATTTTTAGAAGATTGCCCACGACGCGCGCCACTTCCTGGTTTTGATAGGCGGTTTGGGCACGCGAACGTTCGGCAGCCGCGACGCGATCCATGGCTGCGGAGACCAAAGTTCCCACATTGCGTAAAGCATCCAGACGGCCTTCGGAGGGATCGAGCGTTTCGAGCGCAAAGAAATCCATGGTGCCGACGATCTGCCCGGCCAAGGTAATGGGGAAGCAGATACCGGACTTCACACCTGCGCGCTGGGCCGGTTCGCGGCGGGCACAATCCGTCATGGTGCCAAGGTCTTTGACGAAGGTGAGCTGGCGTGCTTTCCAAGTGCGGCCACAAAAGCCAACGCCTTCCGGGAAAACGCTTTCGCGGGTGACGCGGCGGAATTCATCATTGACCGAACCTGACTCAACGAGGAACTTTAAGGCGTTCACCGCTTTGTCGATGACCCAGTAGGAGCCGTAGGTCATATTAAAGGCGCGGCGGACGGTGTCGAGGGCGACGGTGGCGGCTTCGGCAACCGTCTCGGCGCGACCCAAGGCTTCCAACACTTGATTCACAGCGCGCGTATCGGCGGCGGCTTCGGCCTGTTTTTCGCCATCGCGGACACGCTCGATCGCGGCCGAGACGAGCTGCCCAACGTTGCGAAGCGCGTTCAGACGTTCGGCGGAGGGTTCCAGAGTTTCCATGGTGAAAAAATCCATGGTGCCAGCCACTTGGCCATCGACGACGATGGGAAAACAGACGCCCGATTTGACACCGGCACGCTGGGCGGGATCGCGGCGGCAACAATCGCTGAGTTCGGCTAGGTCGGCGACGAAAACCAGATCGCGCGCTTTCCAGGCCCGTCCACAGAAGCCTTCGCCTTCGCGGAACGACGCCTTGGCAGTAATTTCGCTGAATTCGTGGGTTACTTTTCCCGATTCGCAGTAAAACCGCAAGACATTGCTTCCCTTATCTAGAATCCAATAAGAACCGTACACCCAACCAAAGGCGCTTTTTACGGTTTCGAGGGCGACTTTGGCGGCGTCTGCTTCGGTAGTGGCTTTGCCGATGGCTTGCAGAACCTGATTCACAGCAGCAGTATCGGCGGCCGTTTCCTTGGCGACGCGAGCGTCCTCAATTCGCTCTAAGGCACCCGAGACCAGGTGGCCGACGCTGCGTAACGTTTCGATGCGCTCTTTGGAGGGTGTCAACGTTTCCATGGCGAAGAAATCGAGAGTGCCCACTACTTTGTCGTGCACCATGATGGGCAGACAGACACCCGATTTGACGCCCGCGCGGCGTGCGACTGGTGCGCGGACGCAATCATGCAGTTCGCCGAGATCGGCGACGAAGAAAAGATCACGCGAGCGCCAAGCGCGACCGCTTAGGCCTTGGCCTTCGCGGAAGGAGGCTTCGAGCGTGACCTGCCGGAATTCGTCGTTGACCGAACCCGCATCGACAGCGAATTTCAAAGCGCTGACCTTGGGATCGATTGTCCAATAAGAGCCATAAGCCCAACCGAAGGCGGAACGCACCGACGCCAGCGCCAGCGACGCCGCTTCCTGCATCGTTTTGGCGGCACCTAAATCGGCCACGATACCGCTTACCGCCTGGGCGTCCGCCAAAGCGCCAGCACGCTGATCGGCATCCTCTTTGGCCGCCTGCAGTGCGCCGGCATAAATCCCAACCAATTCGTTCAGCCCGCTCAAAACGTCGCGAGCTTCCCCCTTACTGCCGTTGAGCGGTAGGCGAGTCTGCCAATTCCCGAGGCGCGCCTCATTCTTCAGCTCAAGGACCTGGCCGGCAAGAAACCGAAAGCTTGTTTCGGACGGCTTGACGGAAGCTTTCTTCATACGGACTGATACCTCTTTCGTGGGCCCGGATTGCATGAACCTAGGGACCTGGAGAAGTTATCGACGAGTTGCGGGGAGACTTTACGGCTTAGAACCCTGTCTAGAGCAGATCGAAGCTGCTCAATATCATCAGTGCGACGAAACGCGTTGAGTGCTGAGAGAATAGCTGCGGAACCTTAGCCTTGGTGTAGAGCGGAGGGGCGACAGGGTTTAAGCAGGCGGGCTCGAATTCGCGCGAACGATTGTGTCGTGGATCTCGTCAGCCAGCCCCAACAGCCGCCTCGCCAGTAGGTGAGCGCTGCTCCTGCCGGACAATCGATACGATGGATTGAAGATGAGAGTTCCGAAGTGACCAAGGAGCACGGACTGTGAGCAAGATCGAACTCAAAGTGAATGGCCGTCTTCACACGGTCGATGTGGAACCGGGCACACCGCTGCTATATATCCTCCGCAACGACTTAGGATTGCAAGGGCCCAAGTTTGGATGCGGATTAGGTCAATGCGGCGCGTGCAAGGTTATTATCGATGGCGCGGCGGTGCCTTCCTGCATCATGCCCGTTTCGTCGGTCAAAGGGGAAATTACCACGCTCGAAGGCTTGGCGTCCCATGGCCATTTGCATCTCGTGCAACAGGCCTGGATCGATGAGCAAGTGCCACAATGCGGATTTTGCCAGAACGGGCAGATTCTGACGGCGAAAGCGCTGCTGGACAAGATTCCCCATCCGACGGACGAGCAAATCCGTGAATCGATGAACGGAACTTTGTGCCGCTGCATGAGCTATTTCCGAGTACACAGCGCCATCAAACGAGCCGTGAAAATCATGGCTGACGCTTCGCCGGCTTCCGGAAAGAAGGTGGTGGCATGAACACGTCCAACGCGATTCCGCAACAAATTGAAGAAGCGCTGTTCACGCACCGGCGCGGATTTTTGAAAAGCGCGGGACTGCTGGCGGTGAGTTTTGGCGTGTTCGGCGGATCGGACGTCGATGAGGCGGAGGCGCAGAGCAATGGCGCGGCCAAGGGGCAAGGTCCGTATCATGATCCTGATTTCCGGCAGGTCGATTCCTGGATTGTTATTCACGAGAACAACACTGCAACCTTTTATGTAGGCAAGACGGACCCAGGCCAAGGCACGGGGACGTGCTTTCGCCAATTGATGTCCGATGAACTCGATATTGCCTTCGAAAAGACGACATGCATTATGGGGAGCACCGACATTACTGTCGATCAAGTTGGGTCCGGCGGTTCGACAGCGATAGAGAGAGACGCGTGGCCGATGCGACGGGTGGCAGCGGAAGCGCGCCGGGTATTGCTGGAAATGGGTTCGGTCCAGTTAGGCGTGCCATTCGACCAATTGACAGTAAGCGACGCGGTCATAACCGTGAAAGCCGATGCCTCAAAACGTGTCACTTACGGCGAATTGGTGGCCGGCAAGAAATTCAATGTGACACTGACCGGGAGCAATATCAACTCGGTTACCGGGGAAGCCAAAACCAAATCGATCCCGGAGCTAAAGTTCGCGGGCCAGTCGGTTCAGCGCGACGATATTCCGGGTAAGGTGGATGGTTCTCTGAAATTGGCGGTGGACGTCAAGCTGCCGGGAATGGTGCACGCGCGCAACGTGAAACCACCGTTTGCGTGCGCGAAACTGACGGGCATTGATGAGGCGTCAGTGAAGGACGTGCCGGGCTTCATTAAGGTGATGAGCAAAGGAAATTATGTGGCTGTGGTTTGCGAACGCGAGGAGCAGGCGATTCGAGCGGCGCGGCTGCTTAAGACCAGTTGGGAGAAGCCGACGACGGCGCCGTTCCCGGCATCGGAGGATCTTTTCGATTACATACGCGCGGCAAACACAGTAACCGAACCCACGCGCGAAGCCAGATTCGGCGCGGAGGAAGATGCCGAACTGCGCCGCCAGGGAGCGAGCCGGGCAGCGGAGGGAACCGGCGCGAATCACCTTCCACCGTCGAGACCACCGGCGACGGGGAACCCGGAGATGCGCGCTTCCGAATTTGGCGCCATGGTGGTGGGAAATCCTGACGCCGCCTTTGCCAGCGCGGCGAAGGTCATTGAGGCCGAATACCAGATACCGTTTCAAGGCCACGTGGCATTTGCGGGCGCCCATGCTTTAGCCGACCCTTCCAACGGTCAAATGACGGTCTATACCAACGACATGAAGTCTTACAGCATGAGGAGAGGGATCGCTACCTTTCTGGGTATGCCGCACGACCGTGTCCGAGTGATTTGGATGATGGGTCCGCAGGGCTTTGGCCGTTCCGCCGCGGAAGATGCAGCGTTTGAGGCAGCCTGGATTGCCCGCGAGATCGGGCGGCCGGTGCGGGTGCAATGGATGAGGGATGAGGAATCGGCGTGGGATACAAAGAGCCCGGCATTCCTGGTGAAGATGAGAGGCGCTCTGGGGAGCGATGGGACCTTGGTGGCGTATGATTTCAACGCGCGGTCGTGCGACTACAACCACATTGGATACAACGAGCCGGATTCAGTCTTGATTGCGCAATTGATGGGGATTCGGCGCGCAGCACCCGCCGCGGGCAGCGCCGCCATGCCTTCCGACATGTACGCAATCCCCAATCGCAAAATGGTGGGCGAAGTAGTAGGCTTGCCGGCATTGTGGGAAACACCACTTCGCACCGGCAACCTGCGCGATCCGAATGGCCCGCAACCAACGTTTGCCGCGGAATGCTTTATTGACGAGGCAGCGGCGGTCGTCAAGGCCGATCCAATCGAGTTCCGCATGAAGATGCTCACGGCAGAAACAAAAGACGACCGGGGATTCCGTCGCGCCCGTTCCATTGCCGTACTCAAAGCTGCGGCGGAAACCTATGGCTGGGATACACGTCCTTCACCAGGACCGATTGGCAAGGGGAACATTCTCACTGGGCGAGGCATCGCCTACTCGTTCCGAGGCGAGACCGTTGTGGCGCAGATTGCGGAGGTGGAAGTGAATCGCCAGACGGGTCACGTGTGGGCAAAGAGGCTGGTGTGCGCACACGACTGCGGCTTCGTGGTAAACCCCGACAGTCTGCGGCACACAGTGGAATGCTGCACGCTGCATGGCCTGAGCCGCGCGCTGCACGAAGAAGTGCGGTTCGATACGGAGAAGGTGACAAGCCGCGACTGGTTCTCTTATCAGACGCTACGTCACGCGGACATTCCGGAACGTATCGACATCGTTCTGGTGAATGGCGATCCAAACCCCGGACGTCCCGATTTGCCGCCCTATGGGGCCGGCGAGGCGTCGCTTAAGCCGATGCTGGCGGCCATTGGGAATGCGATTTTCGACGCTACAGGAGTTCGCATTCGAAGGGTTCCCTTCCGGGACGATCGCGTGCTGGCCGCGATGAAGGCCGAGGGAATCTAAGGTGGGCGAAGGTCGCCTTGGTGCGCGGCGCAACGAACGATTGAACATTACTTCTTGTCTGCGACTGCCGGACCAGCTACAGAGCCTTTATCCGGGACGCTACAGGCGGCGTCCTTGAAATAAAAAACGAGATCACCACGTCTTAGCTGATAGGGTGTAAATCAGCGCGGAATGACTCACATGATTTCAGCTGGAACGGCCGAAAACTAGTCTGGCTGAAAACTTTGCCGCCCGCAGTTGGCAAGCCGGCTAGCGAATTAAATCAAATCGCTCGATCAACACCGTGGCAGCTTGGCCGGTTCGGGGCCGGTCCAAATGAAACCATATTACGATTTCCTCGAAGGAAGAAAACGGAGGGTTGGTGGGCATAGCGAAGCGGTAAGTGGAGTCGCCGGTGGGATGGGCTAGGGACTGTGTGCCTAAGCTTTGCGAGTTGTTGGGATAGTACACGGCTATGGAGGAATGAAGAAGAATCAGCTCGATTCTTACGGTCTCCGGATGAGCGTCGTGCCCGCTGAGCGTTACGTCGATCGAGCTGCAGCAGCGCATGTCTATCGGCTTCACGAGTCTCTGGTGCGCCTGCATGAACAGTGTTGTCATTTCCACCGCCGCGACGTCGACCTTCGTCGGATCGCCTTTTTCGATGAGCGAGGTCTGGGGCGGCGTGCGCAAGGGGCGTGAAAAGAACCAATATTGGCCTGAGAACGGAATGCCGGGTACCGCAAGACGGCGTTTCTCGACGCGAAACCTGTTCGGATCATGAAATGTGATTTTTGTTTTTAGCTTCGGTTCGGCCAAGAGAATGACGGCTGAGTGCAACTGCTCATCGTTTTGGTGGGCCTGGGTCATATTCGTTCCGCCCGAGCCCACGTTTCGAGGAGGCAACAGGCTGATAAATGTTGCCGCAACTGCGAATAGAACGTAAGCGACCGTCTTAGAGGCGCGCGGTTTATTGCGAGCTTGACGGCCCGCGAGCCAAGCGACGGAAAAACAACCGGCGGCAATGCACGGCAGAGAAATCTCGGTTTGATATTGAAACGCTTCTAAAAGACCAAAATATGTGAGACAGAGAAAAGAGGTCAGCAGGTAGAGGTTTGTCCCGCCATTTGGCAATTCCGAAAAAGGTTGTGCGACTTCGGCGGCGGCGATCGCAATCGAATCCGAGTCAGTGTTCGGCCAGGCGTATCTGAGGAGTTTTGCCGACGCTAACGCGAAAACTGCCGTTGGCAAGATGCTGGGAGGTCCGCCGTCGCCCGAGAAGATGACCACCGGTACAATCCACGGAATGGCTCTGATGCTCTTGTGCAAGAGAATGCTTGGGTGAGAGCGAAAACATTTGACTGTGAGGGCGGTGACTCCCGCTGCGATGGCGATAGAAATGATGGCGAGAAATGCGGCGCGCGGGAGTGTGGTGGAGAATCGCAAGATCCAAGGAATGGAAAACCAAGTTGTGAGGCCGATAGCAAAACACAGCGCAAATACCGCGGCGATTGAGACGCGATGAGCGAGCGATTCGCGTTCATCGGTGGCATGAAGAAGCTGAATCATAGATGCCGTGTTTTCCCTTCAACTGACTGCAAAAGAATGCAAGTCCTAGTTTTATAGTTGACGAATATCACGATTGGCATTACACTGGCAATAGTTAAATTGGCAATGCCGCGAAAGCTCAGATCGGGCGCGCTGACGCCTGCCGAATTGGAGCTCATGCGCATTCTTTGGGACCACGGGCCCGCGAATGTGCAGAGCATTTTAGACCGTCTGCCGAAAGAGCGGGAACTGGCATACACGACGGTGCAAACCGTGCTTGCGGTCTTACACAAAAAAGGTAAAGTACGACGAACGTATGAGAATCGCGCGTACATTTATGAGGCTGCGGTTTCGCGTGGCGGGGTGGAAAACAACGCCATTCGCGAATTGATTAATGGGCTGTTCGACGGGTCGGCTGAAAAGCTCGTGCTGGCGATGGTGGAGACTCAACAACTCACGCCTGAGAAACTGGAGCGATTGCAGCGGATGGTAGAAGCAGCGCGAGACTCTGAAATCAAGGAGTGAATGATGACAGCTCTAGCGGACTTAATTGGCTGGTATCTGCTAAATCTGATCTGGCAGCCGGTGGCGTTGTTGTTGCTGTGCCAGTTGGTGTTGAGGACAAAGCTCATTGCATCGGCCGCGGCCAAACACGCGCTCTGGAAGTTTGTTTGTGTGGCCTCGACAGTTCTGCCACTTGGTGTGATTCTAGGTCTTTGGGAGAATCGGCCGGTTGTCTCAACTACGCTACCTGCAAATGAATCGGCTTTTGCGGTGCCGTCGTTTTGCATTTGGGGTTTAATCACTTTGGCGGTCTCATTCGCTTGCTTTCGATCGTTGGCCCTGGCGAGGGAGTGGCAGCGTGTGCGGCTTTTATTGAGGCGCGCTGCCCCGGTTCAGTTGCTGGATCTTCCGCTTTCATCATTGAATGTCTACGTGACCGCGGATGAAGACGCGCACCTCGGGCCCTTGCTGGTTGGCTTCTTGCGCCCGGTCATTTTGATTCCGAACGCTTTGCTTCAGCCTGCCAATGCTCACGTCCTGGCCGCTGTGATCAGTCATGAGTACGGTCATATTCAGAGGAAAGATTGGCTTTGGATGGTAGTGACGCAGATCTCACTTCTGCCAATGTCGTTCCATCCGATGGTTGGCGTCTTCGCGCGCCGACTCGCTGAAACTCGCGAATTAGCCTGCGATGAATTCGTAGTGGAACGGCTGGTGCCGAGACTGAAGTATGCTCAATCGTTACTCGATGTCGCGCGATTGATGATGCCGAGGGCGACCGCGCCGGGGTTGGCTTTGGGGATCACGGATGGGTGTTTGATGGAAACGCGAATCGAGAGTTTGCTGGGCGAAGAAAGGCCAACTCGACTTAGCTCGCAAGTCGGGTTTGTGTGCGCAGCGGCGGCTATTCTGGTCGCCATCGCGTTCGCAAGTTCCGGCAGAACCCTGTATGTGTGGTTCCATCCACAGCCCTCAGTCGATATGCGGTCTTTGCTGGTTGCTCCTCGTGTTCCACCGCCGCCACCACGGCCTCCGGGAGGCCGACATTTTCGAGAATGACTATACGGAGATGGGTCGCGGCAGGTTAGCCTAGCAAGAGTGACTCATTTGAACCGTTTCGGATGTCGCCTCGTTTTGGGAATCGCATCGCTTTCCGCCTTGATCGCATTCTCGCAAAGCATACCGACCTTTCAATACAAGGCGGGGGCGAAGAGTTATACTCTGGCCGGTCACGGTCCGGCCGCGGGTGGGTCATCTGCCATTCCGGTGGTCGTGGTACCGATCGAATTATCGTTCGCCTCGTACAAAGAATCCTCTCTTGACGCTACTGAAGCGATGCCAGCGTTGCGACGATCGCCGATTTTCAGCAAGTATGCGCTGGGCGGCCCGAGGGCCACGCAATATGGTGACGCTTTGCTGCGTGCGAGTATCCCCGAAGCAAAGGACGATTGGCACACCGAGCTTGCGCCGCTTGATTTGCAGAAGACGGTGCGCATTACCATTCCAGCGGCGTACGGCTATGTATTGAGCTCGAAGAAGACTGGCAGATTACTCGGAATTGCGGATATTGAATTTGTGCAGCGCGAGTTCTTCAAGCAGGTGCCTAAGCAGGACGGGAAGCTTGTCATGGCGGTAACGAAGAACACAGCGTATTACGCGGAAGGCGACGCCACCATTTGTTGTTTGTGGGGAACGCACGGGACGGATTCGGCTACCGGGAATTCGTTTGTGTTGGCGTCATACCTATTCGATGCACCTGCGGTTGTGCAAGATCAGGACGTCCAGCCACTCACGGAGCAGCTGGCGGAATTTCTCTATGATCCATTGCACGATCCGCTCATACGGGTAGAGAATGGCGGCGACAAACTCGGAAACCAGTTTCCGCGCTGGCTGCGACCGGCGACCATGCGCCCGGGCGATCAAGGACGATGTGGCGGAAGCGGTGTGGCTACTACCTATTTCCTGCTTGAACCGACGGACACGAATCCGAAAAACAATCTGCCGTATGCAAAAGCATTTGTCGCGAGACAGGAAGAAGCGCAATACCACGTTCAGAACGTTGCTTTGCTTCCGTGGTACTTGAGCAGTTCCGCTCAAAATGCAACGCAGTTCAGCTTTCCCGATCGTGACGTACTGCCCCATGCGGCGAAGGCGTGTCCAACGCGGGAAATGCGGGAGCAGGCGGAAGCGTCTGCCGCAAGGGGCACGGAGCCGCTTCGCAACGGGAAGTCCGCGAACGGACACGCGCTCATCGGCTATTGGACAGGATCGGGGCGCAGCGGGAAGCCGTTTCCTCTGCGCGACGTGTCGCCGCAATGGGATATTGTGATCGTCTCGTTTGCCACGCCCGATCACAGCGCACCGGAAGGCACATTGCGGTTCCGCCCGCCGCACGGGATCGACTCCGAAGAACTCAAGCGCGACATAGCCGTGTTGAAGAGTCGAGGAAAGAAAGTTTTGATCTCTTTGGGAGGCGGCGGCGAATTTTTCACGCTCGACCACGGAGCGAGCGTTCCCGTCTTCATATCCTCCGTGAGCCGAATCGTGAGGGAATATGGGTTCGACGGCATTGATCTCGACTTCGAAACACCATCACTGGTGCTGGCTCCCGAAGACACCGATTTCCGGCACCCGGCCACGCCGTCCACAGTCAACCTGATCGCAGGGCTACGCAAATTGAAAGAAGAGTTGGGTCCGGGTTTCATCATCAGCTTGGTGCCGGAAGGCCCGCAGATACCGGATGGACACATGACCTATGGCGGCCAGTTCGGCTCGTATTTACCCATTGCTTATGGCATTCGCGACATGCTTTCGTTCATGGATGTGCAGGATTACAACACGCCTCCTGTGGAAGGGTTGGATGGCGAGATCTATCAGGCGGGGACAGTGGATTTCCACGCGGCTATGACTGATCTGGTTTTGGATGGTTTCAGCGTGGGGCGCGATGAAGGGCAAATGTTTCCGGCACTGCCGCAGAATCAAGTGGCCGCCGGTTTTCTCACGGGCGACACGAGTCCGCAAATTGTCGAGCAGGCGATGCGTTATCTCATTACCGGACGGCGGCCTTCGGAAACCGAATACAAAATACGTCAAGCGAGTGGCTATCCGGAGATGCTAGGCGCGATGTTCTGGAACATCGATGATGATGCAAAAGAAGGCTACCGATTCTCTAATGTCATAGGTCCGCAATTGCATTTTATGGTCCGGCAGCTTCAACGGCTTCGAGGAGGGGAGTGAGGATTTCGATCAATGAGCAGATCACAATCACGCCGCGAATTTCTAACGATGCTGGCGGCGAATTTTGGGGCGGACGCCCGGTTCGAGACACCGTATAAGTTTGGCAAGTTGGTGGTGAGCGCGTCGAGTGACGCGGGGGCGTTCGATAGCCGGTCGGTGGATTGCCCATTCGTGTTTCATCATGCGGGCAAATTCTATATGACCTACGTCGGGTTTGATGGGCAGGGGTATCAGACGGGATTGGCGGAGTCGCGAAACTTAACGGAGTGGCGGAAGCTGGGCTGTATTTTGAAACGGGATCCGAGTTCGCCGATTACGCGGTTCAATATTGCGATGAATTGGATTTTGCGGGAGAACGCGCTCGGTTCCGTGGGTGAGTTAAAGAAGATTCGCGGACGCTATTTGGGCGCTTATCATGCATACCCGAATGCTGGTTACGAACAAGGGCCGGCCGTAATTGGCTTTTGTTGGAGTGAGAACTTACTCAATTGGGAGATTGATCCGCCGAGCCTAACGCCGGAGAATGGGGGGGAGTGGGAGCGGGGCGGGTTGTACAAACCGTGCTTGGTGGAAGATCACGGCACGTTCTACCTGTTTTACAACGCGAAGAATGCGGGGCAGCACTGGCATGAACAGACGGGCGTGGCGACGTCCACGGATCTCAAGAACTGGCAACGCCATGAAGCGAATCCGATCATCCCAAACGGCGGACCCGAGGCTTGGGATGACGTTTTTGCTTCCGACCCTTGCGTACTTGAAGCCGGGAGGGAATGGGCGTTTTTCTACTACAGCCTCGACAAGAAGGGGAAAGCGAGAGACTTGCTGGCTGTAGGGCCGGACTTGTTTCATCCGAAGAAAGTGCCGCGCATTTTGATTGATGTTGGGGCGGCGGGATCGGTGGATGAGACGTATGCCCACAAACCGTCGGTTGTGAGCTTCCAAGGCTCGCTGTATCACTTCTATTGCGCGGTGTCGGGCAAGTATCCGAACGAGGTGCGGGGCATTTCGGTGGCACGCTCACGGGCTTGGAGTTAAGCTCCAGTTATATGCTGAATGTCCATGTGCATGTACGAGTGAAGTCTGAACATATTGATGGTTTTATTAAAGCGACGATTGAGAATGCGGAGCATAGTTTACAGGAGCCGGGAGTGGCGCGGTTCGATGTTCTGCAAGACAACGGCGATCCGGCTATGTTTGTGTTGAACGAGGTGTATCGAACGGCGGAAGCGCCCGCCGCGCATCGAGCAACGGCGCATTATGCGAAGTGGAGCGCTACTGTGACGGACATGATGGCGGAACCGAGAAAGAGGGAGCAGTTCACAAACCTTTTTCCGACGGACGAGAAGTTCTGATGCGGTTTGAATTTGCGACCGCGAACCGGATTATCTTCGGCGGGGGGAGCATTTCGCAATTGAGCACAATCGCGGGCGCGTTTGGGCAGCACGCGTTCATTGTGACGGGCGCGAATCAAGAACGGGTGAAGCAGCACACGAGCGAGCTTGAAGCGGCGGGAATTGCGTGCCGTTATTTCAGCGTGCCTTTGGAACCCACGGTAGCGTTGGTAAGGGAGGGGGCGCAGGCGGCGCGCTTTGCGAATTTCGTGATCGGGTTTGGGGGCGGAAGCGCGATTGATGCGGCGAAGGCCATTGCGGCGGTGGCAGCGAATTCGGGCGAGCCGCTCGACTACATGGAAGTTGTGGGGAAGGCGCAGCCTTTAGAAAATGCTCCGCTCCCGTTCATTGCGGTACCGACCACGGCGGGGACTGGCGCGGAAGTGACGCGGAATGCGGTCATCGGTTCACCGGAACACGGGGTGAAGGCGAGCATTCGGAATGCGCAAATGCTGGCGAAAGTGGCGATCATCGATCCGAATTTGACGCATGATGTGCCAAAGCAAGTGACAGCCAGTACGGGACTAGACACGATTACCCAGTTGATTGAACCGTATGTTTCGGTGCGTTCGAATCCATTTACAGACATTTACTGCATGGATGGCTTGCGGCGGGCGGTGCAAGCACTACCGGCGGCTTACGAGCGGGGAACGGACGAGAAGGCGCGAGCGGAGATGTCGTTCGCGAGTTTGCTAAGCGGGCTTTCGTTAGCTAACGCAGGCTTAGGAGTGGTTCACGGGTTTGCGGCGGTGTTAGGAGGAATGCTGAACGCACCTCACGGCGAACTCTGCGCCGCAGTGCTGGCTGAGGCGACGCGGTGCAATATTAAGGCGATGCGCGAGCGGGCGGCGGAACATCCGGCGCTCCCTAAGTATGCCCAGATTGCCGCGATTCTGACGGGAGACCGAGATGCGCGCGCAGAGGAGTGTGCGCCGGCTCTCGCGCGGTTGAGCGATTCGCTCAACATTCGCAAGCTGGGCGCTTTGGGGTTGACGAGAAATGAAATTCCGGCAGCGGTGGATCGAGCGGCGGCGGCCAGCAGCATGAAAGGGAACCCGATTGTGCTGACCGCGAGTGAGTTGAGTGAAATTCTGGAGCGGGCGCTAGACTAGGTCGCCACCGCTTCCGACTCTGTTTCAGAAGCAGCCACACCCGTTGCCGCGGTATTCACGCGAATGGTGTCTTCCAGAATTTGCCCTTCGGTGTCGTACTCTTTCACACCGGGGAAAAAATCGGCGCTGCCGGCGATCCAAGAACGAAATAAACGCTCCGACACGTTCGAGTTATCGCCGTAGCGAGGAAGGCGGTATTTGTCGCTCTTGCTGCTAGCTAAGCCGGCGCGGCCTGTCGAGCCGCTCTCAAGGCCAAGACCGACCAGCCAATCTGTTTGCACCGGTAGCCAAACGCCGCCGGGATAACTGAGATGGACAGGGTCGACGCCACCGAGGGCTTGCATAATCCACTCACGGTTTTCGACGATTTCCCGTTCGAACAGTTCGCGTTTACGGGAAACGCGGTGGCGGTGGGTATGAAGTTGAATTTCGTGGCCCAGGGCATGGACCTCCCTGACGTCATTCGCGTTCATGGATTGAAGAATGCGGGTTTTGCAGAACGCCTCGTAATCTATACCAAGGGCGGCGGCCGTTTTGGCAAGAATGGCATCTTTCTGTCTGCCATTGAGACCGTTTTCGAACGCATAGGTTCGGATTTTTCGATTGGCGGCTAACAGGCCGTTATCATCGAGAACGCAAGGCGTATCCAAAACTCCAGGCAGATCCAGAGTGTTGGCTCTTCCCTTCCAGAGTAGATACCGGAGAGCCACATCGAAGATAGGACGGTTGTAGTCGGCGTAATAGCTATTGACGAAACTGGTAGCGGGAAAGCCGAATTCGCTGAGGATCGGCACCGTAACGGCAGCGAAATCGTAGAAGCCATCGTCGAAGGTGATCACTGCCGCCTTGGCGGGCAGAGTTCCGGCGTAGAGCCGGCGCAGGCCTTCGGTCAGCGTTAGCACGGTACAGTCAGCATCGCGCAACAGGGCGAGGCGGCGACGAAACATCGCAGGAGAAAAGTAGAGAATTCCATCCCAGAGATGTTCGTCTTGGAGGGAAATACCGTGATAGGCGAGAATCAACAAACGTTGAGAACGCCATGAGGTTTGACCGACAACTGGGGCGAGGGCCGCCGCCGCCAAGTCGCGAGCCAAGCGACCTACTTTTCGAAGTTCTACCGCCACCTGCGAATTCCTCCCCAACCGACCCTTTTCGGGTAATTGATTCGTACTGTCATTCCGAGTAATTTCTCTGCAAAAAGCAACGCAAACAGCGTAATCGCCGTATTAATCCGTAAGACGAATTGCGTACGTGGTTTGTTATGTGATTGCAGTTTATCATGGTATTTTTATCTCGTGCTAGTATTTGAGTTTCTACTAGTACTAGGTCACCAATTCGGGTGAGAGGTGCTTGGTGTCAAACTCCAACGCAGGCGAACGGGCTAGGACGGATGCCCCAGACGAGCCGGGCGAGTTTCCGTACACGCGCGGCATTCACCGCGACATGTACCGAGGCAAACTCTGGACGATGCGCCAGTTTTCCGGATACGCGACACCTGAGGAAACGAACACCCGCTACCGCTATCTGCTAACCCAAGGGCAAACCGGACTCTCTGTCGCATTCGATTTGCCGACGCTGATGGGATACGATGCCGACCATGCAATGAGCGAAGGCGAAGTGGGCAAATGCGGTGTTTCCATCTGCTCGATTCGAGATATGGAAGCGTTGATGGCGGGAGTTGACTTGAGTAAGATCAGCGTCTCAATGACGATCAATTCGCCGGCAGCGGTGATTTGGGCGATGTTTCTGGTGGCAGCCGAGCGACAAGGCGTGAGTTGGAGCGATGTCTCAGGAACGCTGCAAAACGACATTCTGAAGGAATACATTGCGCAGAAGGAGTTCATTTTTCCGCCCAGGCCTTCGATGCGGCTGGTTACGGATACGATTGAGTTCGGCGTGAGGAATGCGCCGCGCTTTAATCCGATTTCGGTGAGCGGCTATCACATCCGAGAGGCGGGATCAACGGCGGCGCAGGAACTGGCATTTACGCTGCGCGATGGCTTCGAATACGCGGATTGGGCGCTGGAACGGGGACTTGCGGTGGACGAATTCGCGCCGCGATTCAGCTTCTTTTTCAACGCGCATAACGACTTTTTTGAAGAGATTGCCAAGTACCGGGCAGCGCGGACGATTTGGGCGCAGACGATGCGAGACCAGTACGGGGCGAAGAACGAACGAAGTTTGAAATTGCGATTTCACGCGCAGACCGCAGGCTGCTCACTCACCTGGCAACAGCCTTATAACAACGTGGTGCGAACGGCATTTCAGGCGATGGCGGCCGTATTGGGAGGCGCGCAATCAATTCATACCAATTCGCTGGATGAAGCATTTGCGTTGCCGAGCGAACAGGCGGTGACGTTGGCGCTGAGGACGCAACAGATTCTCGCTTACGAGACCGGCATTGCCGCTACGCCAGACCCCCTGGGCGGCGCGAATTTTCTGGAATCGAGTACGGCGGCGATTGAGGAAGCGGCCAACGATTACATCCGGCGAATCAATCAGCTGGGCGGCATGATTCCGGCGATTGAGGCGGGATTTCCGCAAAGCGAAATAGCGGCGGCGAGTTACGCCTACCAGAAGGAAATCGAATGCGGGGAGCGTGTGGTAGTGGGGGTGAATCGGTTTCAGTCGGAGGAACAGGCGATTGAGTTGTTGCAAGTAGACCAAAGCTCGGCGGAGAAGCAAGGTAAGAAATTAAGGCAACTGCGGGAGACGCGCGATAACAGCGGCGTGACGCGCACATTGGGAGCATTGGGACGAGCGGCGGCCAGCCCAAACGTGAATACGATGCCGTATATTCTGGATTGCGTTCGGGCCGATGCCACTTTAGGTGAGATTTGCGATACTTTTCGGGGCATTTTCGGCGTTTATACTGAAACAAACCGAGTTTGAACTTACGTCTAAATGGTGTTATGAAGAATCGTTCAAATCACGGACTGCTGGGAGCGTTGCTCATCGGAATCGGTTGCGGCGTAGCCGCAGTGGGCGTTGCACTGGTCGTGCCGGCCTGCACAGATTGGTCTTTGAGTGTTGCCGACCGGGCATTACGGCGCGGCCGCGAAGCCATCGGGAATGCAGCCGATACGTTTGCGGAAGTGGCGGGGTCGGCAAGCCAACATTTTGACAGTGCGGCGAAGGCTGCCCGTGCGGGGACAGTGAAGGCGGCGGGAGCGGTGGAGCAAGCGGCGCGGCAAGTGCGCGAATTTGCTTCCTAAACCGGCAATGCCAAAATAGGAATCGTGGCTACCAACCGAGTCGACATTTTGAAGCAGATGGTGGCGCAGGATTCCAAGAATAGTTTCGCGCGTTACGGCCTGGCAATGGAGTATGCCAAAACAGGCGATCTGGGCGCGGCGGTGGCGGAGTTTCGTGCGATTATCAGGACCGACCCGAACTACGCCGCAGCGTATTACCACTGCGGCCAAGCTTTGGAAAAACTCGGACAAACCGAAGAGGCTCGCGAGATTTACGAAAACGGGATTGCCGTCACAAGCCGCAGCGGCGATGCGCATACGCGGGCAGAAATTGAAGCGGCGCTGAGTCTCCTCCCTATTTAGCGGCCGCCCAATCAGACCGCAAAAGACCGTAGCATGCCTCATCATCGAGACGCTCGGCGGTACGCAGGCATTGCCTGTGGACGCCTTCATAGACGAATCCCAGGCGTTTGGCAACGGCAGCGCTGCGCTCATTGCGTGTGGCACAGCGAATTTGGACACGGTAGAGGTCCAACTCGAGAAAAGCGTAGTCAACGAGGGTGCGGCAACAATCGGTGGTAATTCCCTGCCCCGCAAATTTCAAGTCAATCCAATAGCCGATTTCCGCGTAGCTATTGACTTCGTTGATGAGCAAACCACAACTGCCGATGATTCGACCTTCCCGGAAAATCAAGAGGTGCAGCGCATCGGGCCGAACGAAATCTTTGCGGGCCGATTCAATAAAGCGCAGAACATCTTCGCGGGAATGAGTGGAATGGGCCCAATGAAGCCACTGCTCCAACTGAGCGCGATTGCGTTCGATGGCGTCGAATAATTCATCCACGTCTTTTTCTTCGGGAAGCCGAAGTTCGAGACCATCGCGAACAGGGCAACGCAGCACGAGAGTTCCTAGCTTGCCGGGACTGCGGCTACTAACTTCTTGACGCCGGGGGCGATTTGGATGAGCAGATCACCGAAGCGCTTGCCGACGTACGGGGCGATCTTCGTATTCGCCTGGTCTTTCCAACCGGCCGGAGGGTTGGCAGTTCCGTCCAAGTAGTGCAACGCCTCGATGCCGACGGCGCTGAGAGTTTCGACACCTGCGGCCACCGGAAGATTTTCCGTCAAGATGGACTGATTCGTGAGCATGGGGCGGACATCTTTAGCGGCCTGGCGCCAGGCGGCGAGATCACGCGCGAGTTCGGCTGCGTGACTTTTAGTTGCGAGGTATTCGTCGACGTGGTTGCGGAATTGGCGGGCGACGTCGCTTTCGGCTTCGATGCCGAAAGAGAGCCGATTAAGCGCGCTGAAGATGCCGTATTTTTCGGCATGGCGGCTGTAGCCTTTGGTGGGTTCGACGAGCGAGGCAAGAATGTCGAGGGGAGCCACGGGATAGGAGCCGGCCAAACGTTGACGCATGAGTTCCGCCCCTGAGCGGTGTTCGAGGCCGAGCCATTCGAGCCATTGGCTGGTGACGGCGAGGCGGCGATACATGGAAGCGACATCAGTGGTGGATTCGGGCGACCAAAATCGTTCGGCGATGGCGGCGAGGCGGGGCCACAAGCGGGTATCGATCATCTCAGGCGAACACAGTTCCTCCCACATAGTGGCTTCGCCGCCGAGGATGAGCGTGGCTTCTTCAGGCGTCAGATCGGCAGGTGTACCGGGTGCGAGCCCTTTGCCGACGCGGCCACCTTCTGGGGTGCTCGGCGCTTTCATGGGATCGATGGAATAGTGAAAGGACGCGGGATAAGAAAGATCGAGATAATAGTTGGCGGAGAGCAAGCCTTGGTAGCCTTCTTTGGCGGCGGCCCAAAGGGACGCTTGACCGCGCCACGATTGGATGACGGCGGTTTTCGGCAAGTCTTTGTTCAGAATTTCGTCCCAGCCGACCATGTGCTTGCCGTGTTTCGTGACGATTTCGAGGATGCGCTTGCTGAAGTAGAGTTGGAGTTCAGCGCCGGTGGCCATCTTATGTTCGTCCATGAAGCTGCGTATGTTGGGCGCGGCGAGCCATTTCTTGGGATTTACCTCGTCACCGCCAACGTGGAAGTACTCGTCGGGGAATAAATCAGCCATCTCGCCGATTAAGCCATCGAGGAATTCGTAGGTGGATTCTTTAGTTGGATCGATGACTTGTGAAGGTTCATCCAGATGATCATGAACAACCTGGAAGGGGCCGCTGCCGCTGCCAAGCTCCGGATAGGCGGCGAGCATAGCGCTCGAGTGTCCGGGCATCTCAAATTCGGGGATCACGCGCAAACCTCGGTCGGCGGCATAAGCGATCACTTCGCGAACCTGGTCTTGGGTGTAGAACATGCCGTCCGAGCCAAGTTCCTGGAGCTTGGGATATTTCTTGCTTTCCACGCGAAAGCCTTCGTCATCGCAGAGATGCCAATGGAGAACGTTGAGTTTGACGGCGGCCATGGCGTCGATTTCACGTTTGACGGTGCCGACGGGCATGAAGTGCCGGGACACGTCAAAGGAAAGGCCACGCCAGGGAAAGCGCGGTTCGTCTTGAATGCTGACGTTGGGAACGGAGAATCCGGGAGTTGCACCTTCAGCGGCAGGATTTTGCTCGACGAGTTGGAGGAAGGTCTCCATGCCACGCAAAACACCAAGCGGCGTGTCAGCAGTGAGTTGGGCGCGGTTATTTGCGACGGTGAGCGAATAGCGCTCGTGATCGCCTAGTTTTTGCGGCCCATCGTGGCCAGGTTCGGAGACAGTGATCTGAAGAGCGGCTTTGTTTTCATCGACCGGCGACACCACCTGCATGGGGATGGCGGTTTGCCGGGCCAAGCGGGCTACGAAGCGGGGGATGGCTTTCTGCACGCGAGCATCTTGGGCGCCGGGGCCGGAGACGCTAACGGAAAACATACCGGTGATGGTGAGGGCTCCTTGGCTTTGGGTTACGTCTTTGGGCCAAGGCATGAGATTGAGCGAACTCGTGCCGGTCTGGGCGCGGATGGCAAGCGCCAGTGAAAGACCGATCGCGAGGCGAAAGCAGGTTTTCATAGAGAACTTACAGATTATCGCGAAGGCTCAAAAGGATTGGACGCGGGATTCAGCTATCTCGAGAATGGCTTTAAGCCGGGGAGGCTGGACGGGCTTGGAAAGATAATCGTCCATGCCGGCGACGAGGCAGCGCTCACGGTCGGAGGCCATGGCGTGGGCGGTCATGGCGACGATGTACTGATGATTCGTTGTGCCGCGCTCGCGAGCGCGAATCTGGCGGGTGACCTCCAGGCCATCCATGCCCGGCATTTGAATGTCCATAAAGACGATGTCGAAGATTCCGTCTTGAATGGCGTCGACGGCTTCGCGGCCGTCATCAGCTAAGACGACTTCGGCGCCATAGCGCTCGATGAGGCGGCGGGCCACGATCTGATTGATGCGGTTGTCTTCGACGACGAGGACGCGGAGGCGGTGGTGGCGGGCCTCGCTTGGAGGAGGCGCGATTTCTTTAGGAGCCGGGGCGACTTCATTTTTCTGATTTAACAGAGATTGTAGTTCGCGGCGCAGTACGGGCTTGGGCAGATAGGAGGCGCCGATGGCATCGGTGTTAAAACTCCGCAGCAGATTACGGCCACGCGGGCCCAGCAAAACGATTTGGGCGGAGCACAGTTCGCGGTACTGAGTGAGTTTGTCACGCAGTTCGAAATCGCAAAAGACGAAGCTGAAGCGGCGCAATGCGTTACGCGCCAACTGTTCGGCATCTTCGGGAGACGATGCGGTGAGTGCAACGATATTGTGTTCGCTCAACAGCCTGGCGAGCCAGCGGGACACAGCGACGTTCTTTTCGATGATGAGAGCCTGTGTTTCGGGAGGGAAGATTTTGCGGGGAGGCAATTGGGACACACCGAAGACCGGCAGAGTTTTGAGGGGCACAGTGAAGTGAAAAGTGCTGCCGTGGCCGGCATCGCTTTCAACCCAAATGCGTCCACCCATCAGGTTTACCAATTGGGACGCGATGGAGAGACCGAGGCCCGAACCGCCGTAAATGCGAGTGGTAGAAGCGTCGGCTTGGGTGAAAGCGGCAAAGATGAGAGATTGCTTTTCGCGGGCGATGCCGATTCCGGTGTCGCGTACAGCGAAGTGAATGGTGGAAGTGTCTTCGCTGCGGGCTTCTTCAGTTACACTCAACTCTACTTCGCCGCGATCGGTGAATTTAATTGAATTTCCCAGCAGATTCGTGAGAATCTGCCGGAGGCGAGAGCCATCAGTCAAGACCAGTTCGGGAAGATCCGGCGCTAGACCGCAGATCAATTCAAGGCCTTTGGCGTGAGCGCGAACGGAGAGCATGCAGGCGGTTTCTTCGATGCAATTGGCGAGGTTGCATTCGATCGTCTCCAATTCCAATTTGCCGGCCTCGACTTTGGAGAGGTCGAGGACGTTATTGACGACGGAGAGGAGCGAATCGGCAGAGGATTTCACCATCCGGAGCATGTCACGCAGGGTGGGCTGGAGATCCTGTTCAAGGGCCAGCTCTGTCATGCCGAGAATGCCGTTCATGGGCGTGCGGATTTCGTGGCTGATGTTCGCAAGAAATTCACTCTTGGCGCGGCTGCCGGATTCGGCCTTTTCTTTGAGGGCTTCGACCTCAACGAGTTTCTGGGAAATAATGCGAGTTTGATAACCGACGCGGCGGCGGAGGATGGCAACCCAAACGCAGGCGGCCAAGATGAGCAAAGCGAAGGCGCCGAGTACGGTGTAGGCACGGTCACGCGTCAGCCAGGGTGCGCGCCGCAGAACGGAGAGATCGGAAGGTGAACGCAGTACCAACTCAAAACCGGGCATTTCTTCGCTGGCGGGCGCATTAAGAACGCAAATCCCGGTGAGGCGCAAGACAGAGCCTAGACCCAGGCCTGTGAGGTGCTCTTTGCCGCGAACCGAAAAGGTGTGGCTTCCAGACTGCGCGAGCAGTATGCCATCGGAACCGCTGTGAAACTGATCGAGGAGGCGGGCGTCCATTTGGACCAGTTGGGCGTTGTAGTCGCCGGAAAGGGCGAGATCGGTTGTGATGGGAATGGCTTGCGGAGCGGTACCGGAATGATTGCGGCGCAATTGAGCGTTTTCAATTTCGGCGGCGGCTTTGCCGGTTACTTGAAAACCCGCAACGTCTACATCATCGCCGGGGGCGAGCGTAAGCGGAGTGTGGTCGCGGATTAAGACGGCGCCGCTGGCATCGCGAATCCAGGTTGGGCCTTCGTCTGAGGTGGCAAGAACAGTACCGCGGAGATGAAGACGGTTACCGGCGTCCGGCGTGGGAGAAAACGTGGCCAATCTGGCGATCGGCATAACAGGACCGTCGAAGGGGCCATAGGCGGAAGGCTTCAGAACGGTAATTTGCTTCGGTGTTTGAGCAAACACCTGAATGGCAAGGAGCTGGCGGGTGGAATTGAAGACCGCTCCACACGCCCCGCGGACACGAACGTGGGCATTGATGAGCGAATCCGGCAGCGGCTGGCTACCCGGGAAGAGCGCGCGGAAACGATAGCCATCATGCGAGATCAATAGGCTGTACTGACCGGAGTCGCGTTTGTTATCGCGAACGATGCCATCTAACTCGACCCACTGGCTGTCGGTGTGTCCAGAGAAAATCTCTTCGTCACTGAACTGGCCTGGCTTGGGAAGTGAAGTGTTGTGACTTTTCACTTGGATGGCGCGCGGCCAAATAACAGGAGCGAAATCGCCAGGGCGGGTTGTGCCGTGAATCTCTACGCGGTCACCGGGCATAAGTCCCGAAGTTAGCTCGTTCGACCACATAAAAATACCGGCGGTTTTGTCTTGGACGAAGCTGATGCGCTCAATCGGGTCGTTGTAAGTGACGACGGCATCTAACTGGACGGGTTTTTCGAGGCGAGCTTGATCGACGGGTAATTTGCGGATTTCGGCGGCGCTGGTGAGTAGCGGCTCGTTCTTGCCGGCAGGTCTTGAACCCAGCACAACGGCTTCATCGAGAACAACGCCTGAATTTCCATGGTTCAGAAAACCAATGACATCAACATCGGCTTCCGAATAACCGGAGCCGTCGACAATACGCAGGGGAATGGAGCCGGTGGCATCGGAGAGCTGCAGACCGAGATGATCGGGAGTTTCCTGTAAAGCACCCCGCAGGTGAAACGGAAGACTGGAGCTCGACCGGGCGAGGGAATCCAGTTCCCGGACGGAACGAACCGGTAATGTTTTGAAGTCCAGCGGTGCGCTTTTTATCGACACGAAGTCGCGGTCGGGAACAAAGAGTAAGAAGCTCGTAACGTGACCATCTACATCGAGGCCGGTGGAGGCAACACCAGTGAACTCGATGTCGGCGTTCGCGTAAGAGGCTCTGGCGGCGGAGCCATCGCCAACTTTGACACGCACCTGGGCGACTGTGCCGTCGAGGCGAGTATGGAAGAGAATCTCGTCTTCGCCGTTGAAGTGTCCGGGGCAAGTGATGCCACGGATGGTGACGAAAAGGCCATCGTAGGCGCTTGATTGTAAGTCTTCGCCGGTGAGAACGCGCGGCTGGGGAACCGAAGTTCGACCTAGGTCCAAATAGGTGGCATCTACGATGGCGTCCTCACCGGGTCCGACAGGAGTGCGGCCAGTGATCTCTACCGAGTGGCCAAAAAGCGAATGCTGGGCTGGGGCGGCGAGGCGCACGCGGATACCGCCAGTTGCATCCTGAATGACGAAATATGTGTCCTGCCAAAGCGTAACCACTCCGCGGAAGACGACAAGTTTCGCTTTGTTGCGGGAAGCGCTCAGTTCGCGCAACTCTTTTACGCTGTAATAGCGGCCGTGAACGCCAAAAGTGTCCACCAAGGCAAGAACGGAGACAAAGATAAGCAAACCAAGGGAGATCAAGGCAACTAGTCTTGTCTTTGTCATACAGGTGGCCGAAGCCTGCCCTCTATCGTACGCCAGTTATATAAAGAGATCTGAAATTACTTTGCCCTTGGCATCTTTTGTAACGTAAATGGGTCGCTTTTCGAAAACGAAAGCATAATCGGGAGGAATGCCGAGGGCATGGTAGATACTCGCATGGAGATCTTCCATGGGGACGGGGTTTTCAATCGTGGTACAGGGACGCTCATCGGCGGTTTTGCCGTACAGGAAACCTTTTTTCACGCCGCCGCCGAAGAGAAGCACGGACCCGGCGCCGGTAAAGTGGCGATGCATGCCGTAGTGTTTGGGGAGACTCATGACGTCGGGTGTTTTGGATTGGTCTTTGACCTCTTTGCCCACTTTACCTTCGGTAATAGCGTCGCGGCCGAATTCGCTGGCGATGACGACGAGAGTGCGGTTCAACAGGCCGCGTTCCTCGAGATCCAGAATCAGTTGAGAGACGGGAGCATCGACGGTCTGCTTCATGCCGACGGCGCGTTCGTGGCCGTTTTCGTGCGAATCCCAGAAGCGGAACGGAATGTATTCGGTGGTTACTTCGACATAGCGCGTGCCAGCTTCGACCAGGCGACGAGCTAAGAGGCAAGCTTGGCCAAAGCGCGAGGTGTTGTAAATATTGAAGCTTTGTTGGGGTTCGAGAGAAAGATCAAACGCTTTGGCCGACGGGGAAGTGAGCAGACGGTCGGCGGCGTCCATGGAGCGCAAGAGGGATTGCCGCTGATAGTCTGCACCGTATTGATAGACAGGTTCGTCTCTTAACAGCTGTTCATAGAGCTTGCGGCGGCTATGGAAGCGAGTGTCGCCCAGTTCGGCGGGCGGACGGACAGCGGAAGTAGCGTCGGCGGGATCGGTGATGAGGAACGGACCGTACTCGGTACCGAGGAAGCCGGCAGTGTGGAAGGATTTGAGAGCGGAGCTTTCCGCGCCGATTTCGAGATCTTGACCGACGGCAACGAACGGGGGGATAGAGTCATTGCGAGGACCAAGGACTTTGGAAATGATGGCGCCAAGGTGAGGGACCGCCATGGGCTGGGGAGGAATGTAACCGGTATGCCAATGAAATTGGTGGCGTGAGTGGAGAATGAAGCCGAGATCGGCGGCTTGGAAGCTGCGGATGAGAGTGCCGCGATCCATGACTTTCGCCATCCGCTCAAGACCTTGGGAGATTTTGATGTTATCGACTGCGGTATCGATGGCCGGGAAGGTGCTGAGAACTCGTTCGGTGCGAACGCCGGGCTCGAAGGGGGTATAGCGTTTGGGATCCCAGGTTTCGGTTTGCGCCATGCCGCCGGCCATCCAGATCACGATGACGGCGTCGGCCGACGCCTTAAGGGTTTCGTCGCCACAAAGGATTTGCGGTTCAGTGCCCGCCAGGGCGGCGAGCGTTGCGCCCGCGGTAGTGCCCATGAAGCCGCGGCGGCTCATGCGTGAGGAGATCAGTTTTTCTTCGCGATTCATGGCATGTCCCTATCAATAGATTAGCTGGAATTCGGGTTTCATTAACATGGCCCAAAGCAGATCGGCCAAACCTTGGGCATCCGCTCGTTTTTTGTGGTGCGCGTTGGTGATAGCGTTAATGGCCATAGCTTTTTCTGGCGGAGTGGGGGCACGATCGAGCAGATACCAGAAAAGATGATCGACCATTTTGGGTGGAGCTTTGTCGAACTTTTCAACCGGCAACGGCTCTTCCTGAAGAACGGGGGTAAGGCGCTCCATGTTGGGCTCGGTTGTGAAGACAAAGAAGCGAAGGTCCGGATTGATGTCGTTAGTGACGTCTTTGTTTTCGATAGCGATGGAACCCCGCAAAGCGGTGAAGCCTTGACCCGAGATATCGTAAACGAGGCGCGACGGAGTCTTGACGCGGACGCCGGTGCCGCGAGCTATGGCGAGATCAATCGCGTTTTCCGAAGTACGAATGCCCGAGTCTTCAACCGGTTTCAGAGAGGATAGCGGCGTGACACTGCCGTTGTGGCTTACTAACTCGGCTCCGGCCCAGATGGCTTCGACTTTGTCCGGCGAATAGGAACCGGTGTCGGTGACGAGGAGCCAGAGTTTATGGGCGTGTGAGACATCGACTTCGAAAGGCACCGGGACTTTTTTCAAGGCGCGATCAAAGCCGGAGGCGGGCTCAGCGGGAAGTTCGTTTAGCATTTTACGCGCGCCACGATTCAGCCAGTGAGTGAGTGGTTCACCGTTACTTAGGTTTAAGACGATGC
>CAVYUL010000022.1:0-9521 GCA_963771405.1 Bryobacterales bacterium
GTGGGGCGGCATGGTTCGGCCAGGACATGCGATCTATGGATACGTTTCACCGGCGCGCGGGCATGCTCCGGACCTAGTCTTGGAAGTGAAGCCTGCGCTGGCATGGAAGGCGACTGTGCTTTCGGTAAAAGATCTGCCGACGGGATCACTGATTGGCTATGGCGGAATGTACCGGATAGCGCAACCGATGCGGATTGCGATTCTGGCAGCGGGCTACGCGGATGGGATACCGCACCGGCTTTCCAATCGGGGCAGTGTGATTGTGAACGGCAAGCTGGCACCGATGGTGGGCGCGGTTTCGATGGACCTAACAACGATTGATGTGACCGCGAGTCCGGAAGTAAAAGTGGGTGACGCGGTCACGCTGCTGGGCAAAGAAGGCGATGTTTCGATAGACGCACAGGAGATCGCCAAGCTGGCGGGGACGATCTCCTATAGCGTGTTGTGCGGCATTCACGCGCGGGTGAAACGAATTTACGTTTAAAAGGTATATTTCAAACCAAGCTGCACCTGGCGCATGGAATTGATGGTTCCGCTGACGACACCAAAGCCCTGATGGCCATCGGCTCCCTCAGGCGATGGTTGCAGGCTCAGATCTCGAGTTGTCAAAATCTCGAATCGCGCCTCGGCACCGTCCGCTGAGAACGGCGTTGGGGCATGCATCCGGCTCGTTGCGGCGAGTGCGCGGATGGCCGTTGAATCGCTGGATCTTCTGCTAAAATCGAAGGCAGGTCATAGCGCAGTTTTGATGAGCGGTAAGCTCAATAAAACGTGAGGCAGGCCACCCTAGCTCAGTTGGTAGAGCGGCTGATTCGTAATCAGCAGGTCGCCGGTTCGATCCCGGCGGGTGGCTCCAGATTTTTCAATGAGTTAGGGTTCTGCCTCCCGAAAAGTCGGACTCAATTCGCTGGCTGTCCTGAATCCGGGGGCGCTTTCTTCAACAGATGGTCGAGCGATTCGACGGCCACCCGCACACTCTCCGGAACCGACTTGATGTAATGTTCCAAAGTGGTCGCGGAGGAGTTGTGGCGTAGATGGGCCTGCACGTCTTTGACGGTGGTGAGTTGCGCCATGTAGGTGGAGCAGGTTCGCCGGAGCATCTGGTGCGTGACGCCTTTGATCTGCGCCTTCTTACCCGCCTGCTTGAGCACGCGTAACAGGAAATTGTTCGTGTTGATGGCTGTTCCTCGTGAAGATGGAAAGATGAAGCTGTCCGGCAGGACGTTCTCGGCGGCTGAGCGCCAGAATTCTCACTTCGATTATCGCGAAATCCACTAATCGCGTTTTTGCGCGAGATCCTGTCGAAGACACCTGAGCGCTTTCCTGTGCTGCTGGCGAAGGTGCTTTACGACGGGACACATGGTGGAGATTACCTCGGGTTACAGGACGTTAACGCCGTTGCCGCCGAGGTCGCGGCGCTGCGGGCTGTGAGCGACACACAACGGCACAATGAGGCCCTTATCCGCAGTTTTGAGCGGCAGATGAGCGAATTGGTTGAGGCCGCTCAACGCCTGGCGAAGCCCATCGCGTTTTGAACTATCGTCCGATGAGGTCAAATGAAATCAAAACGGGATCTTGGCGACCAGATTGCTCCAGTCGTCTGCTCTGTCGTCAGCCCAAATCAGAATCAACACCTCGACTACTTCGCGGATTGGCGCGCTCTGAGGAATGACGAGCAGCACTCCTGTACTCGTGCCGCCCGATGCAATGAATGAACGAGGCGAGCGCCGCTGGCATGGTCCGCTTGTCGTGGCTTACTAGAATTCGGGACTGCGATGCGGCAAGGCGTAGAACCGCGCCGTCGTCCAGATCGTCCAGGCGCGCCGCTCGGGCGGTCTGAAAATCAATTCGCGGTTCGCGACGCAACGTCGCGTCAACGATGATTCTCTTCAGGTCGTTGTCCGCCTGAAACCGGATGCTCAATGCTTGGCCAGATCCTGCGTTGAGATCTCGTGGCGGGCGCGCCCAAGGCGGGCAAACAGGTCGGGGCGGCTTGCGCTTAACGGCGGGACGGAGCGCTCGATCTCCGCTTCACCTTCGCGGAGGTTCGCATCGACCTCCTGCTCATGAGCAAGATAGAAGGCAATCGCGCCGTACACCTGCTCCAAGGTGAGAGATGAGAAGTTCTGGCGAATCGTCTCGGGCGAGTCCCCGGCCTTGAAAGAGTAGACGACGGAATCCAGGGAGACACGCGTACCGGCGACGTAGAATCCGCCATTGCGCTGCTCGATGTATTCGCTTCGCTCCATGCTTCAAGTATAGAAGTTTCCGGCAGTGGTCGTCTGTTGCACGCCGGAACTCGGATTCAGAATTGGATTCAATACTGGCCAATCACGCCGAATCCGCCGAGAATGCGGGCTTCGCGCCGAACGCAAAATCAACAACATGCCGCCAGACCCGGAATTTCGGTAATCAGCAGGTCGCCAGCTCGATCCCGGCGGGTGGCTCCGATATCTTGATTCCTTTGCAGTTACCTATCTCTGGAAGCAGAACGCTGGAGGGCTGAGATCAGCCTATCGAGTCTGCTCATTCCCTACGTATTTTCGAATGCTTAGTCAGCTACAGGGGCCTCCGGCGTATGAAATTGGATTCAATTTGAGGTCGGGTATCACAGGAACGGCGAGTTGGTGGCGTTGTGGTCCATTATGTTTGGTTCGACAGCGGTCTGCGCTGGTAGCCGAGAAGTCGAGAACCTGAATGGCGGTCCGTTGTGCACACAAGAACCCGGCGGCAAGACAGGTGGAAATGTGGTAACATCGCTGTTACATTATCCCCGTGCACCCCTTAGACGCCCTTGGCAATCCGGTTCGCCGCGAGATCCTGCGGCATCTGCGCGATTCATCGCTGTCAGTCAACGAACTTGCGGTGCGCTTCCCCGTGAGTCGTCCGGCCATTTCCCGCCATCTCCTCGTTCTGTTTAAGAGCGGTCTGGTTGAAACCCGAGGCAGCGGCCCTCGCTATCGGTACGCCATTTGCCTCAAAGGGTTCGGGCCTGTCCGCGAGTTTTTGGACGAATTCTGGGATACCGCCCTGGCGCGCCTGGAGGAGCTTTCCCGAAAATGATTCAGAAATCCATTTGGCTGCGCTGCCCGCCCAATGAGGCCTTCCAACTCTTTACAGGCGCCATTTCCGAATGGTGGCCGACGAGTCACCGCCTGACGAAAGATCCGGAGAGCGAACTGTTCCTTGAGCAGAGCGGGCGTTTCTGGGAGCGCGCCCGTGACGGAAGGGAAATCGAACTTGGCCGCGTTCTGGTCTGGGATGCGCCCAACCGCTTGGCCATGGATTTCTACCTTGGCACAAACGCGGATCAGCCTACTGCGGTGGAGGTGACTTTCTTAGCAGTGAACGAAGGAACGCGCGTGACGGTCCACCACCGGGCCAAGCCGGAGAGCGGGGATCTGTGGGATCAGCGTGCTCCGGCGTTTGAAAGGTCCTGGGAGGCGGTGCTGGCAGCACTTGCAAATCGGTAACCTCTATGTTACCGTTATCCAGATGAAATCCTTCCAGACCTCGGTTCTCATCCGTTCCGAAGCCGATGCTATCTGGGCGATCCTGACGGACGCTTCCAGATACACGGAGTGGAACCCAACCGTCGATAGTGTGGAAGGCCGAATCGCCCCCGGCGAAAGGGTAACCGTTCACGCCAAGGTTAACCCTGGCCGCGCTTTTCCGGTGAAGGTTACTGAATTCGTTCCGGGAAGAAAGATGGTCTGGACGGGCGGCATGCCGCTTAACCTTTTCGAGGGTGCACGCACTTTCACCTTGACGCCGCGCGGCGACGGAACCGTGGAATTCCACATGATCGAGGTGTATCGCGGGCTGCTCTCGCCGCTGATCGAACGTTCGATCCCCAATCTGCAGCCTGCGTTCGACGAATTCGCGGCGGCGCTCAAGAAACGAGCCGAAGCTGGAAGCGCGGGAGCACACACGTGACGGGACCATCATCTCTGAGAGGCTTGCGACTGTTCTTAAACACGTACGGCGTTATTTCGGTACTGCTGTTTGGCGGGCTGTTTACGTTGACGCTGATGGATGCCGCTGTTCTGCAGGCCGGCGGCCCGTTGCGCTTTATGCGTTGGACACCGCTGGCCAAGCATATAGAACTGATGTTGGAAGGAGTTTATTTTGTATGGGCCATTTTTTTCTTTCTGGCTGCCCGCAACCCACGGCGATATCTTTCTTTTATTGACTTCACGATTTGGGCCAACGCCGTTCATGGTCTGATCATGCTGGTTCAGGCGATGATGATGCCCGAGTTCCACTACAAAGTATTCACCGACGTAGCATACTGTCTCGTGCTGGCGGTTGGCTTGCTGATGCTACGGCCTCGGGGAGAGACCGAGGATGCGTTGTCAGCCGCACATTGACCGATTTAGGGGGCTCCGGGGAAGCGCCCTCTGGCTCAAACCACACGTTAATTAAGGAGCATATCTTGCCAAAGCAAAACACTACCGGCGGAACCAAAAACAACCCGTGGAAACTGAAAACGCCCAGCGGGCAATCGGAGTACGAAGCTTACCGGGACGAAACGCTTGATCCTCCGGCGCTGGTCGTGACAGTTGGCAAGACCGAACTGCGATATCACTTGAGTTGCATTTCCGACCTGCATGCCATGCTCAAGGCGCACGGCGATTGGATGCTGCTGGGGAGCGCGGATGAGCAGAAGGATGCGGCAGAGAATACCGTCGAAGCCTGGGCGCGGTCGGTAAAAAATCCGGTCGGCGGTTGGTACGGACTGAAAAAGGGACTCCGCGGACGCTTCGCGATGTACGTGCCTCCGGTACTGAAGGAGTTGGGGCTCGCCGAGGTCGAACAAAATCCCCGCAACAACAGGATGCGGACACGCTCCTAAGTAATCGCCGGGCAACGCACTTCGCGGAGGCTCGGCGATTTCTTGTCGGTGTTGACCGAGCACCGCTCGGCTGCCCGGCTTGCCAGAAGTTGGAACATCGTTGCGATTCTATATGCTCGGCGGCTCGCTGAAGAAGCGCTGAGATCGCAGGGTTGAAAAAGTCGGTTTCAAAATCGGATTCAATAAGCGCCCGCTACGCCGATTATGCCGGCGGTGGGCCAAAGTTGCCAGTCAGAAAAGTGCTTCCAGCGCGATTCCAGTCATTCTAAAATCACCCAGTTCATACCGCCCGCTGGAATTGTTAGTCGAACCTCGGCTGTATAGTCCCGGGCAATTCGCACTCGATGCGGAGATCCTCCGTCCACTCGCACCAAGGCCGTTGTTGTCAGCCCCGTATAGTAAAGTGGCAGCCGAATTGTTCGCATAATCGGCATGTCCAGCGGATTGTGTACGATGGCCATCCCTTTTTCCGGCAATGCGGGATTCACATGCAGGATCGCATCATAATCGCGCCCATCGGGCCGCCGAATGTGGATAATGTCCGACTCCAAAATAGCCCGATGCTGTTTGTAGAAAGCCACCCACCTCTTCACCATCGCGCGAGTCTCTTCGGAATCGTACAAGCGCGGCCCGCGGTAACACGCCTGCACACCCGCAGTAAGATTCACCTCAAGGTGCTTTTCGTAGAAATCCAAATGCTCTTTGAGCGGCTCCAGAGTAGCCGCCGCGCCACCGCCTTGATACTGCACGAGCGGTATGAACATCCATCCCATGCTGGGAGTCTTCTCCCACGTGCCATCGAAAATATTCTGCCGCGCTAAGATGATTTGTCTTTCACGCGGCAAAGACCAATTCGTCTCGCGATAACCCATGGCGCTCTTATTCGAGCCCTCGAGGTAATACCAATCCGGCACGTTCAGATAGACAGCACGCGAACGGCACCATGCATAAAAATCGGCAATGGTCTTCCACTGCGTCCACTGTGAATCGTCCAACCCTCGATGGCCCGGGTGCACGCTGGAGGCGCAAGTGTCTCCGGGATACGAACCGTCGTGCTCCAACACACTCAGCCCGGTGGTCTCGATAAAGTGGCGCACCTTTCGAAAGTAGTCGATTCCCCAGCGGCTGCCCAAGCAGGGAGAATGATCGAAGATAGGCTTAGGATTGACTACGTCATCTTCGGCGCTGATTTCCCGGCTTGCCAGCAGCGAGTATCCGCCCAAGGCCACGCCCTTCACGCGGCCATAGTCCACTAACTCCTTAATCTGCGCCAGGTAGGCCGGATCTTCCCTCTCGATATCGAACCCGCTCCCGAAAGTCATGATCGCCATTTCGAAACCCACCTCCGCACACTGGTCAATCGCGAGTCTGACTGCTTCCGGGTCGGCTCGCCTGACGTGCATCAGAATTGGGTTCTCTTGGGTCCACGGAGCCAGTACGCGATACATGCGGCGTTGCGCCAATCCGCGGCGCTCCCGGTCAGTGCTGTCATGCACGAGTTCAAAAATCCTGAATGTCTCAAATTGGGTGCCGGACGCAATCGCCGAGTCTGGTCCTAGCGGCGGATAACAACGCAAAAGCACGGGCGTTTGCAGCCTGTAGTTTACTTGGGTCTTGTAACCTGGGTCAGGCTCCCAATGCGCAATTTCATTTTGATCGGGGCGGCTGTGCGTGGCGGCAAACGAATAATCGCTGTCTACTTGCAAGTTACTCTGCCGCCATCGATTAGGAACGTCCACCAAAGATTCGGTCTCTACCACGGCCAGCACTTCGCTCACAAACTTCGATAGTTTGATAGTGTTTCCCGATTCGTTTTGAATCGTGAGCCACTTTGAGATCACCGGCAATCCGTCGTACATCTCGTAATGGATCGCCAGCAGTACGCCCGGCAGCTTTCTCTGCTCGAAGTGAAGAGTCAGCGATACTCCCGGCGGCGGCCACGGCTGTCCGTTTGAGTACGCCGCCCGTTTCCACGGGAAGCGTTCCTGCGTCGGGCCGGATTCCATTCGCACGAAATGAAACGACCCGGGGCTTGCCTTCATCCCCTTAATCCACTCGGGGCGCAGATAAGCCCACTCCTCCTGGCCTATCAATCCGCCCACTTCGTAATGTTGCCCTTCTAATTCCAACTCGGCCTCGGGCTTCACCCCTCTAATCAACGATGCCCCGGTCATTAAATCGTCGAAGGCAACCGTAGCCGCATCCGGTTCGAGTCGCCAGACACGGCGAATGAGCCCATTTGCCAGAGTCACCTCGCGGCCATCCGCCGATCGCGTGACTTTAGCCTTCTCCCTGGGCGGCGTCACCAGCCAGTCGCCGCCGAACGCCGATGCTGTAAGGAGGGCTGCAATAAATGCAAATTTCATGATCCCCGTTTGTTGTCGGACTCGCTGAGTATATACCGGCGCTTTCGGGCAAACCAATCGTCACGGCGAAGTCAAAAGGGCGCGCAGGCTGCCATCGCCTTCGTATTCACGCCCCAAAAACAAAAAAACTTGCGCGACATGCTATCGCATGATATATCTTAAGATATGTTTTGCGATAGCGATCCACACTTTGCTGGTCGTCGCGGCGGCCGGCACCCCTTTTCAGCCTTCACCGGCCCCTTCGGCGGCGAAATGGGCTTCGGTTTCGGCGGTTTTGGCGGCCCCGGCGGACCCTTCCGCTTCGGCCGCAAATTCGCGGCCAGCGACCTCCAACTTCTCATCCTGGCCCTCCTTGCCGAGCGCCCTCGCCACGGCTACGAACTCATGAAAGATCTGGAAGAACGTTCGGGCGGCTTCTACAGCCCCAGCCCTGGCATGATCTACCCAGCTCTCGCCTATCTCGAAGAAATCGGCCACGCCACCACCGAAGCCGAAGGAACCAAAAAGTTCTACCACATCACCGACGACGGCCGCCAGCACCTCGAAGCCAACCGCGCCGCCGTCGATAAAGTGTTCGAAGAACTCCGCGTCATCGGCGAACGCATGCAGCGGATGCGCTCGATGTTCTCCGGCGGCGCCGGCAACGCCGATGACGACGACGAACCCGGTGGCTCTCACGACATCCGCGACGCCCGCCGCACTCTCAAATCCGCTCTGCGGCAACGCCGCGGCTGCTCCCCTGAAGAATCCAAGCGCATCGCCGAAATTCTCCTCCGCGCCGCTGCTGAAATTTCACGCCAGGTCTGAACCCACTTGCGGCGGCGTTCGTCGGTTACCCGCGGAACGCCGCCGCATTTTCCTTCACCCACTCACCAAACGAAACCGGCTGGCGCCCCAGAACGTTCTCCACCGTATCCGTCACCTCCGCCATCCGCCCTTCGTGGATCGCGCGAAAAATCGAAAGCCTCGCTTCCAACATCGGCTCCGGCGAATTCCACGCCACCTGCTGTGCCCGCGCCTCTTCCTCGGAAATCTCGACAAACCGGATCTCCCTCCCGATCGCCGCCCCAATCATCGCGCCCATCTGTTCATAACTCAGCGCCTCCGGCCCCGTAAGTCCGAGCGACCGCCCCACCAACTCCTCCCGCCTCATCGCCGCCACGACCACATCCGCAATATCCCTCGGATGAACAAACGGAATCTTCCCATGCCCCGTCGCCGATTCCACCACGCCTTTTTCCCGAATCGTCCTCGCCCAATACAGCGCGTTCGACATGAACCCCGTCGGCTGCACAAAAGTGAACGCGATTCCACTCTCCCGGATCGCCGCCTCCCCCGCTGCATGCCAAACTCCAGTGCCCACACCCTGCCGCGCGTCCAATGAAGACAGCTTCACTATCCGCTTCACCCCCGCCCGCTTCGCCGCTTCCGCTGCCAGCGCATCCAACTCCGCCAACGTGTGTCCCGAATTCAGCAAAAACAAAACATCCACGCCCACAAGCGCTGCTCTTAAACTCGCTGCATCTGCCAAGTCTCCCGTCCGAATCTCCACCTTCTCGCCAAATCGCGCGCGAGCCTTCTCCGCGTCTCTCACAAACGCTCGAGGCCGCTCTCCGGCCGCAATTAAACTTTCCGCCACTAGCGATCCGATATTCCCTGTTGAACCTGTAATCAAGTAAGTCATAACACTTGTAGAATCACTCAGAATCAGTTACCATTCAACTCGCTTTGACTAGGCCTATATCGGCCAATGTTTCCAATACGATCCAGACAAAGTTGCAGAACAGCTCACATTCGGGATGTATACTCGGCGTAATGAAGCTTCCGCGCCGCCGTCAACCCCAGCAACCCCGTGCCCGCTACACCGTCGAAGCCGTACTCGACGCCGTCGTCCGCATCCTTAAACGCGAAGGCTTCGCCGCAGTCACCACCAACCGCATTGCCGAAGTCGCCGGCGTCAGCATCGGCTCCGTTTACCAATACTTCCCCGATAAACGCGCTATCTTCGTCGCCCTCCACGAGCGCCACGTCGAACGAATTGACCGCTTGGTCGCAGCCAAACTCCTCGAACACGCCGCCTCCCCTCGACACCCTCCTCCGCGCCATGATCGAAGCTATGATCGACGCCCACAAAGAAGACCCCGAACTCTACGAACTCCTCCACTCCGAAGTGCCCCACAAAGCCGAAGGCACTCGCGATTTCGCCGTTCGCCTCCACAGCGCCTTCCGCCTCGCCATCGCCGCCCGCGCCCACGAACTCCGCCCCGACCGCGATCTCGATACAGTCGTCTTCATCGTCC
>CAVYUL010000023.1:0-19204 GCA_963771405.1 Bryobacterales bacterium
GTGTATGTCTTCAACCTGAACCCGCATTGCTACCGCGTTTCACCACATGCAGATCACCGTAAGCGACATTGAACAGTCGCGCGCCTTCTACGGTGGCTTGCTCGGATTGCCTGAAATGCAGCGCCCGGAGTTTCCGTTCCCGGGCGCGTGGTTCCACTTGCCAATGGCCAAGAGCTCCACATTGTTCGGGTACCGAACGCGATTTGGCGTCCGCCGGCGGCGATGGAGATTTTTGAAACTCACATTGCGCTGCGCGTGGCGAGCTTCCGCGGGGCGATCGACAAGCTGCACGCAGCCGGTTTTCATGAAGATTTGCCGGACGATCACCCGCTCAAAATCGTCATCAAACCGCACCCTCCGACGGGTTATCCGCAAGTCTATTTCTTCGACCCGGATCGACACCTGGTGGAATGGAACGCAGCGGTACTCGACTGAGCGGTTTGAGGCGGACATGAAGAGCGCCGAAGCGGTGGAAACACTCCATGTCGATGGCCATGAGGTGCGGATCACGCACCCGGACAAACTGTATTTTTCGAAAGCCGCCAAGGTCAGCAAGCTGGAGCTGGTCCAATATTTTCTTTCGGTCGCGCCGGGCGCTCTTACGGGGATTCACGATCGACCGATTGTGCTGAAACGGTTTGTGAACGGCGCGGAACAGGAACCGTTCTATCAAAAGCGGGCACCGGCCGATGCTCCTGACTTCCTCCGCACGGTGGAACTGTCATTCCCATCTGGCCGTACTGCGGAGGAACTCGTGGTTGACAATGCGGCGGGCCTCGCTTGGGTTGTTAACCTGGGCTGCATTGAGTTGCATCCGCACCCGGTGCGTTCGGCAGATCTGACTCACCCCGATCAACTCCGCGTCGATCTCGATCCTGGGCCGGGCATTGCATGGGATAGCGTGCGCAAAGTTGCGCTTGCGGTGAATGAGTTTCTTTCGGAAAACGGTTTGCGGGGATGGCCGAAGACCAGCGGGTCGCGCGGCATACACATCATCGTGTCGATTGAACCGCGCTGGACTTTCACGGAGGTGCGACGGGCGGCGCTTGCGCTTTCGCGCGCGATGGAAAAACGGCTGCCGGGGATGGCAACTTCTAAATGGTGGAAGGAGGAGCGCCATGGTGTGTTTCTCGACTACAACCAAAACGCCAAAGACCGCACTACCTGTTCCGCTTATTCGGTTCGGCCGCTTCCGGATGCGCGCGTCTCCACACCGCTTCACTGGGGTGAAGTGGCCGACTGCGACCCGGCCGATTTCACAATCTACACAGTACCGGAGCGTTACGCGAAACTGGGGGACCCGCATGAATACATCGATCAATCTCGGGGTTCTTTGGAAAAGCTGTTGGAACTGGCTGCCGAGGACGAGGCTGCTGGGCTAGGCGATGCGCCATGGCCGCCCCACTTCCGCAAGATGGAAGGTGAAGGCGCGCGAGTGGCTCCGTCGCGCGCGAAAACGGCCGCACCCAAATCGAAGCGCGAAAAAATGCCGCTGCTGACGATTGCGAATTCACCGGACAAGCAAGCGGCCTTGGAAGGTTTGGAACGCTGGAAAGCCAAGCATGCCCAGGTTGTGACGCACCTGCTTCCCGAAGATGTTCTGGTTGACTCGATGCGCGGCCGCTCTTCCACATGGACACGCATTCGCATCAATTTGAAAAATGTACCGGAGCCTCTTCGGCCGGCGCAAGGGACGCCGGACCCGGATGACGATCCAACCCGAGGGTGGCGTGAACATATTGCCGCGAAACGGGCGGCAAAGAAGAGTCGCTAACCCACAAGGCCGAAGATCTGGGTCAGTTCGTGCGGAGGGACAACCTCTAACTGCGCATAGGTGCAATCCTGAGGCTTCTTATCGGAGCGCCATCTTCGAAACTGCGCGATATGCCGAAAGCGGTCGCGTTGCATATGGTCATACGCCACCTCCGCCACGAGTTCGGCGCGCACAGGCTCCCACGAAAGATCTTTGCCGGCGCTCCAACGGCTCTGTCCGCCAGGAAGGCGTTGGCCCGGCTCTCCGGCTTCTGCCCATTGCTTCCATGGATGATCGTTCAACGCGTTCTGCCGGTATGGCTCCAAAAACTCCGCCAGCTCTTTTCGTGTCTCCACGCGAGAAACTTGAGCACACTCCGACGTGCTGTAGCTTGCCTTCCTCGTTAAACAGACCCAGCAGGAGCGACCCGACGCCGGTTTCCACTTTCTTGTGCCAGCGGAAGCCAGCCACGACGCAATCGCAATCGCGCTCATGCTTGACCTTGAACATCACGCGCTTGTTCGGTTCGTAAACGCTATCCGGCGCCTTCGCCATGACGCCGTCGAGCCCCGCGCCCTCAAAGCGCTTGAACCAATCCGGTGGCGACGACTGCGATCAGTGGTTGCCGGGGTCAAGTGAATCGGCAGCTTCACTCCAGTCAACATCTTCTGCAACATGTCTCGGCGCGTCTGGAAGGGCTCATTTCGCAAATCGCGGGCGCCTTCGCAAAGTAAATCGAAAAAGACAACTGCGGCGGGACTCTTCTCGGCCAGCAACTTCACGCGGGAGGCGGCGGGATGCAGGCGCAACTGCAATTCGTCGAAATCGAGCGCGCCGTTCTTAGCGATGACGATTTCGCCATCGGCGACATAGCGTGCGGGAAGATTGTGCCGCAGGGGTTCGAGCAATTCGGGGAAATAGCGGTTGAGCGGTTTCTCGTCGCGGCTTTGAATCAGAACTTCCTCTCCATCGCGGAAGACGATTGTGCGGAAGCCGTCCCACTTTGGCTCATAAATCCAATTCTCACCCGCGGGCAGTTCTTCGATTCGCTTGGCGAGCATGGGCAAAACCGGCGGATTTACGACAAGTTCCACCCGCTCATAATATCCTGCAACTGGAAGGAGCTTTACGCTTCATTGGCTGCACGCATCTTTCTTCTATCTCCGGCAAGAGCCAGTGGACGCCGGTATTCGATCCTCACAAACGAGAAAGCCACGTTCGAGCTTGCCTTGAAGTTTCGTTCGGGGAGCGCCACGATCGGCGAAATCTACAGCTTTATCAGCGGTTTGTATTTCAGAGGAAAAATGGCCTACGCGACCGCTTTCGGCGCAACTTCTTCACAGCAAGGGTCAAGTGCTTTCGTGATTGTGCCCGGCTTTGGCCTGCTGCCGCCGGAGACCGTTTTTAGTCCTGAGCGGCTCCGAGCCACCGAGCAAATTGATGTGGATGAAGACAATCCGCGCCATCACGACACTCTGCTTGACGCGGCAGCGTCACTGGACCGAGCAACCGGTCAGCAATGCTCGTTCGTGCTGCTGGGAAGTGTTGCGAGCGCGAAGTACACGACGGCACTACTCAAGGTGCTGGATCAACGGCTGCTGTTTCCAGCGGAATTCGTTGGACGCGGCGACATGAGCCGAGGCGGAATCATGCTGCGGAGCGCAGAGTCAGGTCAGGAACTTACTTATATACCTGTAAGTGGTGCGCAGCTTCGAGGACCGCGGCCAGCGCGGCTGAATCCAAGAAGGTGAAATCGACAGGAGGCGTGAAAAAGTCTTCGTCGTTGGTGGGCGCATACAATCGCGGTATGAAATTGACTATCGCTATTTTGTTTCCCGTTTTGTTTTTTGCGCAAACAGTACCCCCGGCGCTGGTGTCTCCGCCGGCAGGGCCGCCGAGGGCTGGGGCGAATGGGGAAATGCTTCTGGGCATGCCGAAATTTCATGACCCTGCGCCGTATGACATTGATGAGCATACCGGCTACAAGCGGATTTTCGACGGCAAGACGTTTAACGGCTGGGACGCGGATATGAGTATTTGGCGGGTAGAGAACGGAATTATGGTGGGAGAGACGCTCGAAGGGAAGGCGAAGGGCAACAACTATATTGTTTATCGCGGCGACAAGACTCGCGATTTCGATTTGAAGCTGCAAATGAAGATCGAGAAGGGCGGGGGCGGAGGGATTCAATACCGCAGTTTGACCGGTCTTCCCTGGACGCGCCCGCAGCCGGAGGGTCAGCCGCCCTATGACTTGCGCTTCATGATGACCGGGCCGCAAGCAGACTTTTGGTTTCCGGTGAATGAACACACGGCCTCCTACACAGGGCAATGGTATTCGGAGAACACCATGCAAGGGATTCTGGCCTATCGTGGACAGGTGACGCAGGCTTTGCCGGGCCAACCGAACCGATTGGTGGCGAATATCGGCGACATCCGGGCATTGGGCGGCTATGTAAAGGTGAACGGATGGAACGATTATGAGGTAATTGCGCGCAGCGGCGTCATGATGCACATCATGAACGGGCAACTGATGGCTATTTTTATTGACGATAATCGGGACTCGGTGAATAATCAGCCGGGTTTGATCGGCTTTGAGATCGAGAGCCAGCCTTGTAAAATTTCTGTAAGAGACATTTGGCTGCGCCGATTTGACGAGTAGTTTGTCGGGCTAGACGGGGCAAGTGTCGTATTCGAGGACGCACTCGCTGCCTTGGGCGAGCCGGATTATTTTACGCTAATCTTCTTGCCCCATTGGTCCGCCGCTGCTTGGGCTGCGCCTGTCGCCACCCGCAGCTTCTCATTTTCGGATACAAGTTGGGCGGGCGTATCGCTCCAGGAAACGATTGTTGAAAGATCGATTTGAAAGACACTGTCGGCCATGTTTTCTCCTCCGATCTCGATCTCGTGACCACCTTCCCGATAAACAAGCACACTTCGAAGAGGAAAATACCGGACGCTTGGAAGACCGCGTAGGCGGTTGAACCAATATTTGAGCATTCCATCATTTTCCCAAGACGATGGGTACGTTGTTAGACAACAGGGCCGGCAGCTCTTTTGTCATGAAGTATGATGTCGCCGACGTTCCTTCGACAAATGCCATGGACGGTCCCTGCGCACCTGCGGCGAACGCGGCCGATGCTTTACCCCAAAGGCCTTCCGTCTCGACACCGAGTTTCCCGAGTATAGTAATTGCACTACCAACCACAGTTTGATTCAGCGTGGTGCCGTAGTTGAAGTAAGCAAACCGAGCCGCATTTGCCGCTCCCCGGGCGGTAGACCAGAAGACCCGCCCCGTTGTGGGGCCGAGCAACGACGGCGCCTCGACGGCGGCGAGCGGGATCGCCGAGACAGCCACGATTCCGACGCCCGCCGCCTTTCCCGCTATGAGTGTGCCCCGCCAGAGTGGGCGGTTCCCTTGAAATACCTGCTGGGCACCACTATCCGCATCCCGATCGGTTTGCTCATAGGTCCCGGTTTGCGCGCCTCGCGTGCCGTCTGCGTTGACCGCATAAACTTTCCCGCCAGAGAAGGTTTGCGTGCCCTTGCTCTGGTCTTTCAGGGATTGAAACTCGTCGTCGGTAACATCATCCGTGCAATTTGTATCTTGATTTACGCTTCCCGTCTGGCAGACTCTATATTTGAGCCCGTTTGGATCGGAATAGAGCAGGGGATTGTTTAATGCGTAAACGTAGGCGTTCCAGCTCTGGGGGTCGGCCGGGTGGCCGGATAAGGGATCGGGGCTTGTGAACCTGCCCAACGCCGAGCCGTAATAACGGGCTTGGAAAAAGTCGAGCCCAGACTCAGAGTCGCGCTCTTTGCCGGTGAACTTGGTGCTGAGCACGTCCGGAGTTGTCGGATACTGCGATCCTCCAAAGCACGCATCGCCTCTGCCGCCAAGGCCGTTGCCCAATTCCTCGCCGAAGGGCGAGTAGTCATAGCAACGGGTGACGTCGCCATTCAGGTCGGTTACCAATCTAGTAGAGCCTAACGCGTCGACGTGCAAGAATCTTGTGCTTGTGTCCGTTGGGGCACCGTACTCCTGGGCCAGATTTCCCATAGGATCGTAAACATAAGTAGTGACAGAACCGCCGACGGATTTTTGAACGCGATGACCATCTCCATCATAAAGATAGGTCGTCGTCACGCCATTAATTGTGGCAGAGATCAAGTGGCCCTCCGCATCGTATTGGTAGGCGTTACCTGTGGCGGAACTTGTACTGTCGCCCGCACCGTCGTAGTTCCAACCTGAAATGTGGTTGTTGGCGTCGAAGGGCGAAGTGTTGCAATCCGGACCTTGCGGCGTGTCGTAGGTTGGGGAAAACAAACTCGCAGAGGATAAGAGCCAGCGGTTGCCCTGGTTGTCGTAACAGAAGTTCTGGCTCCAACTGCCCTGGCCCGATTCGGATGCTGAGGTAAGGCGGTTCATGCTGCCACCACTGGGCTCTGCGTATCCGAAGCTCTGGTTCCAAGTCTCGTTCCCCCGGGTGATCGTCTGTCCGAGAACGTTACCGTTGTTCTGTGAAGGGCTGTAGGTATAGCCCAGCGCAAGCAGACCCCCGATCTGTATATTCGCTGCTTGAAGCCGGGAGTTGTCGGTACGGGTTTCCACAATGCCATTCCCAAAGGTTCTTGTTTGAAATGTGCCATGGGGCTGGTAGGTGACAGCGGTGAGATAGTTCGTCTGCGGATTGCCCGCAACCTGGCCGTTTACAGTTATAGGCCGGCCAGCGGAATCATAGCCAGTGGTGATGGTGCGATTGCTTCCCGGGTATTGGATCCAATCGATGCCGACGTTGGGCTTCGAGGCTAATGTAAAGGTGAAGCTGTTGCTGCCAATCGTCTGGGTTGCCTGCGTGACTCTGCCGAGACCATCCCACGCAGTGTAGTTATAGGCGGCGGCGCCCGCCGCAACTTGCGTAGCCCAAGAGTGATCGTACTGGTAGCTTACCGAAGGGGTCACGCCGTCGTTGTAGGATTTGCCGGTCAGCTGATTCAAGGAATCATAGGTGTAAGTGGTTGTAATATTACTGCCATCGGTTTTGGTCTGGAGGTTTCCGCCCGAGTCATAAGTGTAGCCGACTGTGCCACTTTCCGGATTTGTTGCCGATGTCAGGCGCTTTAAAGAACTATAGACAAAGTTGCGATTGTTGACGCCGCTTTGGGTCACTGTTTCTAAATCGTCGAGCGCCGAATAGCCATACCGCGTGGTGGCGGAAATGGCCTGTTCGGTGACGGCCAGGAGGCGTCCTAGCGCGTCATTGCATGCATGCTGGGCAACGCCGGCTTCATCGCTGATGTTGCCGCAATAAAGGTTATTCGTTCCATCGGCCACGTAACTCGTATTGGAAACGCCAGTGAGCGAAGAATTTTGGCCCCAAGGCGCAGGCGGCGCTTGCCCGCTGAAATGCGCGATCTCAACCGTGCGACCTTCCGAATCCGCCTTAGTTCGGGTCCAACCCATAGTCGGCTCCTGTTGAGTCACGTAAGGGTTGGAGACCAACTCGTAGTTGAATGTGTCGCCGCTCGAATTGAAATGGCGGGTCTGAACGCTGTTTCCAGCCGGATCGACGGTTAGCCTCTCGCGCCCCAATTGGTCATAACTCGTGCTTTGTTGCAACGCTTGGTCGCCGTTGTGGTTTAGATCTGTCGTGGCTGTGATCACGCGGTTTGCATCGTCATAAGTGATGGAAGTGGTGCGCACTCCGTTCTCTTGTATCGATGTAATCCGACCGAACTTGTCATACCCATAATTTCTGTTGATACCGTGATCGCTATCGGTATCGGACGTCGTCACGCCGGTGGATTGGTCGTGGCTGAAGAGATACGTCCTATCTTTTCCATCAACGGACTTGTAGGCATCCACCATCTGCGTGACGTACAGACTGTTCCCGTCGTACGTGTAGTTAGTTGTAACGCCGCGAGCGTTGGTGGAGGTCAACACATTGCCGAACGAATCATAGGTCTTAGAGGTCACGTCGGAATTGGCAGTACTCAGTGGATGGCTATCGACGCCAAGGGTCGAATCCCAACTCAGTTGGCCAGTGACATTGCCGTTGGTCAAAGGTTGCCCGCTCGCGCAGTTCACGCTCCCAGGCGCATTGCCATCGTAAAGAAACTCCGTGTGCGATCCGGTGGAAGGGCTGCCTGAGGAGTCGACGCCAGCCGTAGAGGTTTCACAGGTCGCTTCCAGATAAAAGGGCGTGTGCGAGTACCAGTAGGCACCTGGATCGTCGCTTCCGGTAGAACTCGAGGCGGGGCCGGCCGCTTCGGCATAGCTGGTGGAAGTAGTACGCCGCCAAGTGCCAGGCAGGGTGGGCGCGGCGGGAGGAGCATTGTTCGCAGTCCCCGCGCTCATATGGCCGACGGAGCCATAGCTGAACCAATCGTATTCCGCTGTCGATAGGTCTCTGCCATTTCGATCAACCGTATGCGAGACCGCTGAAGTAAGAACCGGCGAACCGGCGGAGCCTACCGACTTAAGCTCGGTTTGAACATAGCCGTTCCCCGGGGCATCGGAGCCAAAGATGGCATTTCTTGCCCAGAATTGCTCGGTTATATTTCCTGACGGGGCATCGACGGTTTGATAGACGAGACCAGGGAACCACTCATCTTCGGGCGCTCCGCCAAGAGCGCTGTAGATGTCGTAAAAATAGTGGGTTACTTGGCTCCCGTCAGGATTTGTAAATACGCTTGAGGTGTTTGTAAAGCTATAACTAGAGTTTTCGACGCGGGTGCTGCCGTCCGCCTGGTCGGTCCATTGGAGGGCTTTCGAAGCGGCCGTAAATACTGGTCCCTGCCCTAATGGCCCAATATCGGGAACAGTCGTGTAGCCGTAATGAACCCATGCGCCGGTAGGCAAGAAGATATCGCTCAGCTGGCCCCACTGGTTCGAGTTTGACAAGCTCTTTCCGGCACAGAGAGCCGATTGTTCGATGGCTCCGTCATAACAGAACTGATAGGAAAGGCCGTTGGGCAGAGTTATGGAGGAAATGACAATCTGCGCGCCACCGCCGATTCCGTAGCAGGTATTGACCCCGCACGTGTATGAGTGGGCCGCATCACTTGGCAGATCATTGAAGGTATAGGCGATGGTCCACGTCAATGGCTGGCCCTGGTAGCCGTTTTGGGTGATAACATCCTGCGAGAAATCGCCCGCGTGCTGAAGCGTAGTGGTTCTGCCCAAATCGTCTGTGAGAACGGTGGTGACACTCAGGTCTGGGGACGAAGTACTGGCGATGTTGATATGGTTTCCATTGCGATCGAACAGGTCGGAAGCTGCGGCGTCAAAGCCATAGCCTGCCGAGGAGTTGGTTCCATCGCCTGCCCCTGTGCCCTTGATCGTGCGTCCGTCCGGAAGATTGAGAGTCCAACTTCCGGTATCCGCATTCCAAGAGACGTGAGCGTACGTGCCATCCGTCGTGTAGAGATCGTGAGTGCCGCTGATCCCGGTTTGGATTACGCAATTTATGTCGAGCCAAGTTGGGTAGTAGGCCTGGTTATCGCGGAGCCCAAGGATGTAGAGAGTGTGCGAGCTGCCGTCGGGAAAGACAATACGAAATCTTACTTCGCCGGTGCTTGAGGGATCGCCACATACATTGTTGGCAAGCGGAGGGGAATCGGCGAGGAAGCTGTATTGAAAGCCGTAGTGCCATCCGCCGCTATCGGCAGGATCGATGAAACTGGAACTGACCAGGGTGAATACCGGCTCGCCGATGATCGGGATGAAGCTATCGTTTTCCAGCCAGGAGGTGCTGTTGGAGTTGTAGTAGAGGTCCAACGCGTTGCTGAAGCCGGCGCGCCCCGGGGGCATCACCGCGAGCGGAATGTGTATTCCGACGTTGCCGCTGGCTGCGTCGATAGTTTCGATCTTGCTGACTTCGTAAAAACCTTCAGGCACAGTGCCGCGTTGCGGGATTTGATAATTGATCTGCCCGAAGAGGGAGGCACTGGCAAGGAGTATGAGGCTTGGTACGGAAGCTAATCCGTTCAGATTGGCGCGATTGGGAAGGTATCTCATCTGGTTTTGATCTCCTTGCAGGGCTTATTGAGCTGCGAACATGCCGTCGTTTACGGCGGGGGAGGTTACCGCCGATTGAAGGGCAAAGGAGAAGACGACTGCGTCGTTCTCTTTGCGCGTGATTTGGCCCGGGAACGACTGGCCATTCACTCTGGTCCAGTTTGCGAATTCGGTGGTGATGACCTTGCCGGAGGCAGATTTGTATTGGGTTTTTAGTAGAAGGCCGGTTTGGGAATCGATAATAAAGTGCTTGAGGTGGACGGGCTTGCTCAAGCGGGTTTTGGCAGGGGGCGCCATCTCGTAGATGTCGTACCAAGGACCTTTGTAATTAGCGGTTTTGCCCTTGTCGGCTCGAACGCGTGTGGCGAGCAAGCGGTAACTAGCGCCTTGCTGGAAACCGTACAGAAAGCCCTCTTGCGAATCTTCCACGAGACTTTCCAGGATGCTGTTGCCCGTTGAGTTGGAGGTGTTGCCCGCCGTTGTTTGCGCGGAGGCGTCATAGGCTAGCGCAGATCCTTGGCTGTTGCCTCGTTCGACTCTGACACTGCCTGGCGCCTGCCAGATGACGCGAGCCGGCGTTGAGCCAGACTGGTCGGAATATGTTCCACTCAGCGTTGCGCGCCCGTTGCCGGGGTTTTGAACACGATCACCCAGCGCGGCGAGATAGAGTTTTACGTTTGCCGGAAGGGGACCAGGAGCCACATATTGCGACTGGGACGGCGGCGCTTGGCCAAGGGCCGGGATGGCGAGCGCAGCGCTCAGCGCTATCACTGCAACGGTTGTTTTGATGCAAAGATTCGTTTCACAGAAGCTCATAAGTATTCCTTTGGCGTTGTCATAGGGGACTACTGGCTGCTCCATTTCGCGGTTGGAGTGTCCGGGGGCTGCGAGAAGGTATTGCCGGCAACTCCGTAGACCACAATCTGGTCAGCGAACTTGCCTGTGCGCTGTACTGTCAGATCCAGCTGAAACTCATCACCCACCAGCGCAAACTTGTAGGCGGTGATGGAAAGCGCTCCGACCGTAATCGGCGATGCGATGGGAACGGTGACGCCACTCGGCGACATTTCCGAGAAAGGCGGTGGCGGTGCGACGACACTGAGATCGCCGGTGTAGGCGCGCAGGCTATAGCCCCCGCGACCGTTGCTTTCGGCGTAGACGATGTACTCAGTCTTGCCGGTAACGGCAGAGTTGAGATTGAGAGCGAGGTAGCTCAGTTGAGAGGCTCCCTCGGGATAGTGAACTCGAAGCGGCAATATGACTGGTGAGGAACCGGTAACGGCCTGGAGGGGTCCGCCGTAGGGCACGAGATAGCCTGTGAAGCCGGAAGGCGATGTGGTTGGGGCGGCGGCAGTTGGCTGGATATTGGCGGCATTCGATTTTTTCGGTTGTAGGCCGAACAGGGCGAAGATTCCCTTACGGGTGTTCGTCGCAGTGATGGTTTGACTGGCGGCCGGAGTGGTTGCCGCGCTCTTCTTGCTCAGCGTCTTTGCTTTCGCCGACAACCGCAACGCCTGGGCTGCCGCACCCGATGGCGTGGCGCCAACGTCAAAATATCCGTATACATCGAGCAGAGCATCCGTGGGATCGGAGTTATAGATATCAACCACGCCACTCGTGGCACCGCTGATGGCCATGTTGGAGCAGACCGAGCCTCCCGCATCGCAGTTGAGGGTGGATGCTGTCGTTGAGGAGCTCACCGCGTTTCCGACTAACGAGTAGCCCACCCCGTTGGAATCCGGCGTAACGACCGCGAGGTTCATTGCATAGGCTTGGGCCGTGGGGATGCCGCAACTGCCTCCGGAGACCGTGACTGGCTGCAAACCGGAGAAGGGGCCGCTACTTACGCAGCTGTCAAACACGCGGCAGGGATTGGCGAGCGGATAGAAATCGAGACCGCCCTGACTCGGCGGCGCGAAGTAACCGGTGGTGTCGATGATGAGATCCATGTTGGCGTTCGCGCTGACGGAGATCTGCCCACCGCTACCGCTAGTGACGACAGCGGCGCTGGCACTTACGCCACCAGCCGGCAGGCTGAGATTCGTTGTGCCGGGTGGGGTGGAAAAATCGGAGGAGTAAGCAGTGACAGTGATATCGGCGTCTGGGAAGACACCGGTCAGGTTGAGTGAGAAAGCCACCGCGCTGTCTGGGATGTTGCAGGAGCCGGTAATGGGAAAGTTAGTGACGGAGTTGGCAACCAAGGTGAGAGTGGGGTTCAAGCGAGTGTCGATGATGCGGCAGTTAGGAAGCGGATAGAACTGGAGACCGTTCGGGGTGGCAGTAGGGTCGGCGTAATAGCCGTTTACGTCAATGCTGATGATGGCGGGATCAGTGGTGTAAAGGCTGATGGTGCCGTTGGCCCCAGCCGCCACCAGGACGGCGTTCGTATTGACGACGCCGGTTGGGTCATTGATGGTGGAGGCTGTCCCGCCGGTATAACTGCCGGAACTAGGGACACCGTTGCCGGGCCAGATGGAAATGAATGAGACACCGCCGCCGTTGCCTTGGACGGTAACGTCGAGCGAGAAGGCCTGAGCGGAGGCTGGGACACAGGGGGTGCCTGCGATTGTGAAGATGGAGGTTGTATTCGGCTGTAACACGGTGGAGGCGACCACATTGCAAGGCGTAGACAAAGGGACGAAAACGAGACCGGCCGGTACCGAAGAAACGACGCCTTGTTGAGTGATTGTGAAGCTTAGGCCGGCGATGGTTATGACGCCGGTACGGGAGGAAGAGCCGGTATTGGCGGATACGGTGAAGGAAACGGCGCCATTACCGCTGCCGGAAGCGCCGGAAGTGATATTGATCCAGCTTTGGGCGCTGCCGGAAACGGTGGCGGTCCAGGAGGAGCAACCAGAGCCAGCCGCGGTGACAGTGATGGTGTCACCGCCGCCGCTAGCTCCGAAACTCTTGGCAGAGGAAGATAACTGGCAGCTGCCCGAGGTGGTACTGGAACTGCCGTTCTCAATGGCGATGATCTGGCTACCTAAGCGGATATATTCTTTGGAGGGTGTCGGCGGGTTCGGGGTTTGGCCGGGGGATGGGAGGGGAATGCAGAGCAGCAGTAATGCAGTTGCGGCGACCCGATGGTGGTTACGCGGCGAGGTTTGCTTTGGATTGCTGACAGGCAAAGACTGCCGCTGGTCTTGGCTAAAGGGTATGGTCATCGTCATTTTGAATCGCCCAGAGGAAACGCAAGTCGCCAGTGGCCTTACTGTGTAGCGGCAATGTTTTAGGCGAAATTCAAAAGGAACGCGAAATAAATTTTGATTTAGGCAGGAAACAAGAGAATTTGGGCCCTCGTTCTTAAGGCCAGCAATGGCAGTTAGCGTTTCAGGATGTAAATTTTACTAACATGGCTAACGCTTAGCCCTGTAGCCCTGCCACACGTATTCGAGGGCCAGAGGAAGGGTTTGCAGGCGGACAGCGTGATCGCAGTGGCCGGCGTTGCGGGTGAATAGGAATTGATAGGGGTAGTGTTTGGCGGCGAGAACTTTGGCCATGTTCTCGTTGGCGAGAACCCAATCGTGGTAGGAATCGCGTTTGTTTAGGTTGTCGCGGTCGGAAACCTGGAGCCAGATGCGGAGCGGCTTGCGCGGCGAGTTCGGGATGAGAGTTTGATGGAATTCCCAGGCACCGTGGGGCGTTTCGGCATTAGCGGGCCACTGCTGATAAACGTAAGTGCCGGAGTAACTGAGGACACGATGGTAAAGGTTCGGGCGGTACCAAGCCATTGTCAACGCCGCAGCTGCGCCGGAACTGCAGCCCATGGTGGCGCGGGCGTCGGGGTCTTTAGTAAGCCTGACGTTCGCTTTCTGCTCGACTAAGGGCAAAACTTCCGATTCGACAAAGTCCGCATAGAGGGGGGACATGGTGTCGTATTCGAGACCGCGTTCGCTGCCTTGGGCGTCGCCGCTGCCGTTGCCAATGGAGATGGCAACCATGACGGGGACTTTGCGGGCGGCGATGAGGTTATCGAGAGTGGCGAACAAAGTCTGATCGGGGCCATCGGCGCCGACGATGAATGGCGTTTCTTCGCCAGGGACGTATTGTTTGGGTACGTAGACCGCCACTTTGCGCGTGTAGGGAGCGGGGTGGCTTTCCACCACGATTTTGGAAGGGTCGGCCGGATCGGGGTGCATGCCGACACGGGCGATGCCAGGGTAGGTTTTGCTGTCCTTGGACTCCATGGTGAATTCGAAGATCTGGCCTTGCAGGCCGGCGGGGTTCGGGGTGGTTTCGGGAGCGGCGGGATGCGAGGGGCCGATGATGAAATTGCCGTTTTGTTTGGGCGTGGGCAGAGTGGCGTCGGGCAATTCTTTGGCTTTGACGTAACCGGCTGTCTGCGGGTCGCGCGTGGGGTTTGCTTGGCGAGGAGATGGCGAAGGAGACGACTGTGCGAAGGCGGCGAAGGATGCAATAGTAAGAGCCGCTGTGAAGAGCAGGTGAAGCCGGCGTTGGATTGTGGGGGTCATAGTCATTCTTGAGATTTGCCATCTTAAGGATATAGGAGGTGCGGCGGCCCGGCGCTCGATCACGTATGGTTTCTCGATTCACAGTTTCGCGGTTGCAGATCCTTGCTTATCGGCGGCGTATCGGTTGGCTCGACGAACGCCTGCCGGACGAATGTGAAGTCAGTGCGCAAGGCAGTGTGGGCGGGGTTGCAAGACTCGGTGCCGCGAGCGGCGCTGCTCTCGCTGCATGCGCGCGTGGAGGGGGTTGCTCGGCTGCCCAGTTCGATGGTACAGATCTGGGGCCCGAGGTTCAATGTTTACGTGGTGGCGGAAAAAGATCTTGGGATCTTTTCGCTAGGTCGTATGCCGGAAAACGCCAAGCGCGGGGCGAGGGCACAGACCACCGCAGGCCGGCTGCCCGATGTGTTGCCGCTGCATGACGACCGGAGTTGGGCCGTCTCGGTTAAAGGACAGATTTATAAGAAAGGCTTCCAGCCAGAGGCCTCCGTTCGTGTGGTGAGCGATGCATATTTCGCGGCGGCGGGAATTCCGTTGCGGGCGGGGAGGGTGTTTGAAGAGAGAGATCGCGCAACGATCGAGCCCGTAGTGGTGATTAATGAAACAATGGCGCGAACATTGTGGCCCGGACAGGATCCGCTGGGGCAAATGATTACGCAGGATGGGGGACGCCGTGTTGTGGGCGTTGTGGCCGATGTGCGACACGCTCCTCTGGAAGCGGCCAGCGGATTAGAAATGTATTTGCCGATGCGCAAACCGCAGACTATGCGGCGATGCGACTGGTGGTGCGAACTGAGCTCCCGCCGGACAGTGCTGCGAACGCTGGGATTGGCGGTGGTGGGACTCGCTGTGGGGATGGTCGCCTCACGGGCTCTCGCGAGTGGGTTGGGAAGTTTACTCTTCGGCGTAACGTCCAGCGATCCGGCTACTTTCGCGGGAATGGGGATGATACTCACAGCAGTAGCAGCGCTGGCTGGATATATTCCAGCGTGGAGAGCATCACGAATTGATCCGATGGCCGCCTTGCGAACGAATTGAATGTCAGACTCAAGTTGATTGTGATTTTCGTTTGGCCAACAAGGCAGCGTGATGAGCGATCTCCGCTTGGCGGCCTTCGTTGAACTCGCGCTCCCGTGTGTCGTGATAGGTCTGGGCGGCTTCGGGCGAATCGAAGAACAGACGGTCGCGGTCAGAGCGATAGAGGATCAGGTGGCGCTGACCGAATTCTGCTGTTTTGTAGCGCGCTACGATTTCGCGATCGTCTTCGGCGACAACAACGGCCTCGCGAGCTGCTGAGTCGGGACCGCCGTAGCGAACAAAAATGGTCTTGCCCGTGAGCGGCTCATTTCGCCGCGATTGCTTTTGGGCTTTTTCTTCTTCGGTCTGCGCTGTGGACGGCAGACGCCAGGGCGGTTTGTCCTTAACAGCGGGAGCGGGCGAGACCTCACATTCGCTTTGGCTGATGTGTGTAATCGCACCGTTTTGAAAAAGCGCTATGTATTCGACTTGGATCGCGTCTTCGCCGTTCACGGTGTAGTGGGGGTTGTAAGCGACGATATTGCTCCCGTAGAAGCAGACGGAACCTGTGTGAGGAACAAGCACTTGTTCCTCATTTTCGCGATCAACCAACAAGCGGCCGTCTTTCGATATGATGTAGTGCGCAAGAAGGCAATCCAGATCTTTGGTTTGAAAGTTAAAGCCGGCGGCTTCGGCTGAGCACTGGCCTGGCAGTGGATAGTGGCAGGTCAAGTCGTCGTACATTCCCATGGCAATCCCCTTCGTTCCATTGTCGATCAGAACTCAGGCGGGCGTGGAAGAATTCGTGATACGTTGTCAAGCGAGCAATGCAGCCACAGATTTATGACGTATGTGTAGTGGGCAGTGGACCCGGCGGCGGAATCAGTTGTTACGCCCTGGCGGCCGCCGGGCTGAAAGTTGCGCTGGTGGAGTCGGGGCGACGGCTGCGGCCTGGCACCGACTATGGCGGCCATGGCGCCGTCTATGAACATCTGGAGCAGCGGTTCGCGGCAAAACGAAGTCCGCTGTTCAGTGTGACCGATTTTTCGGACACGAATCACTTCACGCCGGTGGGTGACCGGCCTGGGCATGGGCTGCTGAGAGCGGTGGGCGGGCGATCGCTCTGTTGGGCTGGACACAGCTTGCGGTTTGGACCACTCGATTACAGGCAATGGCCGATCACTTATGAGACGGTTGCGCCTTACTATGCGAAGGCCGAGCGCTTGATGTGTGTTTACGGCAATAAAGACGGGCTGTGGAATATGCCTGACGGGGAATTCCAAAAGGGCGTCGCGATGCGCTGCGGTGAGCACGCGCTGAAAAAAGGCGTGGAGCGATTGAAGGCGCACGGACGCAAAATGGAATTCGTTCCGTTGCGCAAAGCGATGCCGACGGAGTTGCACGCCGGGCAACGAGCGAAGTGCCACTATTGCGGCCATTGCATGAACGGGTGCGCGGTAGATGCCAAATACACCTCCGCCAACACGCCGATTCCGAAGGCCTTGGAGACTGGGAACTTGCAGGTGTTCGCCGGTTGCAAGATGACGCGCATAGTGATGGATGCGGAGCAAAGGCGTGTAGCTTCGATTGAATATGTTGACGAACGTGGCGCGACTGCCGCGCTTCAGTGCCGAGCGCTCGTGTTGGCTTGCAGCACTATTGAGACGGCGCGGCAACTGCTGGTGAATGGTTTGGCCAATCGAAGTGGGCAAGTGGGCCGCAATCTAACCAGCCATTATGGTTTGACGGTGACGGCGTTTTTTCCGCAGTTGAAAAATCGCAACGCTTCGAATGACGACGGCACAGATTATTATCACGGATTGTTGAGCGGGCTTTATTGGGATGAACCAAGCAAACACTTCGAAGGGACCTATCAAGTGCAGTGCGGTTCAGGGCTGCATCCGAATAATCCACGAGTGAATTACCCCGCGGGCTTTGGTTCGGCGCTCAAGCGTGAATTGAAAGAGAAGGCGATCTGCTCCGCAAACATGAACATGCAAGGGATGCTCTTCCCTTCCCCAAAGAAGTTTGTCGATTTAGACCCCGATCGGAAGGATCGTTTCGGCATACCCTTGCCGCGAGTGCATTTGCATTACGAAGAGAATGACGTAGCCATGGCGAAAGATATGGTTCAGACGTCGGAAGAGATCATTTTGGCCGCTCATGGTGAGGTTCTTTCGAAGCCCAAAACCATAACCCCCGAAACGCTGCAGATTGATTACAACCATTGGGTAGGAACGGTGCGCATGGGCCATGATCCGAAAACATCGGTGGTGAATGCCGATGGTCAATCACACGATATTCCGAATTTGTTTGTTGGAGATTCATCAGTGTTCGCTGCCTATCCGGAAAAGAATCCCACGCTCACGAACATTGCGCTGGCTTGGCGAATGAGCGAACGGCTGGCGGAGAAAGCAAAGCGGGGAGAGCTTTCATGAACATGCAAAGGCGCGATTTCCTGGCACTGGTTAGTCTTTGCGCGGCCAATGGTCCACAACTGTTGGCCGATTATACGCCGCAGGCGTTGACGGTTGCTGAATACGATTTGGTAGGCAGCTTGGCGGAAACGCTGCTGCCGCGTGACGAAACAGGGCCGGGCGCACATGATGCGCGGGTGGCGTACTACATCGATATTGTGCTGAAGTATTCGCCCGCTTCGCGAGTGGAGTTCTGGAAGAAGGGACTGCGGTCTATTGAGCAGCTCAAGCCGTCACAGCCGCAGGATTTGATGGCGGGGCTGGCGGCGAACGAATTGACGCCACAGAGTGATCTGGATCATTTTTTCGTTGAATTTAAGAGAGTGGCGATTGATGCGTTTTATGCGTCAGAACTGGTTCAGCGCGAGCATTTGGGATATACGGGTAACACGGCGATTGCGGAATTCCCGGGGTGTCCGCATACGGATTTTGAGCACCCTGGTATTTAACACCGATATGCGTATTTTTATTTTGCTCTCTTTGATGGTTCTGACACTGGCTTCTTGCGAGCGCGGGCCGAACTTCGACTTCATTTTGAGGAATGGATTGGTGTGTGACGGAAGCGGGGTAGCTTGTGTTGCCGGTGGAGTCGCGATCAACAACGACAGGATTGCGAAGGTGGGAGATGTATCGGCGGATCGGGGACGCACGGATCTTGACGTTCATGGACAGGTGATTGCGCCCGGGTTTATCAACATGATGTCGGGCGGAGATGGACTCTTCGCCGATGGCCGCGGGTTAAGCGACCTATTGCAGGGCGTCACGCTGGAGATTTTCGGCGAAGGCGAATCAATGGGGCCATTGAATGATGCGATGCGGGCGGAAGCGCTGCATGACCAGACCGACATCAAGTATGACGTGAATTGGCACACCTTGCGGGAAGGGCTCGACGCGCTGGTAAAGCATGGCATTTCACCGAACATTGCTTCGTTTATCGGCGCTGCTACGCCAAGAGTCTATGTGTTGGGGCGGGCAAACCGGGCACCGACGGCCGACGAACTGAAACAGATGCAGGATCTGGTGGAGAAGGCGATGCAGGATGGCGCGCTGGGCGTGGCGTCGGCCTTGATCTACGCGCCTGGAAATTATGCGAAGACCGACGAATTGATTGCGTTAGCAAAGGTGGTGGCGAAATACAAGGGCATCTACATTTCGCATATGCGGAATGAAGGCGACCACGAAATGGAAGCTTTGGACGAGTTGTTTGAGATCGCAAAGCAGGCGCAGCTGCCGGCCGAAATCTATCACTTGAAAGAAGCGGGTGCGAAGAACTGGGGGAACCTGCCGCAGGTGATTGAGAAGGTGGAAGCGGCTCAGAAGCAAGGACTGAAGATCACGGCCGACATGTACACCTACCCGGCGGGAGCTACTGGACTGGATGGAGCGATGCCGCCGTGGGTGCAGGAAGGCGGGCTGGAAGAGTGGCGCAAGAGGTTGCAGGAGCCGGCGATTCGGAAGCGGGTGAAGT
>CAVYUL010000024.1:0-518525 GCA_963771405.1 Bryobacterales bacterium
GGATGCTCAGCGATGAACTGGCGCAGAAAAGCAATCTCTTCTTCGCCGATGTTCCGTCCCCGATAGCGCCACTGTGCCGCCACAGCAGCAGTGTGACAGAAAACTTGCGGGAACGTAAGACCTTTTTCGAAAGTGGGTTCAGCTCACTCGACGCCACATCGGCGCGGCTTTGGTGTCCGGATCGCCAGCGGCCAGTAGCAACTGGGCTTGATAGGCTTCCAGTGATCGCGCCGGACCTTTACCCGTTGGCCACCACCGAAAACGTCCTTTTGAAAGCCGCTTTTGGGCGAGCCAGAACCCTTGGCCGTCATAAGCCAACAGCCGGATCGAAGTGGCGCTGCGGCTGCGGAACACAAATACACAACCGGAGAAGGGATCGGCATCCAGAGTTTCGCGACACAGTTGAACTAAAGAATCGATGCCCTTGCGCCCGTCGACCGCCTCGATGGCGACCAGGATGCGCATCTGCGGCGTAATCTGCAACATGGCTTAATGGCCCGCGAAGGTATGAATCAGTTCCGCAATCTCGCTGGTGGCAACGCCCTTCAACTCCAAACGGAGTTTGCGCCCATGTTGCGACTCCACTTCAATGACGCAACTCGCGGCGGCGGTAGCAGCCGTGAGCAGTTCCACGAAAGCGGCCGGAGGCGCCGTCCGTTGATGCTTTTTGATTGCCTGCCTCCGCCGAGGTTCCTTGACGCCCTTGCCCATCCACTTCTTCAGACTGTTCGCATCCAACCGTAAACATCGGCAAACCAGATTCATCCCGCGCCGTTCCGCAATCTCCGCTGCGGCCCGCCATAGCTCCTCCGGTAGTCGCGTCCGTTTCTCGTGCTGGCCCCGGAAATCCTCGAACCTCTTTCTTAGCTCTTCGACATCGTCGAAGCTGCTGTTATAAAGTGCTCGCGTCATTGCTTCCGGCCTCCCAGCCTTTGTTGACGCTAACAGGATTTTTCCGCAGTGTCATGCAGGCTTGCCGAAAACTCACGACCTTTCCGGCGCGCAGCCAAGGTGGTCGGATCTCGCTCTATTCGCAAGTAAAGTCTAGCTAATAATTGCGATTGCACCTGCGAGGCCACCGCACCAGCACAGTCCTGGGCTCGGAAATTGCAGCTTGCCCTTTCAAGGTCGATATCACGGACATGAGCACGTTGGGCCGCAGTTCAGCTCTGTCCAACGTCGGCTGGCGGTGTCAGACTGACGGCTTTCCCTGCGTTCCGCGCAATGAGTGGGCCCTTCAACGGACCGTAAACGCCTTGATTTTGAGAACGTTGCCGTTTCTCCGCAGCATCAGTGCGTACTGGTTCTCGAAATGCATCCTACGTCTGAGCGAGTAACCCCATATCGCCTCGGGACGACAGCGTCAACAGTCGCAGTTGCTATCAAAGCGATTCGGTGCACTGCCAGAGTTTCATTTTCACCTTCTGGTTAGATCCCGGGAAACAGATTCGATTTCAGAGAGGAGAACAAAATGACAACAAAAGGAAAAGTCCTGGTGCTAGTCTCGAGCGGTCGTGGCTTGCCGTTGAAGGAGGGCAAGGTTTATGCGGGCGCTGGCTATTACCTCAACGAACTGACGGTTCCGGTTCGCGCCCTGATGAAGGAAGGCTACGAAATCACTTTCGCCAACCCGAAAGGCAACACGCCCCAAATGGACGTCAATTCAGCCGTAGCCCAGTTCTTCGGTGGGGATGAGGCTAAGCTTGAGGACTATCTGAAATTCCGCGATAGTCTGGCTGGGCTCAAAAATCCCACTCGTATCTCGGATATCATCGCATCCGGCCTCGATCAATATGACGCTGTTTTCGTCCCCGGCGGACATGGGCCGATGATCGATCTTCTGGATGATGCCGATGCCGGCAGCGTGCTGAGACACTTTCACGAAACATCCAAGCCCACGGCAGTGCTGTGCCATGGCCCGATTTCGCTACTCTCGGCGCTTCCGAATTCGACGGAGGTGGTGGGCGCGCTGGCGGCAGGCGATGCAGTTGGAGCGAGGGCAAAGGCTCAAGGTTGGATCTATTCCGGGTATAAGATGACAATTTTCTCGACAGCGGAAGAGCAGCAGCGGGAGCCGCTTGAGATTGGCGGCAAGGTGCTCTTCTACCCGGACTTCGCGTTGCGTACCGCGGGTGGTGACGTCAGTGTGGTCGCTCCCTGGGGGAGCTACGTCCTTGAAGATCGGGAGTTGATCTCAGGTCAGAACCCGTTCTCTGATGAAGCGCTTCTGAAACTTCTTCTGACGGCACTCACGAAAAGAAGGAGTAAGTCGGCAATTGCGGGCTGATCCATCTTCCATTGGAAGGCGCCGCCGACAGGAGGGGGCTGCGGTCGACGTAAGAAATTGTCCGCCGGAGTTAAGAGAGAGGAACATTCCCTGAAGTATCCGACGCTCTATCGCAGCATAAAGATCGATGGGCTCTCCATTTTCTACCGAGAGACCGGTCCGAAAGACGCGCCGACAGTGCTTCTGCTGCACGGACTTCCGTCATCGTCGCGCATGTTCGAGCCGCTCTTCGCCAGGCTCTCCGATCGCTATCATCTGGTGGCGCCCGACTACCCCGGCTTCGGGCACAGCGACTGGCCGGACCCCAAGGCGTTCGCGTACACGTTCGATCACTACGCCGAGATCGTGAGTTGTTTTACCGAAGCGATTGGCCTTCGACGTTACACGCTTTACATGCAAGACTATGGCGGCCCGGTAGGTTTTCGCATGCTGCTGGCGCACGCCGAACGTGTGGATGGTCTCATTGTTCAAGACGCGGTTGCACACAATGAAGGCCTCGGCGCGAATTGGAAGACGCGGCGGGCATTTTGGGCGGACCGGGCGTCGAACGAGAAGGCACTGCGCGCAGATTTGCTCTCGTTGGCCAGTGCACGCACTCGTCACCTTGGAAACGATCCGAATGTGGAACGTTACAACCCCGATCTCTGGACTGATGAATTCTATTTTCTCAGTCAGCCGAGCCAGGGTGAGATTCAAAGCGATTTGTTCCACGACTATCGAACCAACGTGGACGCCTACCCGACGTGGCAAGCGTGGATGCGCAATAACCAACCTCGACTGCTGGTGATCTGGGGCAAGTATGAGCTGTCGTTCGACCCGGGCGAGCCGGAACGTTATCGCAAAGATGTGCCGAATGCTGAGGTTCACGTTGTGGACGGCGGTCATTTTGCATTGGACACGGCAGCAGATGAAATCGCTGCATACGTGCGAGGATTCCTAGGCTTCTCTCGGGAGCGCCCAAGGGCCGCCGAGCGGGATGCCCCCCCAACTTTCGAGCTGTGAACAGAGGAGTTATTGCACAGCGCCGCGAAGGACGATGATGGAGGATTTGGGGAGCGTGTAGTTCGTATCCGGGCCAGTGGCGGTGAGAGTGGAATACGACGGCGGGCCGCCGGGGTCGGGGTGCTTGGAGTCTGGGCGCCAGAGGTATTCGTTGGGGCCGAAAACGATGCGCTCGACGGGGCCGGAGAAGGAATGAGACTGGAAGTTAAGTTTGATGGATTGACCGTGGTCTTTGTCTTTGTTGACGAGCAGGATCGACCATTTGCCGTCGGGACGCTGGACAGGGTAGGCAGTGACGAGAGTGTTGCCGGCTGAATCTTTGACGTCGCTGGAAGATTTGAAGAGTTTGTCGATGGAATCGGTGGGTTGGACCCATTCCTTCGCGATCATTTGGGTAGCCCAATATTGGGGCGGATAGAACATGACGCGATTGTTGTCATCGATGGGAACGAAGCCGTATTGGTTTGGAGTGGCGATGTAATGGAAATAGTAAGTGCCGCTCGCGCCGGCGGATAACATAGAGCCGACATAGTCGGCGAGCCAAAGGCCACGTTTGACGGTTTCGGGGCCGCCGTCTTCGAGATCGTTGCCTTCTGTCATATAGAAGGGGACGTTGGGCGGGAGACCGTTGTCTTTCCAGGTTTGGATCAGGTGGTCGACGAAGGCGGGTTCCCAATAGAGAGAACTCCAATCGGCACATTTACGGCCCTCGCCGCCGCCAGCGCCGCAGGGGTAGTGTTCGAAAGAGAAGAAAGCGAAATCCTTGAGGGCGGCGTGCGCTTTGAGATATGTGACGAAGCGGCCGAGGAAAGAAACTCTACCGTCGGCGTCGGCCCAGGAATCAACGTCGCCTTCGGTGCCTTCGAAGGATGGTCCGCCGAGGCGGGCTTGGGGGACGAGTTTATGGATGGCTTTGGCGAATTGGACGTAAAGCGTGGCGTAGTCTTCCGGGAGGACGCGTTGGCCGTCGGCTTCCTCGCCCATTTCGATGCCGAGGAGGGGGTAGTGACGATTGTATAGATACGCGACTTCGTTGGCGGCGTCTTCCGGATTGTTGTAGAGAATAGCGATGGGGATCATGGCCGGGAGACCGCGAGTGACACCGGAGTGGAAGAAGAAATCGAATCCGATTTGATCGCCGCGGCCGTAGTCGAGATTTGCGGCGGAGTGCCAGGGATCGACGGAGGAGGGCCAAGTGATGGTTTGTTGGCGGCTGGGGAGGTGTTTGATGACGTCGGTAAATTCGGCGGTTGGAGAAATGGTTCCAGCGTAGAGTTCGTAGATGGCGTAACCGAGGCAGTTGCGGCGATCTTGAGGGCCGTGGGAATCGCAGGTGTTGGAGGAGTGAGTCATCCAGATGCGCAGATAGCGAGCGGGGATTTTCCAATCGGCGAGTTTGAGAGTGGCGACGCCGCCTTTTGCGCCGGTGATGGAACCGAGCGGGAAGGTTTGCCAAGTGCCCTTATTGATGCCGTCGTAGAAAGGTTCGCGGTCGCCGGTCCAGAATTGGACGAAGTAGCGGGTGGCGTAGGGATTGGCCCAGGCGATTTTGATGGCGTTGATGTCGATTTTGGAGCCGAGGTCGATTTTGGAGCCGAGGTCGATCATGACCCATTGCGGATGGAGGGAATCATCATCGCCCGTATAGGGCTGAGTTAGATAGGGGTTACTTTTCCAGTAAGAGGTGGGGTCGCCGTCAGTAAGCCGGGACCAGCCGTTGCCGTCGCCGAGGGTTGCGCCGCGGTGCGGGAGTGGGTAGGCCCAGGAGTGGAGGATTTGTTCACTAGTGGGTTCGGGGCTGCCGACGAAATAGCCTTCTTTTTTGGCGGCGTTGCTCCAAGTACCGCGGGGATTCCAGTGCCAGGCTTCGATCATGAGTTCGGTGTTTTGTCGGTAGGTGACGTTTTGCCAGCCAGCGCCGAGTAGTTCGTTGAGGACGGGATTGGTGAGGAGGCGTTCGGTGTTTTTCTCGTTGGCTTCTTTGGTGGCGCCGCCACGGAGGCGATCGATGGAGCCGCCGAGGGATTTGGAGGGGGTGAAGGAGTTGATGGGATGGGAGGTGTCGATGGTGATGGTTTGGGAGTGGAGAGTGAGGGCAACGAGCGCGAGAAGGGCGAAGCGCGGGGTCATTCTTGAAATTTAGCAGGGAGGTTTGGCGGACTAGACCGTCCGCCGCCGGCTAAAAGCCCGCCCTACGTCAGGAGCTTTTCGAGTTTGGAGCCGGGGACGATCATGGTTTCGTTGCGTTCGGGGCCGTTGGAGACGGAACCAATTTCGACGCCGGTTTGATCTGCGAGGAACTTCAAATAGGTTTGGGCGGCTTTAGGCAGTTTGTCGATTTGAGCGATGCCCTGGGTTTTGGTTTGCCAGCCGGGCAGATGCTCATAGACGGGTTTGATGGCTTCCATGCGGCGGGTGCTGGCGGGCATTTCGCGGATGACTTTGCCATCGACTTCGTAGGCGACGCAGACGGGAATTTCCTTGAGTTCGTCGAGCACGTCGAGCTTGGTGATGATGAGCGAATCGAAGCCGTTGATTTCGGCGGTATAGCGGAGCAGCGGGACATCGAACCAGCCGCAGCGGCGCGGGCGACCCGTGACGGAGCCGAATTCCTGACCGCGCTGACGGACTTGTTCGCCCAGTTCGGTGAGATCTTCCGAAGGGAAGGGGCCGGCACCGACGCGAGTGATGTAGGCTTTGGAGACGCCGACGACGCCGTCGATTTTGTTGGGTGCGACGCCGGTGCCGGTGCAAGCGCCGCCAGCGGCTGCGCTCGAACTGGTGACAAACGGATAAGTGCCGAAATCGATATCGAGCATGGTGCCTTGGGCCCCTTCGAAGAGAACGCTCTTCCCTTCCCGGATCAGGCCGTTGAGCAGATATTGGGTGTCGCAGACGAGCGGGCGGATTTGATCGGCGTATTGTTTGTATTCGTTGAGAATTTCGCCGAAATCGACGCGGTCGGTGAGTTTGAAGGCTTGGGCGATGAGTTGCTTGTCTTCGGCGAGGGATTGGTAAAGCTCGGCGAAGTCTTTGTCGACGAAATCGGCGATGCGGATGCCGCGGCGGGCGATTTTGTCTTCGTAACAAGGGCCGATGCCGCGCGAGGTGGTGCCAATGGCGATGCGGCCTTCGCGGCCTTCGGAGATTTTTTCGAGGGTGCGGTGAAAGGGGAAGATGACGTGGGCGCGGTCACTGACTTTGAGCTGCGACTTGACGTTGACGCCCATGGCTTCGAGGCCATGAATTTCTTCGAGCAGGGCCTTGGGATCAATCACGACGCCGTTGCCGATGACGGCGAGCACGCCCGGACGGAGGACGCCGCTGGGGATGAGTTTGAGGACGAATTTGCGGTCGCCGAGATAGACGGTGTGGCCGGCGTTGTGGCCGCCTTGATAGCGGGCGACCGCGTGGAATTTTTCAGAGAACAGGTCGACGATCTTGCCTTTGCCTTCGTCGCCCCATTGCGCGCCTAAAACGATCAAATTGCTCATGGATAGCGGGACTTTATGCCCAAAACTCCCAATTGTAGCTTAGTGGCGGTATGTTAACCTTTTTTACGATGCAGATGTGTGGCGTCTTTAAGGCGCTGGGGCAAGATGTTTTTCATAATCTGGTGCGCGGCATCTCGATCGGCAAGCTGAAAACGTATCAGGTTTACGAGCGTTTCAAGGTGCGGGCGCGGCTGGTGAAGCTTAATGCAGAGACGCTGCGGAAGGCAGAGCCGAAGTTCTGGGCGCGGATTGAAGCGGGCGAGGAAGATTTTGCGACGGACATTTCGCAAGTGCTGCTGCTTTCGCACTTGGAGATGATTGCTGCGATTTTGAACTGGCTGGGAATTCCGAACGAGCAGGGGTTCTTCGATAAGGACTTGAAGCCGGAAGAGTTTCTCAAAGAAGGCTGGCAGAAGAAGGTTTTCGATGAGTTTGCGGTTTCGGGCCAGTTCCCGCGGGACATTGTGTTGTTCTACATCAACCACCTGGATTGGGAATTGAACAAAACCGAACAAGTGTTTCTGCCGGCGGCGTGACGCCTTCGAACATGGCGGACCTTAAGACATTTCATGAGCACGTTAAAACCGGCCAACTGGACGCGGTGAAGGCAGATTTGGCAGCGGACCCTGCGTTGCTGGATGGGACAAACGAAGCGGGACAGTGCGCGTTTCTTTTGGCGAAATACTACCGGCAAGGCGCGGTGGCGGATTATCTTCTGAGCTTGCATCCGAACCTGGATGTGTTTACGCTTTGCGTTGCGGGGCATACGGCGGAAGTGCTGAAAGCAATTGACGCGAAGCCTGAACTGCTTGAGGCGCATAGCACGGATGGCTGGACGCCGTTGCATCTGGCGGGCTTTTTTGGTTGGCCTGAATTGGCGAATGGGTTGCTTGATAAAGGCGCGAAGATCGATAGCCGGTCAACGAATTCGATGGAGAACACGCCCCTGCATGCGGCGGCAGCGGGCGGCGCGACGCCGTTGGTGGAGCTGCTGTTGAAACGCGGCGCGCAGGTGAATGCGACGCAACACGGAGGCTGGACCGCGCTGCACGCGGCGGCGCAAGCAGGCAACCGGGCGATGGTGGAAACGCTGGTGGCGCATGGCGCTTCAGTGAATCAACGTGCGGAGAACAATCAGACGCCGCTGGATTTGGCGCTGCTCAAGGGACATCAAGAGCTGGTGGAGTTTTTAGAGATCGTGGATGCCTGAGACCAAGCTTGAAGAATTGCGGCGCGCGACGTTGGCCGCTTTTGCATCGGCCGGTTCGTTGGATTCGCTTGAAGAGGCGCGCGTGGAAGCGCTGGGGCGTAAAGGAACACTGGCTGGGATCAGCAAAGACTTCGGCAAACTGACACCTGACGAACGGGCGCACTTCGGCAAGCTGCTGAATTCGGTGAAGCAGGATCTGGAAGCCGAATATACCGCCAAGAAGGAACGGTTCGAGAAGGCTGCGCTGGCGGAGCAACTGGCGAATGAGTGGATTGATGTAACGCTGCCGGCGCGCGGCGTACGGCCGGGCTCGCTGCACCCCATTACACAGATTCAGGCGGAGATTGAAGATCTGTTTACGTCGCTGGGATTCGCGGTGCTGTACGGGCCGGAAGTGGAATCGGAGGAGCATAACTTCGATGCGTTGAATATTCCGCCGACGCATCCGGCGCGCGATATGCAAGATACGTTCTGGCTTTCGAACGGGCATTTATTGCGGACGCATACTTCGCCGGTGCAGGTGCGCGGGATGCGGGCGTTGAAAGCGCCGCTGCGGATGATTGCGCCGGGGCGCGTGTTCCGGAACGAAGAAGTGGACGCATCGCACGAGCACACGTTTTATCAGGTGGAAGGCATGATGATTGACCGCGAGGTCAGCGTGGCGAACCTGATTTACTTCATGAAGACGCTGCTGAGCGGGATTTTCAAGCGCGACGTGACGGTGCGGCTGCGGCCGGGATATTTTCCGTTCGTCGAGCCGGGATTTGAGTTGGATATTCACTGTCTGATTTGCGATGGCGCGGGATGTCCGGTATGCAAGCAGAGTGGCTGGGTGGAACTGTTGCCGTGCGGGCTGGTGCATCCGAATGTGCTGCGCATGAGCGGTATCGATCCCGAAGAGTGGGGCGGGTTTGCGTTTGGGCTGGGATTGACGCGCCTGGCGATGATGCGCTATGGGATTAGCGATATCCGGCACTTGCAAGGCGGGGATCTGCGTTTTTTGAATCAATTTTAGAGTTTCCGCACAAGATGAAGTTCTCTTATAACTGGCTGCGCGAACTCGTGCCGGGCTTGAAAGTTGAGCCGGATGAGTTGCAGCGGCTGATCACGATGAAGACGGCTGAATGCGAAGGTATTGAGCCGGTGGGCGCGCATTTGGCTAACGTCGTTGCCGCGCGGGTGGTGAGTGTCACCCCGTTGCCGAAGGGCAAGAACAAGCAAGTGGTGGCGGATGTTGGAGGCGGCAAGCAAGTTACGGTGGTTTGCGGCGCGGCAAACGTGCGGCCGGGCTTGTTGACGGCGTGGGTTCCACCGGGAACAAAGCTCGGCGAGAAGACGATTGGGCGCGCGGTGATTGAAGGCGTGACAAGCGAAGGCATGCTGGCGAGCGCGGCGGAACTTGAAATCAATCGCGATCATTCGGGAATATTGGAACTCGATGGTGCTTTGCAGCCGGGCGAGGCATTGCCGGGAGTGACGCCCGACTTTGTAATTGAGATCGACAACAAGAGCTTGACGCATCGGCCGGATTTGTGGGGCCACTATGGGATGGCGCGGGAAGTGGCGGCGATTACGGGGCTCTCGCTGGTGGATCCGGTCAAGCCGGGGCTGCTGCCGAAAGGCGATTCGGCGCTGAAGGTGCAGATTGCGGATCATGCGCTGTGTCCGCGGTTTAGCGCGCTGGTGTTCGAGAATGTCAAGGTGGGGCCGTCGCCTTTGTGGCTGCAGGCGCGGCTCGAGCACCTGGGACTCAATCCGATTAACAACATTGTTGATGTTACTAACTTGATTATGTCGGAGTTGCCGGAACCGACGCATGCTTACGATGCGGAGAAATTGAAAGGCGACACGATTTTCGTGCGTTCGGCGAAGGAAGGCGAGAGATTTGCCGCCTTGAACGGCGAAAGTTATACGCTGACCTCGGCGGACCTTGTGATTGCGGATGCGGGCGGTCCGATTGGGCTGGCCGGTGTGATTGGCGGCGGACCGAGCGCGATTTCGACGACGACGACGCGGATCGTGTTTGAGGCGGGAAATTTCGAGGCATCGCATTTGCGGTTAACGTCGGCGCGGTATAAGCTGCGCACGGATGCGTCGATGCGGTTTGAGAAATCGCTTGACCCGGAGAACACGGTACGGGCGCTGGCGCGCGCGGTGGAGTTGTTGCCGTTGGTCTCGCCGGGGATTCGCGTGGTGGGCGGGGTGGTAGACAATCGCGGGCCACAAGCGCCGACGAAGCGGATTGACATGCCAATGCCCTTCTTGACGCGCAAGCTGGGGAAAGATGTTTCGCAGGCGGAGACGACGAAGATTTTGACGGCGCTCGGCTTTGGCGTGGCGGAGGCGAAGCCGGCGGTGTTGAACGTAGAAGTGCCGACTTGGCGCGCGACGAAAGACATTTCGATCAAAGACGATTTGGTGGAAGAAATCGGGCGGATGGTGGGGTATGACTCGATTACACCGACGGCGCCGCTGATTGCTTCGACCGTGCCGACGACGAATTCGATGCGGATTTATTTGCGCCAATTGCGAGCGCAACTGGCGGCGCAGGGGTTTACCGAAGCGCATAACTATTCATTTGTAACGACCGAGGATATTGAGCGATTCGGCGGGAAAGCCGAAGAGCACATTGCGGTGCAGAATCCGATTGCGGCGGAATTGACGCATTTGCGGCGGAGTCTGCTGCCCGGGTTGTTCAAGAGCATTGTGGCGAATGTGCGGTATTACCGCGAGTTCCGGCTGTTTGAGATTGGCAATGAGATTCACCCGCGGGCTGGGAAAGAACTGCCGCACGAAGCGACGCATTTGACAGCGGTGCTTTATAGCGCGCATGGCCAGGATCAGGAATTCTTTGAATTGAAGCGGGTGCTGGAGTGTGCCTTCCCAGCGGTGCGATTGGAGGCGGCGGAGGCGCGCGCGTTTGAGCATCCGGAGCGGGCGGCGAAGATTCTTTGGAATGGGGCGGAGATTGGGCGGTTTTTTGAATTGCATCCCTCGTTACTGCGGAGTGAGGGTGTGGAAGGGCGCGCGACGCTTTTCGATGTGGACGTGAATGCGTGTCTTCCGATTGTGAAAGAGCGGACGCCGAAGTACACGCCTTTGCGTAAGTTCCCGACGAGCGGGTTTGATTTATCGCTGGTGACGGATTTGCGGACGCCGGTGGATCAGTTGCAAGACGAATTAACGAAACTGGCGGGGGCGGATCTGGCGATGATTGAATTCGTGAGGCAGTACGCGGGACCGCCGCTGCCGCAGGGGCAGAAGAGCGTTTCGTACCACTTGAAGGTGGGGGCGCTGGATCACACGATGACGGCTGAGGATCTGACGGCGATCCGGCAGAGGGTGATTGAGGGAATGCAGAAGCTCGGGTATGAAGTGCGCGGTCTAGATTAGCTCAAGAACATAGCACGGACATCTTGCCAGTTGTTGACGCGGCGGAAACGCGTTTCATTTACGTTGTGAGGCGCGGTGTAAATGATGCCTTCGCCGTGGAATTTCGAGAGATGGCGGGTATTGTCATCGATGAGGTAATCAGCGAGGATGATGCTTTTATCGCCGCAAAAGACGATGTTGCTGGATGGGATGAACGGGAAGTAGCGCTGCAGCCAATCGAACTTGGGCGTGAAGGAGCAAGGCACGTCCATGGCGGCTGTGGTGATGAAGACGTCATAACGTTTGGTGAGGGCTTCTACGACTTCGGGTGCATCCTGCATTACGGGGATTGTGGCGAAGAAGGTTTCTTCCTGAAAATAGTCGCGCGCGGCGGGCTTGTGCGCTTCCTCAATGACTTCGAAGACGTGGCGGCCTTTGAAGTGTTCAGTCTTGAGGCCGACGCCGAAATTGGAGTTGTATTTTTTGAGGAACTGGGCCATGGTGTCGGCCATGACTTCGTCCATGTCAATTGCAATGCGCTGCATGCTCTACTACTAGGCTATCGGAACCAAGTGGCGGGATAATTACGATTTGGAGAGGATGACTGCGGTACTTCCGGGAATGATGGCGCATTGTTCCGGAGCGCTTTGGCTGGAGGAGGCGCGGACGCTGCTGGTAGCTGATTTGCATTTGGGCTACAGCTGGGCGCAGCGCCGGCGAGGAGAACTGGGGCCACTGGCGGATTTCGAAGCGCGGGACAAGTTGTTGCGGGTGTGCGACGAGTTGCAGCCGGCGCGGGTAGTGTTCGTAGGAGATCTGGTGCATGCGCCGCGGCCTTGCCAACCGGAGCGTGCGTATATCGAGCAGACGCTCGGGGCGCTGGCTGATAAGGCGGAGATTGTGGCGGTGCGAGGGAACCATGATCGAGCGTTTGCAAAGGAGTTCGGGCATCTGCGGCTTCAGGCAGTGCAGGCTTGGACGGATGGCGTGATTACCGCGATTCATGGCGACAAGTTGGCACAGGTGGCGATACCGGAAAGAGGGACGCTCGTGATGGGGCACTTACACCCTGGACTGAGTGTGAGAGAGGCATCGGGTGCAGGGAGGAGATTGCCGACGTATTTGGTGAATCGGTGGTGCGTGGTGATGCCGGCATTTTCGCCGTTTGCGCGTGGGTACGATGTGGCGGTAGGTTTGACGAGCGAGCTAGAGGCTTGTTTTCGAGGGGAGCCCGTTGAGGCGTATGTAGTGACGCCGAAAAGGGTGGTGGGTGTAGGCAGACTGGAAGCGGCGGTGGCGAAGGTTGGGGAGTTGGATGAGAGTGCGCCGTCGCGGTTTCGGAGGTGGCGATAGGGTAGAGTGGTGGGCCGCTTAGCTGTGGCGGTGTAGGGTGTCGATCGGCGTGAAAAGTAAAGGGGGTGCTGGTTAAAGGGGAGAGAAGTCTGCGAAGATGGAGAGAGGTTTGTGCGGATGGAGTCCCAAGTAGTCCCAACTAATAGCGAAGCTGCAATTCTTGCTCGCATTCTTGAGAATGAAGAGCAAAAACTGACTGCCGATGCCGCCCAGTATCTTCTGTCACGAAAGTTCCCAGAGAGCGACGCGGAGCGAGTAGACGAACTCTCGGCTAAGGCGAGGGCTGGCTCACTGACGGAGGATGAAAGCCGTGAATTGGATAACTATCTGCGGGTGGCGAGTTTGCTGGCGGTAATGCATTCGCAAGCGAGGCGTAGTGCGAAGCGCGCCGATCCTGCCAAGGCACACTAGGATTCCGTTCGAACTCCGGTGAGACGCGAACTCGACCGTAGCGTTCGTCAACGGGCCAGGGATTTTTGCGAATATTGCCGGGTAAAGCAGGATTATTATCCGCTTCAATTTCAAATCGATCATGTGATTGCGGAAAAGCATGGCGGCGCGACGATGGAGGGCAATCTGGCGCTTGCCTGCGCGCATTGCAATCGACATAAAGGGCCGAACCTTGCAGGCTTCGATGAGGCGACGGGTGAGGTGGTGCGATTGTTCCATCCGCGTCTGGACATCTGGCAAGAGCATTTTTTGTTCGACGGGGCGAGAATCAATGGCATTACCGCGATCGGCAGAGTGACCGTGAATGTGCTGGCGATGAATGACCCCGAAAGTTTGATGGTGAGAGAAGGACTGGTGCGGGAAGGTTGGAGTTTGGGCGGTGATTGATCTCGACGGAAGGGTGGTTGGTACTTAGCGAGTTGCGGGAGAGATCTAGGGCCTGCGGCGTGGATCGATACCCGGAGTCCGCATAAGGGGACGGACCGACCCAATCGCGATTCACCGTTCAGGCCCGTGCATTCCTGCACGGCGCGCTTCGTTTCTCGTTGAATTCCCGCGGCAATCCACATGCGCAATTGGGTTTGATAACGGACTGATTTAGTGGCGGCAATTTTCTTTGCGGCGGCAATTTGTTCAGGTACAAGCCGGATTGAGATTGCAGATTTCGCGTGGCGTGGCCGCTCGGGAATGGACTTCGCTAGAGCCGTGGACAGCTTGGGCGGTTTGCCGCAGGCAATTGATCCCAAACGTCGGCAATGGAATGCGTATCGAAATATTCTGCCGCCTCTTGATCGGAGCGGAATCCGGGAAGGGGAAGTTTAGCTGGAGCGAGTTTCTTCTTCATTTTTAGCGGACTTTTCTTCTCTTCGATGACACGCTCTCAATTCGATCCTCCTCTTGAAGAGCTCGTCCTAGGAGGGTCTTGATCACGGCTTGACGTCTTATGTTGAGTTGGGCGGCTCGTCGATCCAGTTCGCGCAACATGCCCTGGGTTAAATCGACATTGACGCGGCGGATTGGTCTGACGACGGTGAATTTGTCGGTGAAATAAGCGGATATGTTTTCTCCGCGGGTGGCTAGTTCGGCGATTTGGTCGGCAGATGGTATAGGGTTAGACGTTTTCGGCATACATTTGTTCTTCTTCCTTCGTTGCTCTCCAAGCGGTGACCAACTGGTAGGTCGGTCAGCCACATTACCCGAGCTTTTCCCAATCGTCCAGCTCAATATGAGCTTGGCGCAAAATACTGCGAAGCGTTCCTACTGGAATCTCGGGCTTCCTGGGCACAATTACTGTGTCGATTGCATCGCCGAAGCGACGCGCGAATTTGACGTGACTTCCTTTTTGGGTGACTTCACTAAAGCCGGCGAATTCAAGTCTGCGCTTGATCTCGCGAAAGGGTTGCGGCTTAAGCCGCCCCAACCTCTACCTCGATGATTCGAACCGCCGGCGGGCGCGTGGCTTGTGGCGGGTCGAGGTGCAGTTCCAGTGCTTCTTTTAAGTTTGAGAGAGCCTCTTCTTCGGTTTCGCCTTGGCTGGCCACGTCAACTTCGAGGCATTGAGAGACGTACCAATTTCCTTCACGCCAGACTGTTGCGGCGAATGGACGTTTCATGGCTAGATTTTCGCACAACTAGGGGCTTTGCACGAACAGCTTGCGTCTGGGTTCGCAACCGGGAGGGTCACGGGTTCACGAGCCCCACTAGCGGTAATGTTCAGATTCACTAGAATACACACAGGGGGAACTTCTGCGCCACTTCGTTCGTGAATTCCTTTTGTTCGTCCGTCTCCAGAGCAGGTCTGCCGATAAGTGCACTTACGTTCTCATCCGCTTCGTCCGGCTTCGCTCCGTTTGCTACGAGGACGCTCACAGCAAGAAAGCTGGTTTGACCCCAAACTCGATCACCCTCGATAATTACTCCGGTCCCCTTTCTTAAATCGTCGGTCAACTGAGCCAGTTGCTTAAGAAACATGGCTCGACAGCCCTCCGATGGAATGCCGCGAACTGGAATTGTAACCTTCACAACCGGGTCGACTGTTCCATTATCCTTGCAGGTGTCGTCGTTGGCCAGCACGGAGTATGTTTTGGAAAATCCGTGTTCCTTTCTGTATTTGGTCACCGGGGCGACCGCAGTTACAGGAGGGCGTTCCGCCAAGCCCAGTTGTCCTCTGGTACCAGCATCTACCCAAAAGATTTCAGGATATTCCGAGATCATCGAAACATCTCCGCGAGCGTAACGGACTAGTTGATGGTAAGCGAGCGTGGTTGAATTCGAGCCCGGGGCCAGAGGCCATAGATTTCTAGCGTGACAGTCCAATCGGGAGGTTCCGGTCCTAATGAATATGTCTGCACTTATCGCAAATGCCAGGCAACCTGTCACGCGCCTGGTGAGGGCGGCAGAGGCCCCGTATGGCGTTTCTTTGACCGAGATTGAGACCGGCAGGTTGCCGCCGATCCCTAGGACACGCAACGCTAGGCCTCCCCAGTTGAAAGGCCACCCAACGACGACAACGAAACAGATAAAGGCAAGCACAACCCATCGCGGCGCTTGCTTGTCGGGTTGCCACAACATTAGAGACATCACTGTCGCTATAAGAGCCGACGCAACGACATACGCCCAGTCAGAAACTGCCGGGATGACGGACATGACACCGAACTGCAGCGCAAAGATCAGAAGGAAGGACCAGAGGAGCACCAACCAACTGACAAGAACTCTTAACGGGGAGGGCATCGAGAATGACTTTTCATAGCAGACGACAAGAAAAATCACCACGTAAGCACCAATGCACAACGCCCATCCCCAAAGCACGTTTAGTTGTGCCAACCCCTTGATAGTTGCGACAAGGAACACGAGGAAAGCTGCGGAGGTTATGAGCCAAGCCGAATAACACCAAAGATGTGCGCGAAGCTTTTCCAGAAAAGGTTTGCCTATAACTGAAGATAAATATGCTCTATGAAGCCGCCTCACAAACAACGGGGCGCCAAAAAGTGCAGAAAGGAAGGCAACAAGGAAAGCTGCGATAACAAGGGTTGGGAGCGCCAGGGTGGTGATGTCACCTATCTGGGCGGGCAAGGGCACATCGGCTGAAAGTAGATATCCAGTGATTAGCAGCGCGCCCAGTACGGAGCAAAAGCCAGTGGCGATGCCGGCGATTTTGGCGACGTCACCGAGCAATTCGGCCATCGGCTTCGTCGCTGATTTAGCTTTGGCGCCGTACATCCTGGCAGAGGAGTCGCGACCGAACATTTGGCTCATTCGAGCCTCGATAGCGATGCGTCTCAAATCATCGGCTGTTGGCGACGAACCCGCGGGTGGCTCGTCCACATTCGGAAGACATCCTTCGTTCACTATTGCTCCTAAATTGAAAACGCCGCCCTCGGGAACGGGGCGGCGTCTATTTTTAGTCTGGACTAGCTCTTAGCTACAGCCGCTCGTGCCGCCGCAGTTCTCGCACTTATAGCAAGAACCGTTCCGCGTCATCATGCTCCCGCATTCGGAACAAACGGGCGCGTCGCCGTTGCTGTTATCGAAAGGCAGAGCTTGCTGCGGTTCTTCGATCGTCGGCCGAAGCTTCGTCGTTTCTCCCGCTTCATTGGCTTCAGTAATACCCAGGAACCGGGCGCCGAGCCAGCGGAAGATGTAATCGATAATCGACTTCGCGTACGGCACTTGCTGATTGCCGGTCCAGCCGCTCGGTTCAAAACGAACGTGGCTGAATTTATCGACAAAGAACTTCAGCGGCACGCCGTATTGCAGGCCGTAGCTGATGGAAGTCGCCAGTGTATCCATGAGTCCGGAAATCGTCGAGCCTTCCTTCGCCATCGCGATGAAGACTTCACCGGGAGTTCCGTCCTCATACATGCCGACCGTGATGTAGCCTTCGTGGCCGCCAATCGAAAACTTGTGGGTCACCGAGTTGCGCTCGTCGGGCAGTTTGCGGCGGATCGGTCGATACACCACCTTCTCGACGATCTGAGTCACAGGAGCGACGGCCGCCAAGGCGGTCTGCTTCTTTTCGCCTTTGGAAGTACCGGAACTAAGCGGTTGGACACGCTTTGAACCATCGCGATAGATGGCCACGGCTTTGAGACCGAGTTTCCAGCTTTCGATATAGGCGTTCATGATGTCTTCCGCCGTGCACTCTTCCGGCATGTTGATCGTTTTAGAGATCGCTCCGGAAATGAACGGCTGCACCGCGGCCATCATGCGAACGTGGCCCATGTAGTGAATGGACCGGATGCCATTTTGCGGCCGGAAGCTGCAATCAAACACGGCTAAGTGCTCGGGCTTGAGATCGGGCGCGCCTTCAATCGTCCCGGTGGAATCAATGTGGGCGACGATTTTTTCGGTTTGGCCGGGTGTGTAGCCGAGTTTGATGAGAGCTTGCGGCACAGTATTGTTGACGATCTTGATCACGCCACCGCCGACCAACTTCTTGTACTTCACAAGAGCGAGATCCGGCTCAATGCCGGTGGTGTCGCAATCCATCATGAAGCCGATGGTGCCGGTAGGTGCGAGCACACTGATCTGCGCGTTGCGGAAACCGGCAATCGCGCCGGCTTTGTGCGCCTCGGCCCAGCAGGCTTCAGCGGCATCGAACATGGCGCGCGGCACGCGCTTGCTGTCAATGCGGTTCACCGCGTTCCAATGCATGCGAATCACACCGAGGAACGGCTCTTCATTCACGGCGTAGCCCGGGCAGGGACCAACGGCTTCCGCGACACGAGCACTGGTGAGATAAGCTTGGCCGGTCATGATCGCGGTGATCGCGGCCGCATAATCGCGACCGAGATCGCTGTCATAGGGCATGCCTAAGGCCATAAGCAGAGCGCCGAGGTTGGCGTATCCGAGGCCGAGCGGGCGGAAATCATGCGAATTCTTGGCAATGCGCTCAGTGGGGTAGCTGGCGTTATCGACCAGAATTTCCTGCGCCAGAGTCACGGTGTCGACTGCGTGGCGGAATGCTTCGACATCGAAGCTGCCATCCGGAGACAGGAACTTCATGAGATTCAAAGACGCCAGGTTGCACGCCGAATCATCCAGGAACATGTACTCCGAGCAAGGATTCGAAGCATTGATCCGAGCGGTGTTCTTGGACGTGTGCCACTTGTTGATAGTGGTATCGAACTGCATGCCGGGGTCGCCGCATTGATGAGTAGCTTCGGCAATTTGGCGCATCAACTCGCGGGCTTTGTAACGGTTCACAGGCTGGCCGTTGGCTACGCTGCGGGTCCACCAATCGGTGTCGTCCACTGCGGCTTGCATGAATTCATCTGTGGCGCGAACGGAGTTGTTGGCGTTTTGGAAGAAGATGCTGCCGTAGGCTTCGCCGTCGAGCGAAGAATCATAGCCCGCGTCGATGAGCGTATGGGCTTTCTTCTCTTCCTTGGCTTTGCACCAGACGAAGTTTTCGATATCGGGGTGGTCGGTGTTCAGGATCACCATCTTGGCGGCGCGGCGAGTCTTGCCGCCGGATTTGATGACGCCGGCAAACGCATCGAAGCCCTTCATGAAGCTGAGAGGGCCGGAGGCGCGGCCGCCTCCCCATAGCAGGGCGTCCTCTTCTCGAATCGCAGACAGGTTCGTACCCGTGCCGGAGCCCCATTTAAAGAGCATGCCCTCGGTCTTAGCGAGGTCGAGAATCGATTCCAGCGAATCGCCTACTGAGTTGATAAAGCAGGCGGAACATTGCGGATGATTCTCACCGGGAACGAGTTTTTTGACCACTTGCTCGGCTTCGTCGAAATAGAAGCCGTAGCCGCGCGCTTCGCGGACTCCCACGTTAAACCAAACCGGTGAATTGAAGCAGGCCTTCTGCGTGAGCATCAGATGGGCCAGTTCGGAGCGGAAGTTTTCGCCGTCTTCCTTAGTCTTGAAGTAGTTGCCGCTGAGACCCCAGTCGGCAATGGTATCGACGACGCGATGTACGAGTTGGCGGACGCTCGATTCGCGCTCCGGCGAACCCATACGGCCATGGAAATACTTGCTGACTACGATGTTGGTAGCGGTTTGCGACCAGTCGGTCGGGACCTCCACATCGCGCTGCTCAAAAATGACAGAGCCTTTGTCGTTCCCGATGGTGGCTGAGCGGAGTTCCCAGGAAACCTGATCGTAGGGGGTGGCACCCGCTTCAAGTTTAGCGGTGAAGAAGCGTGGGAACGACACGCCGGTGCGCTCCTCTTTCTTCAGAGAGCGATGCAACTCTTTCACTTTAAGGGCTAGATTAACACTGAGTTGACCCATATGAGATGTACTTCCTTGGGGGAGGTTGGATTTAAGGTTCGAAAAACGTCAGCCTCAATTTGAAACCATTTCTTAACCTGTGTCAATACAGAATCACACGGTATAGTGGTTGTTCCACCGAAATTCCACAACATCTTGGGGTACGGTTCCGTGGCGTACTAGGCCCTAAGTTCCATATCCCAAGCCAGGACCGAGGCTACTGCCTGTCTATATTTTAGCTTTGAAGGGACGAGACCGGCGGCTGTGCTCGCGATGAATTTTCTGCTACCTGTACGTTCCACGTGGAACACTTTGTCGAAAAGCTGTTGAAAAAAAGCGGCGAAGGCTAATATAATTAGCTTTAAGGCTAACGTTATTAGCTATCAGGAACAACAGCTTATGAAAACAAACCAGCAACACGAATTCCCGGGATCGGTGGCAGGCGCGCCGTTGGTTTGGCTGCGGCTTGAAGGTTTATTCGTACTTATCCTCAGCATTCTCTGCTATGCGCACACCAGTGCTTCGTGGTGGTCGTTTGCTTTGCTACTGCTGACCCCGGACGCATCGATGCTTGGCTACCTGCTGAATGAGCGCGCCGGCGCTGTTTGCTACAACCTGGTTCATAGCTATGTTGGGCCAGTGGTGTTAATCAGCGTGGGGGTGGTGATTTTCAATCACCAGGCATGGCTTGCGTATGCAATGATCTGGACGGCCCATATAGGCCTTGATCGCACACTGGGATACGGACTAAAGTATCCAGTGTCTTTCAAAAAGACGCACCTTGGCTTGCTGGGCAAAGGGAATCAGGCATGAGCGCACACGCTAAAACATCGGACAAAGAGATTAGCGGGGCGGCGCGGCGGCTGTTGGAAGAGCATGGTGAGGCCGAGTTGTCGATGCAGGCGATTGCCGAAGCGGTGGGTATACGGGCGCCTTCGCTGTATAAACGTTTCGCGAATAAGACCGATTTATTGTGTGCGGCCGCGCGTGATGCTTTGCTCGAACTGGCGGAACTGATGCGTAATCCGTTGGAAGGTGAAGAAACGTATGAGAATTTGCAGCGCATGGGGCACCTTTATCGTAAGTTCGCGAAGAAGAACCCGCGAACGTATGCGCTGATCTTCAGCGAGACGCTAGCGGCACGAGAGGATTTGCTGTCAGCCAGGCAAGCGGCCACAGAGCCGGTGCTGGCTTTGCTCACGGAATTAGTTGGAAAAGAGACTGCGTTGCCCGCTGCTCGCATGTTGGTCTCATACTTGCATGGATTTTTGTCCATGGAGCTGGCAAAGACGTTTCGCTTCGGCGGCAACGTCCAGGATGCGTTCCAGTACGGATTGAATAAGATGCTGGATAATTTACTCCCGAGTAAAGAAGGGATGATTCAGGAATGATGCATTTCTTTTGTAAAGCTCTTGTGAAGAACCGAAAAACCGCCCTCGTGTGTGGTTTGAAACTTTGCTAGAGGCTGGCGCATCTGATTCGACTGTACGAAGGCAAAGAGAACCCGAAAAAAGGGTCCAAGATCCTAGTTTTCAATTAGTTGGAAGCAGCTAAAAAAGGACAGCCCTCGGCAAAAACAGATAGAAGTTAAACGGTATTGGTTAGGAGAAGAAGATAATGGCTAACAACAAAAAGAAGGAAGCACGAAAGATTCTCGAGTCGAAGAGACGGGAACTCCTGACGGGCACTTCCGATCGAGAAGAGATTCTGATCGAAAACGCGGCGGAAGATTTCGACCGCCTACAGCAACAGATGAATCGCGAAGTAGCGATTCGGAACCTCGACCGCGAATCGAAGCTGCTCAAAGAAGTGCATGCAGCGCTGAAGCGGGTAGACGAGGGGACGTATGGCACTTGCCTGCGTTGCGAAGAGGAAATTCCAGAGAGGCGTATGAAAGCCGTGCCGTGGGCGGCCTATTGCGTGCCCTGCCAGGAGACGATTGAGCGTCAGCGGGCAGCCGGCGAAGAGGTGGAAGACGCCCAAGAGGTTTTTGACCGGGCCGCCGCGTAAGCAATTCGTCACGGCGGCCTAACCAAACTCGAACCGTTTAAGCTTCTTCGAGTAGGAGCACGGGGGCGACGGCCAAATGAGCGGCGGCGCCCGCCATGTTGGTTTGCAGTACAGCCGAAGCGCCGTTCATCTCTCCATTCAGCACGTGAGGGTGAACGGTGACTTCGGCTTCTTTCATCTTGAGCTCGCCATATTGAAAGACGGGGAATGGCTCGCGGAGCGATTGCGAGCGTTCCTGGACAACGTAAGGCGAGCGCAAGGCATGCCTGAGCGCGCGATCCCAGGCAAGGGAAGTCATCTCGGCGCCAATGTAGACGCGCTGGTCGCCCGAATCCTCGTTGGGAAGCAGCGCCAAATGCTCGCGTTGAGTGAGGATAAACTCAGGCAAGTCGATTTGCTTATCGCCGTGGGTCGTTTTGCGCGGCGCCACCACGCGCGTCCAGGAAACGGAACTACGAATCAGCTTGCGGTCAGCGGCGGGCAGGTGCGCTGTCACAGCCTCGTCGGTCAGCAGGTCGAGCAAAGCGCGCCGTTGGGCGAACTCCGCCCGAAAACTATTGACAACGCAGATGGCGCGGTCGCGGTAGGCACGCAAGAGCGGATGCGAGAGATCCCACCGGGTGAGAATTTCGCGGGTGGAGACGCGCCGTAGAACCAAGTCGATTTCGAATTCACCCGAACGGAGTTTGCCGCCAGAATATTCGAGCAGCTCCGGGGGAATTAAGCGAGCGTTGGCCCCGAGCTGCGTCAAAGAATCGGCCAGCAGCAAACCCTCACTTGAAGAACCTGCGACAGGGGCGCCTCCCATGGAAGCGCCGGATTCCTGGCCCAACTCGACAATGGCGATCGACGGTTTATTCTTTCCGCCAAACTGGCGATAGGCGCTTTGTATCGCTTGCAATAAAGGTTTGGAGCCGCCAATTTTGGAAAGCTTGTAGCGACCGCGTTTGAATTCCTTCAAGATGGGAAGCTCGAGAAACAGATCGGCCAGAATGCTGGAATAACCAAGCCCGGCGGGCTTGCAGGCATCGAGCCCCTGCAGGCAGAGCGATCCATTGCGCAGATTTGCGTCGATGGACGCAGTAACGCCACAGCGCGAATAGCCGTGCGGGACGCTCGCCAGCATCTTCTCAGCCGGCAGCATCTGCAGGCGATTTAAAAGCAGAGGCGAGGCAAAGGCAATGGCCTCCACGCGATCGAGTATTTCCGCCATTTGCGCGGAAAGACGGGATAGGGCCTCCAACTGGCGGCGGGAAATGAAGTGCGGGCGCAGAACCGGAGCGAGCAAGCGACCGGAATCCACCAGATGCTGGCGGCGCATCTGCTCTTGAAATTCGTCCGCCCATGCGGTATCACGATAACTCGGCTGTTCGAGGAGCTTGTGATAACGGGTAATTGCGTCGCCAAGCTGAGCCATATAGACTTGATTCCTAAGGTAGTTAGAATCATGGGCACAAGTCAAATTTCAGGCTTACAAACTCGCCTTTTTTTGCCGAAAACGTGCGTAAATAAGCCATATGAGCTCCCCTTTGGAAGTGACGCCCCAGGTGGCCAAGAGTAGGCTAAGTGATAGAAAACAAGCGGTTTTGGTAGACGTGCGGGAACCGCAGGAATGGGCTTTGGCGCAAATTGAAGGCGCCGAACTCATTGCGATGGGTTCAGTACCCACTGAATTCCCAAAATTGGAGGGTTTGGCGGATTCAGGCGACCTGCTGATCTTATGCCACCACGGGGTGAGGAGCTTGCAAGTTACGATGTGGCTGCGCGAGCGGGGCATCGAAAACTGCTTTAGCGTGACGGGCGGGATCGATCGCTGGAGCCGGGAAGTGGATGAAACCGTTCCGCGGTATTAGGACCGAATCTTGGCGACAATCTCACAGAACTTGCAGGCCCGGTCAGTTACCGCTGTATAGTTGCCGCTGGATACGGATTGAGCGTCGATCAGTTCGCTTCCCACGCCAACGGCGGCAGAACCGGCCGCGAGAAAATCGGCAATGGTGTCGAGATTGACACCGCCAGTTGGAATGAGATCGATCTGGGGAAATGGCGCCTTCACGGCTTTGATGTATTTGGCGCCGCCCACCGCGCTACAGGGAAAGACTTTGACACCGTCGGCGCCGGCTTCCCAAGCTGTGAGAATTTCGGTGGGTGTGAGACCGCCGGGAAAGATGGGACGGCTGTAGCGGCGCGCGAGTTCAATGGTCTTGTGATTGAGGCTGGGGGTGACGAAGAACTGCGCGCCAGCCAGCATTGCCGAGCGGGCCGTTTCCGGATCGAGCACGGTGCCTGCGCCCAAGAGAACTTTGTCGCCATGCTCGTCGGCAATGAACTGGATCGCTTTCAAAGCATTGGCGACGGTCATGGTGATCTCAACGCAATCAATGCCGCCCGCAAGCACGGCTTCCACCGCGGCCAAAGCGCTTTTCTCATCCGGCGTGCGAACAATCGGCACTATCGCCAGCTTCTTAATCTTTTCGAGAATCTGTGAATGGGTCACGAGGATTTTCCAGCGGGTGGATTGGCAGGGGGCGGGGGTGGGGCGGGATGCTTGGGCTCAGAAGAGAGAGTGAGAGTGACATCCACCACAGGCTTGCTTTCGAAAACGCTGATGGTTTTGGTGTGGCTGGTTGTTCCTTTGAAGCGAGCACGCAATTCATAGTTCGCGTCGGAACTCAGCCCGCGGAAATGGAATTTACCGTCGGCTTGAACGATATAGGATCGCACTTGCAGGCTCTTGAGGTCTTCAATAAGCACGACGGCGCCCACAACGGGATGTCCAGTATGATCTAACACCGTACCTTCGACCGTGCGCGAAACGGGAGCGCCAGTGCGCGGGCCCGCGGCAGCGAAGACCGGGATCAGGGCAAGAAGCGCCAGAGTGACGCTAAGCACAGCCCGCAAGCGCCAGCTAATGCCAATCCTCTTCGTCCTCTTCTTCGTCCTCTTCGTCTTCGTCATCCTCGTCGTCCTCATCGTCTTCGTCGTCTTCGTCGTAATCGAAGTCGTCGTCGTCGTCTTCTTCTTCAGGTTTGATTTCGACAGGATTGACACTGGCTACCGTCAGAGAGGCTCCGCACTCATCGCACGAAAGAACGTCTCCTTCGTCCAGTTCTTCTTCTTCCACATCGATTGCAGAATCGCACTTAGGGCAACTGACCATAAAAATCTTTAAAACCTCACAGGCATAGCGCTAAACAGAGGGTGAACCTTTATTCTTAGCATGGGTTTGACTCTTATACCAGTAGGATTTGGCGGTTTGAAGTTATCGTGGCCTGGCAAAAGTATTGGAGTGTAGCTGCCGGTCATAAGCCATGAGTTCCTTGGGCGACACCGTAACAAGCGTCTTATCCATATCTTCCGACGTTTCAATCATGTGCTTCAGATGAAGAGCGGCCAGGCGCATGCACAAAGGGTCGGTTAATTGACGGTCGCTTTCTTTGACCAGATTCAACAAGTCAGCATGCGGCAGGGCAACCACTTTTTCCTGCGGTTCACCGCCGTCGGGGGTGACAAAAAACTTCACGTCAACTGTATCGGCGTGGCGAATTGAAATACCCGTCTGGAGCCACCGGAATTGGACTCTCCACACGCGTCCGAACGGATCGGGACCGGCGTCAAACAGACGGCTTGGGTCGCTCATGACCAGATGCTAACACGTGCCGCCAGCGGCTGCCGGCTTCAAGCGTAATTCATCAGCGAGAGCACTTCATCGCGCGTTTCCTTGCGATCGCGGAAGGCGCCCAGCATGGCGCTAGTCACGGCGTCGGAATGCTGCTTTTCCACCCCGCGCATCATCATGCAGAAGTGGCGCGCCTGGCACACCACCGCTACTCCGGCAGGGTCGATGAGGGATTGGATGGTCTGGGCGATTTGCTGCGTCAGCCGTTCTTGAATCTGGAGCCGGCGCGCGAAGACATCCACCAGGCGAGGGATCTTGCTCAAGCCGATGACTTTCTTGTTCGGCAGGTAAGCGACGTGAATTTTGCCGAAGAACGGCAGCATATGATGCTCACACATGCTGAAGAACTCGATATTGCGGACAATCACCACTTCGTCGTAATCGACGTCGAACAGCGCGCCATTGACGATCTTGGCGGGGTCGGCTTGATAGCCGCTGGTGAGATAACGCAAAGCTTTTTCAACGCGCTGCGGCGTGCGCTGCAGGCCATCGCGAGCCGGATCTTCGCCCAATTGACGCAGAATGCTTTCCATATGAGAGGCAATGGAATCGGGCGCGGGGGTCATTTCAATCAGTTCGCCCGGGGTCTTTCTCAATTTGGCGGCGGCTTTGTTCCTAGGCATGGAGCATCACACTTTCATTCCGCTGAGCGGCTGGGGTTTCAATTTCAGCTATGGGCAAGAGAAGTTCAAAACTATTGCGGCCGGTTTCCTGCAGATAGATTCGAGAGGGACGAATCGGCCCACGGCCGAAGGATTCAGTCCAGTTCTCAACCACAAGATCGGCAATCACACGAATCATATTTTCCGTGGTAGGCACTATATGAGCGAACTGAGGCACATTAAGGTTGATGTTGCGGTACGCGAAGAGGCGCAGAATTTTGGCGGCAACAAACTCATCCAATTTCGGAATCGGCAGCAGAAGGCCGGTTGCGGGATCGAGCGGACCGGAAATGGTCAAATCCAGCACGTAATCGTGGCCATGGCCGAAAGGGTTATTGCATTTTCCATACACGCGTTGGTTTTGCTCATCGCTGAGGTGCGGCGAATGGAGGCGGTGAGAAGCGGGAAAGCGGTAACGGCGAGTGAGAGAAATCATGCAGCGGCCGGGGGTGTTACATCCACATAAAGTTCGGGCGTCTCAAACAGCCGTACCCGCGCTAAACGAAAATTCTCCGATTGCAGTGGTTTTTCCAAGCGACGCCATATTTCCGACGCGATGTTGGCGGCGGTGGGAATCATCTTGTGAAAGGGCGGCACTTCGTAGTTCAAGAAGCGATGATCCATTGGCGCGACGACTTCGCGCTCCAGTATCTCTTTCAGCTCCTTCAAATCGACAATCATGCCGCTTACGGGATCGGGCTCACCTTCGAGACTGACTTCAAGGACGAAATTATGTCCATGACCGGAGGAATGCGATTCCTCACCGAATAGAGCATAATTTTCTTCGTCGCTTAGTTTGGCGGCGCGGCAGAAATGAGAAGCGGAAAATTCGGCTTTACGGGTGATCAACATTCTCCAGCTTCTTGGATGCGAAAGTGGAGGCATTAGATACTGTAATTTGACGGGTGAATTTCGGCGTGGCTGGGATTCGACCGTCGGAAGCATGAAAAACGCACTGATCGGACTTTTAGGCGCGCTCGGCCTTGCACTTGCGGGCTTGGTTATCTTTAGTTTGCGGGACACCACGGCGAAGGAGGGGGGAAGCGCGCCCGCATTCACGATTACCACCGACCAAGGTAAAACAATTACTCCGGATTCGTTTGGGGGGAAGCTGCTGGTACTAAATTTTTGGGCGTCCTGGTGCGCGCCGTGTGTGCAGGAAATCCCTTCGCTGAACGTATTTCAACGGCGATTTTCGGATAAAGGCGTAGTGGTCGTGGCCATTAGTATCGACAAAAGCGCCGAAAAGTACAAATCATTCTTGCAGCGGATTCCAACGTCGTTTGCAACGGCACGCGACCCCGGCGCGGACATTAGCACTGAGTACGGTACCGTTCAAATTCCCGAAACGTATTTGATTAAGGATGGCAAGGTGCTGCGGAAATTTCCAAATGCGGAGAATTGGACAGACGACGAGATCACTCACTATGTAGAAAGTGTGCTGTAGCGCAAAACTATGCCAAAGACGACGACTTCGGATCTCGCGCTTGCGCTCGAAGAAGCGCTCGGCCCAAAGGCGGTTCTCTCCGACCCTTACGATTTAGCCTTGTATGAGTTCGACGGCGGTGTAGACAAGGCACTGCCGGATGCAGTGGTGTTTCCGCAGAGTACAGCCGACGTGGTAGCGATTGTGAAGATTGCTCGTTACTATGCGGTGGCGATTGTGGGCCGAGGGGCCGGCACCGGATTGAGCGGCGGAGCGATTCCAAGGGCTGGCGGAATTGTGATGTCGTTTGCGCGCATGAATCGAATTCTCGAAATTGACGTGGCAAACGAACGCGCGATTGTTGAGCCGGGGGTGGTGAATCTGGAAATTTCGAACGCGGTGGATGCGTTCGGTTATTTTTATGCGCCGGATCCTTCAAGCCAGAAAGCGTGCACGATTGGCGGGAATGTGGCGGAAAACGCGGGTGGACCGCATACGCTGGCGCATGGTGTGACCACAAACCACGTGGTCAGCCTGGAAGTAGTTCTACCGGACGCGACGGTAGTGGAATTCGGCGCGAGCCACCCGGATGTTCCGGGTTATGACATGATCGGGTTGCTGACGGGTTCGGAAGGCACGATGGCGCTGATTACAAAGATCGGCGTGCGGCTGACGCAGAAGCAGGAAGCCGTGCAGACGATGCTGGCGGTTTATAAAACTGTGCGGCAAGCCGGCAATACGGTGGCTAAGCTCACGGCGCAAGGGATTGTGCCGGTAGCTCTCGAAATGATGGACGGCCCGATGATTCGGATGGTGGAGGATGCCACGCACGCGGGTTATCCAAAAGATGCCGCGGCTGTTCTGCTCATTGAAGTAGAAGGCTTGGTGGAGAGCGTAGAAGAACAAACGATTAGGATCAACGACGTTTGCAAATCTTGCGGTGCGGTGGAAGTGCGAGTGGCGCAAACACACCAGGAACGGCTGTTGCTTTGGAAAGGCCGCAAGAACGCTTTCGGCGCTATCGGCCGCGTGAGCCCCACCTATTATGTGCAGGATGGTGTGGTGCCGCGAACCAAGGTAGCCGACACGCTGGAGGCGATTGAACGCATCGGCAAGAAGCACAATATTCCGATCAGCAATGTTTTTCACGCCGGCGATGGCAACATGCATCCCATTCTGCCCTTCGATCCGCGCAAGAAAGGCGATCTGAAGCGGGCGCAGCGCGCCGGCGAAGAGATTCTGCAATATTGCATATCGGTAGGCGGATCGATTACCGGCGAGCATGGCGTGGGTATGGAAAAAATGGAGTTGATGAGCCAGTTGTTTAACGACGAAACGCTGGACACGATTAAAGACTTCAAGACGCTTTTCGACCCAACCTGCACTTTGAATCCAGGCAAGCTTCTGCCAACGGGGAAAGGGTGCCTGGAGGTCCGGCAGAAGCCGGAAATGGTGCTCTAACCTTGGCTTCGCGCCGTCCGTGAAATAATCTTTCGTGCATGGTGTTGTTGTTGAGTTCGGAACCCCTGGTGCGGACGATTTTGAAGGAACTTCTTGAAGGCGCGGGCTATATGGTGGTGGCAACGGGCGATTTGGGATCGGCGGTGGATTCGTTTGTCGATCACCGAATCGATTTGTTGATTACGCGCCCGTACGTGGACGATGTTACGGGACACGATGCCGCCAAGTATTTACGCTCGAAAAATCCGCATATGGGAATTTTGGTGGTGGCCGGACTTCCGGCGGACCAGCGCGTCCAAGACCGGGCGACTTTAGAGCGTTTCGAGATCTTTCCCGAACCGTTTCCCACCGCTCAATTTTTGACGAAAGTGAAGGAAACGCTGAAGGAAGCCAGCGAGCGGTTTAACCACGGGCAAAAGGCCTGACGAGCTTGTAACCGGATGCAGGTTTGGCGACTCCAATGCTTTATGCGCGCGTTGCTGTCCATTTTGGCGCTATCGGTGTGCCTTTCGGCACAAGACACGCCGACGTTTACGGTGGGCGTAAATGTGGTGAACGTGCTTGCAAACGTAATGGACAAGCACGGGGCCATCATTCGGGACTTGCCGCAAGCGGACTTCACGATTTGGGAGGATGGGCGGCCGCAGACGATCAAGTATTTTGCCAAGCAGTCGGATTTGCCTTTGACGCTCGGCTTAATGGTGGATACGAGCATGAGCCAGGAACGGGTGCTGGATTCAGAGCGGTCTGCCAGTTTCCGTTTTTTAGATTCGGTTTTGCGCGAAAACAAGGACCAAATCTTCATTCTGCAGTTCGATTTGGCGGTTTTGATGCGGCAGGAGCTGACTTCCTCTTATAAAGATCTAAATGAGGCGCTGGCGCAAGTAAATACGCCGACGCGCAAAGAGTTGGAAGCGGGCGGAGACCGCGGGACGCTGCTTTTAGACGCAGTAGTGCAGGCTTCGCGCGACACGATGGCGAAGCAGCGGGGCAGAAAAGCGTTGATTTTGTTAACGGACGGCGACGATAATGGCAGCGATGCGACGGTTGAACAGGCGATTGATGCGGCGCAAAAGGCGGATACGCTGATTTTTTCGATCTATTTTTCCGATTATGGCGGCGGACCCGGGCGTTCTATTCTGCAGCATATGGCGAAGGAAACGGGCGGGGGATATTTTGAAGTTTCGAAGAAGCAGGGGATCGATCAGATTTTCGACGCGATTCAGGACGAGTTGCGCAGCCAATACAGCCTTGGATATGTATCGGATCAGCCGGCGAGGGTCGGTGAGTTTCGCAAGATTCAGTTGAAGGTGGCGACGGCAGGCTTGACGGTTCAGGCCAGAGACCGCTATTGGGCGCAGCCGTAAGGCTAAGATAGAGAATTGGGAGTTTTTCGGGTGTTCATAAAAAGCAGCGTAACGGTTTTGCTATTGGCCAGCGTTTGCTGGGCCGCTGATGGCGATAAAGACAGCGACAAAAAATCGCCCAAGCAATTGGTGTCTTCGTCGGTGAAGGCGTCAGAAGCGCAGACCTTGCCGCGAATTTGGATCGGATTGACAGGAAGCTACACGCCTTTCAAGGCGGTTCATGTCAGTTCGAATGGGCTTTCGGATGCAGCAGACGACACGATCAACGCGACGAGTTCAGGGGGCGAATTCGGCGGCGGATTATCTGTGAACGCACGCATCTGGCATAGCTATTGGATCAGTGTGGGCGCGATTTACCGGTTTTTCGGCTACGACTGGATGTTCGATAGTTCGGACGTGAATGGCGATGCGTGGGTAGAACGGTCACGCGCCAGAGGGCTCGACTTTCCAGTACTCATTCGTTATAACGGCAAGAAGTTCAATCCGAGCAAGCACACATTCTACGAACTAGGCGGAACGTATCGAGACATGCTGTCACGGACAATTACCGGACTGCAAACCGATACGGTGGCAGCGGGCGCAGCCATTGGGCCCGCAATTCCTTCGGGAGTGAATTACCGAAAGCACGGCGAGGGCGCGACAGTGGGCGCCGGCTTCTGGGCGAAAGACGATTTCGGCATTATTGTTTCGCCGGAAGTGCGCTACACACGCTGGTTTGACGACACATTCAGCCAGGCGGGCGTGCTGAGTTCGCAGAAGAACCAGCTCGAAGTGACGGTGTCGTTCGGTTTCTAAGTGACATCAGTTCTGCTGATTGCACCGCCGAAGTATATTGTTGGCGGGCAATCGGTGCAGGCGGAACATCTCCTGCGCGTTCTTAAACAAGTTCCCGATCTCCAGATCACGTTCTTTCCATTGGGTCCCAGACCGCCGGCGGCGTTTCTTTGGGTACTTAAGGTGCCGCTGCTGCGGACGATAGTTAGCCAGCTTATCTACAATTGCAAGCTGATGTTTGCGGCGCGCAAGCCGGATGTGTTTCACATCTTTACGGCGGGATTAAGTTCGTACGGGCTGTGGACGATTCCAGCACTGTTTTGGGCAAGGCTTTACGGCAAACGCACGATCATTCATTACCACGACGGGCAAGCCGAACAGCATATGACGCAATGGCGGACAGCGATTCCGACGTTGAAGCGAGCCGACCGGATTATTGTGCCATCGGGATTTCTGGTTGATGTGTTTGCCAAGTACGGCATCAAAGCGCAGACGATTTTCAACTTTATCGACACGGACAAGTTCATTTACCGGAAGCGCAGTAAGCTGCGACCAGCGTTTATGACGAACCGCGGGCTGGAGCCGCTCTATAACATTGAGTGCATTTTGCGGGCACTGCAGATTGTGCAGCGCAAATATCCGGAGGCAACGCTCACGATTGCGCATGACGGCTTTCACAAGCCGGTTTTAGAGAAGCTCGCGGCGGAGCTGCAACTGAAGAACACGCGGTTTATCGGCAAAGTGCCGTTCGAGCAAATTCCTAAACTTTACGACGCGGCGGACATCTACCTAACAACGCCGAATATCGATAACATGCCGGGCTCGATCTTAGAATGCTTCGCTTCCGGGCTGCCGGTGGTGGCGACGAAAGCGGGCGGCATTCCGTATATTGCAAAGGACCGGTACTCGGCGCTGCTGGTAGACATCAACGATCACGAGGTGGTGGCGGCGCGATCGATGGAGCTACTCGAAAATCCGGCGCTCGTGGAAGAGTTGACGGCGAATGCTCTGGACGAACTGAAGCTCTATGCGGAGCCAACGATTCGGGACCAATGGGCGGCGTTGTATCGCGAAGTGGCTACCAACTCCCACTGAGAATATCGAAATAAATGTGCAGGCCCGCGCGGAACTGACCGAGCGGGATGTGTTCGGAATCGCTATGCATGGTGGCGAGGGTGGCGGCGTCGACAATCATGGGCATGAGGCCATAACCGATGGAACCGCGGAGGCGGAATTTTTGATTATCGGTGCCGTAGGGGATGATGATCGGGGCGACGATGGCGTCGGGGTATTGCTTGTGAATGGCGGTTTCGAGGGCGCGATAGAGAGGCGTACCGGTGCGGCTGGGGCCGGGGTCATCGGGATGGGAGAGCAGTTCGTAGGTGACGTGCGGATCGTTGACACGGGCTTTGATGTCGGACACGAACTCTTCGGCGTTTTGGCCGGGCAAGAGTCGGCAATCGAGAGTGGCTTCGGCGACGGAGGGGATGACGTTGACTTTGGGCGGATCGCCGACGCCGCTGCGCAAGGTGGTGAGGGAAATTGTGTTTTGCTGGATGGCGTTCATGAACTTGTTGGGAGCAAAATTGCCGATGGATGAACGCATTTGGGTGATGACGGGGTTGGGCTTATCGGAGGGCGGAAAATCTTTGGCTTTGGCGATGGCGCGGAAGAGGATGTCGTTGGCGTTATCGGGGATGGGTTGAGAAGCGTGGCCGGAGGTGCCGGTGGCGCGGAGTTTGAGCCAGAGGACTTGCTTATCGCCGACGGAGATGCCGAAGACGGTTTTGCCCGGGGAATAGAGATCGCGGGAGCCGATGCCGCCTTCGTCGAGGACGTATTCGGGATTGAGTTCGTCCCAGTGGTTCGCGATCATCCAACCGGCGCCGTTGGAGCCATCGGATTCTTCGTCGCAGTCGGAGAGGAAGACGATGTCGCGCGGGGGGACGATGCCCAACTGCTTCAAGAGAATGAGGGCGGTGAGTTGTTGGACGGCAGTGCTCTTCATGTCGAGAGAGCCGCGACCCCAGAGGATGCCGTTTTCGATTTGCGCGCCGAAGGGGTCTTGCTGCCAGCGGGTGGGATCGACGGGGACGACGTCCATGTGGTTGAGGAGGAGTAATGGGCGGAGGGAGCGGTCTTTGCCGGGGAGACGGGCGATGAGATTGGTTTGACCTTTCGCGCTGTTGCTTTCGTAGAGTTTGGCTTCGATGCCGGCGGAGGAGAGTTCGTGGGAGAGGAGGCGGGCGGTTTCGCGGGTATCGGCGGGAGGGTTGATGCTGCGGAGACGGACGTATTGCTGGAGGAAGGAGATGGCGTGGGATTCGACGGAGGGCCAGTTCGGGGTGGGGGGCTGAGCGTGGAGTGGGGAGCACAGAAGGATCAACGTGAGTCGGCAGCGCAAACGGGACAGACTCCTCTGTCCACCGAAGTTGGATAACGGACGTTTGCGGCTGTTGCATGTCGGGACAGAGGAGTCAGTCCCGTTTGCTTTGTTGATCCTCAGCATTCTCTAAGCTTCCACCGGGATGATTTCGCCGAGGTTGAGGGCTTTCAAGGAGGGCTCGAGGACTTTGCGGTCGCCGACGACCATCCAGATGGTGTGGGCGGGGTCGAGGACTTTCTTGGCGGCGGCGGTGATGTCGTCGATGGTGAGGGCGGTGACGCTGCTGACGTAGGTGTTGTAGAAATCGAGCGGGAGACCGTGCTGCAGGAGATCTAAGAACATGCCGCCGACGGCGTTCATGGTTTCGTGTTCGCCGGGGAGTTCGAAGATTTGCTGCTGCTTGGTGGCTTCGAGTTCTTCGGCGGTGACGGGATTTTCGCCAAGAATGCCTTTGATTTCCTTGAGTATTTCGGCGATGGATTCGGCGGTTTTATCGCCTTGCACGGATGAATAAGCGAGGAACGGGCGCTGGGCTTTGGCGCCGTAGAGAACAGAGCCGGCTCCGTAGGACCAGTGTTTTTCTTCGCGCAGATTCATGTTCAAGCGCGCGCTGAAGGCGCCGCCGAACACGTTGTTCATAGTTTCGAGGGCGACTTCGTCTTCCAACTTCGGAGGAGGAGCGATGGTGCCGGAGAGAACAACGGAGTGGAGGGCGCCCGGCTTATCGACGATGTAGATGGTGGGTTTGGCAGGCGGCAGAACCGGAGCCATGTGCTTGACGGGCACGTCGTTGGCTTTCCAGGAAGAGAAGAGCGCTTCGAGCTTTGGCTTGATTTCGGCCAGGGTGGTATCGCCGACAACAAGAAGCGTGGCGTTGTTGGGACGGAACCAAGTTTCGTGATAGCGCTGCATATCTGCGCGCGAAATCTGGTTAACCGTTTCTTCCGTGCCGGAGCCCGTGAGCGGCGAACCATAGGCGTGGCCCTTACCGTAGAGAATGGGCGGAAGAGCGCGCAAGGCCATTTGCACAGGAGTTACTTTTTCGTTAGCGATGGCGGAGAGTTGAAGCTGGCGCTGGCGTTCGAAATCAGACTCCGGGAAGGACGGATTGAGGATGACGTCGGCAAAAATATCGAGCGAATCATCGAGGGCGACTTTGAGGGCGGTCAAATAGACCGTGGCCATATCGAGATTGCAGCCGCTCGAGATCTGAGCGCCGAGAAGCTGCAGCTCTTCGCTGATTTCGAGAGCGGTTCGACGCTTGGTGCCGCCGGTGAGCAGAGACGAAGCAAGGCGCGCGGTGCCAGGCAACACGTGTTCATCGGAAGCGAAGCCGGAATCGACTTCGAGCCAGAAATTAACAACGGGAATTTCGTGGCGCTCGGCGACCAAGATGATCAGGCCGTTCGAGAGGCGCTCTTCTTTTAAATCGGGCAGTTTCAATTCATGCGGAGCGCCGAGAGCGGGTGGAGTGGAGCGATCGATAGCGGCAGCGGGCGCGGCTTTGGCATCGCCAAAGGGTTCGACTTCGAGAGTGTAGACGCCATCGGAAAGCCATTCGCGAACGGTGTCGCGAATCTGCAGGCTGGTGAGATTTTCGAGACGATTGAGGCGTTGTTTGTAGGCATCGGGGCGGCCATCGTAGGTGAGGGCGGTGGCGAGAATATCGGACTTGCCGCCGAAGCCGCCGATGCGTTCGATGCCGCGCACGAAACTGGCATAGGACTGGGCTTTGATGCGCTGGAGTTCGCGTTCGGTGGGACCCTTATCGAGGAAGACGGCCATTTCCTCATCGAGAGCTTTTTCAACACGAGCGAGATCGACGCCTTGCTTGGCGGTGGCGACGAGGACGAACTGGCCGCCGATTTCGCGCTCATCCATGTGCGCGCCGACTTGGGTCGCGATTTGATCGTCATAGACGAGGCGCTTGTAGAGGCGCGAAGTTTTTCCGCTGGAGAGAGCCGAGCAAGCGAAGCGAAGATAATCGGCGGCGGCGGTGCCGTGGCCGGGGACGTTCCAAGCCTTGTAGACGCGGGCTTGCGGAACGCGGTCTTCCACGGTTTCACGATGTTCGCCGCGCATTTTGGCGATCCAAGCGCGCTGGTGGGCGACGGGCGGCCCAGGCTCGATAGCGCCAAAATAACGCTCGACTTTTTCGCGGGCTTGGGCGGGCGTGATATCGCCGGCGAGAACGAGAACGGCGTTCGAAGGCGTGTAGTAGGTCTTGAACCACTCGCGCACGTCATCAAGCGTGGCGGAATCGAGATCTTGCATGGAGCCGATGATGGTGTGGGCGTAGGGATGTTCGGCGGGGAAGGTGGATTTGACCATTAGCTCTTCGACGATGGAATAGGGCTGATTATCGCCTTGCTGCTTTTCGTTTTTCACGACGCCGCGCTGGAGATCGAGCACTTCCTGGTTGATGGTGTTGTAGAAGTGGCCCATGCGATCGGACTCTGCGAAGAGGGCGAAATCGAGCGCGGAGACGGGGACGTTTTCGAAATAGTTGGTGCGGTCTTCGTTGGTGGTGCCGTTGAGATCGGTGGCGCCGATGCGCTCCATGGCTTCGATGTAGCTGCCGGGGAGATGCTCACTGCCGCCGAACATGAGGTGCTCAAACAGATGAGCGAAACCGGTTTTGCCGGGTTTTTCGTTTTTGGAGCCGACGTGATACCAGATGTTCAGGGCGACGATGGGGGCTTTATGGTCTTCGTGAACGACGACGGTGAGACCGTTTTCCAGGGTGAACTGTTCGCAGGGGATTTCTAGCTTGGAGAAATGCATTTTGGGGGTTAAATCGCACGATAGCAGATGGGGTTTTGCGGAGGGGTTTTCGGGGTGGCTTTTGGGGGAATTTTTCCCGTTTGGGCGACGGGAAAAATTCGGCAGATTTGGGATGAAAAAGTGCGAGTTTTTCCCGTCTATAAATATTAAGTGAAAAGCGACGGGAAAAATTCGACATTTTTGGACGGTGGAAGGCTGAGTTTTTCACGTTTGGCGGACGGGAAAAATTCGGGGTTTGGCGGGGGTGGTTTTGGGCGTTTGTGCACACGAAGAGTGGGGGTAGTTGGGGGTAGGGTTCGGATGCACGGCGGCGGTCCGGATTTGGGATGTTTGCGGCTGCATTTTTCGGTTCGTTTTCCTTCTGGCGCGGGCGGATTGGGGGCCCCGCGATTTTGAGGATAGGCGATGAGGCGGATTGTCGAGATGGGTTTGAAAGGGCCTTCTTGTGGATAAGTCATTTATAATTAATTACTTACGGACGATGAAAAGATTTTCCTAGGGCTGTGACCGGCGTTTTTGACTAGTCGGAATTTGTCAGATCATCACGAACCTCTTCGCTGCAACGTGAGAGAATTTCGCCGGTAGTTTGGTTGCGATCGATGGCGTCGGCCTGCTGAGCGGCACCGAAATACAAGCCGCATGCAACCGCCCTCACGAGAAGTTGCGTAGGCGGCGCCAATCTTGCGAGATTGGAGCGTTGAGAACGCAGAACGTTATCGGCGCGCCCTGCTCCATGCCTTGCACGCCGTACGGGACCGTCAGGTGCCCTACGAGAGTCGCCGATGAACACATCCAGCCGACGTCCGAAGGCTGGTAGTCGACCATCAGCGCGTTCGTCGCTACGAGATGACTGGGAAGCCAGTACCAGCCGTTAAGCTGAGGACTGACAACTACTGGGAGCGATCTCTTGTCCCCGTAGATCTGCAGCGCCCCGGGAACACCATAATAGGCCGAAATGATGATTGTTCCAGTTCGGTCCGGAACGGGAAGATTGCCGTAGATTGACTCAACCTGGTGGGCGACGCCCTCCCAACCGACGCTGTCGGCGAAAAGCTCGTTTTTGGCGTCGAGGCCGAGCGAATGAATCCGGTATGGCGGAGTGATGGGAAGCGTCAGCAGAGCAAACGTGAGCAACTGGAGCGCGCACGCAACCACGACTGCGATCTGGAAACCAGTGCGAAGCCTCGGCCGCTTGACGGCGGCGACCGCGATGAGCCCCCGAGCGAGCGCGATCGGCACGGTGCCCACCGCGTAGTAGGACTTGCCTACGAACATGAAAAGGACGAGCGGAAAAAGGCAGGCGATCCCGAGGGGGCGCAGAAAACCGTTTCGGAAGAACGACACCAATCCCGCCACCCAGAGAGGAATCAAGAAGAAGAGATAGACCCCTATCAGGACGAGGTTGGCGGCAAGGCCGCCCCCGGAGCCCTGGTGGCTGGCGATGTAGAGGAGCGAAGGAAAACCTCTCGCAATCTGCCATGCGAGATTCGGCGCGCAGATCAGCAGCACTATGGCGGCTGCGATCCATGGATAACGCGTCCGCAGGTCCGAGCGCAAGGTAGGAGTCAGCAGGACGGCTAGCCCGACGGCGGCCACTAGACCCGCGATCGTGTACTTGACCTCAAGGCCGATGCCGAGCGAGAGACCAAGGTAGGTCCAGTATCTCGGCCGGTGCTCTTGGACCAGGCAAAGAAACCAGTAGAAGGCGACCATCCAAGTCGCCTCGTCAAAAGTCACAGTCTGATAGACCCAGTTCGCGCCGAGGAAGTAGGGAGCCGTGACAGCGATCAGTAGCGCGAGGGCCTGCAGCCGGAGCGAGCCCCCAAGGCGCCGCACGTAGGCTCCTGAAAGAACAACCATGAATGCGCCGAGCAAAGTCGGGAGCAAGCGGAGGGCCCACGGCGTCGCTCCCAGGAGATCGGTCTCCAGGCGAGCGAGCAGCGGGACTATCGACGGAAAGTCGACGTATCCGAACGCGGGGTGTCGGCCGGAATCGATGTAGTAGAGCTCGTCGGTGTGAAAGCCGAGGTTGCCGTTGGTGGCGAGATGCACGACAAGGACGATCACCGCCGCGCCCAGGTAGAGAAGCGTCGCCACAAAGTATTCGTGTGCCTGCTGCCGCATTTCGGTTTCTATGCTCTGTAGATGGCCTGAGTCATCTTGGTTTCCCGGCCTTTAGTACCCCGAGGACAAGGATACACACTTCCAGCATCGGCCAGTCGGAAGGACCACGCCAGCGTAATAATAAGTGACGGCTCCACTTCGGCGGGAGACCTCCTTTTCGAGATCAGGGATTACTGTCGGTGGCGCTTCGAGTTCAGCAGTGACGGGTGAGGGCTCGATATTTGGTTAACGCATACCGGCGCAAGCCATCCGCCACGAAATTGCCGGTATGGACCCGGAGCTGGCGAGTATCGGTTTGCGCAGCATGGATGAGTTGATAGACATCGCCGAACCCCGCCGCCGCTTTCAGGTCCTTCTGATGGCCTGTTTTGCTCGACTGGCGGCCCTTCTGGCCGCGATCAGAATCTATGGCGTGATGGCCAACACGGTGGGGCCGATCGCGTTTGTCTCAATGTGGGCTCCGGCCCGCGCAGCGGCGAAGGTGGACCCTGTGATTGCGCTTCGCGAGGGTAGCCAGCCCAGCCTACGTCGCGTCTCGCGGCGACGGGTAGAATAATCCACTTTTCACCTAGTTGCCCAAAGCATACAGAAGGCTGCGGGCTCACGGACATGTTACACGTGCGGCAGATCTACAAGATTTCAGGGCGGATGAGCTCGCCAAATCCAGCAATTCGTTGCGCGAGGATTGACCACGCGCCTGCGGGCTCGCACGGGTCTACCGCTACGAAATAGATTCCGGCCGCCGCTGACGCTCGCTGTTCCTCAAAAGAATCACCGATGCTGGCGATCACTTCGAACTCTCGACTGAGTGACTCGTGAAGCCTCCGCTTGTGCTTCAGGCTGTCAATCGACTCGGGGCAATAGTGAACATTCTGAATGCCTGGCAGGTGATGCGCTCGAACGAATCTCTCGGTGGCCTCGCGACAAATAGCCGTGCGAGCGGTTACGTAGTGGACGTGCAGTTTGAACTGATCGATACGCCGCAACACCTCTACGCCGGATTGGACTGGAACATCAAACTGGGTGCACAGCGTCTCATCGAGATCGACAATAATGGCTGGCTGCTTTTCCAGATGGTTTTGAGGGATGTTTTCTGAAGTCACATTTGCTCTCTTTTCTGATGTTTGGGAACGAGTTTTGAGACTGGCGTCACGATCCGGCCGTAAGTGCCGCGGCAGCGAAGCGTCCGGCGTTGGGTACTTGGTATCGGATTCTTGTCCACAAAATGTGGCGGCAATCCTCACTGTTGCGACAAATCTACGCGCCACCGTTCCAGGGTAACTCGTAGGCCGCCGGCCGCTTTTTCGAACGCTGTTATAAAATAAGAGGCAACGGATCTCGGAGGTTCGAATGCTTCGGCGGAGTCGTTTCGCTCTCATTGCTCTTTCTCTTGCGACCTTGCTCCTCAGCAGTTGCGGGGGTAGTTCATCGTCTTCTTCCGGCTCGTCCGGTACGACGACGCCGGATTTCACGATCGCGGCCAGTTCGAATTCAATGGCGGTCCGTCAAAGCGGCGCGCTCAATTTTTCGGTGAGCGTCACCCCGCTGAACAATTTCAGTTCGCCGGTCACAGTCACTCTCAGCGGCCTGCCTTCGAACATCGTGCCTTCCTTCTCGACCTTTTCTCTCACTCCTGGCGGTTCGCAAACAATCACCCTCAATGTGTCGGCGATGGCCGCGGTGCAATCCCTCACCTTCACCATCACCGGCGCCTCCGGGACACTCACTCACAGCGCGCAGCCGACTCTCACCGTCTCCACCGGCCAGCCTAATTTCCGTATGCGCTATTTTGATACCGCGCAAAATCTGCCGGGGTTCATCATCCAACACGACCCGTACTATCAACCTCCTGCCTATATCAACGCGCAACCCCTGGTTCTTTATCACAGCCCCACCAAACGCTTCTTCTTCGCCAACACGAGCCAAAACCAGATTCTGGTATACGATGGCGCCACCGAATCGCGGAGCGCGATCCTCCCGGTGCCGGCCCCGTGGAGTATCGATCAGACCTCAGATCAAAGTCTCCTCTATGTCGGCACTCTGGTGGGAGACATTTACGTCATCGACCCGGTGGGCCTGACAGTCAAACAGCGCATCCCGTCGAACACGATCGGCTCCCATGGCTTCTTCGCAAACGCGGCTATTCCACTGGCAAACGGCACTCTCGCTTTGATTGGCAGTGCTCCGAGCCCCCTCGAAACCTATCCAAACACCTATTTCGGCAACGGCTACAGCTCCATAGGAATCTGGAACCAAGCAACAAATTCCCTCACTCTGTACACCAGTAGCTATTGGTCGAGCTTCTCCGTTCCAGGACAAGCCGTCTGCGGAGATCTTGCTTTGTTCGCGTACCTGCTCCCGACGCCTAATCGGACTCAGTTGGTTCTCGGCAGCTCGGATAGCAGCAACATCGTTTGTGAGTTAAATCCATCGAACGGTCAATCTGTCTATACCACCATCGCGAACGCCCGCACGACGAGCGTGGCGCAACCGCCCGACGGCAGCGCTATTATCAACTACTCCCTTCCCACCGTCACGATCTTGGACCCAACTACGCTGCAACCCCGGGATCAATTCGACGTGCCGTTTACGAACGTCAGTTATACGGGCTTTCTTCTGAGCGCAGACGGAAATACGCTCTATCTCATCTCTGCTTATCAAGGCTATGCCGCTGCTTACAACTGGAAAACCCATGCGTTGCTTGGCTGGGCTTCTACTCCCATCCAATCGGCGAATATCACAGAAGCTTATCCTGACTTACAGCCTTATGCGATTGATTCCACAGGCCTGATGGCTGGGGTCCTTGGGCACGGAATTGGCTTTGCCGATATGAGCTTCCTCCAAACCGGCGCCTTCAATGTCTACTCCGCCCCACCTCAGATTGCGCCGGCTCTGGGGCCGGCTGCGGGCGGCACAGCCGTTCAAATTAGCCAGGTCCTCTACCTAAACGACACTTTGCTGGACGTAATTTTCGGCGGAACGCCGGCAACAAATCCAACGAGCAGCTCTTCCGTGGTTAGCGCAACCGCACCCGCGCATGCGGCAGGTCCAGCAGACGTGCTTGTCAGAACCGGAGGTGGAGCGCTTGCGTTAGCCCCAAACGCATTTAGCTACGGGCCATCCATACAGGACATTGTTACTAACTTCTCGCCGGCCGACGGCGGTGGTACAGGCACCGTATTCGGCTACGGCCTGGCAACGGCGGATGGCTCGACGGCGGTCTCAATCGGAGGCCTGCCTGCCACGGTCACCGCTTCGTCCGCATCGTTCACGTATTTTGACGGCGACACCATACCCCTCCAGTCCATTCAATTCACCCTGCCTCCCGGCGCGGCACACACCTCGGCAAACCTAGAGATATCAAACTCCGCCGGCGTCACCTCACAATCCGACGCGGTTACCTATCTCCCGGCTACCCAGCAGTTCCCGCTTTCCGGCGCCCAACTCTACCAAGGCATCTACGACCCACACCGGAACGTCTATTACTTTACCGATCAAAACAAGGTACAGGTCTTCTCTCGCCCGCAAGGTGCTTGGCTATCTCCGATTTCGATACCCCTGCCCAGCGGCGCGACTTCTCAACGCTTGACCGGTATTTCGCTTTCGCCGAACGGTTCCAATCTCGCGATTTCCGATTCAGCCGCTCGGGTAGTTTACGTGCTCAATCCCTCCACGCCCGGCTCCGTTCAGACATTTGCGCTCCCTTCCTCCGCTGTGAACGGCAATCCAGTCCCCGCCGGCTTGGCTGTATCCGACCAAGGCGTTGTCTATATAACCACCACTACTCCAAACTCGATTGGCCCTGCATATTTTTACAAACTGGTTATAAGTTCCGGAACACTTACGCCATACGCCAGCTTGATGGGCGGCGACCCCAATCAAGGCCAGATGCGCACTCTTTTAACTCCGGACAACCAGAGTGTCTTCGTCGAGAATGGCGGCGGCCTCTCCAAGATCGACACTTCCAGCGACTCGGTGGAAACCGCCGCCGGCCAATATGTGCCGACAGACCCACTCTTTTACGATTTGGCCCTTTCCCCAGACGGCACTTCCATCGTCGGCGGGTTTTGGTTGTTTGATTTATCGACCCTGCAAGTTCACACACCGATTGAAACCAACGAGCAATGGGCACAAGGCCAATCTACTCTCTATGGCTCGAAGTTCAGCGCCGATAGCAAACTTATCTTCAAACCTGAGCCTAATGCTATCGATGTGATTAGTGTCTCCACAGGCCTACCCTTCGCGCGCATTGCTCTACCGTTCGCTCTCAACAGCAACTTCGACGCCCTGGTCGCCGACGGTACCGATAATGTCTTCATCGCCATTACGGGCGCCTCCGGAACAGGCATCGCCGTGATCGATGTCTCTTCCGTCCCCGAGCCTTCCATAAAGGCACCCGTCAAACCGACGCCGAAAGAACATCTTTTACCGGCCAGAACGTCGCTAGACATTCAGTCCCGTTCGCGCAATATCCAGTAGAGATCAATTCGAAAGCGCGGTGCTGAAGGGAGCAATCAATTCTTCTGCTCGTAATGAGGGCTTGAAGTCTCCGGTTTTTTCGTGATTGACCGTTCTCAAAATAAGATGACGCCGCTCATGGCGGATCACTCTGACCATGGCGCGGGCCATGAGTTCCCGGGTTTCCGGAGACTGGGGATCAGCCACAATTCGCCACAGCGCCTGACCGATTCGGGCACAATCGACGTGAATGATCGAGAGCATGTCGCCATCGACTCTGTCTACCCAGCCGAGGGGGCGGTCTGCGCCGGGGAGCGACTGGTTTGAGACGCGGCAAGCGCCGTGAATTTCGATGTAAAGATCGGCTTGATCTTGTCCGCGCATACCAGCGAGTGAGATTTCCCGCTCGATCGCTTTTTGCAACGAAGCGGGGAGTGGAGGATCACTGTGAAAGATGAGCTGATTGGCGAATGAGTCGCGCAGGAACACGGTTGCGAATAGGACAGCCACGACATTGGCGGCATTCATGGCTCAATCTTAAGGGCTTTGCTAGAATCAGTCCAATGCATTCTTAGAATACGATGCATCACTGGCAGAGATGGAAATCAGACAACTCGAAATCTTTCAGGCCTTAGCGGCGGAACTGAACTTTACGCGGGCGGCAGCGCGTGCGCATTGCGTGCAATCGAACGTGACGACGCAGATTCGCGCGCTTGAAACGGAGCTGGGCGCTCCCCTGTTTGAGCGTCTGGGCCGAAAGGTGGTGCTGGCCGAAGCGGGCCACCGACTGGTTCCGTATGCGAACCAGGTGCTGCAACTTTTGCGGGAAGCGAAGAGCGTGGCGGCCAACGGCGAGCAGCCTTCCGGAAAGCTTTGCATTGCGAGCCCTGAGACGGTGGTGACGTATCACCTGCCTCCGATTCTGCGGTTGTTTCAACAGAAGTTTCCGCGAGTAGAGCTTTCATTTCTGCCGTTGTTTTCGGCCGTTGTGCCGGAACAAATTGCGCGCGGAGAAATAGACTTCGCTTTTCTGATTGGCGACTTGACGGAACAGCGCGGATTGCTGGTAGAGGACCTGACGCCCGAACCGATGGCGCTGGCGGCGGCGCCGAAACATCCGCTGGCGAGCCGGAACAGCTTGCGGGCGCGCGACGTGAAGGACGAGTCGTTTCTTCTTACCCAGCAGGGTTGCGCTTATCGAGTGAAGTTTGAGAAAGCGCTGGCGGCGGCGGGGGTGGTGCCATCGAGCGTGCTGGAGTTCGATAGCGTTGAGGCGATTAAGCAATGCGCCGCGCTGGGCATGGGGATAGCGGTGCTGCCGTTGATCACTTTGGGCGCGGAACTGGCGAAGGGAACGCTGGTAGCGCTTCGCTGGGGCGGGCAGGATCTCACGATGACCACGCAGGTGGTGTGGCACAAGAGGAAGTGGATCTCTCCGGCAATGGCGGCTTTCTTGGCGGTGGCGCGCGCGCAAATTCGAAAACGCGGTGTTGGGGGACAGGGAAACCGGGGTAGCTGAGTTAGCGGAAAATGGGAAGGGTAAACCCGTGATCAAGACTTGGACGCGTTTCCTGTTCGACCTCGCCGTTTCCCTTCCAGTGCAGCTTGGGGTGGAGATTGGACACGATAGCCGGCATGCGTTGCGACTTTGGGCGAAACGCCCTTGGCATACGGGCTTCGCGGTTGTGGCGCTTGGCGTCGCAATTGGGGCGAATACAGGGGTGTTCAGCGTGGTTAACGCATTGTTGTTGCGGTCGTTGCCTTTCCGAAATCCTACAGAGCTTGCGGCTCTGATTCATTTCCAACCGCCGCATAGTACGGCAGCGGAATTCAACGCTTGGCGCGAGCACTCGAATTACCTCGAGGATGCCGCCATCGTTGAAGACGGCGACTTAAACACCGGCGAGCCGCAACATATGTTGCGGGCGCATATTGCGATGACCTCGTGCAATTTCTTTTCGTTGCTGGGTTTGCGACCTGTTATCGGCAGAACCTTTGCGGCTCAAGATCACGGAGTGGCGGTCATCAGCAACGCCCTGTGGCAGGACTTGTATGCCGGCAGCAACAAAGCTCTGGGCAAGACGATACGCGTCTACGGATTGCAACCGAATCCTGACGAGCCATTGCAGATTATCGGAGTGATGCCGCCGGATTTCGATTATCCGGCAGGCACGGTTCTCTGGAAAGCAGCCGAGTATTCGGCGGGCAACAACGGATGGGCGACGATCGCACGTCTGAAACCCGGCATCAGTTTCGCGCAGGCTCGGGCAGCATTTGCGGCCAATGTCCATGAGTTGGAGCCGCATCGCAAGTTCCGGGCTGATTGGATTCCGATTCTGATGCCGCTGGCGGACCAGTTGGCAGGGCACGTCAAACATGCGTCGCTTCTTCTGATGGGTGTTGTGGTGTTGACTTTGCTGATAGCCTGCGCGAACCTAGCGAATCTGATGCTGGCGCGGACGGCGGACCGGCAGCAGGAACTTTCGATCCGTTCGGCTGTGGGCGCAAGCAGGGCGCGTCTGATGCGGCAATTACTCACGGAGTGTCTGCTGCTGGCGCTGGTTTCGGCCGGGCTGGGATTAATTGTCGCGTTCTGGGCAACTTCAGTGGCGAGCAAAGTGCAACCGGCGGCTTTGCCATCGCAGGTCTACAGCATTCTTGACGGCAGAGTGCTCGCATTTATGGTTGGGCTTGCAGCGTTGAGCGCGGTGCTGTTTGGACTGTTACCGGCACTCAGTGTTGGGCGGATGCACTTGTTCGCGGCTCGCGGAACGTATGGGTTGCGCAGTTCCCGAATCATACGCGACGTGCTGGTGGCGGCACAAGTGACGCTCACGCTTGTTTTGCTTGGGGCTTCTGTCTCGGTTGTGCGAGCGGTGTCTCACGAGCTTCATATCGATCGCGGATTTAAGACCGACGGCCTCGTTACCGCAAGCGTCGCGCTGGATGGCACTCTCCGCGACAAGCCTGGCATGCGTCTGCAGTATTTCGAAGCGGCGCTCGATCGTCTCCGGCGTCTCCCGGGAGTGAGAAGTGCCAGTTCGACCGAGTTCTTGCCTCTCCAGTCCAGAGGTTTCGTGGGTGGTCCCCACGCCTTCGACGGCCATCCATCGCCGCGGGCCAACGCATCTATCATCCCAATCACGGATGGATACTTTGCCACCACAGGCGGACATGTTCTCTATGGACGCGAATTCACCGACGCAGAAATCCGCTCTGATGCCAAAGTCGTAGTCGTCAACGAAACATTCGCCAGGCTTTGGATACGGCCAGCCGATGCCGTCGGACACATGGTCACCGATCCCGACGGAACCGTGCGAAAGGTTGTCGGCGTTGTTCGGAATCTCGATTTCATGGGCCAGTACATCGCGGACGTTTTCGATGTCGATCCCCCAGAGACCTTCGTTCCGGCGGACAAGCCCGGAGGGTTTGATTCCACGTTTGTAGTGAAGGTCGAAGGTCGGCCCGAAGATCATATAGCGGCCGTCCGGACCGCTCTGGAATCGTTAGATCGCGGCGTTCCTGTCTACGGCGTGAAAACAATGCAGCAACGGATGGATCAAGCTTTTGCCCGCCCGAAGTTCTACCGAACGGCGCTCGCCTTCTTTGCCAGCTTCGGTCTGTTGTTGGCGCTGATGGGCATTTACGCAGTCGTTTCGTACGCCGTCACGCAGCGAACGCATGAGATGGGGGTGAGACTGGCGCTAGGGACGACGCCCACGCGCTTGCGCACCGGGTTTGTGAGGCATGGCTTGACGACTGTACTGGCAGGATCTCTGGGGGGAATTGTTTGCACTGCGGGTATCGGAAGAATGTTGGGCAATCTGATTGAAGGAGCCAGAGGGCTCGGCGTTGCAACTTATGTTTTCGTAACACTCTTAATTTGTCTGGTTGCCGCCGTGAGTATTTGGGTTGGGACTCGCCGAATTCGCGATATGGACGTGATGGAGATTCTTCGCTCGGAGTAATTCCGAGAAGCATTTACCCGGCGGCGAAAAATTGATGTCCCCTTTCAGAGCGAATTGACGCTTATCTTAGTGCGCGGCTTCTCGCCAGCAGGGTGAGCATAGTATGCCGCGCTAAGAGGATATAAGTGCCAACGTTAACTATCGGAGATTTGACAGGATCGGAAAGCGTGGATATTTCCGGTCAATCTTTATTGGGGGAGAACCCACTGAAGGCGCTTCGCACCACCAATGCGAACCTTGCGCAGGCTTTGGTCAGTCCCATTGTGTCCAGCGATCAGAATGCGAAGGAGTTTCAATCGGCGAGTTTTACGGCGACGTTTGAGAAGCCATCGATTGCGCTGGAGGGCAACACGGTGGACGCAAAGGCGAATGTTAATTCGACCATCAGCGTCAAGCGGACGGGAGACAAGACGTTGTTTGGCGACGACGATTACGATCCGGTGCCGATCGAGAACGGCGATTGTTGGGTTTCGTTTGAACTCGAAACGGTTCTGGACGCGACGGTGAACGTGCCGCTGCCGAACGGGTTCGGGGTGAGTTTTGAGGGGAGCACAGCGCCTGATTTTGCGACGTATGTGCGGATACCCGGCGCGCAATCGACGAAGACAACATTGAAAGACGCGGTTCAGCAGACGCTGAACTCGTTCAACATCATGGATTCGCCAGACGAGGTGCTGAGGATTCCGAACGATGTCATCTATACGAGCGACGTGGAGGGAAGTGCGACCGTGGGGGGATCTTGGGCGCTCCCGCTCTCAATCAACCAGTACAGTTTGGCGAACGCGAGTTTGCCGTTCAGCGAGAAAATCTCGGTTGCGCCGGCAGTGACGCTAAGCCTTGCGGGCAGTTTCGAAGTATCTTCGGAATTCAATGTTCGTATGCGGAAGATTGGAACGAATACGTTGCACATGGGCGTTTATCAGAAGCCGGGAAAGGAAATATCGGTTACCTTTACGGCAGGCGCCGGGCTGGGCGCGAATCTGGGGGGTACGGACCTGATCAGCGCTTTCTTAGCGGCAATTGCGCCCGATCTCAATTTAGGCAATCTTAGCCAAGATCAGATCAGTTCTATTAGCGACGCCTTGAAGGCGAGTATCAGCCATCAGCTGGGAGTTCAGCTTACAGCGGCGTGGTCAAATTCAAGGTCGAACGAAGCGGCGATTGCGTACAACATAGATATCTCTACGCCGAATGCGCAGACCAAAGCGGCGATTGCGGGCGCGCTGGCGGGCGATTGGAGAGGCTTGGCCGGTTTGCCGAACGCCAAAGTGGTTGCGCAGGGGGTGCAGAAGACCGTGGAGACCAAAGGATCTGTGACTTTTAATTTCCTTGGTTTGTACAACAGCACTTCGGTGAGCGATTTTGTGAAGACGATGACGACGATTACGGGTGACGATGGTTCTGTCACTTTCACGGACAAGGCGACGGCGACCCGCATTCAAACAGGCAATACGTTTGAGAACCTGCGGAAGGCGCTGTATGAAGGCTTTAGTGCGACTGCGGTTTATCAGGCCGTCATGGCCGGGGTGGGCGCAAGCCCGACGCTGAAGGCGCAGCAGAATCTGTTTCTCTACAAAGCGTCGATGAAGTATAGCGACGCGCTTAAAGCACTCAATGCGGGCGAGGTGTTGGGAGTGATGCCGGCAAGCGTGAAGACCGGCCTGCCGCAGCACGGAGCGGCGGTGAAGCATGCGCTTTTCAGCGCCGACCGAAAGTACGCTGGAAACGATGTTTTGCGGTTTTTCTTTTCGGACATACGGAATCTGGTTCCGAGAAAGCAGCAAGACTTGAGTGCGACGGGACGCAAGGTGCTGGTGCAATTGCTCGATCCGCAAGAAGACGCACGGCGGATTGCGGCCTTAGAAGACGATGACTTGTGGGCACAGTGGGATGCTGCTCCGGCGAGTGTGCCGGGAGAGTTTCACCCGGACTGGGCGTCGATCACGTGGTGGGCGGCGGCGATTGCGAAGGTGGCTCCGCTGCTGGCGAAGGCGATTGGACAAGGCTCAAGGGTGGCAGGAAACCCAAGTCTTGACCCGACGTTCCTTAAAGAGCGATCTCAGGTGATTTCAGCGCTTGAAGAGGCTGGGAAGAACGCGCACGCGGCGTTCGATCCGGCGTGGGGCATTTGTGTGATGTCGGCACTGGCGGGCAACGGCACGCTGGTGGCGGCTGATAGCAGTGCACCGACATTCAACGCGGAATGGAACGGGCAAGAGATCTTCCCGGTGCAGAAACCGGCGGCGGTGGGACCGGCGGTGAAAATTGCGACTGTGACGGCGGTGGGAAGAGCGGCCTGAGCCGGCATCTGATGTGAGGGCCTGGGCGGTCGGCGTCCAGGCCTTTTTGGTTTGCCGGCTCGTCTCATAGGCTTCGTTTTTGTTTAAATCTCAAGGGACGGATCAGCGCTATCTTGGGGCGGGTTGCGATGATCCTCTGGTGTATGTCGCAGTGCTAGCGGTGCTGTTCTGTGTGGCCTTGATCGCGAGTTATGTGCCGGCGCGGCGCGCAAGCGAGGTTGATCCCGCGGTTGCGCTTCGCTACGACTAGAGTAAGCACCAGGCTGCCTGCGGAGCCTATTCGTAATGCAACGCTTTTGACACGTTGATGCGCAGGGCACGCCAGGCAGGGAGAAGCGCAGCGAAGGCGAGCATGAGCAGCAAGAGGGCGATGGCGGCGATGTAGCCGATGGGATCGAGATTGCTGACGCCGAAGAGGACGCGGCGGAGCAGCTGGGAGGCAGCGGCGGCGAGAGCGGTGCCGAGGAGCAGGCCGATGGTTACCGGCCAGGTGAATTGCCAGAGGATGATTTTCAACACGTTTCCGCGCGTTGCGCCTAAGGCGACTCGGATGGCTACTTCCTTGGTTTTTTGCCAAACGGTGAAGCTCACAAGCCCTATCAATCCAACGCCGGCGAGAAGAAGGGCGACGACGCCGATCAGAGTCACGCCGGCTGCCGCTTGCTCGATGATGAGAACGTTATCGCGATAGAGGGTCTTGATTTGGCGAATTTCGGGGAAAAGGCGGGGATCGATGCTTTGACTGATCGATTTGGCGACAGCGGGGAGACTTTCGACCGCGCCGCCCATGCGGACGATTAGAACCATGTTCGGCATTTGATCGTTGGCGGCCGGCCAATACTGTTCGACGGCATCGTCATCGTTGAGGGCGTTAACGTGGGCGTCGCCGACGACTCCGACGACGATGTCCTTTTCCGCGTCTTCGCCGACCAACTTTCCTAGAGGATTCTGGTTGGGCCAGGTTTTTCGCGCGAAGGAGGAACTGACGATCACGGCATGTTTCTCATTCGGCAGGAAGGTGCGGCCCAAGAGAACAGGGACTTTCATGGTTCGAAAGAAACTCGGCGTCACCCAGTTCGGATAGATCGCCACTTTTTGACCATCGATGTCGCGATCCATTCTGGATACAGCGTGACCTAGCGGCGGCAGCATTACTAAAGAAACGGAGCGAACGCCGGGGACAGTGAGAAGGCGGGCTTGCATGCGGTCGAGATAATTCCTGGCGGCTTCGGGGGTGAAACCGTGTTGCGAAAGTTGGCCGTCGATGGTGACGAGATGTTCGTAACTGAAGCCGGGATCGGTGTACAAAGCGTGCTGGGAAGCGTGGACGAGAAGTCCGGCGACGATCAAGAGGATGGAGGTGCCTGCGACCTGGGCGGTGACCAGAATCTGGCGGGCCAGGGTCTTGTGCTGACGTTGGCGGGCAATTTGGAGCGCGGGGGTTAAGCCGAAGACGAGGGCCGAGAAGAAACTCATGAACACGGTGAACAGGACGATGCGGATGTCGGGCGCGGCACTCAGCCATTTGGGAGCGTCTACCTGGGTGAGCACAATGTGCATGATGGTGCAACCAAGAAGCAGACCTGCGGAAGCACCGAGGGTAGCGAGTAACAGGCTTTCGGTACAGAGTTGACGAAAAATGCGCGGGGCGCTGGCGCCGATAGCGAGCCGGATACCGATCTCACGCTCGCGTTGCACGGCGCGGGCGAGGAGCAATCCTCCGAGATTGCCACAGGCGACAGCCAGAATGAGTAGCGTGAGTGCACCGACCATGGCGGCGACCTGATACATTTCCGGTTGCATCACTTGCAGGTGACCACCGGGAGAGACTTGGATGTATTCTTTATCCCAAACAGCAGTTGGATGCTGACGCCGCAATTCGTTGGTGAGAGCGGCGAGTTCTTGCTGGGCGGCATTCGCGCTGACTCCTCGTGTGAGTTTGCCCCACATGCGAATGCTCGAATCATCAAAATCATTGAGGATTTTGCTGCCCTCGAAGAAGTAGGGTTGCTGTGCGATGGGGAGCCAGATATCCGGGTTCTGACCGCCTAGGGTGGCAAGTGTTTCAGGCAAAACTCCGACGATTGTGATGGGCTTGTTGTTGAGATGAATGACGCGACCGATGACGGAGGGACTGGCGCCGAAGCGGCGACCCCATAGGCCGTAACTGATGAGCATGACGGGCGGCGCACCGGTTTGAGAGTCGTTCGTGGGATCGATGATGCGGCCGTAGGCGGGATGGGTAACGAGTTCGGTGAAATAGTTTGGCGTGACGAAGGAGCAGCTTGTGCCTTCGGTATCGTTATCGATCTCCATAGGCGGGACACCGAGGACAGCCATTGCGGCGGAGAGTGTCTTAGCGTGTTGCTGATAAAAGAGGAACGAAGGGTAGGCCATTTCGCTCGTGAAGGAGGTGGGCGATCGGCGCACCAGTCTTACGAGCCTTTCGGAATCGCGCACGGGCAGAGGCTTGAGGGCTACCAGGTTGAAGAAGGTGAACCCGGCGACGTTGACGCCGATGCCGAGGGCGAGAACCAGGACCGCAGTGAGCGTGAAGCCGGGCGAGTTAGCGAGGATGCGGAAGCCATAGCGCAGATCTTGCAAGAGCCGGTCGATCCAAGTCCAGCCCCAGGCATCGCGCGCGTCTTCGCGGAGCAGTAGTGCGTTGCCGAAGTTGGCGCGGCCGGCGCCGGCCATTTCGCGATGGAATTGCATGTCGGACGCGAGTTCACTATCAAGGCGACGGTGGTTGAGCAGATAGTGGAGGCGACGGAAGAATTGGCTCATGGCGATTCCTTTCAGGCGGTGCGCAGGACGTCCTGGATGGCTTGGGAGAAACGCTGGTAATCGGAAAGTTCGGCTTTGAGTTGTTCGCGGCCGAGCTTGGTCAACTCATAGAAGCGAACTTTGCGATTGGTTTCGGAGATACCCCATTTGGCGTGGACCCAGCCTTTGAGGAGGATTTTTTGGAGGGTCGGGTAGAGCAGGCCTTCTTCAACGGCGAGGACTTCACTCGAAAGCAGGTGGATGCGCTGGGCGATGGCGTAGCCGTGGAGAGCTTCCGATTGGAGCACGCGGAGGATGAGGAGCGGGAGAGTGCCGGGAGGCATTCCAGCTTTAGGCGTAACGTCGCTAGGCATAAGTTCATTATGCCACAGACGAGCTTCCTGTCTACCTACAAATGTATTAGCGCGCGAATGGATTTTCGTCGGCGCTGGGACCGTATATGGACGGAACAGGCAGATCCAGTAAGCGGAGGTAGACGGACAGTTGGCCACGATGGTGGTACTGGTGATTGCAGAGAAGCAGGCGGTACAAGGAGATGCGGGGCATGGACATGACTGTTTGATCGCCTGATTTCATAGTCCACATGCCAGTAAGCTTGGCATCATCCATGGCAGCGGCGCGCTCTTTTGCTCGCGCAAGGCCCGAATCGAATTCATCGAGAATCTGTTTAGCGGATTCGGCATCTGGAAAGACGAAGGGATTCGACAACATCGTGAAGACGTCGTCGATGCTCATTGCGGAAATTCCGTTGTTGAGGCGGGCGATGTGGAGACCTAGTTGGCCGAGAGAGAAAGACTTGGGATGAGGCTTCCAAGTGAGGCTTTCGTTTGGAATTCGTTCCAGAACGCGGCGGGTGGTTTTGCCTTCCTGGTCGAGTTCCTGGATAAGAGTCTCTGCGAGTGACATGACGGGCTTAGCTCCTTACGCTTGAAATTGGCGGAGATGGTGATCGAGATGTTGGTACATGAGAGAGGCCCACTCGTCGGGAGTGAGTTTGCCGAAAAAGGGGTGGGCGTTCTTGGTGCAGCCTGCGGGGCCGGTGGTTGCGAAGCGGTCTATGCTTTGCAGGAGGTTTTGACGCTCAACGGAGAGATCCCGATTGTCGGCGACGATGAGCATCGGGACAGTGGGGGAATTGCGCCGCATGGGCTCGCCTTTGTGGATGAGCAGATGCTTGATCAACGGGCCGAGCACGTAACCAATTGGCGCGCGAGGCGATGATGGTTTAGTTCCCATGGCCATTTCCAGACTGGTGGAACAATGAGCCAGCGCTTGCGCGGGTGTCATCTTTCCCCACTGGCGCGGGCTTTCGGGCTGCAGTTTCGCGATCCGTTCCTTGATCTCACTCTGAGTAGCCGTTTCGAAAAGAGTTTTCATGGCCACCAATTCCCTTAGTGTTTCTTGGCGAGAGCGGCCGAGCGGATTCGGCCGAGCATATTGTCCCAACCCGTTTCAATACGGGGGAAATTCGCGACCAGCTCCTGATCATGGGAGATCTGCGCCATGACACGATGGGTGAATTTGAGGAGAGTGACGCCGTTTTCTTCAGAAAGCCGGTACTGGACGTTAGATACGGCTGGATAAGACATGAAGAGCGGGCCACAGATTTCCAGTAGACTGGGCGGTTTGATGGCTTGCACATGACCCCAGAAGTGGCCAGCGTTGTTGCCGAGATCGCGAAACCAGCGGCCGCCGGGCCAAGGCTCGAGTTTCATGGGGATGCGGCCGACGTTAGGCGCCTCGTTTTCAGGGCCGATCTGCTCAAGGATGGTTTCAAAGACAATATCGATCGGCGCGGCGATGGTTTCTTCTTTGACGACTTCCAGGGTGTGGGCGGTCTGTTCTTTGATAGTGGCGGGCATACGTTACCTTATATATATGCTGATATTGGCATATATGTCAAGCAGTTTAATCAGCGGGCGGCAGCGGCAATTTCTTCAGCGGGCTTGTTGCTGAAGATGGTTTTCCCGTCCCAAGTTGCTTCGAAAACGGGTCCCTTGGTTGACTTCGATCCGGCCAACTCCGACATGACACTGAGAGCAAAGGCTTTGTCGAAAGCGCCGTGGGTGGAGTGGGTGACGTTATCGAGAGCGGACGCGAGATTGGCGCGTTTTTTCATGAAGGTGGCATCCGATGAGATATCGCCTTTGAGGGTGCGCGCGTAGCGGATGGTGTCGGCGAGCAAGGGAGCGGTTTTATCAATAGCGGCGGCCCACCAGACGATATCCAGATAATCGGCACTAAAAGGTTCGGCGATCGAGGCGGGATGACTGGCCATTTCCAACCACAGTTGATCGTTTTCGAGATGGGCGATGCGGGCTTGATCGGTGGGGTCTTGGGGATCGAGCAGATCGGCGAGGACGAAGCGCGCGATTCGGATGAGCTCGCTACAGCTATGCGGGGTGAATTGGGCCACATCGGAGAAGAAGAAGCGGAGGACTTCGTCGTTTGAATACGAGCGGGAACCGCGGAAATTGGCGTGATGGACCGGGGCACCGACAGCGCCGAGAGCCGTTTTGACGTTTTCGGGCATGACGCCCAGGACCTCACCGGCGGTCAGTTGTTTGAGGGCATCGCGAAAAGACATGCGCTCGGCATAAACCAGGTAGGACTGTTTAGCGTCAAAGGCGGGGTTGGCGCCCACGGCCGCCAGCAAAGCTTTATAGGTAGCCGTGGCTACGAAACCTTCATACAAGGCCTTGCGGAGGCGGTCTTCTTTGGCGGCGAGAGGAGTGATGGCAGCGGCGATGCGGGCGGCGGTGACTTTATCGGTGATTGTGATGCTGCCATCTTCGTCGTTGCGCAGTAAGCGCATGGACTTCACAAAGTCGCCAATGGAGACGGCGTTATAGAGGCCCAGAAAGTTGAAGCTGAGAGTAGTTTTGCGCTCGTTGGACTCGACAACTGCATTGCGGAGTTGGCGGGCAACAGCGGGGTCGTTGAAACCGCCCCAATCGCCATGAAGAGCTTTTGCGATGGCGTCTTTCTTGGCTGGATTGATGGATGAGCAATCCATGGCGTAAGCAAAGAGGGCTTCGTCATTTAAGCTGGCACTGCAGGTGGAGTTGAGGGCGATGCCGAGACTGCGGCTAATGCCATCTTTTAAGATCTGGTGGACTTCATCGGCCTCGTCGGGTGTGAGAGCGCCGAGTGCGCTGCTATCGAGGGAAGAGCCGAGAGCAGTGAAGACGGTTTTGATCAAATCGAGTTTGTCGATGTTGGCCTGGAGTTCGGCAGCGGCAGTAAAGCCAGCCTCCAGAGTACTGCCTTTTTTGCGGTAGAGCGCGAAGTGGAGCTGGCCAGGTTGTACTTTGCGGACACGCACACTGAATTCGGAAGTGAGTTTGATGTCGCCTTCGAGCTTCACCTTGACGTTCGGATTGACCGCGATGGATTGATTGAAAGGGAGTTTCGCGTCGGCAAGGCATAGTTGATTCACAGACAACGGAAGCTGCCACGACCCGCCGACCTTCACAGAACCAGCGAGATCAAAGGAATAGATGGCTCCCGGAGGAACATTGAGGACGGCATCGGCAGAATCGAGAATGCGAAAGGCATTGATGGCTTTCGACAATGCTGTTTCGAGAGAGGTAGTGGAGGCGTCAGAACCTTCTATATGAAGATGAGTGGAAAACTTGGGAGCGGTGGATTGCTCGAAACTGACGCCGAAGCCTTGCGGCAGCGGAGCTTTCACACCCGCATCGACCGTGGTATCGAGCTCCAGGCTAACGAAGCAATCGTTGCCGGGAATTTCGACGGGATCGCAGTCATCTTTGCCGAAGAGAGGCGAATCGGCGCAGCGCGAAATACGGAGACTGGAATTGGCGCCGGCCTTGATATTGACGGTGTTGGACTTAATCGGAATGGCGGGCAGGCTAAACGTAAGCCCAAAAGAAGCTTCTTTAAAGAACGGCTTGTCGAGCAAAAGCCGGGGCAAAGCGGTAATCACATCAGATGCCGCAGTGTGAAGGCGGCTCAAACCGTGCTGAGCGGCCAGTGAGTCATCAGCAATATCAAGCTTGGCTGACCCCCCAAGATCGTCTATCGAAATCTTTGCCATGCAAAATCCCCCTGAACCAGCTTAAATGGTGAGAGTTTTCCCCGCAATGCCACGTTCGCGCTAATAATTACCGACTAAAGGGGCAGGAAAATGATGTTGGCGTTGCCGCTCATCTCACCTACTTCGTAGCTTATTTGAGCGCCTGTTGCACCCGCAGAGGCGGCGGTGGACCTGACACAGAACGTGGTGAACGGCTGGCTATTTGTATCGCCCATCACAATCTGGGGCAAGCAGACATTAAAAGCGAGCGTCGGACTGAGATCGACACAAAGAATTTGGCCCATGCCCGGCATATTCTGCGAATTGATCGAGTCGCAACGAAAACAGAATTGTCCTTCCGCGCCCGAATAATCAAGCCTTGGGCCTCGAGGCTCGCCTTGCACGATAGGACCCGGTCCAAGTGGATAATAAGTAACCTTGGTTTTGCCGAGTTTATCTTGGAGTTCAAACTGATTGGCGGTTCTGTACTCAGGAGCCGCTTGAGGACTGGATGACATTTTTTACCTCCTGCTGGGCGAAGTTAGAGCCGTCCAGCCACTTACCAATACGATCTTAGCGCCAAAATACGAGGTTAGCGGCACTAACGGCTGGGAAAGGAGCCATGTTGGGTCACCCGGTTGAGGCGTTAGCGATTGGCGGCTTGGAGGTCTTCGGGGCGGCCAATATCGCGCCAGTCGCCTTCTACAGGCGAGATGCGGAGCTCCAGACCATCTGTCAGCATCATTTCGAAGGCTGAAGTAATTTCGTATTCATTGCGTACCGAAGGTGTGAGGCGAGCGAGGTAATCGAAAATCACAGGGCGAAAGGCGTAGAAGCCAGCGCTGCCCCAGCGCGTGGTGGACGTGCCCTTGGGGGGTTTCTCAATGATGCGAGTGATTCTTCCCTGCTCCGCATAAATAGCTGCGCCTTGCCAGGGATCTTCGATGTCTTTGGCGGCTAAAGCGGCGGAGGCATTGGGATGGCATTCGAGAATGGAGCGGATGCGCAGATACTCAGAGGCATTGCAGAGGCAGTCACCGAAGGTGAGAAGGAACGGTTGATCGGCGGCGAATTCCTTCGCGAGAAGGGCGGCTGCGCCGGTGCCATTGACAGGATTTTGAACGCGAAATTCGACGGGGAAACGCCAGTGGGAGAAGTGGTTGCGAATCAAATCGCCTTGATAACCAATCACCACAAAGAAACGCCGGATACCGGCTTCGGCCAGACGGTCCATGATGTGTTCCATCATTGGTTTGCCGTGCACGGTGAGCATTGGTTTGGGCGTGGTTTGCGTGATTTCGCCCATGCGCGTGCCGCGGCCAGCGGCTAACAAAACGGCGCGCTCGATTTGTTCAGGCATGCAGGGCTCCGGCGGAAGGAGTGGCGAAGATGAGATGGGTTTCGCGGGAGAAGGCCGGGCGATTGGCGTAAAAGCTCTTGATGAGTCCTTCAGCGACCGTTTCGCGATTGGCTGTTTCACAGAAAACGACGGCGCAGCCACCGAAACCGGCGCCAGTGAGGCGGGCGCCCAAAGCGCCGCTCTGCATTGCGACATCGACCAGTTCGTCCAAAGCGTCACAACTGACGCGCAAATCGTCGCGCAAGCTGCGATGCGATTCACACAGCAGTGCGCCGAACAATTCTTTGTTTTTCTGTTTTAGGGCACAAACGGCGTCGTGGACGCGCTGCGCTTCGGTGGTGATGTGACGATACGCACGGGTTTCATCCGCGCTCAGAGCGAGACCGGCACGCGATTTTTCGAGAGCGCTTTGCCCGGTTTTGCGGCGTGAATTGAATTGTTCACGAACTTCGCCCGATTTTTCGGCGGTTGTCAGACTGTGAGCGACGATGAACTGCCAGGAATCCGGGATCGGGACGGGGGTAAGACGCAACGGCGCAAATTCGATGAGCAGGGCACAACCGGGTTCGCTTGCCAGAACGGCAGCGTGATCCATGCCGCCGCCGCGGGTGCCAACGAATTGTTCACCATCGGGAAGAATATCCATGAGTTCGGATACGGTTGGATTAAAGCCATTTGCACGCAAGAGCGCGAGGGTAAAACCGGTGAGTAGAGCAGATGAGGATGACAGGCCGGCGGCGGGCGGGAGATCGGAAGTGACCGTCGCTTCAATCCCGCGATGGATGGTCCAACGTTCGCTTAGCGCGGCGACGGCGGCGCTGATGTAGTTCTTCCAAGAACCCGCCGGCTCAAGGGTGAGCGGCGATTTTATATCAATTTGGACATTCCCGTAATTTTCCGAGCACGCTTTCAGAACACTGTCGTCTCGTTCTTCGTAATCTATACAGATTCGGCGCTGGATGGCCAAGGGAAGAATAGGCAGATTGTGGTAATCGATGTGTTCGCCAATGAGATTGATTCTCCCCGGAACTGTCACTCGCATTTCTTTCTATGGGACCATAGAGGTTACCCTTTCTTGTGCAAATCTTGCGATCCAACCTTGTCATTTTGAGTTTGAGTCTTGTTCTCGCTAGCTGTACGGCAAAAAAGACAGCGTCTCCCATGGGCGAAGGGATGATGGAACCGCCCGCGGTGCGAACCGTGGCGGTGTCCCAAACCGACGTACCGCTGGATATTTCCGCAGTTGGGAACGTGGAGAGTATGGCCACCGTGGACGTGAAGTCACGCGTTGCAGGCCAAGTTCTGCGCGTCGACTTTCAGGAGGGCCAGAACGTTGCGAAGGGCCAACAGCTTTTCCAAATCGATCCGGAGCCGATCCGACGCCAAATTGCGCAGATTCAAGCGGACTTAAGCAAAGATGCCGCGCTGGCGGACCAGGCGCGAGCGAATGTGGCGCGAGACGAAGCGCAGATCAAGCAGACGCAAGGGGCGGCGAATCGCGGCTTGGAATTGGCGAAAGAAGGGATTTTTTCGAAGGAACAAACCGAACAGGTGGTGGCGAGCAACGATACGGCGCTGGCATCGATGAAGGCCGATCAAGCCGCGATTGCGAGTGCGGAAGCATCGACTCGTTCGGATCGCGCACGGTTGGCGCAAACGGAACTGCAACTCGATTACACGAATATTGCGGCGCCGATCACCGGGCGGGCGGGCGCGATCAGCGTGAAGGCCGGCAACCTGATTAAGGACAACGATGCGGCCCTGGTAACGCTGCTGCAGATGTCGCCGATATATGTGACCTTTGGCGTGCCCGAAGCGCTGCTGCCGCAGTTGCAGCGAGGGTTAGCCGTGATGGCGGGCGGCAAGCAAGGCGTATTGGAGTTTATCGACAACACCGTAGATACGACAACGGGAACCATCAAAGTGAAGGCCCGTTTTACGAACGAGGACCGCGGTTTGTGGCCCGGCGAATATGTGAACGTACAGGCGCGGTTGAAGCTGGAACACGACCGGCTAGTGGTGCCGAGCCGGACGGTGGAAACCGGGCCGCAAGGCAAGTACGTTTGGGTTTTGAATCAGGATGAGACCGTGGCGATGCGCCCGGTGGACGTGCTGAGAATTTATAAGGCGGATAATGCGCCGGAACAATCTGTGATTGCTTCCGGGTTGAAGACTGGGGAAACGGTTATCTCAGACGGCCAAGTGAAACTCATACCTGGGCTAAAGGTGCGGGTGCTGAAAGAAGTGTCGAATGTACTTCACTGATTTTTTTATCCGCCGGGCGATCACCACCACGCTGGTGATGGCCGGGATTTTGATTTTTGGTTTGTTGAGCTACTTGACGCTGCCGGTGAGCAACTTGCCGGCGGTGGAGTACCCGACGATTCAGGTGAGCGCAGCGCTGCCGGGCGCCAATCCGGACGTGATGGCGTCTTCAGTAGCGACGCCGCTCGAATCTGAATTTTCGACGATTGAGGGTTTGAACAGCATGTCGTCTTCGAGTTCGCTCGGCTCGACGGCGGTTACGCTGGAATTCGATTTGAGCCGGAATATCGATGCGGCGGCACAAGACGTGCAGGCCGCGATCTCGCGAGCGCAGGGGAACCTGCCTACCGATATGCCGGCACCACCTTCCTATTCAAAAGTGAATCCGGCAGAGCAGCCGATCATGTTCATTTCGCTGCACTCGGATACGATGACGCCTTCGCAGCTTGACGATTATGCCGAAACGATGATGGGGCGCCGGCTTTCGATGGTGAGCGGCGTGGCGCGTGTGAACGTGTTTGGTGCGGCGAAGTATGCGGTACGCGTACAGGCCGACCCGGCGGAGATGGCGGCGAAACAGATTGATTTGGAGCAAGTGCGAGCGGCACTGTCTTCGGGAAGCGTGAATTTACCGGCTGGGGCACTTTATGGTTATGCCAAAGCGTATACCGTGCAATCCGACAGTCAACTCACGAATGCCGCCCAGTTTGGGAAGTTGATTGTTACGTACAAGAACGGCAGCCCGGTGCATTTGAACGAAGTGGCGCATGTGTTCGACAGCGTGGCGGACAACAAATCGGTGTTTTGGATCAAGAATAAGCCGTCGATTGTGCTCGCCATTCAGAAGCAGCCGGGCGCGAACACTGTGGCTGTAGCGGACGCAGTGAAAGCGATGATTCCGGTGTTGAAGCAGAGCATTCCGCCGGGTGTGCAAATTGACCGTTCGCACGACGATTCGGAAAACATTCGCGAATCGATTGCGGATGTGAAGTTTACTTTGTTGCTGACCATTGCGCTGGTGATCGGCGTGATTTTCTTCTTCTTGCGGAACGTGTCGGCGACGTTGATCCCGAGTTTGGCAGTGCCGCTGTCGTTGCTTGGAACGTTCGCGGCGATGAAGCTGATGAACTTCACGGTGGACATGCTTTCCATGATGGCGATGACGATGTCGGTAGGCTTTGTGGTGGACGACGCCATTGTGATGCTGGAGAACATTGTTCGGCACATGGAAATGGGCAAGACGCGGATGCAGGCGGCGATTGAAGGCGCGCGCGAGGTGGGCTTCACCATCGTTTCGATGACGGTATCGCTGGTTGCGGTGTTCATTCCAGTACTGTTTATGGGCGGCATCATCGGCCGCTTGCTGCGTGAGTTTTCGATCACGATTGCGGTGGCGGTTTTGATCTCGGGCGTAATCTCACTGACGTTGACTCCGATGCTTTGCAGCCGGTTTCTGCATCATGAGAGCCATCCAACGGGATTGTTTTACCGGGCGTCTGAAAAGTTCTTCACCGGACTGAACGGCCTCTACAAGCGGACTTTGCAGATGGTTTTGCGTCACAGGTTGGCGACGCTTATTTTGAGCATTGCGCTGACGGTGGCGACGGTTTGGCTGTTTATTGTGATGCCGAAGGGGTTCATGCCAGTGGTGGACCAGGGGTTCGCGTTTGGCGGCACAGAAGCGGCGCAAGACACTTCCTTTGAAGAGATGGTGCGGCTGCAGAGGGAAGTAAATGCGATTGTAGCGAAGAACCCGTGGGTGGATAGTTTTGGTTCGGGCATCGGCGGCCAAGTGGGTGGTGGGCAAAATTCCGGCTTCATGTTCATTGGGGTTAAGGCGATACCGAACCGGCCGCATGTCACCCAAATTATTGGGCAGTTGCAGCAGCAGTTCCAACAGATTCCGGGGTTGATGGTTTTTCTACAGTCGCCACCGTTGATTACGTTGGGACAGAACGAAGGCCGCAGCCAGTATTCGCTGGCGTTACAGGATGCGGATTTGAACGAGCTTTATCAATGGGCGCCGAAGCTGGAAGCGGTGCTGCACGGGATTCCGGAGATTCGAAACGTCTATAGCGATTTGCGTTTGGCAAATCCGCGCTTGGATGTACACATCAACCGGAACTTGGCGCTGGCGATGGGATTGACGCCCGATTCGATTGCCAACACGTTGTATGACGCCTATGGCAGCCGCAAGGTGAGCAAGATTACGGCAGCTTCAGATCAGTACGATGTGCTGCTTGAAGTGTCACCCCAATTTCAACGCGATCCGGCGGCTTTGCGCCAGCTTTACATTCGCTCAAGCCAAGGCAAGATGGTGCCGTTGGAAGCGGTGAGCGACCTGCAGCAGACGGTAGCACCGCTTTCGGTGAGCCACATTGGGCAGCTCCCGGCGATCAACTTCCAATTCGATCTGCAGCCGGGCGTGGCTTTGAGCCAAGCGACGGCAAAGATCGATCAAGCAGCCACTTCGATCAACCTACCGAGCACGGTGATATTCAGCTATCAAGGCACCACCGCGGCATTTCAGGATTCGTTGCGTGGGCTGGGCGTTCTGTTGCTGATTGCTGTATTGGTAATTTACCTGGTGCTGGGGATTTTGTACGAGAGCTTCATTCACCCGATTACGATTCTTTCCGGTTTGCCGGCGGCGGGTTTGGGCGCGTTGCTGACGCTTTTGCTGTTCGGCGAGGATTTGAACCTGTACTCGTTTGTCGGCGTGATCCTGCTGATTGGCATTGTGAAGAAGAACGCGATCATGATGATCGATTTCGCATTGGCGGCTCAGCGGAATGAGAACAAAACGCCGGAGGAAGCGATCTTCGAAGGATGCTTACAGCGATTCCGGCCGATTATGATGACCACCATGGCAGCGCTGCTGGGCACGCTGCCAATTGCCTTTGGAACCGGCGCGGGCGGTGAAGCACGGCGTCCGCTGGGCATCGCGGTGGTGGGCGGATTGCTGGTTTCGCAATTACTTACGCTTTACATCACGCCGGTGATTTACCTTTACCTAGACCGGCTGGTGACACACAAGGGTCGCAAATCAGTGCCGCAACTTCTTCCAGAGGAAGTAAGCCGGTAAGCCGAACAAGAGGGCGAGCAGCAATAGGCTGGGGCCGGCGGCCAGGAAGAACTGCGTGATGTCGACGATGCCGTTGAAGGCAGTATGCAGGCCTTCGACAGCAGAGTTACTCAGACGCGTACCGATCGATTGGGGAGCGGTTGCCGCTAGCGGAGCGCGATAATCCTCGCCCACTTGCAGAGTGACAGAAGCGAAGGCGACGCGGTTATTCAAACTTTTTTGTTCGGCTTCGGCCTGCTCGATTTCGCCGCGGATGCGAGCCAGTTCGCGTTCGACTTCGAGGACATCGCCAAGTTTGCCGGTGCGAGTATTGAGAATTTGCAAGAGGCTTTGCTCGGTGCGGCGAGCGTTCGAAAGACGCGCTTCAAGATCGACGGATTGCTGGGTGACTTCTTCGCCGTTTTGCGATTCCGAATCGACGTGGCCGAGAGTGCGGAGTTGCGCGAGCGCGGGGTCGAGTTGGGGCGCCGGGATGCGGAGAGTGGCGCTGAGGGTGCGAGGCTGACCGGTGGGTGTGGAAACTTGGAGTTGGGCGATCTGGGCGCTGAATTGGAGCAGGATGCGGTCCAGATCGGATTGGATTGTGTCGAAGCGGCTGGCGGTTAGACGGATTTCGGCGGTGCGAGCAACGAGCGGCGGAGAGTTCTCAGCGGCTTGGGGTTGATCTGTCTTGACATTGCCGTCCAGGGCGAAAGAGCGTTGCATATTCGCTTCGAGCTGGGCGGTAGGCGCGGGCACAAGTGAATTGGCCAAAGCGGGCTCGACCGTTCTCGAACCCTGGGCTAAGTCCGCAGGCTGCAGACCAAGGGCCTTATCGCTCATTGCGAGGTGTGGCGCTCGGGAGAAGAATAGGATCACAGCGGCAGGAACCAGGACGATGGCCAGCAAGACAATTGCAACTTGGGGAAGCCGCGCAACGAAGTGCCGATGCCAGATTGAGGGCTTTCTTTTGTCCGTTTTGGCAGGTAAGGAATCGAGCGCCACGGCGATATTCGGCGGGATCTCATCGGGCTTCGGCTCAACAACCCAACTCGCGAGTTGGCGGGACACGGATTGCACGTCGCCGGCAATTTCCTGGCAGGCGCGGCAGCGGGCCAAATGCGCTGTCACTTCGGCAGTGGCGTTGGGTGAGAGTTCACCATCGAGATACGCCATGACATCTTCTGGCTTAACGGGATGAGTGTTCATTGGCATAGGTCACCTGCCAACAGAGTTTTGAGCGCGAGGCGGGCACGAAAGAGGCGGGAGCGGACGGTGTTCACGGGAAGATGTAAAAGCTTGGCGATTTCGGCATAGCTGAGTTCCTCGTACTCGCGGAGCATCAGAATTTCACGATCCATGTCATCGAGCTTGGTGAGAGCCTGTTTCACCCAGATGGAAGCGTCGCCGGTTTCGGAGGTTGGCTCTATACCCGAAAGCGGCGTAGCGGCGCGGCGCGATTGCCAGCGGCGGTCGGCGGAAACTTGTTTGAGCGCGATGCCATAGAAATAAGTGCGCACCAGCGAGCGTGGCTCATAACGAACTTTAGCGCGGATGACAGCGAGGAAGGTTTCTTGCATCAGATCGTCGGCACGGGCGCCGTTAGCGATGCGGCGGCGAAAAAAACGATACAGCGGCTGGCGATAGCGCGCAAACAATTCCTCAAAGGCTTCGCGCGAGCCATTTTGGAATTGCAGCATGAGGTCTTCGTCGCTGGTCATCGGCTTGTCAAACCGTGTAATGACAGAAGCCGCCGGAAAGTTCCATGGGCTACAAAATATTTATGGCGCGGGCGGCCAAAATCGCCAAGGTGCCCAGCGAGATGCTGCTTTGTACCATCATGAGGAGCTTCGCCCAGCGGGACAGGATTGGGGCGTCGGTGGGTGAAAATGCGGTGGATGTGTTGAAAGCCAGAAACAAATAATCGACGAAGCCGGGACGCCAGCGGGATTTCAGAAGTTTGGAATCTGGCGGCAGGGTCATTTGCGGGAAGAGAAAAGCGCCATCGCAATGAAACGGACGAAGATCGCGAGCGTGCGGGCCGCCGGCATCGAGACGCCAATACCAGCAGGCGAACACGAGAATGTTTGAGATCCAAAGCGCGACAGCCGCGCGAAGGAGTTCTTCGGGATTTTCCTTTTTGGCGGGCAAACCTTGAATCAACATTGCGAGCGACCAAACGAGCGCGGCTGTCATCACGCCGGAAAGCGAGAGGCCGAACCAATAGTTGAGTTTGTTGCTGCCCATTTGGCGCGTAATGACAGTGGGAACGATCAGAACGCCGGCCGCCGCGAGCAGCAGCCAGTTGGGACCGAACGTGAGGCGCTCCGGCATGAACAAAAAAAGCAAACCGGTGGCTACAACGGCAATCAGCGCGGGCCAGCGCGGTTCCGGCTCGAACCCTTCGCTTACTGAAGCATGTGCGGGTTTGGTGCTCATCTCCAAGTCAAGTGTACGACGATCATAAAAGCATGCGATTGAAGATAGTGCAGTTGGGTGACGAGGTTTTGCGGCAGCAGGCCAAAGCGTTGACAGTGGAGGAAATCCGAAGCCGCGAAACGCAGGACTTGATTGAATGGATGCGCGAAACCATGTACGACGCACCCGGGGTCGGCTTAGCTGCGCCGCAAGTGGGTTTGGGTTTGCAACTGGCGGTGATTGAAGACAAACCGGAATACACGAAGGATGCGCCGTCGGGATTTACCAAAAAGCGCGAGCGCAAGCCGGTACCGTTTCAGGTGCTGATCAATCCGAAGATCCAGCTGGAGAGCGCGGCGGATGTGGAGTTTTTCGAAGGCTGCTTGAGTTTTGCGGGCTTTACGGCGCTGGTGCCGCGGGCCCGAAAGGTGAGAGTGGATTGTTTAGACCACAAGGGCAACGCACAAGTGATTGAGACATCGGGTTGGTATGCGCGTATTTTGCAGCATGAAATCGACCATCTGCGAGGAACGGTTTATGTGGATCGAATGTTGCCGCGGACGCTGATGTCGGTAGAACAGTTTAATCGTTATTGGAAGAGCAAGAGTATGGAACAGATACGAAAAGAGTTGCTGGAGAAGGCTTAGAAATCGAAGCCGCCTTGTTGCTTCTCTTTTTTTGCGAACGGTTCGAGTTCCGGGTAACGCTCTATTAGCTCGGGCGGCATGGGCAGGGTCTCATCGCGCAGAATCGATGAGATTTCGAAGGCGTTGACTACGGCCTTGCCAAGATAATGATTGTTCGTGACTACATAAGTATCTTGCGTTGAATGTTCCACTGCTTTGATGCGGTCAATCCAGGGTGCGAGTTCCGACGCCGAATAAAGATAGTCGTAGCGCTCGCCGTAATACTTGCTTTCGCGCCACCAGCTATCGTAATTGCGGCCATGCAGACGGACGTAACCGATGGAGGATGTTGCGACCGCGCTGGGCGCGACGGATTTGCAAAACAGTGGCTGGTCGATGTTGCACAAGCCCAGGCTGAGTTGGCTGACGAGATCGAGCACGCCTGGTTCACTCCAACTCGCGTGGCGCACTTCGAGCGCCAAAGGGAAATCGGCAAAACGGGCGCACAGGCGGGTGAGGTAGTCGCGATTTTCTTTTGAGTTGCGAAAAGACCAGGGGAACTGCATGAGCAGGGCTCCGAGTTTCCCTTGGTCGAGCATGGGATTGAGACCGGCTTTAAATTCGTGTTCGTCGGCAGGTGTGGCGTTACGGTCATGAGTGAAGCCGCGCCAGAGTTTGGCGGTGAACCTAAAACGGGGGTTGGCTTTGATTTTTTGCAGCCAGTTCAGCGCGGTGCCGGGCGGGATGGGCCGGTAGAACGTGACGTTGACTTCGATGGTGTCGAAGTACTGGGTGAGAAACGCGAGTTCGGAAAAACCACGCGGTTTCTTGGCGGGATAGACGACGCCTGCCCAATCTTTGTAAGCCCAGCCGGCGGGACCGATGCGTGTCAAAGTCGCTCAGCGCGAGGTGGCTTGCTCGTAGTTATAAGCCACACGGAGCATGGTTGCTTCGTCGAAGTGCTTGGCGAAGATTTGCAGGCCGATCGGCAAGCCATCTTTCGATTGGCCGCACGGGACGCTCATACAGGGAACGCCGGCGAGATCGCCCGTAAGGGTGTAGATATCGGAAAGATACATGGTAAGCGGATCATCGACCTTTTCGCCGATTTTGAAAGCCGGGAACGGTGAGACGGGCGCTAGAATACCATCAATATCTTTGAATGCATCGCTGAAATCGCGCGCGATCAAGGTGCGGACCTGCTGGGCTTTTTTGTAATAAGCGTCGTAATAGCCGGCGCTGAGGACATAAGTACCAAGCATGATGCGGCGCTTGACCTCCGCGCCGAAGCCGGCACCTCGGGTGTTGCGGTACATATCGGCGAGCGTGGCTCCTTCCGAGCGCACGGTGTAACGGACGCCATCGTAACGCGCCAGGTTTGAACTGGCTTCGGCGGTGGCAATGATGTAGTAACAAGAAAGCGCGTATTTTGTGTTAGGCAAGCTGATTTTGCGAATCTCACAGCCAAGGCTTTCGAGTTTCTTTACTGCTGCGTCAATGACAGCTCCGGTTTCGGAAGTAAGGCCTTCGAAATACTCGGTGGGCAAACCGAGCTTCAATCCTTTGACCGGGAGTTTCATCAGGGCTTGGTAATCGTCGACTGGGGCAAAGGCGGAGGTTGAATCCTGCTCGTCGCGTCCGGCCATTGCGCGAAGAACGGTGGCACAGTCTTCTACGTTGCGGGCAAAGGGGCCGATGTGATCGAGAGAACTGGCGAAGGCCACCAACCCATAGCGGGACACACGGCCGTAAGTGGGGGTAACGCCAACGACTCCGCAAAAACTCGCGGGCTGGCGAATGGAACCGCCCGTGTCGGAACCAAGCGTCGCGAGGGCGGTTCCTTGCGCCACGGCGGCGGCCGAACCGCCGCTCGATCCACCGGGCACGCGGTCCAGCGCGCGCGGATTGCGCACCGGGCCATAGGCGGAGTTCTCGTTTGAAGAGCCCATGGCGAACTCATCGCAGTTCATTTTGCCAATGATCACGGCGCCTTCGTCTTCCAGACGTTCGACCGCAGTGGCATCATACGGCGGAATGTATTTTTCCAATATCCGCGAACCGCAGGTGGTGCGAATGTCTTTGGTGATGATGACATCTTTCACGCCGAGCGGAACGCCGGCAAGAGAGCCCAGCGGCGCTCCTTTCGCGATCTCAGCGTCCACTTTGGCAGCCGCTGCCAGAGCGCGTTCGGGCGAAAAGGTCAGATAGGCGTTGGTTTTCGGATTCTCGGCTTGGGCGAAAGCGAGCGCCGCTTCCGTGAGTTCTTTGGCTGAAAACTCTTTTTTCTGGAGACCTTCGCGAACCGAAGTGATTGTAAGGGACGGCAGTGAGGTTGGAGTGCTCATGTGCGGTCAATCACTTTCGGAACCTTGTAATAACCGGCACCCGATGAAGGAGCATTGGCGAGCGCGTCCTGATTGCTGAGTGGAGCATGCGGAATATCTTCGCGCAAGGTGGCTGTTTCATCGGCATCGAAAAGCACCTGCGCCATAGGTTCCACTTTAGAAGTATCCAGCTCTTTGAGCTGTTCGATATGCGTCAAAATTTCCCCAAGATCATGAGACATGCGCTGCACTTCTTCGTCGGAGAGACGAAGGTTTGCCAGGTCGGCGACGTAGCGGACGTCTTTTTCAGATAGGTTCACGCGGTGGCCTTCTTACGAGAGAGTCGATATACCTTCTTTAGCACAGCATCCTGAATGGAATCGGCCTCGTCGTAAGGGAGCGCGGCTTGGGCGGCGGGACTGCGTCTGGTTTCGGAGCGTTGCGGCTGGCGGCGCTGAACGCCGATGCGGAACTCGATGTCCTGGACAACGTCGCTTCCGGTCACATCGCGTAGGCGGCCCAAGATCTGCCCACGCAGGCCAAAGAGCTGCTTTTGCCAAATGGCATCTTCCACTTCCACCACCAAAGTGTTTCGAACGAGCGTGATGCGAGAGGTGTGCGCAGCCACTTTCTTGCCGACGGCAGCGGGCCAAACGGCGCGGGTCAAATCTTCTTCGCCGAAGACTTTTTTCGAGAGCTTGTTTTTCTGAATGAGGCGAGCGGCACGTTCCATAGAGCAGACGACAACCAAACCTGTCTTTTGGGGGGAACGGGGGAGTGAACGAAGTGTAGCACGCTGGAGCCGGCGGCGTTCGAGCGCTTGACAGGCCACTCGGCCAGTTCTAGAGTGGAGTGGTGGACCTACGGCTTAAACCAGAAGAAGAAGCGCTGATAGCCGACTTAGCGTCTCAAAAAGGGCAAACGGCCAGTGAGTTACTCTGCGAAGTTATCCAAAACTACTTGCAGAGAGTAGTAAACCTCAGCGCGCCCGAACCGGGAAGCTACCTGGTGGGCGCACAGAATCGCAGCCGGACAGAAGAAGCATTCGGACTTCCCGGCGAATATCTGCGGGAGCAGTTCGAATGCTATCAGAAGCGCAAAACGGAGGAAGATCTGGAGACGTTCTTCGTGGCCGGGCTCGAATCGGGAGAGCCGATTACATTCACCGCAGAGTATTTAGACGAGAAGAAGCGCCGGCAATAAACTACCCTTGGGCCACATCGGTCGAAGCAGACTGAGAGCCATGGAATTTGTCATCGAGGACATGTCGGACGCCGTGCGGAAGATCACGAAGGCGTTGCATAGCGGATTGCCCGGCTACGCGATGGTTTTTCGCGAAGTAGAACTGGCACGGCTTATTGTTTGAAGAGACGGCCTTTCGGTCTGACCTGACTCGCTTTGGGCGCGCGCAGTACACTACAAGTGAATGACCCTTGAAGAATTAGAAAGAGAGTATGTTGCGCTCCGCCAGCAGGGTGAAGCTGTGCGGAGCTATCTTTGACGCGCCTGCGAAACAGAAAGAGCTAGCCAAAACGGAAGCTGAGGTCAACGACCCCAACTTCTGGAACCAGCCGGAAAAGAGCCAGCGCATCATGCAGCAACGCAAGCGGCTGGAAGAAGCGATTCAGAGCGCAAAGGCAGTGGCGACGGCGGATTCCGACATCGAGACGCTTTTCGAACTGGCCCGCGAGGGCGAAAATGTTCTACCGGATTTAGAGCGCGAGCTTACAACCTTTCGCGCCAAGCTGGATGAGCTTGAAACCGGCATGCTGCTTTCCGGAGAAAACGCCAGCCGCGACGCCATTGTCACTATTCACCCCGGCGCCGGCGGTACGGAAAGCCAGGATTGGGCCGAAATGTTGCTGCGGATGTATTTACGCTGGGCAGAGCGGCACAAATATACGACTGTGGTGACCGACCGGCTCGAAGGGGAAGGGGCGGGCATTAAGTCGGCGACCTTCGAAGTCAATGGCGAGAACATCTACGGTCAATTGCAATCGGAGATTGGGGTTCACCGCCTGGTGCGCATTTCGCCCTTTGATGCGAACGCGCGGCGGCACACGTCTTTCGCTTCGGTTTTTGTCTATCCGCAGATCGATGACGACATTAATATCGACATCAAGCCGGACGATCTGAAAGTGGACGTGTTTCGCGCCAGCGGCGCCGGCGGACAGCACGTGAATCGCACCGAATCGGCAGTCCGTTTTACACACTTGCCCACCGGCATTGTGGTGCAGTGCCAAAACGAACGTTCGCAGCACAAGAACCGGGCGAGTGCGATGAAACAATTGCGCGCCAAACTCTATGAGTACGAAATGGAGAAGAAGCGCGCTGCCGAAAAGAAAGTGGAGGACAGCAAACTCGAGATCAATTTTGGCAGCCAGATTCGCAACTATGTGCTGGCGCCTTACCGGCTGGCCAAGGATTTGCGTTCAAAACTGGCGATTGGCGACGTGGATCGCGTATTGGATGGCGATCTGGACGATTTGATTCATGCCTATCTGGTGTGGCGCAAGACAGGCAAGATAGCGGGCGAGGACACCAAGGATGACCTCTCCGATTAGCGATGACGAACTCACTCGCGCCGCGCAGATCATCCGAAATGGCGGCCTGGTGGCGTTCCCAACAGAGACCGTTTACGGGTTAGGCGCGAACGCGTTAGACCGCGATGCGGTGTCGCGAATCTTCGCGGTAAAGCAACGCCCGATGGCCAGCCCGGTGATTGTTCACGTGGACGGCGAAGCGATGGCGCGCACTTTGGCGGCGGAATGGCCGGAGAAGGCGCACACTTTGGCAAAACGCTTTTGGCCCGGCCCATTGACGCTGGTGCTCAAAAAAGCGGAAATCGTGCCAGATGTGGTGACGGCCGGCTTAGATTCAGTGGGTATACGTGTACCCGCGCATCCGGTGGCGTTGGAACTCATTCGCCGCGCCGGTGTGCCGATCGCGGCGCCGAGTGCGAATCGCTTTACCGAAATTTCCCCCACAACCGCCGCTCATGTTCGCGCTAGTTTGGCCGATACCATCGACATGATTCTCGATGCTGGACCTACCGAGGTAGGAATTGAATCCACTGTGGCGTCGTTACGGCGCGATCCGCCTGTTGTGTTGCGTCCGGGAATGATTTCTCAACAACAATTGGAAGAGGCGACCGGAGTGGCTTGGGAGCGGGAACAAGACGTGCCGGAAGTGATGGAATCACCGGGGCAACATGCGCGGCATTATGCGCCGCACACGCCGCTGTATCTTTTGCAAACGCGCTGGGAAACGCCGCCGGGTCGTGGCGTTGTTTTGAATCTGCCGCACACGAGTCAGGACTATGCCGCGCAGCTATACGCTGCCTTACATGCCGTCGATAAAGAGGGTTGGGATTGGATTGGCGTGGTAGAACCACCCGATAAGCCCGAGTGGGCGGGCATTCGCGATCGTTTGCGGCGCGCCAGCCAGCGTCGGGATTAGTTCAGACGTTGGCGGTTTCGAAGGCTTTGCGGTGATCGCTCAGGAACTGCTCCAAGCCCTTATCCGTGAGCGGATGATGAAAAAGCTGTTCCAGCACTTTTCCTGTCAGCGTGACAATATGCACGCCTGACTTGGCAATCTCAATCACATGCAACGGACCGCGCACCGATGCCGCCAATACCTGGGTTTTGTATTGATAGTTGCCGTAGATTTTCATGATGTTGTCAATCAGCTCAATGCCCGGCCAGCCGATATCGTCGACACGTCCGACAAAAGGACTGATGATGTAAGCGCCCGCCTTTGCCGCTACCAGCGCTTGCGCTGCGCTGAAGCAAAGGGTTACGTTGGTGCGAATCCCCTCATGCGAGAGCGCGACCACGGCTTTAATTCCCTCCGCCATCATTGGAACTTTGACTACGACGTTTTTATGGATCTTGGCGAGGCGGCGACCCTCCGCAATCATTTCTTTCGTTGTGGTGGATACAACTTCGGCGCTGATATCGCCATCTATGATGTCGCAAATCTTGCGCACCTGCTCTTCTACCGGGACGCCTTCTTTTGCGATCAAGCTGGGATTTGTTGTGACGCCGTCAATAATGCCTAAGGCCGCAGCGCGCTTCAGCTCGTCGATATTGGCTGAATCAAGGAAAAACTTCATGCTCTCAAGCCCGATAGTATCAAAAGATGCAGAAAGCGAATGCGAGCATTCGAATTGAGCCTGCGGTTAAGAGCCAAGCTTCTTTGGTTCTATATTTTATTCGGCAACTCGCCGAATACGAGAAGCTGCTAGATAAGGTGACGGCGGATGTTTCGCGGATTGAAGAGTCTTTGTTTGGCGAAAAACCTAGTGCGGAAGTGATGATCGCCTATTTGAACGACGAGCCAGCCGGTTTTGCCATTTTCTTTTCGACTTATTCCACATTCCTAGGCCGGCCGGGTATTTACCTGGAAGATTTGTTTGTTGAAGCCAAGTTCCGCGGCTATGGAGTGGGCAAAGCGCTCCTCGTGTTTTTGGCGCAATTGACTAGAGCACGAGGCGGTGCGCGTTTGGAATGGTCTGTCCTGAATTGGAACGAACCCGCCATTGAGTTCTACAAAGGCTTAGGGGCTACGGCGCAAGATGCGTGGACGATGTACCGGGTGACGGGCGAAAATTTAAAAAAACTGGCGTCTGGAACTATCGAGTGAGCTGATTCGGAAAGCTTTTTTGAGAGTGAGCGGCACGGCGGCGCACATTTCATACAGAGCCGCCGATGTTGCGTTTGAACGCTGCACTCCGAATTGTAGCCATCCTCCCCGTGTTGACATTACCGGTATCGTTCGCCGATCAGCGGAACGCTAACTGGCGAGGCGAATTCTCGACCTGTAGTCAAAGGTTTGAGTTGCTGAAACATGATCAGATGAACCTGGGTGTGAAAATTTCGACATCGAATCCGGTTTTAGCGCGTGAGTTTCGCGAAGCGCTGGATTTTTGGGCCAAGGTTGTGGACATGAGCTGGCACGAAGACGAAGGTGAGACTTGCGCGATGCAGTTGGTAGACGGTACGCCCGACATTCTGAAAACGAGCATTGTGGCGCGCTCACAGTTCACAGAATGGGAGAATTTTCAGGGCTGGATTGCGTTCAATCCCCACGCCCCTTTAACCAGCGGGGAACTCTATTTAACAGCGGTGCATGAGATCGGGCACATGCTTGGCTTGAAACATAATCCAAGCGTTCACTCCGTCATGTACTACCTGGATTTGGAGGGTCAGGAGGTGCTTGACCAAACTGATCTTTCTACGCTCGCTGGGCGGCACAAACTGCGGATCTCTTCCGTGAATGAACCGATCGTCGTTGAGCGCTAAAGCGAAGCGGGCGCACAAACTACAATCGTAGAAGACGTGCCATTTGCTCCAGTAGACGAACAACTTAGATACCTGCAGAAAGGTCTGGCGGAATTAATTCGCGAAGAAGACCTGCGCGAACGCTTGACTCTTTGCGCCAAAGAAAATCGCCCGCTGCGCGTCAAAGCCGGCTTTGATCCGACCGCGCCTGACCTGCATCTGGGCCATACCGTGCTGCTGAGGAAGATGAAGCACTTCCAAGACTTAGGGCACACGGTGATCTTTTTGATTGGCGATATGACCGGCTTAATTGGAGATCCCACTGGACGCAATGTGAGCCGGCCCCCGATGACACGCGCCGAAATAGATAAGAACGCGGAGACCTACAAGGCGCAAGTTTTCAAAATCCTAGATCCGGACAAAACGGAAATCCGTTTCAATAGCGATTGGCTTCGGCCGATGACGCTCGAAAGCGTGATTACGCTGTGTTCGAAATACACATTAGCGCGTTTGATTGAACGCGACGATTTCACCAAGCGCTTCAAAGAAGGCATCCCGATTTCGATGCACGAATTGCTCTACCCGCTTTCGCAAGCCTTCGATTCGGTGGCGCTTGAATGCGACGTGGAAATGGGCGGAACGGATCAGAAGTTCAACTTGCTCGTTGGCCGGGAAATTCAAAAAGACTATGGGCAGAGGCCGCAAATCGTGGCGACGGTTCCGATTCTCGAAGGCCTCAATGGCGTGGAGAAGATGTCGAAATCGAAGCAGAACTATATCGGCATCACCGAACAACCCAAAGTCATGTTCCGCAAAACCATGCAGATCAGCGACGAGTTGATGTACCGCTATTTGGAATTGCTGACGGACATGCAATTGAGCGAGATCGCCCGTTTAAGAGCGGACGTGGCGGCCGGCTCGAAAGATCCGATGCAGGTCAAGATGGAACTGGGCCGCCGGATCGTCTCTGATTTCCATTCTGTGGCCGAAGCTGACTCGGCGCTCGAAGCGTTTGACCGCGAAGTGCGCCAAGGTTTGGAGCCCGCCGATACCGAGACCGTGGATATGCCACCCTCAGTGGTTACCGATAAAGGCATTCGCGTCGATAAGCTGCTGGCCATGATCGGGCTGGCCGATAGCGTGGCCGATGGCGCGCGCAAACTAAAAGCCGGCGCGGTGGCGATCAACGGTTCGATCCACAAGGATCTCCTTTTAACAGGCGCAAACGGAACGCTTGTTTTGCGGCTTGGCAAGAAGTGGAAGCGCGTCAAGACTTAAGCGGCCTTTCGTTGGGCTCGAGAGACGGCTGCATCACTCGCCATTTTGGCGAGCAGCGCGTCGGTAGCTACTTTTAATAACTCATCCTTGCGTGGGCTCAAATCGAACAGCTCAGAAAAGCGGTGAAGTTGGGTGCGAAACGTGCGGCGCAGACGTTCGATTGATTCTTCGAATCCCAAAGTCGGAAGGTCGATAATGCTGAATCGCAGAATAGCGTCCATCAGCATTGTCTCCACATGCAGCATGCGGTAAAGCGCCCGCGGGTTCTTATGCACGTAAGAGATGACCTGCTGCGAACGATAAGCGAAATAGTGCTGCCGGGTGTACCAGGGTTGCTTTTTGGTATCGAGCTTGCGGAGGTAACGACCCAGCTTATTGGCAGCGCTACGGAATGCCTTACGAACTGTTTCGGTTTGCTGGATCTCATACGTGAAGATGTTCGTCGGCCGGCCCGAGAATGGGTGCGTGCATTGGTAAACCAGAACTGAATACGCCGCGTGTGGCCACTGCAAAATGTCTATGTTGGCGGCGAACCATTCGTGCACCCAAGCGCGCAGAGTGGTCTGCATGGCCTTTGAAACCGCGGAGTACGTTGGGAAGTAAGCGCCCGTGCGCTCACGGGGTGCGTTCTTCCATACCGAAAAATCGATCCAGACGCCGTGCTCGGGACCGGCTGCCTCGGTCCGCTCAACCTGGGGCTGCGCCACAGGGAATGAAATCACGGTAGCTTTGGAAGTCTTCTTCGCTGTTTTCTTGTCCTTGCTGGTGCGCGACGGCATAGCGATCAACTGGCCCATTTTTCTGCTCCTCAAAAGCAATCGGCCAGGATTTTGGTCCTGGCCGATGTGCAGATGTTTTGAATTTCTCTCACGAAAATTGCTTCCGCGAGCAACTTGAAGTTAGCATGGGGACGCGCCTGTTCCGAACCGTGTTTTTTGACACTGCCCGAAAAATCCGCCGCAACTTATTGATTTAAAGGGAGAAAAAAAATGTGCGATTTTTGGCAAGTTTTGTGACTGACTTTTTCGAGGAGCTGATTTTTGCGTTCACTGTCCGTAAATGGTTGAAAATGAAGTCACTTATGGAAATATTTTTTCGAAACTCGCTTTTGCTGGACTTTTCCACAGTTTTTTACGGCTTACTGCGGTATTCCGAGATAGCGGGAAAAGAATGCGAGCATTTCAATTGCGAGCCGCCGAGCCTCGGATGTTTTGAAGGTATGCACGTCGTCCACCTTGAGACACAGGCACGGCCGCCGCCTCCAGTTTTATCGAAAAGCTTCTGCGCCTGCCTTAGAGACGCACGATCTTGGACGATCGAAGCCCCTTAAGCGCGTTCCGTGTATCGACGATGATCTTACTGTTCTCAACGATCTTGTCGTAGTCCAAGCCGCTGTGATCTGTAATGATCACCGCACAATCGGCATCAGCGATTGCTGCAAATAAGTCTTGACTGCCCAGTAAGTTTCCACTTAGCTTCAGGCTGCTGACATAGGGATCGGAATAAGACACCTTCGCTCCCAGTCTCTCCAGCAACATCATGACGTCCAGAGCGGGCGATTCGCGAACATCGTCAATATCGCGTTTGTAAGCGACCCCCAGGATGTGCACCTTTGAACCACGAACCGGCTTACTCGCATCATTGAGCGCATTTTGAATCTTCTCGACCACGAACTCCGGCATGCGTCCGTTGATGTGTCCTGCGAGTTCGATAAAGCGCGCCTCAATTCCGGCTTGTTTGCTTTTCCAAGAGAGGTAAAAAGGATCAATCGGGATACAGTGGCCGCCTAAACCTGGACCCGGATAGAACGGCATGAAACCAAACGGCTTGGTAGCGGCAGCGTCAATCACTTCCCAAACGTTGATATTCATGCGCGACGACATGACCGCCAGTTCGTTCACCAGCCCAATGTTGATCATCCGAAACGTGTTTTCCAACAGCTTGACCATCTCAGCCACGCTTGTGGAACTCACGGGCACAACGGTTTCAAGGGCTTGTTTATAAAACAGGGCGCCAATCTCAGTGCAGGCGGGCGTGATACCACCTACAACCTTCGGAATGTTCGCCGTTTGGAATTTTGGATTGCCGGGATCAACGCGCTCCGGAGAGAAGCACAAGAAGAACTCTTTTCCCACTACCAGCCCACTGGCTGAAAGTTTGGGAAGCAACAACTCTTCCGTGGTTCCCGGGTAAGTAGTGGATTCAAGCATAACCAGCAAACCGGGGTGAATATGGGTCGCGATTGCTTCCGTGGCCGCCACCACATAACTCATATCCGGATCTTTGGTTTTGCGCAGCGGCGTGGGAACGCATATGTCAATCGTGTCAAGCGTTCGAATGACCGAAAAATCCGTCGTCGCTCGCAATTTCCCGCTCTTCACCAGGGGAGCAAAAGCGGTGTCAGCGACATCCTTGATATAGGAGTGACCGGCGTTGAACTGCTCGACCTTTTCTGATTGAACATCGATACCGATTACATCGAACCCGGCCTTCGCGAATTCAACCGCCAAAGGTAAACCGACATATCCGAGACCGAGCACGCCAACGCGTGCCTTTCGAGTCTTGATTTTCTCCCATAAATCTGACGCGATCGCGGAAGCGGACGACAAAACTTCTTGAGTCAAATGTTGTGTTCCTTACCAGCAGAACTCTTTCAGCCTATCAAGAACCATTGGAAGCAACAAACCACTGATATGTAGAACGGATTCCCGCTTCAAGGGAGATAGAGTGGCGCCAGCCCAGGGAATGGATGCGCGTTACGTCCATCAGTTTGCGCGGCGTGCCATCCGGTTTGGATGGGTCGAAGGTGAACTTTCCTTGGTAGCCCACGATACGCGCGACCAGCTTCGCTAATTCGGCGATGGAAACATCTTCTCCGACGCCCACATTAACGAACTGTTTCTCGTTGTAGTTCTGCATCAGGAACACGGCAGCCGAGGCCACGTCGTCCACATGCATGAACTCCCGTTTAGGAGTTCCGGTGCCCCACAGCGTCACTTCTGGTTGAGCATTCGCCTTTGCCTCGTGGAATCTCCGAATCAAGGCCGGCAGCACGTGGGATGTTTGGAGGTCGAAATTGTCGCCTAGGCCATAGAGATTTGTGGGCATCAGTGAGATTGCATTAAATCCGTGCTGCTGCCGGTATGCCTCACACATTTTGATGCCGGCGATTTTTGCGATTGCGTACCATTCATTGGTCGGCTCCAGGGGGCCGGTCAGAAGATACTCTTCTTTAAGAGGCTGCGGCGCGAGTTTTGGGTAAATGCACGACGAGCCGAGAAACAGAAGTTTAGTCGCTTTGTTTTCGTATGCCGCGTGAATAACGTTGTTTTGAAGCGTGAGATTGTCATGTATAAAGTCGGCAGGGTAGGTGGAATTAGCGAGGATCCCTCCCACCTTGGCCGCCGCCAGAAAGACGAACTCGGGCCTTTCCTTTGCGAAAAAAGCTTGCACGGCTTGAGCATCGCGGAGGTCCAATTCTGCGCGTGTGCGCACTAGCAGTTTTTTGTACCCGTTTGATTCGAGGTGACGGACAATCGCGGAACCAACCAGACCTCTGTGGCCCGCCACAAAAATACGCGAACTTTGAGTGAATTGCATTTTCAAGAAATTGGGGCTAACGCTAGAATACAGGGTGAATGGCGAAAATCTTAGTCACGGGAGGTGCGGGTTACATTGGCTCTCACACCCGTTATTTTCTGGAGAAGAGCGGGCACTCGACAGTTGTGCTCGATAATCTGGAGCGGGGCCACGCGAGCATGGTTCCAGCTCAGCAGCTTCATCGCATTGATTTGCGAGATACAGCCAAAGTGCAAGCGCTTTTGCATGACGCCAAGGTAGAGGCAGTGATTCATTTTGCGGCGTACGCCTACGTCGGCGAATCTACCCAGAGGCCCGAAGCCTACTTCAACAACAACGTTGCGGGTTCTCTATCGCTTTTCGAAGCCATGCTCGCAACCGGCGTCAAGCATCTTGTCTTCTCTTCTACATGTGCGAGCTATGGAATTGTTAACAAGGTGCCCATTACGGAGGATCTCCCTCTCGCCCCCATCAACCCATACGGCGAGTCGAAAGTGATGGTGGAAAAAATCCTTGAATGGCTGGATAAGTTCCGAGAATTCCGCAGCGTAAGGTTGCGTTATTTTAACGCTGCCGGCGGAGAACCACGAAGTGGCCTGGGTGAGCGGCACGACCCGGAAACGCACCTTATTCCGCTGGTATTGAATGCCGCAGAAACAGGACAGCCGGTAACAGTGTTTGGAGATGACTATCCGACTGCCGACGGGACCTGCATCCGCGACTACATACACGTGAGTGACCTCGCGGACGCTCACATACTTGCGGTGGAGTATCTCCTAAAAGGAGGCCAGAGTGACGTCTTCAATTTGGGAACGGGCCAGGGTCACTCAGTCAAAGAGGTGCTCGCTTCCGCGGAAAGAGTGACAGGGAAGAAACCGCCGTTTCTGATGGGTCCTAGGAGAGAAGGCGATCCCCCAGAACTGGTGGCGGACCCGAGCAAAGTCGCTCAGATTTTGGGATGGCGCGCCAAACGCACTGGCTTGGATGGTATTGTCCGGGACGCTTGGAATACGCGAGGCGCTTAAGCGGTAGCGGCCAACTCCTTTTCTTGGGCTCCAAGAATGGAACTGATTCGTGCAACGGCTAGGCTGCGGTCAAAGTGATCTACGAAGGCGCGGCGAGCTCTCTGTCCGGCCTCTTTCACCAAATCTGGCCTTGTTGCTAAGCGTGTGAGTAATTCTACAAGGTGTTCGGAATCACCAGCCTCTATAAACCAGCCGCAATCGAATTGTTCGACAATACGCGCCGGAGTTGCGCGAGGCGATCCAATGTAGAGCAGCGGCCGGCCCGCCGCCATAATTCCATACACTTTGCTTGGAACTATGGAGCCAGTTGTCTCTGGGCGCTGAGTCACCAAGCCAAGGTGGCCTTCCCCCAGGCTGACGCTGAGTTGGTTACGGTCGCAATAACCGCGAAATGTCACTTGGCGGAGCGCGTGGCCTTCGCAGAATTCTTGGAGTTTTTTGCGCCGGGGGCCGCCGCCCGCAAAAACGAATCGAATCTGAGTGTTCTCTACAAGACGCAGCATCGCTTCTTGAACGGTTTGAGTATCATGCGCCAAGCCGAGGTTTCCGGAGTAATGCACTATTAGTCCGTCAGTTGGCCATGGCTGCGGGCGAATCTCAGAACGGTCGGCCCAGTTGTGGACCACCTCGATCTTCGCGGCATGCACGCCACGCTTGATGATGCGCTCACGCATATCGTCGCCCAGCGCGATGATACCATCTGCCCGGCGGCGTGAGTAATCCGCTGCCCATCCTACTAATTTTGTGAGTGATGAATCGGGCCGAAAGACGTTGAGATCCACTGCCACGTCCGGGTACAGATCCATTTCCCAAATAAAATGTCGCGATCCTCGCAGCCTTTTCGTAACAGTGCCTATCAGTGAGAGCAAGGGCGGCGTGGTTAACGTAAGGACGACAGCTGGCGCGGGCCCTCGCAAGCTCTGTAGCACTGCGGTTACAAAGTAGCTCGCATACGATCCAACCCTCCCGATCACAGAGCGCGAAAACGGAACTTGCTTCGAACGGACAATGATCACCGGCGGCTGGGGACCTGAGTCCTCTCCAGAGGCGTAGTCACTCTTGCCACAGATTACCTTTACTTCATGTCCCCGAGCTGCCAACTCACGCGCCAGATCTGTAAGCAATTGGCTGGTAGCGGCGGTATCTGGATAAAAGAACTGATTGAGAAGAACAATTCGCATTCAGCCAGTTATCCCGTAGTGGACTTTCTCGTTGACGGCCTGTTCTCCTCGAAACACACGGCGCCGCACAAACTGCGCAGGATTCCCAGCGTGAATTTCAAACGGAGGAATGCTCTTGGTCACAACGCTACCGGCCGCCGCTATGGCGCATTCGCCAACTTCAGTTCCAGGAGAGATAACCGCTTTCGCCCCAATCCATCCTCCGTTTGCAATCTCAATCGGCTTCACCATGAGGCCAAACGCTGGGTCCGCCCAGTCATGATTACCTGTACACAAGTACGCGCCCTGCGAAAGACACACATTCGAGCCAATCGTCACCGTCGTAAGATTATCGATCCAGACGTTTTCGCCAAGCCAGGAGAAATCTCCGACGCTCAAGTGCCACGGGTATTTCACTTGAACGCCTGGCTTGATCTCAACCGAACGGCCAATCTGCGCGCCGAACGCTCGCAGCAACACACGCCGGAACGCGGACGAAGGGTTGATTTTGCACCGAAATAGCGGCAATCCTACAAAAAACCACAGCGCCGAGACAATAAGTCCGCGTCCTGGCTTGTACCATGAATTGTCATAGCGGCTCAGGTCGGGAGACATTTTTTAGTTCCTGACTACACAGTCTGGCTGCTCGCTGCGGCCGAGTACCCACGCGTAGACAGAACGGAGATCCTCCGCAATTTTGGGCCACGCAAACTGGTTCTTTGCTAAATTGAAGCCACGCTGGCCCATCGCCGCCCGCTCATCATCGGACAGTGCCAAGAACGTTTTCAAGCCTTCGGCAATACTCTCAGTATTAGGCTCGATTCGCAGGGCCGCGTTCGCTGCGAATCCATCGGGAAGGTTACACTCCTTCGTCATCAAAACTGGCTTTACGTGAGACCACGCCTCCAGAACGACCATCGGTAATCCTTCGCTGAATGATGGCAAGACGAACCCTTCGCAGTGCTCGTAGCAAGACAACTTATCTCGCCCAAACTGCGGACCGAGAAACATTATCGAGGAGAGTCCGTTCGACTTAGCCGCTAATTCGCGCAGCTCTTTTTCGTGCTCGCCCTGGTCCCAGCCTGCAATCGCGAGCACCCAAGGCGCCGTTCGCACTTGAACCCAAGCCTTTATTAAGTTCAAGAGACCTTTTTTCGGATGCAGTCTCCCCAAATATAGAAGTGTTTTTTGGCCTGCCGGAAAAGGGTTGCCATGAGACCCTTTCCCTGGCAAATCTACTCCGTTGGGAATTACGCAAACTGGGTTGCGAAGCCCGAAATTCCTCACAGATCCAAGCTCGGATTGCGAAAAGACATGGATGCAGTTTGCTCTGGTAAGCAGTTTACGCTCGTACAGCCCCAGAGTGATGCGCTTTTTCCAGCCAGAATTCCTCACCGCCCATTCGTCGAGCATGCCGTGCGCGGTAATTACATAAGGGCGGCGACGTTGCGCTGCCCATTTGTTGGCGATAACGGAGTTGTGAGTCCAAAGAGAATGCAAATGCAGCAGATCGCAGTCACTTGCGAGAATTGCACGCTCCAAAGACCCCGAATATCGAAATCCCGCCGGTCCCCCACCAGACGAAAAAGAGTGAGGAACGAGGGGTAGCCATTCCGGCAAATCGGCGGTTGTGGCGTGGTCGGAAACCCCCATAACCTCCAAGGTGGTGTCGGGCAGAGAAGCAAGTGACTGTGCCAACCTCCGCTCAACTTCAAAAATCCCACCGATTTCGCGTGAGAGTGATGGCGAAAGGAAAGTGATCTTCACCGAGGGGACGGGTCGAAGCTCGTCATCAATTTCACTAGGTGAATAGCCCAATTCTCCGGCGAGTATTGAGAAATACGTTCGCGAGAGAATTGGCCCATTGCTGCCAGCTTGGTTTCAGAGTGACTTTCGATTCGAGCCATACGATCGGCGATTTCTTCCTCACGATCCGGGCTAAAAAGGTAGCCATTCTGCCCTTCCACAACCAAGTCCTCTGCGCACCCGCAACGAGTCGATACAAGAATCGGCAGCCCTGCCGCCATCGCCTCGTTTACGACAAGCCCCCACGGCTCGCTCACACTTGGAAGCACTAAAGCGATAGCGAATGCATAGTATGGGGGTAACTCGTTTACACCCTTGCTACCGACAAAATGGCAATGGCCGGAAATATCTAAGTTCTGAGGCATTGAAGTGAGATCGGCTTGCAGCGGACCGTCGCCGGCCAGAACCAAGTCAAAAGTTCCACCATCTGCCCGGTATCGCGCAAACCCACGAATCAACGCAGCCAGATTCTTTTCCGGGGCCAAGCGGCCCACGTAAAGAAAATACCGTCCAGGCAATCTGAATTCCGTCGCACGGCGATCCCTGCGCAATTGTGCCGTAGAGGAAGCAAAAAACTGATTATCAACCACGTTGTAAAAGGGAGCCGTGTTGGCTTCTGGGAATTTCAACTGCTCAAGGTACCTGAGCTGTGGCTTGCCTCCAAAGCTTGCTCCGTTGTACAGGCCATTGATGAGCAATCCTTTAAGGCTTTCCTTCCATCCGCTCCGTGGTCTGTCCACCGCTGTGCTCTCAGTCAGCACAACCCGCGGAACTCCACGCAGACAGCCCCAGATCGCCGTCAATAACGCTAAGGGATTCGACCAGCCAGGAATAATGAGACGATTTGGGCGAATGCGATCCAGGCTTTTCCAACACAAGCGAGCCAGCCTGGGGATGGATTGCTCCTCCCAAGCTCCTTCGGATAAAGTTACGATCTCAAAAGGGAGGGTGGATCGATCTATGCTCCAACCGTATAGCTTTTGCGATGCCGCGTATTCGATGACCGTGAGGTTTGTTTGTGCAGCCAAAGCGGACGCTCGCGCTATGTGATAAGGACCGAGGTTGATCCAGCACAGCACCGTCTTATCCGCGGAGTGAGTCGCCATCTTTCAATAACCGGTCGACCACTCAAGTTCGCGAACTTCGGATTCACCGTTGTTCTTTGTGTACCGATTCTTGAGCCAGACGAGCAACCAGCCAAAAATGAAACTGTAGAGAGTGATTGTCGTGATGTCGCGACCAAGGTTAAACGTAAGGATGAGGCCAAATCCGTAGAGCATCACGTCTTTCCCTTGCAGGTCGATGCGCGCCAGGATCGCCGACCAAACGCCCGTCAGCAGCGCGGCGAAGATAGGCCCGAAGAAGGTTCCGAAACTAATCACCCCTTGGCCAATCATTCCCGTCGCCAGCGTAGTACCTAATCCAAGATCAGAGTTCTTCATGCCGCGTGCAACAGCGTAATCTAACCCGATGGTCGGCTTGTCTGGCCACAACGGACGCGGAATGGGACTCGCCACTTCAGCCAGATAGCTCTCTCCAACCGTGGGTTGGTAAACGCCACTCTCAGTGAGCAGATTTATCCAGCACAACTCCTCGAACATATTCAGCCCGTCATGATGAACTTTCGTCATGTCAGCGGCATCGAACCCTTTTTCGTTAAGAGCTTCCGTAATCGTCATATTCGAACGGTTGGCAATAACAAAGGCAAACCACAAATTAATTAGGGCGAAAGAAGCGGCCAGCACCGCAACTTTAGTAAGCCAATCGACGCGAAGACGAACGAAGACCCATGCCAAAATGCCCGGCAGAGCGATCGCCAACATCGTGTTTCTAGTACGGTCGAGAATAAAGTAGGGCCAACTGAGGCCACAGGCAACCAGCGCAAGCGAACGCAGCCTTGAGTTTTGAAGCAGTGCCGCGCAGACGCCGAACGATGCCGAGAGGAAGATTTCCAGATTGTCGGCGACCGAAATGAGCGAGTCGAAGCCGGTTCCAATTCGTGCCCGACTCCATGGGTCGTCTCGATGCCCCAGATACGGAAAGAAGTAGTAAAATGATTCGCCTTTATCTCGAAGAATCGCGACTATACTCAACAACATCCAAACAATCAAAGCCACCCGCCAAAGGTGATGCAAGCGCTTTTGCAAGTTATAATCAGCCGCGCCGTTGCAGGTCAACGTGTAGATTGAGCTGGTCCCCCAGTAATACCGAGCGTTGATCAACCGGTGAATAGCTGGCGTCAATAACCCGAAAGCAATCACAAACAACGCAACCTGCCACCATGCGCGCGCCATCAATTCGGCGGTAAACGTTTCGTCATAATACTCGTAACCGTTATAAAACAGATCAACCACGTACCACGTGGTAACCGTGACAAGCCCGACCAGCATTGGCAATCCGAGACCACTTTTTACTTTCGTTACCGCCCAAACGCCGCAAACGCTGAGCGCAATGATCGTAATCCAAAATGAACTTGGCAGCCTGAGCAAAGTTTCCGTCATTGTGGGAGGATCTTCTCCGTGTATGTCTTAATCAGGTCTGTCTTGTATGCTCCCCACGTGGCACTCTGTCTCAAAGCTAAATTCGCATTACTCATCTCTTCTCTTATGGATCGAGAGCGGAACATCTTCTCAATTGCCTCAGCCAGAGATTCAGAATCAGCCGGGGGAACAACAAAAGCGTTCTTCCCCTCGATAACCCGGTCCGATGCTCCAACGTTCCTGGTAATGATGATCGGCAGTCCAGACACTGCGGCCTCCAGCACGACCAATCCGAACGAATCCCCTAAACTCGGCAAAACGAAGAGATCCGCCTTTTGGTAGTACTGCTTCAAAAGAACTTTCGGAACATTGGCAATGTGCGTAAACGAGTCTCGATAAGGCAGTAAAAGTGCCTCGATATCGGGCTCGATCTTACCAATGCAGATCAGTTTAGTATTGGGAAGATTTAGCTTTTTTAGTGCCTCCAGCAGATACAGTATCCCTTTTCGAAGGTTCAGCATCCCTACGAAGAGAATTGTAAACGTTTCCCTCGATTCACGCGGCGCGGCTGCAAAAACCGACGGATCAACCCCGTAAGCAACAACGTGTACCTTGGCGGCATCAATTCCCCGCCCCACCATTGTCCGTTGTGCGAACGACGAGGGAACAATGATCTGGTCGGCAATCGCCAACTCCTCGAGTGTCCGCTCATCGCCCCTGTCATCTACCCACGGAGTTGCTAATCCCCTTTTCTCGGCCTCTTTCACGAGTGTTTCGCGCTGGAATTGCGGGTGTTCCTGCCGGCTATCGCAAACAGCTAGGCCTCCGAGCTTCCGCATGTGTCGTGAAACAGACAAACCCAGTGTGTTTGCGAAGTGAAGAATCTGCGGTTGCGTTGTTCGCCGCTTTGCGTACGAGTCAAAAAGGCGGTTATTGATGTCTGTTGCAAATGAAGCAGAGGAGAAGGGAAACTTAGGGAGGGTTTTCTGAAGAAGTTCCGGCACCCACAGACGATCGACCTTATCTCTGGGTACGCCTGTCAGCCTGCGACCTTCTAGCTTACGCTGATAAAAATTCGGTAAGAACTTTGGCGGCGCATCGCCTTCCAGCAGGGTCCAACTCGTGATAAATCGATCAAGCAACTCCGCTTCGTAGAGTGCCTCAGCTGTGGGATTGAAGTAATAGATGTTCGACAGTAATGTGACTTTACGGGTCATGAGCTCCCGACACTGTCCCGACTGGATCTGATCGCCAAAACAAAGTATCGAGGGGCTTCCAGAAACCAAGGCAGCTCAGCCGTACCTTTATTTAGGTGCCTTCACCCTAGCAACTTTCCCCAAGCTGTCTTTGGGCTAAATGCGGCCGGCTACAGACGCTTCACTTCGCAACGCGAAGTCGGAACCAATGAGCCATGATCACTACTATGAGGGTAGGTTCTATCCGGCACGGGACTCTGGTCGATAATGATCGCGACAGTGTTTTTGGGGAAATCAATGGTCTCGTGGTAGTGAGGGCCGATCCACAGGTCGGCCGTGTAGCGGCCGGGAATCAGGGGCGGAAGATCGATTTCAATCGATACCTCATACAGTCCCTCCCGGAGCTCCATGAAAGGCTCGCCCACAGGAATCGCCTGAAACACAGGAGATCCCAGAGCGTCGCACAAATCGGCCGACACAAAGCATTTAGGGGCGGAAGAATCGCGGCAACACAGTTCCGCTCGAATTGTCAGCGTCATCGCCGGTTGTTTCCCATGCAGGAAAGCCTCAATCGACCGAAAATACACAGCCGGCTTAGCCTCGCTACTCGCGGGCCGTTTCCAGCTCAGGTCTGCGCGACCATTGTCTTGGCTCAGATAAGACTCGACTACGCTGGTTGTCTCGCCTTCTTCGAGCAATTTGCCGTTCGCAAGCAATAGCGCATGTGAACAAAGAGTTTTGACAGCGGAAAAATTGTGACTGACAAAGAGGACCGTCCTACCCTGATTCCTGACAACGTCTTGCATTTTGCCTAAGCACTTTGCTTGAAATTGCACGTCACCGACGGCAAGCACTTCATCCACAATCAGTATTTCCGGTTCGAGATGTGAGGCAACGGCAAACGCCAACCGCACAAACATGCCGCTGCTGTAGTGTTTTACCGGCGTGTCCAGAAACTGCTCTACCTGGGCAAACGCGACGATCTCATCGAACTTACGTCTGATTTCTGCACGGCTCATACCGAGGATTGCGCCGTTCAAAAATATATTTTCCCTACCCGTCAATTCGCCATGAAAACCGGTACCGACTTCGAGCAAACTCGCAACTCGTCCTCTGAGCCGCACTCGTCCTTCCGAGGGTTCAGTAATTCGGCTCAAGACCTTCAGCAACGTGCTCTTGCCTGCGCCATTTCGCCCGATAATGCCATAGACATGGCTTTGTTTGATTTCGAAGCTCACACCCTTAAGAGCCCAGAAATCTTCGCTGGATACGGCGCTCGGCTTTTTCTTCCGGCGAAAAAGTCCTGTCACTTTCTGTGCGACCACGTCCCGCATCGACCCATAACTTGGACGTACGGATTGGTGACTGATCCGGTACACCTTACCGAGGTTTTCGACTGAAATTACTGTAGAAACGCTCATTCAGATGGCCGGGCTAGATAATATCCGCGAAACCCTTTTCGGTCTTGCGGAAGTAGAAAACACCTACCATCAAGAAAATGGCGGCGACAGTCAGCGAAACAAAGAACCCCGCGATATCGATATGAGAACTGGATCCGAGTATGGCCCAACGGAAGGCATCGACAACTCCTACCATCGGGTTCAACGAATAGAGCAGAAAAATCCATTCGCCGTATTTTTCTCGTATAACCGAACTGCTAAACCCTACTGGGGTGGCATAAAGTCCAAACTGGAGTACAAATGGGAGTACGTAGCGAAAGTCCCGATACTTGACGTTTAAGGCGGAAAACAGAAGTACCGGCCCGCACGCGGTCAAACAAGTCAGCAAGGCGAGAAAGGGAATTGACAGGGCATTCCATGTTGGGACAACCCGGAAGCCTGCCATCAGGCATACAAGCAAACAAAAACTCACCAAGAAGTCAGCGAAGCATCCCACTACCGAACTTCCGGGTACGATGATGCGAGGGAAGTAAACTTTTGAGATAAGGTGGGAGTTCAGCACCATGCTTTGGCTGCCGACGGAAAGTGCAGAACTGAAAAACATCCACGGCAGCAGAGCTGCGAAAACCATCACTGCGTAAGGCGCATTTCCCTCGGAATGAAGCCCCGCCACCCGGCCAAAAATGACCGACATTACGATCATATTCAGTAGCGGCTGTATTACCGCCCAGCCAATCCCAAGAACCGTCTGTTTATAACGGACCGATATGTCACGGATCGCGAGGATCAGAAAAAGCTCGCGGTAACGCCACAAATCCAGCCAGTAATGTTTGTCAGCTCGCCCCGCCTCGAGCACGAGATCGAACTCAGCGGCACGAACTTCCGTTTCCGCGTAAGGTAAGTTAATCGTCATTAGTAGTGTTACCAAGTGTTAACGGACGCTCAGTGCGCTGCGTAAATCGCCATCGAACCGATTGTGCCACTAAGCTCAGCGGTCTTCGCCAACGCAGTCTTAGTTGCGCTACTGGGAATAAAAAGAATATCATCAGCTTTCAGCTGCGTATCAGCCGCTTTCCCTCTTAGCAGCTTGTTCAAGTTAATCGCAATTTCCTCTCGATTTGCGTCTCCAGGCACAACCCGCATGATCCGGGCTCGTGATCCTGCAGCCGTGATGTCCATACCCTCAGCGAGTGACAAAACCTGCAAGGCAGACATCGTTTGATCCTCGCCCATCGCAAAGCCGCCCGGCCGTCGCACTGAACCAATGACATAAATCAAATTCGCCTTGGGAACCGTAATCGTGTCTTCGGGCCGAATCAAAATATTTTCGGCTGGGTTTTCACCATTCATGATGCTTTTGACGGAGACCGAAGCGATGCTGTATTGGCCGCCCGCATCGTCATGCGCGTCCGGCAACGGAATGCGACCCCACTGCAAATTACGCGTGATCTTCACGCTGTAGCCGGCATCCACACGCAGCCCCCCCGCCTCGGAGAGTACTTCGTAAAGCGTTTTCCTGCCCTCTAATTGATGCACCCCGGGCGAATTCACGCACCCAAGAACTGAAACCGGTTGACTCCTAAACTCCGTCACGCTCACGACGACGTGCGGATCGACCAAATCTCGCTTCAGCACGAGTTCGATTTTTCCTTCGAGTTGATCGGGTGTCAGCCCAGCGGCGTGAACACGCCCTGCCAATGGCAGATTCAGATCACCGCGCATATCGATGCGAAAAGGCTTGTTCGAAACTTCTTCCAGATCGTTAACCGAGAGTGTAATTTGATCGTTGGCCCCCAGGATGTAGTTTGATGGCACAGCGCTGCTGCCGGCACCTTGCGCCGCCATCATAGAACAGAAAAACACGCTCTCAAGCACAAACGCACAACTCAGGCGAAGCAAAAGCATGGGTGAAACCTCACAAAGGCAAGAAAGCAACAGACGGCGCCCCTCACGCCCGCGCCGCCATTGACCGAATCGGGCTCGATTCGATCTTGCCGTAGCGCGCCATAAAGCTTCGGTGAAGAACTTCAGCAAGCACTGCGACGTGGCACGGATCCGCTGTGTCGTCGATCGGATGACTCAAAAGAATATAGTCACCGCGCATTAATGGAATTTCGACATTCCAGCACGAAGCAGCAGAAGCATCGGCCCCATTTTTATAAGTCTGCCCGGCAAAACGGAGTTCGGTGCGGCAAAATCCCAGGTCTGTATAAGCGGATTCGAGGATCTGCCAGCAATCGCCCATTGAATCTGCTTCACTTAGATCTTTCTTAAGATTGTCAATGAATATATGAGAGCTGAGCAATCCGCGAAATGATCCACGGCTTAATAGACGCCCCATCGTGTCGAATTCGACAAAACCGAGACGCTGTATACCAAGCCAGCTCACCACGCCAAAAATAATCACCAAAGGTACTTCCAGGTGGTTATTCGCCATAACAAGGGAGAAAATTGCCGCCACTCCCCCGATTCCATAAAGCAACAGCGCGGTCCTTCGCGGCGTTAATCCGCGGTCAAGCAGCCTATGATGAATATGTCCGCGGTCAGCACTGAAGATCGGCTGACCACGCAAAAAACGGCGGACAATCGCGAGGGATGTGTCCAACAGGGGAATCGCCAAGGCAAAAAGTGGCGCCGTCATACCAAGAATCGTTGTCGATTTCTGGCTAGACAAGACGCCACAGCAACCTAACAGGAAGCCAGTGAAGAGGCTACCCGAATCGCCTAAATAGACGGTTGCGGGGTTAAAGTTATAACGCAAGAAACCCAATAAGCACCCGGCTAGCGGAACAGTGGCGACTGCTAACAGCACATTGTGATTCACCGCCGCGCCCAGCAACATGGAGACCGTAGCCACCAGACTGAGTCCGGCGGCGAGTCCGTCCACTCCGTTCGATCAAGTTGATCGCATTCGTACATGCCACCAGCCACAACACAGTAGCCGGAAGTGTCCACCACTGATGAAACGCCGCGCCGCCAAAACCCAACACGTGGACGCCGGCATAATAAGCGATCACCGATGCTACAATTTGGCCAGCAAATTTTAGCCAGGCATTCAGACCTAGTAAGTCGTCCAGGATACCAATCACAAAGACGAGTCCCACTGCTGGAGCCAGGTGTTCCACCAGTTGCTTGTTCTGCTGCTGAACAGTCCAAATTGCGCGCAGCGGCGTCAACCACCACAAAAGATAGGAAGAGACGAATGAAATGGCAACTGCGATGCCGCCTACCCGGGGAATCGGACGGTAATCCGGCTTTCGAGCGGCATCCGGGTGATCCACAAGATTAAGACGGAGAGCAGCCGTACGAACGAGGGGCGTGAGAAGGGCGGAGAGGACCAGGCTACTAATAGCTAAGAAAAGCAAGGAGTACATACAGCACCTTATAGTTCGTTCTGCGCAGGAGTCATGAACCTATATCTTGGTAGTCTTCATTCAAAACACAATTGCAACATCAAACTATTTCTGTTTTGGTTGATAATATGTTTCATAGTGGTTGTAAGACCGATGGTCATAACCGTAATAGCCATTCGGCGAGCTTTTGGGATTCCAATCGTTGAGAATGGTACCCAGCACTTTCGTCCCATCTTCTGAAAGCCGCTGGCAGGCAGCAGCAACTGACTCTCGGGTTGTCTGACCCGAACGGACCACGACAATCACTGAATCAGCCAACCGCGCCACAACGCGGGCATCGGGAATCTGCAGCATGGGTGGGGTGTCGATCAAAATCGCCTCAAACTTGCCCTTGAGATGTTCAATAAGATTCGACATCTGTGCGCTGTAAAGTAAATTGGTCGCTGAGGAAGTCTCTGGCCCGCTAGGCAAAACCCAGAGATTCGGGACCAGTGTTTCCTGAATGGCTCCGCCGAGCGTGGCGTCTCCATTTAACGGCACGCGTTCACGCAACAGCGTGCTTAGCCCGTTCTCTCTGTTTACAGCAAACACCTCATGTTGTCGCGGCCGGCGCAGGTCGGCATCAATCAGAAGAACCCTTCGGCCGACTTCAGCGATAGCAATGGCAAGATTACTCGCGACTGTTGATTTCCCCTCGCCTGGACTCGGACTCGTAAGCACCAGTGTGTGCGTTTGGTCATCCGCAAAGTCACCGCCTGCAAAAAGCACCGAGATTAAAGCCGCGCGGAACCCTTCCGCCAACGACGAGACCTTTTGCCTGAGTGTGACAAGCTCGATCGTGTAGTCTGAAATTACACTCTTTTGGTCGGGCATGATCTGCTTTTTCCCGGCAGGGATGATCCCTAACTCGGGCAAACCAAGAAACAACGACGCCTCACCTGGCTGCTGAATCGTCCGGTTTGCGCGATAGCGCGCCACAATGAAAAAAGCGCCGAGGAAAGCTCCCGTCATAGCTCCGATGCCTGCGCTTTGCGAAATCATCGGTTTGTAAGGCGTTTTAGGCGGCTTCGCTGCATCTACAATGCGCACATTCGAAGCCCGCATCGCTGATGCTATGCTCGATTGTTTCAATTGCGCCAGCATCGAGTCGTAGAGCTGCCTGTTCGAATCCACTTCGCGTTTCAAGATGTTGTACTGAATCGATTTCTCGCCCTCGCCAGTGACTTCTCGCGTCTGTCGCTCGTACGCATTTTCGAGCAACTGCTCGCGCCGCAGCGCGTCCTTGTATTCATTCTGAATTCTGCCTAAGATCGCTCCACGGTCGCGATCAAAGTTCGATTGAAGAGCAGCCAGCTCCGCCTCCGCTCGCTTCACCTTTGTGTAATCGGGAGTGTACACAGCGCTTAGAGCCGCAATCTGCGCGTGCAAATCGCGGATCTTGGCGGCCGTTTCGCGCAGCGTAGCGTCGTTCAGCACATCCGGCAAAGCATCCGGGCTGGATTGCTGCGCCATCTCATAGGTCGATTGTCGCGAAATCCGCGCCGAGCTCGCCGCCGAAAGCTCTTGCTGTAGTTGCTTCAGCTTCTCTTCTGAAACGTTTGTTTTCTCATCGGTAAAGATCAGACCGGAATCCCGCGCGTATTTTTGCAAAGCGTCTTCCGACCTCTCCAGCTTCACCCGCATGCCATCTAACTGTCGACTCAACCATTCGGCCGTTTTTTCCGTCGATTTCCAACGTGCCTCTAGATTCTGATCGATAAATTTCGCTGTGAGCGTATTGAGAAAAGTAGCGGCCAATTTCGGATCCGGAGAGTCGGCCGTGATTTCAATTACACGCGTAATCCCCACCACTCGTGCCTTCATGGATCGCGTAACTTCATTCAACATCCGATCGCCCACGCTCGCTTGATCGGGCGCAGGCACATTGAGCAACCGTCGCCATGTCGCTAAACGCGAACTATTCGAGGGCGCCACGTGGTCTTCCTTGAGTTGCTCCAGTGCCTTCTCCAGTACCGTATCGCTCTGTAAGATCCGGATTTGTGTCGGAATCTCCGAACCATCTGGATCGCTCACTGAACCTTCATAAACCGCACTCGATTGTCGTAAGTTCATGAAATTGTCATTTAGGCTCTGAATTTCAATAGCGGTCTTGGCCTGGTAAATGGGCGTCTGCGGCAAAGTAACCAAGCATCCGCCGATAGTTCCCAAAAACGCAAACACCAGCCACGTACCCTTATGCAGACTGAGCACACGCCAATAAGCCAGTAAACCGGCTGGAGCGGCTCCGCGGTCGTCTCCCGGCAATGGGCCGGGAGTTGCGGGTCCGGCAGCATAGCCGTTTCGAGCACGTCGCAGAACTTCGGGAGCCGGCAAGCCGGGCGTCAGGAGAAGAGATTTTTCTTTTGGGAAAGACTGATCCATTTTGGGGGAGCGCTGTCAATAGGGTGTGACGTCCGAAGAGGGCGGCACGCCACAACTAGTTAGACTACGGGCACACAAAGAAATCCGTTTGAAAACGAAATCAGGAAACAGAACAACCGCCTGCCGCGAAGGCCGCGTGACCGTTGTCCCTTTGGACAAGTTTTTGAATTTCCGCCGTCAACAGGTGCAGACGGTTCTCAAGCTCAACAATGCGCACTTCAAGATCAACCGGCAACTTTTCAGGTCGTGAAACGTAATTGTTCATCGCTACGCGGGCGAGCTCCGAGACAGACCGTATGCCATGCGCGAAGCAAAGTTGGCGGAACCGTTCGTGCTCTTCCTCGGTCAAGCGGAAGCTAATCATTCGACTGCGGGAAGGGGCAGACATAATGCGGCTTGGTAATAAACAAAAAGCAGCTTGCGTGGTCAGCACTACAAACCACGCAAACAACTAGCCCAAAATTAAGATTTTTGGAGACCCGCGAACCGCTCAAGAAATGGGCAAGCTCCGCCGTCTTTGTCACAATCGACCCCAACCGCTCATAGGTTAAGTGGGGTGCAGCGCAGGTCGCTGCTAGACAAATCCGTATTACGTGTATAACACGCCATCTCTTACACCGCAACGGGTTGTAGTACTAAGGAAATCTTCTTATTTTGCTCCGCGTCATTAAAACAGAGTGAGCTAACCCCAAGTATTTCAGCGACTTAACAATTGAAACAGGAGCTACGATCAATCGGCCGTCAGCAAACGCACATAGCCCTTCCATCTATTTCAGGTCTGTCATACAGCTGTTTTATTAGGCGTATAGAAACGAAGGAGCACAGATCGATTACATGATCCCGAATCGTTCAAAGGCGGCCACCGCGCTGCCTCCGTCTTCTAGCGTTTTCTTCACGCCCTTTTCCCCGTGCGCCTTTGCAATCGCCTTCGTGAACACTTCACCCTCGACTTCGCGCGGGATGCAACAAACGCCGTCGATATCGCCAAAGACAATATCTCCAGGCTTGATCAACACCGATTCGATTTCAACCGGAATTCTAAAATCGACCACCTTGCAGCGCGGCCCCGCATCCTGCCCGTAACTCCCCCATGAAAACGTCGGAAAGTTGAGCGCCAGAATCCCTCGCGTATCCCGGCTAAATCCATTGAGCACCGCGCCTGCCGCCCCTAATCGCAGCGCTCGCGTACTCATCATTTCGCCCCACAATGCATTGCGCGGCGAAGAACCGGTATTGAGATAAATTTCACCAGGCTTCAAACTGTCCAGTGCCTCCAACATCAATCCGAAGGGCTTGTCCATCAATCCATTCGCGCTTCCGGAAATCCGTTCACGAAACACGTCCATAGAAAGAACCGGCATCGCCCGGCCAATCAACACCATGTCCCCTCGCAGCGGACGTATCGTCGGCGGCAGGAATTGATGATACAGTTCCAACTTATCCATAACATCGCCCACAACCGACGTGAACAAATCTCGGCGGGCAATCTCGAATAACTCTTCGTCTGTATTCCAAAGTGGCATAGTGACTCCGGCTTAAGAACCAACCGCCGCAATTGCTGCCTTCAAATAACCCATCGCATAAGCCATCCCCGAATGCCAGGGAGCGTCACACTTCAATTGCGGAGCATGGTCGGGAATAATGATCCCGGGAAAGTCGTTCTTCCTTAGGATTTGGATGACACGGAGCACGTCCACATCGCCTTCATCAATGTGCGTTTCCTTATACTCCGGCACTTTGCCGCGCACATTCCGCAAGTGAACGTAAGCGATTCTTCCCTGCGCGCTATACTGGTCCACGGCCTCATAAACATTGCCCTCTTTCATCTCGGCAATCGTCCCCACGCAACACTCTAACTGGTTCGAAGGGCTCCGATTAATGTCGATCAGCTTTTGATACAAACCGGGTTTATAGACTAACCTCGGCTGCCGTCGAACTGTTGCGAGCGGCGGATCGTCTGGGTGCGCCGCCAAACGGACACCCGCTTTCTCAGCCACCGGCAAACACTCATTCAAAAAGTCCGCCACCCGGGACCAGAGCTGACTCTGTGTCGCACTCGGCATAACTCCCGGTGGAGCGTCCGGATCATAAGTCATGTTCCAAACCATGCCATTTGGAATAGGATCGTCCAAAGGCCCATCCATCCCGACGCTAACTGCTCCGCCTCGGGCAAACGGCCCAGTTACCCGGCCGGCCACACCGGCGATACTGAAGTTATAACCGATGATCGGAATGCCCACTTCGCCCACGCTCCGGATCATAGTCTTTAATCCTTCTAATTGTGCTCTTTTGCGCGGCCCATCCAACAGGACGTCGAACCAGTGGGCTGGATCGAAATTTTCAATCGCTTCCCAAGTCAACCCTGCGTCTTCAATCTGCTTCTTGATGACAAGCAGTTGCTCCGTAGTCCAAAGTTGCTTTGGATCTCCGGCCAGTCCCCAGCCGCTGACAGCCGAGCCGGTTGGCTGATCGTGCCGCGGGTTTGCCGCGCCCCCGCCTTTGAAGTAATCAACCAAGTGAACCACTACGTGCGTCGCGCCCACCTGCCTGGCAAAGGCCAGGTCGTTGGCATTTAACATGTGCCGGTAAAGGCCAAACCCGAGTTTCATGAATCTGTCTTGCCTCCTGCCACCGCTGCCCGATGCAGCCACATCTCGCTGATTTGCTCCAACGAATAGCCTTTTGTTTCAGGCACCATTTGCCACACAAATAGAAAGTTCAACGCTGCCATCACGGCAAAGACCAAAAACGTTCCATCACTGTTGAAGTGACTTTGCATGATCGGAAAAAATTGATTCGCCAAGTACGCAAAAATCCACAGCGCCGTAGTAGCAATCGACATCGCCACGCCACGCACTTTTGTGGGAAAGATTTCAGAGATGATCACCCAGCACACCGCGCCGTTTCCAATCGCGTGCGCGGCGACAAAGGCCATAATCCCTACCAAAATCCAGCGGCCTGCATCTCCGCCCGTTCGAAACAAGCCCGCAATCGCCAGCAATGCCACCGTCTGCACAGCGGTTCCTGTCAAAATGAGTGTCTTTCGGCCCGCTCGGTCAACCAACCACAGGGCAAGAATCGTAAAAATCAGGTTTACAACGCCTACCAGGAAGCTTTGAAAGAAAGCGTTAGCCGCATTCTGCCCCGCGCTCTTAAACACCTCAGGCAAATAGGAAAGCAAACAAGTAATTCCGCTTGTTTGCGAAAATGCCGCAATTAGAAATCCCATCAACAACGCCGGACGCAGTGCTTTCGCAAATAGCTCTCTCACGCCGGAAGCTTCTTCTGCCAGCGAATGCCGGATTGCATCGCTCTCAAGGCGAGCGGAGGATTGCCCGTTAATCTCTGCCAACACTTTCTCCGCTTCCTGCTCACGCCCCACTTTCATGAGCCAGCGTGGGCTTTCGCGCGATGTCGCAATCGTCATCGCAAAGAGAAGCGCAGGAATCGCTGCCGCCGCGAACATCCAACGCCAACCCTGTCGGACTTGCCAGTCGGCTGGCCCCGCGCGCTCAATCAGCATGTTGACAAACACGGAACACAGAATGCCGGCAACAATCCCTAACTGGTAGAACACCACCAACCGCCCCCGAATACGGGCCGGCGCGATCTCTGCGATATACATCGGCGCCACAATCGACGCCGCGCCAATCCCTACGCCGCCCAGTATCCGCCACATCGCATATTGAGAAAAACTGTGCGCGAACAGGAGCCCCAAAGCGGAGAAGCCAAAACAAAGCGAGCACCCATACAAAGCTCGCCGTAAACCGGCAAAGTCCGCCACCGCACCAGCCGTCGCCGATCCTATTAAACATCCAATCAACGCGCATCCGGCCGCCCAACCTATGCCCGCGGAACTCAACCCAAAATACTGCGCCAGGTGGCCAATCGCGCCGCTAATCACAATGTTGTCGTAGCCAAACAAAAAGCCTCCCAAAGCGGAGACAACCGTTGCTACAATCAGCACTCGCAATACGCCCGTGCTGGCATCGTTTGCCACGAGCGAGTCTGTCCGCACTGGGCCCGTTCCATTCATTCGGCTTGTTTCAATGACCTACGACATTCTACTGCAGCCTGGCGAATCGAACGCTCCGGCAAATCACAAGCGTGCGGCCCGGGTCCCTCCACCCGATCGATAGAATGAGTGTCCTTTTATTGGATGAGGCTTTGTTCTAATTCCGCCGGACCGGCAAATACGGGCTTTACTTCAGCTTGACAAAACTGACGCCGGACCCAAGAACGGACCGTTGATGTCTTTCGCTCTGTCATATACGCAATGAGAAATGCGTACAAAATTACCCCTGAAGCTATGGCGCTACCTTCGAGCAAATGCATTGCGTCGGGCTGCCAGCGGAGTATAGGCAACCACTTGGCGCGAATAAGCATTAGCAAGGGAAAGTGGAGCACATACAGGCTATAGGAAAACCCGGCGAAGTTCTTGGCCAGCCAAAGGCCAGCAGCGCCCAGTGTGGCGGGTAACTGTACGATGCCGTGCGTCAATAAGGCAAAGCTCAAACCCACGGCTAGATCGGACCCGATCCATCCGTGGTTGCTTCGGGATGCAACCAAACAAACTCCAGTCAGTGCTCCTGTACACAGTGAGTAGAGACAGGCCCGCGGTGCGTTGAGTCGGAAATAACGAGCAGCAAGTGCGGCGATTCCGCCGGCGAGCCAAACTACAAATCCTTCAATCGCTGCTCCAAGCACCCAAGCCGCAAAAATCGCCAGACCTGCGTAACCTATCACCCAAATCGAGCGCCGTTTGGCTGCCAAAAGCAGCGCAACGAGTGTCGGGAAGAGAACGTAGTACCAAAACTCATTGAACAAACTCCAAAGCGGACCGTTCGAACCGAACACCGATGTAAATCGCGTCTGGGTGAAAAGCAAATTTCCGAAAAAAGTAGGCAGGTTTAATTGATGGGCAGGAATGCTGCTGCCGAATGGCTCCAACGCAGCGGAATAGATTCCACTAGCGTTGAAAAACCGGATACCCACTTGATCCCAGAGCGCCCCCAACAACAGACCCGGCAGCAAAACCATATAAAGCCGAACTCCCCGGTCGATAACATAATCGCGCCATTGCCATGATCCTCGCTCTGTTTTTCTGAGCACCGAAGACGCAATAAAGAATCCGCTCAGAACGAAAAAGACCATCACCCATTGATGCCCGAAGGCGGTTAGAAAATAGAGCGTTTTGACGAAGGCCGTTCTCATAGACGGTGCGACGCGATCGTAGCCCACGAAAAAGAATGCTCGCCAGTGGCCGCTCATGACTGCCAAGGCTGCCAGAAAACGGATGACATCTAGATACCCCGAAGCCGCCGGCGTCAGATCGACGGGCCGAGGAACGCGTATCGATCTCGCTGATCTCTCCGTCTTTGCCATCAGATAAGCTTACAACTAAAAGGGTAAAAACGCCACGGCTCGCGATTCCTCTGCTGGCGAGAACCTACGACCCTTCACTACTGAGAATCGAAAAGTGCAGACACATCACGCGTCCGCTTGCCTCAGCAGCTGTGATAGATTCCCAGGCATGCCTTCTCGTCGCCAATTTTTATCGGTGTTGGCAGTCGCCGGATCTGCTCTGCGTACCGCCGCCGCCAATCCATTGGGAAAACCGGTGGGTCTTCAGCTCTACACCGTTGAAGACAACTTGGCGAAGGATTTCAACGGCACTTTGGCCAAGCTGGCGCAAATCGGTATCGGCGAAGTAGAGATCGCTGCGCTCTACGGCAAAAGCTCAACCGAGTGGAAATCAGCCCTGAACCAAGCCGGCCTGCACTGCCGAAGTGTCCACGTATACGACAACAACCAACCGCCCGAAGAAGTTATGCAGTTTGCGGCAGAGTTGGGCGCGAAATATGTGGTGACTTCTCTAAATCCACCTCAGAAAATTATGGCGTCAATTCCCGGCGGCAAACCCGATTGGGAGCACTTAGTGAGAGCGGTCGAGCGCATGACTCTCGACGACTGGAAAGCCAGTTTCGAGATCGCCAACCAACTCGGCGATCAGGCGGCAAGGCATGGCCTTCAATACGCTTATCACAACCACAATGTGGAGTTCAAGAAGTTCGGCGTCACTTCGGCTTACGAAATGCTCCTCGCCTCCACCGATCCCGCCAAAGTCAAGTTCGAAATGGATTGCGGCTGGACATCGGCTGCCGGCTACGATCCAGCGATGTTTCTTGCAAAATATCCCGAACGAATACGGCTACTACACATCAAGGCTTTTCTTCCCGGCCCGCCTAACCTTAACTTGGTCGGCCCCAAGGAACCGAAACCAACCGAAGTCGGCCGCGGCAAACCAGACTATCGCCCCATCTTTGCGGCCGCTGCCAAAGCAAAGGTGGAGCAATACTATATCGAGCAGGAACCTCCGTTCGTCAGAATGACTGCTTTACAAGCCGTCAAAACGGGGTATAATTACCTGCACAATCTAAGTGTCTGAGAAGCCCGGCATTCACTCGCACCTCAGTGGTTCGATCCGCCCGGATCCGTCCAAGATCCCGGCGGGGCCTTATGGAGAGCGTCATCCCACGCCGCTTTGAGTTTCGCATTACCGGGCTGGCGGCGCAGCGCCTCCGATAATTGAAACAAACCTTCCCTCCATTCGCCTTTCCGCAACAGAGCAACGGCTAAGTTTGCGCGCACACCTACGTTTTCAGAATCCAACTCGACGCCGCGGCGGAATTTCTCAATCGCACCATTGAAGTCGTTGTTCTCCGCCAGTTTGGCGCCCTCTATATTGAGGCGTGCGGCGTTCAACTGATTCTGCGTATTGCGATCCCGCTCCCGCAGAACTTCCACCAAGTGTTCTTTGACTTCGTCCGCCTTTGTTGTCTGGCCGGCGGTACGCAAAGCCGCTTGCAGTGTATTCAGGATCGTCTGGTCGCGAGGATTGATTCGATCGGCTTTCTCAAGCTGCATGATGGCTTCTTCGACTTTGCCTTGTTCGTAAAGTTCACCACCCAAACGCGTGAGGGCCACAGCATCGGATGGGCTGAGTTCAACGGCACGCTCGAAGGCCGCCACCGCGCCGGCGTCATCGAGCAGGGTCTTACGCGTTCGGCCAAGGTCGGACCAAGCTTCCGCAAAGCCCGGCGCTAGTTTCACAGCCAGATCCAGCTCCGAACGGGCGTGCGCCGCTTGGCTTAAATCTGTATAGACCTTCGCTCGCAGATAATGAGCGCGAGCGAGATCCTCGGCCCGCGTAAGCTTCGCGATAGCGAAATCGAGATGTTTGGCAGCCGATGTCAGTTCTTCTGTTTGTGCCTCAACCATCCCTAGATTCAGGTGCGCCAATGGCAGGCTGGAATTCAGTTGGAGCGCCTTTTCGAATTCTGCTCGAGCCGGGTCCATCGAGTTCAAATCGGCAAACGTTTCGCCGAGCGCATTGTGCGCTTCTGCTGAATTGGGCAAAAGCCGAACTGCCGTCGTTAGCGCGCCCATGGCTTCAGGCACGCGACCGTCTTCCTCGAGCATTTCACCCAGAAGTAGCTGCGCCGGCCCATCGTCCGGATCCGCACGGACCGCTTCAACCAGCGTGCGTCCAGCCAAATCGCGCGAGCCCTGAGCGAGTAGTTTGCGCGCTTCCCGCACTTTTTCACTCGTTGGCGGATTGGCGTTCGTCTGCGCCAACGCGAGAGAAACCATTGCGAGCAGCGCAGCCATTTTCAGGGGGCGCATTTAGAACTTCTGCTCTTTCGTGATGCCTGCCCCCTCTGTTATCCAGATGAGGCGGTCCGCCTGAACGCCTCCAAATCGCTCCGTGCTACCCGCCGGCCAGCGGACTTCGATGTCCACTTTGTCCACCGGACCAAGGCCGAAGTGCAGGCGCGAATCGTTTACCGAAAGGTAGGACGATTGAGCCATCACTTCCTGCAATTGCAGCTTACCGGCGTAGCTGACAGTAACGCGCGCACCAATGGCGCTGCGATTCGACTGAGACCCCCTCAGCTTCACCTTGATCCAACGCTGGCCGCCGCCTTTGAGGTCGTTGCGCAGCAAAGACGGTGGCTCGTTCTGGTTCACGATTAAGATGTCCACATCTCCGTCGTTATCGAAATCGCCAAAAGCACAACCGCGGCTGGAGTGGACCGCTCTAACGCCAAGTCCCGCCTCATCTATCAGTTCTTCGAAACGCCCGTTCCCGAAATTCCGGAACACCACACGCGGTGTCTTGTAAGGAAGTTCGGTGAGCCGCTTTTCTGTTTCCGGATAGATGCTGCCGGTGACGAAAAAAATGTCGGGGTTACCGTCATTGTCAAGATCGGCGATCCCCGCACCCCAACTGATGAAGCGCGTCTCCACTCCCAATCCGGCGCGCAGCGTCACATCCCGAAAACCGCCTTTGCCATCGTTCTCATAGAGTACGGGCGTGTCTTCGCAGAAATGCGTCTTGAAAATATCAAGGCTGCCCTTGAGCTTATAGTCGCCTACTCCGATGCCCATTCCCGCTTGCAGCATTCCATCTTCGCTCAGCGCCACACCGTCATCCAGCCCCTGCTCACTGAATGTGCCGTCATGGTTGTTGCGGAACAGCAGGCTAGGCGTGGAATCGCAGGCAACATAGATATCAGGCCAACTGTCATTGTCGTAATCGGCGCAAGCAACGGTCAGACCATACCCTGGGTCCACCTTGTGAATTCCCGCTTTCTCGCTTACATCAGTAAAGGTACCGTCGCCGTTGTTGCGGTAAAGGCTGTGATAGCTATGCGGCAAGCCGCGCGGCCCGCAATTCACCAGTACGCCTTTGTAATTACAAGACTCGCTCTCGCCGCTGCGCGGTACCCGTGCTATATCGAAATCCACATAGTTTGACACAAACAAATCAAGCTTCCCGTCGCGATCGTAATCGACCCAACTGCAACCTGTTCCCCAGCGCGGAGTTGCATTCTCCAAGCCGGCGCTCTTGGTGACATCGCTGAATGTGCCATCACCGTTGTTGCGATAAAGAACATTTTGCGGCCAGCCTGTAATGAAAACGTCCTCATGGCCATCGTTATCGAAATCGCCGACCGTCACACCATAGAAATAGCCCGTGCGAAACAAGCCCGCGTCCCGGGTCGCATCTTTGAATGTGCCATCCCGGTTGTTGCGGTAGAGACGGTTTGAGGCGTCACGCGGAGCATCGCCAAAGCGTGAACCAGTCAGGACCAAAACATCGAGCCAGCCATCGTTATCGTAGTCAAACAGGGCACAGCCGCTCGACATCGTTTCGATGATGTAATCGCAATGGTCGGTGTGACCGGCAATGACGGCTTGGGTAAGCCCGGCTTGGCGGCCGATGTCGGTGAACTGCGCAAGGAAAGGCAGCCCTGAGGGTCTGCCACGAGGTGCCGCGCGCAAGCCGCGAGAGGCCACCCCCTGTGCGCTAAGACGCCAAGGAGCGAGCGCCAAGAGGCCCAGAAGATCTCGTCGTGAAGCAAAGGCCATGGTTGCGATGCCGACAGTATACTGGCACCTTTTGGGGCCGGCAGCAACGCCGACCCCATTCAATCTTACCGGCGCAGGCCGCTAAAAGCTGAGCTTTAAGCCGAACTCTACTTGACGCCCCGCGTTTACAGGATTGTTGCCGCCCTGCGCCGAAGGGCCAAAGTTGCCGCCGGGGGCGCCTTGATACAGAGCCTTGCCGAAGGTCGAATCGTAAACATTAGTGTCCGGGTCTCCACGGTTTAGTTTGTTGAGGGCGTTGTAAGCGCTCAACTTGAATTCCATCCTCACTTTTTCCGTAATGGGGAAAACCTTCGAAAGCGTACCGTCCACATCCGTATACTTCGGGCCGGTCAGACAACCGTATTGAAGGGGGTTGGTTCGAAGCGTATAGGGAATCGTAGATGAAATCGGCTGAAACACTGATGTGTTAAACCATTGGCCTGGCGTTGGATTGCTTATGCACGGGTTCCCCGAGACGATCATGTTCCCAAACTGCGGGAAATCACCCGAAACGAAGGTGAATATGCCGGTAATCTGCCAGCCGCCGAGCGCGAACTGCGCGGGCCTGGGCATGTTGTTTAGATAGGCGCGGCCCCTGCCGAACGGAAGCTCATACGTGCCTGCGCCGCTGATACGGTGTCGCGGCTGATTGCTGGGCTCCCAGACCATCTGGTTGTTGTAATAAGTCAAGTCGTTGAACTGATTGGTTTGAGCTGTTTCGTTGATATAAGTGTAAGCGGCAAGGAAGTTATAGCCCTTAGTAAATACCTTTTGCGCTTTGAACTCAAGAGAGTTATAACGCTCGCCCGCACAGCAATCGCCCACTTGGAACAAGGGGCCGTACTGCGGATACTTCACGAGCAGTTGCGATAGCGAAATCGTCGGCTCATTGTAGAGAGGCCCCGGATTCAGGGTGGAATTGAGGTAATGGTAGAAAGGATTCGCGACGTTCTGAGTCAACGCCGTTTCATTTTCGAGTTCGAGAGTGGGATTGATGCCGTTCAGCTCTTGCGTATACGTGCGATAGCCCAGATTCAAGAAGTACGTTCCCGAAACCACAACTTGGCCTGGGAATTCATGCTGAATCGAGATATTGAAGCGATGGTTATACGCCTTCGTGAGATTTTGCGGATACCAAACAAGAGACGATCCGCCAACTCCGAGCTGCGGGCCTGAGTTCCTGCCGAGGATTGGATTCAGCGGATTATTAGCCGGGAACGGATTAGAGAAAGTCTCTTGCGGGATACCCTGCAGAGGAGCTTGCGTCGGTTGATTGCCCGACAGTCCGTAAAATGGCGGTTCGAGAAAAACCAGATCCTCCGCGCCCGAACCAGGAGGCGCCGGCGAGTACATGTATTCAGTGGGGACAGTATACATGGCGTAGCCTGCGCGAAAAGCCGTTTTGTCGTTGATCTTGAACGCAATGCCCACGCGAGGCTGGAGCGCCAGCTTTTGGGCGTTCCACATACCGGGGTGAGAACCGCTGGTGAAGCTCCATTGCCCGTTCCAAGAGTAGTAATCGCTCCCGACGATATTCGTAGCTGCTGCCGGCATTCCCGGCGGGTTCCCCGTGATAGCAGGATTGGGCACAGAAAGATTCAGACCTGTGGAGAGATCGTGCTGCGGGTCATGCCACGCGGTCTCATACTCGTCGCGAAGGCCAAGGTTCACCGTTACTCGGCTGTTCACTTTCCAATCGTCCTGGAAGTACATCCCGTAAAACTCAGTGTGCGGGTCGGGCGCTGGGCCGCCGTACATGACGGACGTGCCGTCCATGGCGCCAAGCAAGAACGTGGCATACGCGTCGCCATACACATTCACGTTCGGGTTGTTGAAAGTATTTGCGGTGAGAGCGGTATTGAAGTTGAACTGGGGTGCATCGTTGACATACACCAAGCCATAGCTGGCGCGCACCTCAAAGCCCGCTTTCAGGAAGTGCGAACCCGTCTGATGAGTCACCTTCGCGTTGTAATTCTGACTGGCCGGCCGCTGATTCCAATAAAAGCCACGGCCGCCGTACCCGTTCCCGTTAATGTTGATGTACGGGAAATACACCGGCTGGTTGTTGACACTTGGATTCAGGTAGTTCGCGTACCAATCGTTATTGCCCCAAACTTTCGACCAACCGTTCGGACCCAAATCCTGCGAAACGTACGCGTCGATCAAGTTATTCCAGCCGCCATGAAACGTCCAAACAGTAGTGGGGCTCTGCGAAAAGATAGCGTCTCCACCCACCTGCCAACCAGCGCGCAAAGTGCCCGTCGGCGTATACAATCCGGTGGTATTGCCGGTCGGATTACCTGAGTTATCCGTCGTATGATAGCGCGCCACTCGGCCGAACACTTTCCACTTGTCGTTTATGTTGTAATCGGCTCGATCCGAATAGTCGTAGTAATTGAAAGTCTCGGTATAACCCTTGATGAAATTATTGAGGCCGCTAATATCGACGCCTGGATTATTCGGCGCCCACATCTGGCTCATCAGACTCGAGGTTATGGGGTTCATACGATCCGTAGGAACGACGTTCCCCGCAAAAGGCGTTACGCTAACCGCACCAGAAACGGGGTTGACCACCGTACTGTAGGGATCGTAGATTTCACGAATGCCGGTGCTTGAACCGTTCACATAATGGGATTGCGAAAAGTTGCCTTGCTTCTCAAGCGCGGTCGGCAAAGTCTCCACCCAAACGTCAGGCTGGCCGATCTTCCAATATTCCATGGAGAAGAAATTAAACAGCTTGTTTTTAATGATCGGATTGCCGAACGTCCCGCCGAACATATTCTGGCGGGTTGCATTGTCGCTGAAAAGTGTGCGGTCGCTTTCGGCGCTGGCCCAAGGATAGCGGCCGAGATAGAAAGCACTGCCATGGAATTGATTGGTTCCCGATTTTGTCGTTACGGAGATGGAACCGCCGGCGCTATGGCCCGATTCCGCATCCACGCTGTTTGTCGATACCACCACTTCCTGAACATCATCGGTATTGGGGACAACCGTCGCTTTGTGGCCAAGGCCAATTGGACTGCCGTCCACTTCGAGATCGTTTTGCAGGTTTGTGCCGCCACCCAGATCTACGCTATTGGGCCCCCACGAATTATAAGGCTGGTTTTCACCGCGGGTGTTCACCGCGGATGGCTCCACCAAGCCTAGCTTGAACGAATTTCTATCGAGGCGCGGGGTGTCCTCCGCCATTTTGGTATCCAGGGTTGTGTCCTTGTTGCTCGAAGCGAAGTCGACTGCGGGAGGCGTCTCGGTGACGGTAATGGTTGTTTGCACGGAACCAGTTCTCAAGCCCGCGTTCACCGTCACATCGCCGTTTGCCTGCAACAGCACATTCTCTTGTAGGAATTTGCTAAAACCGGCCATCTCAACGCTAATAGAATAGTTGCCCGGATCAACGTTATCAAAAACGTACAGACCGGTATTCGAGGTCTGACGGACGGTCGTCACGTTGGTCGCCACGTTGATGAGCGTCACGGTTGCGTTTGCAACAATGGCATTGCTCTGGTCGGTAACGGTACCTTGGATTCTGCCGCGGAAGTTCTGCGCCCGGCTGACCGGTATCCAGCACAGCACCACCAACATGGTGGTTAGGGCAGTAAAGACGTTCTTTCGAAAGTTCTGCATAGATTTTCGCAACCTCATCTCCCCTGAATCGTGCCGCGCCCGGGTATGCATCACAGACCCAGCGAAACGCGAGCAAGCGGAACCAGTGTGTCGAATGCCTGCGAATCTAAGCAAGTGTTTTACCGTCGGTTTACGGTTAGAAACCGTACGACTAGCAGAAACCCCACGATTTACGGGATTCCCGAGGACGTTATTAACGTCAAAAACACTCTGATATGATTCAGACCTTCGGAATGTGACCATGCCGTACAAACTGAAAGGACCAGATCAATCGCACCACGTACCCTTGTCCGCCGGCCGGCGCGATCTTGTCCTTCAAGAACTCGAACTCATCCTTGAACATCCGCTGTTTCGCAGCAGCAAGCGTTGCCAGCAATTCCTTCGATATTCTGTGCAACATGTTTTGGATGGCGACTTCGATCATCTGAAAGAGCGTTCCATCGGCATGGCTGTCTTTGATCGGTCAGCTCTCTACGATACGGGTGACGATTCAATTGTTCGCGTGACGGCCAGGGAAGTTCGTGGCCGTCTGGCTCAATACTACGGAAGTCTCACGAAGGAACCGCCGGTCAGGCTTGAGATTTCGCCGGGATCGTACATCACTGAATTCCGCTGGCAAGTCGCCACCAGCCCCGTGCTGCCATTGCCTGACCCTCTAGTCATCAATACGCCACCTCCTGAGCGGTCACCCGCGTGGCGCTGGCCTCTTGTCGTCGCTGCATTTGCCCTCGTTTTTGCCATTGCGTCTGCGATTGCTGTGTATCCCCGGCTCTTTCCTGCCAAGCAGGACTTGTTGAAGCGTTTTTGGGGCCCGATGTTGGATAGCCCCAAGCCGGTCCTGCTCTGCATAGCAAATCCTGGTGTGTACCGGCTCGATGACAAGGTATTCAAGCGATTCGGCATTAACGATCCTGGAAACGCCACCATGGTGGCCGCCCAGATTCCCGAACAAGGTGTCGTCTATGGGCGCGAAATCATTCCTTCCAAGGATGGCTATGCCGGCATGGGCGATACCATCGCTGCCACGCAAATGGCTATTCTGTTTACAAAATTAGGCAAGAGCTTACAAGTGCGTACCAGCACGGACATCGCATTCGCCGACCTGCGTGCTTCGCCCGCCGTGCTGATTGGCGCGTTTACGAACTCATGGACGCTTGAACTGATGAAAGAATGGCGCTTCGTATTTGATCTCGCTACGCCTCCGGGTTGGGTAATTCGCGATCACAACGATCCAAAGCGCATGTGGGTGAATCCGGCGCTGGCGGAGGATCTGCGCAGCCGGAAGGTGACTGAGGATTACGCTCTGATTTCACGCGTCTTCGAAGAGCGTAGCGGGCAGCCTGTGGTTTCAGTGGCGGGAATTACGGATTTTGGAACTGAGGCCGCCGCCGAGTTTATCTCCGATCAATCGCTGCTCGCTTCGGCGTTCACGGATGCGCCGAAACAGTGGGAACGGAAAAATCTACAGTTGGTGATCAAGACGCTGGTGGTAGGCCACACCGCTGGGAAGCCGATGTATATCGCGCGGCACATTTGGTGAGGGCAACCGATTGTTTGATCTCAACTCGGCTTCACCTTACGAAGATCCGAGAATTCGGGCTTGAACGGCGGGCGTCTCTGATGTCGGGCCCGCCGCCCAAGCAAAAGCCCATTTCGGCGGCCGCCGGGACGGCCAGCAAAGTGGTTTGTTGTCGCCATACGCATCTTGCGATGGCAAGCGATGCAAGCTTTTTCGTTCTTTACGGCGCGAGGACGAAGGCGATGGCGGCCTGCGCATCGTATTGACTTTGGCGAGACCAGCCGTTGGTAGCGGTGGCCGCGACATAAAGGTATTCGCCGAAGCCCGCGATGGTGCAACTGCCGAGCAAAGCGGAAGCCAGGTTTGTGACCGGAGAAGCAGCGGGCACCCCTCCACTGAGCGTGACGACCGGGTTGACGCCTTTGACGACCTCAAACGAATATGTGGCGAAGTTTGCCGGGTGCGTTGCAGTGACGGGCATGGTCACAGGCAGAGCGGTGGCGCCGGTGTAGTGCAGCAATCCGCAAGTGGGGTCGGCGGCGGCGCCGTTCAGCGTTGGCGTTGCGAGGGCCGCGACGCATTGCTGATTGTTCACTAAGATTGTTACCGAGTTACTCGTTTCAATCGGAGTTCCCGAGTTATTGACGAATTGGACTTCGACGGCGTGGGTAGCATCCGTAAGATTTGTGGAATCGGTGATGATTCCGAGAGCCGGATGCAGCCACAGTAGTAAGTCACTAATGGGCCGGACGGGGAAGTAACCGGGTTGCCCGGCGATGACTTGTGGGGTCATGGTTTCGGTGACGAAAGCAGTTCCGTTCCATTTGTCGTCGGTCCAGATGTCGGTGCGGACGGCGCCGTCGATCAAAACGCGGTAGAAGGTAGCGCCGTCGTTGTCGGCTCGCTCATGGTTGATCATGATGGGCAGCGAGCCGCCGAAGGGGGCGTTGGTGACTGGGAAGTGGGCGCCGGGGTCGGCGGAAGTGTTAGCGAGGCCGGCGGCGGTGATGTCGGTATACGGGATGAAGCCGATTTCCATGAGCAGCGGGCCGGTGGGTTGGAAAGCAACGAGATCGATGGATTGAATGACTTGATCGCAACAGACAAGCATGCGCGATGTGCCGGCGAGCGAGACACTGGATGGGCGGAAAGCGACGGCGCTCACCGCATTGGAAGTATTGGCGGTGACGTCAACGCGCAGGACATTGTTGACAGGGTCGCGTTGAGTGACGTAAAGGGAGGTAGCGGAGGGATCGGCCCAGCGGAGGAAGAACGGAGCGGTAAGTCCGGTGACGATGGGTTGGCGAGCGCCGTCGCTGAGGCGAAAGCGGCTGACTCGACCTTGATCGGGGCCGGTGGTCTGTTCGCTGATGTAGGCGTATTGCAGGTCGGGGCTGAGAGTGAGGCCGACGGGGAAATTGAGAGTGGAAATGATCGATGTTTTGACGCCGGTGGTGAGGTTGATCTGCCACAGATTGGCCACGGCAGCATACTCGACCACGTAGGCGTTATTGTGCGCTTCGTCGAGGAACAATTGTTGAGGCGCGTTCAAGCCGGTGGCGACAACAGTGGCGGCAGAGCGATTGGCGCTGGTCAGAGTCACTTCAACAAGATCACCTGAGCGCTCAGTGACGTAAGCGTGGACGTTGTCAACGCTGACTTTGACGTCTTCCGGGTTCGTATAGCCGGTTCCGAGGACGACGTAACCTGAGGCGAGCTTATAAGTGACCCACTGGATTTGGAGATCGTAGCCGTAGGTTACGACTAAAACTTTGGCTAGATTGCCGGTTTTGGTGCGAACGGCGAATACGTCGCCGGCGACGAGTTTGTTGGTTGCGTCGTTGTTGCCGTCGATGGGCGTGGTGGTGTAGGGCAGGAATTCGAGGTTGTTCGAAGTGATGGCGGCGAAGGATGCGACGCCCAGGTTGATGATGCCGGCGCCGTTTTGTGGCACCATCTGGCGAATGACAGCGGTTTCCTGCTCCCAGAAGATATCGGAATCGGCGGCAGGGCCACCTTGGACGCCGGTATCGAGATCAAAGGTGAACGTACCTTTGAGAGTGGTGGTTCCGGAGGAAACGGTGGTGGCGGAACTGAACAAGTTCAACGCCGAGAGATTGCCGGAATCGTATTCGACGAAGACAAGTTGGTTTTGGGCGCTGCGAAAGTCCGACCCTACGACGCCGTTAAGGCCGGAGAGGAGTTGGACTGGGGTAATGGTAGACGAAACAATCGGAAACGGAATTCTCGTTATCGGAATCGTCGGTTCTTTGGTGATGGAAATTGCCATGAGTTTATCCTTTGTGGTTGCGGAGCAGACGTCTTGCTGCGCTTTCCGCATGATGCGGAGGCGTGTTAACGCTTCTGCTCCGATACCAAATAGGTAGTGATGGCAGCGATGATGCCGTTACAATTCATGGAAAAATTAAAGATGAACTATGCAGACTGTCACGATGCGGCCGTTGCCCACGCTGCTTTCGCAGATCTTGGTTGCTTTCACGGTGGAGTTCGATAACGAATTTGAACGGCGGATGGGGAAGGCGGGGTATCCAGGGGCTTTATTGTCCCTGTCGATTTGGGGGAGCTTGATGCGATTTCTGTCAGAAGGGGATATCAGCGTTCAGGCTCTGGAAGGGCGGGCGGGGCTGGGCTGTTTGGAGCGCTGGGGATTTGTGACGTTGCCGCGGAAGGCGAAGAGCGACGGCTGGGGGAGTGGGCGCGGAATTCGAGGTGAGTGGGTGGTTCGATTGACCGAGAAGGGGAAGAAGGCGACGGAGATTTGGCCACCGTTGTTTGGAGAGATTGAAAGGCGATGGGAGAAGCGGTTTGGACGAGACGCGATTACTGAGTTGAAGGAGGCTTTACGAGAGTTAGGGGGAGAGGGGTCGCTTCCGGAGTTACTCATGGGCGTGCTTGAGAATTTCGCGCGTGAGTTTGACAGTGAGTCGAAAATGCCATTGCGTTTCTGTGCGAACACGGTAAGGGTGCTGGGAGAGGAGCCGGTACCACTGAGTGAGATTCCGCGACTGACTGGGGGATCTCCGGAGACGACTGACATTGGATGGCAGTTGAAGACGACGGTGGCGGTTGAGCCGAATCCGAATGAAAGGCGCGGGAAGGTGGCACGACTCACGCCCTTAGGGCTGAAGGTGCAGCAGAAGTACTGGAGGCTGGTGCGGGAAATTGAGGAGCGCTGGCAGGATCGGTTGGGGAAAGAGAAAGTGCGGCGGGTGCGTGAGTGTTTGCAGAATCTTTTTGAGGCGCACGAAGGAGACAGGATGCTGCTGGCGGAAGGGATGATTCCAGCAGAGGGGACAGTGCGAGCAGGGGCAAAGGCGCCGGCATTGGGGCGACGGGATGTGGGGCCGGCGGCGAAGCAGCGGGCGCGGGATTTAGTGGCACAGACGGAGATGTTTGTGCGCGATCCGGTGAATGCGTTGCCGCACTATCCGCTGTGGGATATGAATCGGGGGTTTGGGCCGTAGTTATTTTTGCTCTTTGGCGTCGATGCCTTGAGGGCCAAGCAGGCTGTTTTCCAGAGCGCGGCGGCCGGCGCTGGCGCGTTCGGAGACTTGGGTGAATTTTTTGCGCTCTTCGTCGGCTTTGGCGATCTGACCGGCGCGGCGGTAGGCGACGGACAGATGAAAGTATGGCGTAGGGTTGTCCGGTTGAAGGCGAGTAGCCATTTCGAGGGGTTGAATGGCATCGGCGGGTTTATCGACTTGGATGAGGCTGCGGCCGAGGCCGATGAAGGCATCGGCGAAATTGGAGTCGAGGAGTGCGGCTTTGCTGAAGTGGTCGATGGCGGATTGCCAATCCTCGGTCTCGCGCGCGATTTCGCCGAGAACGTATTCGGCGCCGGGGTTATTGGGATTGATGCGAATTTCTTCGTTGAGTTCTTTGGTGGCATCGGCGAAGGTCTCGTCGGTTTTGGGTTTGGAGAGGATGAGGCGCGCGATGCGGAAATGGATATTGGGCAGGTTGGGATTTTGTTGGAGGACAACGCGGTATTCGGAGGCGGCTTCATCCCACTTCCCTTGGGTTTCGAGAGCTTCGGCGTTGAGCTGGTGGACTTGATAAGAGGACGGCGCGGCGAAGATCAGTTCCTGAGACGTGCGGACGGAGAGATCGGAAAAGATATGAGTGGCCAGGTACAGAACGGCGGGGTCTTTGGGATAGTTCTTGCGGAGATCGCGAAGAAAATCGAGGGCGTCGTCTTGCTGATTGGCGGACATGGAGCAGCGGATACCGTCTTCGGCCATGGCGCGGCGCATTTCCTGGTTGGTGATTTTGGTGAAGCTCTTCTTGAGGAGCGGCTCGCCATCGGGGCAGAAGCCGGCTTCGGAGAAGCTCAGGCCTAAATAGGCTTCGGCCATGACGGATGCGGGGTTGGCTTTGAGTTCGCGGCGCAGGGGATCGATTGCATCGCGCACTTTGCCTTGTTCATAGAGCTTGATGCCCTGTTGCAGAAGGCTGGGAGACTGAGCGAAGGCGGAGATTGAAATCAGGAGCAGAAGGTGACGCACTGTCTTCATGTTCGCAAAAGAGAAGCGCGGGGAGGTTTGTTTGACCTCTCCGCGCTGGTTGTTTGGTTACAGAGGAAGTTCGTCAGAAATGGTATTTCAGAGCGAACTGAATGTTTCTAGCGCCTTGCGCACTGCCCATGGCGCCCATGGTGGCACCCAAGCCTGTGTTAGGCGAGTTGAAGATCGGCGTGTTGGTTAAGTTGATGAATTCCCCGCGGAACTCAATTTTCTGCGCCTCCGTTATGGCGAAGAATTTCGAGACGCTGAAATCCATTTCGTGCAGACCTGGACCGCGGATAGTGCCGACACCGCAACTACCGAAGCCGGAGGCTGGTTGGGAGAAGGAAGATCCCTGGAACCATTGGTAGCCGCCGGTGACGCCCTCACTAAGCGGGGCGTTTTGATAACCGTTATAGATCACCGGAGCAATGCAATCGGGGCGAGAGCCGCGCGAACCGGTACCGGACGCATCGGAAGCTGACGCAGTGATCGCGAAGCCGCTGTGGATGCTGCCGAGAGCGTTGACCTGCCATTCGCCGATCACAGCGTTCAGGGCGCGGTTCATATTCTTACCGAAGGTGCGGTTACGGCCGAGCGGAAGGTCATAAGTGATATAGCCAGTTACAACGTGTTCGGCATCGTAATAACAGGGACCCCACTCGGCTTTCTGATCATAGATATTCTGCCAGTAAGGCGAGGTGGGAGTGGTCTGGCCGCCCCAGGAGCCGTAGTAGCCGCTGGAATCGGTCAGGCATTTTGAGTAAGTGTAGGCCACTTGACCTTCGAGTCCGCTCGACAGGCGTTTTTGCAGGGTGGTTTGCAAGGCGTTGTAACTTTGCGTGCCATTTGATTCCGTTCCGGAGATCTGGCCAATTTCGTTTTGCAGCGTGGGATTGCCGGAGAGATACGGACTGTTAGCTATGGTGCCATCCGGCAGTAACTGCTTTTGGAAATAGGCCATCGGGACCATCAAGTGTGTCGTCTTCTGGCCGACATAACCGGCTTGCAGAGTTGTGCTGTTGCCGAATTGACGCTGCAAGGTGAAGTTCCATTGATTCGAAACGGCCGGCCGGACATTCGGATCCCAAAGACGTAAGGTCGCGCCGGCATAGATGTTATTGGAGTCGAAAGGAAGGAAACCTTCGTTCAGGGTAGAACCCGGGAATGTATCGGCACTGTAGTGAGCGTCGTGCTCATCGGCGAAAGGCGGATTGATAGGCAGACGGAGATTGGTGCCGGTGCCTTCGAGATAGGACGAGAGCGTGTAGGCACCGCGGACGACGGTCTTTCCGCCGCCAGGGCTCCAAGCGAAACCTACGCGCGGTTGGAAGTTCGTGATGCCGTTGTACTCGTTGTAGAGGGCGCGGGAATTTCCGTTCTGTCCGGCGAGTTCCAGGGCGCCGGAAATGAGCCCGAAGTTGGCTTGCCGGTTATCGACCTCGACCCAAGGCGTGTGGAGTTCGTAACGCAAGCCGAGGTTGAGAGTCAGGTTGGACGAGACGCGCCAGTCATCCTGGAAGAAGCCCGAGAAGATATTGGCACGTTGGCCCCAGGTGCCGCCATTCACGCCGCCGCCGACATCGTACGGCAAGCCGAGCAAAAAGTCGGCATCGCCGGAACCGCTGTTGGTATTGGCCGTTGCCGTATTGAGTGGACCGGCCGTGAATTGTCCGTTGAAGCTGAACGTTCCAGCGCGGCCGTTGTTCCCTGAATAGAAGGTATCGATGCGCTGACGCCAGCCTTGGAAGCCGAGGTGGAAGGTGTTTTTGCCGTGAGTGAGGATCACCGTATCTTCGTACTGAATCACTGCATCAGCAAAGAGCTGGTAAACGTCCCCGGTTCCGATGCTGTTTGCGAAGTTATTGCCGGAGATCGACATCGAAGGCAAGAAACTCGACTCGATGCCGGGGATGCCGACGGTTTGGGCGAAGTTTTGGAGTGAGTTTGACGCGGCACCATTGTTGACAAACACATAGTTCACGCCGACACGGGCATCGTTGACAATGGCCGGCGAAACGGAACGGGTCCAATCGAGGACACCGTTGTGAGCGGGGTAAAGAGCAAACGAATTGTAGAAGAGTGTCTGGGTGTTGGTAGTGGGGTTGGTGATGCTGCTCTGCGAATAGCGGCCGAAGATGTGATCTTTATCGCTCGCCGCCCAATCCACTTTGGCGTCACCTTGATCGCCATTGATATAGCTGTGGTTCGTGTTGAGCTGGTTCGCTGAGAGTGTGTTGGTAAGGGGCTGTGGATAGTACGAAGAATTCACGATGGCGAGGGACACAGGATTGAGAAGGTGGGCAGGGATTATGTTGCCAGCGAATGGAGTGCGAGCGCCACCAGCGTTTACCGAGTAGGGATTGTAGAGCTGGATTGGATTCTGGAGGGTGAGCAATTGCGAAAAGTTGCCAGCGCGCTCGGCGGTGGTGAGAACCGAAACGGTGCTGGTGCTGGACGGCGTGTCAAAGCGTTGTCCCTGATAGTCGACAAAAAAGAATAGTTTGTCCTTCTTTATGGGGCCGCCGCCATCGGCGCCGAACTCATTCCAGCGAAGCAGAGCGCGCGGCGTGCCGCCCCAGTTGGAGGCCCAATTGTTGGCATTCAATTTGTCGTTGCGGATGAATTCGAATGCGCCGCCGTGAAAGGCGTTGGTTCCGGACTTGATGCTGGTCGAGACGATACCGCCCATGAAGTTGCCGAACTCGGCGGGCGCGTCCTGCGAAATGAGATTGAATTCCTGAATGGCATCGACGCTGGGCGCGTAGCCGACCAAATTGTCGGAGACTTGATTGTTATCCATGCCGTCGAGGATAAAGTTGTTGGCCTGTTCGCGATTTCCGTTGATATAGGGACGGCCGCTCGAAGCGGTAGTCTGGCCGTTGGTGAACGTGCTCGGATCCGGGTGCACGCTGCCCGCAGAGAGCAACGTCAGCTGGACGTAGTTGCGAGTGGCGAGCGGCAGAGATTCGTTGGTACGCGAATCGAGAACCGTAGACAGCTGAGTGGCCTCTGTTTGGAGGAGCGGAGGAGCGCCTGAAACTTCGATGGATTGAGTGATGTTGCCGACAGCGAGGCTGAAGTCAACGCGCGCTACCTGGTTGAGTACCAGAAGGACGTTTGACTTCTGAGCCGATTGAAAGCCGGTGTCTTCAGCTTTGATGTTGTAGGTGCCGACGGGAACGCGCGGCAGGTTGTAGAAGCCGGAGCTATCGGTTTGAGTCGGGAAAGTTTCGCCGCGCTCCACGTCGGTGGCGGTTATTTTGGCTCCAACGATGGCCGCGCCCGAGGCGTCCGTCACCAAACCGGTGATGGCTGCCGCGACTTGTTGAGCGTTGGCGATGGGCGCAGCAAGCGAGAAAGCCAGGGCGGCGCACAAAGCGAGAGAAAGGATTTGCCAAGAGGATTTGGCGGTGCGGAAGGAAAGGTTTAGATGCATTGGTTGGTTAACTCCCTACTTGCAAAAGCAAACAAATCAACGGTAAAAGAAAACAACAGAAAGACTAAAGCAAAACTGACTCTTAAGATAAACCCATTCCAGGGGCTTTGTCTACTGTTTTTTTCATAGTGCTACGAAGCAAATTCGCCTTTGATTCGCTTTCATTGTCGATAGGAATATAGGTAGTACGATTGGGGAGCGACGAAGAAAGCAAATAAACGAAAGGAAAAATAAATCTTGGTGTAAGATTGCAAAGTATAAAGAGGGCTTCGAGTGAACGATGCTAAACACTTGAGCGACTTGGAAGCAACCAAGAAGAAGAAACCGGCGCGCCTCTCGGGGGAAGAGCGGCGTCGCGAAATTCTGAAAACGATTGAACGGAGCGGCCGGATTACGGTGGAAGAAGTGGTGCGGCGCTTTGATGTGTCGGCCGTCACGGCGCGGGCAGATTTGGATGCCCTATCGGTGATGGGTGAACTGGTACGGTCACACGGCGGCGGCATTCGTCCCTTAACAGCGGTGCCGGAACATCCGCTGAAGGTGCGCGAAGGCTTTCATCGAGACGAAAAGGTGCGGATCGCGCAGGCCGCGGCCAAATTGATTCGTCCTTTACAAACGATTATTTTGTGCACCGGTTCGACCTCGGCTGCGCTCGCGGAGCAACTGCAGAGGGATTGCCCGGAGAACGTTACCGTGATTACGTATGCGCTGGCGATTGCGGCGCGCCTGATTGATGTGCCGCAAATTTCGCTGGTGATGTTGGGAGGCGTTTTGCGGCCTTCGTCGACTGCGTTTGTAGGGCCGCATGCGGAGCAGATGTTGCAATCGCTGCACGCCGATCACTGTTTTCTGAGTGCGGTGGGCATCGATACGGAAGTCGGCGTTACGACGATCGACATCATGGAAGCACATCTGAACCGGCGGATGATTCAGTCGGCGGCACAAACGACGGTGCTGGCGGATTCGAGCAAGTTTGGACATCGGAGTTTGTCCGTGGTTTCCGATTTTCGAGCGATTCAACGAATGATCACGGATGTGGGTGCGCCGGCAGCGGCCGTGGAGGCACTGCGAAAACATGGGCTTGAAGTGCAACTGGTTTGACAGGCGAAGGCAACTGGCTTTGCGCAAGCTACAATCTGCTTTTTGAGAGAATGACCGCCGACATTGCCCATCTCGAAGCTCACCGTCCGGCGCTGTTAGGGCATTGCTACCGGATGTTGGGTTCGGTTTTTGATGCTGAAGACGCGGTACAAGAGACGATGGTGCGAGCCTGGCGCGGGCTGGAACAGTTTGATGAACGGGCTTCGATCAAAACTTGGCTACACCGGATTGCGACTAACGTTTGCCTGGATGAACTGAAGGATCGGGGACGGCGGGCGCGTCCGATGGAAGAAGGTTCTCCTTCGCCGGGGAATCCGCCGATGGAAGCGCTGATTCAAAAGGCGAAGGAATATTGGATTGAGCCGATAGCGGACGCCCAGGTGCTGCCGGCGGATGCCAATCCGGCGGAGCAGGCGATGCTGCGCCAGAGCGTGCGGCTTGCGTTCATTGCAGCGCTGCAGAACCTGCCTCCGAAGCAGCGTGCCGCGATTTTGTTAACGGAGGTATTGGGTTATTCGGCGGCGGAAGCGGCAGAGACGCTCGATACATCAGTCGCAGCTGTGAACAGCGCGTTGCAGCGAGCGCGCTCGGTATTGGCAAAGCGCAATCCGGAAGAGCCTGTCGAACTTTCGGAGGCGCAGCAAGGAATGATTAACCGCTACGTCGCGGCATTCGAGAAGTATGACGTGGATGGGTTGACGGCATTGATGCGGGACGACGTCACGCTCAGCATGCCGCCGTATACGCTGTGGCTCGAAGGGCCGGACTCAATTCGAACTTGGATGTTGAGTAAGGGATGCGGATGCCGGGGCTCGCGCCTGATCGCAGTAGACGGCGCGTCGGGCTGGCCGGCGTTCGCGCAATATCGGCCTGATCCCGAGCGCGGACACAAAGCGTGGGCTTTGATTGTTTTGGAATTATCGGGAGATCGAATTGGCGGAGTCAATTCTTTTTTGGATACCGAGAGTTTGTTTCCGCGATTCGGCCAGCCGCTGGTACTTCCACCAAACGTTTAGTTTTTCTCAGCGGGAGCGATGATTTTCCAGCGTTGTTAGAGTCAAAGGTTGCGAAGGAGCAAAACAGCTACATGAAACTTCACACCTATGTGAATTTCGCCGGGAAATGCGCGGAGGCTTTTCGCTATTACGAAAAGCACTTGGGCGCGAAACCCGTAATGATGATGACATTCGGGCAAGCGCCGGATCAAAGCAGAATCCCACCGGAGTGGAAGGACAACGTGCTGCATGCGCGGATTGACGTGGCAGGCACGCCTTTGTCGGGAGCGGACATTGCGACAGCGGAACCGATGCGAAGCGCCTATCTTTCGCTCAGCGTCGACAGCGATAGCGAAGCGGAACGTATCTATGCCGCCTTGGTTGACGGCGGCCAAACATTAATGCCGCTGCAGGATACCTTCTTTGCGTCGCGTTTTGGACAGGTGCGTGACAAATTCGGCATCAATTGGGTGGTTATGCACGAGAAGCCGATGCCGCCGGCCAAATAGAGCCCAAGACGCGAATCGCGTTAGTTAGCGCCCAGAATGCCGCGAATATCCGAATCGCTATAGCCTCGGCCGATAAGGCCATCCGTCAGATCAAAGGTGCGCTTCGGGTGATCGAGGCCAGTGACGGCGACGTGATCGGGCTTATCGACGTGATAGTGGTAGCGCTCAAAGTTGGGTTGAGAGCTAGGGTTGAAACCTTCAGCGCCGTGGACGTCGTTGCCGTTACCGACTAGATCAAGATCGCTGCCGATTGCCAGGTGCTCGACGCCGACCAGATTGCGTACGTAGTCAAAGTGATCGAGCGCGTTTTCAATTCCGACGGGTTCGCGATCGCGAACCATGAAACGAATAAAATCGATGCCCATGACGCCGCCGGTTTTCGCCATGCGGCGGATGGCGTCATCGGTTTTGGCGCGGGTGAGATTGGGAATGAGCGAACGGCAAGTGGCGTGAGTGAAGATGACGGGTTTGGTGGCGGCTTCAAGCGCATCGAGGGTAGTTTGATCTCCGCAATGTGAGACATCTACAGCCATGCCAACCGCTTCCATGCGGCTCATGATAGAAGAGCCGAAGACCGACAGACCGCCATCACGGCGTTCGAGAAAGCCGCTGCCGATGCGGTTGTTGAAGTTATAAGTGAGCTGGGAAATGCGCTGGCCGAGGCCGAAGAATTCGTCAACATCGGCGGGATTGCGGAAATGACCGGAATCTTGCAGCGTGAGCATGACGCCGATGCGGTGGGCTTGATGGGCAAGATCGATATCGGCGGTGGAATTGATGCGCAGCAGAAGGTTGGGGTGAGACGCGAGGAAACTGTTCCAGCGGGCGAAGAAGCGGATAGAGGAATCGTAGGCTGTGGCGCCGGAGCCGAGAGAGAAAACGTTGATGCCGGAAGTGAGATAGGGTTGGGCGTCGGCTTGGGTGAACGTTTGCGGCTGTTCGAGCCAGCGATCGATCTTGGGAGGCTTTTCGGCGTAGTCGTGAAAACGAAATTGATTCAGCAGATCGACAACGGGCGACTCTTCCATGAGACGGATGCCGCGGGCAGAGTATTCGGCCGGAGATTGAGCAAAGAGGCGAAAGCGACTACTGAGAACGGCGGCAGAGACGCCAGTGAGGAGAGAGCGCCGCGTGAGGGGCTGCATGCGGCTAGGGTAGCAGGGACGAGCTACAGCAAGCCGTAAACGACAAGCTTGTTTTTGTGGGTTGCCGGATCTTGAAAAGTGGCGAGATAGATCTTGCCGTTTGCGACTACAGGCGGGCAGAATTTGGCAAACATGCCGACATGATCGCGCGCGGAATTTTGCTGGCTGTTCCAAAGCTCTTTGGTGAGATCGAGGGCATCGAAGGCGCGGAGGACGCCATCGACGGTGGCGAGGTTGGCATCGCCTTTGAGCGGGAGTGCCGCCCAAACAATGGCGGAGTTGAGGTTGCGGCCGCTGGCCGAAAGGGCGAGCATGCCGCCGGGCATACTATTTTCAGGAGCGCGAATATTGGCTTTGCCGGCGGGCTGAAAACGAGAGCCGTCGTAGGCGAAACCGCGCAGGAAGTCTTCTTCACCCCAGACGTAGAAGTGAAGAATGTTGTTCGAATCCCACCACAAGACGGGACTGCCGTGGATATTCGACGGGCGGTCACCACCGTAACTATTAATCCCCGCGTCAAATTGCTGAACAAGATGCATGTCGGAACGATCAACGAGATCGCACTTCCCTGCCTTGGTGCACGCAACGAGTAAGGGAAGACCGGGAATCAGTACGGGGCCGGTGGAAAAATCGAGATCGTGGTCATTCAGGTAAGCCTTTTCCCTGGGAGTGAAGGCTTGTTTGAGGCTGAGCAGGCGGCCAGGGAACAGTTGAATCGCACTTTCACCGAAGTTTCTGCCATTACTGCTGCCGTTGGCGACAGCGGCATACAAGAGCGGAAACAAACCTTCGCGCTCCTCGGCGGCAAGCCCGGCGCCACTTTGCCAAATGCCGCCCTGAATGCCATCGGGGGTGGTGCAGAAGACTGAGACTTGGCGCAAAGTGGCGGCTTCATAAGCAACGATCCAGCCGTGATAGTCGAACGTGGGTTCCCCGTCTAGATGTGAAGTGAAGGCGAGATAGAGAGTGCCATCAACGAGCAGCAGGCCAGGCCGGTTCAACATTTTGCGCGGTTCCAGCGCGATGTGGCCTTCGACGTTGCCGACACCATTGCCGATTGCGGATGCTTTCACTTCCGTGGGGCTATGCATTTCGGTTTTTTCGCGGCCGGTAGCGAGATCGAAGGCGTGAACGTGGAAGCTGTATTGGTTAGCGCGCTTGGAATTGGCGACAACGTAAATAGTATTGGTTTTGGGATCGATGACGGGGGTTGCGACGATGCCGATGGTAGAAGAGAAATTCAAATAGGGCGAATCCGGCGGCATGTCGGTGACATCGCGCTTCGGGACAGGTTCGCCGAACAACTCGCGCGAATGACACCAAAACGGCTTGGCGGTGGCGGGAGAATCGGCGTCGAAGGCATAGAGACTGTTGCTGACTGTAGCCACATAGACCACGTTGCGAACACCAACGCCGGGAATGGAGACGCCGGCTTTAATGAGCGGTTGAGCGTAGATATCGCCATCCACTTCGCGTTCGAAGAGCTTGCCGAATTTTGCGGCTGATACGGTTTGTGGGGTGAGAACGGTTTCCTGCAGATTGGCGCCGGTGCGGGCGAGATCGTAGCGATTGGTTAAGACATCGAGCGGAGGCGGCTGTTGGGCCGCGACCAGGCAGGCACCCACAGCGGCGATCACAAGAGAGGCGGTTACGTGTTTTTTCAAGCAATTACCATGGCGCGATTGCTACGCGAGTTCGACACCGGAACGGGTGATAACGTCATCCACTGCAAAGTAAAGTTCAGATTCCACTTTGTAGTATTCATTAATGTCGCTGGTGAGAACGTAGGCAAAAATCTCCACACCGAAGGAAGCGGCGCTGTAGGAACTGAGACGCACCGGCGTGGGCCCGAGTTCCACCGTTTTGTTGTTGGACAGCATTTGTTCGAGCGCCTTCATACAGGCGCGAATCTGATCTTTGGCCGAAGAACGCTTGATTTGAATAGTGGGATTAAACAGCATTTTGTCGCGGAGGGAATAGTTTTCGAGATTCATGCCGGCGAACGAACCGTTGGGAACGCTCACGAGAGTGCGACTGAGCGTACGCACGCGAGTGGAGCGCATGCCGATGTCTTCGACCGTGCCAATGAGGCCTCCAAAATTGCCGAAATCACCGACCATAACAGGATTATCCCCGATGACCGATACGCCGCCAAAAATGTTGGCGATGGTTTGCTGGGCGGCCAGCGCGACCGCGATGCCACCAACGCCGAGACCGGCGATGATGGTGGTCATGTTGTAACCCCAGTTGGACAGAATGACGATGGCCGCGGAGATGACAACAATGGCGCGCGCCAAGCGCCTACCGAGATAGATGAGAGAGTGGGAAACCACACGCTGCCGGGCATCGAGCATGGTGTTGAGCCGGCGCAGGAATAGATCTATCAGATTGATAGTGCCCCAGGCGAACGAGCAGACGATCACCAGCAAGAGAAAGCGACCGATGTAGAGACGGCTCAGTGCCGAAGGACCGACCCAGCGTTCGGCTATGGCGAAGATCGCGACGAAGACAAAAACAAGAAGCGGCTCGATGATAGGCCGCACCCAGAGCCAGCCGCCATCATGGTGAGTGCGCGCAGCGAGGTTGCGTGAACTCGAGCCAATAAAGGCGGAGACAAGGCGGAACACCACAATCATGCCAAGCGCGATGGCGATCAACAACAGCCATTGCCAGAGGGCGGTGCCAAGGAACTCGATGGCAACCAGAAGGCGCGGCAATTTGGAAGCAAGCGCGGATTGGGACGGATTGACGGCTAACCTCGGAATGGCAGCCACCGTGGAAGGGGAGAACAGCCACACGGACGGAGCGTTCGTGGAATCAATGCGTTCGAGATCTAAGGTGACGTTGCCGCCGCGAGCTTTCACGGTTGTCACGCGCTCGATATTGGGATTCGATGGATCTTGCATGCTGCCTTGCGGATTTTGAGTCAGACGCAGGGGGCTGAAGGAGCTATTCGAGTTGAGAATGTCTTCGAGTTGGCGCGCGAGGCGTGGACCGGCTTCGGCGCGTAGGGTTTCGGGAAAGTGACTCAGATCGAGATACTGGGCTGCGCGAGTAAAGTCGTTGCTCTGGCAAGCTTCGAGAAAACCGCTCACGGCTGAGCGTGGATTGGTGCGGCCCAGCGGGTCTGTGGCGGGGGCTTTCTGTGCCAACGCCATCGATGACAGGATTAATAGAAATGCGGCAATGCAGCGACGCAAAGTAAGCAAATGGGAAGCCTCATCGATTAGACCGAGGCACGGCACGATTTGCTACGGCGGCCGGTAAGAAGAGCGGGTTCAGTAATGACCGATAGGATCGCTAGCTGGGAAGGTCTCTTCCAGAGCTTCGTCGAGTTCGGAATCGGGTGTAGATGTTGTAACTTTGGCGCGTCGATGAGCCCACCACGCCATTCCACAGAGGTAGAGGCCGAGGAATACGAAGCCCCAGGCGCGCGGGAAAAAGCGTTCGGAATCAAATTCGCTTGTTTCTTCTTGCATAAGTTCGATCGATCCGAAGAAGTACGGGGCGATCCGAGGTGGACTTCGCCCTTTGGTTAGAGTCGAAAACGGAGGTTTGGAGATTTGCGGGAAAATGCGAGGTTGGTTGTCAGCCTCAGCGGTCCAGTCTCTCTTTGATCGGTACAAGAGCGCGCAAAGCGAACAGATTGAGCAGCATCAAACTGAAGCCGATGCCAATACGGTCGAGAGCGACTGCCGCACCCATGGCGGCTGCGGAAAGAACGCTGGCGGCGGTGGCAGTACCTTTGATGTTCATACCTTCTTTCAGAATCGCTCCGCCGCCGACGAAGCCGATTCCCGCCACCAGGCCTTGCAGAACGCGCGATTGCGCAGCGGTGTCGCCATTGAAGCTGGCAATCATCACGAAGGTACAACTCGCCATGGCAACTACAGGAAAGGCACGGATGCCCGTATTGTGTTCTTCTGCCTCGCGGTTCCAGCCAATGACGCCCGCCAGAATAAATGCCACTCCAAGGTGCCAAAAGTCGTGCCAAAGCGCATGCCAATCAAACATGCTGAGATCTTACTCGATTGCTACGATAAAGGTCGATTCATGCTTCGTTTTGAAACCGCTGGAGAATCGCACGGAGAATGCTTAGTAGCCACTCTGACGGGCCTTCCTTCCGGCGTTCCGATCTCGGTCGACTTCATCAATCGTCAACTTTGGCGGCGCCAGCAGGGCTTCGGCCGCGGTGGACGCATGAAAATTGAAACAGACCAGGCGCATATTGTTTCGGGCGTGCGGCATTCGCAAACCATCGGTTCGCCGATTGCGGTGCTGATTGCTAATAAAGACTGGCAGAACTGGCAGACGATTCTGCCGGTAGAAGCGAAGGATGCGGAGCCCGGCAAAGAGAAGCCGGTGGTGCGGCCCCGGCCGGGCCATGCGGATCTGACGGGTGCGATCAAGTACAACTATGCGGATGCGCGCTACATTCTAGAGCGCGCGAGCGCACGGGAAACAACGGCCCGGGTGGCTCTGGGAGCGCTGGCAAAAAGTCTTCTGAGCCAGTTCGGAATCGAAATTTTGAGCCATGTGGTGGGAGTGGGACCGGTGCGGCTGGAGCGGCCGGCTGAGTGGCAGGAGCTTGTAGCTTTGAGCGAGCGCGGCGAAGTGCTGCTGGGCTGCGTGGATGCCGAAACCGAAGGGCGCATGAAAGAGGCGGTGGATCATGCTTACCGAACCGGCGATACGGTGGGCGGGATTTTCGAAGTGGTCGCGCATGGTTTGCCTCCCGGCCTCGGCTCACATATTACCTGGGACACGCGGCTGGATGGGCGTTTGGCGCAGGCCATTGTTTCGATTCAAGCGGTGAAGGGCGTGGAAATTGGCGCAGCGGAGCAGGGGGCGCGCGCATATGGATCGACTGTCCAAGATACGATACATTACGATAAGGAAGCGCACGGCTTCCACCGCGGGTCGAATCGAGCGGGCGGCCTGGAAGGCGGCATCACAAATGGCGAAGATTTGGTGGTGCGCGGCTTATTGAAGCCGATTTCGACGTTGCGCCGTCCTTTAGAATCGGTGGACCTGCCGACGCGCGAACCAGCACTGGCGGCTTATGAACGCAGCGACGTAGCAGTAGTTCCGGCGGCGGGTGTGATCGGCGAAGCGATGGTGGCGCTGGTTTTGGCGCAGGCGTTTCTCGAAAAATTTGGCGGCGATTCGCTGGTCGAAACGACACGGAATTTCGACGGCTACGCAGCGCAGGTGAAGAGCTTTTAGGAATGGTTTTGAAGATTCTCAAATATGGTGCGGCAGTCCTGGAAAAGCCCTCTACGGAGGTAACCGAATTCGACACTGCCGAGCTGAGACAGCTTGTGGAAGATATGTTTGAAACAATGTATGCCGCGAAGGGAGTTGGTCTGGCGGCGCCGCAGGTCGGACTCGGCAAGCGCGTTACGGTGATCGACATTAGTGTCGGCGGAGACGAAACGAAAAAGCTGGTGTTGATTAACCCGGAGATTGTTACGCGCGAAGGCTCACAGGTGGGGGAAGAAGGTTGTTTGAGCATTCCCGGTTTCCGTGAGCCGGTGACGCGCGCGAATAAAGTAACAGTGAAGGCAAAGAACGAAAAAGGCGAGCCGCTGGAGTTGAGCGGCGAAGAATTGCTGGCGCGCGCTTTCCAGCACGAAATCGATCATCTTAACGGTAAGTTGTTCATCGACCACTTAAGCGTTCTGAAGCGCGACATCATCCGCCGAAAAATCAAAAAGCTGCAAAAAGCCGGCGAGTGGGAATAAGCAGCCGGCCATGCGCGTAGTTTTTTTGGGCACGCCCGAGTTCGCCGTTCCCTCGCTTGCAGTGTTGGCCCGGAAGCACCAAGTGGCCGCCGTTTACACGCAGCCAGATCGGCCGAAGGGGCGCGGCAATCAACTGTCGGAATCGCCGGTAAAGGCGGCGGCGCAGCGGTTGGGCATTGAAGTTTGCCAGCCGGAGCGCATCCGGCGCGCGGAGAATTGGGAAACGCTCAAAGCTTGGAACGCCGAGATCATGGTGGTGGTGGGCTACGGCCAAATCATTCCGCAGAACATTATTGATCTGCCGCGTTTTGGGATCTTAAATGTGCATGCGTCGTTGCTGCCGAAATATCGAGGCGCTGCTCCGATTCAGTGGGCGATTGCGAACGGCGAAACCGAAACCGGGGTGACGATTATGCAAATCGACGCCGGGCTGGATACCGGAGACACGTTATTGAAAGCAAGCCTTGCGATCGGTGAAGCGGAAACCGCGCCGCAGTTGAGCGAGCGGCTGGCGCCCTTGGGCGCAGATTTGCTGATAGAAACGATGCAGCAAATTGAAGCCGGTACTGCGAAGCCGGAAAAACAGAACAGCGAAGCGGCCACGCTTGCGCCAATTCTCAAGAAAGAAGATGGCTTACTGGATTGGCACAAGAGTGCCGCGGGAATTTACAATCGCTGGCGCGGGTTCAATCCGTGGCCGGGCGCTTACTCGTTTTTTCGCGGCCAGCAATTGAATATCGCGGGCGCAAAGCCGGCAGATCACCCGAGCGAGACGCCGGGCCGGATTTTTGTTGAAAAACGCCGCCTTTTTGCCGGTTGCGGAGGAGGAAGCACGTTGGAATTCCTTGAAGTGCAGCTAGCGGGCAAGAAGCGGATGAGCGCCGAATCTTTCCTGAACGGTTATCAGTTACACGAAAACGAACTATTGGGAGGAACCCAGTGACGCTTCCTTTGGGCTTTCGGTACGCAGCACTCTACGCCGGCATACGCAAAGTGAAAAAAGACGATCTGGCGCTGATTGTGCCCGATGGGCCCGCGCGGGCGGCGGCGGTCTTCACGAAGAACATGGTGCAGGCAGCGCCAGTGAAGGTGGCAAAACAGAACCTCAAAATCTCCAAGGGCAAAGTGAGCGGGGTCGTGATCAATGCCGGCAATGCAAACTGCGCTACTCGTACCGGTGAACGCGTCGCGCTAACTTCCTGTAAATCGCTGGCGAAAGCACTCAAAACGAGGCCTGAATACATTGTGCCGGCATCAACCGGAGTGATCGGCGTGGAACTGGATGCAAAGTTACTGACCGGCGCGTTTCCCAAGTTGGTGGAGGGTTTGGATGCGGGCAATTTTCATTCGGTAGCCGAAGCGATTATGACTACGGACACCCGCCCGAAAGTGGCTTCCGAAGAACTGAAATTCTCAGACGGTGCCGTGCGTGTCGCCGGGATGACCAAGGGTTCGGGCATGATTCATCCGAACATGGCTACCACACTCGGCTTCGTGATGACCGATGCGCAAGTGGATGCCGAAGAGCTGGGGGAAATTCTCCGGCTTGCGACCGACCGTTCCTATAATTCGCTGTCGGTGGATGGAGACATGTCAACGAATGACATGGTGATCTTGCTGGCCAGCGGCGCGTCGCAAGTACGTCCTTCCGGCAAAGAGCGCAAGGCGCTGCAGGAAGGTGTGACCTGGGTGATGGAGAGCTTGGCGGAGCAGATTGCCGCCGACGGCGAAGGCGCCCGTAAACTGATTGTCATTCGCACCCTCGGCTTCAAGACGCGTGAGGATGCCCGTAAGGTGGCGCGTGCTATTGCCAATTCGCCACTGGTGAAAACAGCGGTGGCGGGGAGCGACCCGAACTGGGGCCGAATCTTGTCGGCGGCGGGTTATGCCGGCGTGGAATTCGATCCGGACGATATCGATATTGAGTTGCAACGCGTACCCGTTTGCCGCGGCGGGGTGGCGGCGAACTACGATGAAGAGGAACTGAAGAAAAAACTGGATGAATCGGAAGTGCGCATCCGCGTTGTCAACCGGAAACAAGGCAAGGGAGAGGCGCGTTTCTTCACTTGCGACCTTACGGAAGGCTATATCCAAATCAATGGCAGCTATCGCACGTAGCGGGCAGTTGGCCGCGGCCGCGCTGATCTGCTCAGCGATGCTAGCGGCGCAGCAGAGTACTGCGATCCACCAGCAGATTGCGCAAGTCGCGGCGGCGCTCAGTTCGCGTAATCCGGAAGAGGCGATGGAGGGGTTCGACAAATCGTTTGAAGGGTATTCGAAAATTCACGATTACTTTATCGGACTCACTGCGGGGAGTACGGTGGTGAACGAGTTGGATTTTAGCGACGACGAGATTGAAAACGGCACGGCCACGCTAAAAGTTCACTGGACCCTGACGATTGGCGATCGCTCAAATGGATTGACGCAAAATCGGGAAGAAGATCTGACAATCAAGCTGATCCTCAAGAAGAACCACTGGCGGATTGTCGACCTGGAGCCGATCGAATTCTTCAATCCCGATTCGACGAAATCAAAGTAGTGCTTCGAGTTCCGCGAAATTGGCGCGGGTGGTTAATTGAAAATCGACGGCGAGTGTAGTAAATGAACTCAGCAGCGCAAGCTGCTCAGACGATAATGCCCGCCGGCCGGCGATCACGAGACGGCCGTTCTGCAAATCGACTGGAACGATTTCGAAACGCCGCGCCAAATGCAGCGGCAGCGTGCGCCGCACCCCTTTTCTAACGGTTTGAGCCTCGAACCGGCCCGTCGGCGCTCCCGAATGCAGACTAGCGGCGAGGCACAGATCTTCGTCGCCGATAATGCCTTGTTCGAGAAGATGATCGGCCAGGTTTGCGCCTGTGCGCATGTCCTGTTTGGCTTGCCGCAAAGTGGCTTGAGAAATAAAGCCGCGCTGTACCAGCAGCTCGCCAAAATCGTGGCGCTGCTCGGCCAGCAAGGAGTGAGCCGGATAGGCATGTTCGGTTTTCTGCCACACGAGTTTGCGCTTGTCATGCTTGGCGAGGAAATAGCGCCAGACCGCCCGAAACGAGGCGAAGCAGTTGATCAGATTCGCGAGAAACGATCGCAGCGGAACGCCCAAGGCAAAGGCCGGACCGAAAATCCGCCCTACGCAGATCATGCGAAGGCCGAGACGAAAGCACTGCAGAGCCGTGGTGAAGGCGCACAGAGCCAGAATGCGAGGATTTTCGACGGCGAAGAGCCAGGGCCGGTGTTGCTCGGCGCTCAAAAAGAAATCGCACAAGCCGGATAGGAATAAGAAGTTTGTCAGCAGGCTGAGAGGATTGGTTATCAAGCCTTTGCGGTCGCGCCAGAACCAATAACGCGTGCGGAAGGAACCACTCCAACCGCGCCGTTCCCAACACTGCAGCGCAATACCTGTAACCCAGCGCGTGCGCTGCCGGATGGCGGTTTTCGTGGTCCGCGGAAAATATTCGCGCGTGGCTACCAAACCCGCATCGCTTTGGCGGATCGGCGCAAAAAGCTGGCGATAACCCTGGTCGTGGATGTAGACGCCGATTTCGTAATCTTCGGTCAGGCTTTCTGAATCGAACACTTCGCCGCGTTCGCGGGCAAGCCGGTCGAGAATCGCGCGCGCAAATCCGGTACCGACCCCGTTTGAGGGCACGAACGAGCCACTGAACTGGCGAGCATGCATGTCGATGTTCTGGAACTCGGCGAATTCGTCGCAATAGACGCCGTGCGTCAATTCGCTGAAGGGCGTTTTCAAAGGCAGCACGGGCACTTGCACCATGTCATAAGAAGCGCGTTCCCGATTAATCAGCGCTAGCGCTTCAGGATGGATGATGTCTTCGGCATCGTGTAGCACGATGGTGTTGAAGCGCACCTTGCGTTCCGCTTCGAAGCGCCGCATGCCGCGAAAAATGGAGTTCAAACAGTCCGCTTTGGATGTTGGGCCGGGGTTAGGACAAACCGCTAGGTGCACGTTCGCGAAGGCCTCGGCCAATTGCTCGGCAACGGCAATTGTAGGTTCATCGTTCGGATAGGCGCCTAGGAAGAAATCGAAATTGCGGTAGCGAATGGCCGTCAAATTGTGGCGTACCATGTTGCCGATGACGCCCGATTCTTTCCAACAGGGGACGAAGATGGCGATTCGGCCTTCTGGAAGATTTTGGTGCGAACGGTGCGCGCGCGGACGGATCCACTCGCGGAACTGATGGATCAAGAGAATGGTCAACGGAGCCAGATCGTCCAGGCCGCTGACCAAGAGCGTGACCGCAAGCGTTCCGAAGGCGTAGATCCAGAATGTATGCATACGTAGTTCGGCTACAGTAAGAGTGGCTAATCGGCGTCTCTCTTTGCGCAAAATTTTAAGATTATTAACTCTTTACCGCCACTCCCAAGATTGAGCGCAACCCCGTTAGATTGGAATTCGCTCATGCAATTCGTACAAGAACTGCTGAGTGGCTCCTTGCGGCGCAATCGTTTTACGCAGTGGGAGCTGGACCTATTGCTCGATCTGGAAACGAGCGGGCTGCGCAAAACCTCGCGCCTCGACGCGCTCCGGCGCTACCAAAGACTCCTGCAGGAAGCACAATTGGCCGGTGCAACGGAACCGCCAAAATTTTCGGCCTTCCTGGACGGGGTGCGATCACGCCGCGCTGCCGCCGCCAGCGGAGTTTCTCAGTAACGCGAAGCGTGTCGGCACCTTAGCCCTACGCCCATCGAGGGTGGTAGTAGCGCCGGATTTTCGCGTGGTTCCTCACTAGGCAAGTGGGCTATCCTCAAAGTTGAAGTTAACCAGGAGAACAGCCGATGGCTAGTAATACCGGGCCAGCCCCGCAGGTTGAGCGAATCGTGCATTGCGTCAAACTAAAACAGGATTTGCCTGGCCTCAAAGAGGTACCGTTTGATGGGCATCCGCTCGGACAGAGGATTTACGAAAACGTTTCGCAACAGGCTTGGGCGATGTGGGTAGAGCAGATGAAGATGATTATGAACGAATATCGTCTGAATCTGGGAACGCCAGAAGCGCAGGAATTCCTGCTGAAACAGATGGAGGAGTACTTCTTCGGTGAGGGCGCGGCACATCCTCCGGGCTACGTAGCTCCCGGCCACTAAGCCAAAAGCGAGGAACTCCTATGCCAACGCAAGCGCGATTCCAACAGATGGGCGACCTCGCACGTCTTAGGAGTATGCTGGCGCGTGTTGTGATTCTGCTTTGCACGGCAGCTCTGGTGATGAGCGCCGCGCTGAACCAGGCCGCGATCGCCAAGCGTTTGGCAGACCGGGCGCAGCGGGCGCGCGAATCCGACGAAGTGGTGCGCGCGTATCTGCTGTATAACGAAGCCGCCATACGCGATCCTTCGATTGAATCGTATAGAGCGAGCCGCGATGCGCTGTCGCGGACCGCCAACTTGCTCATGCGGACGCAGTTGGAAGAACCGGTGGTAGCGGCCGATATCGCCGCGGTAGAAAAGGAAGAGGCACAGGCTGAAGCTGAAGCACATCCGCCCGCCCCGGGGATGGAGGCGTTGCATGACAGCTTGGAATCTTACCCGCACGTCCAGCCAAATAATGTCCTAAGGGATTTCGACCTGCGCGGGGATGAGATTTCGCTGTTTCAGCAGGTCGTTTCCGCGTATGGCGTGCGAGCCGCTTGGGATCCGCAGCTAGAGCCCAAGAAGAACCTGCGTCTTCAGATCGTGAAAGCGGATTTTCGCACCGCCCTGGACGCGCTGACCTCGGTGACGGACACGTTCGTCTTTCCGATTTCGACGAATACGCTGTATTTCGCGCGCGATTCGGAGGCGAAGCGGAGCGAACTTGAGCCGATGATCCTTTTGACGGTGCCGCTGCCGCAAGCTCTGAGCGACAAAGAACTGATCGACGTAGCGAATGCCGTGCGCGGCGTTCTGAACCTGAAGCAGTTCGGCTGGGATTCGTCAAGCCGCGAGGTTTTCATTCGCGACCGTGTTTCAAAAGCGCTGACAGCACGCTCACTGCTCGAAGCCTTGCTGTTGCCACGGGCGGAGGTGGAGATGGAAGTGCAAGTGGTCACCTACGATAGCGACGTTAACTATCACTGGGGACTCTCGCCGCCGACCAGTGTGAATTTGTTCAGTCTCATACCGTTCAACCTGCCCTCGGTACTGGCCAGCGCGACCACCTTTACGCAGCTTTTCGGCCTTGGCGGCGGCGCCACTTTGGTGGGGGCCGGAGTAGGCTCGGCGACGATGTTTGGCGCCTATACAAAGTCGGTTGGAACCACCCGCTACGACGCAATCTTGGAAGCAATGGATGGACAATCAGCCTCGGCGCATTACGGCGAAAAATATCCGATTGCCCAGAGCCTGTATACCGGTTTTTCGCAAAGCGCCGCCAGCATCTATAATCCAGTGCCGCAAATCCAGCAGGAAGATCTAGGGCTGGAAATAAAGCTCACGCCCCACGTAAATGGGGAAGGCACAGTGGCGCTGGACGTGGAAGCATCATACAAAGCATTGGGTACGATCGTTTTAAACACGGTTCCCTCTGTGGCGCAACGCGAGTTCAAAGGTAACGTTGTTTTGCGCGAAGGCGAATGGGCGATTCTGGCGGGCCTGGACGAAGACAACTATACGCGCAGCCGCGATGGCTTGGAGGGGATCACCAGAATCCCGGGATTAAATGACATCTTAGCCGAGAATACGCGCGATAAGACGGTGAGCAAAACCCTTATCTTGATCAAGCCGAGGGTTACACGACTACCATTGTCGGCAGCCATCAGCCCGCAGTATTTAGTGGGTCCGCAACGCGGCTTCAAAGTTCTCCTCTAAACTCCCGCGCGCGCGAACTGCTATCTTCGACAACATGTCCACCATGGCGTCAGAGATCCGCCAACAGCCGGAGGCGATTGAAAAAACGCTGAAGGCCGAATGGCGAAAAGCGGTCAAACTCAGAGAGTATTTCAAGGCTCACCCCGTGCGGCTGGTGGTGCTGGCAGCGCGCGGCACATCGGATAACGCGGCACAGTTCGGGCGCTATCTTATCGAAATCTCGACCGGCATTCCAGTGTCGCTCGCCGCACCATCCGTCTTTACGCTTTACAACGGAAAAGTCGATTTGCGCGACTCAGCCGTCGTCGCTATCTCGCAATCCGGCGAATCGACGGATACCAACATCGTGCTGGAAAAGGCGAAGGCCTGCGGAGCGTTCACGGCAGGCATCACAAATGAGGCAGAAAGCACGCTAGCCAAAATCGCCGATCATCCTTTTCTGGTGCGCGCCGGGAAAGAGCGCAGCGTGGCCGCAACCAAAACCTATACAGGACAGTTGCTGTGCTTTTATCTACTCGCGTACGCGCTGGGCGCGGCGCTCGAGCTTGAAGATTTGCAGCGCTTGGCCGATTGGACTCAGGCGGCATTGACGTTGGAAAAGGAGATTGCCGAAAAAGCCAATCGCTATTGCTTCATGAAGCATGCCGTTTGCGTCGGCCGCGGCCTGAATTACGGCAATTCCTTCGAGTTTGCGCTGAAGTTGATGGAGACCTGCTATGTAGTGGCGGAGCGCTTCTCCTCAGCCGATCTGCTGCACGGTCCGATTGCGATGCTGGAATCCGCCTTCCCGGCTTTCGTTTTCTGTCCCTCCGGTGTGACATGGAAGGCGACGCGCGAGCTATTGGAGAAGCTGAATTCCATGCAAGCCGAAACGCTCGCCATTACGGATAGGAGCAATCGAGGCGCAGCCGCTAAAGGCACGGCCAAGCTGACACTTACAATTCCAGCCGAATTGGCGCACAAGTCGGCCCTTCCCGAAGAGGTGTTTACACCAATCCCCTACATCATTCCAGCTCAGTTACTTGCCGCTAGTTTGGCAACGGCGAAAGGACTCAATCCGGACCGGCCGAGGACTCTTAGCAAAGTGACGCAGACAATTTAGGCGGGAACGAGGCGCGTTTACTTGCGGGCTCCGCGAACTGTGCCCTTTAATGCGGATTGGCGGCGCTTGGCATTTTTGCGCTTCGGTTTGGAAATACTGAACGTACCGCTGCCCATATAATCGGCTTTGTAGAGCGTTTCTTCTTTCTGCTTCACTTTCGGGGAGGCGGCGTGTGCCGGCCTGCTATTTACAGTTTTCTTTTCGTCGGCCATGAAACTCCTTTAAATTGCTAATCTTCCAGTTTAGCGGATGGCGCTTTGCGAAGTTTCGTCCTTAACGTGCGCCCGTTTGGTGCGATTTTCAATCGCGTGCAGCGGAGACGAGATCCAGGCCTTGAGCGCCTTGAGCGAATTACCCAGGTCGTCAATATCGTTTTGCGCCGCGCGCGTCTCACCGCTGAACACAAAACGATTGACGGCATCGTTCAAGCCGGAAGCCAAACCAGCCAGTTCTTCGGCGGTGGCCGAAAGCGCTTGAGCTTTCGAACTGCCAGCTTGCACGGTCACATCGACCCTGGTCATCGATTCAGTGATATGGGCGACACCCAGGCTCTGTTCCTTCGAAGCGATGGTCATCTCGTCGATGAGGCCGCTTACGGTTTTCACTCGATCGATGATTTCCGCCAAGGCTTCACCGGAACGGTTGACCAAGCTCGACCCATTCGCCACTCTTTCGAGCGAATTCGTGATCAGCCGTTCAATTTCATGGGCAGAATCGGCGCTGCGCTGCGCCAGACTTCGGATTTCGGACGCGACCACGGCAAAACTCCGGCCGCTCTCACCCGCATGGGCTGCTTCGATGGATGCATTCACCGCAAGCAGGTTACTTTGGAACGATAATTCGTTGATGACGGCCAGGATTTTGGTGATTTCGCCGGACGACTTCCGGATCTCCTCCATGGCGTCGATAGCAGACTGAACCGACGATCCACCCAACTCGGCCGAAGTCTGGGCAGAGGCGCCCAGTTCATTCGCACGTTCAGAGTGGGCGGCGTTGTTCCGGATGATGACAGAGATTTGCTCCAAACTGGCAGTAGTGGATTCAAGGCCTGCCGCCTGGGTGCTGGCGCCTCTCGCCAAGTCCCCGGCCGTGCTCGCCAGCGTTTTGGCGGCGCTCTTCAGAGTTGTCGATGACTGACCCACCTCCAAAAGCGTTGCCCGTATGGAGGCCAGAGCATCATTCAGGCTCTCGGCCACTTGCGCCGTCTCATCCGACCCATGAACGGGCAGACTCTGGGTCAAATCTCCTTTGGCAACTTCTTGCAGGACTGCGACCATCCGGGTCAGCGGACCGGCAATGATGTTACTCATAATGAAGCTCACGGCGCTGGCTAGTAAAGCCGCGCCCAGCACCAGCGGGAGCATAATGCTCGAAGCGCTCCAGTACGCGGCGCTCGCCAGCATTCGGGAACGCTTCGCTTGGTTTTGTGTAACTTGGCTGACTTGGTCGAACGCTCGCTGGATTTCGTCGCTCATTGGTATGAGTTCCTTAATGGAGTTACGAAAACCCACAATGTCACCGCCCTTCGCCTCGGTCACAATATCCTTGGCGCCGCGCTCAACGGCCGGAAGGCGCTTGAGTGCCTTACCCAGCTGCTGCTTGCCTTCTTGAGAACGCACGCGCGCGCTGGCGAAACCGATTTCCTTACGTTCATCGGCGAAGTTCCTAGTTAATTCGGCGTTGGCTTTATCGATTTCCTGGTCATCCCCGGCCGCCAGCACGATCCCAAGCAAGGCGCGCATCGCTTTCAACTGAGAAGTTCCCGCATCTTTTACAGCGCTGACTGCGGGCAGATCTTGGTTGTAGGCGGTATCCACTTTGCCCGACAGAATCGACATCATCCAGAGTGATCCGAGGCCCACAATCACCGTTATGGCCGCTATCGCGGCAAATGCAAGCTTGAGCTTAAGCGTAATTTTGAGCTTGTTGTACCACTTCAACACGGCAAACCTGCCTGGTTCTTGAACTGATCGGTTCTCATTTGATTTTTAGAATCTTGGTTGTGGCATCGGCATTCGCAGCGGGAATACAGCTGATGGCGCCGGGGCTGGAACCGACGAACCGAGCAATGACGCTCGGAGGATCGAGCGTCCGAGGAGGAGAAACGTTGTTGCCAAGAAAACTCAATTGAATGTAATAGCGCTTGAACTCCGGCGATGTCATGCCGGTGGTTCGCTTGACCGCTATTTCATAATTCGGAGAATCGGGGCGCGGCGTAATCGCAACAACTTTCGTTCCGTTCGGCCAAGTCGTTTTTTCGCCCGAGAACATCTTCTTAAGATCGGCCGCGCTGAGCGTATCGACGGGATTCGATTTGCTTACGATCACCGCGCAATCCTCTGCCCGAACCACTGCAGTGAAAGCTGCCTGGCAGAGCAGCAGGCAAACAAGCTGCAGGCCGTGCCGCTTGATTCGGCCCCGAAATTTAACGGGGACCGCTTCACCTAGCGACAGTCCGCCAAAAAGGCGCGGACATAAGCCAACGGACGAACATCTGCAATTCATGATGGAGCTTGCCTGTTTAAGACTTCGGCAGGCCAGCGAAAGAGACGCTATAAGATTTTTCTGAGCGATCGCGCGATACTTGAGACCGCCACAGATATAATCGGCTCGTTGGGCCTTGATCCGTACAGCTTTATGAATCGTAGGACGTGGATTCTATTCCTAGCCGGGAGCTTTACGTTACGGGCTCACCAAACGGCCCCCGCAAACGACACACCCGGCAATCAAGATTGGGTTTGCCCGATGGATCCGGACGTGCGCTCGGACAAGCCTGGCAAGTGTCCGCGCTGCGGAATGCAACTCGCATTGAAGATTCCGGATCGAGTGGAATATCCGCTCGAAGTCACCTGCAATCCCGACCCGCCAAAGCCCGGCGAGCCCATCGATCTAAGGTTGTGTATACGCCATCCGGACACCGGAAAAATCGTAAGCAAGTTCGAAATCGTGCATGAAAAGCTGATGCACCTCTTCGTGCTCAGCGAAAACTTAGCCTATTTCGCGCATGTCCATCCGGTGTTGCAGGCGGACGGCAGCTTTCTGTTAAGGCTTACCCTTCCCTATGGCGGGATGTATCGCTTGCTGGTCGATTTTTATCCGGCGGACTCCGTTCCACAACTCGCAGTCAGCACGTTTTACGTCACCGGAAGCGCTCCCGAAACCAAGCTGGTTCCGGAGTTGGATCCCTCAAAAGCAAAAAACCTGACGGCGACGCTCCACACGGAACCGGCAACCCTGCTCGCGGGTCTCCAAAGCCGGCTCACGTTTACACTCGATCCAGCAGAGGCTTTGGAACCCTACCTTGGCGCCTGGGGGCACATGCTGGCAGCCAGCAGCGATCTCATCGATTTGTTGCATGTGCATCCGTTTCTCGAAAAAGGGGCGGACATCCAATTCAACCTGATCTTTCCGCGGCCAGGCCTATATCGAATCTGGACTCAATTCCAGCGCGCCGGCGTGGTGAACACGGTGACGTTCACGGTTCCTGTTAAGGCGCTTTGATCAATTCTGCGTAGATCTTGTGGAAATAGGCATCGGTCATGCCGGCGATGTAGTCGCAAACCACCCGCTCGACTGGATCAACGGAAAGCCGCTCGCGATAGCCGGGCGAAATACGTTCCGGATCATCGAACAGGAATTCGAAAAGCTCACCCAGTTTGCGGGCGGCGATGTCGCGATCGTGCACTAAGCTTTCCTGAGTGTAGAGATGTTTCACCAGGAAGGAACGAAGCTCGGCGTTCACGCCTTGAGCCGACAGCGTTAGAGTGGCAAGCCGTTGCTTGAGCGAACGGACGTCATCAATGGTTTGAACCCCCGCTTGTTGCACGGCCGTGTGTGTGCCTTCAATCAAACCTCCAATCAGGAAGCTCATGATTTGCCGCTGCACTTCCCAGAAGCGCACCCGTTCGCTGGCACCGGGGAATTGCGTATCGACATGCTCGGCTATTTCGCCGAAGAGTGGAATTTCGCGGCACGCCAGATCGAGGGAGAAGAGGTTGGCGGAAAAGGCATCGTCCAAATCGGCCGTGTTGTAAGCAATCTCGTCGGCTAAATCCAGCAGTTGCGCTTCGAGCGGCGGGCGCAGGCCGGGCAGGAATTCTTCGAACTCCGGATCGCCATCGCCTGAAATCTCGCGCGAGTGTTTAAGAATGCCTTCCCGAACCTCAAAAGTGAGATTCAGACCGTCGAACCGCGCATAGCGCTCTTCGAGCACATCCACAATGCGCAAAGAATGTAGATTGTGTTCGAAGCTCTTGCCGAAGCGGGACATCTGCCGGTGCAATTCGCGCTCGCCCGAGTGGCCAAACGGCGGGTGACCCAAATCATGCGCCAGCGCGAGGGTCTCGGTGTATTCCTCATTCAAGCCCAGAGCCACGGCGACAGTGCGCGCAACTTGGGAGACCTCAATGGAGTGCGTCAAACGGTTGCGAAAATGATCGCACAGCCCGGCCGCGAACACTTGGGTTTTCCCTTCCATGCGGCGAAAAGCGCGCGAATGGATCACGCGATCGCGATCGCGCTGAAAATCGTTCCGATAGGCGTGGGCAGGCTCGGGATACTTGCGGCCGCGCGATTGATCGGCCCCGAGTCGAAGCGACCGCAGCATGAATAAATTCTGAGCCAGCTATTTGGCCGCGTCACTGCCAACGGCTTCAGCGGCGTGAGCCACTGCTTCGCGCTTCTTCTCGTCCGGTGTAAGCGATTTCAGCACATCTTTGGCGGCCTGCGGATTAGTTGCCGCGCTCAGCTGCGCTTGCAGAATAATGGCCTGCGCTTTGGAAACCAGCGGACTGGAATCCTTCGCCATCGACTGCAGTAGAGTCTGCGCTTCGACGTTCTTCTTTTCGCCCAGATAAAGGTTAGCAAGCGCAATCTTCGCGAGTGGCGCTACATCGCTGCTCGAATCGGCCGCGGCTTTGAGGTCGCTTTCCGCTCCGCTGTTGTCCGCTTTAGCAGCGCGCTCGGTGCCGCGATAGTACTGCGCAATATACCCCTCGGAAGTGCCGCTGTATTTCGAAAGGTAATTGTTGAGCGCCTTCATCCAAGCGGCTTTCTTGGCATCTTCGGTGGGGTAATTCTTCGCGGCTGCGTCGGCATCGGGAGCTTGCGGACCCACTGTGGCGTCGAGAATGCTCATAGCCTGGTCGAGTTCGAGACGGCGCTGCTCAGTTCGCGAGGAAAGATACCACCAGATTCCGATACCCACGATCACAGCTAAGACACCCGCGATCAGGTACCGCATCAACATCGTGCGGTGCGATGAGGCGTAAGAAACAGCGCCGGAAACAGCATCGGTGAACTGATCGTGCTGCAATTGCTCTTTGAGTTCGTGACGGGTCAAGGAACGGACCAACAACCTTTCTTTCAGTAAATCGGGGGGATGCCGATGCGCGTCACCAGCGGTGGTCAGGAAAGCTTGCGACCGGTCCGCGTGCGTGACTCGCCTTTTTAAGGTTAACACGAAGAAGGCTAAGGGAAATGCGGGGCCAGAATCCCGGCCCGCGCAGCGATTTGGGACCAAGCGGCGCGGATACGTGCCACGAAAACAGCGACGAAAGCCGTAACCCTGGCGTGGCGCCTTTGATATCGCGCCCGTTTGGCGACGGCTTGGTCTAGGCGCGAAGGTCAGCCAAGTCGCGGCGGATAGCGAACTTAACCAGACCGGCCACATCGTGAATATCAAGCTTGCGCATAAGACTCGATCGATAGGTATCCACGGTCTTTGGGCTGAGAGACAAGCGTGCAGCAATTTCCTTGGCGCGCACACCGTCGACCAACAACGAAAAGACTTGGAATTCGCGGCTGCTCAACGTTTCAAGCGGATCTTCATTCGCGTGACGCCCCGCGCTTTCGCCGAATAGCGACATCACTTCGATCTGCGGCGAGACGTAAATTCCGCCCTGGGTGAACTGCATCAGAGCGTCGGCCATTTGATCGGCGCTGGAGGTCTTCAAAAGGAAGCCGCAGGCGCCGGTGCGCAGAACCTCCAAAACCGTTTTCCGATCTTTGCGCACGGAAAAGACAGCGCAACGCGTACGCAGATTCAAGTCCCGCACGCGACGGATGACTTCCGTGGCCGCCAAATCGGAAAGGCCCAAATCCAGCAGCGCCAAAGCAGGCTGTAAGCGCTGAATTTCGGACAATGCCGCAGCGGCGGAACCCACTTGCGACACGACGTGATAGCCAGGAATGGAATTGCAGAGAGAAGCCAACCCTTCCCGCATGAGCGTAAGCTCATCAGCGATAAGAATGTCGACCGGCCGCTGCTCGGCCACCGGAATGGGTGCAGCGCTTTGTTGTTGTGTTGCTGAAACAGGCATAGGTTTAATTGAAGAGGGACAACCCTATCTACTGATAAGAATGTGCCGACCGGCGGCAAGTTGTCTCACCTCGTTTAAAAACAGAACCGGGCGGATCCACTTGAACCGCCCGGCTCATGCCTATTTCAAGAAACGTACACAGAATGGTCGCGATGTCGCGCAGCCACCGGAAAAGGTGGCGATTATCCACGCTCTTTGCGGTTATCGCTCGCTACTTGAAGCTGCGAATGGCTTCCGCTTCGTCGTCGAACGCTTCAAACACCGTGTAAAGCTTGGTGATTTGCAGCAAATCCTTGACACGCTTCGACAAGCCAACCAGTTTCAGTTGGCCGCCTCCATTTGTGACGGTAGTGAAGCCGGAGACCATCTCGCCAATGCCGGAACTATCGATGTAGGACACTTCAGACAAATTCACCAGCAGTTTCTTTTGGCCCTTAGCAACCAAGTCCCGAATGGTATCGCGAAAGACGCTCGCGCCTTCGCCCAAGGTGATTCTTCCTGCTGCGTCGATCACAGTGACGTCGCCGACTTGGCGCGTCGTTAACTTAACACTCACTTTGCCTCCTATTCCTTTTTAGGTTCAAATTATCTCATTCTCGAACAATATTCTTGACTAAGCGAACTTCCGTACCGCCGCCGGCGCGCGGATGCATGTCAAACTCATCCATGAACGCACGGATAAGGAGCAATCCCCGCCCCGATTGTTTCAACAGATTTTCGGGAGCTAGCGGGTCGGCGATGGAATTAATGTCGAATCCCTCACCCTCGTCGCCAATCATCACCACAACGCCGGTGGAAGAAGTTTCGATGTCCAAATGAACTTTTTTGTTTTTGTTATAGCGGTTGCCATGAACAACCGCGTTGACTGCACATTCGCGGACCGCCATGCCGATTTGGTGCTGGTCGTCTTCATCAAAGCCTGCTTTAGCGGCTTCGCGCATGACCAATTCTTCGGCCTGATCAACACTTTCAAGGGTTGATTCGAGAGTTGTCTGAAGCTTCTCCATCCGGTTGTTTGTCCGTAATTAAGCCCTTCAGCGCCGATCCTCATTAGACTATAGCCTATCGGGTCCGATTTTTCGCCGAACCGTCAAAATACTACCCTTAAGAGGAGCAAGTCAACAGGTGAGCGCGAAAAACGGCATTTCGCCAGTACGCATTGCACTTTTGGAGGAGGTATACGCGGAAGAAACTTCCCGAAGCGCGCTTCTTCGATCGTGGGGTTCCACTCGAACGCGAGGCCTACCAGCCGGTACGAACGTACTGCCACTAGAAAGCGGCTCTCTCAAACCCTTTAAACTTTGGCTTCGTCGCCTCAGTGTTGACTCTGGCGGGAAATGAATTGTTGCGTTGTGCATCCAAGGTCGTCCGTTCCAATCAAAGTTTGGAACCAAGTCGGGTTACTTTGTGCCACTAATATGCTACGTGGCAAACGGGATGTAGAGTTACATTCATATGATCGGCTCGAATCTCATCGTCAATGTTAACCCATCACTAACATGACTCGCGCGCCTTGCCTTCACGTTTGCAATTTCGAAACGTTATGGCGGCTCCAGTCTCAGTAATCCACTCGGTCACCCCGCCGCATCGGCATGCGAACCACCCTTGCTGAGATCTCCACCTAAAGTTGTACCTTTTACTAAGAATCATTACATACGACATAGACCCTCGCTAGTTTTCTAGTAATGCGATTTTAACTTATTTGTTATTGCCTGGCGCTGGCAGCGGGAATATACTGACCGTTGTCAGTTTCTAAATCAAATCCAGGGGAGCTTTGAAGTCTCTATGTCCGAGCATTCCAGCAGAAGATTTGGCACCAGCGTTGCACACGTTTGCACCGCGCTCGCTTTCTTGATTGGTCTTTCAACAGCCGCATTTGCCCAGTCCGACGTCGGAACTATTACGGGTTTCGTAAAGGACCCTTCTGGCGCAGTCGTCCCATCGGCGAAAGTTGTAATCAAAAGCGAGGCCACCGGCGAAGAGCATGCGGTGACTGCCGACGGCGACGGCCACTACACGGTGCCGAATTTGCCTCCCGGACTCTACACGCTGACCGCCAGCGCGCCGGGCTTCAAAGCGTTTGTAAGCAAACAAAATCGGCTGGAAGCGAACTCGACCATTGAACTGGATGGCAACTTGGTGGTTGGCCAAACAACCGAGACGATTGAAGTGTCAGCGTCCGCGGAAGTTCTCCAGACGGAATCCGGCGCGGTAAAGGCTGAAGTGTCCGGTCTGGCAATTGAGGATCAGGAACTGAACGGCCGTAGCCCGATTTATTCGGCCCAGTTGCTCCCAGGCGTTCGTAGCGGGGGAACTTTGGGCGACTTCAACGGCGTTGGCTTGAACGGTAATCCATTTGCCATTAACGGAACTCGAAGCCAGGATACGCTCGTAACAGTTGATGGCGCGCCCGCTATGCGTTCGCGCGCCAACGGCGCCGTGATTGGCGTAGGCGATGTGGATGGTACGCAAGAAATACAAGTGTTGACAGCCAATTACGCGCCTGAATACGGCCGCGCCGCGGGCGGCCAGATTCGTATCGTCACCAAAAGCGGCACTAGGGATTTTCATGGCACCGCCTACGAATACTTCCGTAATTCCGACTTGAACGCAAACACGTGGACGCGCAATTTGAGCACCACAACAAATTTTGCGTCCCCGTTCCGCTACAACAATTTCGGTTATTCGATTGGCGGCCCGGCCGCCATCCCCGGTAAGTGGGAGAGACTTCGCGAAAAACTTTTCTTCTTCGTTGCCCAGGATTGGATTCGTGAGCGAAACACTCAGACCGAAACTCAGGCAGTGCCGACGGCTCTCATGCGGCAAGGCAATTTTAGCGAATTGTTATCCTCCAATCCCTGGTATAAAGGAGTGAATCAACTATACGAGCCAGGCACCTGCCCCAAACTGGGCGCCGCGAGCTGTGTTTCCATTCCCGGCAATAAGATTCCTGCGAGTCAGATCAGCCCCAATGGATTGGCCATTCTAAATGCATATCCGGCCCCCACCCCGGGTTTTCTCGAAGGAACGTATAACTGGCTAGCGCAAGCGGCTCAGCCGATCAACCAGCGTAAGGATATTTGGAATCTTGACATCGTCCCCAATAACTCCAATCACATTGAACTACGCCGCTCGGGGCTCGCGTATAACGAGTTCGACCCGTTCGATCAGAATTTAGGCGAAACAGCGAAATACTTCAATCGTCCAAACCAGACCAACACCGTTGCTTGGACTTATACGATCACGCCGACCGCGGTCAATGAGCTTCGTGCAACCTATAGCCTTGACGATGTTTACATACCGGTAGATACATCTGAGATTGGATTCAACCGTCAGAATTTCCCACTGCCCATCACATACCCTTATCTTTTTGGTGGAAAGGATCTTCCCAACAAGATTCCTTCCGTCAACCTGGGTGACAACTTCACCAACTTAGCCGGCGGGCCATACCCTTCCCATTCGTCTGGACCCATCTTTTCAACTTCCGACAGCTTGACGAAAGTTTGGGGAAATCATACTGCCAAATTCGGTTTCTACTACGAATATGTTGGTGAAAACGACGGCGACCAAATTAATGTCGCCACCGTTCCCGGCGGCGCCAATAATCAAAACGGAAATTTTTCATTCTCCGACGCCGGAACGGGAGCAACTTCGGGCGTGAGCATAGCGAACTTGGTGCTCGGCTATGCCGATAGTTATACGGAAATCGGCCCTCGCGCCTTGACCATTTGGCGTCGGCCCATGTATGAAGAATTTGCGCAAGACTCCTGGAAGGTGAACCCGAAATTCCATATCGACTATGGCGTCCGGATGACAACCGTTTATGGTTTTCACCCGCTGTGGGGCAATGCTGATTATTTCAACGGGGGACTTTATAACCCGGCGAACGCAGTGCGACTGAATAGGGCCGGAAACGTAATACTCGGCACCGGCAATCCGTACAACGGCATGGTCATTCCGGGATTGTCGTCTTTCCCAACCGCGGCTATGGGGCGCGTCGGCGCGGCGACGCAGAATATTTGTGACGGCGCATCCTGCTCAAGTCTTTTCGACCCGAGTTTTCCACAAAGCTATATCAAAACGTTTAACCTTTTGCAGCCGCGCGTGGGCATTGCCTACCAGTTCGATGACAAGACCGTGTTTCGCGCCGGCGCGGGTGAGTTCGCCACGGCCATGCCGCTGCTCGACAACGTCTTTCCGGGCGGCAATTCGCCATTTCAACCGTTCGTCACGGTGAACAACGTTAGCGTTGACAATCCCGGCAAAGCGTTAGTCGCTGGAACTGCCGCTTCCATCACGGCAACCACTTTAAACCCGAATCTGAAGCAACCCACCGCCTGGAATTGGAACCTTACCTTGGAACGGCAGCTTCCGTTGCAGTCGGTTATATCGGTTGCATATGTGGCTCATCGCGGCTATCACGCTTGGGATGTCTACGATATCAATCAGGTTCCCGCAGGCACGCTGCAGGCCAATCCGGGCGTGAACGTCAACATTTTGCGGCCATACAAAGGCTACGCGGCGATTCAAGAAGAAGAGAGCGGCGTCAACTCCATGTACAACGGCCTGCAAATCAGTTGGAACCGCAGTTTCGCCAATGGCTTCATGTTTGGTGTCAGCTACACTTACTCGCTCAGCATGGATAACAGCTCGAATTATCGCGACATCGTTCCCGATGCTTACAACACCAGCAATCTTTGGGGACCGTCCGAATATGATACGCGGCATATCGCGATCATCAATTACCTCTACCAGTTACCGTTCTTCAGAAATACGGCCACTTGGGCCGGAAAGATTCTAGGTGGCTGGGAAATCGCGGGCCAAACTCAATTTCAAACCGGCACTCCTTGCGGGGTTGGCTACAACCAAGACTACGCCGGCGTGAGCACGACCGACCTCGGGAGCTTTGGCTGCGGCAGCGAAGGTCAGTTCTGGGTCGAAAATGGCACGCCCGGCATTTTGGGCGGCTTTGCCGGCCCGGTAACGAATTCAAGTTCACCCACTTATTTCGCGACAACGAATCATGGCGTGCCTGTCTTCACAGCACCCCCGCTCGGAACATTCAACCTGCAGCCCGGCGTGCGCGATAGCATTTATGGCCCCGGTTTGCAAGATTGGAACGTTTCGATGTTCAAGCGGTTCACGGTCAAGGAAAAGAACTATTTTGAGTTTCGCGCTGAAGCCTACGACTTCGTCAACCATCCCAACTGGAGCGGTCCGAATTATAATCCGACTTCCTCGCAATTCGGCATGGTTACGAGCAAAACCGCTCTGCAGCGCACACTGCAACTCGGACTGCGCTACAACTTTTGATCGGAAAGCATTATTCGCAAGCCGCACAAGCGGCCTTCGGCCTTCGTTGAATTCTGCGGAACGGCCACTAGATTAAGGCGGAATTAAACCGCCATTAAATCCTTTTCTTAATCGACAAATAGGCTAAGAAAGTCGCTATCCTGGGGCTACATTCTTAACGTTCCGCTGTTATTCAGGTATGTCCAGCAATCCTTTTCTCGAGACATTATCAGCTTGTATTTCCATTGATGTCGAAGACCCGCGCTTCGAAATCCATGAACTGCAACCAGACGGCCGCCGTGCGCTGTTTTCTAAGGCGAACTTCGAGCCCGGCGAGGCGATTTCCAGCTTCGGAGCTTCGCAAGTGTTGGCACAGGCTGATCGCTACACAGTACAGGCGGCCACTGCCGGCCGGCACATTATTCTCGAGCCGGAGTTTCTGCTTTACATTAACCACAACTGCCGTCCCAACGTGTTTTTCGATATGGCCAGCATGCAGTTGAAAGCAGTTACGCCAATTCGGAAAGGCGAAGAGATTACCTTCTTCTACCCCTCAACAGAATGGTCTATGGCGGAGGCATTCGAGTGCCATTGCGAGTCAGCGGATTGTCTGGGAGCTATCCAGGGTGCTGCCTATTTGGACGAAGAAACCCTGAAGCGCTACGATCTCGCGGACCATATTAAAGACCTTCTTTGGCTGCGCAGGCTCGAGGAACGCAAACACCGCGTTTCGGCCTAAACCCACTGAATACACTGGTGTGAGATGGCCGAACCATTTCGCTACCAGACCCGCGTGCGCTATGTGGACACAGACGCCAGCGGGCGGATTCACTATACCTCGCTATTCAAGTTCTTTGAAGCGGCCGAGACGGAGTTATTCCGAACCTTCGATATCAGCTACACGGGCAGTTCGTTCAACTTCCCGCGGGTGCATGCCGAATGCGATATCGAACTCGCCTTGATGCATGACGATCTGATCGAGATTGAAGTATCCTTGACAAAGCTTGGCAATTCCTCGATGCGCTTTGAATTCAAGGCGATCAAGGATGGCCAAAATGCGGCAACGGGGGTGGTGGTGATGGTCTGCATGGACCGCCATACGCAACGCGCGATTCCGATTCCCGAAGACTTGCGCGAGCGTTTTGCTGAAATTCTGAACGAAGCCGCTTAGGAGAGCATCATGGCAACGACGGCTGAAACAATCCTGCCCAAAACCGCGGGCGGCGCATTCCTGATTGAAGAGACCGCGGCGGAACATGTCTTCACGCTGGAGGATCTGAACGAAGAGCATCTGGCCATCGGCAAAACGGCGGAAGAGTTCTTCAACAAAGAAGTGCAGCCGAATATCGAAGCGATTATTCATGCCGAGCCAGGTTTGGCGCTGAAACTCCTGCGCAAATCGGCGGAATTGGGGCTGACGGCGATTGCCATTCCGGAAAAGTTTGGCGGCATGGAACTGGATTTAGCTTCGTCGATGATTGCGGCGGAGCATCTGTCGAAAGATCCTTCCTATGGCGGTTGGCATGGCGCGCATACCGGCATTGGAACGCTGCCGATTTTGTATTTCGGGACAGAAGCGCAGAAGCAGAAGTACTTGCCGAAGCTGGCCAAAGTGGAGTTGCTGGCGGCGTATGCGTTGACTGAGCCGCAAGCCGGGTCAGATGCGCTGGGGGCTCGCACGCGCGCCGATCTCAGCGCGGATGGAACGCATTATGTGCTGAACGGCCAGAAAATGTGGATCACCAACGGCAGCGCGGCGGATGTGTTCGTCGTTTTTGCCAAAGTGGCCGGTGAGAAGTTTAGTGCGTTTATCGTCGAGCGGGCCTTTGGCGGCGTGACCAGCGGCAAAGAAGAAGCCAAGATGGGCATCAAAGGCAGTTCCACCACGGCTGTTTACTTTGAAAACGTCAAAGTGCCGGTTGAAAACTTACTGGGCGAAATCGGCCGCGGACACATCATCGCCTTCAACATTCTAAATATCGGCCGTTTGAAATTGGGCGCTTCGGCGGCGGCGGGGGCGAAGCGGATACTTGGCATTTGCTTGAAATACGCTAAGGAGCGGAAGGCGTTTGGCTCGTCGATTGCCGCGTTCGGCGCGATTCAACACAAGCTGGCCGAAATGGCGATCCGGACGTTTGCGGCGGAATCGATGGCTTGGCGAGTGCTCGGGCAGATTCAAGCGCGGTCTTCGGAAACAATGCTGAAAGCGCTGGAAGAGTTTGCGGTGGAATGCTCCATGGTGAAGGTTTATGGCTCTGAGGTGCTGGATTATGCCGCGGATGAAGGCGTGCAGATCCACGGCGGCTACGGCTATCACCAAGACTATGCCGTGGAACGGGCCTACCGGGATTCGCGCATTAACCGGTTGTTTGAGGGAACCAACGAGATCAACCGGCTGCTGATCACCGGAATGCTGATGAAGCGTGCGGCGAAGGGGCAACTTGCCCTGATGGCTGCCGCGCAGAGCGCACAATCTCCTTCGACGGAAACGGATGAAGAATTGCGCCTGGTTCAGAATGCCAAGAAGATTGCGCTGTTCACTCTGGGTTTGGCTTCGGAAGAGCAGCAGGAAACCATGATGAACATTGCGGACATTCTAATGGAAACGTTCGCCATGGAATCGGTTCTTTTGCGGGCGCGCAAGGCGACGGCATCGGGTAAGGCGACAATCGCCGGCGCGATGTCGGCAGTCTACTTGCGCGACGCGATGGGGCGGATTGAACTGGCGGCGCGCAATGTTCTGGGCGCTCGCTCAGAAGGCGAGCGGCTGCGACAGAACATGGCCGTACTAAGACGTTTGGCTGTATATGACCCAGTGGATGCGGTATCGTTGCGGCGGAAAATCGCCGAACGCCTATTGACCCGCGAACGCTACGTCATCTAGCTTGAATGAAAGGACATTGCCCTGAATGCATCTTCCACTAACCCCGATTCGTTGTCTCTACCGCGGCGTAGACCTTTATGGCAAGAAGGAGGGAGTTGTTTCGGGTGAGCGGCGGTTCACCTACGCGGAGTTTGGCGAGCGCTGCGAGCGGCTAGCGGCGGGCTTGCTGGCTTTGGGCGTTGAGAAAGGCGACCGAGTTGCGTATCTGAGCTTCAATACCAATCAACTGCTGGAAGGATATTACGGGCCGGCATTGATTCAAGCGATCGTAATGCCTCTCAACGTACGGTTGACGCCTCCGGAGCTGACCCAGATCCTAAACCATTCGGGCGCCAAAGTGCTGATCTTTGAGAACGAGTTTGCGCCTCTGGTGCAGGCGTTCATGAAAGACTGCCCGCAGATCAAGAGTTATATTGACACCGATTCGAGCTACGAACAGTTGCTTCAAAAGGGGCGAATTGAACGGCCGGATTGGATGACATTCGATGAGAATGAAATCGCCGAACTGTTCTATACGAGCGGCAGCACGGGCACTCCCAAAGGTGTGACCTTATCGCACCGGACGCTTTACATGCATGCGTTGAACATCCTGGCATGCAGTTCGAATTCCGATACCGATGTGGCGCTGCATACGATTCCCCTGTTCCACGCAAACGGCTGGGGCGCGGCCCAGACGGCGACGATGACGGGCGTGAAGCAGGTGATGGTACGGCGCTTTGAGCCGACATCTGTATTGCGGATGATTCAAGAGGAGAAGGCGACGCATATGGGCATGGTGCCCGTGATGGGGAACGCGTTGCTGAATTCGCCCGACTTAGGCAAGTTTGACACGTCGAGCTTGCAGACGATCACGATGGGCGGCGCGGCGTCTTCGCCGGAGCTGATTGACCGTCTGGAGAAGGCTTTCAAGTGCGAGGTGATTGTGGGCTATGGGTTGACGGAAACGGCACCGATGGCTTCGAAATCGCGGCGCAAGGAGACGGTTACTTATAAGGATGAGAAGGACCGTTTGTTCCGCCTATCGATGGCTGGATGGCCGGCGATGGGGGTGGAGCTGCGCGTGGTGGATAACAACATGCAAGATGTGCCGCGCGATGGGCAGACGATGGGCGAGATTATTGTCCGTTCGGACAATGTGATGGATGGTTACTACCGTGAGCCCAGAGCTACTGAAGCGGTGATGAGCGGCGAATGGTTCCATACCGGCGATATGGCTGTGTGGGACGAAGAGACATATGTGCACATTGTCGATCGGAAGAAGGACATCATCATCAGCGGCGGCGAGAACATCTCTTCGATTGAAGTGGAGAAAGCGATCTTCGCGCATCCGGCCGTATTCGAATGCGCAGTGGTGGGCGCGCCCGACGATAAGTGGGGCGAGATTCCGGTAGCGACCGTGGTTCTGAAGCCGGGAACGAAGCTAACGCTGCCCGAAATGATAACCTTCCTGGAGCAGCGATTGGCGAAGTTCAAACTGCCGCGCGAGATCCACTTCTCTGAAGATCCCCTGCCGAAGACGGGCACCGGCAAGATACTGAAGCGCGAGATTCGCGACAGCTTGTGGCAGGGCAAGCTGCGTAAAGTACAAGGCGCTTAGGCTTCTTTGGCTTTATCGAAGTCTTTGAACTTCTTGTCTTCGGCAGCCAAGCGCTTGAGCAGCGGGGCTGGGGCCCACAGATCGGAACCGTGCTTTTTTTCGAGCTCTTCGATGCGAGCCAGGATCTTGGGCAGACCCACGGTATCGGCATAGAACATCGGGCCGCCGCGCCAGGCGGGGAAGCCATAACCATAGATGTAAACGATATCGATATCAGACGCGCGTTGAGCAATGCCATCTTCCAGAATGCGAGCACCTTCGTTGATCAGGCCGTAGACGCAGCGGTCGACAATCTCTTCGTTTGAAATCTGGCGGCGTTCGATGCCGGCGGCACGGGCGGTGGATTCGATTAACCCGGCAGTATCGGGATCGGGAGACTGCTTGCGGTTCTCATCATACTTAGACCAGCCGCGGCCGGCCTTTTGACCGAAGCGGCCCTGTTCGCAAAGCTTGTCGGCCACCAGCGGGACGCGGACGCCCGGCTTGGCAAAGGGAGCGCGATCTTTACGGATCAGCCAGCCGATATCGAGACCGGCCAAATCGTCGACGGCCAGCGGGCCCATGGCCATGCCGAAATCATACATAGCTTGGTTGACTTGTTCCACCGAAGCGCCTTCTTCCACAAGGAACTGGGCTTCGCGGAAGTAAGGCTCTAACATCCGGTTGCCAATGAAGCCATGACAATTGCCTGCAAGCACAGCGACTTTGCCAAGCTTCTTGCCCAAGCCCATGGCTGTGACCAGCACTTCAGGACTACTGGCTTTGCCGCGTACGACTTCGAGCAACTTCATGACGTTGGCCGGACTGAAGAAGTGCGTTCCGACCACAAATGTTGGCCGGCCGGTGACGGCGGCGATGGCATCGATATCGAGGGTTGACGTATTGGTCGCGAGAATGGCGCCGGGTTTGGCAATCTTATCGATTTCGCCGAAGATCTGTTTCTTCAACGCCATGTTCTCGAAGGCGGCTTCGGTGATGATGTCGGCATTTTCAAAACCGTCGTAAGTCAACTGCGGCGTGATGAGGGCCATGCGTTGATCCATGGCTTCCTGAGTAAGGCGGCCTTTGGCCACCGTTTTGGCATAGTTGCGCCGGATGGTGGCGATGCCGTGGTCGAGGGCTTCCTGTTTGGTCTCTTTAACGATGACCGGGATACCGGCATTCACATAATTCATGGTTATGCCGCCGCCCATAGTGCCGGCGCCGATGACGGCCGCGCGGCGGATTTCGATAGGCTTGACGTCTTTGGGAAGACCCGCGATTTTGGCTACAGCGCGTTCACCAAAAAAGGCGTGAATGAGCGCTTGGGCTTCGGTGGAGAAGAGGCACTCGTTAAAAAGCCTGCCTTCTTCTTCGCAACCTTTGGTGAAGTCTAACTTGGTGGAAGCTTCGATGGCATCGATAGCCGCGATGGGAGCGCGGACACCGCGAAACTTCTGCCGAGCTTGCTTACGCGCGGTCTCGAATAGAAGTGGGTCGACGCCTTGAATCTTCTCATTGCGCTCACGGGTTTTGGGCGCGGGCTTGGCGGCGACTTCGCGAGCGAAAGCGACGGCGCCCTCGAGCAGATCGCCATCGATCAGCTTATCGGCGATGCCGAGGCTCAGGGCTTCCTGCGCTTTGATGGGATTGCCTTCGACACACATTTCGAGCGCTTTGGGCACACCGGCCAAGCGCGGCAAGCGCTGCGTGCCGGCAGCACCAGGAATGATGCCGAGTTTCACTTCGGGCTGGCCGACTTGCGCTTTGGAAGCGAGAACGCGGTAATGACCCGCCATGGCGACTTCGAGACCGCCGCCCAAGGCTTGACCATGGATGGCCATGACGACGGGTTTGGGCGAATCTTCGATACCGAGCAGGAAGGGAAGCAACGTGAGCTTGGGACGTTCGCCGGCGACGATCTTGCCGAATTCGCGGATATCGGCGCCCGCGATGAAGGTGCTCCCTGCCCCGATGATGACGATGGCGCGGATCTTCGGGTTGGCGATAGCTTGCTTAAGCGCAGCCTCGATGCCTTCCGGCACGCCGGGACTTATGGCGTTTACGGGCGGATTGTCAATGGCAATAACCGCTATATCATCGAGTTCGGAAAGACGCACAAGGTCCGGCATAGGGATTCTCCAGTCGAAACGTTACACTTGTTGAAACAACAAGTTCAAACACAACCATGCGTGAAGCTGTGATTGTCTCAAGTTCACGAACAGGGCTTGCCAAATCATACCGCGGCTCGTTCAATATGACCCGTCCGGAGGATATGGCGGCGCATTGCATTCAGCACGTTATGAATAGGACACCGGTGCTGAACCCGGAAGAAGTGGAAGATGTGATTTTGGGTTGCGCGCAACCGTGGGGCGCGCAGGGGACGAACATTGCGCGCAAGGCAGCGTTGCTGGCCGGTTTGCCGGTTTCGGTGCCGGCGGTGACGGTGGACCGATCTTCCGCATCTGGATTAGAAGCGATTGCGATGGCGGCGCACACGATTGTGCATGAAGGGGCAGACGCGGCGATTGGCGGCGGCGTGGAGAGCTTCAGTATGACGCCGCACATGGTGGATCCGAATCCGCGGTTAGTAGAAGCGATGCCGGGGCTGTATATGGAGTTGGGCAAGACGGCGGAACAGATGGCGCGCCAGTTTCGGATCAGCCGCGGAGCGCAGGACGAATACGCGTTGATCAGCCAACAGCGGGTTTCGCGGGCGCAGGATGACGGGTTTTTCGATTCGGAGATTGCGCCGATGTACGTAACGATGGCCTTGCTTGACCGGAATACGGGTGAGACGATTGGCACGGCGGAGACCTGCTGCGACCGGGACGAATGCAACCGGGCGGAGACGAGTTTGGAATCTTTGCTGGGGTTGAAACCGGTGTTTGCGGAAGATGGGACGGGGAGCGTGACGGCGGGGAATTCGTCGCAATTGGCGGATGGAGCGTCGGCGACATTGCTGATGTCGCGGGAGCGTGCGGACCAGTTAAGCATTCCATATCAGTTGATCTTTCGAGCCTTTCTAGCAGCGGGCTGTGCGCCGGAAGAAATGGGGCTGGGACCCTTGGTCGCGGTGCCGAAGTTACTCAGGAGATATGGGCTTTCGATTGACGATATCGATTTATGGGAGCTGAATGAGGCGTTCGCGGTGCAGGTGATTTACTGCCGGGATCAGCTGGCGATTCCGATGGAGAAATTGAACGTGAATGGCGGAGCGATCGCGCTGGGACATCCGTTTGGGATGACGGGGTCGCGGTTGGTAGGGACGCTGGCGAATGAAATGGCGCGGAGACGGCGGTCACGGTTTGGCGTGGTGACGATGGCAGTGGGCGGGGGGCAAGGGGCGGCGGGGTTGTTTGAGGCGGTGCATTAGAAAATGCTGTATACGGCGAAAATGGATTGGACGGCGAAGGGCTCCATGTTAATCGGCATTGTGGCGCCGGCGCTGGTTGGACTGATGGAGAGCTGGCCGTGGATGAGTTTGGGTTCTTTGTTGGCAGCGGCGGTGGTGTTTGCGATTTCCTATCCGCAGAAGTATGAGACCGGGCCGCAGGCGTTAATTATTAAATCGGGTTTGACGACGAGAGTGATTGAGTACAGCCGGATTCGCGGGTTGCAGCAGACTAAGGATGGGCGGGTAGCGGTGGACTATGGGATTGGGAACGTGCTGATTGCGCCTGAGGAGATGGAGGCGTTTTTGAACGATGTCGGAAACCGGATGAAGCGTGATGGGAACGGAACGAGCGACACCCTGGGAACGAAGTGAGTTTCCACACTTTCTGGAAATTCAAACGCGTTGGATGGACAACGACCTGTACGGGCATGTCAACAACGCAACCTATTATAGTTACTTTGACACGGTGGTGAACCGGTATCTGATTGAGGCGCGCCTGCTTGAGTTACAAGCGGGCCAGACGATCGGATTAGTGGTGGAAACGGGATGCAGTTATTTCCAAGAAATCGCGTTTCCGGAACGCATCTTCGCGGGGCTGCGCGTGGCGAAGATTGGGAAGTCGAGCGTGCGGTTCGAAGTGGCATTGTTCCGGGAGAACGAGAGCGCAGCAGCGGCGCAGGGCTATTTTGTGCACGTGTATGTAGACAGAGCGGCACGGCGGCCGGTGGAAATGAGTGACGGGACGAAGAGAGAGCTTACGAAGCTGGCCAAGCAAGGCTGATTTTGGGCACACTGCTGATTTTGGGCACACTTAGGTCGCTCCCAAAGGTCTCGACACGAGTGTCGAGACGGCAGGCTAAAGTGCCTGCGCCACGCTTCGGCCAGAAACTTGGCACACTAAGGGCGTCCCCCTTAGCGAATCTTCGTCTTTTGTTTGCCGATTTACGCGGCCTTCGGAAGTTTTTGGAACTCCAACATCACTTTGTCGAAGTCGGGCCAAGTCTTAGTGACGTTGAACTGCTTGGAACCGCGACGAACGAAGAACTCGAACTGTTGCCGCGTAAAATCGAACCCAACTTCGGCGGGGTCGAAGACCTTACCTTGCGCGTGAGCTTCTTTCGCGAGTTGGAACGTCTGGTTGATTTGTTGGTAGTGGAGCGTGTGGCGGCGCAGCTGCATTGCCTGAAGTTCCGCTTTACACTTATCGAGCTGGCGATTGAGGCGGCTTTCCTGGATGCCGAGATTGGCGAAATCTTTGCGGAAGGTCATGAGAACTTCGGCCTGTAAGAGATGATGCCGGCAAGTGGGGTCGGTTTCATCGGCGAAGATGTCGTCGGGAAGTTTGCGTTCGCCGACGGCATAGAAGCCCGATTCGAGAGACGCGACGCGGAGGAGACGCCATTCGGTATCGGCGATGAGTTGGACGAGGGTACGTTCGTCATCGTTGTAGGGCGCGAACTTGTTGAACAGGCGTTCGATGTGAGCTTGATAGGTGCCGGCGTCTTCGGTGGGCAGGAGGACGGTGCGGCCGGTGAGTCCGGTTTTGACAGCATTCATGGACGACTTGGCTTTCCCTTCGGGCGTGACCGGCCCACGGGAGTGCTGTGCGTTGGCGCGATTGGCGGCGAGTTTGGCATCGCTGATGGAAGAGGTGGCTGCGTCGGCGGCAGCGGCCGTTGCGGTGGCGGCGGCGAATGTGGGAGAGGACATTTTCGGGAACTCCTTAAATTACGTTGATTCAAACAAAAAGGCCCGCGAGAGCAGTGCTCTGCGGACCTGCCTTCACTATACCCTCGACGGTGGGGGCCGACGGATAGGATTTTCGGGTTTTGAAAGGGCGGAAGGGCGGTAAGAGGTTGAGGGGAAAGGGGATAAAGATTTTGAAAAAAAGTTGCGTGAGCTGTGACTGAAAATTATGGTCGCGAGGCGATGCGTGCAAGTGATTGATTTTATTTGGGGGTAAGATTTGAAGGCACGTTCTGGTGGTTGAGGTCGTTAGTGGGGTAAACATTTAGCCTCACTTTCGCAGCCAAACCCGATTTTGGGCAAAAAACGTGGTAATCGCAGAGCTAAGTCCTTAGCTATCAATAAAACATTTCCTGAGGTGCTTGTAGTGGAGACCTACCCTCTAGGCAGAGGCTGAAAAATCTGGCAAGCTGCCAAGTAAGCATGTACTTGCGCAGGAACAAGCGAGTGAAAGACGGCAAAGAGCACCGCTATTACACAGTGGTGGAAAGCCGGCGTGTGGGAGTGGGTCGAGTGGTGCAGAAGCAAGTGCTGTACCTGGGAGAGATCAACGACAGCCAGCAAGCGGCTTGGCGCAAGACGCTGGAAGTCTTCGATGAGCAGCAGCAACGGATGACGCCGCTGAGCCTGTTCGCCGAAGACCGCCCTGTGCCGGCCGACGCCCTCGACAGCGTGCAAGTGAAGCTGAGCGAGATGAAACTGGAGCGGACTCGCGCCTATGGCAACTGCTGGCTGGGCTGTCAGTTGTGGGAACAGTTGCAGTTGGATCAGTTCTGGAACAAGAAGTTACCACAAGGGCGGGAGAAGGTGGAGTGGGCGCAAGTATTGGAACTGCTGGTGGTGAACCGCTTGATCGATCCCGGCAGCGAGTTTCGATTACACCGGCAATGGTTTGACCAAAGCGCGATGGATGTGTTGCTGGGGCAGGATTTTGCGGTGGCGGAAAAGGACCGGCTGTACCGCTGCCTGGATCGTGTGTTGGAGCATAAGCAAGAGTTGTTCGTGCATCTGCGGCAACGCTGGCAAGATCTGTTCCAGGCGGAATTCGATCTGCTGCTCTACGACCTCACCAGCAGTTACGTGGAAGGGGAAGCCGAACAAAATCCGAAGGCCAAGTACGGCTATAGCCGGGACGGCAAACCAAACTGCAAGCAAGTTGTGATTGCGCTGGTGATCACGCCCAGCGGCCTGCCGATGGCTTACGAAGTGATGGACGGCAACACGGCGGACAAGTCGACCTTGCGCGGCTTTCTGGACCGGATAGAAACGATGTACGGCAAAGCGCGGCGCGTTTGGCTGATGGATCGAGGGATACCCACGGAAGCATTGTTGAAAGAGATGCGGGAGTCGCGACAGGAGACGTTTTATCTGGTGGGGACGGCGCGGTCGAAGGTCAAGCAGTATGCGCAGAAGTGGCTTGATTTGCCTTGGCACAAGGTGCGCGACTCAGTGGAAGTGAAACTGTTCGCCGAAGCGGGCGAGTTATATGTGCTCGCCAAGAGCGAAGGGCGGCGCGAAAAGGAGAGTGCGATCCGGCGCAAGAAGCTGGCGCGACTGTTGCGCAAACTGCGGGCGATGAGGCGCAGTGGTCCGAAGCGCGATCAATTACTGATGCGTGTCGGAGCGGCCAAAACGGACGTCGGGCGTGTCTTCGGATTCGTCACGATCAACCTGCCCAAGGCCGGAGAAGAAGTCACGAAGGAGACGTTCACGTTCAAACTCGACAAGGCGAAATTGAAAGACGCTGAACTCTGTGACGGCCACTATCTGCTACGTACGAATTTGGTCAGCGAAGATCCGGCGGTGCTGTGGGATCGGTACATGCAACTGACTCAGATCGAAGCCGCCTTCAAGTGTTTGAAGAACGATCTGGGAATTCGCCCGATTTATCATCAAAAGGAACAGCGCGTAGACGCGCACATCCTGGTGGCGTTCTTGGCCTACTGTCTGATCGTCACGCTGAAGCATCGATTGACAGAGTACGCGCCTGGACTCACGCCTCGCGCCGTGCTGGAAAAGTTGGCCACCATTCAGATGCTGGATGTTTCGTTTCCCACTACCGATGGCCGCCGTCTTACCATGCCGCGCTATACCGAACCTGATGCCGAGCAGGCCCTTCTCTTGCATCATCTGAAGCTCATGCTCCCACCGCAGCCCCCGCCCCGTATTTCCATTGCCACTTCGGCGACAACCGCCCCACAACTCAAAATGTAGTGGAGACCTTTGGGATGTCTTTATTGAAAATAAAGGACTTCCTTGCTGTGAACCCACTCAACTGCGAAAGTCGGGTTAAGGAGCGGTTCGGCGAACACCAACATCGCTGGAGAAGCGATCAGGCGGATTGCTGCCAGGCGTGATGCCCGATGGGTTTTTCTCGAAGATCCATCTCCCAAGGTCGGGGGCCCGGATCGCTCCACGTTTCTTTGTCAACGGGCGAGCCTTCCGTGGGCTCGCCCGCGTGCCAGGTCGATCGGGTAATCGCCTCAGTTGCCGGTCTTGCTGTTCCCACTCATCAGGGTGAAGACATTAATGGGCAAAGCTATGCCAATCAGGAAGCCACCTCTATAGCGAGTCTCGGTTACGCTGCCCGGGTAATACATGATTGGGCTTGGCGTGCCACCGGGCCCGGGTGCCGTCGTCGTTATTTGAATCCCGTCGAACGCCCCGTATGCCCCGGATGAAAGATTCGTAGGGTTGAGGCCGGGAAACAGTGCGGCGTTCTTACTCACATATTGAGCGGCGGCGTTTGCGAACCCCGGCGAAATCTCATTAGCCGGTGTTAGAGAGAAGCCCGGGAGTACCCGAAGATACGGCAGCGGGGAGACCGCGGTGCAAACACGGCGAGTTAGCGACGGTTGGGGTGTACGTTGCGCTTCCTTCGGGCGCGGTTCCGTCGAAGGTTTCTTGGGATTGGAGGAGGGCAGGTCGTTTTATTGGTATTAATTCTGCCATTGCGGAACTGCGCGAATAGGGTAACAACTAGCTAAATCGATTCAAGTCCCAAGAACAGGGGACACCTTAAATCCCGATAGCCTATCCTGGCCGGTCCGCCTTTCACCCGAGGACGACTAAGTACCAATGGATTGAGAAACTTACGTGACTACCGAAGCGCGTATCAAGCTGATACTCTCCAAGCAGATCCCAGTTATGGCCCCGAATACCGCAGTGAACCGATCCCAACTGAAAGAACGTCTCAGCGAGGGTAGGATGGGCATCGTTTATCAAGCGCCCGACATTGAGGCAACGCCCTTGTTGCCGGGCACCACGTTGGCTGCTCTCCTTCAAGCCTCCAGCTCCCGATTGACTCCTGATTTCGTCGTCAAGATCATGGTGCAAGTCTGTAGAAGCGTTCAAACCGCGCACGACAAAGGTATCCTTCCCGGCGTTCCCAATCCCGGCAACATTCTTATTCTGGAAGACAACACCGCCCAGATCGTTGACTTCGGCCTTTCTCACACAGCCGGGACCTTACCCGCAAACGGCTGGGTGGGAGCCCTGGACTATTTAGCCCCGGAACAACTTGGATATGCTAACGCTAACCGTAGCTCCGACGTTTTCTCGCTCGGCGTTATCGCCTATGAAGCCCTAACGCTTCGCCAACCCTTCCGGCGACTCACTCTTGAAAAGACGGCCGAAGCCATTCGCCACTTTGTTCCGGAACCGATCTCGGAAGAGAATTCGAAAGTGCCAGAACCCGTCAGCCAAGCCGTGGAAGTCGCTTTGGCCAAGCTGCCCGAGCATCGCTACGCCAGTGCGGGAGAATTCGCCGACATGCTCGAAAAAGCCGGCGCCCAGCAACAAAGCGAGTGTTTCGTCCCAGCCAGCTCGAATGCCATCGCACACCACTTGCAGATCGAAGAGCACCGTATCGCTCGCAATGAGAAAGAAAAGCTGTTCACTGTGGCCCAGCGGCACCATCGGAATGGCCAACTTAGCTCTGCTCTGACGCAGCTTGAAAAACTGCTGACCTTGTCGCGCAACGTTCCGGGGTCGTCCATTGCCGAGCGTGAAAAAGTTTTTGAAGCTTTGTATGCCGAGCTCCAAAGCGAGCGCGACCGCATCAACGAGTGCTGTAGCGAAGCAGCTCGAGCGCTGGCTGAAAATAACTTTGAAAAGGCCTTGGCGATTTGTGAAAGCCTTCAGGCCCGCTATCCCAACAACCAGGAATTCCAAGCCCTGCGGCTCAAAGCGCAACAGGCGCAGCGTCAGCAACTGCTCACTTTCGTCGGCGAGGTCGCGCATTCCGTGGAAGCCGAGCCGAATCTTGACGGCCGTGTTTGTTTGCTGCAAGAAGCTGTAAAGCGCTATCCAAACGAAGAGCTGTTGGCGAGTCAGCTCTCCCTGGCTTGCGAACAGCGCGACCTTGCCGCCTCGATCATCGCGAAAGCTCGCGCATACGAGGTCGAAGGCCAGCTTGCTGAAGCCATACACCAGTGGACCGCGCTTTTGAACATTTATCCGCTCTATCCAGGCCTCGCCGCCGAGATCCAGCAGCTCGAACAAAAGGCCGAGGAGGGCAAAAGATCGCGCTTCGCCACCGAAATCGACCGCGGCTTCGCTAGCGACGCCCACACCGACGCCGAACGTTTGAGCCAAGAGGGCCTGCGTGAATTTCCAGAGCAGCCGCAGCTATTCGTTGCCAAGGCCAAACGGAAGAAAGTTAGGCAACCAGCTCTCCTCGAAGCCGGCTCCGGCATTAACTCCAACGGCGACCAAACCATCGAGCCTGCACGCGTCGAGTCGATTCCCGCGCCGCAGCCAACTAAACTATTTCTCGACGACGATTTCTTGGAGTCATCTTCCGCTTCGCATCGCACGGCTCCTCAACCGCCACGGTCTTCTCGTGGGCCGGCTATCCTTGAACAATTTCGCGAAATCGGCTCGGTGCTTGTCTACAACGTTAAGAATCGCCTCCTCGACAGCAACTTGGCGCCGCACTTTCAGAAGCTCAGCGAATCCTCCCGCATCCCGTTCACTGCACGCCAGATTCGCACGTTTCTATTTGGCTTGATGGGAGCTCTCGTACCTCTCCTGCTGCTTTCTTCCGCTTATCGGTATGTGAGTCGCCCACACCTATCCAAGCCTATGACTACACCCGAGGCCAGAATCTCACCCGCCTCGCCAGCGCCCCCAGTCGCGATTCGAACCGCTCCGAGTTTCGCGACCGATGGAGACCCGGACGCCAGCGCAACTCCACCTCTCGAATCGGTTTCGCGTCAACGGACTTTCGACTCGAGCGTTGCCGATCAAGCCGTCGAACGCCCCGCAGCCGAGCGCTCTCTTCCCAGCGTCTCGCCCGCCGACACTCTCCGCTCGGAACGAGTTGCAAACTCACTACCAGCCGCAACCGCAAGTCTCATTCCCGATTCCCCGCATCCCAAGCGGCCCGTTGCCATCAGAAAAGGCGCGCCGAACCGCCGCTTTGACATACCGGCCAAAGCGCCGCTTCCCGCACAGCTCACAATTTCTTCGGGAACTCCTGGCGCAAATGTCCTTGTGGACGATGTCACTATTGGCGAGCTGGATGAAAAAGGCAACTTCGCCTATGCAGGCATCACCGCAGGAACTCACAAAATAGAACTCCGCAAGCCAGGCCATGGCTCGCGCACCTTCTACGGGCAAACTTTCCTACCCGGCAAACCCTTTGATCTTCCTGGCGACAAACAGTTGACTGCCGTGGCTGGCTATGCACGCATCACTGTTTCTCCCCTCAGCGCTTCTGTTTCCTATCAGCGCTCCGGGGAATCCGCGAAACATGCCGTGTCCGACCTCGACCGCGCCCTCGCGCTGCCGCCTGGCGCTTACGAGTTCACGGCCGAAGCGCCTCACTTCGCGGCCAAACTCGTCGATGTCAAGATCCAAGCCGATCAGACCGCAACCATTTCTTTGGAACTGAAGCCGTCCGCCAGAACCGTTGTTGAGCAGAACACGGAGTTAGTGAATCCGGACGAAGCGATCAAATCGGATGGCCGCTGGTATCACGGCCGAACCGATAAGTACATCCGCTTGACGACAAACTCCTCAACGAACACCCTGCTTTTTTCAAAGGAGTTCAAAGTAAAGAGGACTTCCTGGCGCGTCAACCTGGATGGAAACATGATCACGTACACACTCGATGGGAAAGGGATCTCTATCGAGAAGCACATCAATGCACACGACTCTACTGAAAGAATCAAGACCGATCTCAGCAACGCTACTGCTCCTTTTGAATCGTATGCGGTCACCGTCAAACTCGAAAAGAACGACGTGATCATCGCTCGGCCTGACGGAACCCCCATTCACACGACACATACCGAAGATCATGATTGGTCACAAGCAGCGATCTTTGCCAAGGGCGATACCTACTTCAGCTTCTTGCCAGGACGCTAACGGGGTGTGCCGCTTTAGGAATCGGTTGCGCTTAGGCAGTGCTGGCTGGGGCAAGCGCGTTCAAAGACTGCGGACGCCGGTCTGAATCAATCTCTCTGTATGTTCCGCAATCATGAGGTCCTCATCCGTTGGAATGACCCACGCGCTGACTTTGCTTTCCGCGTTTGTAATGCAGGGTCCACCCAGCGCGTTCGCGTCCGGGTTCAAAACAAGGCCAAGCCAAGCGGCGTCCTTACAGACTTGTTCGCGAATGGCGGCCGCGTGTTCACCGATTCCGCCGGTAAAGACAAGAGCATCCAGGCCGCCCAGAGCGGCCGCAAGAGAGCCAAGCTCGCGGCTGATCCGATACTCAAACAGTTGGATGGCCTCGGCAGCGTTCGGATCGCTGCTGGCTAGCAGGGTACGCATATCGTCACTGATGCCGGACACGCCCAACAAACCGGAACGGTTGTAGAGCAAATCGGTGACAGCGGCGATATCCATCTTTTTCTCGGTGAGTAAATAGAGCACCACACCGGGATCGAGAACGCCGCAGCGGGTGCCCATCGGCAAACCGTCGACCGCCGTAAAACCCATGGTGGTGGCAACACTCTGGCGCGCTTTCATGGCGCACATGCTGGCCCCCTGGCCAAGGTGTGCCACCACTACTTTTCCATCCGACGCCGCCGGACCTGCATACGCAGGTAAGACTGAAGCAATGTACTCATAGGACAGCCCGTGAAAACCGTAGCGGCGAACACCTTCCCGTGTGAGTGCACGCGGCAGTGCAAACGTTGTGGCCACCGGCGGCTGGGTGCAATGAAAGGCAGTGTCGAAACAAGCCACTTGGGGCAGCCCGGGATGCAACTTGGCAAGCGCTTTTATGGCCGCCAAGTTGTGCGGCTGGTGCAGCGGCGCAAGCGGACTCAACTTTTCGAGTTGCGCTATTACGGCCGGATTCACGACAACAGGCGCGGCGAAAGCCACACCACCGTGAACGACGCGATGGCCGGCGGCGGCCAAGGTGTACTGAGCGAAGTGGCTTTCGAGCCAGGGCAAGAGCAAAGCGAGCGCATCTTCATGGGTGGCACCTGGCGGGAGGGCCTCATTTGCGATTTGGTTTCCGCCGGAATCCACAGCGACAAAGCGCACATCGTCGCCAATGCCCACAATCTGTCCGTCGCACAAAACGGTTTTGCGTCCAAACTCGCCTCCCGGCGGAAAAACGGTGAACTTAATACTGGAAGAACCGGAATTGATGGTGAGAATCATAGGGCCGCTTGTTTCGCTTGTTGGTAACTCGCCCAAAGGAGCGCCAGCGCACAGGAGCTTAAGCGAGTGAGAGTTTTGTCGGCACGGCTGGTGAGAATAATGGGGACGCGCGCGCCGAGGACAATGCCGGCAGCATCGGCCCCCGCCAAATATTCGAGTTGTTTAGCAAGCATGTTGCCGGCTTCCAGATCGGGGACGACAAAGATATCGGCCTTCCCGGCCACAGGCGAATCGATGCCTTTCGTTTTCGCCGCTTCCTCCGACACCGCGTTATCAAAGCCGAGGGGTCCGTCAAGGATGGCCCCGGTGATCTGCCCGCGGTCAGCCATCTTACAAAGGGCAGCTGCGTCTAAAGTGGATCGGATCGTTCTGGTCACGGTTTCAACGGCGGACAGAATTGCGACGCGCGGCGTGGGCACACCGAGCGCTTGCACAAAGTCGATTGCGTTCTGCACAATGTCGCGCTTGTCCTCCAGTTCGGGATAGATGTTAATGGCGGCATCGGTGATGAAAAGCGGCCTGGGGTAACCAGGAGCGTCGATGGCGAAGACATGGCTGATGCGGCGGTGCGTGCGGAGGCCCTTGTCAGCGTTGACAATGGCTTGCATGAGTTCGTCGGTATGAAGTGCGCCTTTCATGATTGCGCTGACGGCACCCGACCGGGCGAGCGCGACGGATTGGGCCGCCGCGGCCGCGCTATGTTCTGTTGAAACGATCTGATAAGAAGACAAATCGAGCTTGGCGCTTTCCGCCGCTGCGCGGATCTTTTTCTCCGGCCCTACCAGCACCGGAACAATCAAGCCCTCGCGCGCGGCTTCAATGGCGCCGATCAAGGAAAGCGTGTCGACCGGGTGCACCACGGCGGTTTGGATTGGTTTCAGACCACGGCTCATTTCAATGAGTTGGCGATACCATCGTCCTCTTTCCCGCAGTTCGACTTCAGGCAGAACGACGCGCGGTCGAGATATCTTTTCCGTGGGAGCGATCACTTCGGCTGTACCACCGATCACAATCTTTCCCGTTTGGTTTTTCGCTTCGCAGTTGAGTGTGACGCGATGAGTCTCACTCACTTTTTGAGTCACTGATACGGTCACCGTGATCGTGTCGCCGAGACCTACGGGATGCCGGAATTGCAGTGACTGGCTGACATAGATCGTGCCGGGCCCCGGGAGTTCGGTGCCGAGGAGAGTCGAAAAGAGTGACGCACCCCACATACCATGAGCGATGATCTTGTGGAACCTGTCGTCTTTGGCATAGGCGGGGTCGACATGCGCGGGATTCACATCACCGGACATGGCTGCGAAGAGTTCAACGTCTGCAAATGTGAGCGTATGCACCAAACAGGCCGAATCGCCGATCTTCAGTTCGTCGAAAGTTCTATTTTGGATTTGAGTCATTATTCACCTGCGTGAGGCCGTGATGTGTAGGCTGGTCGGTTGGTCATGGCCTAACCCTACTTGGTTTTCGCGCTATCAGTGAGTGAGTGCAAATTGCATTCCACGATGCTTTGGCCGCATCTGATTGACTACAACGGGTTTGGCAGCGCGGAATGGCGCACAAACAGGGTGGGAGCCGTGTCGAATGGCCAACTAACCATCAAACAAGGTGCGAATAGGCACGCTGCAAGCGGCGCGCGCCATTGCGATCACGGGCGGCGACGTCTGAGCATGGAACCGCTCTTGGCGGGGCTTGTCAATGACTTGCGCTTCGTTTCTCCGCATCTTCAGTAAGATCGATCGCCAGCACGACCGCAAGGATCAAGATGTCATCCTCCCCTGCCGCCGTCTCCACTCCATAAGTGTCAGTTAGCGCAACCCAGCGCTTCGAGACCGTGGCTACGACACCCCCTTGGCGCTCAATCGTAAAGTTGTGCTCAAAGATGCTTCCTTTTACGTGCAGGTCGTCCGGTCCGGGAATGTCGACTGTGAAGCGGTCTACGAATGGGCTGATCAACTTCTTGCGGACTGTCGCCGCCTCTTCGCCATGGCGGGTGATATGGAATTTGGGAGTGATTGAGAGGATCTGCTTGTTCACCGTGGCCAGTTCGTTACCGGCAAGATCCATCAACACCAGTGTGTGATGAAGTGAAAAGAGCTTCCCTTTTACCTGGTAGATGGGAGCCCCCTCTTCGCCCAGAATCATGGAATCTTCCGTAAGGCGAAAGAACTTTTCGCGTATGACATAGCGCATAGAGAAATCCTAACAGCCGGGGGCGCGCGCGGCGTGTGAGCGTGTGTTCCCGAAAGTCGCTGAGCTTGTAATGTGAGGTCACGCTGAGCTGGGCGTTCGTGCCCTCGCCGGGGGATTAGTGAGGCCGCGACACTATTTGAGGAGCGCGAATTTCGGTAGAGGCGCGGACTTTTTCTGTTCGGGTTCGGGTGTTGTTGTCAGTGTAGACTCAGCAACGGGTTCGGGCTCGATGGGAGCAATGGTCTTTTCAGTGACGGTGGTGGCTTCCGTTTCCGCAATTTGCTGTTCCCGAAGCACCAAAAGGCTTTGGAGCGCGCGCTTGCCTACAATGGCCGATCTATCTTGCGAGAGCACCTGCAAAAACGAAACGGCTCGTTGATCTTTGATCCAGCCGAAACACCATGCCATGGCAGCACGAAACAATTCGTTGGAATGGCTGGACAGCTCAGTCATTCTGGTGAATGCCGAATCGTCGCCTTGAAAATAGAGCCCGACGAGCGCATTGCCTACCACGCGATGATGAGGATCGCTCGCGGCAGCCTTAAAGATTGCTGTTGCATCAGGCGTCCGGGTGTGCCATAGGACTTCAATCGCATTCGCTCGGACTCTCGGGTCCGATGAAAGCATCTGGCGCTCGATCAATGCTTTGTTTGGACGGAGTTCGCAGAGTTGTTTTACCGCTCGTGAACGGATTTTTGGGTCGTCATGATTGCAAAGCTGCCTAAGCCAAGGCAGCACGTGACCGTAGTCTCCGAGCGCGGGCAGCAAACTCAAAGAGCGGAGGATCTGAGCCACACTGGTGAGTTGCTCACAGGCCTTCAAGAATCTTCGGAAGAAGTCGGGATCGACCACCTTCATGGCGGCGGCCGCTTTCGATGCGGTTTCTACCGGTAGAGAATCCGGATCGAACAAAACGCCGATGTACTTTCCGTCGAGCCCAAGCCAAAACGCCATTGCCCGGGCGGCCGTATCGAGACCTCGGGACGCTATGCACCAAAGACAAGCCTCCGCCATCTCGCTTGGGAACATTTGGCGCATCCGGCGGAAGTAGATGGTGAATTCCTCCGGGTTGCCGCTGGCCATGCTGCCGAGGACATCATGAACGGCGAGTCCTTGCTGGGGCGTGTTGACCTTGTCCATAATTTCAAAACCGGACCACACTCTTATCGGCCAAATATTCACGGTCTTGAGGCGGCATTTGCGACGCCTGCGCTACTTTGTTGAAACCGCGATGATCGTGCGGACAATCGCGCTGCGAGCGGGTGCTTGTATTGAGATCGCCATGTGCGTTCCCGCCGGGGCGGTCCAGTAATTGCCGGTGGTGTATTCATTCGACGCGCCTCCGCTGACGATCGACACTCGTCCGTTCACAACCGTCATGATCGCCAAGACGCCGGGCGGCAGGTCGAACTCCGTTTTATTCTCGACGAAGCTCCAGTCGGCTATCTCAACAAGCAGCTTCTGCACAGCGCCGTTCGGCTTAGGCACCAATAGTTGCTTAGTTGTTTGTGAAATCTGTTTCGCGGCGGTTCGAGGCTCGTTGCCTGAAACTTGGCCAACGGCTTGAGTCATACCCAGCAGCGCGAGCAACACGAGCAGGTCGCGCGCAACCCTAAGGCACGAGCGCATAAACATGTCCTTTCATCGTGCTGATGAATGCCATTCCTTCCGCCAGCACAACTTCCTTTCGAAACCGGGCAGCACTACCACCATCCGGCAGAGCGACGTCAACCAACATGGCCGGAGAAGGCACAAGGTCACCGCCACTCTTGACACAATCGGCTGCGTCGAAAAGGGTGTTGTCGCAAGTTGTTCCGGCTGCGGGAACGACGGAAGGGTCGGCGAAAACCATGACGTGCCCCAGATCCGTTCCCACATAAATAAGGCCGTTGAGAATAGTAGGGGCGCTCACTTCGTCGTCGCCAGCAGGCTTCCCCGCCACAGCGGGGCCTGCCACGGTTGTGTTGGGCACAGGGCTGATGAGCCAGCGGACGCTTGGTTTGTCGCCTCTGCCGGCGCTGGCCGCGCATACGTTCAGAGCATGCAGACGTCCCAGAAGGCCAGGGGCGTCCGCACTGGCGCTTGCAGGCAGCGCGTATCCTCCGGTTGCGATCACCAGCACATCATTCCAAGCAGCACCGGGCACCCGAAAGCCATTGCCTCCGTGATGGTGCTTATCGTTAGAGGGAAACTTGCAGCCGGAATTACCCATATCCGGAAACTGCCAAAAACATTTGCCGGAATCGGCGTCCAGCGCATAGCTCCAGCCGTCTTTCATTACCGAGACGGCGAACTTCCCGCAACTCGTGTTCATGAGAGTCGCGCCGGCATTCCAATCGGGATCTTGGTCAAGGTTCATCGGCAATGGCTGGAAGAACCATTTCACTTTGCCGTTGAGATCTGTTCGAACCATGCTGAGTCCGTAGTGAAGAGGAGGCTGATATCCATTCGGATATTGGCTCGGGTTGATAGGTTCATGCTGCGCTCGGCTGGCCGCGTCCCACGCCCTGGTGTTACCGGTTGTAAAGTACACCGCGCTTCCGCTGCCATCGCTTGTGGGCGCGTTCCAAACGCCGCCGCCGATCATAGGACTCTTGGTGGAGGCATTCTTGGAGTAATTTTCAGAATTGAAATATTGAGAATTCAGCTTGCCGGTAAAAAGATCCACTGACCTCACCGACCCCAGTTGGATTGGATCCTCACCGCTGGCAATGCCGACGTAGACGGCGCCCGCACCTGGCTGGCCTGCGGGAGGAGGATTCTGATGCACCAGCAGCGGCGAAGAGAACTTGATCACTTCGTGATATTCGGGAGTCTTCGCGGTGCTGCCTTTGAGGAGCTGCGCAACTTGCGGAGCTTGGGCGGGAAACGCTCCCACAGTGCAACCGGTGAGGCGCGCTACAACGTCGCTTTTCCAGATCAGTTTGCCGGTGACTGCATCCAGGGCCCAAAGACGCGCGCTGCCATTGCCGTTATCGGTTTTTGGGTCTGGATCGGGGGCACCGAAAATGACGGCCGGCTCGCCTTTGATGTTGTCGATAACCGCGCTCGCTTGAATACCGTAGCGGCCCCACTGGCTGCATGTTCCGTTTAACGCAGGCTCGGTCGCGGCTGGAAATTGCCATTTCAGATTTCCCGTCTTCGTATCGATGGCATAGAAGACTCCGTTGATGCCGCCGATATACGCAATGCCGCCGGAGACCACTGGGGAAGCGGTGAATTGTTGCGGGCCCGGAGTCAGCGCCGCAGTGGTGGGAAATTGCCAGGCAATGTGAAGTGTTTTGACGGTAGCGGGATTGCCGAGAGCGACCGTCGGGCCAAATGCAGTTTGCGTGCCGGTTCGAGAGACGTCGTGGCGAAACATCGACCATGCATCTGAGGTTGCCGGTGGGATGGAAGTTGGCGTCTTCTGCGGACATGCGGCGATCGGCGCCAAAAACGCCAAAACCAACCCACTGCCAAAGGCTGTTTTGCCAATCGTGTTCATCATTTATTTCCCCGCGAATACATAGAGCCGAAAGCCGATGGGTGGGCCATTTGGATTGTGAATCGTGAGCGCTTGCGCAGCCGGAACAACTTCAAATTCATCGTCGATGGCGTGCGGGGGTGCGCTGCCAATGGAAAAAGTGCCATGCCCTTCGAACCAATTGAGAATGGCGGGATCGGGCGAGGCAGCGAGAGTTTGATTCCGGTGGGGACCCACAATGATGTCGCGAATTGTGACGGTTGTATTCGCGGGGCCGGGTCCGCTGAACAGGGTTCGGGAAAAGATTCCGCTCACCTCAGATTTGAAGGGGTGGGCAGGCTGATTGCCGGCGAACGGCGGCGCGGCTCCAGCAAACAAAACCGCCATCACTAACAATCGAACAGGGCTTACCGACATCCGTCCCGCCTCCCGCGCGCGTTCTCTTTTGACTGCGTGACCACTGCCGCCAGACAGTAATGGTAACAAGGTTATACCAGCTTTCTTTGAAGACAGCATCAGTTGTACACTGGTGTTGCTCCGGGAGATCGTGAAGATATGAGTGCCTGCGCAACGCAAACGTTTCAAGCCATCACACAAGCCCGTTTTGACTGCCTTGTTCAGAAGGCGAACGGCATGGGCATCATGATAAGTGGCACTGCGGGGCAAGCCTCCAAAGACGGAATTACGGTGAGATGGAATTTCGATCCAGCCGGCCAGACCCTCGAATTACAGTGCTTAGATTCTCCATTCTTCCTATCATGCGGACTGATCAATAACAATATTCACGATCTTGTTGACAGTTGCGGCTGACAGCGCGTCTTTATAAAGCTATTTAAGTGGTTCGAGAGTGCCCCGGCGGGCACGCTGTGCTTTGAGTCCGGCTTCGCGCTGCGATTGGATAAGCTGCCGGGTGAGTTCGGCCATTTGGCGGCCTTTGTCGGTGTCGCCCAGCTGAGTGTAGATGCGGCTGAGCTGATAATGAGCGCTGGCGTTTTGAGGGTCGAGCTGAATGGCATGTTCGAAATGGGCGCGGGCGGCGGCGAAGCGATTGAGCGCGGCATTTGCTTTGCCTAACAGGTAGAACGTTTCGGGATCGGCGGGATTGAGCCGGGCTGCTTGTTCGAGTGGCGCGAGCGCTTGCTCGTAGCGCTCAAGTCTTACGAGAGAGAGACCGTAATAATGATCGAGATTGGCGTCAGGCGCGAGTCGCGCGCGCGAGTCAGCCAGTTCCTTCGCCGCATCGTCATCACGGTGTTCGCGCAGATACGTTTGCGCGAGCGCTACGTGACCGAGAGCGAGGTTCGGATCGGTGGCAATGGCCTTGCGAAACGTTTGGCGCGCTTCTTCGAGCTTGCCCTGCATCATTTCTAAAGCGCCCAAACGGATGGTGAGAGCATAATCGTTACCGAATTGCCGAAGGCTCGTCTCGATGAATTTTTCAGAATCGTCGTAGCCATTGAGATCGGCGAGAACGCGGGCGTAATCGAGATAGTAATCGTGATTTTCCGGATCGGCGGCAACAGCTTTTCGATAGCACTCCAACGCGCGGTCAGGCTTGCCGGAGCTTTCGTAAGCAGAGCCTAGGAGGCTAAGAACCGGCGCTTCATGCGAGTGTTCGGCCGCGAGAGATTCGAGTATCGAAAGGGCTTCCGTGGTTTGACCCGCTTCGAGAAGAGCGTCGGCAAGATTATAGCGATTGGCCCAGACGCCCGGATTCAGTTCCAACACGCGGCGCAAATGGGAGACGGTTTGCGTATAAAGATGCTGCGAGTTGAGCAGAGAAGCGATATCGAACTCTTGCGCGGCAGTCAGGGTGGATTGCTTTTCTAGAGAGTCAATGAGGCCGAGGCCTTGTTCCGTGTGACCGGTTCGGATGCAGGCGTTGGCCATGCGCCATGCGGCGTCCGGGTCATTCAAGAAGAGAGAGCGCGCGGGTTCTGCTTGCGCCGCAGCGTGGCCATCATCGCCAGTCGCCAGGAAGACTAAGGCGAGATAGTAGTGCGAAAAAGGATCTTCCGGTTCGATTGCGAGCGCGAGCGAGAGTTGCTTTTGGGCTGCGTCGAAGTCATGCGCGGCCAACTCATTCACTGCAAGATTGCGGTGAGGATCGGCCGATTTTGGATTGAGACGAATCGCGTTGGCATAATGGCGATTCGCTTCTTCCAGGCGATGCAGCTTAGTGTCGGCGAGCCCAATGGCGTTTTCAATCGAGCCATTCGCGGGCTGCGCGCGAGCGGCTTGTTCGAAGTATTGAAGCGCTTCTTCATAGCGGCTTTGCTGAAAGCATTGGATGCCGGCGGCGAAATTAGGGTCGCGTTGTTGGGCGAACGCACCGACAGTGAGCAGCAGTAAGACGCTACGCGTCATCGCTCCGCCTCTTCGGCGTTCAGCGCGTTCAAGCGCTCGGTTTTGATGCGGCGCGATTCGGCGAAGGCAATTTGCGCCTGCTGCGCGAGACCGAGTTGTTTGTAAACGCTGCCCAGCATGTAATGAACGTCGCCTTCCGGATCGTTGGCTTGCGCTAATTCGAGCTCATGCCGGGCTTTGGCGAACTCGCGGCTTTCGAGAAAAGCTCTGCCCAACTCCTGATGAGCCGCAAGAAGGCTGGGCTTGCGTTGAATAGCTTTTTCCAGATAAGGAATGGCCGCATCGAGTTGATGGCGTTTGAGCAGAATTGTGCCTACGCCGGCGCTCGCCTCCGCATAGCCCGGATTCAAATGAAGCTCTTGCTGAAATTCGTCCAGGGCGCGGTCAGGTTCGTTCAGCCGCCAGAATAGTTCACCGATAGAAAAATGGACGCCCGCGAACGCGGGGACGGCCGCTTCCGCTTTTTGATACTCGGCCAAGGCTTTCTCATTTTCCTCGCGCGCGGCTAAGGTTTGGGCGATTAACTGGTGAGTGCGAGGCGAATCGGGAGCGGCCGAAAGCATTTCAGATAAGACGGCGAGTGACAAGGCATGATCGGTTTTGGCGAGAAAGTAGGTGGTTTGAACGTCTTTAGGATGAGCCGATTGTAAGCCGAGGAAATGCGAACGAGCGCTTTCAAAATTTTGCGGAACGAATTTTACAGCTGCTAGATAGTTTTGCCAGGCGCGGGCAGATTCCTGGCGCAAATCGAGGCGTAGATCTATGGCAGCGAGTGCGAGGCTGGCTGCGGGAGAGGAAGCTACAGCACTGAGACTCGCCGCAGCTTGCTGGTATTCGGCGAGGAGGTTTTCCGCAAGAGGAGGATTGTCGGAAAACGGCTGAGGCGGAAGAGACAGCGCGACTGCGGCAGCAGTTGGGTCTTCTTGAATGGCGGCATCGAGAAGCCGAAGGCCTTCTGTGGTTTGCTGTTCTAAGAATTTCACTTCTGCCAGCTTTGCCGATGCATGGGCCGCCAGGAATTCAGTTTGGGCCTGATCGAGCTTCGCTTGCTGCAGATAAACTTCGCCTAACCCAAGATGGGCAGCGGACCAGTTTGGATCTTTCTCAAGAGCGCGCTGGTAATGGCCAATGGCTTTTGTCCAAGTTTGCTGTTCGCGGTAGAGATCGCCCAACGCTTGATGGTAGAGCGGCGTGCCGACAACGGCGAACACGCGCTCCATCTCGTCGTTTGCGGCATTACCGTAGGCTTGACCCAAGAGAAATAAGATGTCGGGATCGGCGGGGAAGGCTGCCTTTGCATCGCGCAACTCGAGTACGGCCTCATTTTCGAGGCCCGCGTCGGAGAGGGCTGCGCTCAGCCAAATGCGAGCTTGTTTGTTGCCAGGCTCTTGTTGGACCGCGCTCTTCAAGCGCGGGATTGCCTGCTGGGGCTCGCCGAGTTTGACGTAATCGATGCCAAGAAAAAGTTCGGCGCCACGAAGAGCGGGCGTTTCCGCGAGGGCTTTTCCCATTTCGCGGGCCGATTCGGCGTAACGATTTTGCAAATAGAAGACCAAGCCCAGATTGACGCGAGCTTCGGGCAGATGAGGCTGGAGGCGCAGGACAGCCGTGTACTCTTTGGCTGCCAGATCAAAGTCGCCAGACGATTGCGCGGCGCGAGCGGCGCTGAAATGACGATTGATGTCTGAATCGGGCTCCTGCCCCAGAAGCAAGAAGACGCTGCAAAAGGTGAGTGCGAGGCGGGTCATCCGATTGGCCAAACACTTCAATTCTATTTGAGCCTTTGCCAAGATCAGACCCGCCGCACGGCCGGCGGCTTAGAAATTCAGCCGCAAACTAACCTGCATGGTCCGGTTGCCGCCTACTCCGTTATAGGTGCCGAATTTGGGATCGGTGACCGTATTGTCGATAGACGTAAACCGATGACGATTGAAGGCGTCAAATGCCTCCAGTCGGAGAAACGCGCTCACCCGCTCATAGAACGAGAAGGCCTTTTCAAGAGCGATGTCCTCGTTTAGGGTGTTCGGTTCGCGCAGACTGGTAATACGAGAAGCGTCGCCTAAAGTGTAACTGGCCGGTTGCGAGAACAATGCGGGATTGAAGGCATAAATCTGGCCATAATTGCTCGATGTGTTGTGATATCCGGCGCTGACTCCAGCATTTACATTTACATAGCAAGCTGGATTAAACAGACCGGAAGTATAACTGCCGCCGCAATTGATGGAAATAGGCGTTCCGCTTTCATAAGTATGCACGGCCGATACCTTCCAACCGCCAACAACGTAGTTAGTGAAGCCTCCTTTGTTGAGAAAGGGCTTACCCTTGCCGACCGGCAGTTCATAGGAATAGCTCAAAACAAACCATTGCGGAACGTCCTGGGCGCTCAGGGCTTTTGCAGCGGTGGCGTCGTAATTGTTTTGGATGCTGACTTGATCCTGATTGTTCCAACCACCTTCGGGCGGGTAGGCGCCGTCGGCATTCGTCAGAGTTTTCGACCAGGCATAGCCGGCATGAAGGGTGAGACCACTCGAAAAGCGTTTTGTCACTTTCACTTGAAGTGCTTCATACGTATAGAAACCGAAAGGATTCCCTTCCTCCGCGTTATCGAGTTGAAGATCGGTGTACTGCGGGAAGGGACGCAACGCCTGGCCGACTGTAGCCGCGGAGCCCCAATCGCTAAGGAAGTTGGTATAGGGAATCGGAACCGCCGCTTGGCCGGCGCACGCGGGACTGGTGGATTGTTTGGTGACGAGAACCGACAAGCAGGCACCTCTGGCGAGATCCTGGGTCGGCAACTGATTGGGCGCACGTTGTTCAGCTTGCAAGTGATCGCCATGTGCGCCGACGTAGGCCACATCGAGCATCAGATCTTTGGCGAATTGATGCTGAACGTCGAGATTCCAGTTTTGAATCCGGCCCGGTTCCACGGTGTTATTCAGTATTGTGCTGGGCGATCCGCCCAGTGCTCCATTGGAAATCGTGGGATTGATAAAGGGCGGTTGAACGCAAGGGTAACCCGTCATGGTGCCGGGTTGGATGATGGGCGCGGTGGTGTTGCTGGCCGCGGCAATGCGGCAAGAGTTTGAAAAGCCGGTGCTTTCCACTTGGGCAAAGCCATTCACAATAATCGGCGCATAGTAAATGCCGTATGCGCTACGAATCACCGTGTTGGGGGTAACCGCATAAGCGAGCCCAATGCGCGGCGCCAATGCCGGCCAATAGATACTCTGCGGCGTATTGGTTCCCGTGCGGCCTGGGCCAGTGCCGGCGAATTGAAAGGCGCCGGGTAGCTGTGTGCCTGTGGAGGTGACAGCACCAGGGTTGGGCGCTGTGAGATTCATCCAAGACAGGCGGTTCCAAGCTTCCGTGACTGGAGTCGAGACATCCCAACGCAAGCCGAGGTTCAGAGTAAGGCGCGGGGTGATCTTGTAATCGTCTTGAACATAGGAGCCAAAATACTTAGTGCGCATGCCGACTTCCTGCGGTGTTGGAACCCAAGCTCCGTTCGCGGCGCCGAGGAACAGACTGGCGTAGGCAAAACCGGAATTGGGATCGATCAAGTTCGATGTTTGGTTGGCAGTGAAAAGGAAACGACCCGAAGAATAGGCTTCTTGCGGAGTGTTGAACTGCAAGGCGCGAAAATCAATACCAAAGCGGAGGCTGTGGGGGCCGCGAATCCAGCTTAGGCTGTCGTTCCAATCCCACGAGTTGTCGATGAAGACGGAATCGGCGCTATCGGGATCGGTGGTCGTGCCACTGGCGAGAAATGACGGCAATTGAGCATTGGTAACTCCTTTGAGGCCGAGGGTAGCCGCTAGGTTCTTACCGAGTGTCGGTATCAAGTCGACTTCGGCGCGATGCGTTTGATTAAAGCCGCCCGTGAACTGATTGATCAGAGTCGGGCTGATTGTGAAATCGTAATTAAAGCGGTCGTAGTGCGTATATTGGGTGGGATTTTCAGTGGTGAAAATTGCGCCTAAGTTCGATGAATCGATTACCGGGCGATCGTCGTAGCTCCAACTGCCGGAGATTTTCTGGCGAGAGGTGAGATATTCGTCGATCTTCGCGGTGAACATGTTGGCTTGGGTGGAGTTCAAGGAACTGGTGACGAAATTGTTGTAGACGGAATTACTCTGAGCTTTTGGGAAATACGTGAGCGCTTTATTAATGACTGGATCGATGCGGGTCATCGGAATCATATTGCCGGCGAAGGGCTGACAGGGGCCGGGCGTGCAGGTTGTCCAATCATAGAGCTGATGGGCTGGATATGTGATGCCAAGTGACGTTGTGGGAACGAGTAAATTTGAAAAGTTTCCCTGGTTCCAAGCCGCGTCGGGGACGGAGGCAAGCCCTGCGCCGCCGGTCTTATAACGGTATTCTTCGGTATTAAACATGAAGAAGGTTTTGTTGCGGCCGTTGTACAACTTCGGAATCCAAACAGGGCCGCTAACTTCCGCGCCGAAATCTTTTTGAGAATCGTTGCCACGCGGGATATCTGCGTAATTATTTCCCCACGAATTAGCATCAAAGATTTTGTCGCGCAGAATGCCATAGGCAGTTCCGTGGAAGCTATTTGAGCCGGATTTAGTTACGAGATCGACGATTCCACCGGTCGCGCGACCGTATTGAGCGGGAAAGCCTCCGGTTAAGACTTTGAATTCGGCAACGGCATCGGTTCCCACGCCATAGTTCATTTGAAGATTCGGATGAGTGAGCGAGATGCTGGCGCCATCCACCAGAACATCGGTGCCGCCTTCCTGGCCGCCGTTAATTTTGAAGGAAAGCTGGCTGGTGGGCGAATTGGGCAGGGAACCGGTAAATCCGGGAGTCAATTCGATGAATTGAACGGGGCTGCGCACTTGGCCCGACACTTGCAGCGGCAGGGCTTCGACGAGATTTGGGCTGATTTGGGTGCCGATCTCGGTGGTATCGCTCTCCACCTGCTTGATATCGGCGCGAACATCAACAGTTTCCTGGGTTGAACCGACTTCCAAAGTGACGTCGAGCGTGGTTGTGGTAGCAACCTGAATCGTGACGCCCTGCTGGGTAGATTTCTTGAAGCCCGCGAAGCTGGTAGTTAGGGTATATGCGCCGGGCGGCAAGGCGAGGATGGTGTAGGAGCCCGTATCCGTGGACACAGTGCTCCATTGGCCTTGCGTAGCGTTGTTGATCAGAGTGACATTCGCGCCGGCTACGGTGGCGCCAGTTGGATCGTGTACGGTGCCAGTCAGCGTGCCCGCCGATTGGGCCCATGCTGTACTTCCCACTCCTAATAGCACCACGACACAGAGAAATATGCGTGCGACAACCTGATGCTTGATCGACTTGGACATGCCTTCTCCTCGAAACGAGATTTAACCTTGGCCTTGTCATCCAGTTGACAGGCGAATTATCAGGATTGTGAGCGCGAAGCTATGGAAAAACAAGTGGATTTTACGGTTAAGTTTACGGTCGTGCTTCCACTTGGTTGAGAGCGTTAGCGTTTAGGCGTGGCCGGGTAACGGGCAGCAACGATCTCCGGATAGGCGAAGCCGCCGGGAATGGAAGTTAATTTCATCAACACTTCGAATGGCTCGACGGTGGTGCTTGGCTTGTGTCCGAGTTTTCGCAGAAGGCCTGTAAGCTTTTCGGGGTTGGTGACAACGTCGCCGATGGCCGCCGTGCCTTCCATATTTAAGCCTTCTAGTATAAGCACCGAACCGGTGCCAGAAAGATTCGGCACGAGAGCGGCCACGGAGTAGGAAACCATTTGGCGCTTTTCGGCGCCGACGCTGTCAAAACGGCTGGCGATAGCGAAATCGGCAGCCTCGCCAGGACGTGGAGCCTTGTTTCGGAAATGCGGCGCAATGGGATCGTTGTCGGACGCCAGCACGAAGTTCATGTGAGATTCAAACAGACCAACCCAGGGGTTGGAGCGGCGGCTTCCCATCAGGACGGCATTGCCGTTGTGGAGTTCGGCGGCTGTCATATCGCGCGAATAGCGATACCGGATACGGCCGTGCAGTGCAGCGCCCACCTCGGCGATTTTCAGAGCGACGCCGACGTCGGCGGGACTGGTGAATAAGCGCGAGGCGGCTTCGCTTAGTTTTGGATCGCTACCATCGCCTTGGGCGAATTTGCGGGTGATGTATTCGCCGAGTTCGATATTTTGACCGGTGATGTCTTGCCACAAGGCAAAACCGGAATCGGCCGAGACAACGGTGAGTTCGCGATCGCTATCGTGAAAAAGTTGTGCCCAGAAATCGTTGGTGGCCTGCGCCGGCAAGGGCGACGGAACGGGAGAAGTGGCTACGCGAAACGCGAGGATTATGGCTAATATTCCGGCAAGCCCCCACGGAAACCAACGCAAGAAATCGAAGTCTTTTGGAGCGGCCGCCACCGTCGTTTCCGATTCGGGCGGCAGCGCCGCCGCAGAGGGCCGCTGTGAAAATGTCGGGACGTAACTTCCTTTTGGGATGGTGATGACAAAAGGCTCGGCAACCCCTTCCGTGTTGAAATACTTGGCTAGCTTTTGACGAAGTTCGTGCGCCCGCACGCGCACGATGTTGTCGGTTGCGGGGTCGTAATTGTCCTTACGGCCCAAAACCTCGCTGCCGATGCGCTGCTCTTTAATGGCGTCTATATCGCCGGAAAGGGTGTGATCGGTGATGAATTGGAGAAACGCCTGTAGCGCGCGGGAGGAGGACAGCTCGGGGCTTTGCAATACGCGCTGAATGAGATCGCGTTTCTCTCTCTCCGTTATGTCAGGGCCTAAAGCGACCAAGCTTTCTCTCCTACCATCTCGCAATTGTGAATCCGATGAAGGCGTAGAAGAGTATATCGCGAAGATATTGAGCTTTGCGAAGAGCCCATTTTACAGTGAAGTTTACCGTTACCTGCCTTTTGGAGCCCGGGGCCGCGTGCAAGAATGACGTTTTCTTCCCTTCCCCGCCATGCGCAAAATTTTGCTCGCATTCTCTCTCGCTATCCCAACGGTTGGGATGCTGCTTCTATATGCCGGGCGCGATGCAAGCGAGGAACGGCTCAGCTTTCAGACGAGCGGCCCGTGGTCTCCACGCGTGAATCTGGATGCAGACGTGGCGATGGTTTACGGAATTGGCCCAACCCTACTCGCGAAAATCGAAAGCTGGCGGGAGCATGGGTACATCATCCATGTCATGACCGGAGTGGCGTGGGGGCAATATCAGGACTACCTCAATGGCGGGTTTGACGGCGTCAAGCATTGGGACGAAGCGCAGACCGACAGTAAAGGACGGTTGATTTTGCATGGCGGAAACAAAACGATTCCGTACATTTCACCGGGTTTGAATTACGGCCATTATCTGACGCAGGGCGTGAAACGAGCGCTGGATGCGGGTGCGCAAGCAATTCATTTAGAAGAACCGGAATTTTGGGCGGCCGGAGGGTGGGAAGAGAATTTCAAGCGCGAATGGAAGGCGTTTTACGGCGAAGAATGGAGCGCGCCGGATTCATCGGTGGATGCGCAATACCGGGCTTCGAAGTTGAAATATTTTCTCTACCGGCGGGCCTTGGCGCAGATTTTCGACTTTGTAAAGGACTATGGTAAGCAACATAGTCGCATGATTCGCTGTTATGTGCCGACACATTCGCTAATTAACTACGCGCACTGGCGCATTGTAAGCCCGGAATCATCGCTGATTCAAGTGGGTGCGGATGGATACATTGCTCAGGTTTGGACGGGAACTGCGCGCACGCCTAACTTATATGAAGGGCGGCGGCGGGAGCGGACTTTCGAAGCGGCTTTTGAAGAATATGGCGCAATGCAGAACCTGGTACGCGCCTCAGGGCGCCGTGTGTGGTACTTGAACGATCCGATTGAGGACGATCCGAATCACAGTTGGGACGATTATCGTTCGAACTGGGAAAGCACACTGACCGCGTCATTATTTCAGCCCGAGGTCTGGCGGTATGAGGTGATGCCGTGGCCGCAACGCGTGTTTACAGGAAAATATCCGGTGAAGGAGACCGAGAGCCAGCGGAGCATCGGCGAAGCGGAGCAAGCGCCAACCGGTACAGGATTGGGCGGAGTGTTGCGGCCGCGAGGCGATGTGGAGCGAGTGCCGATTCCCAAGAGCTATGAGACTGAATTGCAAACAGTGATTCACGCGTTAGGGGAAATGAAGCAGAGCGCCGTGCGCTGGGAATATTCGGGTATGGCGGGAACGGGTGTGCTGGTGTCGGACACCATGATGTTTCAGCGCGCGGCGCCACAGCCATCGGACGCGAATCTTGGATCGTTCTATGGATTGGCTCTACCCCTATTGAAGCGCGGATTGCCGGTGACGCCGGTGCAGATTGAAAACGTAACAACACCAGAAAGCTTGAATGCTTATAAGCTGCTGTTACTTACATATGAAGGGCAAAAACCGCCGACGCCGGAATTTCATAAGGCGCTGGCGCAATGGGTGCGTAACGGCGGCGCGTTGGTGGTGATTGACGATGATAGCGACCCTTATTGCGCGGTGCGCGAGTGGTGGAACACAGCGCCACTGGCATACCGCACGCCCCGCGAGCACCTTTTTGGAGAGCTGGGAATTGGGGCCGATGCGGTGGGATTGCAGAAGGTAGGCAAGGGAGTGGTTCTGCGGGAAAGCGCATCGCCGGCAGCACTTACATATAGCAAGGATGGCGCTGAGTTTGTGCGCAAGGCAGCGCGCGAAGCGGCAGCGGCGATTGGTTTGAAATGGAGCGAAACAGATGCGCTGGTGCTGCGGCGCGGACCGTATGTGGTTGCAGCCGGACTCGATGAATCGGTGCAAGAAGCACAGCCATTCATATTAAAAGGAAAGTTCGTCGATCTTTTCGACGCGGATTTGACGATTTTGCATGATGTTCCCGTCACGCCGGGTAAGCGGTATTTGCTGTTTGATTTGAATGAAAAACAAGATAGCAAGCCAGAGGTGTTAGCGGCGGCCTGCCGCGTGCGCAATGAAGAATTGACCGGGCGAAACTTTTCGTTCGATGTGCAAGGCATCGGGGATACACAAGGAGTGATCAGATGCAGGACGAATACCAAGCCGAAACAAGTCCTGCTGAACGGAAATGAGACGGATCAGATGCAATACGACGCGGCATCGCAAACATTCCTGCTGAAATTTCCGAATACTGTCACCGATACGAAAGTGACAGTTCAGGTCTATTAGGGGACGGCTTGAGCCGGCGCGCAACGGAAAATGACGGAAATTTGCGCCGCAACACAAGTCCGAAAAACCCCGAGCTAGCTGAATTGCCCAAGCTCGCGTCATCCTAAATAGGCGATCATCTACAAGAAGTGGATTTATGAGCGACACACTCCTTTCTCCAGAAAAAACAGAATCATCACCAAAGGTCAGCGTCGAACTGATTGTCAACAAAGAGCGGCGAGTCCTGGAAATTGACCCGCGCACAACGCTTTTAGACGCTCTCCGCGAACATCTGGCTCTCGGCGGCAGCAAGAAAGGTTGCGACCAGGGTCAGTGTGGCGCTTGCACAGTGCACGTGAACCATCGCCGCGTGTTGGCTTGCTTGTCGCTAGCGATCGCGCATCAAGGCGAAGAAATCACCACCATTGAAGGCATCGCGGAAGGTGAGCAATTGCACCCCATGCAAGCCGCATTCGTGGAATGCGATGGATTCCAGTGTGGCTATTGCACGCCCGGCCAAATCATGTCTGCCATCGGCATGTTGAACGAAGCGTCCGCGGGCGTTCCCAGTCATGCCACCGCCGACGTCTCACACGCGCCGAGCCTCGAACAATTGAGCGCCGAAGAAATCAGAGAACGAATGAGCGGCAATATCTGCCGCTGCGGGGCTTACCCCAATATCGTGGACGCAATCCAACTCGCCGCAAAGCAGATGAAAGGGCAAAAGTAACGACTATGCATCCTTTTACCTACGTTCAAGCCAAAAGCGCCGACGCCGCGCGCAACGCAATCACCGGCGACGGCAATGCGGTTTTCTTCGCCGGGGGCACCACGCTCATTGACCTTATGAAGCTCGATGTGCTGCAGCCTGGGACGCTGGTCGACATTACGCAACTCCCCTTTTCGTCGATTACGGCGGAAGAAAACGGCGTCCACATCGGGGCCAACGTTCGCAATAGCGATTTGGCGCATCACTCGCTGATTCGCGAACGGTATCCGGTTCTGGCGGAAGCCCTTCTTTCGGGCGCCTCCGCGCAGCTGCGCAATATGGCCACCAGTGCCGGGAATCTCTTACAACGAACGCGCTGCACTTATTTCCGCGACGTTCATAGCCGCTGCAACAAGAGGAATCCCGGCACGGGTTGCGACGCAATAGACGGGGTCAATCGAACTCACGCGGTTCTGGGGACAAGCGACTCTTGTATCGCGAGTCATCCTTCGGACATGTGTGTCGCGATGGTGGCATTGGAAGCGGTCATTCACACGCAGAAGACCAACGGTTCTCAGAGAGCGATCCCGATCTGCGATTTCTTTTTGCTGCCTGGCAAAACGCCCGAGCGGGAAACCACGCTCGAAAAAGGCGAGCTCATCACCCACGTGGTTCTACCGAATGACACGGTGGCGCGGCGCTCTCACTATTTGAAAGTTCGCGACCGCGCGAGTTATGAGTTTGCCTTAACTTCCGCGGCGGTCGCGCTGGAACTCGATGGTTCGACCGTCAGCAAGGCTCGGATCGCCCTGGGTGGGGTTGGCACAATACCCTGGAGGTCTCCGGAAGCGGAGCGAGCGCTCAGCGGAAAGCCGGCCAATACGTCCGCGTTTCAACAGGCGGCTGAAGCGGCGCTCGCGGGCGCGTCTCCGCAAACCCACAACAAATTCAAAATTGAGCTGGCCAAACGCACGCTGGTGGCAGCGCTTGAAGAATTGATGCGGCGGCAGTAGCAAACGCGGAGGCAATGAGAAACAGATGAGCACAACATTAATCGGCACTGAAGTCAATCGCATCGATGGGCGCAAGAAAGTCACCGGCACGGCGCAATATGCCGCGGAAGTCATGCTCGGCAACATGACATATGCGGTGCTAACCGGCAGTTCCGCTCCCAGCGGGACAATCGAGAGCATCGATACAACACAAGCGAAGAAGGCTCCCGGCGTGCTTCTCGTTTTAACTCACGAAAGCGACGTAAAATTCGGGAAATTGCCGACCGATATGATGGCCGGCGGCACCGTGGCCGAAAACCGTGCTCCCCTCGCCAATGACAAGATTCTTCACGCAGGCCAGTATGTTGCGATGGCGGTAGCGGAAACGTTCGAGCAGGCGCAATACGCCGCCTCGCTGGTGCGCGCAAGCTATACATCCGCTCCCTTCACAGTAGATCTCGAACAGGCTGGCGCAACCAGGTTCAGTCCAAAGGAATTCATGGGCGAACCGCTGACGTTTGAGCGCGGCAATGTGAAAGACGGGCTCGCCTCTGCCGACGTCAGAATTGAAGAAACCTATACAACCCCGGTGGAACACCCGTGCCCGCTTGAGCCTCACGCGGCCGTTGCGTCTTGGACAGGTGACGTGCTGACTGTGTACAACTCGAGTCAGTGGGTGGATGGCGACCGCGCTGTTCTCATGGGGGCCTTTGGGCTACCGGCGGAGAAGGTCAAGGTAATTTCCCCGTTTATTGGCGGCATGTTTGGCTCAAAAGGCGCCACTGGCTCACACGTGCTGCTTGCGGCTTGGGCTGCGAGAAAGCTTGCTCGCCCAGTCAAAATCGTGCTGAGCCGCCCGCAGGTGCTCACCGATGTGGGACACAGATCACAAACCGTACAGACACTGCAAATCGGTGCGAAGCGCGATGGCGTCATCACCGCCGTGAAGCATCACGTTCTCACTCACACAGGCGTTGCCGATGAGTTCATTGAGCCCGCAACCATCAGTTCACGATTGCTGTACAACTTCCCGAACTACCGCGCCGAACAGGAAGCCGTTCGGATCAATGTGATGAAGCCATCGTGGATGCGCGCTCCGGGAGAAGCGCCCGGCCAGTTTGCGCTCGAAAGCGCGCTCGACGAATTAGCCGTCAAGTTACAGATGGACCCCGTGGAACTGCGGCGGCGAAACCACGTAGAAAAACATCCGCAACACGGCAAGCCGTTCTCCAGCAAGCATTTGCTGGAGTGCTATGACCGGGGCGCGGAGCGATTCGGTTGGGCAAAGCGAGATCCGAAGCCGGGTTCGTTGCGAAACGGAGAGTCGCTCGCCGGTTGGGGCATGGCCACCGCGACCTATCCAGGCTATCTGATGGGAGCCGCGGTGAAGGTTCGCTTGGAGCAGCAGGACGGTGCCAACGTGAGGGCGATTGTTTCCACGGCCGGCGCCGATGTTGGAACGGGAATGTACACCATGTTGGCCATCGCGGCCGCCGATGAACTGGGCTTGCCGATTGAACAAATCGCAGTGGAACTCGGCCATTCCGACTTACCGCCATGCGCGGTTGCCGGTGGATCGAACCTAACCGCCAGCACTGGGCCAGCGGCCAAAGACGCCTGCGTCGCTGTTAAACACGAGCTCTTGAGCATCGCCAGTAAGACGGCCGACGGCTTCACTGGCGCCGAAGGAAAACTCAGCGAGTTTCTGTTTTCCGACGGCAAAGTCGCGCATCGCTCCAGTCCGCAACATGGCATCCCGTTTGGCGATTTGCTGAACGCCGGGCGAAAGTCTTATATAGAAGCCCTCGGAAACACTCAGCCGGTTTTTGGGCAAAATGAGAAATACGCTTTCCAATCTTTCGGCGCTCACTTTGTTGAAGTGACTATCAATCCGCGTATCGGCCGGGTGAGAGTATCAAAAGTGGTGAGTGTTTTCGATTGCGGCAGGATCCTCAGCGCGAAAACGACGCGAAGTCAGTTTATGGGCGGCATAGTTTTCGGAATCGGCGCCGCGCTACTCGAAGAGCTGACTTACGATCGCCAACATGGCCAACCGGTGAATGCCGACCTGGCCGGTTACCTTGTCCCGGTTAACGCCGATGTTCCGGAAATGGACGTGAGCTGGATTGGCGAGCCGGATTACGAATTCAACTCCATGGGTTGCCGAGGCGTCGGAGAAATTGGAATTACCGGAGTAGCAGCGGCGATCGCGAACGCGGTTTACCACGCCACTGGAAAGCGCATACGCGATCTGCCAATTACGCCTGACAAGCTAATTTGAGATTCAACCCGCGATTACAATTCCGAGATTCGAATGCAGCCCAGCAGTTTGCTGCCTTGGGCCACGAAAATCTCGTTCGTCCCTGGTGTCGGGCTCGGGGCGCTCGTCGCATCCAGTCCGAAACGCGCGATCACCTCTCGCGGCCCCACCAGTGTCGGCACTCCGCTGACCCAGCAGTGGAGGCCGCCGCCGGAAAGCGAATGCCCGTCTTCGGCGTCGATAATCGAAACGTTTGAGGCTCGCGCCTTTCGCAGAATCGCTTCCGCTATCGGTTGTTGGAGGGACAATTTGAAAGAGGCGGCGGCTACCGAGAGAATATCCTCAGCGGTGATGCCCGGCGCCAGCCAGACCGAACTTACGGCTTGATCGGGCTGACTCACTGGCAGCAGGGCTGCCCGGCTGCTCGTCTTTCGAATGTTGCTCGAGAGCGCGATTAACCTCTCCAGGAGGGCCTGAAAGATTTCTGTCCTACGAACCCAGAAACTTTCCAGCGAAACGTCCATTCAAAAAATCCCCTTCGGCTTGCGCTCAGGATACTTTATTTTGCACGCTCAATTCAATGGACCATGCAAACTTTCCGACGAACGGGCTCTTTTTCCATACAGGCGGGCGAATACGAGCGGCGACTAGGCGATCGGTATTAGGGCCTTGATCGACGATTGGATCGCCTTTGTCTAGTACGACTTCTGGGCTTCGATGGGTCTTCGGCCAGTAATCGGAGTAGATTGGTGTGGTGACCCGTTTTATGAAGACAGTGCTGGTGATCACTTTTGCGCTGATGCTCGGAGGATTTGCGCGCACGGCTGCGGCCGCCACCGTAGCCACAATTTCAAATGACAAGATCACGCTCGAGTTTGACCAATCACTACGTAGCCGTGTGAGTGCGGGGCAGACCGTACTGGGGCCTTGGCAGGAGTCTGAAGTCATCATTCTCGGCGGCAAAGAACTGGGAAGCTTCACCTTCGCTAGTAAGCAGGAAAGTGACGTTCAGAGCAAGTTCGGGTCTGGCAAGCGGCTGACAGTGAAAGGCACGGCAAGCGGTGTAGAAAAGATCGTCACGGTGGATGCGTATCGTGAGTTTCCGGCGATCTTATTCTTGAACGTCGAATACCGGAATACCGGCCGGAGTGATTTACGGGTGGATGGTTGGGTGAACGCGCGTCACGAACTCACTGCCGGCGCGACGCAAAGCGATCCGCCGTTTTGGTCATTACTGAATGGTTCTTATGAAAAACGGCCCAATTGGATTGTGCCGCTGCGAGCGCCGTTTCATCAGGAGAACTATTTGGGGATGAACGCGAGCGATTATGGCGGCGGGACGCCGGTGCTGGATATTTGGCGAAAGGATGTCGGCTTAGCGATCGGGCATGATGAATTGACGCCGAAGTTGGTCTCGTTTCCGGTCGATCTGCGAAACAATGGCGCCGCCACGTTCAGCATGAAGTACAAGCATGCGCAAAGTTTGAAAGCAGCCGCGAGCCTGAAGACCTTTGAAACATTCATCAGCGTGCATGAAGGCGATGCGTTTCGAACGCTGGAGAGTTATCGCCGGCTGATGGTGGCGCAAGGCGTGCGTTTCGACGCCCCGCCTGCTGGAGGGTTTGACCCGATTTGGTGCGCGTGGGGGTTTGGGCGCAATTTTACGCCGGAGCAGATTCTGAATGCGCTGCCGATGGCGAAGAAGCTGGGGTTTGCGTGGGTAGGAATGGACGATGGCTGGCAGACGTCGGAAGGAGACTGGCGTCCGAATCCCGCAAAGTTTCCGCGCGGCGATGCGGATGTGCGAGCGTTGGTGGATAAGATTCACGCGGCGGGGTTGCGGGCGCAGTTGTGGTGGTCGCCGATGTCGGTGAGTCCGAAGAGCGATTTGTTTCGCGACCATCCGGATTGGATGCTGCTCGACCCGAGCGGCGCAAGGCGCAAGATTAGCTGGTGGAATTCATATTATCTGTGCCCGGCGTATGGGCCGGTGGTGAGGTGGCATGCGGAACTGGCACGCAAGGCGATCCGCGATTGGGGATTCGACGGCTTGAAGATGGATGGACAGTTTTTGAACGCCGTTCCTCCGTGCACAAATCCGGCGCATCATCATGAAAGGCCTGAGGATTCGGTGGAGGCTGTGCCGTATTTCTTTAAGGCGATCGCCGATGCGGTGAAGAGCGTCAAACCGGATGCGTTGATTGAGCTTTGCCCCTGTGGCACCGCCTATTCGTTCTATACGATGCCGTATTACAACATGACGGTAGCTTCCGATCCGGAAAGTTCTTTCCAAATCCGGTCGAAGGGCAAGACACTGAAGGCGCTGATGGGCGACGGGCTGCCTTACTTTGGCGATCACGTGGAGCTTTCCGATGGAGGCATGGACTTTGCTTCCACCGTGGGCGTGGGCGGAGTGGTTGGAAGTAACTTCCGCTGGCCTCCGAATGTGGTTACACCAATGCGCGGCGCCGATGAGAACTTCGGAAAGCTCGGGCTTTCGCCTCAGAAAGAGAAGATCTGGACCGAGTGGGTGGAAATCTACAAGGCTAAGATGCTTTCGAAAGGCGAGTATCTGGGCGAGCTATACGACATTGGATTCGATAGGCCGGAAACGCATGCGATCCGCAAAGGCGATTCGTTGTATTACGCGTTCTATGCGCCCCAGTGGAGCGGGCCTGTGGAGTTGCGCGGGTTGAAGCAAGGGACGAGTTATAAAGTGGTCGACTATGTCAACAATCGCGTGTTGGGAACGGTAAATGGGCCTACTGCAAAGTTGCCGGTTCAATTTGAGAGGAATCTCTTAATTGAGGCAGATCCGCAACCTTGAAGCGAAAGACCTCTCGGCGTTGCTGGCTTTGTCGGCCGAGGCGGGATGGAATCAGACAGGCGAAGATTGGGCGCTATTGCTGAAGCTTGCGCCGGAGACTTGTTTTGGGATTGAGGGTGACGGGCAGATTGTGTCCACAACAACGCTTGTGTGTTATGGCAAAGAGTTGGCTTGGCTGGGAATGGTGTTGACATTGCGCTCGTACCAAAGGCAACAGTTTGCGAGACGGCTACTGGAACACGCCTTGGCAGTGGCCGATCGTTTGGGAATTGAAACAATTCGGCTGGATGCGACAGACCAAGGGCAGCCGATTTATGAGCGGATGGGATTCCAGGTTGAAGGTACGATTTGCCGATGGTCCGGCGAGTTGCCATGCGATGTGGGTAGTGACCCGCCGCGCGAGTGCCCGCCGCCGCAATTGGATCGGCAGGTGTTTGGAGCGGAGCGGCGGAAACTCCTCGCGGCGCTGGCGGAACACTCGCGTTCGTTTCTTGAGCCTAGAGGCTTTGCTTTTTCACGGCCAGGGTTGAACGCGAACTATTTAGGTCCGTGCGTTGCGGAGAACATTGAAATCGCCGCTTCATTAATTCGAAGTGTTTTGCGCGAAGGTGGTCGCTGGTATTGGGATATTCTGGCAGAGAATCGCGAAGCCGAAGCACTGGCCCGAGAGTTGGGGTTTACCGTGGTACGGACACTGACTCGAATGCGCAGAGGTATGCCTCACGCGCAAGACAACCTCCATATGTACGCGATTGCAGGATTTGAGCTTGGCTAGATGGTGAAGGCGGAAGAAGAGCTGGAAGAAATCCTCTCGCGGCCTACGGAGGCAGACGTGGCGGCCATGCGGCAGCTTGCCGGCGATTTGCTGATTATGGGCGCGGCAGGAAAAATGGGACCGAGCCTCACTCGATTGGCAAGGCGGGCGAGCGATGAAGCCGGCAGCAAAAGGCGGATCTTTGCAGTCGCGCGATTCACGAATGCCTCAGTGAAAGAGCAGTTTGCCGGTCAAGGAATAGAAACGATAAGCGCTGATCTGCTGGATCGAGACGCTCTGAGCAAGCTACCAAATGCGCCGAATGTGATATTCATGGCGGCGCGTAAATTCGGCACCCAAGGCGCGGAGCATCTCACCTGGGCTATGAACACGTATCTACCTGGCTTGGTGGCTGAGCATTTCAAGAATTCACAGATCGTTGCATTTTCAACCGGCAATGTTTATCCGCTGAGTCCGATTGGGCAGGGCGGCCCAAATGAGAGCGGCCCAGTGGCGCCAGTGGGAGAGTATGGGCAATCGGCTCTGGGGCGTGAGCGCATGTTCGAATACGGCTCGCACACTTGGGGTACGCCGGTTACTATCTTGCGGCTCAACTACGCAGTAGAATTGCGCTACGGCGTGCTTGTTGATATTGGCCGAGCAGTCTACCAGAAACGGCCGCTGAATCTCGCGATGAGTGCTGTGAATGTGATTTGGCAGAGAGATGCGAATAGCGTGGCTCTCCGATCGCTGTTGCATTGTCAGTCGCCGCCGTTCGTACTAAATGTTACCGGACCGGAAACGTTGTCGGTTCGAAAGATCGCTCAAGAGTTTGGAGTGCGGTTCAAGATCGAGCCGCAGTTCGCCGGGGCCGAAGGCGAACACGCGCTTTTGAGCAATGCCGGCCAATGCCAGCGCCTTTTCGGCAAGCCAACGGTTTCGGTGGAACAACTGATTGATTGGACAGCGGATTGGCTTGCCCAAGGTGGAGCATCCCTTAACAAGCCGACCCACTTTCAAGTGCGCGATGGAAGGTTTTAATGAACGCGCGCCAAAAGATGCTGGAAGGATTGTTTATTCCCGCGCACCCACTCGCGCTGGATCGCAATCGGCAGCTCGATGAACGACGGCAACGCGCTCTGACCCGTTATTACATCGCGGCGGGCGCGGGCGGATTGGCGGTGGGCGTGCACACCACTCAGTTCGCAATTCATGATGCCAAGGTGGGGCTCTTGGAACCGGTGCTGTCGATTGCAGCCGATGAAGTGGGAAACAAACCGGTTCTGAAGATCGCCGGTGTATGTGGAATACGCAAGCAGGCAGTGAGTGAAACGGATCTCGCGGCTAAGCTTGGCTACGATGCGGTTTTGGTAAGTTTCACAGATCTGCGCGAGGCCGCCATCTCCGAGTTGATCGAGCACGCCAGGGTAATCGCGGAGGTTCTTCCGATCGTGGGTTTCTACCTGCAACCCAGTGTCGGCGGCCGGACTTTGCCGTTCACGTTTTGGCGGCAGTTGCTCGAGATAGAAAATTTGATCGCCATCAAGGTTGCGCCATTCAATCGCTATCAGACGCTGGATGTGGTGCGGGCGGTCGCCGAATCGGGACGATCGGACGAAGTCGCGCTGTACACAGGGAACGACGACAATATCGTCAACGATTTGCTGACAACGTTCGAGTTCGGAGGCCGGAAGGTTCGATTCAGAGGAGGCCTCCTGGGACACTGGGCCGTTTGGACCAAACCCGCGCGCGCCTATTTCGACCAAGCAACCAAAATCGCAAGCGCAAAGTTACTGACATTAGGTACACAAGTCACCGATGCCAATAGCGCCCTGTTCGATGTTGCCAACAGCTTTCAAGGTTGTATCGCGGGGCTGCATGAGATTTTGCGGCGGCAAGGACTGCTCGAAGGCAGATGGTGTCTGGATCCTGACGAAGACCTATCTCCCGGACAAGCAGAGGAAATTGATCGCGTTTGTAAGCAGTACCCGCACTTGACCGACGATGATTTTGTCCGCCAACACCTAGACGCCTGGCTGCGTTGAACCTTTTCGTCCTTGACATACTTCCTCATTTGAATCACAATGTAGGAGTAACAATGATCGGCGAGTTCGAATACCTTCTTCTTACGGCCGCTACGCGGCTGGGTGACAACGCTTATGGGGCCGCCATTCGCGAGGAAATTTCCACCACCACCGGCCGGAGTTGCTCCATCGGCGCGCTCTACACTACGGTCGACCGTCTTCAATCGAAAGGCCTTCTCAAAACCTGGATGGGTGAGGCCACTCCGCAACGCGGCGGGCGCGCCAAGCGGATGGTTCAGGTAACTCCCAAAGGCGTGCGCGCCGCGAAAGAGTTTTACAATGCCATTGCGCGCGTGAGCGAAGGCGTTTCGTGGGCCGAGGACGCATTATGACGAAGGCTCCTTCGGTGCTGCTGAGCGCGACTGCACGGTTGCTCGAGCCCGACGAGCGCGAAGCTGTGCTCGGTGACTTGGTCGAAGCAAGTGAAGGGCCCTGGGAATCGCTTGGCGCAGTTTTGGGTCTGGCCATCCGGCGTCAAGCGGCACTGTGGCGCAGCGGCCGGGCATGGCTCGCGGCCTTCGGCCTCGCCATACCAAGTAGTTTTCTGCTGATGGGCTTTTCAGTGACCGTGAGCCGGAATTATCGGCAATTTGCCGGCCCGGCGATTTCTCACGCCACCGGACTCAGCCTCGGTTCGGGCGTCTGGTTACTGCTCTGCAACGTTGTTCTGCTAGCCGGTTGGGCTTTTGCGGGCGGCTTTGTTGTCGGTACACTTTCACGCCGCACCCTTTGGATGAGTGCAGCACTCTCGGCAGTTCCCTGCCTCTTCTGCCTGGAAAGGTTCCGCATCGAATCACTCTCGCGTTTCTGTTTGTTGCTATTTCTGCCGGCCGCGGTTTGGGGCGCGCGGCGCAGTTTGCAAATCGCACGAGTCAAACTGAGTTCCGCGCTCATCCTGGCCATCACTCTCACCCTGCTTACGATTCCAACCTGGACAGTCAAAGGCGCATGGATTCCGAATTGGGCCCTGAGTTGGCCCGCCTGGTATCTCGTCGTGACCGCACGCAAACCATGGCAACTGGGCTAACTATCCACATAAACGGGGCGTCGCACACGGTTGCGTCTTTGCCGAACACGCCGCTGCTTTACGTGCTGCGCAGTGAATTGAAGCTCCGAAGCCCGCGACTCGGATGCGGAGTCGCGCAATGCGGCGCTTGCGCAGTGTTAGTAGATGGCAAAGAAGTTCGCAGCTGCGTCACGCCAATCTCGGCCCTCGCCGGGAAGAAGATCACCACGGTGGAAGGCCTACCGGCTTTGTGGTCGGAGCACAAAGGCCTTGCCACTCAGGCTCTGCATCCAGTGCAGCAGGCATGGATCGATGAGCAAGTCCCGCAATGCGGCTATTGCCAAAGCGGGATGATGATCGCCGCCGTGCAGCTCCTTTCCCAGAACGCCGATCCAACCGTCGCGCAGATCAAAGATGCCTTTACAAACACACCGCCTTCACCGCATCTGTGCCGTTGCGGAACCTATTCGGCAATCATCGATGCAATACGAAAGGCTGCGGCGGCTATGGGCCAGCGCGAATGATTCCGAAGCCTCCGCTTCCTGAAATAACCCGGCGCGGGTTTGTGCAAACCGGCGGGGCTTTGTTCGTGTCGCTCATGGGTTGGCCGCGCCATGGGTCGGCCAGTGACGTAGAACCGAACACGAAGCCCGTCGCGGCATGGATTGAGATTCGCAGTGATCATAGCGTTCTCGTTCGAACCGGGCGCGCCGAAATTGGCACAGGCATGAGCGCTTTCTACGCCCAGGTTGTAGCGGAGGAGTTAAATGTCCGGCCGGAGTCGATTCAGCTACTGATGGGCGACACAGACCAGACACCTGATGGCGGCTATTCGGCCGGCTTTCTTGGCGGCGCCGCGAATCTGCGTAAAGTGGCTGCCTATACCTATCAAGCTCTTCTTGCCCTGGCGAGCAAACACCTCGGCGTCGCTGTTGGCGAATTGAGCGTAAGCGATGGGGTCATTTCCTATGGGGGCACCCACTCACTCAGTTACGCCGAATTAATGCAAGGCCAACAATTCGATCTCAAGATTCCAGTGACCGGCAAGAGTGCCCGCTTTGCGCCGGAGGGCTCTTCCAACACAGTCGCGGGACTTGACTGGGACAGCATGGGCGGTTTGATTGTAGCTGGTGCACCTCCCACTAAGCCGATCAGTCAGTACAAAGTAGTCGGAACGTCGTTCCCGATGCCGGGAATCCCGGATAAAGTCACTGGTGCAACACAGTGGTCGTGTGACGTTACCGTCGCCGGAATGCTACACGCGCGGATGGTGCGCCCTGCGACGCTTGGTTCCACTCTTATCAGTGTTGGCGAGTTAGACAAAGTGAAATTTCCAAATGCCGAGATCCTGCGCAAGCACAATCTGCTCGCTGTGGTCGCGCCGGATGAGTGGGAAGCAGTGCGCGCGGCCCAAGCGGTGGCGGCTATTACCAAGTGGAGTCAGTGGTCCGGGCTTCCAGCAAGTGAAAATCTCGGCAAGAGCCTCCGTAGCGCGCAATGGCCGGCAGCGCCTGATCAAGTACGTGGCGATCGCGCAGCAGTCAACGCCCTCGTCGGCAAATCCGCGAAAACCGTTGCAGCCAGTTATGAACAGCCGTATGTCAAACACGCCCCCATCGGGCCGTTTGTGGCGGTCGCCGATGTGCGGCCGGACGGTACCGCGACCATTTGGACACACTCTTCTCATTCGCAGGCTCTGAGAGCGCGGATCGCAAAGCTCCTCGGACTTGAGCCGGCGAAAGTGATTGTCCGGTGGCTTGATCACGCGGGGCAATTCGGTCGCGCAACATTCGGCGGCGATGGCGCCGAGGCAGATGCCGCGATCCTATCCCAAATGATTGGCAAACCCGTTCGGGTGCAGTGGACAATGCAGGATGACCTAAGCTGGTCGAGCGCTACGCCGGCGTGGTTTTGCGACGTCGCGGCCGGGATCGACAGCGAAGGGCGCTTGACGGCTTGGCACAGCGCATTTCATTCACCGCATATGTTGGATGCGCGTCCTCTCGGTGCACTGCTCGCGGGAATGCCGGCCGGAACCACCAAGCCCGGCGGCTTTTTGGCCACTGATTGGATCTACGACAAAATCCCGGCGCGTTGTGAAGAAGTTTTCTCCATGCAGAACTTGGCGGGTGATTCACCCAACGGCGGTCTGCGGGGGCTGATCATGCGGACACCGGGACAGCGGCAACAAAATTTCGCCCTCGAATCTTTGATCAATGAGGCCGCAGCGGCCGTGGGCGCTGACCCTATCGAGTTCCGCTTGCAACACACAAGCGACCAGCGTATGATTGATGTCCTTAAAGCAGCGGCTCGCGCTTCGGGTTGGGAGACGCGTCGCTCTCCGCACCCGAACGCCCAAAAGACCGGCACGCAACAAGTGCCCGGGCGCGGTGTTTGTCTCATGCGCCGCGACAATACCTATTGGGCCGGAATTGCGGAGCTTCACGTGACTCCAGCCAGCGGCGTCGTAGAGGTTGATCGCTTCACGCTCGCAGTCGAGTGCGGCAAGGTTATCAACCCGCGCCAGTTAGATCGCTGCATGAAAGGCGGCGTCGTTATGGGTCTCAGCGAGGCTTTGAAAGAGGAAGTAACCTTCGATAGGCAGAAGATAACCAGCAGCGATTGGTCGCGCTACAAAATTCTCACCATGCAAGAGACGCCGGAAATTCTCACCGTACAGATCTCGCGGGACGATCAGGACTTTGGCGGCGGCGGTGAAGCTCCGAATGCGCTGGTCCCGGCGGCCGTGGCCGCTGCTTTCTTCGACGCCACCGGCGTGCCTGCTCGCCGCATCCCGCTGACGCCGGACTATGTGACAAAGCTGCTCCGGCAAAATATTTAGGACCTTCGCGCCTTACTGAATGGGCTTGTAGTACTCCCCCAACACACGCAAAATGAGTTGTTGACGGCTCGACACATCAAGCTTGGTATACAGGCGGCGCAGGTAAGTATCGACGGTATGCCGGGAGATGCCAAGGCTTTCGGCAATGTTGCCGCCCTTTTCTCCCGCCAGCACATATTGAGTGATTTCCACTTCCCTGGGTGAGAGCCGTAACGATTCTCGAAGCGACTGCCAGGCTGTGTTTGGGATGAAACCTCTATATGCTGGGTTCAGACGCGAGATCGTGCAATCTGCGAGTAGCATAGGAATGAACCCTCCAGTTCAGCTAGGATTTCTGGAGTAGTGCACTTTGCAGTCCACCCATGGACATGTTCCTCCCCCTCCTATGCGCAGAGTATTGCGTGGCCGCTCATTATCTAACCGATGCTATACGCGCTATCTGAACGCTTCACGACCGAAAGCTAAGTCTCAACGGTCTGTACTTCGCCGAGGTTCGGTTGTTTCCCGGTGAGCCAGCCCTTAGCCAACTCAAACAACGCAACCGGCGTGGGACGATCCAATTCAAAGCAGGTAATAAGATGGGTCGTGACGCCGATCAGCACCATGCGAGGATCATCAGGAGTACCGCTGATGGGATCGCCGTCCTCTTCGTTGAACCACATCTTCCAATCGGATTGATAGAGTTCCTTGATCTTTTCGCGATCGCGAATAATTTGGCCGACGCCCGATACAGAGACCCACTCGCGGGTTGAATCTTTGTAATACGAGAGATTCACATGAGGATCGGAGGCGAGATCAGTCAGCTTCGAGCTTCCTTCTGCGGTGACAAACCACATATCGGCGCCCGGAGATTTTTTCTGATTCGCCATGGCGCGAGACCGGATGTTCCCTTGCCGGTCTCGAGTCGACATCATGGCCACTCCGACGTCGCGCAGCAGCTTGTCGAAATGATCTTGCCCTGAGTTCATAACGCAGTTCCCTCTCTACTGGCCGCTCAGTTGCTAACAGTAGCCTTCATATTCGGGAGGCCAATTTCGTTGACTACTTGCCTCACGTTAGGAACCGACGAGGCGATCGTCTGCGCTTCACTTCGTTCAGCGTTCGAGCGCAGGTCGCCTTTCAGCGTAACGACACCATTCTTAACGTCATACTTAATTTTCTTCACGTCGGAGTGAGCTATGTCGCTCTTCAGATAGGCGGCATCGAGGTTCTTTTCGATTGCTTTATCCGTGTCGGAGTTGATATCTTTCGCTGTGGAGGTGTCTCCGGGCGGGAGGACAGCTATCTGGTCGGCAATCACTACGCCTGGAGCCACCGAACGGGCTACAGATTCAGCTTGCGATTTTTCGCCATCGCTCGCGACGTGCCCGCCCAGCGTCACGACACCCTTGTCACGGTCTTGATCAACCGATACATCTTTTAAGCCGGCTTGTTTCTCGGCATCTCGAATAGGGCCTTTCACATCTGCAACTTTAGGAGCCGTGGAACACGCCGCAAGAAGAACAACAAGCGGGAGAAAACTCACATAAGCGGTTCGAATACAAAGCCTGCCGGATCGAATCATTTTCTCAGTTCACCTCGCGCTATGCAAAGGCAAGTGGACTGCCAGAACTCAATTGACCCATGATTGAGAAGCTAAGTTGTTCGATCGCAATGAAATAAGAGCGAACGCCTCACACAATTAGGAAAACGGAAGCTATCGAAGCAGCAAACAAAAAGTAATAACAGCGTGGAGATTTGAATGAGTATGAACGGAATTCGGGTACTCGCAGATCTCACGGTATTCGCATGGATCTTCACTCTGACTTTCCTTATTGGTCGCTCAAAAACGGTATCCTTCGAAACTACCCTGCGCTCGAGGGTGACTTACGCTGCGATGCTCTCGTCGTAGGAGGCGGCATCACCGGTGCGCTCCTGGCGGATGCGCTGTCCAGCGCGGGAATTGAGACTATAGTGCTCGACCGAAGAGAAATCGGGCATGGGAGCACAAGCGCGAGTACGGCGCTCCTCCAGTATGAGATTGATAAACCGCTTTATCAGTTGACGGAACTCGTCGGCCAGGCGGCGGCGCAGCGGGCATATTGGCTGGGGATCGAGGCGTTGGCGCAACTTAAGCGCGTCGCGCGGAAGAGTTCAGAGTTCTCAGAGTGTCCCAGTCTCTACGTCGCTAGAAATCAGAGAGAGGCGAAGGACTTAGCCAGAGAATTCACCGCGCGGAAAGCGGCCGGTCTTCCGGTTGAGCTGCTCGATCGTCGCGATCTTCGGCGGCATTTCGGCGTCGCGCGCGAGAGTGGAATCCTATCCGCTACCGCGGGCAGCCTCGACCCATACCGGCTTTGCCATAACATTCTTCACCGCTGGACAATAGAGGGCACTCTGCGCGTATTCGACCGGACCACATTGCTTCGCTATACGGATCAGGGCGCCGGAGTGCGCGCAGTAACCAGCCGCCGGCACAGCATTCGGGCTCGGCGGATCTTCTTTGCGACCGGTTTTGAAAGTCAGGAAATTTTGCCGGAACGGGTGGTCAGATTGCGGTCGACCTACGCATTGGCATCGGAACCGGCAAATCTGGAATGGTGGAAAAGGAAGTGTCTGATTTGGGAGACCGGAGATCCCTACTTGTACGCCAGGCCTACAGCCGATGGGCGCGTCTTAGTGGGAGGCGAAGACGATACCGTACTGGCAGCGGCGCGACGCAACCATCAAACGAGTCGCAAGGCTCGAGTGATCTTGCGGAAATTCAGTGGTTTGTTTCCGGAAAGCAGGCTTGAGCCGGCCTATTGGTGGTCGGGCATGTTTGGGACGACACGCGATGGGCTTCCCTATATCGGGGTGCACAAAGCGTTTCCGCGCGCTTACTTCGCGCTGGGCTTCGGCGGCAACGGCATCACTTTCAGCGTAATGGCGGCCCGGATTTTGCGAGACCTTTTTCTGAACACGAAAAATCGCGATGCCGAATTGTTTCGATTCGAAAGGTAACAGTGTCGCACGACTAGCAGTTACTTTTCGTTCTGGAGCAATTACCTTCTCTAGCGATTATAAGCACTTGGAACGTGGTCTTAGAATTGCACCACAGGAGCGGGAAAGGAATTTACTCAACTATGCGCTCAATCATTCTCTATGTACTCGGCGTTCCCGTTTCGATCATTATTCTGATTGCCTTGTTTACACACCACTGGTAAGTCGCCGTTCGCGGCGCTCGCGTTTGTCGCGAATATATTGGTGGGTCTTTAAAGCGCTGCCGGCATCTGCAAGCCGCATTTTGCCAGCGACTTGGTGATCACGCAAACCGCCTCGTCTTCCGAAACGGAACGCGCCACTGAGGTCTCCAAAATGAGCATGCTGCGCGAGCGTTCGAGCATCTTCTTTTCGCGGAACGAGAGAGGCTTGCTCATTTGGATAACGACGAGTGCTTTAAATACCTCGGCAATTTCCAGTAAGCTACCGCCCTTCATCTTGTCCGAGTTTTCCTTGAATCGGTCTTTCCAGTCCTGGGCGGAACAGGGACGTCCGGCTGCTAGATAAGTTAAGACCCGGTTGATCTCGCTGATCTTGGTAACTTTACGGAGTCCGACGTCTTCCACGTGGGAAAACGGCACCATTACCGTCATACGATTAGGCGAAAGACGAAGCAGATAAAACCGCTCCGACTGCGTACCGAAGGCACGAGAACTAATGTTCTCAATTGTGCCAACTCCGTGGTTTGGGTAAACCACCTTCTCACCGACCTGGAAGGTCATGCACGGACCTCTTTCATCGATCTTTAAAGTACTTCTAACCTGAAAGGAATAGTAGCGCTGTATAAGGCTTTCGTCAAGCAAAAAATCGTCCTTGTCCGAAAAGACGGTGTATAGTACTTAAACGTTTAAAGTGGGCGATTCCGCAGGAATGCGAGGAGATGCCACCTAGCGAAGGTGTATAGTGGCCGGAAATGACGAAGCGGACATTGCGCCTTGCAAGTCCGCTTCCAAACGCCTTAAACCACAGTAAAACTTATAGAACTTCGGTTGACCAGCTCTCAAGAATCGCCTTGATTTTTTGGCAGAACTGATCGGCCAAAGCACCATCAATCAGGCGGTGGTCGAACGTCAAAGCCACGTGCGCCTGTGAGCGAATCGCAATGGCATCGCCTTCTATTACCGCCGGTACTTTTTCAACCGCTCCCACGCCCAGAATGGCCACTTGCGGCTGATTGATGATAGGGGTGGCGAAAATCGAGCCAAAGCTGCCGAAGTTCGTGATTGAAAACGTGCCCCCTTGTACTTCCTCTGGCTTTAACTGCCGCGAGCGAGCGCGGGTAGCCAGATCGACAATTGCTCGTTGCAAGCCAGCCACGTTCTTTTCGTCCGCATTGCGAATCACCGGAACGATCAGCCCGCCATCCAGAGCCACGGCGATGCCCAGGTTGATATCGCGATAGTAAACGATATTCTTTCCATCGATCGAGGCGTTGAAGATAGGAAAGCCTCGTAACGCCTCGGCGGCGGCGGCGGCAACAAACGGCAAGAAAGTCAACGAAAAGCCATTGCGCGAATGGAACTCGTCCTTCGATTTGGCTCGCATTTTGGACACTTTAGTCATATCCACCTTGTGTACGGTGGTGACGTGGACCGAAGTGTTCATGCTGGCGACCATGTGCTCGGCAATCTTCTGCCGCATGTTGGTCATCGGCTCTACGCGAGTTTTTGGCTGTTCCGCGAGCGGCATGGTTCCAGCGGCGGGCGCAGCCGCGGCGGATGCCGCTGCTGGAGGCGCGGCCGGTGCTGCTTGAACAGCGGCAACGGGAGCCGGCGCAGCGGGAGCGGCCGCCACAGGAGGGGGTGGCGGAGGAGGAGTAGCCAAAGGACGCGGCGGAGGCGCAATCGGCGCTGCCGCATGCGTTCGATAGGAAGACGTGGCCATGTAATTTTCCACATCCTGCTTCGTGATGCGGCCCCCGGCCCCAGTGCCGCGAACCTGCGAAAGATCGACATTGTATTCACGCGCCATCTTGCGGACAAGCGGCGAGAGCAAGCCATACTCTTCTTCGCCTTCTGAAGGAACAACAGGGGCGGGAGCCGGAGTAGCAGGCGTGGCGGGTGCGGCCGGCGTCGCGGGCGGAGTGGCAACAGGCTCAATCGGATACGGGCCGGCGGCAGCGGGAACCGGAACGGGCGGCGGCGGCGGCGGCGGAAAGCTGCGCACGGGAGGGGGCATGGGCGCACCAGCTTGCGAGACATTAACGGGAGGCGGCGGAGGCGGAGGAACGGAAGGCTTGGGCGTGGCAGGCGCTGGAGCTGCGGCGGCCGGCGCTGCCGGTTTTGCGGCGCCATCGCCAATCCGCGCCACAATCGTGTTAATAGCCACTGTGGCGCCTTCCTGCACCAGGACTTCGCTTAATACACCGGCCGCCGGCGACGGAATTTCCGTGTCTACCTTATCGGTTGAGATTTCGAAAAGAGGCTCATCGCGCTCCACTCGGTCGCCCGGCTTCTTCAGCCAGCGGGTCAGCGTGCCTTCCACAATGCTTTCGCCCATTTGGGGCATTTCCACGTCAATCATCGCGTCTCCTGCAATCCTTCATGCGCCATCACCCGTTCGAAATCGAAAACCTTCGCAAACGAAGCGGCAACGGCATTCAACACTTCGTCACGGTCCGCATTACAGCCCAAACTTCTCAGCGAGCACACGGGCTTCGTCAGCCCGCATGGAACTATGTACTTGAAATAACTTAAATCGGTCTCCACGTTCAGCGCAAAACCATGCGACGTAATCCAACGGCTAATATGCACGCCGATCGCGGCGATCTTCTCGCCCCTAACCCAGACACCCTCATAGCCTTTTTCAGGAATCCGTTGCGCGGCGATGCCAAAAACACCAAGCGCGTCAATCAACGCTTGCTCGATGCCATTGAAATACGCATGGACGTCGCGTTTCCATTTTCGCAAATCGAGAATTGGATAGCCCACCAGTTGCCCGGGGCCGTGATATGTCACATCCCCGCCGCGGTCGCTCTCGAAAAACTCAATCCCTGTCCGCTCCAAAATTTCTTGGCTCGCCAGAACGTTGTGCTCTTTCCCATTGCGGCCCATGGTCACCACATGCGGATGCTCCACAAAAAGCAGCGTATCCACGCCTTCGCCGCGTTTCTGCTCTTCTACCAGACGAAGCTGATGTTCTAGGGCATCCGCATAGCGCATGCGGCCTAGGTCCAGCACTTCGAGTGGTCGTCCCATACCTTAGATCTATTCGTCCGAAACCGGTTAGATGTTTATAGCCAAACCGTAGACGTTATTGAATGCTTCGCCAATCGCCTCGTAGATCGTCGGATGCGCATGAATAGTGCTCATCATCGTGTCCACCGTGGCTTCGGCCTCCATCGCAGTCACCGCCTCCGCGATCAACTCGTAGGCTTCCGGACCAATAATATGGACGCCCAGAATCTCGCCCATCTTTTCGTCCGCAATCACCTTCACAAAGCCTTCATGCTTATCCAGAATGGTGGCCTTGCTGTTGCCCACGAACGGAAATTTGCCGATTTTGACGTTGAAGCCTTGAGCGCGCGCCTGCGCTTCGGTCAGCCCCACACTGCCGATGCCCGGATCCGTGTAGGTGCAGCCCGGAATCCGGTTCCGATTGATGGCTTTCACCGGCTTACCCGCTATGTGGCCAACAGCAATCATCCCTTCCGCCGTTGCCACGTGCGCCAGTTGCGGCGTCCCCGCCACAATATCGCCAATCGCAAACAGCCCCGGCTCATTGGTCTCTTGAAATTCGTTCACTTTCACGAATCCGCGGTCTAATTGGGCCCCCGTGTTTTCAATCCCGCAGTTCTCTGTGTTGGGTTTGCGTCCCACCGCCACCAGCAGCTTGGCAAATTCCATCCGCTCGCTTTGCCCGTTGGCAAGCGTCACATCCACGCTCACGCTTCCGGCATTGCGCGTAATATTCTCCGCGCGCGCAGCGGTTTCAATCCGAATGCCGGCTTTGCGGAAGCTCTTATCCAGCTCCTTCGAAATTTCTTCATCTTCCACCGGCACCACGCGGGGCAGCATTTCCAGAATGGTTACTTTCGATCCGAACCGGCTAAAGATCGACGCAAATTCCACACCCACCGCGCCTGCGCCGATAATGCCCAGCGTCGGCGGAATCTCCGCCATATCCAGGATTTCAATATTGGTCAGAATAAGATTGTTATCGGGCTCAAGGCCCGGCAACATGCGCGCTTCCGACCCGGTGGCCAAGATAATGTTCTTCGTTTCCACCGTTTGCGTTCCCTGATCGGTAACCACGTCAAGCCGCCGCCCGCCCAGCAGCCGCGCATGACCTTTGATCACGTCCACCTTGTTCTTGCGCATCAAGAACTCAATGCCTTTGGAGTGCTTCCCTACAACTTTGTTCTTCTTCTCCAGAATTTTGGCGTAATTTAAGCGCGCGTCGCCACACTCCACTCCTTGCGCTGCCGGATTTTGGAAATATTCCCAAACATCGGCGGAATGCAGCAGAGTCTTGGTAGGAATACAACCTACTAAAAGGCAGGTACCCCCCAGCCTGGGCTGGCGCTCTATGAGGGCCGTTTTCAGCCCATATTGACCGGAGCGAACGGCAGCCGAGTACCCTCCAGGGCCGCTGCCGATGACTACAACATCGTATGCCATTTTCGCTTCAAGTGTAACATTCAACCCTTATTTTTCAGCGGTTTCAGGGTGACTGCGGAAACGACGCAACGCGTTCGAACGTATGATTATGTAAGACCTATGCGCACGCTTGCCCTGCTTGGGGTACTGGCCTATTTTTTCACGCAAACTGCGCCCGCACAGAAACGCGAAATGCCGCCCGGGCCGCTGAAGTCGGTCCGCGTCACCGGTAACACGCTATATACCTCGGAAGCGATTATCGCCAGCAGCGGCCTGAAGTTGGGACAGAATGTAAGCCCCTCAGTCTTGTCGCAGGCGCAGAAGAAGTTGCAAGGCTTCCAATTGTTCAACCGCGTCGGCTGGAAGTTTGAAACTACGCCCAGCATGCCGCCGCAATACGACGTCACTTTCACGGTCGAAGAAAATCAACAGCTATTTCCCATGCGATTCGAGCGCCTGGGCGATGCGGAAGAGATTCGCGACTATTTGCGCACCCACGTCGATCTTTACGCCGATCGCATCCCGGGAACCGATGCCGTCCTGCAGCGCTATCGGGCAGCGGTAGAAACCTTTATCGAGCAGAAGCAGCCGAACACCAAAGTGCGCGTCGTCGTTTCTAACGACGACCCCAAGGAATTGACCGTCCTCTTCACCCCGAATGAGCCCGCTCCCGCCATTTCCCAAGTGGAAGTCACCGGCAACCAAGCCGTCGACACCGGAACAATTTTGCGCGCAGTTAATGAAGTCGCGATCGGCGTACCGCTTTCTGAAATGCGTCTCAAGATGATTTTGGACGGCGCCATCAAGCCGGTTTACGCGGCGCGTGGTTATGCGGCCGTCAGTTTCCCAAAGTGGAAGTCGTGCCCTCGACCTCCAATTCCGGCGTGATAGTGAAAGTCACCATTCAGGATGGCCCGCTGTTCACCTTTGGCAACTTGCGGTTCTTGGGCAAAGGTGTGGAAGAGGACGAGATCCGCTCCGCCCTGAACTTCAAGCCGGGACAGACCTTCGACGCCGAAAAAATGGACAATTTCCGCTTAGAGTTGATTCATAAGATGAAGCGGCGTGGTTTGCTCGACGCAAACGTAACGAACGAAACCCAGCCGGACGATTCAAAGAAGGCTGTGAACGTGATTTACCACGTTGTCGCCGGTGAAGTTTATAACTTCGGCAAGCTGGATATTCGCGGCCTGGACGCCACCACCCAGCCGGTGATTGAAAAGCTCTGGGGCGAAAAACCCGGGCATCCGTTCAACCCGGAGTATCCCGATTTCTTTCTGAAAAAGGTGAAGGAACAAGGGCTGTTTGATAACTTAGCTGATATTACTTCGGATTACACCCCCGATGTCGCGTCCCATACCGTGACCGTCCATCTGTATTTCAAGGGCGGAAAGTCGAAAGAAGAGACAGAACGCCAAAAACGCGAGGAAGAAGAACGCAGAAGGACGCCATACTAATGAAGAAAACACAGATTGCACTCCTGCTAGCGGTATTTGGATGCGCCTCGTGGGCCCAATCGAGCACACAGGGGTGGCACTATATCAAGGACGACCCCGCCACCAAACACCACCTGCTAACAGTTTCTTCCGATCGGTTCCGGATCGGCAAGCAGCCTCACACGTTTGAATTGGAAGGCGTTACGGTTCGTGTGTATACGCGCAACGGAGCCGGTTACCGCGTGATTCGAAGCGATAAAGCGATTGTCGACGAAAACGGACACACGCTCACTTATGGCCCGCGGCTTTCCAAGACAATCGCATTTTAAATAGGCACATGGCACTTCCAGTAGCGCTGGTGACCGGAGGCGGACGCGGCTTAGGCCGGGCCTTTGCCATCGCCCTTGCCAAACAAGGCATGCGCGTAGCCATTGCGGCGCGCAGTGAAGTAGAACTGAATTCGACCGTTGCCCTCCTCAAAGCCTTTGGTCCCGACGCACTCGGCATTCCTACCGACGTGACTGACGAGACCGCCGTCCAGCGGATGGTGAACGTCACCCAAGAGAAACTCGGCCCGGTTGACTTGCTCGTAAACGGCGCCGGGGTTTCCATACCCTTCGGCCCCACCTGGGAAACCAATCCGCAAGAGTGGTGGCGAAATCTGGAAGTGAATCTCAAAGGCCCGATGCTTTGCTGCCACGCGGTAGCGAAAGGCATGGTCGAGCGCCGGCGCGGGCGCATCATCAACGTCGCAAGCGCCGCCGGTACGCTCGGCATTCCATACATGTCGGCTTACGTCACCGCAAAAAGCGCCTTGATCCGCTTCACCGAGGTCCTCGCCGCCGAACTCCGCCAGCACGGCGTAAGCGTGTTCGCCATTCAGCCTGGCACCGTGAAGACGGCGATGGCTGAAGAGTTGATGCAATCCGAAGCCGGCAAACGCTGGCTGCCCTGGTTTAAGAAAATTTTCGATGAAGGCCGCGACGACTCGACCAAGCCAGGCGAAGAGTTAGTTGTGTATCTGGCATCCGGCAAAGCGGACCCGCTCACAGGGCGCTTCTTCGCCGCACCCGACGCGCCCGCGAATTTGGTCGATAAAACCGCGCAAATTTTGAAAAGTGATTTGGGAGTTTTGCGGCTGCGATAAGCAGAAGCGCCCATGCCACATGTCGGACCAGCCGCGCGCCACGCCGATTAAGGCACAATAAAGCTATGCCGACCCTCGATAGCGTCCTCGAAACCCTCGACCGCATCGAAATCGTCGTTCCTCCGCAGGCCGACGCACGAAAAGTCTTCTGTGACATCGCCTCGGTTTATGACAACCGCAAGGTCGAGATGACGAAAGATCGGCACATCATCATAATGGCTCCCGCAGGAATCGACGGTGCTTATCTGAGTGGCGACGCCTTTCGCCAACTCGCCAATTGGGCCAAACAAGATGGGACCGGAAAAGCGTTCGATTCGAGCGCCGGCTTCTACATCACCGAAACCGAAAATCGCTCCCCGGACGCCGCCTGGGTCCGCAACCACCGGCTCAATTCCATCCCCAAAGCCGAGCGTAAGACCTTCGCACCGTGGGCACCGGATTTCGCCATCGAGGTAAAGTCACCCTCCAGGCAACTCGGCGAATTGCAGGAAAAATGCCGCAGTTACGTGATGCACGGCGCTCTCGAGGCTTGGCTCATCAATCCCGAAAACAAAACCGTCGAGGTTTACCGGTCCGGCGAACCACCCATCACTCTCACCGCCGTTTCCTCCGTCCGAGCCTCCGGCCCGCTCGCCGGCTTTGTCCTCGACCTTACCGATATCTGGTCCGGCCTGTAACGCCGCCCAGCCACACTCTCATTTTTCACACTCGGGAAACGCACTCGACGCACCGACAAAATTGTCGATCGTGTCCGTTTACGCGTCCTTCCTCACTGATTCGGCTGTTAAAAGAAAACGACACTGCCGAACAAGAACATCGGTGCTATCCCACATCCATATCGCTGGGGTATAACCCCTTGCGGCGACAGCGCCTCTTATTTTCGATATCGGGATTTCGTCTGCGATAAGACCACCGGCTCTGATCCCATTTCCGTAAAGTTACTTGGCTCGATGGGTGTTCGGTTCCGGTACTGACGCAACTTCGCCGCCGATTCGAGATAAAGCTCAAAAAATTTGTCGTCGAGAACCGAACGTTTGACCAAAAACATTCGTCTAAGTGGCTGACGTTCACTATGCCGACAAACGAAACTCGTTTCACCATCGAGCCCACAAGCGAGAGCAGCGTGGCAGTGCAGGTCTTCAAATCTGGGTTGATGACAAAGCGCAAGCACACCTTGTTCTTTCAACGCTACCGGGGCCTCGTCGAATATAACAGCGAAAACCCGGAACAATCACGCGTCGAATTATCGCTCGACGCCGATAGCGTGGTCTGCCGCGACGAATGGCTCAAGCCCGATAAACGTCAAGACCTCCTGGCGTTTGTTCATAAGGACGTGCTGGCTGCTGATCGCCATCAACGAATTGCGTTCGCTTCTGAACGGGTTGAGCGCAAAAGTCCAACCCGCTTCGAAATGCTAGGAAACCTGAATATTCGCGGGAGTATCAAGCCGGTCGTATCCGAGGTAGTAGTTCTGCCAAAGGGAAAAGATCGCTTGGAAATAGACGGCCACGCTCGAATCAAACTGAGCGATTACGGAATTCAATGGCCCAGCGCTTTCTTCGGCTTGATTGGGACCAAAGACGAAATAAAACTGCGTTTCCTCCTTTGGCCGGAGCGGGTGGCTATTGCCGAGAAGGAACTAAAGGCGTCGTCACGCTGACGACCCGCCAGTTGTGCAAGTTCAGAAATACAGTTTAAGCGCGAACTGCAGCGAACGCGGATCGGTCTGAATATTGGTGATCCGTCCAAAAGCGCAGCCCGCCTGCTGCACCAGATTCGTTTGGCCTTGCGGGCCGGGCGGTAAACAGTAATTGGTGTTCGGATACCCCAGGTTCTGGTGATTCAACACATTGTAAGCTTCCCAGCGAAACTCCAAATAACGCTGCTCAGTGAAGTGAAAATCCTTCATCAGTGAGGCGTCCAGGTTCCAGAATCCAGGTGAACGAAGGTCCGGAAGATATTCGCCGGCCGTTCCGAAAACCCACTCTCGCGGATCGTTCAAATTCGGGTTTGCCCAAAAGTTCTGATCCGTTCCAAACACCGGCGTGAACGCGGCCGCGTTGATCCAATTTGACGCATTCTGCCCACCCGGCACAGCGCTCGGGTTGCCCACCAAATTGGGCCGGCAAGTGAGTTGATTGCAGGGTCCGGTGATATTCAAAGGAACTCCGCTCTGCGCGTTATAATTTCCGGCCAATCGCCATCCGCCCAGGACGGCGCCGGCTACGCCGCCATGGTTGATCCACCGCTTACTCTTTCCCGCCGGCAATTCGTATGTAAATGCGACGTTGAACATTTGCGGAATGTCATCGTATGCAATTCCGCTGTCGAGGTTTCGATTGTCCGGATCTTGATAGCCTCCGCCATTGATGCCGCCCGTACCTCCAACGCTGCTGTTTACGCCGGCGCGTCCGCCGATGATGCCGTTCTTCGAAAGCGCAATCGTGTCAAAAAGCTGTGAAGCGAGTTGCTCCACCGAGGCGTTATAGATCTTCTTCGACCAAGTGTAGGAAGCGAGGAACGTCAATCCAGCCGACAAACGTTTTTGCAGCCGGATGTTTAAACCGTTATAGTCCGAAGTTCCGTCGTACATCGTCTGGCTAAAGAGGCCGCCAAAAAACGGATAGGGCTGCAGGATGTAAGCCAGCGGAATCGAACTGCTTCCCCATGTTTGTTGAAGCAACGCAGCTTGCGAGCCGGAAAAATAGTTGGAGATCGGAACATTCGCGTTGAGTTGCGTCTTGTATTGAATCCTCTCCGACACCGGCACCAGATTGAACTCTCGCCAAGCTTCTCCAGCAAGATGAGTACCATGGCTACCTACATATCCGACACTCAAAACCATGTCAGAAAACAGTTCGCGTTGAATTTGGAACGTGTACTCTTGCACGCGCGGGTCTTTCGCCGGCGGATAGTAAAACTGGATCGAAGCCCCATACGAAGGGTCGTAATTGAATGCCGGTGGCTGATTATTGGCCGGAATCGGCGGGATCGTCAGCGTCGCCTTATTTGTCGTCGTATCGCTTAAAGGAAATGCCACGCATTGGCCCGAGTGCTCACCGCATTGATTCGGATAAAAACTGCCGGTCCAGTTGCTGAACGATTGCCATTGCGCCCCGGGCTGAATCCCCTGCCCCACATTATTGATGGCATTAATCGCGTTCGTGTAGAAAATGTTGTAGCCGCCGCGCACCACGGTCTTCTTGTCATTGAAGGGATTCCAGGCAAACGAGAATCGCGGTGCCAAATCGGACAAATGCGGCGGAGCGATCGGCGCGCCATTCGGAATCAGGGACGATTGCCCTTCATAGACCATCTCGCCCAGCATGCCTGTGGCAGAGTTCATGCAATCCAAACAAAAATTCGATTCCGGGCCGTAGCGCGATTTCCAGAAAAAGATCATGTCGTCCCGTAAGCCGATATTCAAAGTGAGGTTTGGCCGCACACGGAAGTCGTCCTGGACATACAGGCCCCAATATGGATAGCTTGAATAAGGTTGCGCCGTGAGGCCCGTAGACGAGTTCGCCACAGCGCCCATCATGAATTGCTCCAGCCCGTTCCCGCCCAGGCCGGTATTCGGGTCGTTTTGAATCGACCCATTGAAATTCAGCGTGGAGGGGTCACTAATTTCGCGACCTTGCTGGTCTTTGCGAAACAAGAAGCCAGTCTTGATGGTGTGTTTGCCGATGATCTTGGTCACATCGTCGAGAATTGTGTAGGCATCGTTCGCTTGCCGTTGATTCACCCATCCTGGCGATCCGAAGTTCGCGCTGCCGCCGCCGGGCATTGAAATTTGAAAACTCGGCTCAGGCGTGAATTGACTCAAGAAAATCTGCGATGGAGCGAGCACCTTTTGTACCTCGCTCAGATCGGTCACACTATTCGAGAAACCTGCCTGGTTCGGATGAGTGTTAAACACTTGGCGGCTATAGGACATTCGAAATTCGTTGAAGAAAGTGGAGTTGACGATATAGGTATGTCCGATGGCGGCCACTTCGCTGGTGAACGTGTATGGCGTGTTGCCGCCATATCCGGTGTACGGTACAGTGGGCCCGGTCCAGGGAGTTCGATAAATGTTGTACTGTCCCGGGTTCGCCAGGAATTCCACAAACAACCGGCTCTTATCGCTGATTTGGTGGTCGACTTTTGCAGAAATGTTGTACGGGTCTTGGCTGCTGCCGATCGTGCCTAAGTAGTTCTGGCAAATCGCGTAGCCGTTCTTCCCCATGGGGCAATTGCTCAGCGGGTCCACGTAATTCGGCATCGGAAAAGACTTCAAGAAGAACATCGCCACTGGGTCTAAGCGGCTGGTTGGGATTTGAGTCGAAAATTGACAAGTAGGAGTCGATGACGCCTCAATCACAGTGTTCAAGCAACCATTCGGGGTGATGGGCGTCCCAAAAGCTGTTCGCTGAAAAGTGCCGTTCGCGGTTGGCCCGACTGTGCTGTACGGATCAAAGATCCCGTAGTTCGCCGATGACGGATCCTCACTGAAATTCCCTGTCCGCATGGCCGCTGTCGGCACGCTGAAAACACTATCGCCCGTAAGGTGCAGCGTTGTGTGATCCAGTGAAAAGAAGAAGAACGTCTTGTCTTTGCCGTTATACAGTTTGGGAATCACCACCGGGCCGCCGAAGGTGCCTCCGAAATTGTTGTAGTGAAGGACTCGATCGGGAATCAGTTTGCCGTTGGAATCGATCGAAGTGAATGGGTTACGCGCGTTAGTGTCGCTGTTTCGAACGAATTCGTATAAATTGCCGTGCGGACTGTTTGTTCCGGATTTCAGAACGATGTTGAAAACGCCGCCGCCGGTTCTTCCGTACTGTGCCGAAATTCCTTCGGTGACGGCCTGGAATTCGGTGACAGCGTCGGGCGATGGGTTGACCGCAATGTTCTCAACCAAGCCCGAAAGATCGAGATTGCCATCCAGGTACCAGGCGTTCGCGCCGCCTTGGCCCCCGTTTACGGAAACGTCGGAACCTTGCGCATTGCTCGGGTCCGGAAATGTTCCATATTGGCTGTTGAAGCCGAAATTGCTGCCGGGAGGCCCGGCGACGTTCGAAACACCGGGAAATAGAAACACGAGCTGCTGTAAATCGCGGCCAGCGAGAGGGGTGTCGTCTACGGTACGTTGAGAGATCGCGGTCGAAAAATTCGACGAGGCCGTTTCCATAATCGGCGGCGCGGCGACCACTTCCACTTGCTGCTGCGTTGAACCGAGCGTGAGCGCGGCATCAAAACGGGCCTGTTGTCCGGCAAGAAGCTCCAGATCATGGCTCTCTTGCACCTTGAATCCATGCGCTTCGATCTTAATGGTATATTTCCCAGGAACGAGACCGATCACTTGGTAATAGCCGGAGCTGTTCGTCTTAGTCGGAATAGCGACATTGGTCGCTTGTGAGGTCACAGTGACGGAGGCGTTCGCCACCACCGCGCCTTGTGGGTCGCGAACCGTGCCCTCCACCGAGCTGCGTTCGAGTTGTGCCCACAGGCTCCCCGTAACGATAAGCAATAAAGGCAAGCAGCGCAGAGTCATTTAGCATCTCCAATCTGCGCCGCATCGAATCGGCGCACGTCATCTGAAGTCAAACCACAGCGACGCGGCCGGCCCGATTGAACCTGCGGTCACGCGCGCTACAATCGGTGCTATAAAAATACAAAATACAAAATAATGTGTCAAGACCTGATTTTGCCCGGGTACCGATGAAATACGGTTCCATTGACTCGCCCATCACTCTCAAGGTGCAGGGATTGCCTGACCGAATTTATTCCGCTTTGAAGCAGCGGATCTTAACCTGCGCGCTCCCGCCGGGATTGCGCTTGATGGAAAACGACTTGTCGCGCGAACTGGGAGTCTCGCGCACTCCCCTACGCGAAGCTCTAAACCGTTTGGCTCTAGAACAGCTTGTTTTCTTAACGCCTTATCGCGGCTATGCGGTAGCGCCTCTGGTCATGGACGATATTCGCCACCTGAATGAATTGCGCTTAATCCTCGAATCGGAAGCTGCCGCACTGGCGGCCGAGCGCGCTCAACCGGACGATCTGAAAGAACTCAAGAAGTTTGCCAAACTTCGGTACACCCCCGGGGACCGCGAAACTTACCTGCGTTATCTTCAGGACAATCGGGCTTTTCATTTGGCGTTGGCGCATTGCTCCGGAAATCCGCGGCTCGAAACGCTAGTCGCCTCGGTCCTCGATCAGATTCAACGTCCGATCTATTTGGGCCTCGATGTTGGTTTGAACGCCAAAGAAGCCACTGCGGAGCACCTCGAACTGCTTGAGGCCGTGACGCAGCACCGGCCCAAGCGCGCCCGTGAAATTATGGCCGCGCAAATCAAACGCGCCGAAATGCGGATTCTGGAGGCGCTTTCGCATATGCCTCCAGACGATAAATAAACAGCTTGTATTTTGTATTTTGTGTTTGTAATATGGGGAATCCGTGCGCCCCAGAACTCGCTTTTCCTTTCCTGTATCCGTTCTCCTGCTCCTGACTGCCGCTGCCGCAAGCGCGCTCGGCCAAGGTGCCGCCTACATCAAGGAGCACTACACCAAATTCGATGTCGATATACCAATGCGCGACGGCACACTGCTGTTTACCAGCGTTTACACGCCCAAGGCTGCCGCCGGCCCGTTGCCAATCATGTTCATCCGGACGCCGTACAGCGTCCGGCCCTACGGCGAAGACGAATATCCGAGCAGTTTGGGCCCGTCTGAAAAGTTCGCTCGCGAAGGCTATATCTTCGCCTATCAGGATGTGCGCGGCCGCTTCCACTCACAGGGAACGTTCGAAGAGGTACGCCCGCCGAAACTCAATAAACACGGCCCGCAGGATACGGACGAAACCACCGACACCTGGGACAGCATCGATTGGCTCGTCAAACACATACCGAGCAACAACGGCAAGGTTGGCATGTGGGGCATCTCTTATCCCGGCTTCTATGTTTCAGAAGCCATGATCGACCCACACCCTGCTCTGGTCGCCGTTTCGCCACAGGCGCCCGTCGGCGATTGGTTCAAAGGTGACGACTGGCATCACAACGGCACTCTCTTTTTGGCGCATGCCTTCCGCTGGTTCGCGATGAACGACCGCGCCGGCAACGACACCAGCGGACGAACCGAGCGCCGTAACTTCGACTATCCAACGCCTGACGGCTATCAACTCTTCTTGCACGCCGGAACGCTTTCCAACATAAACGACGAACTGCTGAAAGGATCGGTCGGATATTGGAGCGTTTTTCGCGACCATCCCGATTACGATTCCTTCTGGAAGGAACGCAATGTTCCTCAATATTTCAAAAACGTCAAGCCCGCCGTTCTCACCGTCAGCGGCTGGTACGACGCCGAAGATATGTACGGCGCTTTGACCACATTTCGCGCCGTCGAAGCCGATCATCATGCGCCGTTCAACGGTCTGGTAATGGGCCCGTGGTTTCATGGCGGCTGGTCTGGCGTGGACGGCGAATCGTTAGGCGCGGTCCAATTCGGCTCCAAGACATCGGAGTTTTACCGCGAGCAGATCGAATTCCCGTTCTTCCAACACTTCCTAAAAGGCACGGCTGAAGGACTGCCACCCAAAGCCTGGGTCTTCGAAACCGGCGCCAACCAATGGCGCAAATTCGACGCTTGGCCGCCGGCATCGTCGCATCGTTCCGAAATTTATCTGCGCGAAAATGGCGCTTTGCAGTTCGATGCCCAGCCTGCGGAGAAATCCGCTTTCGACGAATATACCAGCGACCCGGCGCATCCGGTTCCTTATATCGGCTATCTCTCTGACACGATGCCGCGCGAGTATATGGTGGACGATCAACGCTTCGCCGCGACCCGGCCGGATGTTCTCGTGTACCAAACCCCGCCGCTTTCCACCGATGTCACTCTAGCCGGTCCCATTGGAGTCACTCTTTATGTTTCAACTACGGGAACGGACTCCGACTTCGTCGTCAAACTAGTGGACGTTTATCCGGACGACTATCCCAATCCCAACCCAAATCCCACGAACCTGAAAATGGGCGGATACCAGCAGTTAGTGCGCGGCGAACCGTTCCGGGGCAAATACCGTAACAGCTTTTCCGAACCTGAGCCATTCACGCCTGGCAAACAGGCGAAGATCGAATATCAGATGCCGGATATTTTTCACACGTTCCGGCGCGGCCACAGAATCATGGTTCAAGTTCAAAGCACATGGTTTCCGCTGGTCGATCGCAACCCGCAAGTGTTTACAAACATCTATCGCGCCGAAGCGTCACAATTTCAAAAAGCAGAGGAGAAGATTTTCCGCGATAGCGGCGCGGCTTCTCACCTGACGGTCAACATCGTCCCCAATGAATATAGTGGTTCTGCTGGCACTCCTAATCTCACAAAGTGAGGAAACTCTGCTGCAAACCGGTGCGCGGTTGGTCCAGCAAGACAAGCTAGCTGAGGCCGCATCTGTCTTTGAGCAGTGCGCACAACGCTACCCCGGGTCCTTCGAAGCTAAATACAACCTTACGTTGTCACGTATTGGTCTAGCCGAATATCCAGCTGCGGATAAAACGCTACACTCAATAACTACTGATTCCCAGCGGCAAAGTGCCGCCGTCGAATATCTGCAAGGCAAGTTGTTCGCTGCCGAGGGCCGTACTGCAGAGGCACGCCCGCACTTGGAGAAGGCTTATCGAAGCCAGCCCGGCGAGGAAAATTACGCCCTCGACTTATCGCTGCTCTACCTGCGCTCATCGGCCTATGTTTCCGCGATTGAAGTCTTGCAGTCATCGCTTGCCAGCCATCCGCAATCGGAGGACTTAGCGCTCGAGCTAGCCTTGGCGGATGCTCTTGCGGGCAAGCCCGCAGACGCTACGACGGTGTCCCAAAAACTGCTGACTGCAAACCCGGACCTTGGGGCGGCAAGACTGATCGCTGCTTTCTCCGCCTGCTATGCGGCCAACTACGAAGACTGCAAGACGCAAGCGGCTGCCGGTCTGAACAGCACCACTCCCGATCCATATCTCCACTACCTTTATGCGGAAGCGCTATGGAATACGAATCAGAGCGACGCGGTTCTGAAACATCTCAATCTGGCGATCGAGAAGATTCCGGCTTGCGCAGTTTGCTTGCTACTCAGAAGCCGCGTCGAAGACATGCCTTCCGCCATCGCGGATGTAAAGGCTGCCCTAGCGATTGATTCACAATCGGGGCAAGCGTGGTATCGCTTGGCCGAGCTTTATCGCAAATCCGGCGAGCACGATGCCGCTGCCGACGCTTTGCGGCATTATCGTTCACTGCATGAAACTCAAACCAACGCGGAGATCGAAAGCTTCCGCAAGCAGATGGTCAAGGGAGACTTATGAGTCTATTGTTAGCGCTTAGCTTCCTACTTCTCGCACCGGCGCAAAAAACTGAGATCGATCAAGCGGTCGAGAAAGTGTTGGCGCGAACTGGCGTTGTCGGCGCTTCGGTTGCCGTTGTCCGAGACGGTCACTTGGATTACGCCAAAGCTTATGGCCTCGCGAAGCTCGACGGCAAAGTACCGGCCACAACGGGCATGCGGTACAAGATCGGCTCGAACAGCAAACAAATCACGGCTACAGCGATTCTGTTGCTGGCGGACGAAGGCAAAATCTCGCTGGATGATCCGGTTGCCCGCTTCTTCCCGAATCTGACGCGCGCCAACGAAATTACGATTCGCGAGTTACTCTCGCACACCTCCGGATACGAAGACTATTACGCACTCGACTATGTAGCGCCCTACATGGTTCTGCCCACTACCGCCGAAAGCATCATGAATATTTGGGCGAAGAAGCCGCTTAACTTCGACCCCGGTACTCAGTGGCAATACAGCAACACGAACTATGTGATTGCCGGCGCGATCATCGAAAAGATTACCGGCCACTCTTTGATCGACTTCTTACGCGCTCGAATCTTTGACAAACTCGGAATGCGCTCGCCGATCGACGTCGATCAGCAGCCATGGAGTGCCGCCGATCCGATTGGCTACACCCGCTTTGCGCTAGGTCCGCCGCGACCGGCCGTGCCAGAGGGTTCGAAATGGATTTTCGCGGCAGGCGAACTTGCGATGACACCGAGCGACATGGCGCTTTGGGATATTTCGCTGATGGATGGCACCATCCTCAAACCAAGTCTTCTCAAGGAACTCACGACGGAGGTTCACTTGAAGAATGGCGTACCAACCGGCTACGCGCTTGGCTTAGCTATCGCAAACAAAGAGGGACGGCGAATCTGGGCGCATGGAGGCGGCACCTCGGGGTTCATTAGCGCGAATACAACCTATCCGGACGACCATGCCGCCATCACCGTTTTCACCAATCAGGATGACCCGGCGGCCCATGAGATCTACAAAGAAATCGAAAAGATACTCTTCGCCGCTCCGGCCGATCCCAACCAGGGTAAATATCTGACCTTGGTGAAGACAGCCTACGAACAGTTGGCCAAGGGACAACTGGACCGCTCGCTTCTGACCGCCGACGCTAACTCCTATTTCAGCGACGAAGCTTTGCACGACTATGCGGCTTCGCTCGGACCGCTCGGCGCACCGACTGGTTTTGAAGAAACCAGCGCGAGTTTGAGAGGCGGAATGAGCTATCGCTATTACCGGGTGAAAACCGCTTCGAAAACGCTAACCGTCTCTTGCTTCATTACTCCGGATGGGAAGCTGGATCAGTTATTGGTTTACCCTTAGTCCAATGAGTGGAGAAACCGATAATCCACCTCCGCGGCTTGCATTGGGGACATGTTTGAGAATGGGCCTTCCTGCTCAACGAAGATGTGTTCGATTCCCTGGCCAGTCATGCTGGCGAAGATCTTGCGGTAGTCGATAATGCCAGCGCCAATTTCCGTACCCTTGGGCCCGTCTGGACCCAGCGCATCGCCTTTTCCGAAGGTCGAAAAATCTTTGATGTGCAGCATCTTTACGCGGCCTGGGTAGGCTTTGGCGATGTCGCCGGGGTGATAGCCAGCGACTTCAGCCCAACCACAATCAATTTCAAACTTGACGCTGGCGGGATCGGTTTTCTCGATCAGTGAGTAGAGCGCGGGGCGGCCGTCCACCTTTTCAAATTCGAAGGTGTGATTATGCGAGGCAAACAGTAAGCCTTGCTGTTTGGCGGCTGCGCCGACTTGATTTATGGCGTCAATCAACTTCTTCAATTCGTCGGAAGTCAACGGAGCTTTCAAGATTTTCATGACTTGCTGCATGAACTTGGCTTGCTCGGCGGGCGGGGCGGCCGGGTTATAGGGAGGCAGAGGCGGCGCGATCATCATGCGAGGCACGGATGCGGTGGCATAGGTGCAGCCGAGAGCGTGGGCGTCATCGAAGGATTGGTTGAGATTTTTGAGATCGAAGTTCAGATGGGCGCTGGGGCATTTGATGCCGTTCTCATCGAATATCTTGCGTAAGGCGCTGGCGGTTCCGGCTGAGCCGAAGCCGGCTGTTTCCATTTCCTTGTATCCGATGGCGGCGAGTTTCTTGATAGTGCCGGGAGCATCCTTTTGTAGGTCGGCGCCAACGGTATAAAGCTGGATGCCGATGGGCAAACCCAATGGGTCGGCCCAAGAGGCCGCGGCTCCGGCTAAAAGGCTGCCAGCTACGAAGTGGCGTCTGGAAATATTGTGTTGTGACATGGTGTTCCTTGCACTAATAGAGACTAAACGCGAACAGCGTATCGCCGGCGGCGACGAGGATGTATTGATGCCCATCGAGCATATACGTTTCGGGTGCATTCGAAACCTGGCCGGTATGCGAATGCCAGAGGATGTTGGATGTTTTGGGGTCGTAGGCGACGAAGTTTCCACTCACGTCGCCGGCGAAGAGAAGGTGGCCGGCAGTGGTGAGAATGCCGTTGCCGCCGAAGAAGGATTCGACGCCGGGATAGCGGTGCCGCCAAGCGATTTTGCCGGTTTGATAATCGATGGCAGTGAGAAAGGTTCCGGCGTCGCCGACACCGATTTCATCTTTGCCGCCGAGCCCCATCGCGCCGCGGGGGTCGGTTTCGGTGAGGTAGTACATGGCATAGGAATCATTTTGCGGCACATAGAAAAGACCGGTTTCGGGATCGAAGCTGGGCGGAGGCCAATTGGTGATGCCGCCATTGGCAGGCGAGACGAGCGCGCCGCCGATATCGTAATCCTTGGCGGGATTGCGCACCGGCTCGCCGCGAGAGTCAACGCCTTTGGACCAATTGGCAGTATCGGAATATTTGCTGGTGACGAGGTGTTCGCCAGTGACGCGATCGAGCGTGAAGTAATAGCCGTTGCGCGTGGCTTGAAGGACAAGCTTGCGCATTTTGCCTTGAAACGGAGCGTCCACTAAGATCGGCGTTTGGGTGGAATCCCAATCGTGGGTATCGTGCGGAGAAGTTTGGAAATACCAGGCAAGTTTGCCGGTATCAACATTGATGGCGACGAGCGAGCAAGTGAATAAGTTATCGCCGGGGCCGCGGCTTTGCGAAGTGTAGGCAGGAGTGGGATTGCCAGTGCCGAGGATATAGAGATGGGTTTCCGGATCGTAGCTGCCGGGAATCCACATTTCGCCGCCGCCGTGGCGAGCGGCATCGAGATTTGCCCAAGTATCAAGCCCGGGATCGCCCGGCTTTTGCGGCGTGGCGTACCAAACCCATTGCACATCGCCGGTTTCGGGGTCGAAGGATTGAAGCGGCGACGGTTCGTCAAGATCATCGCCAGTGCCGACGAGAATATGGTTGCCGATGACGATGGGTGCACCGGTGGAGAAATACTGCTGGTTGAAATCTGCAATGACTTTATGCCAGCGTTCCTGGCCGGTGCGGGCGTCGAGGCAGACCAGATAATCGTCGGGCGTTTCCAGGTAGAGGAAGTTGTGCCACATGCCGAGGCCGCGATTGCCGATGTGCGTGCCACCCTTGGTTTTCCAAAAAAAGTGCCAGAGTTCGTGGCCATCACGCGCGTCTACGGCCCAGGCGTTGTCGGGAACGGACAAATAAAGGATTCCGTTCACTTCGAGAATGGAGGCGCGGATGTTGGTTCCGAAGAACGACGGGCCGGTGGAAAGGCTGGCGCCTTCGCCACCGATGATGACGGGGGGACCTGAGCGGAAGGGCGAATTACCGCCGGCGCCGGGGGAGACGCGCGCTGTCCAGGCCAGAGTGAGATGGGTAACGTTTGATTGATCAACCTGACTCAGCGAGCTGAAGCGCTTGCCGGTGTAATCGCCCGAGTAAGTGGGCCAGGAATTACCCAAGGGCTTGAATATGTCGGACGGATCGAGGCCCTGGGCAGAGGCGAGGGCGCTTGCGGCACAGAGGGTTAGTAAGAGGCGCTTTGGAAATCTCATTTGGTTGTCTCCAGATAAGCGGTGATGTCGTGGATTTCTTTGTCGGTGTACTCGGCGAGCAGATGGATGTGAGGCGCGAGGGGATTGTGAATCTCGATTTTCGGCACGTCGTGGCTATCGCGACGGAAGGTGCGTTCGTAGCCATCGGCATCTTTGAGCGTGACGAAGAAATCGTCAATGCGTTCGAGCTGGCCTTGCACGGTTTCGCCCGAAGCCTGAGTGACAGTGACAGTGATGGGCGGGACGTGGGTTTTGGCGGCGCCGGTTGACGGGCCGAACATGGAGCGCATGCCGGGCATGATCCAGGTTTGCTGGAGAGTGCGGGGATCGGGAGCGCTGGCGGCAAAACCTTTCAGATCACCCGTGATGGAGTGGCAACTGGCGCACATTTTTTCGAACGTGGCGCGACCGGCGGTGGCATTACCGACGAGAATGCTAGGCGGCTTTTCGCGCGCGGCGTCGTAACCGCCGACTTTGAAACTGTGAATGTAGGCGGCGATCTCGGAGATTTGCTCGGCGGTGAAGTTGAACTTCGGCATGCCGCGATCGGGCCGACCGTTGAGGATGGTAGGCGAGATGGTTTCGCCGTCTTTGTCTTTGAGAACAAGCTCAGAGCGAATGAGATTAGGGCCGCCTTCGCCGCCGCGGGCATCATTGCCGTGGCAGAAGGCGCAGTTGACGCCGAAGATAACTTTGCCACGTTCGGCTTTGGCGGGATCGACTTTGTGGCCGGGATAGAACTCGGGCAGTTGGAAAGCCGGCGGTGGTGTGGGGGCGGGGGGTTTGGGCGGCGGGGGTTGTTGGCTTGGGGCTTGGAGCGCGAGGGCTGCGAGAAGGACGAGGGTGGTGAATGGCAACGTGGGTCTCCCTGGATATAGTCTCATGGGCGGGGACGAGGCGGGGCGATGGTGGGTTGGGGGTGGGGTATCGGTGGGTCGGATTTGCGTTGCGCTTCCTTCGGTCGCGGCTCCTTCGGGCGTTTCGGACAGGGGGGAGATGGTGGTTTGAACGGGGATGGTGGTGGGAAGAGCGGTGGGAAACGGGGAGGGGATGATGTGTGGAGTGGGCATGGTGGTTAGAAGAGGGGGAGTGGGTGGGGTTGGGGACCGGCGGGTTTTTTGGGTGAGTATTTGTGGGCGATGAAGTAGCCGAGGGCGTCGGACATGTGGGTGCGGGTGTGGTCGGATTTGTCGATGTCGCCGGTGGAGTTGCCGGCGGAGTCGAGTTCCCAGGAGACTTCTTCGAAATCGCGGATGAGTTCTTTGCATTTCGGATCGAGGAAGAGGCGATGATCGCCGGCACGGTTGCGGAGCATGCTGTTGACTGCGTTGATGCGGTCACGCACTAAGGGATTAGCTTCGAGAATGTGGTAGTTGGGTTTGACGGTTCCGACCCAGAGCTTGAAGAAATCCTGAATGATGGCCCAATCGGTAACGTTCGAAGACGTGCGGCGCTGGCGGCCGCTGGAATCGGCATAAATGCGAACGTTGAGCGGCATGTGGATGTAGGAGATTTTGGGGATTAGCGGCTTGATCTTTTCGACAAACGCGCGGCAGGCGAGTTCGGTGGTGGCGTTGGGTTTGATGACGATTTCATCGAGAACGTGAACGGTGCCATCGTCGAAGGCTTGGGCGAGAAGAGTACACATGGGGTCGACGTTGAAATCGAGACACCAGAGTAAGTAGCGTTCGGGATCGAACTCGAGGGGTTTGACGTTGACTTCGCGATCGAAGGAAGTGTAGACGCGATGGAGGCCGACGACGCCGAATTCGGCTTCGAGTTCCTGACGGAACGAGTTGGGATCGAGATCTTCGGCAACGCTGCGAAGTTCGTCTTCTGAGATGAGGCCGCTTTGCGCGGTGGTGAAGTGGAACGAGCGCCATTCGGCGTGCGCTGGATTGTTACCGCGCTCGAAGAAATCATAAAAATGGTTGCGGCCTTCGGGCGTGGAGATGAAGAGAGCGCGGCCTTGCCGATCGGCAAGAGTGGGGCGAAAGACCTGCCGCCAGGACTGTTCGGGGAAGCCGGCGAATTCGTCGAGCACAATGAGATCGACCCCGTGGCCGCGGAGGGAGCCGGGTTTGAAAGCGCCTTTCAAAAAAATGCGCGCGCCGGAGCGGACGTCAATGCGGCGCGTGGATTCATGCGGCGGCTTCGACCAGAGGGGCTGGGTGGCTTCTTTGAGACGATCCCAAACGATGGCTTTGGATTGTTCGTTGGTGGGCGCGACGTACCAGATCACTTGATTGGGAATGAGCGCGGCGCGGATGATATCGGCAAGCGCAAGTTCGGTTTTACCAAAACGGCGGCCGGCGGCGAGGACGCGAAAACGCGGATCGGCCTTGAAGACTTGCCACTGATGAGAGTGAAGAAATTTGTTGAATGCTTCCGGGTTCATGTTTGGGTGTCAGGCCTCCGTTTTGGTTTGAAGCGGTCTTTGGGATCGCCTTCGTAGCGCCAGTTGGCGGGGTCGAGCGGATGACGGTAGCCGGGATAGAGTTTGACGGGTTTCCAGTCGGGCGGCGGTGGATAGAATTTACCGTTTTGCCAGTATTCGCCGGATTCGGCGTCGGTGAAACGCACTTTGGTGGGGTCGACGCCGGCGGGCGGGTCTTCTTCCCAGGGTTCTAAGAATTCGCTTTTGCTGTTGTCGGCGGATGATTTGGGCTCAACGGGTTTTTCGGGTTTGGGAGATGCCTTCAGATCGGGTTTGCAGTGATTGTTCCAGAAGCGTTCGAGCATGCCGAATTCGCGCTGGAACTTGCGTTCGGCGGTGGTGAGATAGCGCTGTTGGAGGTCGAGCGAGTGGCGCTCTTCTTCGGACAGGTTGTAGATTTCGGGGCGCGTGAAGCCATCGAGAACGGTGTTGTATTCTTCCTGCGCGCGGATGCGCTGCCACTCGGCTTGGGCGGTGCGGAGGAGGAAGTCTTTGAGTAAGTTGCTTTCGTGCGGGTAATCCTGTTCCCAATGTTCGTAGAGCTTTAGATAGTCTTGGGGATTTTCGTGGCCGAGGACGAGGGTGCGGGCGCAGCAGCCGTGGCGGAGAGCGTTGAGGTGCGTCTTCATTTTGCCTTCGGGCGTGGTGGGGCCGGTGCGGCCGGAGTTGCGTTTGGGGGTTTCGGGGTCGGGATTTTGGGCGGAGTTGGGGTGTGGGTCTGGTTGCGGTGGTGGTTCTGATTCGAGTTCGGGGAAGAGGGAGAGCTGGATGGGTTCCGCTGGTTCTTCCTTTGGGTTCGGTGGCTCGGCCGCGGCGGGCGAGGGTTGGATTTCGGGTTCGGGCGGTGCGCCGGTTTTGGGGGCGACGGTGTCGTTTTGTTGGTCGTCTTGGATTTCGTCCATAACTTGCCTTCCTGCGCTCAGCATGATATACGGGCGAACGGCGCGAACGAAAAAGTGTCTGTAAGTGGAAGGAAAGTAAGGAAATAAAAAACTTACAACTTTTGTGACTGGAATTTTGGGGTGTGGGGCGAGGGAGTTTGGAGGAAGGTGGAGGTTGCAAATGGGCCTTTGATGAGTGCGCGGTTGGACGGGCGCCCGGATGGGAGTAAGTGTATTGTTATGTGTCGATTGCGAAGCTGACTTGGGGAATGGGTTCGAATTTTCAGTTTTGTGGTGGGCGAGTAGGAGTTTTCTGAGGGACGTACTTAGGATTTGTCTGAGCGGTAGTTGGGGCCTTCGCCGGGGCTGGCTTGATTGGGTGAAAGGGAGAGCCTGTGGTCGTTGCGGCTGAGCAAGTTAGCTCAGTGTGTTAGGGTATTTCCCGATGCGGCAGCCGTGTTGTATTCCCGGCTTCGGGAAACGCGTTGTCTCTAGTGAATTCGCAAGACCCTGGGGCGTTTATCGGGACTAATCCGCAGCAGTGCTTGGAAGTGGTTTCAGCTCATTGGTTTGCGCGTGCGAGCGACGATTAAAAAGATAGACCATTGGCGACTACGCAGGGACGATATTTCGCACCGCAGTATTCGGGACTGTTCGGGCTGTTCTCCGCTGGGTTTGGCCGCCTTTGTCCGAGTGGTGATCATACTGACACAATCAGCGAAAGGTCTTCAGAAGCCGAGCGATTACCCTAGGCGACAGGACGCGCCCCGTTCGCTGGATCGCCAGAATGGTCCAGCGCGAAAATGTTCCGTTATTGCACCGTTGCCTGGGAGGCCACAGGCGAGCTGTTCCAGCGACTTCTCGTTATCCAAGGCTGACCACTCCACCCATCGAAACGATTGGGCCGCAGCGGATTGGCTTGATCTCCTTATTCAAGGTTCTATTGATGCTGACGATTGTTGCGAACGAAGGGCAACGATTTCTAGATGTGCCTCACGATTGCATTCTTTGGGGCAACCATCCGTTATCGAAGTTCGTACACAAGCTCCGACCACCTGACCCACGCCAAAACAATAGGGGCCCAAGAGTGATCGGTAGGACGAAAGAAACACGGACACCTATGGATCAAGATGCAGTCCATTACGATTGAGGTAGAATTCTTTCAAATATGGCGACCAAGCTAATAAGACTAAACGATCAGACACTAATAGAAATTGACGTTCCCGAAACTCAGGCTCGTCAAATCTCAGGAGGAATTGCCGAAAAGGTTGACGCAACCTTAGACAAGATTGGTCCTACCCTTCTCAAAGTTGGCCGCCCAATCATTCAAGCTTGGGAAGAATTAAACAAAAATTTCGATATGGAATCCGCGGAGATAGAACTGGGGCTCAGCTTCGAGGGTGAAGGGAATATCTATATCACGAAATCGAAAGCAAGCGCGAATCTCACCGTTCGACTGAAGCTCAGGCCGAAGCAGACCAAATGATTTAGTATTTCCTATCGCTGATATGTTGGATTCGCGCTCAATCGTTCTCATAAGCGACACAAGTGCCGTCGGTAATCAGAAGCCGTTCGGTACGGGCTTTGTTGTCCACGTAGATGAATCTGCTACGTACGTTGTCACTTGCATGCATGTCGTCGAGAAGATTACGAGCGACCTCAGAGTTGACAATCAACCAGCGACCATTGTTGCCTTCGATGAAGCAAAGTTTGGATTCGACCTGGCGGTGTTGCGCATCGAGGGGAAATTGACTGCTCCCTGTCTCGCGATCGGGTCATCTGCCAAGCCAGGCGGGTACTTCGTTGCCAATGGCTTCGCTTTTCGAGCTGGAACATATTGCTTAGAAGAGTTCGGCGGAATGCTCGGCAAGCGCTCAAGTTTAAAAAGCATGAAATACGGCTATTGCGGAGGTTGGCATCTAAAGCTCGGAGATAGTAGCCAACTTCAAGATGGCTATAGCGGTTCTCCGGTTGTAGATCGTGCGACAGGAAGAGTGATCGGCGTAGTTGCTATCAAAATGGAAGAATCGACCGGTATAGCAATCGCGATAGAGCCGCTAGGGGCGATCTGGCCGGAGATCCCATCGAACTTATCCGCCGATCTGTCTCGAAAACGCTCAAACGATTTGAATAGCAAGTCAGAACCCTTCATGAATCTGACCATTGAGCGCCAAGCCTTCGGGCGGATCTTAAACGGCGAGGAACGGCGGACGATTCTGATCGGGGGCGACAGCGGCATGGGAAAATCTCATCTTCTGAAAATCTACAGGAGGATGGCTGAGCAAACGGATCTTGATGTCTTATTCTTTGATTTGGCGGCTCAGGCAAAAGCTGAAGCCTGTATTGGTGAAATTGTTGGATATTTTGGAACTGCACGATTTGCCGAATATGGTCGTTACTTGGATGCAAATTCTGCTCCCTCGGATCGAGATCGAATTGTGCACTGGCAAAACGGGTTAAATCGTCGCTTCTTCAATGACCTCATCCAGCACGATTACATGGATCCTGTAGTACTCTTCTTTGATCAGGTTGAGAAAACAGATCAACTGCTTAAATTGTGGCTGAGCAATTTTGTTACGTTTATTACTCCTGAAACGCCGCTGATTGTCGTGATAGCAGGGCGGGATTTAGAGCCTTTTCCAAGTAATTTACCAAGATTCATTTTGGGAGGGCTCGATATGGAGGATTTTGTACGCTACGTCAACGAATGTGAGGTTGATGTTCGTCCGGAAGAAATTACTTTGATTCACGAGGTGCTAAAGGGCAGACCCAAAGAATTTATCGACTACATCTCTTTCAGGAAGAGCAAAACTCAACCGGCTATTGTTGGTGCCCGATGAACGGTGGCCTAGCCGTACAACTGAGCCAAGCGGCCAGTGAGTCCGAGAAGATTTGGACTATCACCAAAGCGTTCTTGGCGGTACTGCCTACGGATTTGCAAGAAGCTGTAACCGCTGCCGCCGTTCCACACTGGGTTGACGCCGCGGTGCTAGCAGCCCTGTTGTCGATCGATTCGGACACGGCCGGGCATCTTTACCAACAACTTATCGCCCTAAACTTCACTCAAGCGTTCGGAGTGCTTGGTCACGCTCTCCACGATCTAACTCGTCAGGCCGTGCTCGAGCACCTCGTAACAAGTCAACCCAACACTCTTGAGTTGTACAGTAGGCGCGCCTACGCGCATTTCGTGCAGCATGAAGATGCCCAAAACAAAGTCGAGGGGATTTATCACCTTCTTACTTTCGACAAGAGCGCCGGTCTGCTCGAATACCAAGCACAGATGGATCGCTACCGGGCGACTGCCAACTTTAGCGCGGCTGAGAACTTGACTCGCAATGCTTCGGAACTAGTTCGTTTGGGTGTTTTAGGGGACGCCGACGCCGCTGTGACTGAGCACTATGTATCCCTCATTAAGAAGGATCTAGCGAAGGACTTTGTTGAACGTCGTGAACACGCCACATCCAACATCGCACGTCGCTCGGATGCGAAGCGCGATTTGCAAACGAAGCGCGATTTGCAGACATTGATAGACGCCTTAGCCGCAGATCGTGCAGTGGCAGTGGTTGGCGCGGGTGCAGCGGCGGCGTCTGGGCTTCCCACGTGGCGAGACTTCCTGAGGGGATTGCTCGATGAGCGATTTCGAAAGACGGCAGATGAAGATGCAGAGCCGTGGCATCGCATCAGTCGTTTAATCACAGAAGGAGAACTTTCGCTGGGAGCTGAGTTGCTGCAGCGGCAAATTCCAGGATTTGAGTTTGCGGATTATATTCGCTCTACATACCGTAGATCAGACTTAAAGCCGAACGAAATCCACTTCGCCCTTGCACGGCTTCCTTTCAGAGTGCTGCTGACCACGAGCTTTGATTGCCTGCTGGAATCGGCCTATTTCGACTCGCACAAACAGGTTGTATTCGATTGGACAAAGCCACAAGAGATTCTGGAGCATATCCGGTCCGGCCATGATCGAAGAACGCTCATCATTAAGATGCATGGCACGGTGGACCGGCCGGAGACGTTACGCCTTACCAGAACGCATTTCCGGGACCATACACACACTAGTCCGGCATTTAATGAGTGTCTGAAGATCCTTCTACTGTCTCGGACCTTTCTCTTCATCGGGTCTAGCCTGAGAGACAGCGATATGTTGAAGCTGATAGATGAGGCCCATATTCTTTTTGGAAACAATTTCGGTCCCCACTTCGCGATCATGCCCGAAAGCGAAGCGGATCCCGCGTTTGCTGCGTATTTGAGGGAGGCTCTAGGTGTTTGCATCATTCCGTACAGCGCAAGAGATAACGTAGAAAGAGTTCAAGAGATAGTGCATATTTTGCGCCAACTTGATGGCGAAGTTGCTCTCCGGAAGTATGGGCAGACCAGCCTTTTGGACTTTAGCAACCAAAATTTCAATCGGCGCTCTGCCTGCGACCGTCTCCTGAGGACTGCAGTCGAATTGACTGGATCGTTTCGAGGGGATATTTGCTTCGTCGGTTCTCAATCGAAGCGTACGTTGGTGCGTACAGCAACGTTCCCAGCGACGGCTTCGGAATTTTTGCCGGCGCCAACCGTGGATTCAGTGATAGGCGCAACATACTTGGAATTCAACAATGAAGGGGACGTCACGTATCTTCCCGAGATTGGTTCGGCATATGCGACGCGGTTGAGACTTGACGATCTGGGATATCGAGAAACTTTTTATAAGGTCTCTCATCCCGAAGTTCGTAGCGAGGTCGCATGTCCGATTATCTCGGACGGAGAGAGGGTTGGTGTAATCAACTTCGAGTCGAACCTTACTAATGCCTACACGGCTGAACACATCGAAGTGGTGCGTCGAATAGCTGCCCAGACCGGGGCGATATACTTTGAGGCCAAACTGAGAGATGCAGGTGCGCAACGTCTTCAACAGTTTTACAAGAGCCCAATGGAATTTAAATCAATTCTGTCTGCCTCCCGGTTGATCCGGGAGTGCGGTATTGACTTTATTCTCTACGACATTGACTACGAGCGTGGGAAGTTTTGGGCTTGGGGTCGGCCCGGGGATGATGGCATCAACAGGTTTTCTTTTGATTTCGACGAACCAAGTCTAGTTGCTGAGGCATTTAAGCAGAGGCGGGGAGTCGCTATCACCGACATCGAAGAAGAACTCCACAGGCGTATTCCGCAGGCGAGTCCAAAGGGATTGGCCGAGTACGCGATTGGCGATGAGGTTTTTGCTTGTCCGGTCAGGAGTCGTGGCCAGACTGCGGCAATTTTGGCAGCGTGGCCTAAAGACAGTCATTTAAACCCGCTGCTGCGAAGGGATTCGGCGTTGCGAGGGGTTTGGGAGCGGGTCTATCGAATAGCGAACATGGTGTCGAACGACGCTAGGGCAACCGATCCACCGCGAACGGCGCAGTTTTTGGGATATGTGGAGCGAAGTTTCGATGTGCTTGATCGCGGTAGAATTTGGAACTCCTCGCTGCTATCGACGGAGTTTCGGGTCTCGGCGATGCGAGTCCTGATGCATGCCCTGATCGACTATTGCGGGATCGAGCGAGTGAGAATTTGGCGAACGCTCAATCCGAAGGGTTCACTGGCCTCTCCGCCCAATCAGCGTGAAATCGCTTTTTGTTGTGTAGATTCGCTTACTTCCAAACGCGCGACGGCAAGAAACATGGGGAGTGAAGGAGCGTATATTTCTGAGCTTGCGTTGGCAGAGGATAAATACTGCGCCTACACTATTAGACGGTATAAACATGATCCGTATGCGCAGCGGCATCATCCATCAATGTTCGGAATTGACTCCCATTCGTTCGCCCATCAGAAGGAACTGAGTGACTACTGGATGATAGCGCCCGTAGTGCGGTATTCCCATAGCGTGGAGCCTCCGTATGGTGGGGCGAGACCGAACACTGGAGAGCAAGGCAAGATCGACCCAGACGAGGTCCCGGAGCTGTTGGGCTTTATTTCGGCGGATACCAATGCGCTTGACGAATCTGGCCGACCGCTAGTGAGCGAGGTTGAAGTTTCGGAAATCTCCTTCCAGTTGCGAGCGCTGGATGTTGTTAGTGATATCGCGGGTATGCTGCTGCAGAATTGGGAGGTACCGAACTTGGCACAATTACCGTGAAGGTTGATGCTGGAAATTCGCGATTGCGCGAACCTTCACGCTCAAAAATCTATGCCCGGCTCACGCGCCCCGAGGACGCAGCTCGCCAAAAACGATTTGCCTTCTAACTCCGAGCTTACTCGCGAGTGACAGCTCAGGGTAGAGTAGTTCTCCGATTCGGTCTGGATTCCAGCGCTCAAATCGGCCAGCGCCCTGATAGAAAAGGTCCTGATAAGTCGGCTTGTATCCTGTGAACTTCCGCACAGGGCTTTCGAAGAATTTGAATTGCGGTTGAAGAAACGGAAGGAACCCGCTGGCTGCGTCGTTCGTCAACTGAAATTCGACGGTATATTGTGATTTCATGCCTGACAGGCTGAAAGGTAAAATCGCGATCGTCGCTGGAGCCAGCCGTGGTTGCGGCCGCGGCATCGCTGTGGCGCTTGCTGAACAGTCGGCCACAGTGTACGTTACCGGGCGCTCGATGCGTGGCGGTCCGTTGCCGATCGATCGAATTTCCGGCACCATCGAAGACACTGCGGCGGAGGTGACTCGACGCGGCGGCGTTGGCATTCCAATGCACATCGATCACACGGACGTAAGACAGAACAAGAATCTCTTCGATCGCGTTCAGGCCGAACAAGGGCGCCTCGACATTCTCGCCTGTGCAGTTTGGGGTGGCAATGAGCGGTTCGTCGATCCGATATGGAAGCAGCCCTTTTGGAAGTTGCCGGGCGAATTTTGGAACGACTTCATGGGCGCAGGCCCGCAGGCATTCTGGCTGGCTGCCCGCGAGGCCGCGAGACTTATGTTCCAACAGGGTTCCGGATTGATTGTCGCGATCAGTGAACCGATGATTGAAGCGGACAAGCTCAGTGGCAACGTGCAGTTCGATCTATTCGAGCACCTCCCGCACTACGCTCTTAACCGCTTGGTCATGAGTCTGGCTCCTGAAGCCCGGAAAGCCGGCATAACGCTTCTAGGTCTGCTGCCGGGCTTCATGAAAACCGAGCGCGTACAGGTCCACATGCAGGACGAGAAGCTTCAGAAACTTTACCGTTACGATCTCGCTGAGTCGCCGGAATACACGGGCCGCGCAGTCGTCGCACTGGCCTCCGATGCGAATGTGATGGCAAAGTCTGGTCAACTGGTCTTCGTGGGAGACGCTGCAAAGGAGTACGGATTTACCGACATAGACGGCCGGTATATTGAGAATTTCTATCGCGCCACTGGCCGGCTATGATCGGTTGCCGAATCTGCCAGAACCGACAGGTTTACGGGCCAAGACACCCACCAAAGATCGGCCTGAGTCCAGCCCCGGAAGGCAGCTCTACCGAAGTGGACTGTTCTCGTAATGGTAAGTCGGCTTCTAGACGGTAATCTCTAGCCCACAGATTGGGGCTCAAGCTACACGGGCGTATGCGGATTGTCAATTGCGAACAGCCATGTTCCGTTGGGTTGTTTTCGAACGACTTCGGTGCTCACCCCGAAGGTTATCGTCGGTTTCGAATCCGATGGGTACTCGACGATCCATTTACCGTGTATTACAGCCAATCCTTCTGATTCAACAATCAAACGCGTTTCCAACGTCATCCGGCCAGACCGTGAAAGGATACTCGCAAAAGTGTCGCGTAAGTTATTCCGGCCGACAATGCACTGACCATCGATAACCAAAACACCTTGTGCCTCATACAAGTCAATCAAAGCATCGGCGTCAGCGCGATTGAATGCATCTTGAACAAGCGGGTGAATTTCCGCCGGTGTGCGCGCGGGCAATCGGTTCTCCTTTGTCTATTCCAACAATACACAGAATTCTACAGCTGGTCTATGCGATGTTTCAGGAGGAAAGGAGTGGTCGCTGGAGTTCCGTCCGTCCGCAGATGCGCATCTTGAACGATGGAAGGCGGTGGAGCGAAGTCGGCTTTCAGGGCGGCGTAGGCGGGACGTCCTCTACGCTGCTGACACGCGTCGCTTCGCCGTCACTGGGCCACTTCACCCTCATGAACCCTCTGACCGAGCTGCACTTCGCCACAGGCGGAGCTTTTGCGTCCAAACTTCTGGCGGGCAATGTGGGGTCGCAGGTCTTTTGCAATTTCATTATGACTTTCGACTACCCGCATGAGGCTCCCTATCTTCGGAAGTCTCCCGACTTCGGCTATGCGATGTCGTATAACCGCACGGGCGTTCACCTGGAGCTGAGGGAGTCAGGAAAGATCATCGTCAAGGCCGTGAATGAGGGCTCACCGGCAGCTGTAGCCGGGCTGCAGCCTGGCGACCAACTGGCCGCCATCGGCGGTCGCCGGGTCGAAGGGCAGGCTTATTCCACGGTGGAAGATTGGTTCGAACCGCGTGCCGGGCAGACGCTCGACGTTGAGATTTTAACGGAGCGGGCACGCACAATACTTCGCAATTACGGCGAAAGAGTTGCTCCCGATCGGTGCTCCCTTGCGCCGACTACCTGATCCAGATCAATATTAGGGGTCTATGCAGCATCTACAGTCTGTGCCTCACCCTTCGATCTTCACAATCCAAACGGTTCTTCGCGATTGGCTAGCAATAGACCGCCTGCTGACGCGCGCGGCTCGGTAGAGGTTTTGCGTCGTGATAGATGAAGCGGGTGTCGCGGGCAGGCGATTGAGGTGGGAACAGTTAGTTTTGAAGGCGCGAGCCGGATACGCTGCTGCTTGCGAGCTTGGAGAGCGGGAGTGGGCGGTCAGGGCCCGCGACGCGGGATCAAGTTGCTAACAAAAGGCCTATCGATTGGTGATTACGAGGCATGAGGATTGGTCATGATTTCCGCGCTATTGGTCCTCAGTCTTGCGTTTGTAGAAGAACAGCTGCCCGTCGATCAGCTTAACCGCGGAGGCGTTTTCATTACCGCTGAACGCCCGCCCCGACAAGAAAAACCAAGACGGTTAGTTGAGTTGTGGAATAAGAGAGGTAGTAATCTCAGGCGCTTATTCGAGGGCTACGGTATAGCAAGAATCTTTCTTCGTTCCGGCAGCAGAGAGGCAAACTTTACTGCCGAGACGTAGCATTTGATTCAGAAGACGGCATAGATCTTTATTATTCTGTTTGGCCCATCCAGCCCGAGCGAGTTATGTGAGAAATAGCCGGGGTTAGACCTTCGTGACATATCTCTCCGTCTCTGAAGTTGGAAGTTGGAGGCGCGCATTCTTAGGGATGGCGTCCGCGGAACTGTTCATTTCGAGGGTATTGCGGCTACTGTTTCAGCGCGGCCAGTTCAGTCTGGGTTTGCCGCCATTCGTCGGGCTTTTGCTTGGTATGGTTCGGAGCGGCGGGATCCTTATAGAAATCCAGAATGGTTTGCTTTATTTCGGGGGTCACGCCGGCGAACTTTTTTTCGGCCAGCTTATGCAGCCAGAAAGCGACGGTATCGTCTTTCAAGTGATAAGCGCCGGAAGGGGTAAAGTCGCCCGTGTCGTAGTTTTTGTCGGGCAACACCAAATGATTCTGGGTCTCGGCATCGAGCACTGAGGAATATTGAGCCGTGGCGTGAGTGAAGCTATCCATAAAGATTTGCTCCACTGGGGGAGTGGGGATTTTGAAGCGCAGGGTTTGGAGCGGCCCGATGGGCGGGATGATTTTCAGGAGCACGGCCAGGAACTTTTCGAACAGATTCGGCTCTTCGAGCCGCTTGCCCCATTCGCGTTCATAGCTCGAGCGCTTCATGATGTAGATGAACCGGCGGTGGTCGATGCCGGGCTGGGCGTGGCGGATTTCGTCTTTCTTTTGCGCCCAGGCGACGCGGGTGGCGAGGGGAATGGTCTTACTGGCAGCGCTGCGATAGCCGGCGACGGCGAGGTCGAAATTGAAGAACAGATCGCTGAGTTCGAGGCCATAAGTAGCGCGAAAAGCGCGGGCGATGAGGTCTTTGGCCACAAAAAAACCGATGAAATCGTGATAGGCCTGGGGCGCGAAATTGCCGCGCGCCACTTCCAGAACATCGAAGCCGAATTCCGTTTTGAGGTGAGCGGCCGGATCGTCTTCATAGGTGATGACCTTCCCGAACTTTTTGCGGAGATGGGGGTAAAGCAGGGGCTCGCCGATATTGGTGCCCAAGCTATGGCCTTCGATATCGCCCACATAGTGAGACAGAGCGCCCAAAGCGAACGCCGTCTCATCGAGATCGTGCGCTTCGCGAAATAGAGCGAGGATGAAGTCTCCGGTGCGAACGTAATGGGTCAAATTACTGAACTCTTTATCCGCGTGCGGATAGTAGCCGAGGTCTTGCACGATTGCGCCGCCGTACGCGAATCCGTGGGCGCGTTTCAAATCGTCCGGAGTGGCGGTCGGGAATTTGGCCAGCAGAAACGGCCGCAAACGAACGTCCCACATAGCATCGACCACGGCTTCGTGCGAGAGGACGGAATACGCACGTAGCGGCGACACGCTCGACAGAAACAGTAATACTGCTAGAAATGCTCGAACGAACAGGCTCATTACCCTCCATTGTGTATGAGCGTTTTTTGGTGAGGATGGTTAACACTTCTGGAGCTGATTTCGTCTTCAACACGGAATTTGAAAAGAATTCCGGAAAAGAGGATTTCCATGACTCGAATATCCATGCTTACGTTTACACTGACCTGTCTGACAGCGAATCTGTTCGCGGGAGCGCTGTCGCTGGTGGTCGGCAATCCGGGGGCAAATCAAGAAGTGCAAAGCAAGAACGGGGTAGCGCTGGTGGAGGTGACGGCCTGCCGGTCGCCGGGGAAAACGATGGTGAGAGCGAGTGCAATTGGCGAAGTGGACGGGAAGCAACAAGTCATTCCGCTGACTGTCATCGCGTTGTCGAAGCCCGGGTTGTACACGGTCGCTCGCGAATGGCCTGAGAGCGGCAGTTGGGTGATCAAGTTTGTGGCGACGAACTCAGACTACGGCAGTTATGCGACCGGCGCGCTGATTCCGGTGAAGGGACGAATGGTGGAATGGGCGCGCGCCAAGAACTACTTTCACGAACCAGACGCCCATGACGTTGGAAGTTTGTTGGAATAGTAACGTTCCAACGTGCTGATGAGCAGCGAGTGGCGGACAAACGAGGCCGCGTTGGTCAAGCGGGCGCAAGCCGGCGACCGCGCGGCTTTCGGCGCGCTGTATGAGCAATACCGCTCGCTGGTGCACGGCATTTTGTTGTCGCATGCGGATTATCATTTGGCAGAGGACTTGATGCACGATGCGTTTCTGCGGGCGTTGGAACGCATTTCATCGCTGCGGGAAGCGGCAACCTTCGGGGGTTGGCTGGCCGCCATCGCCAGGAACACCGCGCTTGATCATCATCGGAAGCGAAAGCTAGAACCGCTTCGGATTGAGATTGCCGCCACCGGTGGCAGACCCGACCGTGAAGCGTTTGCAGTGCTCGATGTTATCAAGGCGCTGCCCGAAAGTTATCGCGAAACGCTGGTGCTGCGGTTGGTGGAAGGAATGACGGGCCCGGAAATCGCGGCTCATACCGGCTTGACGCCGGATTCGGTGCGGGTGAACTTATGCCGCGGGATGAAGATGCTGCGCGCGCTGTTGGAGGCGAAATGAGCCTTATGAATTATGAATAACGAAGATTATTTGTGGGATCGCAGCGGCGAGCCAGATGCGGAGATTGTCCGCTTGGAGGGATTGCTTGGACAATTGCGTCAACAGCAGCGCAAGCCGAATCGAACCTGGTTGGTTTTCGCGACTGCGGCGGCGATTGTGGTGGCGTCGATTACAGGCGCGTTTTTTTGGAAAAAACCGGAGCTGACGGATTGGAGCCTGGTGGTTCAAGGAAGGCAGGCGCAGGGTGTTCGCAGGGGGGAAGTGATCGAAACGGCGGCTGGCGAGCGGGCGATGCTTGAATCCGAGAGCGTTGGCGAAGTAAGCATTGAGCCGCAGTCAAAACTGCGTCTCGCGAAATCGGCGAAACAAGAGCAGCGTTTTGCGTTGGAGCACGGAACGATTCACGCGTTTATCTGGGCGCCGCCGACCGAGTTTGTGGTGGATACGCCGGCGGCGAGAGCGACGGATCTGGGCTGCCAATACACTTTGACCGTCTCGCCCGGAGGCGATGGGATGCTCAGCGTAACGCTGGGCTGGGTGGCGTTTGAATCGCACGGACTGGAATCGTTTATTCCGGCCGGCGCGCGGTGCCGCATGGACAAGAGGCATGGTGCGGGCACGCCCTATCGGGGAGATGCGACGCCGGAGTTCGTTGCGGCGCTGGGCCGGTTCGACGCAACCCATGAACCGGCTGCGTTGGATATGTTGCTTAGATTAGCGCGCAAGGAAGACGCACTAACGTTATGGCATTTGCTCAGCCGGACGCAGGACGGTGAGCGCGCTAAGGTGTTTGCAGCGTTTTCAGCGAAGGTGACGCTGCCTCCGGCGGTGACGGCAGAGGCAATTCTGCGCGGCGATCGAAGCGCCTTTGACGCAGCATGGAACGCATTGGACCTGGGTGACACGACTTGGTGGCGGACTTGGAAACAAGCGAAGCCGCCCGATTATCGCTGAAATGCATAAAAAAGGGCGGTAGGCACTTACCTACCGCCCCAAGGACACTGGAGGAATTTGCGTCTCTTGGTTTGTTAAAAACACGCGCAAGACGGTCGCGGCATCAGGCGCCCACCGAAAGAGACAGCGTGTTTCTTTGCCCCCTGGCGGCGCGCATCCGCGCCCTTTGCGCTTTAGTTATTGTTCACTTCAACATTGATCGTACGCGGCTTCGCGACTTCCTTCTTGGGGACAGTCACGGTCAGCACGCCGTTTTTGTAATCGGCTTTCACTTTTTCAGCATCCACTGTTTCCGGCAGGCTGAAAGCGCGCACGAAGGAACCATAGGAGCGCTCCAAACGATGGAAGCCTTTGCCGTTCTTCTCCTGCTCGAATTTGCGTTCGCCTTTCAGCGTCAGGGTGCTGTTTTCCACCTGAATTCCGACAGCTTTGGGATCCACATCGGGAAGGTCGGCTTTCAGGACTAGTTCATTCTCGGTCTCGTAGATATCCACAGCGGGCGACCACGGCCGAGATGCCGGCTCGCTGAAGAGGCGAGACAGGGAATCCTGGAACACGCGAAGTCCAGCTGGGAAATCTTCGAAGTCCGAGGTATTAAAGGGGGTGTATTTGATCATTGGCATCTTAAGTGTTCTCCTATCCGTTATTTGGATATGACTCAATCATAAAATCTGCGCGTGTATTTGTCAAGTAATCTTCTGAAAAATATTTGGTGCCCTGGCCCACTCCCTCTCATCTCCTTCATATGCCAGAACTTAAAGAGGGCGATACCGCCCCTGCCATCGCCGGATTGGACACCGATTCGGGAGAAAAATTCTCCCTTTCTTCGCTTAAAGGGAAGAATGTAGTGCTTTACTTCTATCCCAAAGCCGATACTCCCGGTTGCACAAAAGAGGCTTGCGAGTTTCGAGACACTTCCAAGAAGTTCAGCAAAGCGAACACGGTGATTGTCGGGGTCTCGCCGGATAAAACCAGTGCTCAAGCCAAATTCAAAGACAAGTTCGATTTGCCTTTTGTCCTGTTGGCCGACGCCGACCATAAGGTGTGCGAGGATTATGGCGTTTGGAAAGAAAAAAGCATGTACGGCAAGAAGTACATGGGCGTGGAGCGCACTACCTTTGTGATTGACCCGAAGGGCAAGATCAAGAAGATATTTCCAAAGGTGAAAGTTGACGGTCACGCAGAAGAAGTTTTGGCAGCCATTGAGTGAAGCGAAGAACAGCCGGCGGTATCCCGCACATCCTTTGCTCGGGGTGGGGGCATTGGTGTTTAACGAAAGCGGCGAGATCTTGCTAGTGGAGCGGGGCAAGCCGCCGCTGGAGGGGTTTTGGTCTTTGCCGGGCGGCTTGGTAGAAGCAGGCGAGCGGTTGGAAGACGCGGTGGCGCGCGAGGTGTGGGAAGAAACCGGTTTAAAGGTCGAAGCCGGGACTTTGGCCACGGTATTCGAGCGTGTCATGCCGGATGCCGAAGGACGCGCCGAATACCACTATGTGCTGGTAGACTTCTATTGCAAGATGCTGGGCGGCGATTTGCGCGCCGGTGACGATTCGCGGCGTGCCGAGTGGTTTGCGTTGTCCAGTTTGGCCGCTTTGCCGATGACGGCGGGAACGCGCGATGTGATTGAAACCTGCAACACGCGCCGCGGCACTCTGACGCAGATCACGCGCCCTTAGAAACCCATGGCTTTCAGCAGTACCGAACTTCTACAATTCGCCGAGCTTTTGGAGTTGGTGGCGCGCTATGCCGGCTCCCACGCAGGCCGCCAATTAGTGGCGGATCTCGAGCCACATTCTGAGCGAGCTGAACTTGAATCCGCGCTAGCGGATGCGGGCGAGGCGATAGCCTATTTGCGTGAACTGCAGGGCGCGCAGGACGGCGGCACGGGCACGCTGTTGCGCTTGCGTTTCGATCAACTGCGCGATGTGGAGCCGTGCTTGCGCATTCTGCAGGTAGAAGGAGCGTCGCTCGAAGGCCGCGAGATTCTGGATCTGTTTCACAACTTCGCGCTGGCGGGCGAGTTTCGCGGCGCTTTGCTGGCGGTAACGGCGCGCTTTCCACGCTTGGCGCAAGGGGCGCATCGTTTAGCGGATTTGCGAGATTTGGCGAAGCGCTACGCTTCTTCTTTCTTGCCGGATGGCAGTTTGGCCGATGGCGCGAGCGTAGCGTTAGGCCGCATCCGGCGTGAGATTGAAAAGCAGCAGAAGAGCATACAGCAATCGCTGGAGCGTTTCATCCGCGCGCATCAGACGGATGGAACGCTGCAGGAAGACTTCGTTACGATTCGCGAAGACCGCTTTGTGGTTCCGATTGTCGCGGGGCACAAAGGGCGCGTCGACGGTGTGATTCACGGCTCGAGCGGCAGCGGCCGGACGCTCTTTCTGGAACCGCTTGAAACGATCGGACTGAATAACCAGTTGGTGCGGTTGCGCGAAGACGAGCTGCGCGAGATTGAACGGATTTTAGCTGAAATTACCCAGGCCTTGCGGGAGCACGTGGATGAGATTCGGGACACAGCGGAAGCTTTGTCGCAATTCGATCTGATCTTTGCGAAAGGAGGGTTTGCGCGCGCCTACGATGCCATTATCCCAAGCTTCAGCCGCGGCGACCGCAAGTTGGTTCTGCGCGATGCGCGTCACCCGTTACTCGAAGCGATTCTACGCAAGCAGAAGAAGCCGATTGTACCGATTTCTTTTGAGCTGGATGAGACACGGCGGTGTCTGTTGATTAGCGGTCCAAACACCGGCGGCAAGACGGTAACGATGAAGACCACAGGCCTGCTGGCGTTGATGGCGCATGCGGGAATTCCGGTGCCTTGCGTGGAAGCGGAGTTTCCGCTGCTGGACGATGTGCTGGCGGATATTGGCGATCAGCAATCGATTGCCGAAAGCTTAAGCAGTTTTTCCGGCCATTTGCTGCACGTGAAAAGCATGCTTGAAGAGGTGACGGCGAATTCGTTGGTGTTGCTGGATGAACTCGGCCGCGCGACGGATCCGGAAGAAGGCGGAGCGTTGGGTGTTGCGATGCTGGATGAGTTCCGGAAATCGGGCGCATTTTGTCTTGCGTCCACGCATTTGCTTCCGTTAAAGCTCTACGGCACGCGTACGCCGGGCGTGCTGAACGCGTCCATGGGGTTCGACGAAACAACGTTGCAGCCGACGTATCAATTGCGACTTGGTGCGCCGGGGAAATCGGCCGGACTCGATATTGCCACGCGTTTGCAGTTGCCGGAACCGCTGCTGGCCCACGCCCGTTCCGTCTTGCCCCGTATGCAGGCGGATTTTCAGGATCTGCTGCGCGAATTGCAGCGGCAAGTGGATGCGAACGTGCAGCGTGAAGCTGAGTTGGCTGAAGCCATCCGGCAAGCGGACCAGCGGAAGACCGCGGTGGAAAGCGAAGCGCTGCAACGCGAGCAGAAGCGGCAGCGCGGGTGGGAGAAGAAATCAGAATCGCTGGTAGCCGATTTTGAAGCGCGCACGCAATCCTTAATGGATAAGCTAAGCGAAACTTCCGATCAGCGAAAGGCCGCCGATCAGGCGCAACGTTTAATTTCTAAGACCAAGCGCGAGTTTCGTCAAGAGGCGGAAGAGGTGATGGCGCCGCCGCCGGAGATTGCCAAGGCAGCGCCCCTGCGTTTGGAAATCGTCGAAGGCGCTAAAGTCCGGCTCAAAGATGTGCGCGAAATTGCTACGGTACGGCGCCTTCTCAAGAACGGGAATCTTGAGGTTGAGGCCGGATTTTTGAAAATGCAGATTCCGCGGGAGGATGTAGTGGAGGTGGTTTCGCCCGATGCCGCGCAACCGAAATTGCCGAGGAATGTGAATTTCGATGCCGGTCCGCGCTGGGACGTGACCTACCGGGAGCTGAATGTGATCGGCCAGCGTGCCGAAGAAGCTTTGGAGCAAGTGGATAAGTTTCTGGATTCAGCCGCGCTCGCGTCAGTGAATCGTGTGCGCATCATCCACGGGCACGGTATGGGTGTGCTGAAGAGGGCGGTCGCCGAGTTCTTAGCGAAAAATCCGCATGTCAGCCGGCATTACGCAGCTACGCAGTCTGAAGGTGGAGCGGGCGCGACGATTGTGGAATTGCGGGAATAACTATTCGTTCGCATGCACATGCCCGTGGGCATGTTTGTGCGGCCGAATCAATCCCGCATTTGAGAGAAGTCTCACATCGTGCAGGATTTGAAGCGGGCTTCCCGCACCCACGACTTTGCCTTCGCTGAGCAAGTGGCAATGGTCGGCAATGTCCTCCAAGGCGTCCAAATCGTGAGTGGCAATTACGACGGTGCGCGCGGTGCTTTTCCAGGAGGCCAACAATTCCACCATCTGCGTTTGGCTCGCCGGATCCAGCGCGGCGGTCGGCTCGTCTAACAGCAGCACTTCGGGATCGAGTACCAGCACCGACGCAATCGCAACCCGCTTCTTCTCGCCGCCGGACAAGCGATGCGGCGCGCGGTCTTTCAGGTCTTGCAAGCGCATATCACAGAGAATTGCCTCCACGCGATCACGCACTTGTTGCGCCGGCCAACCCATTTGCAGGGGCCCGAAGGCAATTTCGTCAAACACATTCGCATTGAACAACTGAACATCAGGATTTTGAAAAACAACGCCCACCTTGCGGCGAAAGGAATAGAAAAATTCCTGCTCGGCGAGCCGGGCTTCGCTGAGTGGCTCGCCGTCGAAGCGAACGCAACCTTTTTGCGGAAAACTCAAAGCGGCCAGCAAACGGAGCAGAGTGGACTTACCCGATCCGTTAGCCCCAAGCAGCGCGACTCGCCGGCCCGCCGGAATTACCAGATTGACGTTATCGAGAGCCGGGATTTCGGCATAAGAGTAATGAACGGCATCGACGTCGAACACGTTCGCCATTTAACGGCCTAACCCCAGAGCGACCACACTAATGGCGAGGAAGAGGGAAAGCTGCCACCAATCGCGCGCGGCCATTTTCAGATCCTGCAATAAATAGACCTCACCACGAAAGCCACGGGCCTGCATCGCCTGGTGCACTTCGCTGCTCAAACCCAATGTCTTATGCAGCAAGGCTGCTACGCTGGCCGCCGCAAAACGGCGTTCGGCGGCGGGTTCCATTTGGCCGACCAGGCGCGTCTCGCGAGCTTCCAGCGTTTGTTTCGCACTCTCCAGAAAGACGAAAATGTAGCGATAGCTGATGCTGACGACAGCGATGGCGGATACGGGAACGCGAAAGAAGCGAAGCGAACGCAGCAAGTGGCTCCAAACCGTTGTGAGAATCAGAAGAATGGAAAACGTCGCCGCTACTTCTGCCCGCAGCAGGAGAAACACCGCGCTCATGGGTTTGCCAAATAAGGCAGCGGGCAAGGCTATGACTCCGGTAAAGAGCAACACCGGCAGCCAGACACGCTTTGCGAGGAGCCAGGGAGAGATGCGAGAAAGCATTGCGCAAACGAGGCTCACGCCAAACAACGCCGCCAGCGCCTCAATGCGGCGCACACTCACGGCCGCAATGATCAGCGCAGCCAGTCCAGCGATCTTAACGCGCGGGTCCAGCTTTTGAAGAAGGCCATCGAGTTGGGTGGTGTTTTCCGCAAACAACGCCTCTTGGCCGGCAACGAGGAGAGCGCGCAAAGTTTTCTCAATGAAGACGCTGCGAGTAGCGCGGCCGCGCGTGAGGAAATAGCGAATAGCCAAAACAGCTAAAACAATGAAACCGACGCCCATTGCGGCCGATAGCACATAGCCCGCCACGGCGTTGTGGAGAAACGCAGGCGAATATTCGGCCATCGGCGCATGCCAGAGCTTCGCCAAGCCAAGCAATCCCTTCGGAGGCGCCATCAATTCTTCCGGCTTCCATTCGCCCCACGCTTTGCCCGAGGCGAGCAAGCCCAGCGGGGTCAAAACAACCAGAACTCCCAAAGCGATCCAGACAGCGCGCAAAGGCAGATTTCGAGGTGCTCGCACTTCCAGCTCGGCGCTGGAGGCACTTCGCCGCAGAAGGTCAACATTCGCCGATTGTAAGTAACGGACCAGCCCGGCAGTGATCGCAAATTCGGCCAAACCCGCGATTGTCATGTGACCGAGCATCATGGCGGGAATGGCTATTTTCAAAGGATAAGGAGCGTAGAGCGGCGCGCCGGCGGAATCGTGAAACCACATAGGCTGTACGCCGAATTCAATCGCTGCACAGAGAGCCGCCGTATTAATGGCAAGGTAACCGGCGAAACCCGCAGCGACCACACGTCGCTTGGAGCGCAAGGGCGAAGAACCAGCCAGCAAACGATAGACAACGGAAGCAACCAGAGAGCCAACAATCGCCATATTGAAGCAATTCGCGCCATACGCGGTGATGCCGCCATCGCCGAAAAACAGTGCTTGGATGAACAGCGCGATCGATATCGCGAGCAGCCCGACTTCGGGGCCCAGAAGAATCGCGCCAATCGCCATTCCCACCGCATGACCCGTGGTGCCGCCCGGCAAAGGCAAGTTGAACATCATCACCATGAACGAGAAAGCGGCGAATAGCGCAAGCAGAGGAATGGTCTGCCCACTGAGAGTTCTCTTGACCCGCCGCAAAGCAACGTACCAAAACGGAGTGGAAGCCGCGTAGAATACTGCGCACGTCGAAGGGCTCAGATATCCGTCGGGAATGTGCATTGCGGGGCCGCTACTTCATAATACGCGTAGCACAAAGCTCCGGATCGTGTTACGCGAAAGAAAAGTTTATGCTGGTACCTGCATGAGCGATTTGAGCCGTATCGGGGTGGCGATTGATTCCGACCTGCTGGAGCAGTTCGACCGCTTTATTGGGCGTCAGGGCTACGAAAATCGCTCAGAAGCGTTTCGCGATCTCATTCGCGATCGACTGGTCACCGCTGCTGTGGAAAGTCCGGATGCGCCGGTAGTCGGTACGATCACCCTGATCTACGACCATCACTCCCGTTTGCTGCCTGACAAACTAATGGAGCTGCAACACGAGCATCACGACCAGATTATTGCCACCACTCATGCCCACCTGGACCACGATACATGTCTCGAAGTGGTTGTAGTGAAAGGCAAATCGAGTCGTGTTCGCAAGCTGGCCGACTTGATGATCAGCGTAAAGGGCGTGCACCACGGACGGCTGGTGATGAGCGCACCGACATCCTACCAACTTCACGCGCAGTAGTACCAGAACTAAATCAAGATCGTCTTCAATCCGCAGCTAGTCTGAACAACGTATCATTGTTCGGAGAACAGCCTCGTGAGGCTGGTCACATTCTGAGGAGGACGACTATAGATGAAGAAGCGGTTCTTACTGGCGGCCTTGGCTGCCCTTGTTTTGCCAAGGCTGGGCGTTTCGGCGGCCTGCGTAAACGAGAGCCTGGCCAGCTACGTGGCACTTCCGGCTACGGGGTGCACGATCGGCAACAACACACTGTCGAATTTCGCGATCTTGACGGGATTCGGATCTCCGATTGACCCCGGCGCTGTGACTGTTGACGCGTCGGGCGGGAACTACAACCCCATGCTCACGATTTCAACGAATCAAGCGGCGAGCAACAATAATCCGCTCGAACTGTTTTTCACCTACGACATCACAGGTCTATCGTATGTGGGTATCAGCACTGTGCTGAGTCCCGCATCTGAGACTCTTGATGGCGGAGTAACCGGGCTTGTCAATTATTGCGAGGGCGGAAACTTTGGGCCGGACGGCGTAAGCGGCTGCAACAATCCAAGCGGCTCACTGCTAACCCTGGATACGATTCAAAACAGCGACGCGGGTTCTTTCGCAAATGCCCTATTTTTGAACGTGACAAATGACCTGATCATTGATCCGGGCACAATGGGCACAGCTTCGGGAGCCACCTTTACCAACAGCATTGCCGCCGTACCGGAACCCTCCGGCTATGCGATTTCAGCGCTGGCTCTGATGCTCGTAACTCTCAAGAGCGCTCGATCCGGTCGAGCGAAAGACTAAAGGAAAGAAGGAAAGGACTAATAAATATGCATCGAATGAAGCCGATGATTTGTGCCGTGCTGGCGGCCATGATCGTGACACCACCACCCGGGTTTGCGGCCAGCCACCGCGAAGCCCCGATTACAGCGCTTGATCAAAAAGCCGACATCACCGATTTCTTCGCATTCGTCAGCTATGACGACCCTACGAAGGTGACGTTCCTGCTCAACGTCGATCCGTTTTTGGAGCCTGGAAACGGCCCGAATTATTTCCCGTTTGACGACAACATTCTCTACACCATCAACATCGACAACAACAACGACGCGCTGGCCGAAATTGCTTTCCAGGTTCAGTTCAGCCCGGCTACGCCGAAATTGCCCGGCGTATTCACGGGGTTTGTGGGCGCGGGCAACGGAATCAACGCCCCCGCCAATTCTCCAGCACCGGTGGCTCCTGGCACGCCGATCGTTCCTCCAGCAATCACCGCACTTTCGGGAGCGGGTGCCGCTGGACTGAGTCTGAGCCAAACCTACACCGTGACGATGGTGAAGAATGGCGTAAGTACGGAATTGTTCAACAGCACAAGTGCGCCCCTCTATGCGGTTCCGAGCAACGTCGGGCCGCGCACCATGCCGAATTACCCGGCTTTGGCCGCACAAGGGATTTACACGCTCAACAACGGAGTCAAAGTTTTCGCCGGCACGGTGGACGATCCTTTTTACATCGATTTGGGCGCGGCTTTTGACTCGTTGAACTTTCGGACCGCAGCAGGAGGGGGAGTCCTGAGCGCAGCCGCGGATGCAAACGACCACGTCAACACAGCGCCTGACTACGTATCGGGCTACAACGTGAACACAATTGCAATCGAAGTTCCGATCTCGATGCTAACCAAAACCGGAAATATCGAAGCCAAAACCAGCCCCGCGGCTACGATCGGCGCTTGGGGAACTACTTCCCGTCCACGTATTTATGTGCGTCGCGCGCCCCTTACTGGAGTGGCATCCGGAGGTTGGTCGCAAGTACAGCGCATGGGTAACCCGCTCATCAACGAACTGATCATCGGCACTGGCTCGAAGGATTTCTGGAGTATGTCGCAACCGGTCAACGACTCACAATTCGCTTCGTTTGATCTGGATCCTTTGTTTGCTCGCGTGTTGAACGCCATCTACGGCATTGCGATCCCGACGCCGCCACGCACAGATTTGCTGCCGCTGGTGACATACGCGCCTCCCATTGCAGCCCCGGGCACGCCCGCCGGGCCTATCGCCGATTTGCTGCGCCTCAATACGGGGGTCCCGCCAACTCCCGAGGGAAGCCGCAAACGCTTGGGCTTGCTCGCCGGGGATGCGGCCGGGTTCCCCAATGGTCGTCGTGTGTCTGACGATGTCACTGATATCGCCGCAAGAGCGGTAGCGGGGATTTTGGCTGGACCGCAGTACAACTACCCGATTGGTGATGGTGTCAACACCAACGATGTGCCATACCAGGAAACATTTCCGTATGTTGCCTGGGCGCAAAGCGGCCGCCAACGCCGCCACATCGATCCAGGTGAAGCTGGCTGCACGATGGGCGCCGGCGCTGCCTGCCCGACCAACTAGTCCTGGTCAGATTGACATAGCCACTCCGCTTTCGTCTCCGTCACGAAAGTGGAGTGGCCCTTTCTTTGAGGAGTTCCTTAAATTAATGCGCGCAATTTCTTTGCTGTCCTGTTTTGTTTCGTTATCGATGTTTGCGGTGGCGCAACAATCGCCCGTGGATCAACGGATCGCGGCAGCCCGGGCAGCGGTTGCTTCAACCAAAGCCGGATTCGACGCTTATAACGACCTCGCGGCCAGTCTCTGCCGCAAGGGGCGGGATACTGGGGATGTTTCCGTTTACGATGAAGCGGCGAAAGCGCTGCAGAAGTCGATGGCGCTCTCGGCAAACAACTACGACGCATTGCGTCTTCGCGTGGGAGTGCTTATCGGCGAACACCAATATCAGGAAGCGTTGAAGCTGGCGCAGCAGCTAAACAAGAAGGCTCCAGACGACATTATTGTCTGGGGTTTGTTGGTGGATGCACATTCAGCGCTGGGCAACTATTCCGAAGCGGAACGCTGCGCGCAGTGGGTTCTCGATCTGCGGCGCGCCAGTGCATTGGGGTTTGAGAAAGCCGCCGATCTGCGAATCCTGTTCGGCGACGCCGAGGGGTCGGCACAGTTTTACGACGAAGCGTTCACCAGAACCGCCCAGAGCGATCCCGATCAACGCGCTTTCTTGCTGACACAGAAGGCACGGGTTCTTCTCGACTCTGGTGATGCACGCGGAGCCGCAGCTGCTTTGGATAAAGCCTTTGCGCTCTTTCCTAGTTCTCAGCTCGCCTCGCTTGTGAAGGGCGACCTCGAAACAGCCAAGGGCAATTACCCGCAAGCTGCATCTATCTTTGAAAAGTGTTATCAGGCTGTTCCGTCGACGCAGAATCTGTACCGGTGGGCCAAGTCTTTGGATTTGGCCGGGGACAAGAACGCTGCCGAGCAGCAATTCGCCGCGTTTGAAAAGCAAGCACGGGCTCAGATCTCGCTAGACTTCAACGCTAATTTGGAGCTGGTTTATTTCGATATTGACCAAAAGCATGATGCTCGCGAGGCAGTGCGCATCGCGAAGCTGGAGGCGGCGCGCCGCCCGGATTGCCACACTCGTGCCGCTTTGGCATGGGCGCTCTATTCGAATGCTGAATTCAGCGAGGCAAAAACTGAAATGGATAAGGCCTTGGCCGTGGGCATCCGAGATGCTACATACATGTGCCGGTCCGCCCAAATCAACGCCAAAGCCGCTGGAACAGGCGTCGATTCCCACGCGTGCGCCGCGCCAATTCACAATATGCAAGCCTCGTTGGGAGACTCCCAGTGAAAGCGCCGCTCGTGTTTCTGGCGTGCGCTTTCGTGTTAGGGGCTCAAGTCCGCCCGATCGATCAGTCTCTCTCCAATGAACCAACGGATGTTCGAATCCGCACCTACGAAAAGCTGCTGGCGAATTCGCCACAAGATCTGAAACTGCAAATCGGCCTTGTTTCGGCTTATTTGCAAAAGGTTCGTGAAACCTCCGACTTCGATTACTTGAACCGTGCGTCCAAGCTTGTGGACCGCATTCTGCTAAAGGATGGCGGCAATCTTGCCGCGCTCCGTTTTGAGAATGAAATCGATTTGCAGCGCCATGATTTCAAGGCAGTGGCCGCTCGCGCCCAGGACATGCTGAAATACGATGCCTCGGATACGGGCACCTGGGGAAATCTTGGGGATGCCCTCATGGAGTTGGGCGAATATCAGGGTGCCGGAAATGCTTATTTGAAGATGTTTGCGCTCCGGCCCGGATTGAGTAGCTATAACCGCCTTGCCTGGCATCGCTTCGTCACAGGCGATCCGTCTTCGGCGATTGCGCTCATGCAAGAAGCGATTGACGCGGGCGATCCGATTGCACAAAACACTGCCTGGTGTTACGCAGAATTAGGCGACATGTATTTTAAGACAGGCAAGCCTGACGAAGCGAAAACTGCTTATGCTTCCGCACTGAAGGCGTTTCCCACTCTCCATCGAGCCTTGGCCGGTCTGGGACAGGTGGCTGCGGCACAAGGACGCTCGAAAGAGGCGATCGATTATTATCTGCGCGCCCAGGCGATCGTTCCGTTACCCCAATATGAGGGCGCGCTGGAAGACCTGTACGCCGCCGCGGGTTTGCCGCAGAAGGCGCAGGAGCAACGAGATCTCGTCGCCACCATTGAAAAGCTCGGCCAAGCGACTAATGAAAAAACCAATCGCAATCTCGCCATGCTGCTGGCGGACCACAATCGAGACCTGCCCTTTGCTTTGCAATTGATGCGCACCGAATTGCCGATCCGCGGCGACGTTTACACCTGGGACGCCTATGCCTGGGTTCTCTACAAATCCGGCTATGTCAACGAAGCCAAGCAGGCGTCTGAGAAGGCATTGCGCTTGCACACGCCGGAGCCGATGTTTTACGCTCACGCGCGCCAAATTGAGGCTGGAGGAGCCACCCGATGACAAAAAGAACATTTTTCCTGGCGTTCGCCGCCGCAGCGCTGGCCGTGGCGCACCCCATGGGCAATTTCAGCGTGAGTCACTACGCTAAGCTGCAGCCTTCCGGACGCGGCGTCGAACTGAAATATGTTCTCGATTTGGCCGAGATCCCCACCTTCGAAATTCTGCGCGCTTGGAAGATGGATCGCACAGCATCTCAGCAGGAGTTGGAGAGCCAAGCCGCTGTCCAAGCCCGAATTTGGCTTGGGAATCTCGCTATTGCGGTGGATGGGAAGACGGTTCATCCGACCTTCGAGTCAGCGAAAGCTGTGATCGCCGACGGCGCCGGTAACCTCCCCATCCTGCGCATCACCACTATTGCTCATATCAATGCGCGCGGCGGCGGCAAACTCACTTATGAGGACCACAACTATGCTGAACGCGCCGGCTGGAAAGAAGTTGTCATTGCACCTTCGGCGGGTATCACGCTGAGCCAAGCGAGCCAAACCGATAAGGACATTAGCCAAGGGTTGACTCAATATCCGGCTGATCCCACGCTCGCGCCGCAGCAAGATCTGCGCGCCGAATTGAAATGGAGTGCGCCAGAACCGCTGGTCACATCCGCAAAACCCGCTCCAGTAAAGGCGCCTGTCATTCAGCCCGTGGCTCAACCGGCCATCGCTCCACCAGCTGCCGCTCCGGTCACTCTCACAGCGAAAGCCGCTCCCGCAGGCGCAGTCACGCGCGGCGATTACTTATCGCGTTTCTTGCATCAGCGAACTTTAACCCCTTGGATGATTCTTCTAGCTCTTGGCGCCGCGTTTCTGCTGGGTTCCGCACACGCTCTTACTCCGGGCCATGGCAAGACAATCGTGGCCGCTTATCTAGTCGGTTCGCGCGGGACGCTCAAGCATGCGGCGTTTCTTGGCGCGATGGTGACGTTTACCCACACCATAGCGGTTTTCGCGCTAGGCCTCGCCACTCTCTTCCTCTTCAAATACGTGATGCCGGAGAAACTGACTGAAGTCTTGGGAGCGCTCTCAGGCGCTTCCATCGCCTTCATTGGTGGATGGATGCTCTATAAGCGTCTGACGCAGCGCTCACATTCTCACGCGCACCACACTCACGGCCACAGCCATGCTCACGATCATGGCCACACTCACGATCATGGCCACACTCACGATCATCATCACGATCACGCCCAGATTCATACTCACTCTCACGATCACCATCATGACCATAGTCACGCTCACGATCATAAACAGCACGGCCACTCCCACGTTCCGGATGAGATTTCATGGAAGGGACTTATTGCACTCGGAGCGAGTGGGGGTCTGGTTCCTTGCGAATCTGCCCTCGTCCTCCTCTTGGGAGCAATCGCCCTTGGCCGTATCGGACTCGGCCTGCTCTTGCTGGTTTCGTTCAGCTTGGGCTTGGCTTTAGTATTGATGACTATCGGCGTTCTGGTTCTTTATGCCAAGACCTTGCTGCCCGAAAGCAAACGCACCCACCAAAACCCCGTGTTTCGTTTTCTCTCCATCGCGTCGCCGGCTGTCGTGCTGGTTGTTGGAATCGTCATGACCGCCGCCTCTCTCGGCTGGATTCAGCCCAAATGGATGATAGGTTAATTGCTAGAATTACCCCATGCCGAGAATGTTGATCGGAATGGGCGTCATCGCTGTCTTTATGCTTTCAGCCGCAACCAACGCATCCTGGGAAGATTCAGTCCGCGCTTGGCAAAAACACCGCGATTCCGGCCTTCGCTCGGAAGACGGTTGGCTCACCCTCGTGGGGTTGTTCTGGCTAAAACCCGGCGATAACACTATCGGTTCCGCTCCAGAAAATGATTTCGTGCTGCCGAAAAGCACTCCCGCGCAAATGGGTAAATTGCACCTGGCCGATGGAAAAGTTTCATTCATCGAACCATCCGGCGCAACCCGCCCGCTTTCGTTTGATGACGAACATCCGGATATCGTGAAGAGCGGCAGCGTTTCCTTTTTCGTGATCAAGCGTGGCGACAAACTCGGCGTTCGCGCCAAGGATGTGGAAAATCCCGTCCGCACGAGTTTCGAAGGCATGCACTATTTCCCGATCAATTCGGCTATGCGCTTTGAAGCCAAGCTGATTCCGGACGTGAGAAAGATCCCCATTCTGAATGTTCTCGGCCAAACAGATTTAGAAGAGAGTCCCGGTTTGGTGGAGTTCAGCTATCGAGGCCATGCCTATCGGCTGCGTCCCATCTATGAGGAAGCCTCAACCGGCAAAACGCTCTATTTCCTGTTCAAAGACCTTACCAATAAGACGCAAACTTATCCCGCCGGCCGGATGCTCAATGTTCCACTGCCGGTGAATGGCAAGGTAGATTTGGATTTCAATCGCGCCTACAATCCTCCTTGCACCTTCACCCCCTACGCCACCTGCCCACTGCCTCCGCAAGAGAATCGTTTGCCGATTGCCATCACCGCCGGCGAGCTACGCTATAAAAACGGCCATCCGTACGAAACCAGCTCAAACTAAAGCCCTCACTTTTACTACCGAACCTAAAGACTCGGGCAAGCGTCTCGATTCCTTCCTGCACGAACAGCTACCGGATATCAGCCGTTCTCGGCTGCAGTCCTGGATTAAAGAGGAACGTGCCTCGGTGAACGAAACGCTCGCGCGTCCGTCGCACCAGTTGCGCGCCGGCGACAGAATCTCGCTGTTCCCGGCAGTTCTTCCGACTCTGAGAGCGGAGCCGGAAGAACTGCCGTTGAAAATCCTATACCAGGACGAAGACGTTGTGGCAGTCGATAAACCCAGCGGAATGGTGGTGCACGCGGGTGCCGGCCACGGCTCGGGTACGCTCGTGAATGCGCTGCTGCACCATTTCGGCAGGCTGTCCTCCATCAACGAAGAGGATCTCCGTCCCGGCATCGTCCACCGGCTTGATAAAGAAACGAGCGGCGTCATCGTCGTCGCCCGCACCGATCAGGCGCATCAATCACTGGCCGCGCAATTCCACTCTCGTTCGGTCGAAAAAATCTATCTGGCACTGGCCCACGGCCATTTGAAGCCGCCCCAAGGCCGAATTACTGCGCCCATTTCACGCGACCCGATTCGCCGGATTCGGATGACCACCCAAAATACCCAAGGCCGCAGCGCATTGACGGAATATCAAACGCTGGAATCCTTTGAGCGTTTTTCCTATTTGCAAGTCCGCATTGGCACCGGCCGGACGCATCAAATTCGGGTGCATTTGGCCAGTTTGCGGCACCCGATCTATGGTGATACGGTCTATGGGGCGCCGCAGTCGCCGCTCAAGCGCTTCTTCCTGCATGCGCACCGGCTTTCCTTTGACTCGCCTTCCACCGGCCAGCGAATTACCGTGGAGAGCCCGCTTGCACCCGAACTGGCGGCGCTGCTGAATGAACTGCGCCACCCGAATCCCGTTAAGATGGATGTATCAAAATGAAAGTCAATGCCCGTTCCCTGTTGACGCTGGCTGCCTTTGCCACCCTTGCCGTGGGCGGTTTCCTTTACGCGGGACAACAGGACGCCGCTAAGCCGGCCGCCGCCGATGACAACATTTTCCGCGGTGAGGTTACGCGCGTCAACATGTTGTTCGCCGTTACCGATAAACGCGGCCGCTTCATTACCGACCTCAATCGCAACGATTTCTCAATTTTCGAAAACAAGAAACCGCAGGAAATCAAAGAGTTTACGGCGGAAAGCGACCTTCCGCTGCGTCTCGCCATTCTCATTGATACCAGCGCAAGCGTAACAGACCGTTTCCATTTTCAACAGGAAGCCGCTGAAAACTTTATCAATAGCGTGGTGCGTGAACAGGATAAAGCTATCGTAGTCAGTTTCGACACGGCCGCCGAACTCGCTGCCGATCTCACCGGCGATACGCGAGTTCTGGAGAAAGCCGTTCGCAGTCTGCGTCCCGGCGGCGGTACTGCTCTCTACGACGCAATTTTCTTCGCTTGTAAAGAAAAGCTGATGCAAGATCAGCCGATGTATAAGTTCCGGCGCGCGATGGTCGTTTTAAGCGATGGCGAAGATAATCAAAGCCAACACAGCCGCGATCAAGCCCTTGAAATGGCGCAACGCGCGGATACCGTGATCTTCACAATCTCCACCAACATCAGCCATAACGAAACCGAAGGCGACAAAGTGTTGCGTTATTTCGCGGATGAGACGGGCGGCTACCCGTTCTTCCCGTTCCAGGCGAGCGACCTGAACCAGTCTTTTGAAAACATCGCGAACGAACTTCGTCACCAATATAATCTTTTTTACGCTCCCGAGCCCTTAAATAACGACGGCAAATACCATCACGTCTTGATCAAAGTGAAGAATCGCAAAGATTTGATCGTTCGCGCGCGAAAAGGCTATTACGCGCATAAACCGACCTGAAACGGGATGCGTCCTCTACCATAGGAAGAGTTGTCACTGCTAGAAACTGTTTCAGAAACCGTTCCCTCTACCTCGCGCGGTCGCTGGCCACAAGTCTATTTCGGCGTGGCGGCCACCTCGCTCGCCACTCTGCTGCTGGAACTCGCGCTCACTCGCGTTTTCTCGGTAGTGTATTTTTACCATTTCGCTTTCCTGGCGATTTCCATTGCGTTATTCGGCTTGGGAGTGGGCGGTGTTCTCTCGTATCTCATCGCCGCGCGTCCGGGTTCGCTTTATACCAAGCTCGGTACTCTTGCTCTTGCGAACGGCGTGGCGATCGTCTTGTGCTTGGCCTATCTGCTGAATCCTCACGTCACCATGACGATGGATTCAGTGGCGATCTCTTATTTCGTCGCCGCTATCCCGTTCGTTCTCTCCGGCGCCATTCTCTCGCTCGCCATTGCCGACACCATCAAGAAGGTGGAACGAGTTTACTTTTTCGATCTGATCGGCGCGGCGACGGGTTGCGCGGTGTTGGTGCCGTTGCTCAAATGGCTGGGCGGCCCGAATACGATTTTGGTTGCGGCTGTTGTGTTCACCGTATCGGCGGCTATCTGGTTTCACCTGGCGCATTCGTCGCGCGGCCGAATTCTGGCTGTCCTGCTCGGCCTTTTGTCGGTCGGCCTGATTCCTTACAACTACAAATTCTTTTTGATCGACGTTAAGACAGCCAAAGGCATTCCCATTAAAGATGAAGAGTTTGTTCGCTGGAACGAATTCTCGCGGATTGCCCTAAAACCCGAGCCTGGCCGCAACATGAAGAGCATCGTGATCGATGCCGACGCCGCTACCGGCGTGGCCCGCTTCGATTTTGCACATCTTTCCGAAAAAGACAAATTCGATCTCACTTATGGCGGCCCCGGCTTCGTCTATTTGCTGCGACCTGCGGCCAAAACTTTGATTATTGGCCCCGGCGGCGGTTGGGATGTTTCGCGTGCGCTCGCCTCGGGCAGCAAGAACATCACTGGCGTGGAAATCAATCCCATCATTGCGGATGTCATCATGCGCGACAAGTTTCCGCAATACAGCAATCGGCTGTACTTCCGCCCTGAGGTTCATATCCACATCGAAGATGGCCGCTCCTTTGTGCGCCGCTCGAACGAGCGTTATCAGGTCTTGCAAGCGACACTGGTGGATACTTGGGCCTCCACGGCCGCGGGTGCTTTCGCACTCAGCGAGAACAATCTCTACACTACCAACGCTTTTGTCGACTATCTCTCGCATCTCACGGATGACGGGGTTATGTCCTTCACGCGTTGGGGTTTCGATCCGCCGCGAGAATCTTTGCGCGTCGTTTCGCTCGCGCGCGCCGCGCTGGAACAACTGGGTGAACGGGATGTGGCGCGGCATATCGCAGTAGTTCGCGAAAATCGGCAAGAGCTGACTCGCTGGGGCGCACAAGATACGATTCTTGTTGCCAGGCACGCCCTCACCGATGCCGATCTCGAAACACTCAAAAAATCAGCTTCGATCGCGCATATGGAAATCGTCTATCTGCCGGGCGCTACTAATGACACGCCTTTCAGGACCCTGCTCGAAACCTCTTCGCCGGCCCAATTCTTCGAGACTTATCCGTTCGACGTGCGGCCCGTGAGCGACGACCGGCCTTTCTTTTTCTATACCGTCCAGCCGCGCGATTTATGGCACTTTATGACGAGCGGATCGCACATTACTGCGGATTATAAAGTCAACTCCGCTCTGCCGATACTCTTCGGCCTGGTGGCGCTCAGCATCGTTGCGACCTTGATCATTCTCGCTTTGCCGCCGCTGTTGTTGCATCAAGCCTTACCGCAAACTCCGGGCGCCAAACGCGCGCTGCTTTATTTCTTGTGCATTGGCGCCGGCTATATCCTGATTCAAGTCGCGCTGATCCAGAAGTTCGTTCTCTTCTTGGGACATCCAACTTATGCGTTGACGGTGATCATCTTTTCAATGCTGCTCTCCAGCGGACTCGGCAGCTTCGCGAGCAAACGGCTGGTGGGTTCAGCCATTTCCTTGCCGGCAGTCCTGGTATCCATCGCCGCGGCAGTAATGGTTCTGTCGTTCGTGGTCGGGCCGGTAAGCGAAAGTGGCGTTGCATTGCCGTTGCCCTTCAAAATTCTCATAGCGGTGGCATTGATCGCACCTGTCGGCTTCGCCATGGGCATGCCATTTCCCACCGGCCTTACGCTGTTGGAAAAAATCATGCCGCCGGCGGTGCGCTGGGCTTGGAGTGTGAACGCCGCCTCAAGTGTATTGGGTTCCGCGGCTGCGATGTTCCTGGCTATTTACCTGGGCCTGAAGATGACCCTTTGTATTGGCGGTTTGTTCTATCTCGGGGCGTTAACGAGTCTTCTCATTTCGCCACTCCGCACGCGGAATTAGTCTCAGTTCACCATAACCGCTGGAGCCATCACAACCCGTTGATTCCCCGCCTTCATCACCCGCAGCGCTTGCTCCAAAGCTTCCACAAAGAAGTATTCGCCCCACATCACCGACTCATCCACACCCAAACCTTTGTGCAGGTGATAGACGCCGCCCTTCAAAATCCCACCCCATTTGGGATCGCTGTTCGCCAGATACTTCGTACACAGCGTGCGCAAGATGTGAATGGCCGTCGACCAATAGAAATGCCCCTTCATCGGATCGCCGCTATGCCGGCACAAACGGAACAGTCCGGCGGCAGCCACTGCCGCGGCTGACGTGTCCACTACATTGCGGCTCTCAGACGACGCATTGTAATCCCAAGCCGGCACTCCATCCGGGTGGGAGTGTGTGATGTAGTAATCGGCGCACGCTTCCGCCGTTTGCAGGAAACGCGGGTCGCGGCTATATTCATACGAAACCGTGAAGCCATAAAGCGCCCAAGTCAAACCGCGCGACCAGCAAGAATCGCCGCGGAAACCCTGCTGAGTCGATTGCCGCAAAAACTCGCCGGTCTCCAGATCGAAAATTCCCTCATGCGCCGTTGAACCGTCGCCACGCACGAGACAGCGCCGCGTGGTAATGCAATGCCGCACGGCGATATCTCTGAGCCGTTTGTCATTCGTCTCCCGCGCCGCATAGAAAACAATGCCCACGTTCATCATGAGGTCGATGAAAATGGAATCTTCCGCCACAAACGAACGCAGATATTGCCCGGTCTCATTGAACCGCTGCGCCAGCGTGCGGCCCGCCTGAATCACCACATCGCGCAAAGCCTGATCGCGCGTGAATTGATACCAGCGGTAATAGGTCGAGAAGAAAATGAAGCCAAGGTCTTGCACTTCCCGATCCATCTTTCGCGGCTCGAGCGGCTTGCTGTAGCGAATCGCCTGCTCCATCCAATATTTGGAGTCTGGTTTGTCGGTCCCCATCTGCTTGAGGAACAGCCACATCATCCCCGGCAGAAAACCGTCACACCAATGGGTCCAAACCGGCCCGGCATGCTTCCAGGCGCCGCCGGCCGTATACATGGGATAAAAGTCCGGATAGGTTTCAATCAGGCGCTTCACCTGCTTCTGACCGAAATTGATTGCTGTCTCGAACAGTTCTCTATCCGACTCGTGAATAAATTGAATCACTGGGGCCTATCTGCGATGCTACCATTCTGAAGCATGGCAGCTAAAGTTACCATTTTCAATAACGGCCCTATCCGGATCGAAGGCGAGTTCACCGTCGTCGATGCCGAGGGCCAAGAATTCGGGCTCGCGGGGCGAACTGCGATCGGCTTGTGCCGCTGCGGGCTATCAGAGAACAAACCATTCTGCGACGGAACCCACGGACGCAACGGCTTTTCCTCGGAGTGCAAAGCTCGGGAATTGCCGCCGCCCAAACCCAAAGTGTGATGCGAACCCTTCTCTGGCTGGCGGTGAGCGCTTGGGCGCTGGCCGCCGCCACTCCCGAGTACAAATTCAAAGTCGTGCACATTTACCCGCACGATGCCACGTCATTTACGCAAGGTTTCGAGTACCATAACGGCCTGCTGTATGAAGGTACCGGGCTCGAAGGGCATTCGCACCTTCGCGTAGAGCATCTCGAAACCGGCAAAGTCATTCGCCAAATCGCCATTGACGAGAGGCTCTTTGGCGAAGGCATCACCCTTCTGCACGGCCACATCTACCAACTCACCTGGCTAGCCGGTAAAGGGTTCGTTTACGACGCTTCCACTTTCCACAAACTGAGCGAATTCAGCTATCCCGGTCAAGGTTGGGGGCTCACCAACGATGGCAAATCGATTTACATGAGCGATGGCACTTCCGAAATCCGCGTATGGGATGGGCAGTCTCTCAAGGACTTGCGCCACATTCAAGTCCACGATGGCGATCAGGCCGTCAATATGCTGAATGAACTGGAATGGATCCGCGGCGAGATCTGGGCCAACGTGTGGCAGACTGACCGCATTGCGCGCATCTCACCGGCCGATGGCCACGTGATCGCCTGGATCAACGCTGCCGGCCTGCTAAAGCCGAGCGAAGCCACCAACCCGGACGCCGTCCTCAACGGAATTGCGTACGACAGCCGCCACAACCGCATTTTTATTACCGGCAAGCTGTGGCCGAAAATCTTTGAAGTTCGCGTGGTTACGGAGTAAGGATTCGAATATCGCTCAGATTGCGGTAATCTTCCGCGTAATCCAAGCCATACCCGACTACAAATTCATCCGGGATTTGAAAGCCGATGTACTTTACGTCAACAGGCGCCAAGCGCCGTTCGGGCTTATCCAGCAGTGTGGCAATCGCCAGCGATTTGGGATGCCGCTGCTCCAGCAGCCGCTTCAAGTAGCTCAGCGTAACGCCGCTGTCGATAATGTCTTCGACAATCAGCACCTGCTGGCCTTCAATATTCACATCCAGGTCGCGCGTGACCTTGACCTGTCCGGAGCTGGTCTTCTGGCCTCCGTAGCTGGAGATACCCATGAACTCAATCCGAATCGAAGGGCGCTTCAACTCGCGAACCAAATCGGCCACAAAGATGAACGCGCCCTTCAATATCGAAACAATGTAAATAGGGCCTTCCGGATAATCAGTCTCAATTTGCGCCGCCATTTCGCGTACGCGTTTTTGAATCTGATCCGAGGAAATGAGAATTCGTTCGGCTGAGCCAGACATTAAAGAGATCTTATCGTCTGACCCGAAGCGCCAAACCCACCGTTCGCGTGCTGCCCGTCCCTAAGTGAATATGGGGAGCAGTCGCTGAGCCGGGTACCGCCGAGCGAAATGCAATGTACGGAATCTGATGTTCTTCGAGGAAGTGCCTTAACCAAAGTCCTTCCGGTTCTCCTGGATTCAACCCCACATCGATCTTTCCGCGGTGGTCAAGCCCAAGCGAATTGTGAAGCGAAGTCTGGCCCCAGGCTGTCACCGGCAGGGGGTAATGGAACTGTTGCTCGAATTCAGCCGCGATCAAGGCAAAATCCTGCCGGTCAAAATGACCGCTGCCTTCGAACTTAAGCATCGCGCTGCGCGAAGTCCCAAACTCCAGTGCCCGTTCCAGGCTTTGCTCTTCCTTCGCCATGGCGCGCTGCATCTCCTCCTCACGAGCGCGCCGGGCTAATTCTAGAACATGCTTTCTGGTTTCCAATTCGGCGTTTACCGAATCCATCTCGGCTCGGGCGATTATGCCCATGTCTAAAAGCCGTTGTCTTTCCTGAACCAAGCCGGCTTGGCGATCAAAGCGGCGTTGGGCCGCGTCGACCATGAGAGCTTGCTGCTCAGGATTCAATTCCGAAACGTCAGTTGAACTATATAAAGTCTCCTTAAGTACGGCCTCGTCAGTGACATCGGCCAATCGGGCTTCCGCCTCATCTAGACTGCTTTGGGGAAGAGTACCTTGTCCTACCATCGTTTCGATTCGGGCTACATCTGCGCGAATCGTTTCGTTTGAAAGCTCGCTTGAAGACGGTAGGGGGGTTTCGCTTCCGCGCGCAGCTTGGGCACCCATTATGGCTACTGCTACCAAACAAGGCAGCATCGCCAACAGGGTGCGTAAAGTTGAGCGTTTACGCATCCTCCTCTATTGTAGTACTCTGGGGCCAGGAGATTAGCTCAGACGAGTCTGCCGCGCCGTTCTCAACCCACCCAAACCCCGGCGATTGCCAATTGGCTCCTAGCCGCACGCGGTGCGTCGGCCAAGAAAGCTACCGATATCAAAGTCCTTGATTTAAAAGAAGTTACATCGTTTACAGACTATTTTGTCCTGTGTTCGGTGGCTAATGCCCGGCAAGGCCATGCCGTTTGCGAGGAAATCGAAAAGAGCCTTAAAGAGATCGGCGAACGGCCTGTCAGCATCGAAGGCTACGATCCGGGCGAGTGGATTTTGATGGATTACGGCGATTTCCTGGTCCACATCTTTTCGGTCACCGCCCGTTCGTTCTATGACCTGGAGCGGCTTTGGCGTCATGCCAAAGACGTGCCCGTACCGGTCGATTAAACTTTTCAATCGGGTGAACTCTTGACATGGGGGCGCGTATGGTTCACCCTCTATAATCAAGACATAAGATGTGACCGATAAGGATGTTGGCACTCTACCGAAGCCGCCTCTGATGGTTAGACACGACCGATGAGTCTTCTCGAGAACTTGACGCCCCGTCACTTTGAAGTTCTGCACGCGATCGTCCAGAACTACATCGAGACCGGAGAACCAGTAGCCTCGCGCACTATCGCCCGCAAGTATCCAATGAGTCCCGCGTCGATCCGCAACATGATGGCGGATTTGCTCGAAGAGGGCTACCTATCCCAGCCGCATACCTCGGCCGGTCGTATACCTACTGAGGCTGCCTTTCGAAGCTACGTCAAAACGCTGTTCGGCGGCCGAATCGTTCAATCGGAATTGGACCGGCTGGAAGAAGACATTCGGGGCGCCGGCGGGGTGGAAGCGCGCATTGAACGTTCGTCCAAGCTTCTTACCGAAATCACTCGCAATTTCGGTATCGCGGCCGCCATTCCGACTGATAACCAAGCGCTGGATTCCATTGAACTGGTGGCGCTCCCGGATCGGCGTATCCTGATGGTGGTCATCACGAGAGACCGTATGGTTCGAAACAAAGTCGTCGAACTGGGCGAAAATATATCCCAAGACGATTTGACATCGATCCGGAATTACATCAACTACAACTTCGGTGGTTGGGTGCTGCCGCATATCCACCGCGAACTCAAGCGCCGCATGGAGCTGGATAGCGCCATGTACGATGCCATTCTCAAACGTCTGCGCGTACTCTACGCCCAAGGGTTGCTCGATTTGGGCGCGATGCCCGCGATACACTTCGATGGCGCCGTAAACCTGATCGGGCTCGATCTTCACCTGACACGCGAGCACATGCGCGAACTTTTTGGCGCACTCGAGGAAAAGAAACGGATTCTGCAGTTGTTGGAGCAATTCCTAGAGCAGCGCGACGGTGAACTGGCCATTCAAGTCGGTTTGGCTGATGTGCACCCTAGTATGAGCGAACTCTCTCTCATTGGCGTGCGTTTCGAATTGCAAAACGGGCTAACGACCCACGTGGCAGTTTTGGGGCCAAGACGCATGAATTACAGCCGCGCGGTGTCGGCTGTGTTGCATGTGGGACAAGCCTTTCGAAGCGCGGCGCTCATTCAATAACGAATCAGCGCCGCGCCCTTCAAAAAAATCTTCACTTCGTTACTTGCGGGAAGACAGCCGGTCCAACTCATGAATGAACGGCTTGGCTGCAGGCGGAACCGGGATGTGCGAGTCGGCGATTTCCTTGTTGGTCATCTTCTTGCCATAGAGCTCTTCGATTGAGTTCTCATCCGTGGAAACGGCCGAGCCACCAATATCCAAGCCGCCAAACACACCGCGCGAACGCGAATAGGAAAGAATTTCGGCGTGCATTTCAGCGTCCGTCATTGCCGACGAATCGCGTCCCACCGGGCCAGCCGCTCCGGATGCTTCTCCGCCGATTTGGAACTTATCGCTCAAGAGATGGTTCATGCCGTCTCTGTTCATCACCAGCATGATTACGTCGGTTTCTTTGGCACCGATCAATAAACCAAACTTGCCGCCTTCAAGCTTGATGGCTCCCGGCGTGTGCCAACCCACGCCATTCATCCGGCGGCAGGTGAAAAATCCTCGCCCATACTGAACGCCACCGATAAATCCTCCGGCTTTCAGATTGGGGACAACCACGACGCAAGTTGCTTTGTTCAACAGGTCTTGAGGAATGCCCTTATCTGAGGCATTCATCATCTCTCTCAAATCTTCCGTAGCCGCCTGCAAGCGCGAGGCGGCGTCTTTTTGAGCAAACGCCGGTACACCGATCAGCGCTGCCAGCAACAAACCTGACAAGAGTTTCATGCCCGTTAGACGCTTTTAGTGCAGATATGTTGCGCAACCTGTCGGGCGTGCCGCAGGCTATCTGGAATACCGACACCGTCGTAGCAGTTACCCCCAAGAAAAAGGCCGGGATAGTCGTCTAAGTGCTTGAAAATATTCCGAATTCTCGCGCCATGTCCCACAACGTATTGCGGCATAGAATGGGGCCACCGGTAAAACGTGTGAAACAACGGCTGCGTTGTAACACCCATGAAAGATTCTAAATCTCGCTGCACCAACGATAGAATCTCCGCTTCGCTCGCCTGCGCGAGTTCAAGCGCCTGATCGCCCACGATGAAGGCCCGGATGGCTGCCAAACTTGCCGGATTCCGCATTGGCCACTTAGTATCTACCCAAGTAGCAGCCGCCATTGTCTTCCGTTCGCTCCGCGGAACGAGAAAGCCGAAGCCATCGAGCGGATGGTCAAGCGTAGCCCGTTCGTAAACCTGCATAACCAAAATCGCAGAAGAGTAGGGGATGGCCGCTAACTCGTCCGCAACTGGCTGGGCCGAAGTTTCGAGCAAGCGCGCATTCGCTTGTGCCGGACAGCATAGCGCCACATGCGCCGCAGTTAGCGTTTCGCTTCCGACCCGAACCTGCCAGTGGTCTCCATGGCGGGCCACTTCGGTGGCTTCGCCACGAACAATATTGACCCGATCACCCAAAGAACGGAACAACGCGTCGGTAAGAGTTTGCATGCCGTCACGCAAGGTCAAGAACAAAGAACCTTGGTGGGAGCGCTCGCTCAGCTCGTGCTGAACGCCTTTCACCAGGCTGCCGTACTTACGCTCGTAACCAACAAAGCGCGGCAGCACGCTTTCCGCGCTCAGCTTTTCCGCATCTCCGCCATATACGCCGGACAGTAACGGCTCGGTCAAATACTCTAAGACCTCCGGGCCAAAATGCTCACCAATAAACTGACCAACCGAAATGTCTTGCTCGCGCTCCAGCGGCTTGCGCTTGGTTTCGTCGCGGATGGCCCGCTTCGCTTGGTCGCTAATCAGTGTCGATTGGTCAAGCGCATCCCAATCGCCCGGCACCATCATCACCATGCCTTTCGGCATAGGAACCAGCTTGCCGTCGCGCACCACGAAAATACGCCGGGCGCTGTCGTTCGAACCCACCACTTGATCCTGAATGCCTAATTCGCGCGCCAGTTCAATGAAGGAAGTCTTGGTAGCAATGCAACTATCCGGCCCCGCTTCCAGACGGCACCCGTTGATCACATCGGTCTGAATCATGCCGCCGGTGCGGTGCGATTTTTCAACGATGGTGGACGGAATCGCATACCGCGCCAGATGGTAGGCCGTCGCCAAACCGGTTACGCCTCCACCAATAATGATTACTCGATCAGCCATGCCATCTCACCGCTGGAACTCGCGCACCATCTGCACCACGGCTTTTACGTTGTCAACCGGTGTTTCCGGCAAAATGCCGTGGCCCAGATTGAAGATGTGGCCAGGGCGAGTGCCGGTCCGCCTTAAAAGGTCGTGCACCTTCGTTCGCAACTCAGGGAGGGGCGCCAACAGCGCCACCGGATCGAGATTGCCTTGAATAGCGGAACGATAGCCAATATCCATCCAGGCCTGATCGATGTTAACCCGCCAGTCCACACCAATTACATCGCCGCCGGCCGCGTGCAATTCGCGAAAAAATCCCGCCGTGCCGGTTCCAAAATGAATGACCGGAACGCCGGTGGAGCGAATTCGCTCAATCAACGCGCGCGAATAGGGCTGCACATAACGAACATAGTCCCCTGGACTCAGCGCACCCACCCAGCTATCGAAAACCTGGATGGCCCGCGCCCCACCGCCGGTTTGAATACCGGCAAAATCGCCGAGCACGTCCACCAGTTTTCCCATGAGCCGGCGCCACATGGTCTCATCGCCGTACATCAGCTTCTTGGTTTTGAGAAAAGTTTTCGAAGGGCCGCCTTCGATCATGTAACTAGCCAGCGTAAACGGAGCGCCCACAAAGCCGATGACCGGGACCCGGCCCGCCAAGGCGCGGGTCACCACCTGAATCGCTTCAGAGACATAGCCAAGTTCATCGGTATGGCTGGTGGAGAGGTTGTCGATATCGTCGGGATCGGTCACGGGGTTTTCAATGGATGGCCCTTCGCCCGCCACGAATTCCAGTTTCAAGCCCATGGGCTCAACGGGCAGCAAGAGATCGGCGAAAATGATGGCCGCATCCACGTCCAAAATCTCCACCGGCTGCAGGGTAACTTCGGCAGCCAGTTCCGGCTTTTTGCAGATCTCTAAAATCCCGTTTTTGGCGCGAATGTCGCGGTACGGCTTCATATAGCGGCCCGCTTGCCGCATAAACCAAACCGGCCGTACATCCGTACTCCGACGGCGACAGGCGTCCAAAAATCGGCCTGCGCTTACTTGACCCACGCGCATTCAACCCCCAAGATGTTGCCGTTCATTCAGCTTTCTTTGGACTGCTGCTTATCGTGCAAGACCGGCGCGGACGTCCCCTTGCGCTCTTCCTCATCGCGCGGACGTCCGCGCCGCACGCGCTTGAGCAACTGATCCATACGCGCGTTGACAGCCAATTTCACATCTGATTCAAAGTGCAACTCGGGAATGCGGAACAGGTTCAAACGTTCGGCCAACTGTTGCCGCAAAAAACGCCGCGCGCCTTCGAGAGCAGCGATGGTGCCTTGCTGAGCGGCCGCATCGGTGTTCATGTGCAAACGCACCTGCGCATGCCGCATATCGGGCGAAACCAGGACCTCCGTTACCACGGGGTTGCCAATACGCGGATCGGACAGTTCGTATGAGATCATTTCGCTGAGTTCCTCGCGCAACGCCTCGGAAACCCGTTGGGCCCGGTGGTTGTCCATGCCGCCTCCTACTTATAGAGTGTACGGTGTCGGATTTTGCGGGCACGCTGCTGACGAGCGCCTTGGGAGACACTCCGGGTTTGCGTTGCAAGCGGCTTAGGGGATCAGGCGGCTTGCGCCTCGCTCTTCTGCCCGTTGCGGAACTCCAAAATGACGGTTTTGTAGCAAGGTTCCGTCTGGCCGGCGTTGCGAGAGGCAAGGAAAGCCGCGACACAGGCTTCGATTTCGGGCATTGAAAAAGCTAACCCAAGTTCGCTTGGGCCGAGGCGGAAGTTGGTGTTGCGAGATTTCAAGACCATGTTGACGGCATGGCGCATTTTGGGTTGGATGTTGTCGAGCGCTTTTTCCTCCTCCTTGCGTTGCTTTTGCAGCGCATCGAGGGTTTCGAGATCGGACTTGCGCTGATTGCGGAGACGGCGCTCCTGGAGAGCGAGATTGTTGAGTTCCTTGCGATAGGCGAGGAAATTTCGGTGCGGATGAGACCTTCGCGAACGACGGGATCCGTTTGCTCGGGATGGAGGTCAGCGAGTTTGAGACGACCGATGGCGTAGATGCCGGATTCGAGCGGCGCGATGCGGAGGAGACGCCATTCGGTATCGGCGATGGCTTGGACGAGAGTGTGTTCTTCGTCGCCGAGGGGTGAGTGGCGGGTGAAAAAACTGGCGATGTGCTGCTCATAAGCGGCGGTGTCGTCACTGGGCAAGAGGACCGTTTGGCCAGTGAGGCCGGTTTTGAGGGCATTGAGACGGACTTTGGCTTTGCCTTCGTCGGAAGTGGGTCCGCAGGATTTCTGGGCATTTGCCCGGTTGGCAGCGAGTTTGGCGTCGGAGATGGGACGGGGATTGGATGACTCGGGCTCGGCGAAATTGACGTCGGGAGCCATGGGAGAGCATGAGCCGGCCGCAGCGGCAGCGGTCATGACGGCGGGATTGGATTGTGGCTGTTGTTGTTGTTGCAACTGTTGCAGTTGATCCAATTTGGCTTGCACGGCGGCAGCTTTGGTAGTGAGGCGCGCAGCGGCGCGGCGTTCGGCACGATTCGACATAGGACAAAACTCCTTTAGGAAATGGAAAAGCCCAGCGGCGAGAGGGGCTCGCTAGCTGGGCTTTCTTTCCGATTTGAAAATAGCATGGACACCCCCCGATTCCGAACCAAGTCGAAACAAGATAAATGTTTTATTGGGCTGTAAGTGATTGGAAGAAATGGAGTAAAAAATTTTGCGAGTTTTTTTCTAGATCTGTGATCGGCTTGCAGCGGGAGGAAAAACGGCCGCGTTGCAGGAACGGAGGGAGATAATTTTGGGATCGGCTCGCTTGCCTCGTTTCAGGGAGTCGGCTGCGCTTTGCTCCGAATGGCGGACAAGCCGCTCGGGGTGCGAACGACGCCCCCCCAGGGCCGCTGCAGCCAACAGTGTCTGGCTTCCTGGGGCCCTGAACCTGTGCGCCGGCTACCACGGCTGCGATTTTCCGATTAAATGGGTTAGGAGACAAACTCATGAGCATCGCTTCAGACAAGCAAATGTACGCCTATCATCAGGCTGCCCAAAATTGGTGGAACGATCTTCGGACAGTCACTGGCCAGCAGATGGAACAGTTCAACGAAAAAGCCACAGTACCAGAGCAACTCTGTTTTGGAGACGACCCAGACGAAATTAAGCCCCGTTCCTTCTGGGTCCGAAAGAATGATCCACCGGAGCCGTGTAGTCAGGTATCCTTCAACACCGAAAACCACCGAGAGAGCCAATACGCCGTGGACGTAGTTGACCCCGACGGTAATTTCCGCAGTTTCAGACTGGTTTCTGCCGAAGATGGTGTCGGTATTGTCGCCAACGAAAATCCCAGGAACTTTACGTTAGATGAGGTTGTGTGGCTGATTTTGGCGCCGCTCATGTGAGGGTTGCCACCAAAAACGTTTTGCATAACTGCTGGGTCCGTTGCGGGCCATGAGAGCAGGGCAGCTCAAGAACAAGATCCGCTCTGGCGGATCTCCGAACGTCACTGCCTATTGGGAAAAGCCGCTTTTTATCCAAGGCACAGCCATAAAGGCGAGCAGATACAACAGCGACGGGGGTACTACGGCAAGGGCGGCGATCCTGAATATCTTCCTTTGTCGATAAGGGCCTACGAGCCCCCAAATCTTCCTTAAGACCACCACCTGGCGGTCTGGCGGTAGCTCGGCTATCCCCTTGTCGTTATGCAGGATGAATTTTTCGCACTCCTCCTCCGTGGGAACGTCCCAAAAGGAGGCCCACTTCGTAATTTGGCTTTCCGGATAGAATGTTAGCGGGATCGCCGTTGTGACATACAATTCGTGCGACACAATCCCCGCTGCCCAGCACGCGGCGACAACAAAGAAAGTTCTCAGCAGGCCCTTGCGATAGTTCATCTGGCGCACTTTAAATTCTGCAAAAAATTTTGCGGGACCGAAAAATCATTATCCAATGCATTGGCCACCCGGGCTCCTCAGGGCTTTCGCCGTCTGGCTTGCCGGTACCTGGTGACGGCATTCGTCCTTGCAGCTGGGTGTTTCAGAGAGGTCCTTTAGAGGACGGTGGTACTTCGTAGGGAAGCACGGGGGCGAAACGACGCTTTAGCATGCTGGCCGCCCCATAGACCCGCTTGAGCATTAGAAAATTGTGTAGGTTGACTACTCCTCGCAGCTCCAAGAAATTGCAGGAGCGCATAGAGCGCTTTGCAGGCCTTCCGCTCCAACGTGTTGCCTGACCTATGCACGGCAGCTAATGCGGTCGCGTCGGCTTCGTCCAGTAGGCGCGTATTCCGGCGAAACAGCCGTCCGATGCTCGCAGAGTCAGACTTCAGAAAAGCGCCCCGCCGGCCGGAGATTTGCCTGATAGTCTCTAAGAGATGATGAAGCCCACATTATTCATCGGATCATCCAGGGAAGCCGAGCCAATCGCGACGGCAATTCAGGCCAAACTAGCTTCGGTGGCGGAGTGCACGCCCTGGACCTCCGGCGTGTTCGGTCTATCGGAAACCACGCTCTCATCGCTCACTTCTACTCTCCACAATTCAGACTTCGGCGTTTTCGTCTTTGCTGGGGACGACCTCGTCGAGTCACGCAACCATCTGCTGACCGCGCCCCGTGATAACGTGATCTATGAAGCCGGTATGTTCGCAGGGCATCTGGCCTTCAATCGGTGCTTCATTGCGCTCCCGCACGGTGCCGATATCAAGGTGCCAACCGATCTGCACGGCGTAAACCTGGGGTACTATGAGCGAAGATATGATGGGAACCTGCAGGCGGCCGTCAACGTGTTCTCGTCGGACGTGGCCTCCAGAATAAAGAAACTCGGGCCCTGGCATTGCCCGGACCACGATCGGTTTTTCAAGCTAATGACTCAGTTTGAGTGCGCTGATTGGATCGAAAATGTCGACAAACGAGTCTCAACCAAAACGCTCATAGCGGACGACATGGTCGCTTTCTGCAAGGCCAACCGCGTCAATAAACGGCAGCTCGGCTCCAGGCACGAATCCGGCGCATACGTCGCGCTAGCGTCGGCGATCATTGCCCAGCCGGAAAACGGTGATCACGTTGTCCTAATGGAAATCAGACCTCGCCTCGTGGCTGCAGGAGTTGCACAGCATAGGATCGTTGGTGCGGTTGATGCGCTCCATCGAAGCGGCAAAATTAATACGGAGGAACTCCGCAACCTGCGCGGGTGGCTGGAGGGTTTCCCCGACCAAGAATCGACCTTCACGAAGCGAGTCGCCGGTCTCCGCTGATCGGGCACGCCGATTTGAGTTCTTTGACGGTAACATGCACCCCATACCACCACTCAAACATCGGCTCATTGCGACGGATGGGTAGTTCGTATTGCAACCGCCAGGACCTTGCGAAGTCAAGGACGGAATTGGCCTTATCGTTGAGGAAGCCTTTCCAGATCCTGCCGGCTCTTCTGCGCTTCGGGGCATGCCTCCGGCCCTTTGAGGCGTTGGCAACAACATCGTGCTTTCCCCGCGTCGTGTTATGTATTATTTAACCTTGTGACCAGCGCAATGACATCAGTGTTGGCTGAAGTCGAGCGAGTGGGACGTAAAATGAAGCACGGTTTCCAAATGAACTATCGGAGGGGCTTCCAACGATTGTATGCCGCGATTTGTGCGGCGTACGCCGCACTTTTCCTTTGGAACGCGCCTAGTCATCAGCTGAAATTTTGGACGGAAGACGACTGGGACGAAATCGCCAAAGATTACGATCTCTATTCGGCGCGTGATTTGGAAGCGCGCTTAAGCGCTTCCCGCAGAGCGGGATACTCCAATGATCAAGTCATCAATATTCTAAACGCCGGCGCGAGCATTGACATTTCCGCGGCACGGAGAGCTGGTTACAGCGACCATCAGATCATCAGCTATCTGTATGCCCTGTACCGTCGCGATAAGCTACCCCCTGAAAAGCAAGCCGTTGTGGAGGAATTATCGCGGCGTTTCAACGAGACCCTAATCTCAGCCCCGCGCTTATTCGCGCCGGTCGGTACAGTTCGTTTTTCGCACAGTCGCGCTGGAAAATCGCTTTGGATCGTCTGCTACCTGGTGCTGCTGCCGGGGCTTCTTTATTTATTGTTCTTTCACGTTTCCAAGTGGGTCTATCTCGGCTTTAGGCCAGGCGTGCGGGTCCTTTGATGGCGCGTTTCCGATGTTCGATCTGGTGCGGCTACCTAACTGACTATCTAGTAACCAATCCTGAACTTAAAGGTCTACCCGCCAGTCGTTCCTTCACTGAAGAAGTCAGCGAACTGATGGGGAAAAAGGCGATTGGCCAACAGCAAATCACTTAACTAACCAGATGTGGTCCAGTACCGTCGACGAATACGCAAAAATTGCTGTGCGTTTCTTGGTTCTGCTGATGAAGCGAATTTGGCATTTCGTTTCGTCGCAGCAGATCCTTCTGGCGCTCCTTCTCCCCGCGGGGGCACTGATTGCTCAACTTGCATCGGGTAATTTTTCAGTAAGCGCTCTTCGTGAAAATGTATGGTCGTCACTTATTGGTTACGTCTTGGCGGCGGGTATAGTGGCTGTCGTCCTAATCGTTCTAGCGGCCAGGGATTTGCACAAAGAATTGACGCAAAGCGCTATAAAATTGCGCTCCGAGATACTGTTGCCGGAGTTGCAGGAAACCCAATCCGTTATCGTTTCACCTGTCCCCGGCGTCTTCATGGCATCGGTTTTTATCGTTTTCATTTTTCTCTTGGAGGGGCTGGCGATAAATGCAGCTGCCCCTGACTTAATACTGCACCTTCCCATGAGAAATGTTATTGAGGCTGGACTTCCCGGACCGCCAGCCGCAGAATCCTTAGAGGTGCAAGAGGGGGTGAACACGATCCCAGCCCCGATATCTCAGCCTGAAGTGGTGCTCTATTTGCCTGTGGCCGTACGAGAGCTGAGTTGGGTTCCAAGCGTGGATGCAACGCCGCGATGGACGCCATTGGAGAAGGGGTATCCCACCATTTCTATCAAAAATTTGTCTTCCAGGCCAGTTGTCGGGATCAGCGTTGACTGGTTAATAAGCGGCACGCCTATAGATTTTCTTTTCGTTGCCAGCGAACACACTAAGCCCTATGGTCCCACCATAGAAGGAGGGGTGTTCACGCTGAGGGGTCCGAATGGAGGGGGCTTTGGCGTGCCGGTGGCAGATAGAGATGTGACTAATGTCCCGTTCATCTCTGGTCTCGACTCTGCAGAGACGGAGTTCTCGTCAGCGGTCTGGTGGAGCTTTATATTTAGACTGATAGCCACAAAGCAAAGGCCTCCGACCAACAACGTACCTTCTGGCTTCATTAAGACATATGGGCCTAATATTGTCGCTACCGTCAAATACAGCCAATCGAATATTCAATATACTAGAGCCTTTAGAATTGAGCCGATGGTGCATGCGGTATCGGATACCGCTGGGGGTGGTGGGGGTCCAATTCCACGAGACCATTGGTCCCCTGATAACCTCAGGGCCATAGTTCGCTTTTCTGTCAGCTCAGTAAAAGTCGGAATGAATCCGTGACGTGACATCGGCACGGAGGAACTCCGCCCCACAGGAACCAGCGATGGGGTAGCGCGAGCCGGTTTGGCACCTCAAGCTCACTCAACCAATTTGAGCCGTTTAGGCGACTTCGGAAGCGCAATAGGCCCTAAGGAACCCGTTGATAGAATGCCCATCAATGTTTTTCAAGATCTGCGGCGACGTAACGGACATACAAACGTTCACAGTTGGCAGCGGCATCCGTGAGCTTCCGCGATTTCGTAAACTTTACGGAAGAGGCCGGTGGCGTAGGCAGAAAGGCGTTGCGAATGTCGAGCTCCCGAATGGTACATTCGGGGAGCGGGGCGTCGCTAGTATGGGGCTTCCTGGCATTGGGAAGAAAGAATTTAAGATCAAGCGGTTCGTGGATTCATCATGCCATCCAGTCGCCGGAAAAAACACGGTTTTGCTGTTTGCCTCCGTAACGCAGGCCATGCCGCGTCCATTGAGGTCCGAAAGCTGTACGCCTTTTTGGATGACCCAGATGCTGAGGCAAACAACCTCATTCGTGTAGTGGACGAGTCGGGTGAAGATTATGTCTATCCGGCCCGCCTGTTTCAGAAGCTGGTGCTGCCCGTTGAAATCCAGCGTGCCCTGCGCCTGGCATCCTAACGCGCGACGGAGAAATTTGGGGTCCGGCGTGCGGCTGCATTCCTGCCCGTGTTAAAAAGACGCACGGCTTTGTCGCTATGCGGACAAGCGAGTCCGACTCTCACGGTGAAACCGAAGCACTCCTTCGCTAACGGCGTTTCACGCGCAGCGGCGATCTCGGAAGGGATGAAGGTCTCCGACCGTGCCAAAGTAAGAACGGATGCACGAATATGACACCGTTCTGAAGGCCTTGCTGCAGAGCCCGCAGACTACGATATTCGAAAAAATCATCGGCGCTCGGATTGATCACTGGTTAAACGTTGAATTTCCGGAGGTTCAGCAAACGCGCGTCGATCTACTTGGCGTCACCACCTTGCACGACAAAGATTTGGCCGGTGTGGAGTTGCAAAGCACCAACGATCCGAAACTTCCGCTTCGCATGGCTGAGTATGCCGTTCGGACCTACCGGCGCTATGAAGTGTTCCCCCGCCAATACGTGCTTTACGTTGGCAACGAGCCGCTGCGTATGCCATCGGAATTAGCCGGTCCGGATTTCTTTTGCCGGTACACGATTATCGATGTGCGCACGCTTGATGAAGAAGCCTTGCTGAACAGCCCGTTCGATTCCGATAATATTTTGGCGATTTTGACGAACCACCGTGATCGCCGGGAAACGATACGGCGAATTCTTCAGCGAATCGCTACACTAGAGGGTGGAGGGCGCGACGACGCCTTCAAGAAGCTAATGATCCTGGCTGGCTTACGTAAGCTGGGAGATACGATCACTGCGGAGGTAAAACATATGCCAATCCTCGACGACATCATGGACCACGACGTGCTCGGCCCAGCCATTCGCCAGGGAATTCAGCAGGGAATGCAGGAAGGAATGCAGGCAGGCGTGCAAAAGGGCGAACTGACCATTCTTCGCCGCCTGCTCGGGAGACGCTTCGGCAACTTGCCGCCATCCTTTGATGAACGCCTTTCCAACCTATCAAGCAGCGAGTTGGAAGACCTTTCCGTCCGCTTGTTCGACGCCAAAAGTCTCGACGAACTTTTTCCCGGCTAGAAACTCGCACCTACTACGGTAATTCCGCCTCCCACGATACCTGTCACTCTAGGACAGATTCCTGGGAACCGCTGTCCATGAACGGGTCGCACCACTATTAGGGTGTGCGTTCTTTGATCAAGCTGTAGTGCGGCGAATGGCGCCTCCCGTACCTTATGATGGGATTGTCAGGCTCAAGTCATGTCGACCGTCACACAACCTCTCTCGCTCGAAGAGTTTCGTTCCCGCTATCGGCAGCAGAAGCCGTACTTCGAATACTGGTTCGGAGAGCCCATCCAGAAGACAATGCCGACATGGTTGCACGCGGTGCTACAGAGAATCATAGGCGAGGCTCTTCAGCGTGCCGGATATAAATCGGGCTCTGAAGTGGAATTGCGGATCGATCCGCAATGGGAACCGGTTCCGGACGTAATTGCCACGATGAGGCCAATCAAGGATTATCCGACCGAACCGATCGAGATCGTGGTGGAAATACTGTCTCCCGATGACAAGTTACTTCACGTCATCCAGAAATGCCGTCAGTACGAACGGATTGGCACGGATCGGATATTCGTGCTGGATCCTGTCGATAAATTGGCTTGGCAGTGGAAGGCAGGGAGCCTGGAAGCTACTACGCAATTGTTGCTGCCTAACGGTGCTGCGGTCTCCCTCGAAGAGGTTTGGCGGCAACTCGACGAACAGGCGTAACGCGGTTCCGTGATATCAGGCAAGTCACAGAATGCTACCCGCTCGGAACTGCATTGGTATGAAGCTTCCGGCCGTTCTGAGGAACACACGTTGGGGGTGCGAAAAAGAGGGGACACGCCTGCGATGCTGGTCAGTTGAGTGGCCAAGCGGAGTGAGACCGGAGTGTCCCCACTTTTTCTTTCGGACGTTTGTCGATTTCGTTCGTGGACAGAAGGAGGAGTAGTGAGCTCGGGATATCTGCCCGCTTGCCTCGTTTCGGGAGGTCGGCTGTGCTTTGTCGGAATTTCGGACAATGCAGCCCGAGCAAGCGCCGACGCTTTGCAGCTCGCCGTATCAGGGCCGCATGCTGATTTCCGGTCGACTCAGCCGCGCCTTTGTAAACGAGTGCCGGACCTCCCGCCGGGAGCGCCGCACTCCGCTTCGACTCCGGTGATTTCGTGCCTGATTGCTGGGTGGAGCGGTCGTTCTCCGGTTCTGCGGCGTTGGCAAGCTTCCCCACGCTAGACCCCAGACGCTTGATGGGCGGAGGCGATTGCGCTCATAGCGTGCAACAAGGGTGGCGCCGTACTCGGCATCTCCCCTCGCAGAATCGGCAAGAAAAAGAGGAAGAAGTGAAGCTTGGGATATTTGCGAAGACATTCGATGCACTCGACGCTCAAACCGCACTCACGCGAGCGCGCGAAGCCGGCTATGAGGCCGTGCAGTACAACATGGCGTGCTCGGGCATTGCGTCACTCCCCACAGAAATTAGCGGTGAGGTAGCACGAGCCGTGGGCCGGGCGATGGAGGATACGGGCGTGGGGATTGCGGCGGTTTCCGCCACATACAACATGATTCATCCGAATCCGGCCGAACGGGAACGAGGGAGAAGGAGTTTCCGCACCATCGCCGCCGCCGCGCACAGAATGGGAACAGACCTGATTACGCTCTGTACCGGCACCCGTGATCCGGCCGACGCTTGGCGCTTCCATCCTGACAATGCCGACGCGGCGGCGTGGGGCGATTTATGCAAGGAGTTTGAACTTCTGCTGCCGATTGCAGAACAGTTTGACGTTGCGCTGGGCGTCGAGCCGGAACTTGCCAACGTGGTGAGTTCCGCCCAAAAAGCCCGCCAATTGCTCGATACGTTTAAAACAGAGCGCATTCGAATCGTTTTTGACGCCGCCAACCTACTTGAAACCGCTTCTGCGGGCGAGCAGCGATTGATCATCGAAAGCGCAGCCGGCCTGCTGGCCGAGTCAATCGCTCTTGCTCATGCCAAAGACCGGCGCGCCGATGGCGGTTTTGTGGCTGCCGGGAAGGGTGTTCTCGATTATCGCCACTACCTCGGCGTCTTGCGGAAATCGGGATTTGACGGCTGTTTGATTGCCCACGGTCTGGATGCGACGGAAGCTCACGGTGTGGCGAGCTTTCTACGACGCAACCTCGCGGCCGCCGAATAGGTATAATTACGTGAACGGATCTACTCGTATATTGACATTGAAATAGAAAAGAGACTGAACAATGAATTCACTCACAAAAAGATTTTCTTCGGCGGCCTTTACGGTCGTAGCTTTGTGCGGCTTGACAAGCACATTGATCGCTGCCGCACCACCAACCGGCGCCCCCGAGACAGGGCTGGCTGCGGTCTACACTACTCGTCTGGCGGGACACAAAACGGCAAGCGGCAAGGCTTACAATCCGAGCCGGTTGACCATGGCTCACAAAAGCCTGCCCTTTGGATCGAAAGTAAAAGTAACGAACAAGAAGAACGGCAGGTCTGTCGTTCTCACAGTGACGGATCGCGGCCCCACCCAAGCAGGGCGCGTCGCCGATATCTCCAGCGCAGCGGCACGCAGACTAGGCATTCGTCCGCACGCGATGGCGGAAGTAGAACTGGCGCCGCAGTAATCTCTGTTTTAGAAAAGAGAACAACCGGCACGAAAAACGGCGCAAATCCTGCGCCGTTTTTTTTGGGCTTTCGCCAATCTGAAATGGGGTCTCGGAACTCTTTGAATTAATTGGTCGGGCTGCCGGGATTTGAACCCGGGACCTCTTGCACCCCAAGCAAGCGCGCTAGCCAGGCTGCGCCACAGCCCGAAACTCTCTCATTCTAGCGCACTTGCCCAAAATCCCCGCGACTAACTCGCCACCCGTTCCTGTTTGCGGTCCGCCACAATCGTTACTTCAAAATCCGTCGCCAGCGCCACTACCTGATTCACGAAACTCTTGCCCAGCATCCGGTCCATCCCCTTGCCCACCAAACGCGGCAAGAAGATCTGCCGGGCATTGTGCATCCGAGCAAACTCCACAATCGTCTTCGCGTGCTCGGTTCCTACCAGCACACGCGTCTCTATGTGCAAATTGCGCGCAAAGTTCAAATGCCGTTCCACCGCTTCGCGCTTCGCGACCGCCAGCGATTTCAAATCGCTATTCTCCGTGATAAACACCGCAAAGCAATCGGCATGAATCACATCCGCCACCCGCTTGCCGCGGCGGATTAACATCGCTGTCGAAGGATCGTCGCTAATGTAAATCACAACCGCGTCGTGCAGTTGCGGGCCGGAAAAGTTGTTCGTCGCGCCATTCAGCACTTCAGCCGCAACGCCGGGCGTGACTGCTTCAGCGCATTCACTCTGCTCTAAGCGTTCTTCCACTTCCATCGCCGTTTGCCGCAAAGCCATTTCCCGAAGGGCCACCAGGGTCGACTCTTTGAAGAAGTTCTCCATTGCCCGCCGTGCTTTGTCCTGCGGGTAGACCACCCCGCGTTCCAACCGGTTGAGCAGCGCGCGCGGCGTCAAATCCACCATCACCACTTCCACCGCGCGCTTCACCACCCAGTCCGGTATCGTCTCGCGCACTTTGACGCCGGTCATATGCGCCATCTGGTCGTTCAGGCTTTCCAGATGTTGCACGTTCATCGTGGTAAACACATCAATGCCGTTCTCCAGCAAAAACAGGACGTCTTCCCAGCGCTTCTCGCGCGCCGAACCCGGCACGTTGGTATGCGGAAACTCGTCCACCACCGCCACCCTGGGGTGGCGAGCAATGATCGCCTCGGTATCCATCTCTTCGAAGGTCGCGCCCCGGTATTCCACCTTTTTTCGCGGCACGGTGTCAAGCCCCTCAGTCTTCGCGATGGTATCTTTCCGCCCGTGCGGCTCAAAATAACCGATCGCCACGTCGACGCCGCGCGCTTTCAGGCATTGCGCTTCGTCAAGCATCTGGTATGTCTTCCCCACACCGGCCGCGTAGCCGAGAAAGATCTTCAGCTTCCCTAAATTACTCATAACCCTGCCTCACCCACCGCCTTTTCATTTGCCGTTTGCGGCAGCACAAACCGATATCCTATCCATGGTTCTGTAACAATGTAGCGCGGATGCGCATGGTCGGGCTCCAGCTTCTTCCGCAATTGGCTCACAAACACGCGCAAGTATTCCACCTCGTCTCCATAATCGGGTCCCCAAATCGTTTGCAGCAACTTTCGGTGCGGTATGGGCTTATTCGCGTTTTCAAGCAGGTAGCGCAGCAAATCGAACTCTTTCGGCGTCAACCGGACAATCTTGCCTTGCACCTTCACTTGGCGCGCGGCAATGTTCACCGAGAAATCATCCGATACCGTAATGGTCTCTTCCGCGCCGGCGGCCGCCCCGCCCAAACGCCGTAAATTGGCCCGAATCCGCGCCAGCAGCTCATTCACGCTAAAGGGCTTGGTCATGTAATCGTCGGCTCCGGCATCCAGCGCGGCAATCTTGTCGTGTTCGCTGTTGCGCACGCTCAAGATGATGATCGGCACTTCCGACACTGCCCGTATCTCCCGGCACGCCGCCATCCCGCCCATGCCCGGCATATTCATGTCCAGCAAGATCAGGTCGGGATGGTGCTCACGCAAAGCTTCCAACGCTTCCTCGCCCGAGCGCGCTTCATACGCCTCATATCCGTTCGAAGCAAGCGCCGTTTTCATAACGCGCCGGATCTGCGGCTCATCGTCCACTACCAGCACTCGTTCTGCGGTATTCATTATGCTCCCGTGCTTGTTTCCACAACCCGATCTTCTTCCACGGCCGCCGCCGGCAGCGTTACCGTAAACTGCGATCCTTGCCCCAGTTGACTCTCCACCCGCACCGCTCCTCCGTGAGCCTCGGCAATTTCGCGCGCAATCGCCAAACCCATTCCCGTTCCCGGCACCCCATTGTGGTCACGCTTGGCTCGGTAAAACTTATCGAAAATGTGGCTCTGCTCCAATTCCGTTAACCCGGGCCCTTCATCGCGCACCCGAATGTGCACCAATCCATTTTCTTCATCCGCCGAAACCGAAATGGGTTTCCCCGTCGCGCCATACTTCAAGGCGTTGTCCAACAATTGTTTCACCAGTTCCACAATAAGTTCGGAATCGGCCGAAACCGAAATCTCGCTTCCCGCTTCCACCTCAATCGGATGCGCGCCGGCTCGCGGCCCCAATGCCGCAATCGCCTTCTCAATCAACTCGCGCACCGGCGCCGCCTTACGCGTCAACTTCAGCCGCTTCGCCTCAATGCGCGCCAAGTGAAGCGCTTCTTCCATCAACTGCTGCAGCCGCTTGGCTTCCTGCTGCACAATATCGATCAGCTCCGCGCTTTGGTCCGCCGAAAGGCTCCCACCGTGCAGCATGTCCGCCGCCGCCTCAATCGAAGTCAGCGGCGTTTTCAATTCGTGGGCCAGCGCGTCAATCATCAAAGATTTCAACTCCTCGCTGCGCCGCACGGCTTCGGCCCGATTCGCTGCCTGCTGCGTCTCGGCCTGTGCCAAACTCACCGCAATGGTGTTTCCCAAACTGTTGAACAAACCAACCGCAATCGGCTGTCCCACGAACCCGAAACTCCCATAAATCTTGTTGCCCAACGCAACAGGAACAACGGTCATTCGCTCGTTCGTCATCGCCGATCCATAATGCGCAACCCGGCGCAACTCCGCCTCGCCAATTCTGCCGTCCGGCTGGGACCTGTAAATCGATCCCGTCGCGCTCTGAAAGATCGCAGCTTCTTCAAAGCCGAACAGTTCCATGCACTTGTTCACCAGGATGCGCTCCAAGTCTTGCGAGACCCCATCGCGCAGCAGAATAGCGCGATTCAGTGCATGCAGTTTTTCGCTTTCCGCTTGCTGCTCAATGATTTCGTCTCTTTGCCGCCGCAACCGCGCCGACAAATTCGTCGCAATCAGCGAGACGGCCAGGAACACGGCCAACGCCAGCCAACCTTCCGGATCGCCAATGCTGATTCGCCCAATCGGCGGAATGAAAAAATAGTCTAGGCATAACGTAGCGGCGACAGACCCAGCGACGGCCACCGCGCGTGATGCAAAAACTCCGGCTAGCACTACTCCGAGGAGTAAAAACAGCGCAGCGATGGTGGCATTGCTATGCAATATCGAAAAGCAAAAGAACGAAATCGCCAGCGCACCGCCGACGGCTGCCGCCGGTCCCAACAGCATCTTCACCATTTCTTATCTACTTCTAGTATCCGCCCACCCAGTCGATACGAACCGCTTATGTCATTATGAAATTTAATATCAATTGACAACACTATAAATTTGCATAATCACCTTCAGAACCCTACGATGATAAGGAACAGGAGACGATCGCCTTGAGCCGAGTTTACATTTTCGACACCACGTTGCGCGACGGAGAACAATCCCCCGGTTGCAGCATGACCATGCCTGAAAAACTGAAGATGGCGGAAGCCCTGGTGGATTTAGGCGTGGATATCCTTGAAGCCGGCTTCCCCATCGCTTCGGAAGGCGATTTTGAAGCTGTGGATGCCATTAGCCGAAAATATCCCTGGGTGCAAGTAGCGGCTTTAGCCCGCGCCTGCACCACCGATGTCGAGCGCGCCGCTCAATCGCTGCAACACGCCAAGCGCCCGCGAATCCACACCTTCATCGCCACCAGCGATATCCACCTAACTCATAAACTTCGCAAGACGCGCCAGCAGGTGTTGGATGAAGCTTGTGCCGCCGTGAGCCTGGCTCGCAACTACACAGACGACGTCGAATTTTCAGCCGAAGACGCAACCCGGACCGATTGGGAATATCTGGAGCAAGTGTGCCGCGCCGTTGTCGAAGCCGGGGCCCGCACCGTAAATCTCCCCGACACCGTCGGCTTTTCAGAGCCGGATGAATATGCCGAACTCATTGGCCGCATGGTGAAAGCGCTCGACGACCGCGCTATTGTGAGCGTTCACTGCCACGATGATTTGGGTTTGGCGGTAGCGAATTCGCTCGCCGCCGTAAAGGCGGGCGCGCGGCAAATTGAATGCACCATCAACGGAATTGGCGAACGCGCGGGCAACGCGGCGCTGGAAGAACTGGTCACCGCTTTTAAAGTTCGGGCCGATCGTTTGCCGTTTGAAACCAAGATCCACCTCGAGAAGCTTTTCCCTGCCAGTCAGTTGCTCACCCAGTTCATTTCGTTCGGCCCACAGCCGAATAAAGCAATTGTCGGAGAAAATGCCTTCGCGCACGAAGCGGGTATTCATCAGGATGGCTACTTGAAAAACCCTGCCACCTATGAAATCGTGAGCCCTGCCAGTGTGGGCGTGCCGGAAAGCCGGCTCGTCTTGGGCAAACACAGCGGGCGTCACGCGCTGAAAGATCGCGCACTCACTCTGGGACATGATTTATCGCGCGAAGAATTGGACGAACTGTATACCAAGTTCACGCACCTGGCGGACAACAAGAAGGGCCTGCGCAATGATGAAATTCTCGCGCTGATCAAAAGCGTGAAGGCGCAGGGCGTCCCCGCCGGCGCAAGCAAATAAACCTGAATGAACCTATCTATCTTGACTTTGCCCGGTGATGGCATCGGCGTCGAAGTAACCCAACAAGCGGTAAAAGTTTTGCAGCGTGTAGCGGCTGCATTTGGCCACAAGCTTTCTCTAAGCGAAGGGCTCTTGGGCGGCATCGCCATTCATAAGACGGGCAATCCTCTGCCGGACGAAACCCGCGAACTCGCCTTAAAAGCCGACGCCACTCTCATGGGCGCGGTTGGTCTGCCTGAGTTTGACAACGCACCACCGGAAAAACGGCCTGAGCGCGGCTTGCTGGGTATTCGCAAAGCGCTTGGGGTGTATGCGAATCTGCGCCCGGTCAGGTCTTATAAAGCCCTCATCGATTCGTCGCCGCTGAAGAACGAATTGGTCGATGGCACAGACATGATCATCGTTCGCGAATTGACCGGCGGCCTTTATTACGGCACACCCCGTGGCATTTCGGGCACCGGCGCGGAAGAGCGCGCCATCAACACCATGGTTTATACCCGGCCCGAAATTGAGCGCGTTACCCACATGGCGTTTGAACTGGCGCGCAAGCGCCGCAAAAAAGTCACTAGCGTCGATAAGTCGAACGTGCTTGAAAATTCGCAGTTGTGGCGCAAAGTTGTAGTTGAAGTGGCAGCCGGATATCCCGACGTTGCCCTCGATCACATCCTGGTTGATAACTGTGCCATGCAACTGGTGCTGAATCCAAAGCGCTTCGATATCGTTCTGACCGAAAACCTGTTTGGCGATATCCTGAGTGATGAAGGCGCGGTGCTGGCCGGTTCCATCGGCATGCTTCCGTCGGCTTCCATCGGCGGCAAAAGCGCGTCGGGAGCCTGGGTCGGCTTGTACGAGCCGGTGCATGGTTCAGCCCCCGATATCGCGGGTCAGAACAAAGCCAATCCGTTGGGCGCAATCGGATCTGTCGGCGCCATGCTCGAATACAGCTTCGGCCTGACCAAGGAAGCACAAGCGGTTTACGCCGCCATGGAAAACGTTTTGAATAGCGGCCGCGTTACTGCCGATTTGAAACCGGCCGGCAAACCCGCTACCACCACCGAAGTTGGCGATGCCGTTTGCGAAGCCGTCAGCGCGCTCGCCGCAGCTTGAAAGGAATTATGCAACCACGCACGATTATTGAAAAGGTGTGGGACAACCACGTTGTCGCGCAGCGTCCGGGAACTCCGACGCTGCTCTACATTGACTTGCACCTGGTCCATGAAGTGACTTCTCCGCAAGCCTTCTCCGGCTTGCGTGAGCGCGGGCTCAAAGTCCGCCGCCCCGATCTCACCATCGGCACCACCGACCACAGCATTCCAACGCACGACCGTAATCTGCCCATCGTGGATAAGATCGCCGAAGCCCAGATTACTCAGTTCGAGAAGAACTGCAAAGATTTCGGCATTCCTTTCTATGGTCCGCATAGTAAGAAGCAAGGAATCGTGCATGTCATCGGCCCCGAACAGGGTTTCACGCAACCCGGCATGACTGTCGTCTGCGGCGATAGCCACACCGCGACCCACGGAGCTTTTGGCGCACTCGCGTTCGGCATCGGCACCAGCCAAGTCGAACATGTCCTGGCAACCCAGTGCTTGTTGCAGAGTCCATCGAAGACATACGAAGTGCGCGTCGAAGGCACGCTCAAGCAGGGCGTTGGCGCGAAGGATATTGTCCTCAACTTGATCTCCCGCATCGGTATTGGCGGGGGTAACGGTTGCGTCTTCGAATACACGGGTTCCGCCATTCGCTCGCTTTCTATGGAAGAGCGGATGACTGTTTGTAACATGTCCATCGAAGGCGGCGCGCGCGCCGGCCTGGTTGCTCCCGACGATGCCACTTATCAATATCTCAGTGGCCGTCCCGCCGCGCCCAAAGGCGCCGATTGGGAGAAAGCGCTCGGCTTGTGGCGCAAATTGCCCACCGATCCCGGCGCTAAATTCGACAAGACCATCCATATCGACGCGAATTCGCTCGAACCCATGATCACCTTCGGCACCAATCCCGGCATGGGCATCGGCATCACCCAAAGCGTTCCCGATCCATCTTCCGTGGGCGATCCGCTCGAACGCGACACGCTCAACAAAGCGCTGCACTACATGGATCTCCCTCCCGGCAAAACCTTGTTGGGCCATCCGGTGAATGTTGTGTTCATCGGCAGCTGCACCAATTCGCGCATCTCCGATCTGCGCGCCGCCGCCTCCATCTTCAAGGGCCGCAAGGTTAATCCGAAGGTTCGTGTCATGGTCGTCCCTGGCTCCCAAATTGTGAAAGAACAGGCGCAGGCTGAAGGCTTAGACCGCATCTTCAAAGACGCCGGCGCCGATTGGCGCGAAGCCGGCTGCTCTATGTGCATCGCTATGAACGGCGATCAGTTGGCCCCCGGCGAATACAGCGTTTCCACCAGCAACCGCAACTTTGAAGGCCGCCAAGGCAAAGGTGGACGCACCTTCCTGGCGAGTCCGTTAACTGCCGCCGCCACCGCGGTAACTGGCGTTGTTACCGACGTGAGGACATTACTCTAATGGAAAAAGTCACCACATTCACCAGCCGCCTGGCCCCGCTCCCGATCGACAACATCGATACCGATCAAATCATTCCCGCGCGCTTCTTGAAAACCACATCGAAGATCGGCTTGGGCGATCAGCTCTTTTGCGATTGGCGCTATAACGCCGACGGAACGCCAAAACCTGACTTCATTCTGAACAAACCCGAGGGCAAAGCCGCGCAAGTATTGCTTGCGGGCGATAACTTCGGCTGCGGCAGTTCGCGCGAGCACGCGCCTTGGGCTCTTACACAATACGGGTTTAAAGCCGTGATCAGCACTTCCTTCGCCGATATCTTCACCGGCAATTCCGCCAAGAACTCTCTTCTCACTATCGTTGTTCCCCCGGATGCCCATAAGGCGTTATTCGCGGCCATCGCCGGCAATCCGGCCGCAACGGTAACCGTCGATCTCGCGCAACAGAAACTCACCTTGCCCGATGGCGCAACCGTCACATTTCCGGTCGATGAATTTGCCAGGCAGTGCATGCTGAATGGCGTGGACGAACTCGGCTTCATCCTGCAACAAGAGGACGAAATCAAAGCCTATGAAAGCCAGCGTCCTCTGACTATCAATACATCTGCAACGGCGTAACATGGCATCCGCGGCACAACTTCTTCGCGATCAAATTGCGTTCATGCAATGGGCGAATCAACGCATCTTGTCCGCGGCAGCCGCCCTCACACCCGAAGAATTGAACCAGGATTTCAAAACTTCCGACAAAAGCATTCTAGGCACGCTCACTCACTGCTATCGCGCGGAGCGCGCCTGGCTCAACCGCATGCATGACACAAAAGTGGATTTCCGCCTTCCCGGCGATGATTCACTCGAAGCGCTCCAGGGCAACTGGCCAAACATCGCGCAAGGTTGGGTCGATTGGGTTGCCAATTTGACCGATGAGGCAGCCAGCGCGGAATTGCAATACTCCGACTTAAAAGGCAATCTCTGGAAAAACGAGACTTCAGTGGTGGTGTTGCACGTCGTAAATCATTCCACCCACCATCGCGGCCAGGTGTCCGGCTTCTTGCGAGCCCTTGGCCACACTCCGCCCAACGTCGATCTAATATCATTTGCCAGAGAAAAGGGGCTTTAAGAGCCCCCTTTTTCTGGCCATCACTTTTACTTGATCACCTGAGATTCCGGCCACTTCGTATCAGCCTGGAACTGCTGGCCACCCGGAACCGCGCCTGAGTAACCTTGGCGCGTCCCCGTTGTGTCGGTAATAACGGCATGATACACACAACCCGGCTGCACTTGTGCGTAACCCGAACCTGCGCCGGGATCGTAATAGCCGCATTGCAGAGATTGCAGCTTGGTTCCGGTGTTGATCTCCAGGTCGCCCGTGTTCGCCGCCGGCACGTGCACCGTGAAGGTCGGAGTGACGCCCGTGCGAGCACCCACCACTTGCTGAACACGTGCCAGCAAGCTGGTCGCATTCGCCATGTTCTGACCCACTCCCGCAGCAGCTTCGTATTTCGGCCAATCGTAGTGGAACGATTCCACTGAGCCGTCATTCGCGAACGTAACTACCACCGTTGATCCATTACCCACCACGGCGACACCGTTCAGCGTTCTACCGAAAACCACTCGATTCGCCGCCACAGCTCTCTTTACCGCGCCCGTCGCCAGGTTTTGTTCCCCTTCGATGCGGTAATCCGTGCTCAAGGCCACCATCTGCTCGCCCGGCCCCAGAGTAATCACATTCGCCAGGTTCGAGGCGATAAACGCCCGCCCCGCTTGCTCCAAAGCCGCCTGCGAGAGCTTCTGTTCCACCGGCTTCGCGAGTGAATGCGCCTTCGCAGCCACATTCAGATTCCGGAAATCGGCTGCCGTGCCATCGGCTGAAATGGTAAGCGTTGTGTTCTCACCTTTCAAACTCGCCAAGTCCGCGCTCACTTGCGCTTGGCTTGCGCCGGCCACGCGATGCAGCACCGGCAGATTCGCTTGCGTGAATCCTTTGGTCAGCGAGGTTTGTTTCAACGCTGTCGTATTAGCAAAATCTTCGGCATGCAGCGCCGCGGCGGCTATCGCAAGAATAAATAGGTATTTGTTCGTTTTCATTGTCATTCTCCTTGAATTAGTCACCGTTCCAACCGCTCCAGCACACATAACCGATTTGTCCGTCGCGCAGCGGCGCCATGCCCTGCACCGATTCCAAAGTCGCGCCCTGCCGGTTCCAGCAATCGGTTGAATTCGCGCCTGTATTCGCAACAGACGGATGATTGCTGTTGTTCGCATACCACAGCGACTCAAGCCACGAACTGCCGATCGACATTCCGTTTTGCATGTCCGTCACAAAATTCTGCGTAGCCGTATTCGAGTTATCGACATACAACAGATCGTGTCCGCCGGTGGCAATCTTCACGCCGCCGCTCAGCGCGCTTGACCAGCGAGCCCAGAACAAACCGTCCGATGTCTTAAACGTGTCGCAGGAGAAGGTGGAAAAAATCTTCACCTCTTTCCCTACCGCGCCGAATCGCATATTCGGCGTCCAGGCAATCGAATTGTCATCCCACATCGCATAACCGGCGTAGTCGGCATTGTTGTTGGCAATCGTGCCGTGGGTAATCATAAAGAAGAAATCCACGCTATCCACGCCACCGCACGGGTTGCAATCTTCGTTGCCGTTGCCGTTCTGAAACGCGACGACCGCGCCTTCCAGATTGAAATAAAAATCCACGTAGTCCGTACTCTTGATTTGACTGATAAAGCTATCGCAAGCAGGATAGACATCCACCTCCGGCGCCCAGTTGTTTTGAAAAGCGTCTTGACAACGGACTCCGACATGAAGCGGCGTGTGGTAGACACCCGCCAGCGCAGGCGAAGCGAACGCGCTAAATCCAGCGATCGCGGCCACAGTGATAAAAAGTTGTTTGAGCATTTTGCCCTCCGCGATGTAGTGATTCGCGGCGGCCTGGCGTTACACCCTATCTACGGGGATGAAAGCCGGTCACGAGCACCGTCGTTTTTGTGTACGAGCCCCGCGGGGCGCGATCGATTGAGATCACGCGCAATGGAAAGACGGCCACCACGTCGCCGCTCACGGTACCGTACCCAAAATCCGTTTCCGTAGTGACGACAGCGGTTACACCCCTTGGCCCCACATGGCCGGTACGCACCTCAACCAGTCGGTCAATTTGACCATTGTCCAGATAAACCAAGCCCCGTCGAGCGCCGTCAGCGGTGAAGCGAAACACCGTTGTGCCATCGCGTGAACCATCGAGCATCTTCACAACTTCCCAGTGATCCCATTTCAGCTTTGCGGTTCGCAAGGTGAGCAATTGTTCAACCGGCAGTTCCTTCAGTTCCTGCGTGCCAGGGGCCGAGACAGGAAACCATTGTTCGCCGTCTGATCCTTTACTGCTCTCAACAATTTCCTCTCGCCTGCCAGCGTATTTGGCACGGTCATTTGAGAGGCCGTCGACAACCAGCTTCATGCGCGACTCCACCATTGCCACAGTTTTCGCATTCGGCGGAGCAGCGTGCAAAATACGATCCGGAGGCGGAGGAAGCAAAGCTGTATTGGCGATTTTCAGGTCGAGGGCGAACAAAGCATACGGGCCGAATCGATGAGTGACGGCCAGCGCGTCCAACGTTTCGCGACTGAATGATTCGGTGAGACGGGTGTTCTTTATTTCTTTGGCAATAGCAAGATCGGGAACGTGGTTGTCACAAAGAACCGCCAGCTTTTGCGCGAACTGATTCACCCCCATCTGCTGCTGCGCGAACGCAGGCAGAGACATACAGACGGCGCCGACTAACAGTAATTTCACGGCTCACTCGTAACGTAGGCAAACGATCGGGTCCAGATTCGCCGCCCTGTTGGCAGGATAGTAACCAAAGAACAAACCTACGCTTACGGAAATCGAGAACCCTAGAAACACCCAAAGCGGCGAAACGAACGCGGGCACCGCGGGCAAAGCCGTTCGTACGGCAAAAGCAATCACCGCTCCCAAAACGATCCCAATCACGCCACCCACGCACGAAAGCATCATCGCTTCCAGAAGAAATTGCACACGAATATCCGAACGCCGCGCCCCGACAGCCTTTCGCACCCCGATTTCCGCCGTTCGTTCCGTTACCGAGATCAGCATGATGTTCATCACCCCAATCCCACCCACCAGCAAGCCCACAGCGCTGATAATCCCGGTAAGCGCTACCAGAGCCCCGGTCAGTTGGCTCCACAACGAACTCAGGAAATCCGGCGAAGTGATATTGAAATCGTCTTCGGCGTTGTAAGGAACATGCCGCTTGCGTCGCAGCGCGTCTTCCACTTGACCCTGCACCGTGGGAAGCGAGAACTGTGGTTTGCCTGCCACCGCGATGAATCGTTCGCGAACTTCAGGATAGTTCTTGCGGAAGTTACTCAGCGGAATGCACGCGAACTGATCCACGCCCATGGCCGAAAACAGGCCTTGATCCGGCTCAAACGTGCCAATCACTTCATACAAGCGCCCATTCAGCCGCACTTGCTTGCCAATCGCATCGACGTTCGGGAAAAGAGAATCCGCTATCGAGCGGCCGATTACAATCACGGCACGCGCGTGTTCTTCATCAAAAGCCGAAATAAAGCGCCCGCTGGCGATAGAGAAAAGCGGAAAAGCGTTGATGTATTGCGGTTCCACGCCCCGCAGGAAAAAACGCTCAACGTGCGCGTTGCCATACCGAATTTCATCGGTCTGCTCGGCAAAATTGATGCGATTCACGAACACCGTGGCGGAGGAAAGCGTCGGACACGATTCCAACAGATACGCAGCATCTTCATCGAGCAGATATTTGCGATCGCGTATTTTGGCCGAAAGACGAGACGGGTCTTGCATGGGAGGAATGCGGGTAATAAAAAGAGCGTTCGAGCCCAAACGCTCCACCCGTTCCTTAATTTCGCCATTCAGGCCGTCAATGATGGAAGCGACTGCAATAACCGTGGTAACACCGACAACAATACCAAGAATTGTTAAAGCCGAACGCACTTTGTTCGCGCGCAGCGTTTCCATTGCAACCAGGATGTTCTCAAGAACTTCTTGTCTGGTCATCACATCTCCGTTCGTAAAGCAATCACCGGATCAAGCCCAGCCGCCTTGCGCGCCGGATAAATGCCAAAGAAAAGTCCAATCGCCGAACTAAGGACCAAGCCCAACACCGCCACCCACGTTTGCACGGAAGCCGGGAATGCCGTCAAGGTACGAATCAGCAAGCCGCAGCCAAAGCCAATCGCTATTCCAACCGCACCGCCAATCAAGCATTGCAACAGGCTCTCTGCCAGGAACTGTCGCAAAATGTCGCTCTTCGTTGCACCCACCGCGCGCCGCAATCCAATTTCCCGCGTCCTCTGTGCCACACTTACCAGCATTACATTCATAATGACAATGCCGCCCACCACCGCCGAAATCGAACTTACCATCACAAACACCGCAAAGAACGAACCACTAATGCTCTGCCACAGCGAAATATAGCTCTGCGCCGTGCCGATAAAGAAACTATCGTCTTTGCCCGGCGGATCGTGCCGCCGCGTCCGCATAATCACCCGCGTTTCATCCTGCGCCTCGTTGAAATTCTTCCCCCCGCCCGAAGCCTTAATCTCAAGCGTCAAACTCGTCCGGCTCCCGCGCACCTTCAAGAACGTATTCAGTGGAATAATTACGTAGTTATCTTGATCTTGCCCCAACACCGAACCGAGCTTCTTAAACGTGCCGATAACCGTAAACTCCAGGCTTCCCGTGCGAATCGTGCGGCCCACCGGATCTTCCGTCGGAAAGAACTGATCAACCAGCGAAGAGCCAATCAGCGCGACATACGCGGCATGTTGATTTTCCGCCGGCGTAAAATACCGGCCGAATTCAAGCTCCCGTGTATCGATGTCGATCATGTTCGGCGTATATCCAATAATGCTGGTATCGTCCGTTTGTTTGTTGCCGTATTGAATCGCCAGCGTACCGCTCGCCGAAGCGCCCACCTCGTCGCACGCGCGGCAAAGTTCCGCCACCGATTGATAATCCATCAAATCGATGTTCTTGTTCTTCAGCGCTTTCACCACCACCGTGAAATCCACCACGGCGAACGGTGTCTTCGCCACCCGAAACACATTCGTTCCTAAGTTCGCAATCTTCTGCTCTACATACTTGTTCGCGCCTTGAATCAAAGTCATAACTGTCATGAGTGTCGCCACACCCATGGTTAAGCCAAGCACCGTCAAGGCGCCTCGCAGCTTGTACGCATAGAGAGCGCCAACGGCCATCTGCACATTGTCGCGAAAGGGCACCAAGGTCTAAGTCCCCCGTCCCAAGAGTTTCAGCAAGCGCGCCAAACTCCCCAACTCCAAAGGCCGATCAGCCACTAGCGCCTCCCCCAGACGAACACCAATCTGCCCGCCGTAATACCGGTCGCGCGTTTCGAGCGCATAAAAGTAATCGCCCAGCCCTTGCGGCAGAACGCCAAACTGCTCGGCGGTTTTCTCAAATTGTGACTCATGCAATCGCAGTAATTCAAGTTTCTTCGCAAACAACTCGCTGGTATCCACCACAATCGTCGGCGTCACGCTTTTGTGCAGCGGATAATACAGAAACATTTTCGGCAAAAACGGCGGCTGCGCATCTTCCGATTTCTTCAGCGCGCAATACAGCGCTGAATTCCGCACCATCAGCCCGGCGGCCGCATGATCCGGATGCCGATCTTCCCAATAAGGAGCAAGCACAATTTCCGGCCGATAGCGCCGAATCGCACGCGCGACCAGGAATCGACCCGCCGGCGTATCCGCCAATCCGCCATCCGGCAGCCGCAGGTTTTCGCGAACCTGCGCGCCCATGAATTCAGCCGCGCGCAGCGCCTCCACTTGCCGCGCCGCCAACGTGCCTCGGGAACCCAATTCGCCGCGCGTGAAATCAACCAGGGCGAAGGAGGCGCCGTTTTCCCGCAACCGCAGGACGATACCTCCCACCCCCCACTCGACGTCGTCGGGATGAGCGCCAAACAACAGAACGTCGACAGCAGGCATGCACGCAGCTCCTTAGGCGGCAGCAGCCAAAGACTGAGAACTAGCCGTTTCTTCCCGCCCATTAAAGATGATAGAGGTTCCGCCCCTCCGCTTGCCCCAGTAAGGCCGGGACAAAAGTTCCCCAGGGAAAAACGTCCGCAGGGTTTTGCGGCTGATGCCCAGATGGTGCGCGATATTGGCTTCGGCAATGCCGGAGTTAAAGAGTTTGGAAATCAGATGCGCCTGCTCGTCGGGCGGAATATATCGAACTCTATTCTTAGCGTGCATGGTTTTTGTTTCCTTTCCTGTTTTCTTCCGGCAGCTCGGAAGAACGGCGACGGATCTCACCGGCACGGTGCAGAACCTCCTCGCCGCTCTCAGAGTAGAAACGCCGCAAGCGCCAAAACCACAAAAAACCCGCTAACTCTTTGAAAAGAAGGGGAAAGAAAAATCGTCACTAGCTGTGACTGAAAAATTATGGCGTCAGGCGAGATAGTTTCGGGAGCAGCATTGTTTGGGAAAGACACCGCGGACCTGATCCGCTTCGCCGCAACCGTCTTCGCTGTTACTATCGGACACGCTAACTCACAAACAACCTCAGGAGCCTCACGAAAATTTCAAAGTACTGCGCCTCAAGGTCGTTCAAGACATCTTCAAGCGTCTTTTCAAAAGGCCTCCATTTCGAACGGGTATACCTGTTTTACGTGTTTCATGGTTCATGAGTGAGACTGTGTTACCGTCCGAAATAGGAGAGAACCCATGACGGATAAAGAGCCATGCGACGTTATCAAACATGAGCTTCGCTGGTTGGAGAAGGCTTTAAAGAGTCGCGTAAAGATCGGATGTACACGCCAGGAGGATACCGGACCGTTCAACGTTTCAATAGCAATTGACGGGCGGGCGCATGATTTCCCGCTTTCGGCGGAAAAATTTGAAAAGCGCCAATTCACAGAGCTTTTTAACAAAATTAGCACCTGGGAAGAGAGCTTGTCTGGCGGAGAGAATCGGAAATAGTGCCGGGAAGCCCTTTGCCCGACGGATGGGGCACGGTGCGGGGTCATGTGAACTTACCGTCTAGCTCGGTTCCGCCTTTCCAAGAAAGAGCAGTACGAGGATGAACGCCAAGCGCAGGATGAAAGAAAAATCGCTTATCGTCCTACTTGTCGCCGTCGGACAAGCTAACTCACAAACTCCGCCCATAGCCCCGCGAAAATTCGAGGTCGCTTCTATTAAGCCCAGTAACTCGACTGACCGTCGCCCGTTTTTCGACATGACTCACGTCCTGTCGGGCGGACAATTTAGTGCCTCGAACGTCACAGTGAAACGGCTGATCCAGTTGGCGTACCGCATCAAAGATTTTCAAATTTCAGGTGGTCCCGGCTGGGCGGGTTCCGATCTCTTTGACATCGCCGCAAAACCCGACGGACCCGCGAAGCCGGAAGAGTTTCAATCAATGCTTCAGTCCTTGCTAGCCGAGCGATTCGCTCTCCTCGTGCGGCGCGAAACGCGAGAGATGCCGGTCTACGCGCTGGTCATCGGCAAGAACGGCCCCAAGCTGAAAGAATCCGTTGCTGGTTCAGGTCCCCGCATGACAAAGATACGGCGTGGACTGATTGCAGCCGAGGGAACAACCATGGCGGCGCTTTCCGGCAATCTTTCAACTCTCTTGAGCCGAACCGTCGCCGACAAAACTGGACTCACGGGCCAATACGACTTACGAATTGAATGGACTCCCGACGAAAATCAAACGGCGATGCTTGCCGCGGAGGGTGTGCCCGAAACCACCAACGACACACCGCCGCCGGATGCATTCGGACCATCACTCGTCACCGCATTGCAAGAGCAGCTCGGTCTATCTCTTGAGTCTCAGCGGGGAGCAATCAAACTCTTGGTGCTCGAACGAATCCAGCGGCCAACTCCAAACTAACCTAACGTTCCGACCGAATGTATCTAGTTACTCAGACAAATTCACAAGGTATCCCGTGAACGTAACATTGCCTGAGACGAAAGTAAAACCTCCGGCCGCCGCGAACATGCTGACCTCGGGTGTCTGGCCGGCTTCGTAGTAACTGAGAAATGGCTGATTGGCAACGTAAATCGAGTTGCCGGCCGAATCTGAGCTCATCTTCTGCATGAACGGGAACATAATAGTGCCGTTACCTGAGATGTCGACTGAGATCAGCGCAGTTGGAGTATCCATCGACACATTCAGATGTTCAACCACGAGCCGCATGCCTGCCGGCACTGCCGGCAAAAAGACGGTACAGGTGTTCGCCGAAGCGCTGTAACAGGTCACGTTCTGTATATAAGGGTTGCGTCCACGCTCATCGATATTCTTGACCAGCGCAGCACGCACCTGGGCCAGGAGCGGCTTCGCGTAGAAGTGTCCCAGCACAGCGAAGAGCGCAAGGCCCCCGGCGAGTGCAAAGAGTCTATTTTTCATGAGTATTCTCCAAATTTGATTTATTGATTGATCTAAAGCGGCGAGAGATTGGCAGAGCGGCAAGACCCGTCAAGAAAAGCCCTAAAGAGAGCGGCTCGGGGATGGATGGCTGGTCAGGCAGGATCACGTCGAAAGCGTAATTGAGGTTCTCGCCCGCAGCCAGATTTCCTAGGCCCGTAAAGCCATCGGCGAGAGTGGCGGGCGGCCCATTATTTTCCGCCACCGACATGTTTTCAAAAGCGCTCAAGACAATCTGATAAGTCCCCGGGGTTAGCGTGCCTCCGTCCAGTTCGATGTCAAAACAGTTGCCGTTGAGCGACGCTGCCCCAGGCGGGCAAGTGGTCCCGAAAAAGGTGGAAGCAAGAAAATTGCCGCTGGAATCGAACAAGCTCAAATAGGGTTCGAGTCCTCCCGCCGGCACGACAGCGCCTGTCTGGCTTGTGCCGCCTGCATAGCTGTAGGTGATGGCTTCCATGGTCGTGTTCTGGGTAACTGTAAACGTTGACGCCACCGCCGCCCACTGGGCGTAATCACCATCGGAATTGGCAGCGCCGAGAGTGCATCCGGTACCGCAACTGATTATGTTGGAGTTGGTACGCAGGTTGCCGGAAAAGAAGATGGTTTCAGCTTTCAAAGAGTTTGAAAGCGGTAGAAAAGCGAAAGCCGTTAAGGCTACAAATAAAACCTGCGAGAAGATTTTCAATTCATTGCTCCGTCTGAGTAGATCTAGGCGCGCCAAGTGGCCGATTAATGAGATCATAGGGCTGGCCTCCACGACCAAATCACCAGCCCGCGTCAACTGTTAGTAAAGAGGGAGATCAAGAATGAATATTGGCGGGCGAAAGGGCAATTTGGTACTGTTGCTGAGGTACTGAGCAGTTTGACGCAGGATCCAGTCTCGCTAATACCCGTCCCCGATCATCACAAACCCCGCCCAATAAAATGGGTGCTTATACTCCGGCATCTTCATCACTTCCAATGCCGCCTGCTGCAATCCAACCGCTCGCCCCATCCCATGGCTCGAGGTCAACGCGGGCTTCAACAATCGATGCATGTTGATCATCAATTGCGTTGTACTCGCGCTGTCCGTCTTCCACTGGCTCACCACCGTAGTCGGCGCGCCCGCCAATAGAAAAGCCCAACTCATCCCCACCAGCCCTTCCCCGGCTGTCACCTTCCCGCGCGCCGTCTCACACGCCGATAGCACCACAACCGCAGGCCGCAGATTCATGTTCATCACATCCCGCGCTTCCAAAATCTTTTCGCTGCTGGTCTTTCCCGAAAACACCAAGTAGGAGTACATCGGGTTCTTTTCATTCAGCACCCCATGCGTCGCGATATGCAAAATCCGATACTGCGGAGCCGCTCTCTGCCAGTTCGCTTTCAGCGCTTCCACTCCCGTCAGCGCCTTGGAACTCTCCGGCCCATAGAGATCGACTAACTCGCGCACTTCCCGAGCCGTTTCTGGAATATCTTGTGTGTCTGGATCTCCCAAAGCGAGTAGCCTGTGCCCGCTGCCGCCGTCACCGCCGCGCATATCTCGCCGTGCTCTCAAGTAAGTCAGTGAGGGCGCATAAAACAGTGCCTGCTGCTCAATCAAATGCCGCCCATCCGGCCTGACCAGCGCTTGAAACGGCAAATTCCAAAGCGGCCCATCCGGCACAATCACCATCAATTGAGCCTCGCCCAAGTCCGCTGCCAGTGGCCCAAGCAAGCGCCGGTAAAGCCGCTCTCCAATCGCTCGATATCCCACATCTCGCGCCGCCAGGCTGCTCAGGAATTCGTTCACATCGCGCTCCAATTGTTTTCTGGGCCACGGCATCGTATGCGCCCGCAAGAGCGTCCGCCCGTTCGCTCCGCGCCGCAGCGTAAACGCAAACAACTCTTTCTCGGTACTTGTAAATTCCACAATCGCGGTCTGCGGATTGGGCAGCAGGCTCCCGGCCTCCGCTACTGTAATCGGGTGTGCTTCACCCGCCGGCGCCGTCAAACTCGGATGCGCCATATAGGCATTCATCCGGAATGCCTCCATCTCTCGCTGTGCGCGTCCAAGTCGTACTTCCGCAGCCGAGCGTGTTTTACCGTCTTTCGCTCCCTGCAGTCGCTGTTGTGCTTCCGAAATTCGTACCCCTAACTGCCGTTCTTGCTCCTGCTCCTCCGGACTCAGCGCATCCACTCCATTTGGTTTCGCCCCCCGCACCACATCTAATAACTCCCGCGCCTTCGCTCGCTCGGCGAAGCCGAGCGCTTGCGCCGTTAATCCTTCCGCAACATCCAGTCGGATCAAGTCGTGATAAGGCTGGATACGCGCTTGAAGGAACCCTGCGGCCTCCGTCCCGTTTCCTCCCGCCAGTGACCGCAGCGCTTCCACCGCTTCCACCGCGTCTTGAAAGTTCTTCCGACCTCCCTCGCGGTCGCCCTGCGCCATCGAACACTGCCCCAGAGCATCCAATGCCTGCCACCGGATGTATGTCGATTCGCCGTATTGGTCGCTGACAGCCATCGCCTGCCGTGCGTGTTCGCATCCTGCTTCCGTCTGTTTCAAACCCAGCTCTATCCACGCCAGATTGGTCAAGGCGGTTGCATAAGTTTCTTTCGCGTCAATTTGTTGATTGATCTGCGCGCTCTCCCGCAGGTCTTTCAGCGCTAGCGTCGCCCGGCCGGTGCCGTTGTACAGCGCCGCCCGGTTGATCAGTATCGTCGATTCCAGCCGCAAATCATGCGTCCCCGGTACGAGCGCCAGCGCCCGGTTATAACTCTCCAACGCTTTGTCCGTCTCGCCCCGCTCGCGGTAAACCGGACCCAGATTATTTAGCCCAACCGCGATCCCGTGCGCGTCTTGCTTCTTCTCCGAGCCTCCTAAGGCCTGCTCAAAAAACTTTATGGCCGCATCCGTGTTTCCCAAATCCGCCGCAATCAGCGCTAGGTTATTAGCTACAAAATCGACCAAGTCCTGGTGATCCTTTCCAATCGTGATCGCCTCTTCCCAGATCTCCCAAGATCGGCGCAGATCGCCAATTAAGTTATAGTTACTACCCAGGTTATTCAGCGCGCGCGCGGTCTCAAGCGTATTATTCAGTTCTCGGTAAATGGCGAGGCTCTGCTCGTCTGCTTGAATGGCTTCGCCAAAATGCCCCAGCCGCCGGTGCGCTGTTCCGGCCCCGCGCAGCAATTCCGCCTCCAGTGCCCGCTCCTGCGCCTTCCGCGCGCAAACCAAGCCATCTTCGTCGTCCTTCAGCGCTTTCGCCGGTTGGTCCATCCGAAACCAGCACATTCCCGAACCGCGCAACGCCATGGCGGTCAGCCGGTCGGAGTGCAAGTGCCGTGCCACGGCCAGTGCCGTTTGATAATCCTGCAGCGCTTCCGCATTCTCTCGCTTTTCATAATGCGCGAGCGCGGCTTTGCGGCAACTCTCAAACAATTCCGGTGTCACTTGCGCGGCCTCGGCATCGAGCAAATGCTCAACCGAATCCGTGTCCGCCGTCGCCAGCAATTTGTCAACCAGGCTGTCCTGCGCCCCCAAGCTCAGCGCACAAGCAGCCACCAGCCAAACCCTTCTCATTCCCTCCTCCTGAAGAATGCGAAAACGCTGTCGGTTATTGCACCTTTGAGGCGCGAATCTCCGGTCACAACCGGGCGGCAACTTTAAGGCATTTTCGCCGTCAAAAAAACGCGTGCCAAACCGGCGTTGTTCGAGGCGTCGAAAACCCGCACCACCAGCATGTGGTCGCCGTCTTTCAAATTTTCCAGATGCAAATGGAATTTTTGCTTTGGTGAATCCGTCACGCCATCCACCGCTTCCACCGGTTGCCAGAAGTTCGCATCCAGCGAGAATTCGCATAGCCGCAGCGGACTTGTCTTGTCTTCTGCCTCAATTTCGGCATCCAGCGCGTTCCCGTTTCGCGTAATTTTGCCAAACGTCACATTTGGCGGTGTGTTGTCGATCAGAATCGGCGAACTGATCAGCGCGGATGTCATGGCGAATTCCGGCGCATTCGCCGGCGCGTCGCTCGCCACTACGCGAAAAAAATACCGCCCGTCCGCGAGCGCATCGGCGTCCAGTAACAGCGAATTATCGAACAAATGATCGCGCAGTAAGTGCCAGCTCTTCTCATCCTCTGCGCGGAAATCGACGGTGTACATCAGCCGGTCGCCGTCCGGGTCGTCCGCTTGCCAGGAAATTTGCGTTTGCGGCGTTTGTAATCGCGCCGAACTCTGCGTGGCCGATGAAGCCGAACTCGCTGCCGGCGCTTCGCCTGTGTCGGTCACCGTCACTGAGTAGGCCGCCGTCGAACTGGCCGCCGTGTTCCCTGATTTCTGCGGCGTGTTTCCCAGTACCGAAACCACGCTGATGCTATGCACTGCCGGCGCTCCATTGCGCGGCAGATACGGAATATCTACCGTCGAAAGCGCCGCTGCGTTCGCCGCCGGCCATTCCGCGCGCCACTGAACAAAGCGCGCCGCTGGGCTCGAAATCAAAGCCTGCGCCGAATCTCGAATCGGGTCCGACCAAGCGCTCCACGTCTGGTCCGGCCGCCCTGTGTTCCCGGTGCGCGTGCGGAATTGAACACCCGACCCGATGCCGTGCCACTGCAAATGGCCCCAACGAGCCACGCTCGTGGCATCGTGTATTTCCGATTCGTACGAAGCTGTCGCGCTAGCCGCCGCAGTGAATCGCAACAGTCGCGCTGGATTGCTCATCGCCGAGTAAAGTTCGCCGTTCACTTTGAGCAACCGCGTTGTTTCTCCGTCACCTGGTTCGCTGACCAGTGTGATTTCATGCGCATGCCAGCGGTAAATGCGCCCGTTGGCGTCGGTTGAAAAAAGCAGGTCGTCGCCGTCAACCAGAAGGTCATAAACATTGCCTTCTTTCGAGCTGTAAATGGTCTCCACCGAACCATTCGGAGCTATTCGGTAAATGGCCGATTTCTCCGCGCCACTCACTTCGCTTACGCCGGCTGAAGTCGTAGCGCCCGACCCTTGGCCCATGCTCGCCGGCGGAGCCGAGACGCGCGCACCGCTCTGTTCGTTTGCTTCGCTCACCGTGATGACAGTTGGCGACGTCGCCACCGCCGGGCTCGCTACTGCAGTTGATGTTGTGGTGCTATTGGTTCGCGTTGAAAGTGCCCCGCCCATCGCCGCCACGTAAATGAAGCCTTTTGAATCGGTGACGATCGCGCGCACTTCGGGCAGTGGCGAATCGTAAAGCACGCTGGCTTTTCCCGGCGCTGAAATGTCGTACGTCAGCCCGTTGGGGTCCGCACCGGCCAATACGTGCCCGTTCGGCTCAAGCGCCAGCGCCGTGATGTTCGGCTGTCCGCTATCGAAAAGTAATTCCGCGTTCGTCGCGTTCGCGCCCAGCCGGTAAACCCGGCCCGGCTCGCCAGTGGCGATGTATAAATCGCCGTCGCGCCCCATTTGAATCGACCAAATGTATTTCGCCGGCGCTCGCCACAGTTCGCTCGCGTTCTTGCCCTCGATCCGGTAAACGCTGCCGTTCGGCGAACTCCCGGCATAAACAACGCCCCTTGCATCGGTTGCCAGTGCGAATACTTCGCTCTGCGGTGCAGTCCAGATCGGAGTCGCGCTGCCATCCTTTGCATCAACCCGATAAATTTTCCCCGAATGCCCCGTCGCGGCGAAGATGTGTCCGTCGGGCGCGGCGGCAATCGCCCAAAGCGCCGGTTGATCGAGCGGCGTAGTCCAGCGAATCGGCGGTCCCGGCTGCAAAATGCCGTCCGCCGTAAGCGACAGATTCGCCAACCGCCCTTTCAAGAAATCGGAAAAACCGCTGACCTCCCAAACGGTGCTGGTCGCTGCCGGCGCGGCCACGGCAAACACGCTGAGCGCGAGAAAAAGACGGATCTGCAAGCTATCTACATGGTAGATGGTCGCTTTCGCTCATTGAACAATCGCGATCGGCGACCGCCAGAAAGCAGCCTTCTTGCCCTGTGAATCGAGCACGCTGATCTGGCAATCGTACTCGCCAGGCGCAATCGCCTCCAGCGGAATCGTGAACTTGATGGGTAGCGTCTTCAGCCTGCCGCCCATATCTTCCGCAATCTTCAGCGCGGGCGCTTCCCAAACCTTTTCGTGCCCTCTATAAAAGCTGACGTAAGCAAGCAACGGCCGGGTGCTTTCCACGCCCGGCTCGTAAGCTTGCAAATAGACGAACATTTCGCGTCCCTTGCTGAACACACGCGTAACGCTCGGAATCATCTTCTGCCCGTTTTCCACCAACGGGTTGCTTGGCTCTTCTTTCTGAGCTTTGTCTTTAATAGCGTTGTAAATCGCGTCCTTGAAATCCACTCGCTGGCTGCTCAGCACCACGGAGCTGATCGGCAGGCGTTTCTCTTCTTTCTGCAGATTGGGAATTACGAACGTATTCTGGTATGTGCCGATGCGCCCGGTCTCATCATCGCGGGCCAGCATCTTGATCGTGTATTTGCCCGGCAGCAGTGTAAAACCTGTATCGTATTCAATCGGCCGTTTCGCCCATTCGGCCGCCGTCGCGTCGCTGAGTTTAATGTTGATTTTGTCGCGCACATTGCTGACCGTCGTCCCGTAGTTGTCTTTGATCTCGCCGACAAAATCGATCAGCGTGTGCTCGCCTCCGGTCTTCTTGACAAGCGCCAACTCCCGGCCCGGAATCTTTATAATCACGGGTACAAAATATTCAGCCCGGTTCAGCTCGAAGTAATCCACTTCCATGGCGATGGTCAATTCGGTAATCGGGTCCGGCAGCAGCAACGCGTCCTCCAACTGCCGTTCTTTGTCCACCGCCGTAAACTTGCTGAACTCTTTCCCGGCATAATAGCCCTGGCGGTAATCGAGTTTCGCCGAAACATCCCGGTTCAGATTAATTTTGATGCGCCGAAACTTCCCATCCAGCGCCGCATTCGACGTGTAATAGCCGATGATGTAATAACTCGGCACCGATTGCTCCGCCTGCACAATGCCCTTCGTTAGATCGTTGTAATCGAGGAGCGCTTTCCCACCGGTATCCGACGCGAGCGCATAAAGCGTGTCTTGCGATTGCTCGAAGTTACCCGTCTCCGCCATCGCCGAACCGCCGGTGTACATTGCGAGTCCTCCGGGAGAACCTTTCGTGGCATCTCCTAAAGGCGCTTCCGCAACCAGGCCGCGCGCATCAATCGGCCACAAAGTTACGCCGGCGCGAATCGCTGCGTTAACCGTGGCGTGCAACTGTGCCTGGTTGTTCATACCGTTCAGGCGCAATCCGCCGGCGAAATAAATGAGCGATTTCTTTTCGTTTAGTTGCCCCAACATCGTCACGGCGGTCTGCAGCGCGGAAAGCTGCCGGTCGGTATTGAATATGTTGAATTCCGAATCGTCTTGTCCAAATGCCGCGCCGCTATCGGCCGCGCTCGCATCGGCATTGGAAATATCCAAACCCTCCCGTTCGCCCGCCTGCATCGTCCCAATAATGCTTAGCAACTTTCCCCGGCTGTCCGTGAAATCCTGCAAAACCTCCACTGTGCCCGATTGGTAACGCATGATGGCCATCAGATCCGCTGGCTGCATCTGTGTAGTGATGAACCGGCTTGCTGCCTTCAGCGCGCGCATTTGCTCACCCTCTTGCATCGCGCTCATATCGAAATAAAGAGCAAGTAAACGCCGGTCTTTATACTTCGTCTTCCCTGGAATTTCCGGCGCAATGTGCGTGGCGCCGAGCTTGTCGTAGAGGTGAATCGGCTCAGGGCTAGGAGCTGGTTGAACAGTCGCGAGATCCTGATACTCAAACACTCGAATCGCCTGCGGTTGGCCGTTCTCGGTCACGGTGAAATCGTTGGCTGTCAGACCTTTTACCGGATTCCCATTCTTGTCGGTAACAACCACTGCCTCTACCACCAACTGCGTACTGCTGGTAAAGGTGACCGTATCCTGGCCAAGGATGAGAAACAGCGCTGAGATGAGTAGCCGCATCGTCTTAAAACCTCAGCCGCAGCGTCGTTTGCACGCTGCGCATGCTGTTGGCCGCAGTTGGTATGCCGAATTGCGCGCTCCCGACGCTGGTGTTCCAACTCGAATAGGTCACATGGTTCAGCGCGTTCGCCGAATCCAGGCGCAAATCCAAATTGAAGCGGTCATTCAAGCGAAACGTGCGGCCCATAGACGCGTTCAACGTGAATTGCGCGGGACCCGTAATCGTATTGCGCCCGGCATTCCCCCATTCGCCGGCGGGCGGCGTCACGTAGGCAGCGGGGTTCACACTCAATCCGGTAGGTGCCGCATAGAGCGCGGCGCCCGTGTAGTCGGGCCGCAGCGACCCAACCACACCCGTCCCAGTGACTGGCTCCGGAATGACCGGCGTTTCCGGCAAGCCGCTGCCGGCGGTGATCAACGTCGCGAGAGTCCATTCTTTCAATAGCGCGCCGCGCCAACCGGATAACAGCGTTCCGCCCGAGAGACCCATGCCGGTGGTGTATTGAATCTGCGCGCTGAGCAGATGCCGCTGATCAAAACTTGAAAGACTTCGCTCCGCTTTCAGATTCATCCAATTTTGCGCGACTAACGCGTTGGGCGAACTGGCCGCCGCCGGCGTCGATAGCGCGGCCGAGGAAGAATTACTACCGGAATCTCCGGCCGCGCTCTGCGTCAGAGAAAATCCCTGGCCTCCCAATGTCGCGTCATCGTCAATCGATTTCGAAAAGGTGTACTGCAGAGTCGCGGTCAACCCGTTGTGCAAGCGTCGCCGCAGTTGGATCTGCGCTGCCTCCCGGCTGGAATTGCCGTTCGAGGTCATATAAACGAAGCCGACAGGACACGCCGCGCATGGATTCACAGCCCCGTTTGGAATAGTATTCGGCAGGAATTTCTGAACCCCGCGTGTCCCTTTGATGCCCAGGTAACTCGCTACCATTTGCAGCGATGCCGGCAAATCGCGCTGCAGCGAGACTTGCCAATTCTGGGCATAGCCAATTCGAAAATTCGGATCGATTCCGAACGTGTCGGGTGTACTCGCAGGCACTGCATTGAATCCGTCCGCCAGGGTGAGCGGTGTCGCGGGAGCGTTCGAAACACTCAAACTCTTCGAGAGCGGCGCTTGCTGCGCCATTTGAGTCGCAATATTTTGATAGGCCGACGTGTTGTAGTAAATCCCGTACCCCGCGCGCACCACCAGAGACGAACCCGAAATCGGCCGCCACGCGATACCGATCCGCGGCTCAAACCCGTGCCTATCCGGATGAATCGTCGAATTACCAAGCACTGGAACCGCCGACATAAAATCGGTTCCCGCATCGAGGTTCACCAGCCGGCCGTATCGCTCGGTCATCGGTGCGCCATACTCCCAGCGCAAACCCGCATTCAACGTGAATTCAGGAGTCATACGCCAATCGTCGGTAAAGAATCCGTCATAAACCGATTCCCGGAAATACTTATCCGCATTGCCGAACGCCAACGTCTCCGAGGCTGGAACGCCAAGCAAGAAATTGGCGAAATCTGCGCCGGTAAAGGTGAAACTGCCGCGCGGATTTTGCTGCGACAAATAGTTGAACTGTTCGCGCCGGTAATCGGCGCCGAAATGAAAGTTATGCCGCCCGTAAATCCATAAAGTCGTATCCGAAATCGCACCCGTCTGATTGTGATCGGAAGCAGGCGACGCGTCTGAAAGGCCGCTGATGCCGCTCGAAAAACTCAGACTCGGCGGACCCCAGTACGCGGGCGCTTGATCATTCCCCGAAATGCCAGCCAGCCCGGAAACATTTTCGCGATTTTCGAAATAAGGCACAGTGCGGGTTGAGAGCCGGCTGAACTCGTATCTAAGCGTGGAAAACATGCGTGAACCGAAACGATGCGACCAGTTCGCATCGGCAGCGAGTCCTAAAACGTCGTTTGTATCGAGAAAATGAAACAGATTTGGAGCGCTGGCGCGGCTATCTTGAAAGGCGAACCGGCCGTATAGATCATTTCGCTGCCCAATCGATTTACTAAGTCGCGCTTGCAGGGCATCTTGATGGGTTACGTCCACCAACGGCACCTGATAGTTGTAGCGGGAACTGCCGCCGAAATTCGGCAGTGGATAGTAACTCAGGAGCGCTAAGGCTTGCGGATTGATTTGGCTTGCCGGCAGGCCTGACCCGCTGCGCTGCGCCAGAGTAGGCACCAAGCCGGTAGTAGTGCTATCGCTGCGATTCCGTGTCCATTGATACCCGACGAAAAAGAACGGACTGCTCTGAAACAAATGCGGAATCTTCAAGGGTCCGCCTAAGCTCGCAATTCCCGTAAACCGCAAGTAGGATGGCTTAGCAGTATCCTGGCCGGTCAAGGAAAATGTGCGCGCGTCCAAAAAAGAGGTATCACCGATCATTCCGATACCGCCGTTATACAAGCCATGCTTCCCGCTGCGACTATTGCCAAACGCGGCGAACTGCGCGAACGGCGAGGCCGCGCCGTTGTTCGCACTGCCATTAATCAAAAAGCCGTCGGCCGCCGCCGTCTCCTCTCCTGCTTGCTTGGGTTGCGCCTTTGGTACGTCCGGTTCTTTGGCAGCGGGCTCAGGCGCAGCCGCCGCTTTTGTCTCCAGCCGCACGGTAGCCGGCGCCTGCATCTGATCCATTGGCAAAAGCTGCTCGTTCCATGTTTCGGCCGGGGCATTCGCGCTCACACTAACTTGGCGCGTCATAGGCGCGAAGCCAGTCATCTCAGTAGCAAATGTCCAAACGCCGTCCGCGAGATCAGGAAAGCTATAAAGCCCCTTTTCGTCAGTCACGGTAACGACTTTCTTTTCGCCCTGCGTCGCCGTTACAGTCACTCCCGGAACTGGCAACCCGTTAAACAGCACCTGCCCGGATTCGGCCGCGGCCCATACGCTCGCAGCAAGCAACAATGCGGCCAAAACAGTTTTCACAGCCATACGGCTCAGTTCGATGACGTTCGAGTCTATGTTTCCGTGTAAGGTCAGTTTTGAGAAGCCTTCTCGGCTTGATCGATCACCAACAAATCTACTCGCCCTTTTTTCGATTCGAGCTTCAATCCCAACTGCTCCTGCAACGCGGTAAAAACGGAAGGCCCGCTCGAATCGCCGCTGCTGCCTGCTCCCCCTGCGTCACCCGGGCCGTGCACTTCATCCGGCGTCCACTTCAGATCGAAATCGTAGTCGCCCTTCAACCCGGTTTCGTCCACTACTTTCCTGCCCGTGACGTTTGAAAGCGCGTCTGTCAGAAATCCGATCTTCCCGCCATGCGCCGTGAGCTCGCCGGGACCCATACGCATCATCCCGCGCGGGGGGTGCGCCGGGTCTGGCTTGTCAGGCATTGCTTGAGGCTCAGCCGGGGGAGCTTCATGGGGAAGCTCTTTGATTTTCAACCCTCCCTTTGCCACCACCAACGCATAAATTTGGGTTTCTTTTGATTCCTTATGCAGCTTCAATTTGAAACGATCCGCCAGCAAACTCTGAATCATCTGCCTATGCCGATCCAGATCGGCTTTGCGCTCTTCCTCGGTCTCTTCTTTGCCTTCTTTATGCGCCGTCTCGGCACCCGTGGCTTCGATATCGTACTTGTCGGAATTGATCCAAGACGGGCCGCCTGTAATCTGAAAGTCGCGCACATCATAGGCAAGCTCGATGAGCAATTTCAATGTGCCATTCTTCACCACAAATCGTCCCCCGGGCGCAAACTGAACCATCGTCCCCCTGTCGCCCGATTTGTTCGGCTTGACGGAAGCCACGTCGAAGGCAGGCGTCGTGGTTTGTTCAGCCGCCAAGCTGGTCAGACTCAGCAGAATGAGCGGTAACGCAATCCGGCAGAAGGGACGCATATAGAAAGCTCCTTAGACTTTGTTCGAAAGCGGACACTTGATGGTATCTAAATCTCTGAGCTACCCATGTTTCCAGTTTGGACGCAGGCGCCGGGTTTTCGTTAGAACAATTTATCCAACCACGTCTAGCCCGAGCGAATCGCGGTTGCGGCCTCTGCGATCGACCGTCTCAATTTCGTACTGCTGGCCAATCCGTTTCACAATCTCCGCCACCAGCTGCATGGCGCTGAGCGTTCCGCCTTCGGTAGTGAGCCAGACGTGGCCCATTGCGTCTGCCAGCACTGCGGAGGGTGTGTGTGTAACATGCGTTGATTTTTGGCTGAAAACGAATGAGCTCATCTCCGGCAGTGCCGCCTGCTCAAACTCTCTCCACGTCTCTTCGTCTAAGTCCACCAATTCACATTCGCGCACCTTGCTCCTGCGCTCGAACAACAGCAAGATTCCGGCAACGAGGCGGTCGCGTGTGGCCACCTTGCGGCGTTCCGCTGTGTCTCGCCATTCCTCGCCTTCCAGAATGTCCATCGCTTAAAAGATAGTGGACCAGAGGCACAATTCATCTCTTCTTAGCGATATCTTGGTTTTCAAATGAATCCCAAAGGAATCCTGAATCGGCGCCCGTACGATCTTGGCCAACCCTACTTCCCAGGCATGCCGCACTATCCCACTCATCCTCCCTTTCTCTACAGTCTGACCAAAAAGCACGGCGACATTCTCTATGAAGGCGGCTCTGCCTCAGCCGCCGACGCCATCGCCTTGGGAACGCACGTCGGTACGCATATTGATGCATTGAGTCACTTTTCCTGCAATGGCATGTGCTTCGGCGGCCAGCCAATAGAACAAAGCTATGAGCGCGGTATGTCGAAACTCGGCGTAGATAGTATTGCGATCAAATAATTCTATAGGTAATACAGGTAACGGGCAGGTACAGATTACGGGAACAAGCTTTGTTTGTGCTTCGCCTACCAGAACTCAGGTACAGTTTACTGTAAGTTCAGTTGCACCGGCAGCCGATACCGGCAGTCCTCAGACTATTTGCTCAGGCTCATCTGTACAGATAGGCTCTGCACCTGTTGGCAGTAACACATATAGCTGGAGTCCTGCTACAGGTTTGGGCAGCTCAACGGTATCCAATCGATTGCAGCCCACGGTGACGACAACATATACCTTAACTGAAACAGTGCTCGCAGGGGGATGTTCTAATAACAATTCTGTCATAATCACGGTTATTACCACACCGACAATAACTGTAACTCCATCCATAGTTACTTATTGTTCTGCTGCTAATTCAGCTACATTGACGGCGAGCGGCGCATCAACATATACATGGTCGCCTTCTACAGGCTTAAATACAACTACAGGTGCAACAGTAATAACTACTGTCACAAATTCAACTACATATACAGTTTCAGGTACAGCAATTAATGGTTGTGTAAATTCAGCTACTGTGCCAATCAATGTTATTACAACTCCCAGTCCTGTCACTGTGACGGGAGGGGGAATGTATTGCGGAAGCGGTTCGGCTATTCTTACAGCCAGTGGAGGAACTCCGGGAACTATTTACTGGGAAAACACGACAAGCGGAGGAACTTCTACGTCCACAGCTTCTGTCAGCCAAACGGTTACTTCAACAGGTATATACTATTTTAATTCAAATAATAACGGTTGCTGGGGTTCACAGGGATATCTTCACTTTATATAAGCCATATTCCCCCGGTACCTTCACCTGCTACAGCCACTCCTTCTTCGCTTTGCCTGGGAGCATCAACTAATTTAAATGCAACTTCGGCAAGCAATACCATTGGATGTACTCCAATCCTACAGGTGGTACTCCTGTTTACAGCAGCGCCAGCGGTGCAAATTTAACTCTTACACCTGTTAGCGGCGGAACATATAATTATTATGCTGAGTCACAAACATGGAATACTATATCTCAAACATTTAATTATACAGGTTCAATTGTCAACTGGACAGTTCCTGTCGGATATACGAGCATTAATATAACAGCCGCAGGTGCGCAGGGAGGCGGAGGAGGAAAGGAGCTATTATGTCAGGCACTTTCAGTGTAACCCCCGGAGAGGTGTTATCAATTTTAGTCGGACAACAGCCCGGTGGCACTTCCGGTGGTGGCGGACTTATGTAGCTCTGGGAGCTAACTATTCAACATCAACTCCGCTAGAATGCCGGTGGCGGTGGAGGAGGTACAGGTGGCGATTCAGCAGGGGATGCATTACAACAAGCGGAAATGGATGCACCGGAACAAATGGTTATGGAGCGCTTCAACAACTGTGGTGGTGGTGGAGGGGTTTTACACTCAGGGGGTAATGACTAACTATGGTACGCAGGAGGAACGGATTTGGCAGGGCGGGGCAGGAGGCGCAGCATTGGTGGAGGCACATGGCGATGGTCTGGAAGCTGAAATTACGGAGGCGCCGGAGGAGGTTATAGCGGAGGCAGGGTAAACAGCGGTGGTATCAGGCATGGGGATATGGAGGAGGCATACAAGGAGGTACAACAAAAAAAGGTAACAGGTAACGGGCAGGTAAGATACGGGACACTGGTTGTGTGAAGAACTCAGGTAAGTACCCATCATCCGGCGCGGCGTATTGCTTGATATCGCCGGCCTTGAAGGTGTCGAAGCTCTACCTGCGGATTTCGAAATCACCCCCATCCATTTGGATCGGGCCACACGTTGCGAGATCAGAGAAGGCGATGTGGTATTCGTGCGCACCGGTTGGGCGCGCTTCTTTCACGACGCCAAGGCATACATCAACAACGTCACAGCCCCCGGCCCCGCCTTAGCCGCGGCGCGCTGGCTCAGCGATCGCAAGATTTTCGCCGCTGGTTCGGATACTGTTGCATTTGAGAAAGTCCCTGCCGCCTCAATGCCGGTCCACATGCATCTGCTGGTCGATTCGGGCATCCACATCATTGAGGTTCTGAATCTGGAAGAGCTGGCTCATGATCGCGTTTTCGAATTCACGCTGATTGCAGCTCCCATGAATATTCGTGGAGCTACCGGCGCTCCCATTCGTCCTCTTGCGTTTCCCATTTAGGCTTTCAGTTCTACCGCCACCACTTCAAATGGTTGGTCGCTGATGTTTTCTTCAGTATGAATCACCGGCGCGGCCCAAACGACGTCTCCCGCTTTGTTGTTGACCACAGTCACATTTCCCCGATCGTCCGTCACACGAAATGCCATGTCGGTAAGCAAAACCAGCACTCGATTCAACGTATGCTCATGTCGCGGAATCACTCCGTGAGGCTCTACCTGCGCGCGAAAAATGCGCACTTGCGCATTCTCGAATTCCACGCGATACCGCCCCGGGTCAATCACCGCCGGGTCCAGAACGCTTTCAACCGGCTTTCCCGTTCCTGAGAATTTCAATGCAATCTCGATCGTGTTGCCGCTTTCCTCTACGGCGGCATCGTTCTCCGCAAAGCGATGACGGCCGTTGCCAAGATTCACCGTCACCCGCTTCCCTTTGCCAATCCCGGCTTCCGGCCCGCGGGAAACAGTCACCAAGTGATTCACCATCAGCATCAGCCCGATGCTAGCGCGCGCCCCTTCGCGGAGAATTGGGAGAGTGGGAATTCTGAATCGTAGCGCCTTTCAAAAGATTGCCGTAAACACCCGCAACCTCTTCGCCTTCGCTTGGCGAATGGACAAGCGGGTAACGCTGCTCTACAACCTGACTGCGGCGTTATCCGCGCTTACGCCGCTGGCCGCGAGCTGGGTGCTCAAATTACTAATCGATCATTTGCAGCAGGCACAACGCTCGGCAACGCCAACCGTCCCCGTCATCTTGGCCGTTGTGCTGGCCGCGCGCTATCTGGTTAGCTTTCTCGATGGCTTGATCTATTGGAGCGTCAACCAGAGCTATCTGGATTACATTTTCCGCTACAAGCTGCAGAACGAGATCACCTTCCAATTTCAGAAGAAGATTGCGGAATTGGATTTGGCCTATTTCGAAGATCCGGCCGCGCAAGACCTGATCACGAAGACGCGCGACACCATGCAATGGCGCTTGCCCGATTTTCTGCGATCGTTTTCGTATTTCCTTATTGCCGTTCTTGGCTACCTGGTGGCCTTCGTCGTGTTGGTTCCCTATGGCTGGTGGTTGCCGCTGGTGCTCAGTCTCACGGTTTTGCCGCGTTTATATCTGCAAGCAAAATTCGGGGCCATTCAATGGTCCCTCTGGGGCTCGGGCGCGCCGCAAGCGCGCAAGCTTTGGTATTTGAACTACATGATGCAAGAGCCGTTGACCGTGCGCGAAGTGCGCATCACCGGCTCCAGCGAGGCGTTGCTCAAAAAGTTTCGCCACATGCAGGAGTTCTTGTACCGGCTGAACAAGCAGGGGCTCGATCGCTATCTGCGGGTGCTGGTTTTTCCCCCGCTCCTCGAAACCGGAGTCTTGTTCGCCATCGCCTGGCGTTTTTTGCCGCAAGTCACTGGCGGCCACATGAGTATTGGGACCTTCACTCTGCTCGTAAGCATGCTCGAACAACTCGGTTCGCGAGCCGCAAATGCTTCCACCCAAATCGCGCACATCTATGAAAACAGTCTCTACGCCGATCACTATTTTGAATTTCTCGCCTTGCCCGATCTGATTCCCAAGACGTCTCATCCGGTTTCGCTCGGCACCCCGAAGCCGCCGCACATCGAATTTCGCAATGTGAGTTTCCGCTACCCAGGCAGCGAGAAGTATGCTCTGACTGGCGTCTCGTTTGTCATCGGCCCCGGCGAAAGCGTCGCGCTTGTGGGCCACAACGGCGCAGGCAAAACGACTATCGTCAAACTGCTGTGCCGCTTCTACGATCCCACGGAAGGTGAAATCCTGATCAATGGCATCAATCTGCGCGACGTGGAACAACGGGATTGGTACCGCTTCCTGGGCACGTTGTTTCAAGAATTTGTCCGCTATCACTTCAGCGTGCGCGAAAATATCATGCTCGGCGCGCCCGAGCGCAATGACGTGGCCGCTATGAAAGAAGCCGCGCGCCGTTCAGGCGCAGCCGAATTTATCGAGCAACTCCCGAACGGCTATGACCAAGTGTTGGGCAAGGAATTTGAAGATGGCGTCGATCTTTCCGGCGGCCAATGGCAGAAGATCGCCATTGCTCGCGCGTTTTACGAAGCGCCTCCGGTGCTGATTCTCGACGAACCTACCAGCGCGATCGATGCCGAAGCCGAATATGACATCTTCACGAATCTGGAACAGCAATACAAGAACAAAACCCTGCTGCTGGTATCGCATCGTTTTTCCACCGTGCGCAATGCTGGAAAAATCATTGTGCTGGAAAATGGAGAAGTTGTCGAAAGCGGTTCGCACGATGAGCTGATGGCGCGCAACGGCGAATACGCCAAGCTTTTCCAGATTCAAGCGCGGGGATACCGTTAACATAAGAAACCGACGAGATCATGCAGATTGCAAAACATTCCCCGATAAAAGTTTGAGAATACGATAGGGGATGAACGGATTTGCCCATGAAACGTTGTTTTGTAATTAGTCCGATCCGCGCCGCCGGCTCGACAGAGCGAGATCACGCCGATAAAGTCTTCAGCCATATCATTAAGCCGGCGATGAAACAAGTGGAGTTTGAACCGTATCGAGGCGATCAATATCTGGCGCCAGGCAAAATTTCCCAACAAGTGCTGCGCTCCATTCTGACGGAAGATTTTTGCATTGCGGTCTTAACCGGGCATAACCCCAACGTGTTTTATGAACTGGCCGTTGCGCAGTGCGCTATGCGGCCCGTGATCATGATGATTCACAAAGAGGAAGAGCCTCCGTTTGACGTCGCCGATTACCGTTGTATTCAGTACGATTTCGATCCCGACGCGCTGGCTGACGGAACCTATGTTTCGGCCCTGGTCAGTCATGTGCGCGCCCTCGAAGCAGATGGCTGGGTGGTGCCGGCGCTGCTTCCCGAACTCCCGGACCCATCGCCACGTATTCCCAATGCTGTGGTCGCCAAAGATAATAGCGAGGTTACGGCTAAAGTGCGGCGCTACCTCAAAGCGCAGAGAGAAGCCGGCAAGCCGGTGCAGAGCGCCAAGGTGATTCAATTTAGCGGGGCCAATGCGACGGAGTTGGTCCGGCTGCTGGTGGAGGCCGGCATTAACGTGGACTTATATCTGGGCGACGTCAAGTTCCCTAAACAGATCAACAATCAGCACCAGGCTGACCGCGTGGTGAATAACCGTTTCTCGAAATTGAAAAATGAGGTTCTGCCGAACGGCCTGAAACCCGGAGTGGGGCAATTTCGGCTCTTTCGCTACGACGCGCCGGCATCGCTGCGAGCCGTGTTGATTGACGATGGATTTGTAGCGGTAGGCAGTTACGTTTATATGAAAAAAGATATTGAGGGTTTGGTGCTTGATATTCGCGGAAGAGAGATGCCGATGTTCGTCGTGCAAGCCGGACATCCCGACTTTCTAGCGGTTTCCGCAATTGTGAAAGACACGATTGAGAACTGGGCGAACTACCAAGTGACGAGTGAACGAAATGAACACAACGATTTCGCCGACTCGCTGCGCGGTGCCGATGACACTGGCCCCGCCGATGCGAATGCCACGGCTTCCGGTGGGTGAGCATCCTGGCAAAGGACACGCCCACTTTGATACAACCATGGCATGAATCGCAGATCGTTTTTGGCGGCTTCGGCGGCTGCTTTGGCGCGCTCCTCCGGTGCGGCGCCTGGCCGATTGAAAGAAATTGAACATCCGCTGGCAATCACGATGTGGGATTTTTCATGGCTTGAACGGCGCTGGCCGGGCGCGGGTTACGAAGATTGGGACCTGGCGCTGGACGGACTGGTGCAGCGCGGCTATGATGCGGTGCGCATTGACGCGTATCCGCATTTGGTGGCTGCCAAGCCTGAAGCTGCCTGGGAGCTGATTCCCTGTTGGAGCACTCAAGATTGGGGCAGCCCGGCGAAGAACGTCGTGCAGGTTCAGCCGGCTCTGAATCAGTTCATCCGCAAATGCGCCGACAGGAAACTGCGCGTGGGCTTATCCACTTGGTTCCGGCACGATCCGGCGCAAACCTTGATGAAAATCCACACGCCCGAAGATCACGCGCGGATTTGGAAAGCAACGCTACAAACGATCGCACAAGACGGGCTGCTGCCTCACATCCTTTACGTGGATCTCTGCAATGAATGGCCCCTCGATGTTTGGGCTCCCTTTTTGCCAAAGGGCTTCCAGCGGAATTCACGGCAAAACACGGAGTGGATGCAGCAAGCCATTCAGAGCGTTCGAGCCGCGTTTCCCGATTTGGATTACAGCTTTTCGCAAACGAGCGAGTTCGATACCTGGCAGCAACAGGATGTTTCGATGCTCGATTTTATGGAGCCGCATATTTGGATGGCGCAAGCGCCCGGCTATTACGAAACGGTTGGCTACCACTATGAACGTTTCGACCCGCGTGGATATCAGAACTTAGTGAACAATGCGAAACGCGTCTACATCGAGCGACGCGATGATTGGGACGGGAAACTAAAAGCGCAGATTGGGCTGTGTGCGGAATGGTCGCGGACGAGCGGGAAACCGCTGATTACCACCGAGTGTTGGAGCTTGGTGGATTACAAAGACTGGCCGTTGCTTGAATGGGACTGGTTGAAGGAGATTTGCGAACTGGGTGTGAGAACCGCGGCGGCTACCGGGCGGTGGGTGGCGATTTCGACCAGCAATTTCAATGGTCCGCAATTCGCGGGGATGTGGCGCGATGTTGCATGGCATCGGCGGCTGACGGACGTGATTCACTCGGCGCCGCTACGCTGAATTTCCAGTTAGTAGATTACTTTCATGGAAAACTGGATTTGGCGAGAGGTGGCCGCAGTGCGGCTGATTTCGCCGAAGCCGGGGCCTTCGAGAATGTTCGCCGGCAGCCCGAAATTGACGATGTTGAAGATGTTGAAGAATTCGGCGCGGAACTGAAGGGCGGCCCGTTCGGCTCCGTTACGCGTCATCAGCGGCGTATCTTTGATCAGCGCCATATCGAAATTATGCAGGTCTGGGCCGCGGAAGGTGTTGCGGCCCAACGTGCCGAAGCGGCCGCTAGGAACGCTAAAGAATGACGTATTGTTTGCGCCCAGCCCGAAATAGTCTTCGCGCACGGTGCGGCTGGTGGAGAAAGTGATCGCGGCGATTTGGTCGGGACGATCGGAACCCATGGTGCCGGCCTGGGTTTGCTGCACGCCGGAATAGACGCTGAACGGAAGGCCGCCGGTGAAGCTGCCGATTCCTAAGAGCTGCCAGCCGGCGGTGATGACTTTTGGCAGAGGACGGAGAAAGCGGTCGACGTGCAGATCTTGAAACAGGCTAAACGAGAGAACGTTCTTGATATCGAAGTTAGAAACGGCTTTATCGAGACGGAAGTCGTTGGGATCTTCCGCGATGGTTTGCACAACCGCTCCCGAGGAACCGGAGATGAAGCCACCGACGACGGCGCTGGTGTCATCGATCGACTTAGAGAGCGTGTAACTCGCCTGGAAACCGAGACCGGCGGCAGTCAGATCTCGTTGTGCGGACATCTGCAGCGAATGGTAAGTCGAATGGGAACGGTTGGTCATGACCGTTGCGATTCCGTAGCCACCTATGGCGTCGCCGGCGGAATTGTACTCGGTATAAGGACTGTAGGCGGGAGAGGCGCCGAGGTAGCCGTTGGGATAATCCATGACAGGCAACTTGATGCCGGCTGTGCCCACGTAGGCCGCGTCGATCGTGGCACCGGCTAGCTTTTGTTCCAGACCCGCGGTCCAGGTGCCGATGTAGCCGTTTTGAAAGTAGGGAGCGATACCACTTACCGAAAGCGGAGCGAGTTGGTGATTGGGCGAGAGCGCGGCCATGTCGGTTACGAAGCGATCGACATCCATGAGGGTATTGCCGGGAACGGCTTTGGAGTTGCCGCTGGCGAAGATCGGCACGCCACTCATGGTATAAGCCGGCGGCAGATTTTGGGCAGTGAAGTGGAGACCAAAGGGAACCAATTGCCCTGGAGCGGCGGTGAGGCGCGGATAAATCACAAACGGCGCGCCGCCCATGATCAGGTTGTCTTGATACAAGTTGATGAGCAAGGTGGAGATGCCGCCGCCGGCGCGCAAGAGAGTGTTCTTGGCAACCGCCCAATCGGCCGAGACGCGCGGACCCCAGCCGTTTTTGTCGAGCTGATAAGGCGGTTGCGGATTCACGATGAGTTCGGAACCGCGCAGGGATGGATCGAGTATAGGATTCGCGGTGAGATCATGGCGCTCGCGAATGCGCGACTCGATTTCGTAGCGCAGACCGTAGTTCAGGGTGAGGCTATTGTTGATTTTCCAGGTGTCTTCGATGTAGGCGTTATAAGCATCGCGGTGCATGCCGGCATCGCCGATACGGCTGCCCTGCGCGAACAGTGAGGGCGCGACAGCCATGTTGAAAGAGAACGCGCTGGCCGTGAGCAAGCCGGAAAGGGCGTCGGGAAGCGCTTGGCCGGCGGCGACGTTGTGCGCTCCGCTTAAAGACTCAATCGCAACCGGGGAATAAGCTACCCCACCGCCGAATTGATACTGACCGTCAACATTGATCCCGAACCAAGAGGTATCGCGGTTCATACGCGTTTCGGCGCCGGTTTTGATGGTGTGTCTGCCGTGGGTGAAAGTGAAATTTTGGCGGACTTGGAAGAGATTGCCGAACCAGGCTTGGACAGAGCCGCCAGCCGCGTTGAAGGCCTCATACAGGCCATTGCCGAAGGTCAGGGATGGGTCAGTGTGGTCGAGCGTCGGGAACTGGGGAGTAGCACGCGTATAGCTGATGGAAGATTCGGAGTTAGTATGTGTCGAGAGCGTGCGTGTGTAAGTCAGAACGGCGTTGCGTTCCTGATCTAAAAAGTTTACCGCGAAGTTGGGGTCAAGAGCGGTCTGATCCGGGTTGGTCGTCGGGCCTTTGGTGTTTTCGAAAGTGAAGCGGGCAAGAAGTTGCGATTTATCGGAGATCTTGTGGTCGAGGCGCGCCGAGAATTGATCGGAGATGGTCGTGACTTTGGAGGAGGTGGCGAAGGTGCGGGCGCCGTAAGGGCCCTCGGGATCGTTGGGCAGGGGATAGCGGTCGATGAGTTTCGCCATCGCCGGATTGACCGGGATGATGAGTGTATCGCCCGGGAAAGCGGTGGTATCGCGGCCCGCGCGCTCGGCGACAGTGGGAACCGGCAGGATTTCCGTATTGCTGAAGACTTGCCGGAAACCTTGATATTCGACGAAATAGAAAGTGCGGCTTTTGATCAGAGCGCCGCCGTTGGTGAGGCCGAATTCGTTGCGCCGGAAGGGCGGGATGCGGCCCGGATTGGCGAGAGACCGATCGTCGAAGAAATTGCGGGCATCAAGAGCGGAGTTGCGCAGGAATTCAAAGGCGGAACCGTGGAAATCGTTGCTGCCGGAGCGCGTGACGATGTTGGTGAAGCCGGCGGCGCCGCGGCCGATATCGGCCGGCATCCAACCGGAGTTGGATTGAATTTCCTGCACCGCGTCGACGTTGAGGTTGGTAAAGGTAGCGCCGCCGACTTCCGGGTCGGTGGAATCGGCCCCATCCATGGCGAAGACGGCGGCGGTGCCGCGCTGGCCGTTGATGGCGAATTGCTGAGTGAAGTTTGAGGAGCCGTTGGTGTCGGTCATGGTGCCGGCGGCCAGGAGAAGAAGAGTACTGTAGTCGCGTTTGTTGAGCGGCAGGGAAGAGACGGCTTTGCCCGAAAGTTGCTGCCCGCCGCTGCTTTCCTGTTTTTTGCTGCCCGCGAGAAGAGTGACGACCCCGTCGGAGATTTGGAGTGTCGCGCCGCACGCCAGATGAAGGGCTACCGGGGATTTGGCGTGCGTTTCCTGCAGGCGTACGGTAATAGTGTAATCGCCGGGAGTGAGCGGAAACACACCGTCGTGCGCTACAGCGGTGATAGGCGCGACCTGTGGCGACTCAAAAGTGAGTGTGGCCGTGGAGATAGACTCACCGTTGGCGTTTTGAATAGCTGCGGTGCAGGCTGGCTGCTGAGCACTGGTGCTAACGGCAGCGGCCCAGGTAAACGCTGAGATAAGAAGAACTTGATTGGACACGAAAATCCAAGGATAGCGCCGGAGCGAACAGACATGTCTTTCAAATCGTTTACAGTCACAACTCCAACAGCTGGGGGTATGGAGATGTAACAGCTTCGGCCAATGTCCCTTCCGTCGGCCAGTACAGTAACTCCATAGCTTCATTCGCCACCAGCGGAGATCAACGCTGGGTATATCAAGGCAGCGACAATCACATATATCAAATTGTCTACACCTACACCACGGGTCGATTCGGCTTGAGTGATGTCTCAAGTTCCCTTCCTGGAACCCCCGAAGGTAACCCGAGTCAAGAAAGCTTTTTTGACCAGTTTCGCTACGCCCTATGACCAACATTGGTGTTACCAAAGAGCCAGCGGATGGATTTATCAAGTTGTATTTTCTGGGGCTTGGAGCTGGGATACAATAGCGACTCCGTACAATATACCAGTCGCCGAAACCAGTCCGGAGGGCTACAGTACACAGCTTGCGTCATTCTCGGGATCCGACGGCCAACACTGGGTATATGAAGGTCCCAACGGACACGTATATGAGACGGTCTTCAATGGATCGTGGACCCCGGTAGATCTGACGGCGGCGTCCTACGCCTTGCCTGCGATCTATGCTTGGAAGAATCTCACTCCATAGTTTCCTTCGCCACGAGCGGAGATCAACACCGGCTGGGGCCGCCAGGATTGGGTCACTTACTCGATTTTCGGCCTCAGCGGTTCCCGAGCCAAGTTTCATTGGCCTGCTTGCAGGGGCCATCGTGGGGCCGTTGCGGGTTACGCCGCCCTCCCGCAAATCTGATGGAGTCGCGAGTTGGATCGAAGGAGGTAAGATTTTGCGCAGACTGATCCTAGGGTTCGGGCTCTTGCTCCTCGCCGTCGTCCGTCCGGCCCCATCGCAACAGACCGATCGGGTCGTAAAGCTGTTGGAGGAATTGTCGAATGCCCCGGCGCCCTCGGGATTTGAGGGGCCAGTGCGTGACATCTTGACCCGCGAATTTCGCGCGGCGGGCCTCTACGTTTCCAACGATGGACTGGGTTCTGTTGTCGGAGTGCTGCACGGATCGGCCCACCGGCCACGCATCATGTTAGCTGCACACATGGATGAAGTAGGCGCGATTGTGCGTTATGTGACTCCGGAGGGCATGGTCAAGTTTCAACTCTAGGGAGGTATGGCAGATCAAGCGCTGGTTGACCAGCGCTGGACGATTATGACATGTGACGCCAAGCGACGAGCGCAGCCGCGTTACTCCAAGCGACGACGTCTTTCTAGATGTAGGTGCCAAGTCAAAGCAAGAAGCCGAAGCCCTGGGCGTTCGCCCTGGTGATCCGAATCGGGTGGGCTGCGTAATGCTCATCGAGACGCTCCATCGGCTCAAGGGACAGGGTGTCAAGATTCCTAATACCATTTATTTTGTAGGTACCGTACAAGAAGAGGTAACTCTGCGCGGCGCTGTTGCTACTAATGATCACGCTGAGTCCGGAATATATCCCGCTATTGAAACGATGTTTCGGAATGTAATCATTGAACTTTGCGCCCGGGACATCACGTCCCGAAACCCCTTTCGCAATACGCCGGGAGCTTTCTGGCGGGCGACTGGAACCGCAACGCGGCCAGTCCAACTAAACTCTAACTGCACACTGCGCACCAGATCGTTACTAATTTCGCAGTTAATCCTCAGAACCCCCGGCCGTTCCGAGGCAACCTCTGGACGGCAGGAAATGTTCTTGCCGAACGTTACGCAAATAATTCCTTGCTGATTTTGAAACCGCTGGAAGCCGGAGAACACATCTCTAGTAAGCAGGCGGCCAAAGGCGGTCGCCGCTTATTAAGGAGAATAGATGCAGACCCTAACAAATTTCGACGGCCAGAACTGGTTGATCACGCCGGCCGCACTCGCCCTCGGCGAAGCCCCGCCGGCCACCATCCGCGATCAGAAGTGGCTGGTGAATCTTACTGGAGTGATCGAAGCCAATTTCGAAGGCAATTCCACTTCCCAATGGCGCAACGACACGGTGTCATTCTTGCCCGACATGGCTCTTGACCAGAACAACAATTCCGCGGGGCCATTGGCCTACGCTATCAGCCACTACGGAATCCCGACGCCACCGGGTCAGTTTGACATCGGATTCACGCTGGAACAATGGGCTCCGTACGTGTCTCTCAGCGCGATCTACGATAAGGCTCAATCCATCGACGCCGGTTATGCGGTGAATGTTTGGAGACCGAGCCCCTTCGATACCCGCACGGACTTCTTCACCAATCAATCCGTCGGCAACCTGTTTGCCGGGATCAATGCGGATATCGGCGTCCGCGACACTGACGGCTGGATTCTCAAGCTGAACTACAACGCGATGCTCCTCGGAAGAATCGTGTTCTTGAAATCGATCATCATCTCTTAGTTGCCCACGCGAGGGATGTGGGCAAGGTAGCGTCCGGGTTGGCACTTTGCTGGGCACGGCGGTTGGATTTCGAGATCTTGCCGGATAGCGGAAAGCGCGGTTTGTGCGTTTGGAGCTTAAGGGAACCTTTGTGAGAAACGCTCGGCACCAAGTCGGGCGTTTTCTTTTCTCTCAAACGACCCTTTTCGAAACATCGTTCGGGTCGCCTCGGTTCGTGTTCTCGTTGCGGCGAGAGTATCGTTCCGAGTTGCCGTGTAACTACAAAAGTCGTTATAGTGTGGGATGATATACGAATGGGACGAGGCGAAGAACCGCCGCAACGTCGCCAAACACGGGCTGCATTTTGCGGACGCCGAACAGGCGTTGGCAGGCCCGTGCGTCACTTTCGTCGATGACCGTTTCGATTATGGAGAGGAACGGCTTATCACTTTGGACTTGCTCGCCGGGCGAGTAGTGATCATAGCCCACGCACCACGCGGCGAAGACATCGCGCGGATTATCTCCATGAGGAAGGCAAATCGACGTGAGCAAGAAATCTATCAAGAGCGACTTGGCCAGGATTGACCGCATGAAGGAAGCCGACATTGACTATTCGGATATAGCGCCGCTTGGCAAAGAGTTTTTCACCAAGGCCACCGAAGCATGGCCACCAGTCAAACAGCAACTGACCATCAGGCTTGACGCCGATCTACTCAAATGGCTGAAGGCCCACGGTCGAGGCTATCAAACGCGCATTAATCGTATTTTGCGGGCAGCAATGGAAAGCCAAGCGCCGCTTCCGAAGAAGACCCGATTACGCACCGGACTGGCGGTGGCTCTAAAGCCTCGGACTGCCAGACGAGCAACTCGAAAACGCAGATCGCTCTCGACCTAGTTGTGGCTTGCATTCGTGAGCACGGCTTCAAACGTCCATCCGATAAACGGCGAGCTCGTATTTGATTGCTTGCCGCTCCACGTCCGCAGCGCCATGCGAATTGTTTTCGATGAGCACGATCAGGCCCGGCCAAATGAGGCAGCGCGCGATAAAATAGCCACCCACTACAAACGACTGCGGGAGAAGCCCAACGCGAAAGCTCACCTATGGCGATTAATTGCGCCTCTCTGTCTTCACCGCTCTGCACCTTCGTCGTCAGGGCAACAACCCAGGTGGCAGCATCAATGACTTGCACTTCGGCATGGACATCGCGGACGTTCTCGCGGAACTGCGAGTCGCGCGATCAAGCAGGAACGTACCTCAACCGAATCAAGTCATCGGCGATCAAATCGCTGGCCACCAGGTGGAGCGGCGGCCGGGGGCCCGCGAAGAATGGCTTGCCAGCACCAAGCACGACGGGGCGGAGGTAGAGTCGATACTCATCGATAAGACCGCCCTCGGTCAGGCTTTGCGCCAGGACCGGTCCGCCAACGTGAATCTCGCCAGCCAGCTCAGCCTTCAGCCCTCGTATCACCTTCTCGAAGTCATCCGCGATAAGCGTGGCGTTGGGGCCAGTTGCTTTGAGGGAACGCGACAACACCCACTTCGGCTGGCTCCGCCACGCCGCCGCGAAGTCGTGATCCTCCGCGTCCCAATCAGGGAGATCCTCGTCCCAATAACGCATGATCTCGTACATGCGGCGACCATAGATGAGGCCGGTCAGGCCACGCACCAGATCGATGAAGTGACGGAAGCTCGCGGGTGGGGGCGGCCCAAGCTTCGTGTGGTCGACGTAGCCATCGAGGGACTGGCTCAATGTGTAGACAAGTTTTGCCATGCTGCAAGTCTCCTTCCCACGTTCCTGAGAATAGCTTGAGCCGACGTCGCGCGGAGGTGAGGTTGAACACTATCAGCGCGCCGCATTGTCGGCGTGGCCGATGACCGGAGGCCCGCTTCCCCAATCCCGAGATTGAAACCGAGACATTACCGAAAATCCGCGAGAGAAACGCTTCGCGCTCGCTCCCGCGCCTGCTCGGCTACGTGTCGAACGGGCAGTTGACACGATGACCTCCTTCCAGGTCAAAAACGAACCCAACTCCAGGTTCCTTCCGTAAAACACACATTCCGCACCACTTACCCGCCCGCTCATCCCCGGCCCTTGCGTACCGCCCACTCACCCTCGCGCCATCCCCCCACCGTCCGATTCTCCGATTCAGAACCCCAATCGTAAGATTGGGGACGGGCGCGCCAGCGCCCATTCGGGCACTCCGAAAACTCAGTCACAGCTCGAGCACATTTTTTATTTCCAATCTTTCCCTCCACTTACAAGAAACTTTTCGCTCACCGCGAACGCGCCTTAGCCACACTAAAGCCGGAAAGTACCTCGCGCGCTTTCCAGAAAGTGAATTGTTATGGACTCCACCCTCGATGAACCAATCGTCGATACCGAAAAAATCGAAAACCCCGTTCCGCCCGAGCCGTTGACGCAGGCGGAAGAGAGAAGTCGGTTCGCCCACGACGCCGCCAAACGCAACTGTGGACGATCCGGACCCAAAACGCCGGAAGGCAAAGCCATCTCTTCCCGCAACGCCCTCCGCCACGGCTGCTGCGCCAAAACTCTCATTCTCGACGACGAAAAACTCGAAGACTGGATCGAACTCTGCGCCTGCTGGGAAGCCACTTATCCGTCTGACCACCCCATGCTCCAGAACTTCATCCTGCGTACCGCCCAAGCCGATTGGGAACGCATTCGCGTCCAAAATTCCTTCTCCGAACGCTACACCATGCTCGACATCATGGCCATCGAAAGCATCAGCGAAGACACCCGCAAAGATTATGCCCTGCGTCATCGCTACAAAACCGCCGCCGAACGCAGCTTTCAACGCGAATACCGCATGCTCGATCACTTCTACAAAACCCACTGCGAACCCAAGAAATCCGCATCCGCCGCGCCACCACCGCCCCCGAAAGACGAGCCCAAAAAAGAAACAGAACCAGAAGACGATAAACCCGTCCATGACCCCAACACCCACGTCTACCGCATCTACAACGCCGTCACCGGTGAATATTCCATCGCCGGCGAAGAGCCCCGAGTCATCTATCCGCCCGAGCCCGGCTGGGTTCCACGTAAAATCATCCCCGGCTACTTTTACCCCGACCACCCAAGCCACTGGAAATACCCCGGCGACCCCAAACACCGCTTTACCAAAGACAAAAAGAAATGGAGCAAACAGTAATGCCCCAAGAAGCACCCGACGGAGCCGCGACTGCAAGGAGCGCAACGCAAACCGCCCAACTGGCAACCCTGCGCTTCTCGCCCGTTCGTCCTTTTTACAAAATGTTCTGCGCCGAGCGCTCGAATTTCGTGTCTAATGATTCTAGGGTGAAACCATTATCGGTTTCGCCTCGCAAGTGATAAAGTAAAAACCTAAAGTTGGGGGAAGTGCACTGTGATTTTAAATTTCCGCGCACCAGTCTTGGCGCTCTCGACAATTTTGGCTATGTCCTTAGCCAGTCCCGCCCAGTCAATCCGCGAGCAGGTCGCGCAATTTGAAGCCGCGGGTGATTTAGCTTCCGCCAAATCGCTTCTCGCCCACGAAGCGGAGTCGAATCCCAATGATTCACCATCCGCTTTGTCCTTCGCCGAATTCTTGTGCCGTCACGGCGAAACTGCCGCCTGCCGCGACGCCATCGCCAAATGGACGCGCATTGAGCCCGACCCCGCTCGTCGCAAACTCGCCGATCGTCAGCTCGTTTTGCTCGATTATATGAACGGCAAAGACATCGCCTCAGACCTTCGCGAATACCAAACGGCCGGCGGGTCCGATCTATCTTTACCTACACAACACGAAAAACCCGTTTATTCAACCGTTACCTTCCCAGGCCCGCTCTCTTCCTTCGCGCGCATGGCCGCTCTCTCGCCCGATCTTTCGCCCGAAGAACTCCTCCCTGCCTTGGCTCGCAACATCGTTACCAACGGTTACGAAGCCTCCGCCAACGAAGCTCTCCAGCAAACCGAATACCTGCGCCTGCTTATTCGTTACATATCGCAAGCTCGCGAGTTGGCCGATTTGGCCGGCAAAGAGGGCCAGATCGTCATCCCCACTTGTGACAGCGAGCAGACCGGTGCGCTTCTCAAAGTCTTGGGTTATCGCATGCGCGGTTCCTGCGGCGCCGATATCGTTCTTGAAACCGTGAACCCCACTCGTGCCTTTATCACCGTCGATTCCGCTTTCCCGCTCACGCAACTCGAACAAGATCTGCGCGCTAACCGCCGCTTCGAACTCCCATACGCAACCACCACCGTCCCTGTGCTCTATAACGCCGAGTATTGGCTGACCGCCCTAAACCGTCAAGGGCAGACCGATTTTCTTGACGCTTTCGTATCCGACCCCTCGCTGTGCCGCCTCTACCTCGGTCTCTCCCATCTCGACCGCGCCACCGCCGAAGCTCTCCGCAAACAAGCCGCTCCGGTAAAACTGAAAGTTTTTTCACATGTCCTCGATTTCTTCGGCGGCATGTTTCAAATCCGTAACGGCAGCGCCGTCGTGCCGGGTTCGCCTAAGGCCTGGGCGTCTCTCGTTGGCGTCAATCCTTCCAGTCCCGGCGCTTTCTTCGAAAAGCTGCTCGCCACAGACGATGGCTGGCTTGCCAGTTACTTTGATTCTCTTTCCCGAATTAACGGCCCGACCTTCGCTTATCTCACCCAGTCCGAACGCATGAAGCGCAACTACGACGCGCTCCGCGGCAAGGTCACCAGCCCAGGTCCCGCCCGCCCCGTCTTCCGCTCCAGCACTGATTTGATGCTGCTCACCAACTCTCTGCGAATCGATGAGAATGGCCAGCCGCACATCCCCGGCAATCTCGATGGCTGGCGCAACCTGTTCATCCATCACCCGCATGGAAAGTACGACGGCAAACTCACCCGCTCAGCCCAAACTTGGAGATCCAGCGACGATCTCCTCGAGGCCTTGTTTGGCTTAAGTCGCAAGTCAGTCGAAAATGAGCCGTTGAAAATTTTCCTCGCCTTGAACGATATCGATCGCGAGCGCACCAAACCCATGTCGCCCGAGCTGGCCGCGCGCCTGATAGCCGATTCCCGCGCCTTCGGTGCCCAGTATCTTTTGTTTGCGGATTCTCCTTCGCTCAGCGAAGCATCCATCACGAAATATCTTGATTGGGCCACAGTTTCCGTCAAAATTCACGACAATCTGCTCCGCTCCGATGCTCTGGGCGTCTCCCAAAGCCTGGTCGAACTGTGGCGTATTCTCTGCCGCCAAAATTCCATCCCCCTCGCCCAGCGCGATGATTCCTTCAGCAAAATCGTCACTCCCTTTTTGTCCATCAAGCAGGAGTCCGATGTCTTTGACGCCGGCCACTCGGGAATAACCACCCTTCTGACTGCCGCCGATGTTAAAACGCAGAACGGAAATAAGCAGGAGCGGCTCGTCGAACTTCTCGTCGGTCGTATCCGCGCATCTAGTCCTTATTCGCCTGCTGAAACCTTCCTGCGTGTCTTCGATGCTCAACGCCTCGTCTCTCTCGATGGTTTGTTCCTCGCAGCCGATCGCATCGAACGCGGCTCCGCCGACCCGGCCGCTCTCAAGGCTTTGAACGATCAACTCACTCGCCTAGAGGAAACCGAACCCAATCGCGGGTCGCTTTCCTCTGAAGAGCGCAACACTCTCGCCGTCGGCTACTGGAGTGACCGCCACGTTGAGCAGGAGCGCAAGCTCAGCATTGATTCTCTTTTGAAAGGCACCGACAAGAAAGACCCGCGCGGCGCGCTGGCGCCGTTCTTGCGTGATTCTTTGGTCGGCATCATCTACTGCTACTATTCGCCGCCCGGCGCTCAGTTGAGCCTCACCAATCCGCTCTTCGTTCGCTCCCACGATTTCGTCGGTCCCGAAGGCTCGCCCGCTGAGTGGCGTCACACAGAAGTTGCGGGCACGGGCTGGCCGGAAAGTGCCGGTGGACGGCTCAGTGGCTCACTCATCGCGGTTCCTTACGCCCTCGCTGAAGCGGAGCAGAACTTCCTCACTCCCAAACGCGAACAAGCCCTCATCTGGGCCGATCTGGTTCCTCAAATGATCGCGGGTGTCACAGTCAACCGCTGGCGCAATGTGACTCCCGACCAGCTTCGCTGGGTCGCCTTGCATCTCAAACGCGGCCGAGCCCTGCTTGCCATGGCAGCTCTGAACTCGCAGGTGGAAAGCCGCCTGCTGGATAGCCTCCACGCCTACCTCCAACCTTCAAGCGTCGAATGGATTGACGACCACCTCTTCATTCCCGGCGACTTTCAAAATACGATCGCCCACGTGCCGCCGTCCGTATTGTGCGCCGTCGCCTCCGATCCCGCTTTGCGCGATATCCAACCCGGCCTGGAATCGTTGGAGATCGAAGCAATGGCCGCCCGTCACCGTCCGGAGTTGCAGGCCGCGGCCATCGGTCGCGCGTTCGGAACGCCCAAGCCGACTCTCACTCACTCCTATCTGCCTGACCTCCTCTATCTCCGCACCTTCCCGGCGCTGATGGGTTATTCCAGCCGTATCCTCGCGGAAAGCTGGGAGTCAAACAATCTCTATTACGCCGCTTTAGCCGACGAAGTGGGTGTGCCTGCTTCCCAACTGGATGTCTACGTGCCCGAATGGAATCGTGCCGCTATCGAAAACATTTTTGCTACTCACCTGGAAGATTGGCCCGCTCTTCTGCGTTCGCTTGATTCGCTCGCTGCCGGTGTCAGGCAGCGGGGAGCGCAGGCCGTAGCCATGAATGCAGCGGGGGGCAATTAGGAAAACTCGTGAAAAAATTCACTCTTTACCTCTGCCCAATTCTTTTAGCCGCCCTTTCGGCGGGATTCTGGCTGCGCGCTCAAGAGCCGGAACAACCTACCTTCCGCGTGAAGGTCGATATGGTTGTCCTCAGCTTCACGGTTCTCGATCAGAAAGGCAAATACGTCAACGGTCTCAAACCGAAAGACTTCAAAGTCTATGAAGACGATATCCCCGAAAAGCTAGCCACTTTCTCCGAAGGCTCGCGCGCGCCCTTGCAGGTGCTGGAAAACGGCGATACTCGTCCCATTCATCAGACAGCCGATTCCACGCCGGCTCCTGTCGTCAATCCCGATGCCGTCGAAAGCGGTACCGAAGCCACCGGCACCAATGTCTTCGTCTTGTTCGATACCAGCAACTATATGTATCGCGGCTTCGTTTACGCCTCCGATTCCATTGCGGATTTCATTCGCGGTCTCGATCGCTCCGATTCGATCGCAGTCTATACCTATAGCCGTAATCTGAATCGCGCCGTTCCGCTCAATCGCGACCGCGGCAGCGCCATCGGTGGCCTTCGCAAGGCGGTCGCCGGTGACGATTCGGCCCTCTACAATTGCCTGCTTCTCACTCTTCGCGATGCCGCGAAAATACCCGGCCGCAAAGTCGTGATCGTGTTCTCAAACGGTCCCGATAACGCCAGCATGGTCTCGCCCGAAGACGTTCGCGCCGTCGCCGAAGACGAAGGCATTCCTATCTACGTGATCTCCACTTCCGAAGTCACAAAAGATCCCATCTCGTCGAACATCTTCAAGCGCATCAGCGCCAATACCGGCGGAAAGAGCTACTTCGCCAAGACCTGGCAAAAACAAATCGAAGCCTTCGAATCCATTCGCGAAGATCTCGGCAACAGCTACACCGTGACCTATTATCCGCAAGCCAATGCGAACGAAGGATTCCGCCGGATTCGCGTCGAACTAACTGATGAATCCATGCGCAAGTACAAGATTCGCGCTCGTCCCGGCTACCGGCCGCAGCGAGGCTTTTAACGTTTACTGATTTCTCTTGACGACAAAAGGCCCGAAAGCCTGGCACACCGGCATCATCTGAATCAAGTTGATGTTCACGTGTGCCGGCAGATTCGCTGTCCAGTGAATCGCTTCGGCAACGTCGTCCGCCGTTAACGGTTGCGTGCCTTCATAAACCGCCGCCGCCTTCGCCTTATCGCCTTTGAACCGAACTTCCGAAAACTCGGTGCCGCCGCATAGACCGGGTTCGATGTTCGTCACCCGGATCGGCGTCCCCACCAGGTCGGCCCGTAAGTTCTGGCTGAACTGATGGACGAACGCTTTCGCCGCACCGTAAACATTCCCGCCTGGATACGGGAACTCGCCGGCCACCGATCCCAGGTTAATGATGTGCCCCCGGCCGCGCTCAATCATGCCGGGTAGAAGCAGCCGGCTGCAGTACATGACGCCTTTGACGTTGCTGTCCACCATCGCGTCCCAATCGTCCAGGTTGGCCTTCTGCGCCGGATCGAGCCCCAACGCTCCGCCCGCGTTGTTCACCAGCACGTCCACGGCCGCGAAGTCTTTCGGCAGTCCGGAAATCGCCTTTTCCGCTTCAAGTCTTGCGCCGACGTCAAAAGCGAGCGGCAGGAAGTTCGGACCAAGCTCTTTCGCTAAGTCCGCCAGCCGGTTTTCGCGCCGGCCCGTTCCAATCACTTTCGCTCCATCTTTGACAAACCTTCTAACCGTGGCCAAGCCGAATCCAGCCGTTGCTCCAGTAACAAAAACGTTCATGTTTCTTAGCATATATGCCAGCAAGAGCTTCGGAAATCCGATATCATAAGCCCACAGGCTTTCCGCCTGACTCGATTAAGGAGAATCAAACCTCAATATGGCAACAAAGAAGAGCGCGATCAAAAAAGCAGTAAAGAAAGCGGTCGCAAAGAAAGCAGCAGCAGCACCGAAGGTTAGAACCACAACGATTGGCTACGTCAGCAAACGCGGGCAAGTCGTTATTCGCGGCACCGGCAAACCCGGCACCGATCACGGGCAGAAGATCTATCAACTCGGCTGCAGTAAGTGCGGCCATGTTTATGGCGCCAATGGCTCCGATATTTTTGAGCACAAGTGTCCGAAATGCCAAGGTGGCCACGAAGGTCTCGCCTATTAACTTTCTTCCCGGGGGACGGCTCCGTCCCCCAACACTCTCTTCTTCATTCCCCACTGTGTTAGCCTGATAAACGTTCCTCCGAACACGCTAAGTCCGCTTTTTGTACCGCGGACCGGACGACCCAAGTCATGTCGCTGCAAGTTTTTTTGCAAGCCCAGATCTCCGGAACTGAAGAGTTCCTGGCCGCTCACTCCTCTGAGCGGCAGGATCCGATGCTTGATTTATTAGGCCGTTGTGCTTGGCTGACGCTCGCTTGTGAAGTGCTTCCGCGGGCTCTGCTGGCAGAGTTAAAGCTCTCCCCGATGCTGCTCGGTTCAAGCAGCGCGGAACAGTTCCTTCTGGTCCTCGCGGAAGAAGAGATTCCCCGGGCAAAGGCTTTTTTGGTCAGCGCCGCGTCCGAAATTGCCAAGCTTTCCTCCAACACCTTGCGCCTGGTGTGGGCCAGCACTGAGAATCTGGGTGCTTGGCCGATCGCCCGCAAACGCGTGGATGACGCACTCGCCGCTCAAACCGCCGCACCGTTGGCCGCCGATTCCGATATTGCCTCAGTATTTACGCCTTTCATCGCCAATGCAGTCGCGGCAGATGATTCTTACTTCGCAACTTTTGCCCAAGGCCTGCCTGCGGCACAGAGAGTGGGTTGGTCGCCCGATCAACCGGCCCAACTTTCTTGGGATAGCGGCGCACATTCCTGGTCGCTTAAAGAGCAATCCACCACCGGCGACGATGACGGCATTCTCTTCCCGCGCCGCTTTGCCGCCGATGATTCCGGCACTCATTTCGCCTCGCTGGCTGAGCTGGCTGATCGCGCTTCGGGAGCTAGCAAATGGGGCATCCTCCGTGGCGACGTCGACCACTTCGACGCTCAACTCCGTCGCGTCAACACCATCGAAGAACATATTCATCTTTCTGTCATGTTCAAAGAGTTCTTCGCCGGCGAACTAGCGCTCCTGTGTACGCTGCCCGAGTTCTGGCGCAAAGTCACGATTCTCTATCGCGGCGGCGAAGATTTTGCCGTCATCGGCGCCTGGGACGCTCTCGTCCCTCTAGCGCGCGAATTGCAGCGCCTTTTGGAAAAGCTGGTACAGCAAAACACCGCCATGTTCCCCACGCTGGAATCACGCACGATCAGCATGGGCATGGCTATCGCGCCCGACGCGGCAACCCAGCCTAGCGCTATCTTCCAGGAGGCCGGTCTTGAATTGCAAGCGGCGAAAGCCAGCGAAATCGGCGGTTTCCGCCTCTTCGGCCGCACTCTTGAATGGAAACGTCTCGCCGATGCCGAAGAGCTGCGGAACGGTTTGATGCGCTTGGTTCGCGATTTCCGCTTCTCGCCCGATTATGTCCACGATCTGGCGTCTGTCTATCGTGAGTCTTTTGCCGCGCGCGCTCAGCGCCGGGCTAAGGCAGTGAAGATTGACAAGCCCTGGCGTACTTTCATGCGGCTCTCAACCGTTGTTCCACAGGGTCGCGGCAAAGAGCTGAACAACGTGCGCAACGCCGTCATCACGAATTTGGTCGGCAAGAAAACCGCTGGGTTGAAACTGCGTCCCTCAGGCCGTGTCGGCCTCGAATGGGCCAGACTGGCTGCCGGCGACGAAAACTAATTTACCTAAAGGATCGAAAGTTATGCCTGAAGCAGAAGAGAAGAAGACTGAGGAGCGCAAAGGCGGCGAAAATCGCCCACCCCGAGGAGAAGGAAACCGCGAAGGAAATCGCGGTGGCGGTGGTGGCGGCGGGCGTGATCAAAAAGGCGGCGGTGAAAATCGCGGCCGCGGCGGCCCCGGTGATCGCGGTGGCCGAGGCCCGGGTGATCGCGGCGGCGAGCGGCGCGGCGATATTCCGGCCGACATGGATCTTGAAAAGCTCATTGCCGATCCGCTCTATCTCGATAATCAAGCCCACGTTGTGGTGAGCCGCATGCGCGATATGGACTCCGGCACCAAGAGCCAATTGCGCCGCCTGTACAACGCCGTTCGCCGCGCCACCCGCGCGCCTGAAAGCGAACGCCAGCACGAATTTGTAATGGTGCGCGCGCGTTTGGCTTACACAATTGCGCGTCACTCTTTGCGCAGCTTAGACGCTCTTGAGCGCCTTCTGCTGCAAGTTACTCGCAAAAACGATACCCGCGGTTACGAACGTTTCCGCGATCTGTTTGAAGCCATCATTGCTTACAACGAATAGGGTTGGGTCTTACTCATGAGTTCTCACACAGCGGAAACCGCTCTCACGTTCTTAGGGAAATTGATTCTCGAAGGCGAAATCCAATGCCAAACCGGCTTGCACATCGGCGCTGGTAAAGGCTCTCTCGAAATCGGCGGCGCCGATAATCCGGTGGTCAAAGACGCCTTCGGCATTCCTTATATTCCCGGCAGTTCCCTGCGCGGCCGCTTGCGCGCCTTGCTCGAACAAACCATGGGCCTTGCCGTCCCCGCCGAGCTCGTTTACATTTCCAAGCGCAAAGGCCAGGAAGTGCGCATCCACCAGAGTGATCGCCCCGATGACGAAATTTGCATCCTCTTCGGCCGCAATCCCGGTCGGGTGGATCGTGTCACTGGCGAAGCGCTCGAAGGCTCTTCCGCCACACCCGCTCGTCTCACGGTTTTCGATGCTCCGCTCGTGATAGATAGCATCACTCCGCAAATGCGCGAAAATCTCGACGACGAACTTACCGAAGTCAAAAGCGAAAACGCCGTCGATCGCATCACCTCGCAAGCGAATCCGCGCACGCTGGAGCGCGTTCCTGCCGGCGCGCGCTTCAAATTTCGCATGGTGATGGATGTCCTTTGCGAAGAAGATAAAGCTCTCGTCTCTCGGGTCGCCGAAGGCCTGCGTCTCCTCGAAGACGATGCCTTGGGCGGTGGCGGCAGCCGTGGCAACGGTCGGGTTGCGTTCGCCGGGTTGAACCTTGTTTGGCGCGGCAAAGATTACTACGCCAAAGGGTCCGCCGAAGAAAGTCTTCTCCCCGCCGCCGATCTCGCCGCGCTCCAGCAACTCGTAAGCTCTGATGAGTTCAGCGCGAAGCTAGCCTAACATGCAGCCAGGGCTTCTCATACGCCTCCGTCCTTCCGGCGCTTGGCGCTACGGACCGGCGGACGGCGGACATGACCGCGTCGATACGCTTTATCGCAGCGACCGTCTGTATTCCGCCATCACGCTCGCCTCCGCGCGTCTCGGCTTCCTTGATGAATGGTTGGCCGCCACCGCCCATGCCGCCAAACCGGCCGTAGCTCTTAGCTCACTGTTTCCCTTTCAAGCCGATACCCTCTACGCCATTCCGCCCGCTACGCTCTGGCCTCCGCCGCCCGCTTTGCTTCATTCGCCGAGCCCTGTTTTCCTGACCAAAATCCGCTGGAAAACAGCGCGTTTCGTGCCTCTCAGCGTCATTGATGCGCTCATCACCGGTCAGCCGTTGCTTGCGGATCAGTGGTGGCCCGATCCGGAAAGCACTTGTCTGCTTCGTCGCGACCGGCCTAGCGCCAGCCCATTTCGCGTTGTGGTTCGCGCCACTGCCGCGGTTGATCGCCTCACTCGCACCAGCGACGAAAGTAAGCCTGTCGCCTGCGTGGAATTCGAACCGGGCGCTGGTCTTTGGGCGACAGCTCGCTTTGCCGATTCTTCGGCTGAAGAAACCTGGAGCCCTCGCCTTCAAGCCGCGCTACGCCTGCTCAGTGATTCTGGTTTCGGCGGCGGTCGCGGCCGGGGTTGGGGCCAAGTGCAATCTACCGAATTCCAAGCTGGTCCATGGCCGACGCTGTTGTTCCCCAAATTAGGGCGTCTTCTGCGAAACACAGCGGCCTCTGTGCCCGAATCTGAGCCCTCCGGTTCGAGTCTCTTTTGGTTGTTGTCGCTTTTCTCCCCGGCGTCTGCCGACAAAATCGATTGGGCCGGCGGCAGTTATTCGCTTTCGGCTCGCGCTGGCCGGGTTGAAAGTAATTCCGGCTCCGGCCTCGCCAAGAAAACGGTTCGGATGGTGAACGAAGGTTGCGTTCTTGCCTCCGAAGCCGAACCCATCGGAACTGCCGTTGATGTCGCCCCGGATGGCTTCGCTCATCCCGTTTATCGCTCCGGTCTTGCGCTGGCTTTGCGCCTACCCGTGGTCGATATCCAACCGCAAGAAGCAGTCGCTGTGGAAGAGCCGTCTAGCGCCGAAGCGCTGGTCGAGGCCGAATCCGAGCCTCAAGCGCCACAGCCTGAACCGGTTGTCGAAGAAGAGCCCAAGTCTGAGTTTCCGCCAGCGGAACCGGTCCTTGCTGAAGAAGAACACATCGCCGAACCGGAGGAGACCTCGCTCGATCCGGCTCCAGTACCAACACCTGTCGAAGAAGTCCAAGAGCACAAGCCAGAGCCCTCAGCCGCCGAGTCGCATACTGCGGAAGAAGTCGCACCCCCGGCAACCGAACCACAACCCGCCGCCGAAGACCAAAAGAAGGAGCCGCCAACGTATGAGATATAGAATCACAACGCTCACTCCTACTCTGGTCGGCGACGGCCGCGAACTTTCGCCCATCGACTACATGGTCTGGAAAGACCAAGTCAACGTTCTCGATCAAAACCGCATTTTCAAACTCCTGTCGCGCGGCCCCCGTCTGGATGGCTACCTTGCACAACTCCGCAAAGCCACCAAACTCGACTTCGCATCCTGGGGTGGTTTCGCGCAGAACTTCTCTCAACGCCGTATTCCCTTTGAAACGCCCGATGCCACCGCGACTTGGAACAACGCCGCACAAGAGGCCTTGTTTATCCCCACCTTCGCAGCCAATTATCGCGGCGCTTATCTTCCCGCCTCCGCCCTCAAAGGCGCCTTGCGCAGCGGTTTAGTCTTCTCTCGCTGGACTACCGCAACTATCGAAAGAGCCGCTTCCGGCATGGAAGGCGATCGCCTGCCGCGCCGCATCGGCGAAATGTCCGAAACCAGCGCTCACGCCTCGCAAATGCGTTTCTTCAGTGCTGCCGATAGCGATCCCGTTTCGACCGCAGCATTCAAAATCTACATTACCCGCACTGCCTCGCTCGATCTCCGCCAGCCCGACAATCCGCAACTCGTCTGGAAGGTTGCGGGCCGCGGCAGCGTCACCCCGCAGCGAGTAAACGAATCCACCCCGGTCTTCGCTGAAATGGCTGTGCCCGGCACCGAATTTGCCGGCAGTTGCGAAGAGCATGGCTTCTTGCGCCAGCCCGAACTAGCCCGCAGCCTTGGGTGGCGCAGTGCTCCGGAAATGGAAGCCGTTATTTCCGCCGCCAATCACTATGCCGCGTCACAACTCGATCTGCACTCGCATTTCGCCGAAAGCATCGGCCTGACGGGTTTGCAGCAAACCATTGAGCAACTGCGCGCCAGACTTCAGGAAATTCAATCGACCCCCAATGCTTGCCTACTCTGCCTCGGCTGGGGCGCAGGATTTCTCAGCAAAGTCAGTTTCCTTAACACCGAAACCGACTCTTACCGCAAAATCCTCCGCGCCGTCCCGTCCTTGGCAAGGGCGATTCGAGACAAGGTTCCATTCCCGAAAACGCGCCGTGTAATCTTTGTAAACGGCCAGCCTAGCTCTATACCAGGCTGGGTAGTACTACACCTAGAAAGCTAGTATATCGTTGATTAATCTGGACATTAAGGTCCATCGATTGTTGTTTTTACCGTGTCCAGAATAGCCGAAATATGGTTATGATAGGGTGTGGGATTCTTCCCACCAGAGTATATAGGTCCCTATCAGGGTCAACATGCAAAACGCAATCTACAACCCTTATTTTGGGTTTAGTGAAAATCCTTTCAATATTAGTCCGGATCCGGAATTTTTATACCGCAGCCCTCAGCACGAAGAGGCACTTGCGAACCTGATCTATGGCGTCCGTAGCCGTAAAGGCTTTATTGTCCTAACCGGTGAGGTGGGCACCGGCAAAACCACCATGCTCGAGTGTCTGCGCGACTATCTGGATACTATGCGCACCGAGTTCGCTTTTGTTTTCAACTCGCGCCTCACGCCTGAGCAGTTTTTTGAGATGGTCGCCTATGATTTCGACCTGGAGTGCGATCGCAAATCAAAAACAGACGTTCTGTTTGCGCTCAATACCCTTCTTATCAAGCAAGCCGAAAAAGGCCGAACTTGCGTTTTGATCGTCGACGAAGCCCACAACCTTGAGTGGGATGTACTGGAAGAAATTCGTTTGCTGGGCAACCTGGAAAATCGCGGTGGGAAACTGTTGCAAATCATCCTAGCCGGTCAGCCGGAGTTGGATCGCAAACTGGATGCCCCAAATCTTCGCCAGTTGAAACAGCGCATTGTGCTGCGTTGCGCTTTAAATCCGCTTGAACCGGATGAAGCTACCGCCTATATCGAAACGCGCTTGGCCCGCGCCGGCATGCCCGATCAGAACATCTTCTCCGCGGAGCTTCTGGAAGAAATCTACAAGCGCGCCCGCGGCATCCCGCGCGTCATCAACCTGATTTGCGATAACCTGCTCATCACCGGCTTTGCCATGGAGCGTAAAACCTGCACCATGGAAATGTTGGATGAAGTCTGTCAGGACTTGCGCCTGGAATGGCCCGGCTCGAATCGCGATCGTCGTGGAGCCCGTTCGCGCTACGGCATGGAAGAAGATCACTTCCCCGATTCCATTGCCGCTCGCGGCGACTAAACGTAATCTTCGCACTACAATTAAACGGTGCCTTTTCAAGCCGCTCTTCTTCACGAATGCGGTCGTTCGTCGCCGTTTGCTCAATCCAAACCCTTCACGATCGAGCAGTTTGAACTCGACCCTCCCGGTCCGGGCGAAGTGCTTGTTCGCATTCGCGCCGCTAGTCTCTGCCATTCCGATCTCAGTGTCGTAGACGGGAGCCGCCCACGCGGCATGCCGATGGTGCTCGGCCATGAAGCAGCAGGCGAGGTTGTCGAAACGGGCACAGGCATCGCCGACCTTGCGCAAGGCGACAAAGTCATCTGTGTCTTCGTTCCTCACTGTGGCCATTGCGCCCGTTGCCTCGAAAACCGGCCCGCCCTATGCGAGCCCGGCGCGGCCGGGTGAAACTGTCGGCCGATCTGACGTTCGAAACCGCCGCGCTGTTCGGCTGTGCCATTATCACCGGTGTTGGCGCGGTCTTGAACACTGCCAACGTTCCCGTCGGGGCGACAGTTGCCGTTGTCGGAGCCGGCGGCGTTGGCTTAAGCTGTGTTCTGGGCGCCGTGTTGGCAGGTGCGCGCCGCATCATCGCCGTTGATCTCAATCAGAGCAAACTCAAATTTGCCCAGGAGCTCGGCGCGACTGACGCCTTCGATGCCTCCGCTTCCGATGTCATCACGAAGATCAAAGAAGCGACCAACGGTGGTGTCGATTTCGCTTTTGAAACCGCCGGCGCTGCGCCTGCTTTAGCGCTCGCTTATCAAATCACACGCCGCGGCGGGACTACTGTGACCGCCGGCCTTCCCAGTCCCCGTCATCAATTTTCTATTCCACAAATCTCGCTCACTACGGAAGAGCGAACCGTCAAAGGCTCCTACATGGGCTCCTGTGTTCCGCAACGCGACATCCCTAATTACATCGAAATGTTCCGCCGCGGCCGCCTTCCGGTGGAGTGCCTTGTCACTCACCACATGACCCTCAACGAGATCAATGAAGGGTTTGATTTGCTTGCGAGCGGCAACGCGGGCCGCATTCTTCTTCGTCTATAATGGAGAAGCAATCCACGCCAGTGGCGCTATCGTCTAACGGTTAGGACAGAGCCCTCTCAAGGCTTAAATAGGGGTTCGATTCCCCTTAGCGCTACCAAATCACTTTTTCAATCGCGTGCGGCGAAAAGTTCCGCTCGTGCTTGTAAGGACCGCCCATTTTTCGCTGATGTGCGTCTTCCCAATCCCGTGATGTAGCTATATAAATGTAGCTACAATTAAAATAGATGGCCATTCGCGTCACCTGGAACGCGCAAAAAGCTCAAAACTTGCCCAGAACGTTTTCAACGACCCCTGCCTAATCACTACTGAAGATTGTGAGGTGGACGGGGAAATGCGCTACCACGCCATCGGTGTCGTGAAGGGATCTCTTTTAGTCGTTGTCGTGTATGTCGATCTTTCCGAAGAGGGCGACGCAAGAATTCACATCATTTCGGCCCGAAAAGCTGCAGCATTCGAGGTATCTATCTATGCAGATCAATTCAACGATTAAGCCAACTCCACCCGCGAAGCGGAAAGGAATCAAGATCAGTTCCACCACAAAGAAGCGTTACGGGCAACGGAAAAAGGAACTCGATAAAGATCCAGATGCGGCCCCGCTCCCTCCCGATAAATGGGCTACCGCTATGCGCCGGAACGAACTCTTCCGTCCGATCAAGCAGCAAACCACAGTGCGTATTGACGCCGATGTACTTCTGTGGCTTAAGGATGGAGGCAAGGGTCACCTCACCAGGGTGAACGAGATCTTGCGTCAGGCGATGCTGGCGGATACGGAAAAATAGCGAGTCACTTTGAGGAACACGCGCAAGACGGACGCGGAGCCAGGCGGCCACCGCAAGGGCAGCGGAGTGTTCCGGCTCTCCTGGTGGCGCGCGTCCGCGCCCTTTGCGCTATTAAGTAATCGCCGGAGGGCGTGACACCGCGACCATCTCGCGCGATGTTTCTTAGGAAGGAGGCTTCGAGGACACTGCTCGCCCACCCAAACATAGAAAAGGTATTACCTTAAGGTAGGTAGCCTGAAATATCTCAACATAGCAACGTCATATAATAAGCGGGATGCGAAAAGCTTGCCTGCTTTCGACTGCTCTCCTTCTTCTCGTTGCTCCCACATATGCGGCGACCGTCATAACCTCCGCAAACTGCGGTGTTGCGTCTGTTTCTACCGAAGGTGCGACCCAATGCGCTGCGTCCGATGAAATAGGCGGTTCTTCTGGGAGTGCCGCCGGTCAAATTAGCTTAGGTTACAGCTTTAGCAACACGAACAGCATCACCTTTGCCGGCAGTACCATAACAAATGCCGAGGCCGTACTGCCTTCGCCACAGGACGTTTTTGGATCAAACTCGTTCGCAAGCGTAAGTGCGAGCTTGCAAGTGAACGTAAATGTAACCGGTACCGGTCCGGGATTTGTGATCGAGTCGCAGGTTGGGGGCGGCATTATCAATTTGGGCACCGAGGACGAAGCGGATGCCGGCGTGGCAGCGTCGGACGGCGCTAGCTCGATGTGTGACGCTGGCCCACCCGATTTCTGTTTACCCGCTCCACTGCAAACGATCACTGTTCCCATTGAACTGGGTGGTTTGGTAACGTTCGATGCGAGCCTCCGCGCGTATGCCGGAGCAGTCCCAGGTTTTAACAACGCGGCGGCGCAACTTAGCTTCGTGAGCCAGTTTTCCTTCGTTGGGGCGGATGGCGTTACTCCAGTAGCGATTTCTGAAGCGCCAGAGCCAAGAACATGCGGAATTATGGCGGTTGCGGTTGCGTTCTTGCTCACGATTGAGCGGCGGAGATTGCGCCGGCAACGCACTTCGCAGAGGCTCAGCGATTCTTGTCGGTGTTGACCGAGCGCCGCTCGGCTGCTCGGCTAGCCATTAGCCGCTTTCGCTTGCTTAGTGTCACTTTCAAAGATTGGAAGGTTCCATCGTGGGCGCCAGCATCGACGTTCGCAGGATACGCACCGGCACGGAACCAAGAGCACCGATACTATTCGTTCGACCAGATTCCTAACGCGCGAGCGGTAAAACCTATCGGAGTGGCATCGTTTGCAGCAGTACTGCTTCATTAGTACTCTATTCTAGTACTTATTAGAACCAAGGTACTGAACCAAAAGCCATACTCAAGCACCTGAACCGCCGGTTTTGCTCCGCAGCCTCCTAATCTACCCGTCCTCTGCCGGAGGTTCCGCTCGAATTGTGCTTCCTCCTCGCCAATCGATTGATAATCTTTCCTGATGCCCCAGAACCCAACTTCCACAGCCCGGCTAGAAGCCTTTTCCGACGGAGTGATCGCCGTCATCATCACCATCATGGTCCTTGAGCTGAAAGTGCCTCACGAAGACGGCGCCGCCGGGCTCTATGCGATCCTTCCGATTCTGCTGGTCTATCTGCTGTCGTTTGCCTTTACCGGCATTTACTGGATCAATCATCAACATCTGATCAAGCGCATCGAAGTAGCCGATGCGTTTACCCTCTACGCGAATCTATCCTTCCTCTTCTGCCTTTCGCTGCTGCCATTTTTCACCGCATACCTGCTCGAAAAAAAGATGGACTCCTTCGCTGTATTTATCTACACCATTTCGATGGCCGTCACCGGTTTTTCGTACTTGTTGCTGCGTCTCGCCATCCACCGCAACCTCAAATATTTCAAGGATCTTCAAAAGGAAGACACCCGAGCGCGCGCAATCCATCTGGCCAGCCTTTGTTCGTATCTTTTGGCCGCCGCGCTCGCCTACGTGAATGCTCGGCTAGCTCTTGGCATCGTTGCCTTCGTGACCCTAATCTGGATTGTTCCCGATTTGGCGGTCAAACGCGCGGTCTGCGAGCAAGAATAGCCCCTGCGTAGCCGCGTCGAAAAGCGGAGCTCTTTCGTTATGTTAAAAGGTGGATTGACGATGCACACACTCAAGATCATTGCTCTGGGCGTAGCGCTCCTGGCTCTCTGTCTCTTAGCGGGTCGAATGACCGGGGCTCCCAAAGGCATGGCGACCGCCGCGTTAGTCTTTGTTCCATTGTGGCTGGTGTGTGCGGTCGTCAACCTGTACATCGGCGTAAAGTCTGCAGGCTACTCTGTGGCCGATGAACTCCCCGTTTTGCTTGTGGTTTTTGCGGTGCCGGCAGGTAGCGCTCTGGGAGTTTGGTGGAGACTTCGGCCTGCGTGATTGACCCCAATGCGGATTGCCATCGTCTCCGACATTCACGACAACTTAACTGCGCTTGAAGCGGTACTCGCCGATCTTCGCACCGTTTCACCCGACTTGGTTTTTCACGGCGGCGATTTGGTCTGCGGTGGGTCGAGTCCGGCCGAGGTAGTTGATCTTGTTCGTGATCTGGGTTGGCAAGGTGTCTTCGGCAACACCGACGAAGCCATCGTGAAGCCCGAGACCCTCAACGAATTCGCCGCCAAATCTCCCGCACCCGCGGACTTGTGGGATGCGATCCGCGAAATGACGGCATTCGCACGTCAAGCGCTTGGCGAAGGGCGAATCTCGTGGCTCGCTGCTTTACCGCGCGTCGTGATTCACCCGGGCATCGCGCTCGTCCACGCCAGTCCGCAAAGCGCATGGCATGCGCCCCTTCCGAATGCACCTGATCATGAACTCGAGTCGGTATATGCCCCCCTCGGCCAACCCTTCGCAGTTTACGCTCACATCCATCAGTCGTTCGTCCGCAACATTGGCGGCAGTTTCTCAGTCATCAACACGGGAAGCGTCAGCCAATCCTATGATGGCGACCAGCGCGCATCGTACTTGTTACTCGACAATGGGACGCCCGAGTTGCGCCGCGTCGAATACGATGTCGAACGAGAACTAAAAGCCGCTGTCGCCAATCGCCTCCCCCACGCCGATTGGACAACACGGACCCTCCGCGCCGGGCGCCCCCAACCACTTCATGCGTAGTGAAAAGCAGATGCTCGAGCTGATCTTGGCATTTGCCCGCGAACGCGATGACATTCGCGCCGTCATCATGACCGGCTCGCGCACCGATCCCCATTCGGTTCCCGACCTCTTTCAGGATTACGACATCACTTACTTAGTCAAAGATGTCGCGCCTTACCGCAGTAACCCGACCGTTCCCGCGCAATTTGGCGAAACGATGATCTTCCAAATGCCCGATGACATGGCCGGCTCCGACGCTTCGGCTCGAAGCTACGCCTTCCTGATGCAGTTCGGCGATGGCAACCGCATCGATCTCACCTTTCGTCCCCTCGACGATCTCAACCCAGTCTTATCCGACTCACTCTCGCTCGTGTTGTTGGACAAAGACAACCGGTTCGATCTGCCCCCTCCATCGATCCGTAGCTACTTACCCCAAAAACCGGCGGCGAAACAGTTTGACGATTGTTGCAATGAGTTCTGGTGGCTGAATCCGTATGTTGCTAAAGGCCTGTACCGCGACCAGATCCCCTACGCCAAGAGCATCCTGGACCGGCACATGCGCACACAATTGCTTGAAATGCTCACCTGGTACGTCGGCTGGCAAACGAATTTCAGTGTCTCCGTTGGCTATCTGGGAAAGCACCTCAAAACCCATCTTTCGCCGGATCTCTGGCAACAATTGCTGTGCACCTACTCCGACGCGCAACACGACGCCATTTGGAACGCTCTGTTCGCCATGAATGAATTGTTTCGAGACGTGGCGCAACAAATTGCCAAAGCGTATGACTTCGCTTATCCGTCGCGCGAAGATGCTGCCGTTTCAGCCTACCTGCGGCAGATCAGGCTTCAGATAATAAGGCAATGAACGCTCGCCATTACCAACTGGAAGGAATGCCGGTAACGGAGTTCCAGGCCGAAGACACGCCCCAATTGTGCAGTGAGCGCGATGCCTTGGATGCCATCGCCGCCGCTTCACCCAACCGGTCAGAATTGGCGATCGTCCCCGTTCAAGCGCTATCCGAGGATTTCTTCCGCTTAAAGACGAGGGTCGCCGGCGAAATCGTTCAGAAGTTCGTCACCTATCATTTGCGCCTTGTCATTCTGGGCGATATTTCGAAACATCTAAGCGAAAGCTCAGCACTACGAGATTTCGTGTATGAATGCAACGCTGGCCCGCACATTTGGTTTGTCGCAAACATTGAGGAATTGCGCCGGCGGCTCTCGCCCCGCCAAGCCAGTTAACTGGCAGCCAGCTTATGATCGCCTAAGGATCGGCACGCCCTCAGCACCTCCGGCGCCAATTGGCCAAGCGAAAAGATCTTATCCACTCCGCCCATCTTAATCGCCTCAGCCGGCATGCCGAAAACGATGCACGATTCTTCATCCTGCGCCAGATTGAATGCCCCGGCTTGTTTCATTTCAAGCATGCCCCTGGCGCCATCGTCTCCCATGCCGGTCATAATTACACCCAGGCAATTTCGGCCCCCATAGCGTGCTGCCGATCGAAAAAGGACGTCTACGCTTGGCCGGTGGCGGCTGACCAAAGGACCATCATTCAGCTCCACGAAATAACGCGCGCCGCTGCGCTTCAGCAAAAGATGCCGGTTGCCCGGAGCGATCAGTGCCTGTCCCCGGATCACCGATTCGCCATCCTCTGCTTCCTTCACACTCAGCCGGCAGATGTGGTTCAGCCGCTCTGCAAATCTCTTCGTGAAATGCTCGGGCATGTGTTGCACAATCACAATGCCGGGACAATCTACCGGCATCTTTTCGAGAAACTCGCGCAAAGCCTCGGTGCCGCCGGTGGACGCCCCTATCACGATTACCTTTTCCGTTGTTTGCACCATGGCTTGATTGGCCGGCGCCTTCGGCAGCACCGCGTCGGCGGTCAGCTTGGGAGCTACCGCCGGACCATCCCGTTTTACTTTCAACTTACGGACGTGAACGCGCGCGGCGGCTTTCACCGTTTCGCAGATCCGAATCCGCGATTCTTCGAAAAATTCATGCGTCCCCATCTTCGGCTTGGTGATAATGTCCACCGCACCCTTCTCTAGGGCGCGCAAAGCTGTATCGGAACCTTTTTCAGTCAAAGTCGAGCAAATGATGGTAGGAATCGGATATTGATTCATGATTCGTTCGAGGAATGTCAATCCATCCATGCGCGGCATCTCCACGTCGAGCGTGATCACATCCGGAGGGTTGCTGCGAATTCGTTCTACCGCTACGTAAGGGTCGGGCGCGACTCCGCACACTTCAATCGCCGGGTCGGATTCTAAAATCTTCGTCATCGTTTGCCGCACTGTCGCGGAATCGTCCACAATCAAAACTCTGATTTTTCTACTCGCGTTCATAGTCGATCAAACCTTCCTGTAACACGCTGAACTCACTAGTTCGAGGGGCAAATCGAAATTGGTCAAAGACTCCGAATGTCCAATGAACAGGTGGCCTCCCTCAGTCAGATGCCCACAAAGCTTGCGAATCACCTCTTCTTGAGTGGAGCGCTCAAAGTAAATCAAAACATTGCGGCAAAAGATAACGTCGAACGTTTTATGAACGCCATAATCGCTCTTCATAAAATTCAATCGTTGGAACGTGATCTTGCGCCGCAGTGCCGGCACGATTCGAATTTTGTCCGGGTTTTCCTTGCCGCGCAAAAGATACAGGGCTCGCATGTAGGGCGGAATCGGAGTGATTTGCTCGCGCGTGTATATCGCGTCTTTGGCAATCTGCAGAACTCGCGTTGATATGTCCGTGGCCAGTATATGGAAATCGAAGTGCCGCCTTGTCAATGCATAGTGGCTCAGCACCATCGCGAGCGTATAGGGCTCCTCACCCGTAGCGCACGCCGCCGACCACACTTCGAGCGGCTGAAGCGTCAGCCCGGACGATTTTTCCAGCTCCGGAATAATCGCACTCGTCAGACGGTGGAAGTGTTGTGACTCGCGAAAGAAGTCGGTTTTATTCGTGGTAATGGCATCGATCAGGTAACGCAGTTCGACAGCCGTCCCCTCTTCTGAGAACAATAAGTCGCAGTATTCGTCAATCGATTCTAAACCCATCTCGCGTACCCGGCGCGCCAGGCGGCTCTGCACCAAGGTCACCTTCGATTCGGGCATCTTAATACCCAAATGTTCGGTTACGAAGCGCGAGAGTCTTCGATAAGCATGCGGGGAGATCTGAGCAATAAGCTCCCCCGCCACGATTGTTTGCTTTGACACACTACCTCCGGTCAAAGTGACTATGCCAAGTTAGCTTCTAACTCTGCTTTGCGTGTTCCGTCCATCACGGCGAGTTCGGATGAGGAGAAAACGGCATTTACGTCCAGGATGATGATGAAGTCATCGCCGCGACGCCCCATTCCTTGGATAAATTCACTCCGCCATCGCATCGCTAAAGTCGGCGGAGGGTTGATTTGATTAGCGTCGAATTCAATCACTTCATGCACGCTATCGGCCATGCCGCCTAAAACCGTGGTCTCACCGTCAATGACGAGTTCCATCACCACAATGCGTGTGCTGACCGTCTCCGGCGCCGGCGGAAGCCCAAAGCGTAAGCGCAAATCCACCACCGGAATCGCCTTTCCCCGAACGTTAACCACGCCGCGCATATACGCCGGCGCCGCCGGTACGCGCGTGATACTCGATACCTCCAGAACTTCTCTCACTTGCGCGACGTTGATCGCAAAAAGCTCATTACCGAGTTTGAAGGTGATGTACTGATGTGTCCCTGAAATCATGAGTATTCCCCAATCAGGCCGCCAATCTGCCTTCCTGTCGCTGGTTACGACCCTCCACCAGCCGCACCACACTCGCAATATCGAGGATCAGAGCAACGCGCCCGTCGCCCATCACCGTCGATCCGGAAACCACCTTGATGTGCCGGAAGAACGTCCCCATCGCTTGAATTACGGTTTGATGCGTCCCAATCACACGATCCACCACCAGCCCAACCCGTAGTCCGTCGCATTCCACCAACACCACTTTCGAGATCGCTGGCGCCCCGCCCGGCGTTTGGAAGGTCTCGCGCAGATCCACATAAGGGATCAATTCGCCCCGCATCGCCACCACATTGCGCCCATTGTGTGCCCTGCGATCCTTCTCCAGCAACTCAACCGTTTCCATCACCGCCGCCATTGGAATGATGAATTGTGTCTCTCCCACCTCAACCAGCAGCCCTTCGATAATCGCCAGTGTCAGTGGCAGCGTCAGCGATATGCACGACCCTTTTCCAAACTCGCTCGACAGCATGAGTGACCCCCGCAGCGCATCGATCTGCCGTTTCACTACATCCATCCCCACGCCGCGGCCGGAAATGTTTGTCACCGCTGCCGCCGTCGAAAAGCCCGGCAGCAGAATCAGGTTCAGAACCTCGCTGTCGGTCAAATTCGCATCAGCCGGAATAATCTGCCGCGCTACTGCTTTCGCCCGGATAGCCGCTCGATCCATTCCCGCGCCATCGTCAATGATGCTCACCACCACATCTGACCCGCGGTGCGTCGCTACCAGTCGAATCGTGCCCTGCCGCGGCTTCCCCTTGGCAATCCGAACTTCCGGCGTCTCTATCCCGTGATCGATGCTGTTCCTCAGCAAATGAACCATCGGCTCAGCCAGCTGATCTAAAATGCTCTTGTCGAGTTCAGTCTCTTCCCCTTCCGTGAGGAGCTGAATTTCCTTATCCAGCTCGTTCGACAAATCGTGCACCAACCGCCGGAAGCGCCCGAACACACTTCCGATCGGCGTCATGCGGATTTGCAGCACATCGTCGCGCAATTCCGAAATCAGCCGGTCTAACTCCTCCACCGGACTCGCCAATTCAACCGAACGGAAACGCGCCGCCACATTCGCAAGCCGGGATTGGTTCATCACCAATTCGCCCACCAGCCCCACCAAACGATCCAGCTTTGCTGAAGGGACGCGCACCGCGACTTTCACCCTGCGGCGCTTGAGCTCTTGGTGCCGCAACCGTATTACCCTCGGCGGGCTGCTGTTTCTGTGCCGCTTGCACCGCTTCGGGAACGGAACCAACCGGTTCAATCGTTAGCTCGCTGCCTTCCCGCTCAAAGACAAAAATATCTTCTATCTGCCCTTGCGTCAGATTTGCCTTTAAATCGATCGTCCACCAAGCGTAACAACGGTCCGGTTCCAGATCTTCGAGCGGCGGCAATTCTTCCACATGGCCTTCGATCGTGCATTCCCCCAGTTGCTGTAGATCTCTAAGCAATAGCGCGGGCTCGCCGCCTCGCTGAAGAATCCCCGGATCGGGCCGAAACTGAATGCGCCATGCCGGCTGTTGACCGGAGTCGCTGGAAGGGGAATCCACCCGCTTTTCGCCATCGCCCGAGCCGGACGTCAATCTGGCAACTTTGGCGAGCAAAACCGCCTGCGCCGCCTCGTCCACCGCCGGTCCGCCGAATGCCTCGGCAAGCAGAAGCCTGATATGATCGGCCGCGCCCAGAATGATATCGGACAAATCCTCAGTGATGGGAATCTCATGCGAACGCACCCGGTCTAGCAGGTTCTCAATATGATGTGTGAACGCCGCGATCCCAGTGAAACCGAACATCCCACCCGAGCCTTTAATCGTGTGAAATGCCCGGAACACATTGTTCACGTCTTCGTCGTTGCTGAGTGTGAGCGCCGTCTCTTCAACGCGATTGAGCGCGTCTTCGGCTTCGTCGCGGAACGCCTGGTTCAGGTTTTCAATCATACTTCCGCCGTTTGTTCCCCCTTTTGCCCCGGCACTGGTAATCCAAGGTCGGCGGCCACATCCCTGATCGGCCCCGAAATCGCGTTCAGCTGGAAGCTCTTGCCCATCAGCTTGGCCGTCTGATCTGCTGCCAAAAGCACTTGTAAGGCTGCCAACCCGCAACCCTCAACGGCGGAAAGATCCAAAGTCACGCCATGTCCGGCGCGCAGGGCTTGAAGCAGACGGTCTTGCAGCTTCACCGCTTCTCCCGTGCCGAGCCTCCCGCCAATAGAAATCACGTCATTCACCGGCGCTTCTTGAAGTTCCATCCCTCAACCTTCTAGACCTTAATCGACCCGAATTCCCCGCCGGTTTAGGACATGTGCCCCTTGGAGTTCTCCCAGCACGCCGCCTAACCCCATCAATCCCGAGACTTTTCAGATCCCGGCGCGACTACTCTCTAGGCGGTCCAAGTGGGCCCTGCTGCCGGAATTTTGGCCTCCGAGGAGATAATCTTGAAAACCGTTTTGACCGTGGATGACTCACCTAGTCTCAGGCAAATGACTAGGATGGTGCTGCAAGGTGCGGGCTTCCAGACCATTGAAGCCGTCGATGGCGTCGACGCCTTGGCCAAACTAACCGGCAAAGCAGTCGATCTGATCCTCACAGATCTCAATATGCCCAATATGGATGGTTTCGAACTCATCCGCCGTGTTCGCGCCTCTCCCGACCACAAATATGTCCCCGTCGTCTTCTTAACCACCGAATCTCAAGCGACAAAGAAACAAGAAGGGAAAGCAGCGGGCGCCACCGCTTGGATACTGAAGCCGTTTAACCCCGACCAGCTGCTTGCCGTGGTTAAAAAGGTCATCGGTTAACCCGCAGCCATGCCGACGGCCGTGAGTTCGCCCGTTTCCGCCTGGGTTGAGACCCTCGAATTGCTTGGCGTCAGTCTCGAAGGCTTGACCCAGGACACCGAGGCGATCTTTGAGGAAGCCGGGCGCGACGTCGGACAATTCACCGAAACCGTCAACGGACTGGCGGCCGAACTCAACACGTTCGTAGCGCTCATCTCCGGCGATCTCGGTCAGCGAGCCGGCGAAGCTCTCGAAAGCGGCCTGCGCTTATCCAATGAAATGACCGAAAGCGCCCGCGCCAATAACGAAGTACTCGAGCAGATCCGTCACGAGGCGCAGCGCGTCAAACAAACGCTCACCGGTCTCAGCAATATCGTCGCAACCTTCCATTCATTGGGTCTGTTAACCCGTATCGAAACCGCCCGTCTCGGCGCCGCCGGAGCCGATTTCGGCACCCTAGCCGAAGATGTCCGCCTGCTCGCCAAAAACGTTCAGATCAAAATCGAAGGCGCTCTCGAAACTGCTTCTGAGTTCATTGCTCAAATCGAAATCAGGCTGCGTCAACTCGCCACGCTGCACGAAGAGCAGCTCAGCGACTTGCCGAAAGTTGTCTCCGGCGTGATGCAGAATCTTTCGCTCTTCCGCGAAGCTCAATCGCGCGCAGTTGCCGTATCCTCGCGTCAATCTGCCGAATATCGCGAAGTTTCCGACGCCTTTGTCAAATTGATCATCTCCATTCAGTTCACAGATATCACCCGCCAACAAGTTGAACACGTCGTAACTGCCATCCGCCGGCTCTCAGCGCCGGTTGCGCCGGGCAGCGTGATCCCGCTCGAGCATGCGCAATCGGCCACTGTACTCGAATTGCAATCGGCGCAGCTCGACAAGGGCGCTGATACCTTTCGTTCATCGGTGGAATCTGTTTTCGAAAGTTTGAATTCCATCGCCGACCATGTAGGCAGCATGGTGGAAGAAGCTCGCGGCGTTCAAGGCGACGATCAATCCGGCCTTCCCGAAATTGAGCGCGGCTGTGCAGCCATTTTGAAAAGTCTGCGCTCTTACGCCTCGCTCGATCAAATGGCTTCCGCCACCGCTTCCGAACTTTCGGAAAAAGGCGGACGCATGCGCAACGCCGTCGAAGAAATCCGCAAAATCGAAGCGCAAATGGAACGCATCGCCATGAACGCCCGCATCAGCGTTATGCACCTCGGTTCCTCCGGCGAAGCCCTCAGCGCGCTTTCCAACGCTATTAAGCAGCGCGCCTTTGAATCCCGCCAAACTTCCGACGCCCTCATGGAAGGCCTTAATCTCCTCATCGACATCGCCCATCGCTGGACCTCCCGCCTCGAAGCCGGCAGCGAAAAGCAGGAATTTCGAAACTCTTGCGTTGTCTCTATCGGTAACGCGATTGACGAGCTCCGCGAATCTAACGAAGAAAGCTCCAAGCAAATGGGGTCTATCTTTACTCGTGGTGACAACCTTCGCCGCGACATCGCAGTCATTCCCGAACAACTGAAGACTCGCCTTCGTTTCGAAAACGTCATGGCCGACGCGCACCGCTGTCTCAGCGAAGTCTGCGAAGAAATCCGCCACGCCGCCCCCCTCCAAGACCCCACTCCGTTCCCCCTGGACATGGCCGAATTCACCTCGTCCTATACGATGAGTTCCGAACGCGAAGTCCATTCAAATGCCCTGGGCGGCAATTCCCAAGCCGCCGCCGAACCTGCAGTCGAATTCTTTTAAACCCTCCGCCCTTTCGCCCCTTCAGCAAATCTTCAGAAATCGCTGTTATTCTTTTCGAAAAGGAATTCCCATCGCTTCATGTTGTTTAGAATCAGCCGTGCCCCTGTGGCCGTGCTTCTGCTCACTTATTCCTCGCTCTGCGCTGCCCAAACCGCCGATTCCGGCCTGTTTCATCCGCTTCCGTCTGCCCAGCACGCTCCTGTGACGCTCACCCTGAAAGACGCTCTCGCCCTCGCTGAGAAAAACGATCCCACCGTCCTCGCCGCCTCGGGCGACGCAGTCTCCGCCGACGAAGATCGCCGCCAAGCCCGCGCCGCGCTTTTGCCTTCACTCTCCGGCCGCTCCGAATACCTCGGGTCGCAGGGAAATGGCAAACTCTCCGAAAGCCGCTTTGTCACCAATGACGGTGTTCACGTTTATCGTGATTGGGCCATCGTTCATCAAGACATTTCCCCGGCCACTCTCTCCGGCACCGCCATTCAACGTGCCACCGCGGCCCGCTCTATTGCCCAAGCCCGGCTTGAAATCGCCCGGCGTGGTCTCGCCGCTACCGTCACAAAAAACTATTACACGCTCATCGTCGCCCAGCGCAAATACTCGACTGCCCAAACTGCCCTTGATCAAGCCCGCCAATCCCTCACCATCAGCCGGCAACTCGAAACCGGGCGCGAAGTTGCCCACAGCGATGTCATCCGATCCCAACTTCTCGAAATCACCCAGCAACAAACTCTGGAAGAATCGAAGCTCGTCATGGAGAACGCCCGCCTTGATCTCGCCGTCCTCCTGTTTCGCGATTTCGACGAAAACTTCACCATCGTCGACGATCTCGACACCGCGCCCACTCTCCCTCCGCTCGCTGAAACCGAATCCATGGCCTCGCGCGCCAATCCGTCACTCGCCGCTGCTCTTGACGCCCAACACGCCGCTCGCATCGATGTCAAAATGGCTCGCCAGGCTTTTCTCCCTACCCTCACAGTCGACGCCGTCTACGGCATTGAAGCCAATGCGTTCGCTCTCCACAGCACCGTCGCCGCCGACGTAAAAGACGGCCCTCTACCCAACCTCGGCTATTTCATTACCGCCAGCCTGAACGTTCCTGTGTGGGATTGGGGCATCCGCCGGAGTAAGCTCAAACAAAGCGAATTCAAAGCACAAGAAGCCGAGACAGACCTCACTGCCGCCCAGCGCACACTCGTCCGCAATCTCCGCGGCGCCTACGACGAAGCCCAAACCGCCCACGATCAAATTGACCTGCTTCACCGCGCTGTCGATCTCGCTTCCGAAAGCCTCCGTCTCAACACTCTCCGCTACCAAGCTGGTGAAGCGCCTATCGTCGATCTGGTTGACGCTCAATCCAGCGCCCTGCAAGCCCGTAACGCCTATCACGACGGCCTTGCTCGCTACCGCCTCGCCATCGCCAATCTCCAAACCCTCACCGGAGCCTTTTGAGAGTTATGACTTCCAAAATTGTTTGCGCCTGTTCCCTTCTCGTGGTCCTCGCTGCCTGCAGTAAGCCCCCAGTGGAAGAAAAGAAAGCGCCGGTTCCCGTCCAAGTCACCTCCGTCACCCAAGCCACCATTCGCCGCATCGTACAAGGGGATGGCGCACTCTTCCCGCTAGATCAAGCCAGCGTCACTTCCAAAATCTCGGCGCCCGTTCAAAAGTTCTTCGTCCATCGCGGTGACCGCGTCAAGCGTGGCCAACTCCTTGCGGTCCTCGAAAATCGCGATCTGGTCTACGCCGCCGCCGAAAGCCAAGGCGCGCTCGATCAAGCCCAATCGGCCTACCGCACCACTGAAGTCTCCACCGTTCCCGAATCCGTCCTTAAAGCCCAGGCTGACCTGGAATCGGCCCGCGATACCCGCGACAGTGCCAAAAAAGTTCTCGAAAGCCGCCAGCAACTGTTCAAACAAGGTGCGCTCCCGGGCCGGCTTGTCGATGAAGCCCAAATCGCCTATAACCAAGCGGAAAGCCAATATCGCGCCGCCGAAGAGCACTTGAAATCCATCGATTCCGTCCGCCAAGCTCAACTCCAGGGGGCCTCCGCTCAAGTGCAAAGCGCTAAAGCCCACCTCGGCGCGCAGGAAATGCAAGTCGCTTACTCGCGCATCGTAAGCCCTATTCCCGGCATCGTGGCCGACCGTCCCATCAACACCGGTGAAATGGCCATCGCCGGTTCACCCGTTATCACCATTGTCGATATCTCGCGCGTCATCGCTCGCGTCGAGGTACCCCAGGCCGAAGCCTCCACTGTGCAAGTGGGTCAAACCGCGACTCTTACCCAACCTGACACCAAGGAACCCCTGGAAGGTAAAGTCACAGTCGTCAGTCCCGCCGCCGATCCCAACACGACCACCGTTCAAGTCTGGATCGAAATTCCCAATCCCGATCTCCGTCTGAAACCCGGCGCAGCTGTTCACGCCTACATCGCAACCGAAGTCTTCAAAGCCGCCACTGTCGTTCCCGTGTCGGCCATTCTGCCCGGCGAAGAAGGCGGCACTGCCATTCTCGCTGTCTCGGCAGATTCCGTCGCTCACAAACGCACCGTCACACTCGGCGTTCGCGAAGGCAACCAAGTCCAGGTGCTCGCCGGAGTGAATCCCGGTGAAGAAGTCGTCACTGTCGGCGGCATGGGTATGGACGACAACACCAAAGTCAAAATCATCACCACCGCAGTTGAGGAGTCCGATGACGACGATGACCAAAACAACGATTCAGCCCCTGCCGCCAAGCCAAAAGAGCAGCAATGAGTGAACTCTCCACACTCTCCTCGCCTGGCACAACCGCAGAGTCTCCTCATTGGACCGCGCGCCACGGCAAGTCCATCATCTTCACCGTCCTCACGCTCGTCGCCGTTGGCATCTATCTCGCTGTCTCCATCCCGGTCTCAGTCTTCCCCAATACCGACTTTCCCCGCATAGTCGTAGGCGCGGACGTTGGTGTCTATCCCATTGACCAAATGCTCGTCGCCGTCACCCAGCCTTTGGAAGAAGCGCTCAACACAGTTCCCGGCCTCGACCACGTCACCTCCATTACCAGCCGCGGCTCCGCCGAGATAGATCTCTTCTTCAGCTGGAAGGTTGACATGTACCGCACCCTCGAATTGGTCAACGCGGCCGTCGCTCGCATCCAACCCACACTCCCGGCCAACTCCAAAGTCATCGCCAACCGACTCACCTTTGCTGCCTTTCCCATCCTCGGTTACAGCCTTACCTCCGATAAAATCCCCCAAACCAATCTCTGGGAAATCGCCAATTACACCCTCAAACCTCGCTTGAACCGCGCGGCCGGCGTCTCCTCCGTCGTCGTCCAAGGCGGCCAAGTCCCCGAATTTCTCGTCCAGCCCGATCCCGCTAAACTCATCGAAACGGCGACCACCATCCCCAACATTCTCGACGCCATCGGCCGCTCCAACATGATTGACTCTCCGGGCTTAATCGAGGCCAATCATCAACTCGCCCTCACTCTCATGACGGGTCAGGCCCATGGGCCCGACGACATTTCGAACATCGTCGTTAAAACCACCCCCAACGGCTCGCCGATCCATATTGGCGACATTGCCAGAGTCTCGAACTCTGTCATGCCTGTGTACACTGTCGTCACCGCCAATGGCAAACCCTCCGTACTGCTAAACATCTTCCGCCAACCCGACAGCAACACCGTCGACGTCGCCAATGCCGTTCACGACGAAATCATCGAGCTCAAGAAGGAACTCCCGCCCGGCGTCGACATTCGCCCCTTTTACGACCAATCCGAACTCGTGCTCGAATCCATCAAGAGTGTGCGCGATGCAATCCTCATCGGCCTTGTTCTCGCCTCGCTCATCATGGTCTTGTTCCTGCGCGATTGGGGTTCCTCCCTTGTCGCCGGCCTCGTCATACCCGCCACCATCGGCATCACCTTCATCGCCATGCGCATGCTTGGCCAGAGCTTCAATCTGATGACTCTGGGTGGTCTTGCCGCCGCCGTTGGCTTAGTCATTGACGATGCCATCGTCGTCGTGGAAAACATTGTGTCCCATCGTGATTCCGGCCAGTCCCGCGCTGAAGCGATTCGCGGCGCTATCCGCGAAATCCGCGTTCCTCTGGTCGGTTCTACCATCACGCCCATCGTCGTCTTCTTACCGCTCATCTCCATTACCGGAGTCACCGGTGTGTTCTTCCGCGCTCTCGCCATCACTGTGGGCGTAGCATTGCTCACCTCACTCGCTCTCGCCCTTACCTGGACACCCACTCTCAGTCACTATCTCCTCCGTCACCGGGAAGCTGGTTCCCAACGTCACGAATCCGTCCCCGCCTGGCTCATGAATAGCTATGCGCGCACCCTGCGCTTCACTCTCGAACACCGCCTCGTCCTTGCGCTCTTCACTCTTCTTCTGATTGGGGGTGCTTACTTCTGTTACCGGCATACCGGCTCTGACTTACTCCCCGCCATGGACGAAGGCGGTTTCATCGTCGACTACACCATGCCTCCGGGCTCATCCCTCAAAGAAACCAACCGCGTTATCAGTCACGTTGAAACAATCCTCCGCGACACGCCTGATGTCGCCACCACCGCCCGCCGTACCGGCCTCCAACTCGGCCTAGCCGCCGTTACCGAAGCCAACCAAGGCGACATCAGCGTCAAGCTCAAACCGATGGCCCCGTTTTTGTCCCGCCTTTTCGGTGCCGCTTCCAAGGACGAACGCACTCGCTCCGATGACGAAGTCATAGCCGACGTCCGCGTCAAAATCACCTCTGCCGAACCACTACTCGACGTCGAATTTCCTCAACTTCTGCAAGACATGATTGGCGATCTCACCAGCGCGCCCCAACCCGTCGTCATCAAGCTCTTCAATGAAGATGGCGATCTACTGCGCCACTGGGCGCCGGTCGTCGCCAGCACCATTAAAAAGGTTCCCGGCGTTGTTGACGTCGAAGATGGCATCGACGCTACGACGAGCGGCACCGCCTTCACTTTCACCATCGATCCCGTCATGGCCGCCCGCGCCGGCTTCACTCCCCAAGAAGTCGAACTCGACGCCAGCGCCATGCTGCAAGGCGAGCCGGCCGCCACGCCCGTCGTCGAGAACTCCCGCTCCTATACCATCCGCGTCCAGTTCCCGCCGTCCGCCCGCCAAACCCTCGATTCCCTCCGCCAAACCATCATCGTCAGCGGCACCGGCAAAACCGCCACGATCGGCTCCCTCGCCACTCTCAGCGAAATCCCGGGCCAAACCGAAATCATCCGCGAAAACTTGCAGCGCTCCGTCGATGTCACCGCCCGTTTCGAGGGCGTTAGCCTCGGCGACGGCATGGCCGCCATACAAAAAGCTATGGCTGACGCAAATGTTCCCTCCAGCATTCGCGTCGAGTATGGCGGCCAATTCGCCGAACAACAAAAATCCTTCCGTGATCTCGTCTTCGTCCTCGCACTCGCCATCGTCCTCGTTTTCATGGTCCTCCTCTTTGAATTCGGTGAATTCAGTGCACCAATCGCAGTCTTGTCTTCCGCGTTACTCTCCACCTGCGGCGTCTTTCTGGCGCTTCTTCTCACCGGCACCACCTTCAATCTCTCCTCCTTCATGGGCCTCATCATGGTGGTCGGCATTGTCGCCAAAAACGGCATCCTTCTACTTGACGCCGATCAGAAATTCCGCGCCTCCGGCCTGGCTGCCGAAGCGCAAAGGGCGCGGATGGGCGTCGCTAGGGAGGAAGGAAACACCCCAGCCCTTTCGGCGGAGCGCTTGACACCGCGACCGTCTTGCGCGCTCTTGGAAGAAAGCATGATCCGCGCCGGCGAACGCCGCCTCCGCCCCATCATGATGACCGCTCTCGCCACCATCGCCGGCATGCTGCCCTTAGCCTTCGCCGTCGGGGCTGGCTCTCAAATGCTCCAACCCTTAGCCATCGCCGTCATCGGCGGCATCCTTGCTTCTATGATTCTGTCTCTCGTAGTCACACCGGCCGTTCGCTTTTACATCTCCGGCCGCAATTCAACTCAAAGGAAAATGCAAACCATATGACCCGAAAACTTATAGCGGCTGGCTGTCTGCTCGCTGCCATCGCCCTCGGCGCCGAAGGCTACAAAGTCATCAACAAAATCAAAATCGGCGGCACCGGCGGCTGGGACTACTTAGCCGTCGATCCCAGCGCTAACCGCGTCTACGCCTCTCACGGCACCATCGTCGAGGTGGTCGATACCAAAGACGGCAAAGTCATCGGCCAGATCACTCAACTCCACGGTGTCCACGGCATCGCCGTCGCCCCCGAATTCGGCAAAGGCTTCATCACCAACGGTCAGTCGAACAGTGTCACTATCTTCGATCTCAAAACTCTCGCCAAAGTCGGCGAGCCCCAAACCGGTCAGAATCCCGATTCCGTCTGCTTCGAACCCAAAACCAAACGCATCTTCACCTTCAACGGCCGCTCGAGTGACTCCACAGCGATCGACCCCAAAACCAACGAAGTGATCAAGACTCTCCCATTAACCGGCAAGCCCGAAGAATGCGCCGCCGATGGCACCGGTAAACTCTACGCCAACCTTGAAGATTCAAGCGAAATTATCGAAATCGATGCCTCCGTTCCCGCCATCACTCGTCACGCCTCTCTGGCGCCTTGTGAGGGTCCCTCCGGCCTCGCCATCGACGTCAAAAAGAAGAAGCTCTTTTCTGCCTGCGGCAACAAAGTCATGGCCGTAACCGACATTCCCACGTTCAAAGTCATCGCCACTCCCGCCATCGGCTCTGGCGTAGATGGCGCCGGCTTCGACCCCGGCCTCGGTCTCGCCTTCAGTTCCAACGGCGGCGACGGCACCTTGAGCATCATCAAAGAAGTAGGCGGCCTATACGAAACCGTCGACACCGTTCCCACCGAAAAAGGCGCCCGCACCATGACCGTTGACAGTAAGAACCACCGCGTCTACTTGCTCGCCGCCGAATTCGGCCCCGCTCCCGCCGCCGAACCCGGCAAGCGCGTTCGGCCTCCGATTCTCCCCGATAGTTTTCACCTCATCGTCGTCGGCAAATAGCTCGTGGGGCGGTTCGCGCGCCGCCTCTTTCGATTTGTTTCCAAAATAATTTTGGCTGGCCCTTTGAATTTTCCCTGCTGGCGCACCGCTATATGGATAGGGAGTTAGCAGCAACTGTCGGCAATGTTAATTGGCCGATTGGTGCACTCCCTGGTTTATCAACCAAATTCAAAGGACAAAAATGACTAAGCACTTGGGTGGTTCACTCTTTGCTGTTCTCACATTATCGTTGCTCGCGAATACTCGCGGCCTGGCTCAGTCCCTTCCCCCGCTCACACGCCACACCTGGGCCGTAACTCAGAATGGCGCCGCGAAATCAATTGGACGGCTGCCTGCCAAACAAGTTATGAACCTCGTTTTGGTTCTTCCGTTGCGGGATCAAACGGGCCTGAATTCTTTTCTCGACGATATTCATGATCCGTCGAGCCCGAATTTTCACCGCTATCTATCCGTGGATGAATTCACCCAGCGCTTCGGGCCCGCCCAATCCGACTACGATACCGTCGTGAGCTTTGCAAAAGCCAACAACCTCCACGTTATCGGCGGATCACGCGACCAAATGTTAGTGCGTGTGCAAGCGCCTGTCTCGGCAGTTGAAGCGGCGTTTCACGTTCAGATGAACGCTTACCAGCATCCAACCGAGAACCGCGCTTTCTATGCACCCGATCGCGAGCCTACCGCAGATTTGCCGTTCGCGCTCTGGCATATCGGCGGCCTCGATAATTATTCCACTCCGCGGCCTCAGGTATCTAGGGCAGCAACGCTGACGTCAACCGGTTTCCCCGCCGACTTTGCGCCGGCTGGCATGTCGGGCTCCGGGCCGAGCGGTGGCTTCCTCGGAAGTGACATGCGCGCTGCTTATTACGGGAACGGACCGCTGACGGGCGCCGGACAGAATCTTGGTTTGTTTGAATGGGCACCGGTCAATTTAGCCGATGTGAACCTTTATTTCTCAAAAGTTGGTCAAACGAACCATGTCCCGATCACGCTCTTGTCAGTCGACGGAACCTCTCCGGCCTGCACCACTTCTTGCGGTAGCATTGCCAATGGTGAAGCTGAGTCGGTTCTTGACCAGACTCAGGCCATCAGCATGGCGCCGGGGCTGGCAAGCTTAACCGTTTTTACCGCCGCTCCTACTCCCGGTAGCACGGACGTCCTCATTATGAGTGCCATGACAACCCACAATCCGCTCCCCACCACAATTAGCATATCTTGGACATGGGGTACCGCCGATGCAAGCTCCCTCGATCCTTACTTTAAGAGAATGCAAGCGCAAGGTCAGACTATGCTCGCCGCGGCCGGCGACTACAAATCATGGACCAGCTCTGGTAGTGTATACCCGTCCGACGATGCCTACATTATTTCCGTCGGCGGCACCGAGCTTTCTACCAACGGTGCCGGAGGTGCTTGGCAATCTGAAACGGCTTGGGTCGCAGGCTCTTATGGCTCCGGCGGCGGCGTTTCTCCCCATGGAATCCCCATTCCCCTTTATCAACAAGTACCGAATGTCATCAGTTCGGCCAACGGTGGTTCTATCACCCTCAGAAACGGACCTGATGTGTCCGCTAACGCAAACAATTTCTATGTTTGCGCCATGTCATCGTGCGCCAGCGGTTGGCTCGGGACGAGCTTTGCAGCGCCTATGTGGGCCGGCTATCTGGCTTTGGCAAACCAACAGGCTGTTGCCAATGGGATCGGCGACGTCGGATTCATCAACACCGCCATTTACTACGAGAACGTCAATTCCATCTATTCGACTGACTTCCACGACATCACTACCAGCCCTGCGGGCAATGATTATCCCGTTGTCGCCGGCTATGATCTCATCACCGGATGGGGAAGTCCAAATGGCGCAGGCCTGATTAACACCCTTACCAACATGCCTGCCCCGTCGCCGACAGGGTATTTTGCGGCCATCAATTTCTCGAGCGGGCTGTGTCTCGATAACACTGCAGGATCGCATGCCAATGGAAACAAAATGCAGCAATACACCTGCATCACCGGTGACCCCAATCAAAACTGGGTTTTCACACCCCTCGGCAGCGGTTACTACTCGATTAAGAACCAATCAAGCCAGTTGTGCCTCGACAATGGAGGCTCCGTGAGTGCCGGAAGCCAAATCCAGCAATACAGTTGCACTTCCGCTGACACGAACCAGGAATGGAAGCTCGTCCCGCTGGGCGGCCGCTACTACATTGAGAACCTCACCAGTGGTATGTGTATTGACGATACTGGTGGATCCCACAACCCAGGGAACTTAATGCAGCAGTTCACCTGCGGCAACAATAACCCCAACCAGTTGTGGACTCTCCAACCCCATTAAATAGTTCAGCCAGGTCGGCGACCCCTAGCAGGTTTCACTGTCGGGGGTCGCGACCCATAAGCGCTAACATCAGCCCAATTTCGTGCATTTTTTCACGGCGGCTCCCGCCCGCCAGTGGGTCAGATTCCTCTGTCCCTACCCATGAGGCCAACATCCGTCCGTTAACCATCTTCGCTGGACAGAGCAGTCTGACCCATTTGCCCCCTGGAACGGGTAATCGGGAATCTTGAACCGCTCTCGTGTCGCAACGGTCTGTTCGAAATACGATGCAAAAACCGCGAGCAATAATTTTCTCTTCGGTGTTTGAATTGTAAACCGCAAAACGCCGCTATAAGTTAGGCGGATTCGACACCCGTTCACGCTTGTCACCGGTCCGCCTGAGTTTAGCCACAAAAGGAAGGCGCAATTCAATGTTGAAAGAAAAGGCTTTTGCCTTTGTAACTTCGGCCGCAATAGCATTCTTGCTACTCGACTGTCCCTCGCAACTTAAAGCACAGGGCCCTTATCAGCCGTTCGGAGCGGATGCCGAACTGCTCGAAACCAGCATCTGTAACCACACAACGGGATGCCCCAGCATCGATCTCGCAGCCCAAGCCGGCGTCCAATGGCTCCGGATGTTCGCCATCTGGAACTACATCGAGCCGTCTAACGGTGTCTTCAACTGGTCCAACAACGCGGAACTGCCTTGGCAAGTCTGGTATGCCCAGCAAAAAGGCATTCAAGTCTATTTCACGGCCACTTGGGCGCCCCAGTGGGCCAATGGCGCGGTTTCCACCTGCCCGCCCTTTGCCGGTGCCAATCAGACCAACGCAGGCTCATCGACGCTCCCGCAATGCCAAAACGGTTATCAGGATGTGGGCCGCACCGTTACCAATAGCCAGTACACCTACAATTTCTTCTCGGCTCTGGTGACCCAATTCAACGGCAGCAACGTCAGCGGCTGCCCCACGAATAACGCCAGCACCTGCCATCCATTAGTTCAGTACTTTGGCGTTTGGAACGAACCCAACGGTATGAATAATTACAACGACACCTATTACGACCCAGGTAATCTCGGTAACTATTTGAACGACTACGTCAACCAATATCTGTTCCCCGCCCACCAAGCCATTAAGGCAGCCAATCCATCCGCCTATGTCGTGGCGCCCGACATAAGTGACGACAATAGTACTTGCGGCGGCTTCAGTGGTTCCTGCAGTTGGAATAACAGCTGGATCAAGCCTTTGACGCTGTACTTCAGCCAGTACTTTGACGTCATCAGTATGCATTCTTATCCATCTTCGGCATCCACAGTGCAAAACTACGTCCAGACTACCTGGAATAGCTATGATTACGCAAAGCCCATCTGGATGACCGAAGTAGCAATCGGCAGCGCAAGCCAACTGGAACTGCTCTACGAGGATGAGTACAACCGCTCAAGCTATTGGGCCAAAACGTTCTGGACACTGGGCCAAACAACCGCATGCGGTTCAGCAGACGCCTTGATTTGCCAAAGCGGCGGCATGCAGGTGGCTAACGGGTCCTTCTTCGCGGATTACGCCTACGTGTACGGGCCGCACTAGATCGCTAGCTGGATGAGGAAGGCCGGCCGCAAAGACCGTCGGCCTTCTCAATACCTGTATTCAGCGACTTGGCTCTAGACCGCCGCTTGAATGCCGTTAGTGGGACAACGTTCATCGAAAATGGACAGTCCGCACACAGTCCGGAGCCCCTCGCTGGCTTCTTATCTGCTGACTACAAAGGGGGTCGCGCCCCGCGGGCCAACTGGAACCTTGCGTGCAAACATTGCTCAACGGGAGAACATTGAATGTTAATCGAGATGTTACGGTTCCGATGCGTGGCCCGGGTCATGCTTCCTGTTGGCTTAGTATCCGTTTCGCTCCTGGCGTCATTGGCCAACGCCCAAATTTCGCCGGACCTGCCCAATCCGATTGCGACGCCCAATCCGCTGACGGCGACAATCTCCATTTTTCGTAGCAATATGCAGGACAAGATGATGAAGTCGGCGGAGAAGATGCCAGAGTCGAAGTACAGCTTCCGGCCGACGAAGGAGGTTCGCTCGTTTGCGGAGATCGTGAATCATGTGGCGGATATCTCGTACATCTTGTGTTCCAACGTCAAAGGTGAAGCGACTCCCGCCACCACAGCCGCGAAGGGTTCGAAAACCGAGATCGTGGCTTATCTCAAAGGCGCCTTCGGCTACTGCGATGGCGTGTTCGCCGGGTTCACCGATGCCCACCTCAATGAACCCGCGGACTTCTGGGGCGCCAAAACGAACAAGATGTTCATCTTGACACAGGTGGCAAATCATGACGCGTTGCATTACGGCAATCTCGTCACCTATCTGCGCCTGAATGGCCTCGAGCCTTCCGGCGGCTGGTTTTAAAAGCGCAGCGGGCCACGGTACCCGCCGTTGAATCGCATTACGGAGAACCACCGCCCCTCCCTCAAACCATCAAGTTGCCTCTAGCCGAGCCGCGCGCGCATGAAAATCTTCCGCGTCACATAGCGGCCTGTTGCAAATCTCCGGCCCCACAGCGACATCTCCGAAACTGAGCCGGAAGCGTAAGCGACCTAATACCGGCAACGGTCAGTTGATCGAAGGAATCTCCCCGCGGTCGGCAACCTCCTCCAGCGGAACACGTCTGTAATCCCCAAGCACATCCGCAACGTTTTGGCGGAAGGAGAGATCGACCCAAATCGAACTGTTGCAAAATTTGCAACAGTTCAACCCGATCGTCCCAACCTACAAGACCACCGCAACACCCTTCCGTCGAACCACGTTCAGCAAGGCAAGCGCCGCGCCCTTTGGTTCTTTCGTCCCCCGCTCCAACTGTGAAATATAGCCTGCCGTTAGATTCAAGCAACGGCCGAAGGCAGGTTGAATGAGACGCCAACGCTCGCGCAGCTTGCGAATTTCCTTGGCGCCGATAGGCTCTGCCGCACCGACCTGTTGCCCAGCCAAGTGCCGGATCGTAATCTTCTCGTGCTTGGCGTTGTCTAGAATCCCAAGGTCTCTATCGGCACCATGCACCTCGCCAAAAGGCCTCGAATTCCGCGCCGTCGCCGTCATCGCCTGCGACGATTCCGTCATCCCCCTTCAATCCCGCATCGAATCCGTCACAGAAGAATCCGACCCCGAAGAGGTTTACAACAGCGAGCGTCATCTCCTCTACGTCGCCTGCACCCGCGCCCGCGGACCACCTCCTCGTCACCGCAACCAAACCCGCCTCCGAGTTCCTCGACGACCTCGCCAAACCCAAGCTCCGCGCCCGCTCTCAAGCCATGTAACATCGTTGTGCGAGATATCTGAAGTTTGCTCCGTAAATAACTCATTCTTCACGACATCCTCCGTCTCGTCCGGCCCTCCGATTCAGAACCCCATGCGTAAGCGTGGGGACGGGCGCGTCAGCGCCCATTCGGGCTCCGAAAAGTCAGTCACAACCGGCGCACATTTTTTATTTCCCTTCTTTCCTTCCACTTACAGACTTTTTTTCGTTCGCGCCGAACGCGCTGAGATAACAATCAAGTCAGAAAGTAGGACTGTCTATGGTGTTTCCAGACGACCAAATCCCACAATTTCCTGACTCTGATAAAAATCAAAACTCTTCCGAGCTGCCGCGCCCGGAAAAAGAACGCCCCGTTCGCGAGGCACATAAGATCGCTGCCAAGCGAAACTGCGGCCGCACGGGTCCCACCAGCGCCGAAGGCAAGGCCATCGTGTCCCGGAACGCTCTCCGTCACGGTTGCTGCGCCAAAACCATCATTCTCGATAAAGAAAATCTCGACGATTGGATCAAACTCTGCGCCCGCTGGGAAGCCCGCTTTCCCTCCGAAGATCCCTTGTTGCAAGACTTTATCCTGAAAACCACCCAAGCCGAATGGGAGCGCATCCGCGTCACCAATTTCTTCAACGAACAATACGCCGATTTCGACCTCTGGGCCCTCGAAGCCGCGAATGAGGAAATCAAAAAAGACTATGCCCTTCGCCATCGCTACAAAGTCGCTGCCGAACGCGCCTTTCAGCGCGAATTCCGCATGCTCGATCACTTCTACAGAACCTACTGCGAGCCCAAAAAATCCAAAGAAAAAGGAAAAGAGCCGGAACCCGAGCCGGAAGACGATAAACCCGTCCACGACCCAGGCAAACACACCCTCCGCATCTACAACGCCGAAACCGGCGAGTTCCTCATCGCCGGCGAAGCACCGCCCGTCATCCATCCGCCCGATCCCGGCTGGGTTCCGCGCAAAATCATCCCCGGCCAGTTTTATCCAGACCACCCCTCCAACTGGAAATACCCCGGCAACCCCAAACACCGCTTCACCAAGGACAAAGAAAAATGGAGTACGGAACCCCAATCGTAAGATTGGGGACCGCGAGCGAAGCGAGCGTCTTACCACTCTCGTCCGAAGCAAATCTTGGGACTGGCACAGCAAGCAGATCTTACCTTCGCAGCCGCGTACCGCAAAACTCGCGTGCTGCCTGTACCCGGATTTGCGCTGCCCGCGGAAAGGAGCACACACTAACCATCCGAATGGATGCTGCAATAGAACTTGAGCATTCCCATCATCGTTGTTCCAGGAACCTTCTGGAAAACCGTGGCCAGTTGGCGCGAGACCTATTCGCTCACCGGCAAACCCATGCGCGAAGTGGCTCGCATCTTCGGAACCGCTCCGTTGTTATTTGATTGGTCCGGCGCAAACTTGTCCAGCGAGCGCCATGCGGCAGCCGGAAAACTTGTCGAGTTCATTCGAAACACCGCCCCGCGCGTGCATTTATTAGGTTTCAGTCATGGCGGAAACGTGGCGAGTGAAGCAGCGGCAAACCTGCAAGGTGCTGAAGTAGATCTGCTCGTCACCATTGCTACACCCGTAACCGGCAATTACAAAACCGGCGGCGCTCGGCGTCATGTCAATCTGTACAGTCCGCAAGATCGGATGCAGATCATGGGCGGCGAAGGCCTGCTGGGTGTGCTAAAAACGGCTGCCCGGGAGTTTCCCGGAGCAACCAACATCCCCGTTCACGGGATTGAAAGCGCCGATCTCACCGGCTCCCACGGCAACATTCTTTGGAGCGATCGGACTTGGCGGATTCTCGAAACGCTACACTAACTTTTGGCACTCTAAACGCGAGTTTGTGAGCGCTGCATCCATATTATGAAAATTCATGAGTATCAGGCGAAGGCGATTCTCGCCAAATATGGCGTGCCTGTGCCGCGAGGCGAGGTAGCCTACACCGTTGAAGAAAGTGAAGCGGCCGCGAAAAAAATCGGCGGCAGCGTTGTGGTGAAGGCCCAAATTCACGCCGGAGGTCGCGGTAAGGGCGGCGGCGTGAAAGTCGCCAAAGACGCGGCGGAAGCCACCGAAGTCGCCAAAAAGATTCTCGGTATGACGCTGATCACACACCAAACCGGGCCTGAGGGTCGGCTGGTCCAGCGCCTTCTCATCGAAGAAACGTTGCCCATCGAGCGCGAATTGTATTTGGGCATCGTACTCGATCGCGAAACCGGCCAGTCGGTCTTCATGGCGTCCAAAGCGGGCGGCATGGAAATTGAAGAAGTCGCCCACAACACGCCGGAATTGATTCTGAAAGAGCAAATGATTCCGGGCCAGCCGTTGCAGCCGTTTCAAGCCCGCAAGCTGGCTTTCGGTATGGGCATCCCGGCCGAAAGCGTGAACGCCGCCGCAGCCGCCATGATGGCGCTCTCCAAGGCCTACGACGCCATCGATGGATCGCTCGCCGAAATCAATCCGTTCATTTTGACCAAGGACGGTAAAGTCTACGCTCTCGACGCCAAGATCAATCTCGACGATAACGCTCTCTACCGTCACAAAGATCTGCTTGAACTGCGTGATCTGAACGAAGAAGATCCGCTTGAAGTCGAAGCCTCGCGCTTCGGCTTGAATTACATCAAGCTCGAAGGCAATATCGCCTGCATGGTAAATGGTGCGGGCTTGGCCATGGCCACCATGGACATTATTAAGTACGCCGGTGGGCAGCCCGCCAACTTCCTCGATGTCGGCGGCGGCGCGAATGCCGAACAGATCAAAAACGCCTTCCGCATTTTGCTGTCGGACCCGAGCGTGAAAGCCGTTCTGATCAACATCTTTGGCGGTATTTTGCGCTGCGACACTCTGGCGAACGGCGTCGTCGCCGCGGCTCGCGAACTGGGAATCAAGATTCCCGTTGTGATTCGAATGGAAGGAACCAACGTCGAACTCGGGCAGAAGGTTCTGCGCGAATCGGGCTTTAATTTTACGGTTGCCGACGGCATGAAAGATGCCGCCGAGAAAGTAGTGGGGCTGGCAAAATGAGCGTACTCGTCAACTCTTCCACCAAACTGCTGTTCCAGGGCTTCACTGGCCGCGAGGGAACGTTTCATGCCGAGCAGGCCATCAAAGCCGGCACCAATGTCGTCGGCGGCACCACACCTGGCAAAGGCGGCCAAACCCACTTAGAAAGGCCCGTCTTCAACACAGTTGCCGAAGGCGTTAAAGCTACCGGCGCAAATGCGTCGGTCATTTTCGTGCCTCCGCCCTTCGCTGCCGACGCAATTATGGAAGCCGCCGATGCGGGCTTGCCGTTAGTGGTTTGCATTACGGAAGGCATTCCCGTTGCCGACATGATTCGCGTGAAAGCGTATCTTTCAACCAAGCCCGCCACCCGCTTGGTTGGGCCAAATTGTCCTGGCGTCATTACCCCGGGGCAATGCAAAATCGGCATCATGCCTTGGCATATTCACAAGCCGGGCAATGTCGGCATCGTTTCACGTTCCGGCACCCTAACATATGAGGCTGTCGGCCAACTGTCGCGGTTGGGAATTGGGCAGTCGACCTGTATCGGCATCGGTGGCGATCCTATTATCGGCACCAATTTCACCGACGCCATCAAACTGTTCAACGAAGATCCGGATACGCACGCCATCATCATGATCGGCGAAATCGGCGGCACTGCCGAAGAAGTTGCAGCAGCCTATATCAAGGCGAATGTGAAGAAGCCGGTAGTTGGCTTCATCGCCGGCCAAACAGCGCCTCCCGGCCGCCGCATGGGCCACGCCGGCGCCATCATTTCCGGAGGTTCCGGTAAGGCGGAAGATAAACTCGCGGCCATGCAAGCAGCGGGAATCATTGTCTGCCCTTCGCCCGCCGTGCTCGGTGAGAAGATGCAGCAAGCTTTAGCAGCAACAGGAAAAGGAAGAGCTTAAGAAGAATGGCTTTAGAACGTACCTTCGCGATTATCAAACCCGATGCAGTGAAGAACGGTCACACCGGCGAAATTCTGACGATGATTCAGAAAGACGGTTTTCGCATCGTCGGCATGAAGATGCAGCGGCTCGCGAAACATGAAGCCGAAGCCTTTTATGCGGTCCATAAAGAGCGCCCGTTTTATAACGGTCTGGTGACTTTCATGACGGAAGGGCCCGTGGTGATCCTTGCGCTCGAACGCGACAACGCGATCGCCCGCTGGCGCGAACTGATGGGCGCCACCAATCCGGAGAAAGCAGCCGAAGGAACAATCCGCAAGAAGTTCGCCGAAAACATCGAGCGCAATTCGGTGCATGGTTCCGACGCGCCCGAAACCGCCGCGCAAGAGATCCCGTTCTTCTTCAGCAGCTCCGAACTGCTCTAAATATGTGAACGGTCGCTTATTACTGATCGCCTTCGCATTGGCCGCCGCCGCGCCTCAGGCCGTACGCTACATGAGCTTCGCGGAAGCGCAAGATGCGCTTCGCGCTTTTGATCGCACCGAGGATGCCGCAAGTTGGGATGGTTGGATCAAAACGCAGGACCAGGAGGTTCGCGCGCGCGTTGACCGAGGTGTCGAGGATTCCACCAGCAACTTGATTCTTTACGGCGCCTCGTTCACGCATCTGCCAAGGCTCGAAAGTCCGGAAGGTGCCGTCGATTCAAACGGACAGCTGATCGCCGCCGCTCGAGCCAGGGTTCACGCCCTGGCTGAAGCGCTCAGTCGTCCCACTCAAAACGAACGGTTCGATTTTGCGCGCGAGTTTCTTCGCCAAAGAAACATCGCCGCCGCCGACATTGAAGGCGTGCTCGCCGCCAATCTGACTCGTTTCGGTATGGAGCAGCGAGGTTACCAAGATCGCTTGCGCAGCGCTCATCAGGAAGGTGACCCCAATGCCGAGCGCTTCTTGCGATCGAACCTGTTCGAAAAGCGCGGCCTGTCCGTCGATACGTCATTGTTGCCCAACTACGCGCTCGAAGACACGTTGCGCGCCATGAAGCGCAAGAATGCGATAGCCGAGCACAGCGTCGGCACCATCGCGATCATCGGCCCCGGGCTCGATTTTGCCGATAAGCGCGATGGCTATGACTTCTATCCGTTGCAGTCGATTCAGCCCTTCGCGTTGATCGAAGCGGTTGTAAAGCTCGGTTTGGCGAAGCCGGGGGACGTTCACGTGCTGACTTTCGATCTAAATGCCGCCGTGAATGCGCATCTTCGAAGAGCCGCCGAACGTGCTCGCGCCGGCAATGCTTACGTGCTTCAATTGCCGCGCGATCTGGCGGCTGACTGGACTCCCGAAGCGAGTGCCTATTGGACTCATTTTGGCGACCTCATCGGCGCACCCGCGAAAGCCGTTCCGTCGCCAAAGGGCCTGGACGTAAGGGCCGTCGCCATCAAGCCGAACTATGTCGCTCAGATCGAACCCGTCGATCTCAACATAGTCGCGCAGGTGCTGGAAGAGCGGAAGGTCGACCTGGTGATCGCCACCAACATCCTGGTGTATTACGACCGCTTCCAGCAAGTGCTTGCCATGACCAACATCGCTCAAATGATGAACCCAGGCGGCGTCTTCTTGTCGAATACAGTGCTGCCGGCGCAACGCCCGGATACCTTGGAATATCTCGGCAGGAGAAGCGTCACCTACAGCGTCTCCGGCGCCTACGGCGACGACGTTGTAGTCTACCGCCGCAAGTAACGGTCAACCTGAAACGTTCCGGCAGCTCGCCGCACTATTCAAGCGGAGGGCAAAAGTAATGCCGCATATTGATACCAAGCTTCCGCATACCGACTCGAAAACGCACTCGGACACGTCCACGGTGCATACCGATTCGGCCCCAACTCATACCGATTCCATCGGGCATTCCGATATCGTCGCGCGCCACATCGATGTAGTTGTTCCGATAAAGGGCGGCCACGTCGATACGCCTGTCGACCCGACACAGGGTCAGAAGACCGTCGCCACTGCCGCTGCTGAGCCGGAGTTGATTGATCCCATCCGGCACACCGACATCACGACCCATCACACTGATAGTACCGAGGCCGGCCATACCGACACGATCTCAACTCCGCACACGGATACGCCGGTGACGCATATCGACAGCGCCGCGGTTCATTCGGACACGGACAAAATTCATACCGACATTCGCCCGATCCATATCGATAGCCCGCCGCGATAGTTGAGGCCTCCATATGAGTATCGAACTGCGGCCGCTCGGCGTGGCATGTAATCTGGCGTGTCACTACTGTTATCAGAATCCCCAACGGGATGCCGGTAACCACAAGATGACGTATGACTTGGACAAAATGAAAGCGGAAGCCACGCGTATCGGCGGCCGATTCACCTTGTTTGGCGGCGAGCCGTTGCTGATGCGCTTCGAGCATTTGGAAGACCTGTTCGCTTGGGGATACCAAACCTCCGGCGGCAGTTCGATTCAGACCAATGGCGTCCTGGTAGAAGATCGTCACATTGAACTGTTCCGCAGATATAAGGTTTCGGTCGGCATTTCCATCGACGGTCCGGGAGAACTCAATGATGCCCGTTGGCACCGGACCCTTGAGAAGACGCGGGAGTCTACGGGCGTCGTGGAAAGCGTCATCGGGCGTCTGTGCCGCGAGTACGAAGCGCCCGGGCTCATCGTCACGTTGCACAAAGGCAATGCAACGGAAGAGAAACTGCCGATCATGGCCGATTGGTTTCGCCGTTTGCACGCCGTCGGTATTAAGAGCATCCGGCTCCATCTGCTTGAGGTCGATCACGCGTCCGTTCGCGAAAGCTTGGCGCTGTCTGCTGCCGAGAACGTGCAAGCTCTGCTGGCCTTCGCCGAAGTCCAGAACGCCTTGCCGGGCATGCACTTTGACTTGTTCGATGAAATGGAGGCGTTGCTGGAAGGTCGCGACAAGAATGTCGGCTGCACCTGGCGGGCCTGCGACCCCTATACCACCGAAGCCGTTCAGGGGGTGGAAGGAAACGGCCAGTCGAGCAACTGCGGCCGCACGAATAAAGAAGGCATCGGCTTCATAAAAGCCAGGGCGACTGGTTATGAGCGCTATTTAGCTCTTTACCGTACTCCCCAAGAAGACAACGGCTGCCGAGGTTGCCGGTTCTTTCTAATGTGCAAAGGACAGTGCCCCGGCACGTCCATCGACGGCGACTGGCGCAATCGCACCGAACACTGCGAGGAGTGGAAACGACTCTTCGTCATGATCGAACGGCGAATGATTTTAAACGGCAAGGTTCCGCTGACGATTCAACCGCTGCGCTTCGACTTGGAACAACGCCAAGTCGAAGCTTGGGAGCAAGGCGAGAATCCGTCGCTGAGCCGGCTGCAGGCGCTTTGGTATGGCGAGCAAAATGGAAACTCTGTTCGGCCATCAGTAGGCCGCGCAAACAAAGCGCGAATCAGCTGGGTCAGCGACGCAGCACGCCAAACATGGGAATCGCGCCTCGAACGATTGCCGGAGACGTTAGAGGACCTGACCGTCTACGCGGCGTCAGCGATCGGAGACCGCTGCAGCGTGAGACTCATTCCAAGATCAAGCTTCTCGCGTCTTGAACAGTTAGCAGCTGAGCATGGGTTGGCAGCGGCGCTCCTGCCGCCAGAAGCGCTTCCCGGCGGAATCTCCACGCTTCCTGGCGAAAAAGATCAATGTGTCTTTCTTGCCGGCGACGCAGCCGCCATTCAACACGCACGCGCGGGCATCGACGCCTTCCGCTCCAACATTGCCTGGCTACCGGCCTGCTGTCTTCGTCATTCCGGAGAATTCAACGGCCAAAAGGCCGATCTGCCGGCCCACATTGCCACTCATACCCTACTGGCCGCACTTGGGATTTCACTACTTCCCATCGAGCCTTGCCGATTCGATTGTCCCTCCGCTGTCAAAGCAGCGGAACGCATGCTCGATCTTCTTGCTCGCCACGGTCATGCTTCGGAGGCAAATTGGCTGCGAGAATGCTTGTCGTGGCCGATTTCGTTGTCAGAACTGCACGGCGTGCTCGAAGTGAAGACGCCGGTGTTCCGGCTCTGCTCCTACACCGGGACAAAGACGGTTCGCTTCATCCGGCACTTTGGCAATGATGCAGAGATCGAAGACGCTGCTGTCGGTTTGCGGTTTCCTTATCTACCGCCTGCGAGCTCGCCGCGCCTGGTGCAAATCCAGAGGGTGTCATGAAAATCGAATGGAGCCGAATGGCCGTGCCGCAAGAAGACGGCTATGATACCGAGCTGACAATTCAATTCGCGTCCCTCAGCCAACGACAGTTGCGAAACACGGATAACTGCTTCTGCGGTGGAGCAGTAGCGATCCGCGAGGCACCGGACGGCGGCTTGTTCACCGATAAGATTCACCCCGCTAGGGTCGATCATCCGAACATCGCCCGCGCGGGAGATTTGCTAGCGCGCTGGCCGGCCGTTTACTTTCAATTCATCGGTTTGATCGATACGCTCTACCCCTATACCGACCCTCAACAAGCCAAAATGGGTGAGAACGCTTTAGGCTCATCGAGCCACTCTTATCCGGAGCAACTTGGCAGCATTTACGCAACTGTGGATAACCCGCTGGGTCTAGCGCAAGCGCTAATAAACGAAATGGCGCACACTAAATTGCGCGCGTTCGGCGTCTCGGCTTCATCGGCGAAAGGACTGATCCTCAACGATCCCGCCGAACTCTTCGATAGCCCTATACGCGTTGGCCGCAAGCTGCCCATGCCTGGGGTATTCCACGATCAGTATTCATTCATGCACGTTACGGCTCTCGATCTCGAAATGTTTGACAAAGCGAACAACGGAAAAGAGCGCTCGCACATTCTCATGCTTCTTGCCCGCAACGTACCACGTATGCAGTCGGGCCAGGAAATCTTGGATCGCCACTTAAAGACTGACGATGCAGGCAAGCAGTTCGCGGACGCCTTCTTAGCTTGGTCAAGCGACATTCTCCGCCGAAGCCAAGCAGCATTAGACTCAAACGGCTACGGCCCCTGCTAGACTCTACGGATCGGGTAGACTTCTAACCATAGTGCCTAAAGACCAGCGGCTCTTAAAGGTCGGCGTTCTCGGATGCGGTCCTATCGCCCAAGCTGCCCATTTTGAGAGCGCCACCAAGGGCCGGAACACGGAACTCTACGCCATTTGCGACGTGGCGGAAGATTTGCTCCGGCGCATGGCGTGCACCTGGGAGCCGAGGAAATCGTATCTCAGCTATGACGAGATGCTTAGCGATCCTCAAGTCGAAGCGGTAGTGATCGCCACCGCCGATGCTTTCCATGTTACCGCCGCAACCGCCGCACTGAGAGCCGGCAAACATGTGCTCTGCGAAAAGCCACTCGGCGTCTCTGTCGAAGAAGTGGAACAGTTGCGTCAGGAAGTAGAGAAGTCAGGCAAGATTCTACAGGTCGGCCATATGAAACGCTTTGATGCCGGCCTTGAGAGCGCCAAGGCATTCATCGAAGGCGAGATGGGCCAAATGCTAGCGCTCAAGGCTTGGTATTGCGATTCTACGCATCGCTACAAACTGACTGACGCCGTGCAACCCGCCATCATTCGCAGCGCGCAAACCAAACGCCCGGCTGTGGATCCGAAAGCCGATCGCGAACGCTACTTCATGCTCACCCATGGCAGCCACCTGCTCGATACCGCGCGCTATCTGGGAGGTGAGATCGTCGAAGTACAGGCCCGACTGCGGCAAAGCTTCGGCGCGTATTGTTGGTTTGTCGATACCACTTTGAGTAACGGCGCTCTCGGTCACTTGGATCTAACCGTCGCGGTGCGGATGGAGTGGCACGAAGGGTTTCAAATCTACGGCGAACACGGCAGCATTGTCGCAAAGACCTACAATCCGTGGCTCTACAAATCCAGTGACGTCGAAATCTTTCAGGAAGCGACCGCCACCACCACTCGCATCCTCGGCGCAGACGGCCACTTCTACCGCCGTCAACTGGAAAGCTTCGCCGATGTCATCCTAAACGGCTCACCGATGCCCGGAGCCAATATTGACGACGGAATACAATCGGTGCGCGCCATGGTGGCGATCATGCAATGTGTCAAAACCGGACAACCGGTCCGGCTCGCAGAAGTTTCAGGCGGCGTGTAAGGACCTCACTGAGACGTGTTCACGTGACACGTAAACACGTGGCTTGTTCAACCGCGCCGTTGCCCGTAATCTGCAGCCTAGGAGGCATACTTGCCATGGGTACCAGGTTGCTTAACGCTGTTTCAGCATTCTCTTTAATGGTCTTGCCGGCAGCTGCCAGTTCGATCGTTCCCGATCAGTGGTATCAATTCAGCTTTTATCAGGTTGGAGTTGCCGCGCAAGGTTGCGCGCCAAACGACCCAAACGGGTTGAACTGCATTCCCAGTTCTGGAAACAATAGCCAATTTCTGCCGGCAGGACCATGGTCATTCACTGCGTCATCCAATGAGGTCCTGACCGTTACCGATGCTTTCACCTACGGCGACGCATTCTCGGTGTACAACGTCCAAAGCGGTACTCCGGTTCTCATCGGCAACACACCAGCCGCCAGCAATCCCGTCGCCGGTTGCGGTGACAATCCGGTCGACTGTCTCGAAGATCCGCTTTCGAGCCATGCGTCTTTTGATCTCAGCCCCGGCTCGTACTCCATTGTCATCACGCCCTACGAAGTAGCTTTCGGCGGTAGCGGCTACTTTGAACTATCGACCGCCGCCGTTTCGGTACCGGAGCCGTCCAGCTTTGTGTTCTGGCTGTTGCTCCTAAGCTCCGTTCCTTTCTGCCTTTACGCTAAGAAAAAACGCCTGAATCTTGTTTGGGGACTGGCTTTAATCGCAGTCGTCTTGGCATGCGGGTCCGCGCTCTACGCTCTCGACCAAGCACCCGACGGCTCAGGCCTTGGAACGAACAAGACCAGCGCCGGCGATTACGCCTTCCCGCCGGCGGTAAATAAGAACGTTCTCGCTGGTGAAGCTACCGAAATCAAGGGGCGTGTCTTTTATCCGATGACGATTGCCGACAAAGCTCCGATTATAATCATTCTTCACGGAAACCACTCCACCTGCGGACGACCGTTCAACCCGCGAACCGATCCCGCAAATCTGCCGGGCAATCCACACATTGACGACCGTTGGGATTACACGCGCCTCGGTGCTTGTCCCAACCCTTATACCGAAGTTCTCAGTTACCGCGGCTACGATTACCTCGCAACTCGTCTGGCTTCGTGGGGTTACGTCGTTGCGTCGATAGATGCCAACCTCGGCATCAACATGGAAGGTGGAAGATCGGGTGATCCATCACTGATCAAAGCACGTGGCCGCCTTATTCTCGAAACACTGCGTCGACTCAGTCTTTGGAACAAGAATGGAGGTTCGAAGGGCATGATCGGAATCGATCTCAAAGGGAAGCTTGATTTTGAAAATGTAGGACTGATTGGCCACTCGCGGGGCGGTGAAGCGGTCCGCACGGTCTCGTTAATTTACAACGCCAAGAACAGCCCTTGGCCCAACCGCATTCCCGACGCCGTCACGATAAAAGGCGTATTTGAAATCGCACCTGTAGATGGCGATACGAAAATCGATGGCGCCTTTATCGACGCCAACGGCCTGGCATGGAACGTCCTGCTTCCCTTTTGCGACGGCGATGTCGCAGACTTGGCGGGCATGCGGCCGTATGACCGCATGCTCTTGAATCTCACCGAAAACCCCGCCGCTCAAAAATCGACCTATCAGGTCTACGGTACAAATCACAACTTCTACAACACGGAGTGGCAGATCAGCGACACTTACGCAAAGAATGGCCCATCCTGCCGGGGCGATGGAAACAACGCGCTCTTCCCAAACTCTCCCGGTTCGCCCGAACAGCGTTGGACGGCCCTTTCGAGCGTTGTGGCATTCATGCGAGCGAACGTCGGCGCGGGCGCGGACCCTTCGTTCAATCTCGACTTCAACACCCTCTATAGCATTCCCGGGAAAGTCATTGACGAGACCGGCGCGATGCAAAATTACCCAACTCTGGTCTTTCGCGACTTCACCCCTTCGCCGGCCTACATGAAAGTCATGGACGATTTTGACAAAGCATTCGGCACCAGCAGCGCGGGTGTTGCCAACAATTTCGGCAGCTTGTTGAACACGGGCAATGGCTCGGCGCCTAACCACAGTGGCAGGCAGCGCGCCGCACATTTCGCCTGGGACCAGACCAAAGCAGCGCCGGGGGCAGCCAGCCCGTTTCTGCAAACAAATTGGACCGGCCCGAAAGACAACGGTATCGACATCAGCGATTTCCAAACGCTGGATTTCCGCGTTTCTCGCCAGGCGAACAACGCGAAAAACGCTGCGAATAAAACAACCGATTTTTCAATTGCCATCGTAGCGGCTAACGGCATTACGACCGGCTCTGTCCTTTTGAGTTCTTACACAACCTTACGAGGACCTGTTGGCGGCTTCAATGCTTTTCATCCATTGCTGCAGACAGTTCGCATCAAGCTTTCAGATTTCAAGAACATCGAAAAAGTCTGGAAAGATGTGCGCGGTGTGCTGTTCACCTTCGATCAGACGAACGCTGCCGCCTTATATCTCGGCAACGTGCGCTTCAGCAGCGAATTAGGTTCGGGCGTTCCGGCGAATGCCCCACAAGAAGATGCGCAACCAACGGCCGCCACACTGAGCCAACCTCAGCCGACTGCGGCCAGCGTTGCTGGCGATGTGGTAATTGACGAGACGCCTGTCACTCACACCGGTTCGATTCTCAGCATTCAAAATGTCGCGTCGTCTGTTGCCCTAGACGGCAACCCTGGCGTCGCAATCACGATTTTCTGTGCGGATGGATTTCCCGGACGCGATGCTCTCCTCGAAGTCGCCATCGGTTCCAGCGAATTTGATCTCACGTCCTATGTGAATGGGGACCTTTTCACGATCGTGGTCACGCTCACCCCAGAGGTATTCGCCGCTCTGCAACAAGGCGACCCCGTCAGCGCGCACTATAACGCCGACCCCAACGCGGAAGTTTGGACACTTGGCTATCTCGACAAAACGATGCTCCATTAGCTAATGCAATTGAAGCCCGCCAGTTTCAAGTCCAGATCCTGGCGGGCCTTTTTTAGTTCGCGTTCCACTCTCGCCACTGCATCAGCCACGCTTGGGATTTCGTGAATTGCACCAATTCCCTGCCCGCATCCCCAAATGTCGCGCCACGCCTTTGCTTCCATATTGCCGCCGCTCGAAAAATTCATTTTGGAAGCGTCACTCTCCGGCAAATGTTCCGGGTCAAGCCCGGCGTTCACAATGGATTGCCGCAAGTAATTCCCATGCACGCCGGTGAACAGGTTGGTATATACGATGTCGTTTGCTGTCGCCTCAACAATCGTTTGCTTGTACGCATCCAGCGCATTGGCTTCCCGAGTAGCAATAAACGCCGAGCCAATATAAGCTAAATCCGCCCCGCACGCCAATGCTGCCAGCACCGAGGCACCATGAGCAATCGCTCCCGCGAGCGCCACCGGCCCGTTAAACCATTCGCGAATTTCGCGCATCAACGCAAACGGGGAAAGTGTTCCCGCATGGCCACCGCCGCCCGCCGCAACCGGAATCAACCCATCTGCGCCTTTCTCAATCGCCTTGTGGGCAAAGCGGTTGTTAATCACGTCATGCAGCGTAACGCCACCATAGCTATGCACCGCTTGGTTCAACTCTTCCCGCGCACCCAGCGATGTGATAATCACCGGCACTTTGTGCTTTACGCATAAAGCCAAATCGCGTTCCAAGCGATTGTTCGATTTGTGGACGATTTGATTTACTGCAAAGGGCGCAGAAGGGCGGCCGGGATGGGCTTTATCCCAAGCCGCCAATTCTTCTTTGATGCGCTGGAGCCATTCGTCCAGCAATTCCGGCGGGCGCGCGTTTAGCGCGGGAAACGCGCCAAGGATACCCGCCTTGCATTGCGCCAGCACAAGATCCGGCGTCGAAATCACAAACAGAGGTGAGCCGATAACCGGAAGTCGTAAACGTCCATGCAAGATTTCAGGCAAAGCCATCGTTCTTGCATAGTAGCGGACGGGGCTTTATTTACTAGGCAACCTGTGCTTCGAAGAGGTCGAGGTCGGAAACGTCGGCCAAAGCCTGCTTGGCTTTCTCCGCCAAACCCCGCAGACGCGTATGTTTCGAACGGCTCAAACGCCGCTCCACGCTCCGGCGCGCACGCAGAAGCCGGATACGGACCGCCGTCTCCGACCATCCATATTGGCTTGCAATCTCATGCACTTTGAAGCCTTCGATATAATGACCTTCCAAAACTGCCCGGTCATTCGGCTTGCAAGATTTCAAGATCTGCTTCACGTCGATAGCGGCGATATTCATCCGCGCCGGCGCTTGCAAATCCGGTAATGATTGTGTCTGCGGTTCACGCCGCAAATACGTTCGATGAATGTTAAGAGCAATGCTGTTGGTCCAGGTTAAAACCAGCCCTGGATCGCGCAACTGCTCCCTGCGTTCCCAACCTTTCGCCCAGGCCGCTTGCGCCGTATCCAAGGCGGAATCGTAGGAAAGCCCACGAGAGACCAAAAATCGTACCGTTAAATTAAAACCCTTCTGGTACGCCCGGCCGTATTCTTCATTCGTCATTAGTCACCGTGCTATCGATCTAGTCTTATTGCCAAGACATTCACCCTTCTCTTGCGTCAGTGAGGGCTCGTACTCATGTCTGGCCAACCGTTCAACAGCAGTTTTATGACCACTCCCAAATATACTGGCAGGTAATAAGCTAAGGCGTTTCTTTTCTTATACTTTTAAGCTGGGCCGTTGCCACCAAAAGCAGCAATTCTTGCCGCCTCCGGCAAAAATTGCTGGTACTCGCAAAAATAGAGTGAAACGCTTGACGAAGTTGTCTTGGAACACAGCTATAGCGCGGCAACCAGGAAGAATTTAGGCAGGATTAAAATTCCGTAGGCTGGGAATGAGCGAAACCGAAGTTACGACTTCTCGGCTGTCTCTTTCTCCGCTGTCTTATCGGTCGATGCTTCAATCTTGTCATGATCGGCCGTCACTTCGCGCATGCTCTCTTTGAACGAGCGGATGCCTTTGCCAAGGCCCGCGCCAAGTTCCGGCAGCTTCTTACCGCCGAATAGTAAAAACGCGATCACCAACACGACTAGCAAATGCGAAGGTTGAAGAAGTTCACCCATAGTAGAATCTCCGCTCTCAAGCAGAACCGCAATTCCGCTCTACTTGAGTATATACGAACACAAGCCAGTCTTGGGAAGCTCTGTATTGCGAAGCCAAAAACCTTATTCTGCAGGTGAGGAATTCGTCGTAATACGCGCCCAGCGCGGTTGACAAGCTGAAAAGCGTCGGCTATAGTTCCTAAAGTACTGAACTATCAACTAGTTGACGCCCCAAGCGCGGTCCCTCATGAGAATCTTCCTGGCCTGGCACCTTCGTGGCAGGTGGTTTACACTAACGGAAAACCACCATGCGTCGGCGGAGTGTCGGCACCAACGGTTTTCCCCACTGGACCGGCCCACCAGGAAAGTGGCTTGTGACAGGTGCTTTGCGAAATGACCCCCGAGCAGAACGACTTAGGCACTACCGATCAAACCCTAACTGGCCCCGCGGCCGAAACCGCCGCTGAAACACCGGCGAACGTCGATACTGCGGATTACCAAGCCTTCCTGGACGACTACAGCAACCAGTTCTCAGCGGACGGAGGAGAAGTCTTACATGGCCACGTCTTAACGGTCTCGGAAAAAGAAGTGATCGTGGATATCGGGCGGAAGACCGAAGGACTTGTGCCCGCGTCTCAATTTCCGCAGACAAGCGGGAAGCCCGCAGTCCAGCCGGGCGACGTGATCGAAGTGATGATCGATCGCAGCGGCAACCAAGTGGAAGGCTACATTTTGCTTTCCTACGAACGCCCGCACCGCCTGCATGTTTGGGAGACGCTGGATAAAGCGGCAAATGAAGGCACGCCGGTAACGGGCAAAGTGACAGGCAAAATCAAAGGCGGACTTACCGTTGAAATCGGCGTCGTCGCATTTCTTCCCAGCTCACAAGTAGAGATCCGGCCGGTGCATAACCTGGATTCCTACATCGGCCGCGACATTGAAGTCAAAATTCTCAAGCTGAACAAGCGACGCGGCAACGCGGTGGTTTCCCGTCGCAGCCTACTGGAAGAAGCGGCCGATGCCAGGAAAGCCCAGGCCTTGGGTAACATTCAAGAGGGTGCAACGGTCACAGGCACGGTGAAGAATCTCACCGACTATGGCGCCTTCATCGACTTGGGCGGCATTGACGGCCTTCTGCACGTCAGCGATCTGAGCTATGGCAACGTGACCCATCCCTCGGCAGTGCTGCATGTGGGGGATGAGGTAACTCTTAAAGTCCTCAAGTTTGACCGCGAGAAGGAACGGATTTCGCTCGGTCTGAAGCAAATGCGGCCCGATCCGTGGCTCGATATAGAAACTCGATATCCGCCGCAGAGCAAAGTTTTAGGCCGCGTGGTGAGCGTCACCGATTATGGCGCTTTCGTAGAATTGGAGCCGGGCGTAGAAGGCTTGATCCATATTTCCGAGATGACTTGGAGCCGCCGCATGAAGCACCCGGCGAAAGTCGTCAAAGTGGGCGATCAGGTGGAAGCGGTGATACTCGAACTGAAACCGAGAGAGCGCCGCATTTCGCTTGGCATCAAACAGCTTGAAGCGGATCCCTGGACCACAGTGGCCGATCGTTACAGCATAGGTTCAGTGGTGGAGGGGCGCGTTCGCAAGCTCGCCGATTTCGGCGCATTTGTGGAAATTGAAGAAGGCATCGACGGCCTGGTTCACATTTCCGATCTTTCCTGGACCGCGCACGTAAAGCATCCGTCAGAGCTATTAAAAAAAGGCCAGGTGGTGCAAGCGGCGATACTGAATATTGACGCGTCTAACCGACGCCTTTCGCTGGGCGTGAAGCAGTTGCAGCCCGATGCGTGGGAGACTTTTTTCAAAACCCATCAAGTGGGCGATACCGTCCGCGGCAAAGTGTGCCGCGCAGCCCCTTTTGGGGTATTCGTGGAATTAATGCCCGGCGTGGAAGGACTGTGCCACCGCAGCGAAATCTCCGAAGAAGCGGGCAAGCGGCGCGGTACGAAACCAGCTGCCGCCGATGAGCCCGCGCTTCCGCTGGGCCAGGAATTCGATTTTAAAATTATCAAGCTGAATGAGGCGCAAAAACGCATCGGCTTGAGTTGGCGCGCCTTCAACGAAGACGAGGAGCAAAACCGCCTGGAAGACTACAAACGCCAGGCGGCCGCCGCTACCTCCACCGTGGGAGACGCCATGAAGCAGCACCAATCTACCGAAGACAAGAAAGACTCGTAGCAGAAAATGAAGAGCGTGAGCATATGACCAAGGCTGAGCTGATCGAGGAGGTATCGAGGGTCGTCGAAATGACGCGGAAGGATTCGGAAACCATCGTGGAAACGATCTTCGACACCATCGTCAACAGCCTTCACAAGGGTGACAAGATCGAGATTCGCGGATTCGGGAGTTTCCGCACGCGTCAGAGACAGCCTCGGATCGGGCGTAATCCCAAGACGGGTTCGCGGGTGGATGTGCCCTCGAAGCGTATCCCCTTTTTCAAGCCGAGCAAGGAATTGCGCGATTTGGTAAATGGCGAAAAGCCGACGGCCGAACGTGCTATACCAGCCACCGAGCGTGGCGGCTCGCACGGCTAGGAAGCGCGCGCCGCAATGGAGCATTTGTGGGCGCCCTGGCGCTCCACGTACATGAAGTCCAAATCGGACAAAAGCCAGTGCATCTTTTGCAACGCCGCTTTGGATGCCGCGCAAGATCGGGAAACGCTCGTTGTTCATAGAGCCAAGCTCAACTTCGTGATCTTGAATCGCTACCCTTACACGAGCGGCCACCTGATGATCGCACCTTTCCAGCACGTTTCACGCCTGCAGCAAGTGAGTGAGGAGGGCGTGGACGAAATGATGCGTCTGGCCCAGCGCTCAGAACGAATCCTGGAAGAAATTTACCACCCGCAAGGGCTGAACATCGGCATGAACCTGGGCGAGGCCGCCGGCGCCGGCATTGAACAGCACATACACCTGCACGTTCTGCCGCGCTGGATCGGCGATGCCAACTTTATGACCAGCATCGGCGAGACACGCATTCTGCCGGAAGAGCTGGCGGAGACATTTCGAAAAGTCTCCGCCGCCTTCCAATCCGTTTCAGCCTGAGCAGCTTAAGCTACGGCGGGCTGCGCTTTCAAGAACTCGAGTTCAAATTCGAGCTTCACATCGTCGCCAATCAACACCCCGCCCGTCTCGAGCGGCGCGTTCCAGCTCAGGCCGAAGTCACTACGCTTGATCTTCCCCTTCACGGCCGCACCCATTTTGATGTTGCCCCATGGGTCTTTCGCTTCGCCCGAAATCTCATGCACGGTCAACGTCACCGGCTTCGTCGCGCCATGTAAGGTCAAATCGCCCGTCACTTTGAAGTCGTCCGGGCCCGCGCTCTCCACTTTTGTGCTCTTGAATTTCATCGTGGGATATTGCGCCGCATCGAAGAACTCTGGCGATTTCAAATGCCCGTCGCGCTTTTCGTCGTTGGTGGCGATCGACGCCACATCAATCGTCGCTTCAATCGCCGTCTCGGCCGGCTTGTCCGGGTCGAACGTCACGGTTCCGGCAACGCCGGTGAAGCTCCCGCGGACATTCGACACCATGAGGTGGCGAACGCTAAACTGCACATGCGAGTGCGCTGCATCAATTTGATAAGTTGCTTTCATCGTTTCCTCTTAAAGTTTAGATTTTCAAGCCGTCTCGCGGATCTCTTCCATCCACTCAATCAGCTGTTTCAATTTCTTTTCGCCGAAGCCGGCGAATTGCTTGCGGTGATACTCAATGATGAGTGGTTCCAGATTGTCGAGCACACTTAGCCCTTTGCTGGTAATCTGCGTCTTCACCACTCGCCGGTCCTGGTCGTGCCGCGCGCGGCTAATCAGCCCGCGTGCTTCCATGCGATCCAGCAATCGAGTAACGTCCGGATCCCGGTTCACCATGCGTTCGGCAATCTGTCCGCAGGCGAGCGGGCCTTTCGCGCCGCGTAAAATTCGCAGCACATTGTACTGCGATGAACTCAGATCAAACGGCTTCAGCACTTCCGCCATTCGTTGGAACAGTACGTCTGCCGTTCGAACGACGCTGAGCGAAGCTTCTTCCTCCAGTAGCGAAAATGGCTTCGTCATTTTGATTTCGTCCGCCAGTTTCGCCATACTCCAAATGCTATTCGTTACAACGAATATTGTCAAGAGGAATATTTCTTCGCCGTGAATGAATTTTAACCATCGTCGCCATAAACCCGCTGTCGCTTCACACGTTCATACTGGTTAAGATTGTCGCTATGATCAACGCCCTTCGCTTTCTCTTCGCCGCTTCGCTTGTATTCGCATTGCCGAGCCCCGCTCAGCAGCAGCCCCAACAGCAGCAGCAGCAGCCGCAGCAGCCCGTGCCGGATAACGGCGCCGCCGCGGTGCCTCAACACCGTACCCCGCTCTCCCAGCGTTTAGCCTTAACTCGCGACCAGCGCGACAAATATTTGCAAATCATCAAGGATCGGAAGGCTCAGGAAGACGCCATTCGCGCCGATAGCTCCCTGTCTCCCGCCGATCGCCGCCTCAAAATCCGGGCGACCTATATCGACGCCAATACCAAGTTTCGCGCTCTCTTGACGCCCGCCCAAAAGGAAGAATACGCTCAAGTCTTGCGCGAGCGTCGCGCTGCCGCCCGCAATCGGCGCATCGCTACCCCACTCACTCAGCCACCCGCTAACCCTCCTCAGCAATAGGTGAATCCGTTATGTCATGCACTACCGTTCTGTTGGTGACAGCAGCAACTTTCAGCCTCCTGCTCCACGGCCAGACGCCGGACGCTCCTCCCTCCTCATCCGGATCTTTGAAAGGAACGGTTTTCGACCAAGCGGGCCGCCGTCTCCCGCTCGCCGCCATCTTGATTCGAAATGCCGCCACCGGCATCCAAACGCTTGCCCATCCCGGCGATCAAGGCGATTACCGTTTTGATAACTTACCAGGTGGTAAATATTCTGTCCGCGCCTCCGCTCGCGGCCTGACCACCGTTCAGATTAACGATGTCACCGTTCAAGCCAATAAGGTCTCCACGATTGACGTAACGCTTCCCGAGCCCAAAGTCAGTCCAATTTCCGTCGTTGAAGTCTCCGAAGCGCCCGCCCCTCAGGAGAATGCCGCCCTTGTGCCGCCTCCACCGCCGCAGCCGGCCGCTCCCATGCTCTACCCTCCGCCCCCACCCCAGGCGTTTAACCCTAAAGCGGTCCAGAACGAAATCAACGGCTTCCGCGATCGCCTCGCCCTCAGCGCCGAACAGCAAATCAAAATCCGCGCCATTCTTGAGGATCGCCAGCAGCAGATCCTCGCGCTCCGCGCCGACAACTCTCTCCCTCCCCCAGCCCGCCGTGAAAAACTCCAGCAAATTCGCGCCGATGCCGACGCCAAATTCCGCGCTCTCCTCACCGAAAATCAACTCGACGAATATGACGAAATCCTTCGCGAACGCCGCGAGCGGCGCGAACAAATCCGGCAGGAGCAGTCAATGCTCAACGCCTCCCACTGACGAAAGAAATCCCTCCAATTTCTCGGGATTGATCACGTAATAGACGCTGCGAATCCTCTCATCCTCTATGTCCAACGTCATGACCGAATGCTCCGCGCCATGCAGCGTAATCACTGCGCCCGGCCCGCCATTCACCATCGCCGGATAGCCTCTAAACCCGTTCCCGCCTTTCTGCCGCACGCCCAAGATAAAACGCACAATCTTATCCGCCCCGAAAATCGGATTCCGCGCCGCCGGCCTCTTGCCTCCGCTATCGGTGTAGAGCACCGCGTCTTCCTTCAGCAACTCCACCAGCGCCCCCGCATCCCCCTCTTCGCAGGCGCGCAGAAATTCGCGAAACAATCGTTCTCGCGTCTCCGGATTCACCGCCTGCTTCGGACGCCGCTCTCGCAAGTGTTCGCGCGCCCTCGATACCAGCTTCCGTACGCTCACTTCGCTCGCTTCGAGCGTCTCGGCAACCTCCGCGTAGCTGTTATCAAACACATCCCGCATAAGAAACGCTACCCGCTCCTGCGGTGTCAGAGCTTCCAGCAAATGCAAAAACGCAAACGATAACGATTCGGCCAATTCCACCGGTTCTGTCATCGGCTGCGCCAGCGGCTCCGGCAGCCAAGGTCCCGGATACACCTCGCGCTTCCGATGCGCCGCCTTCAACGAATCAAGCGCCAACCGCGAAACCACGGTCGTCAGAAAGGCTTTGGGCGATCGCACTACCCCGGCGTCCGTAGCCTGCCAGCGCAGAAATGCCTCCTGCAAGATGTCTTCGGAATCGGACGAAGATCCCGTCATCCGGTAAGCTATCGAAAAAAGCAGCGGCCGCAAGGACGCGAACGATTCTCCATCCACAAAGTCACCCATCCGCTAAGCAAGACGACATAGCCTTCATCCTCGTGACCACAAAAAAAGGACGGAGCCGTAAAGCTCCGTCCTTCGTTCAAAGGCTCAACCGGACTGCCTGTTTCTACTACTTGTGGCCGCCCCCGCCGCCACTCGCGTGGGCGGAAGCACCGCCGAAAGAACCGCTGCTGCTCATCGCTGCTGAATGCGACCCGCCGCCGGAAGTTCCGCCTGCATATCCATGCGTTCCGGAACCGCCATTGCCTACAAATCCGCTACGCGACACCGGTGCGCCACTCATCGTGTGCAAGCCGCCATTTGCGCTGATTGTGCGTGCTGTGACCATTCGCGCCGCTTCCAGGCTCGCCGGAGATTTAGAATACACCCCGACTGCGGGCACATTCCTTGGGTTGACCGGTACCGCCGTTCCGGCTTTGCTACGAGGGAGCGTCGGTTGGGTCGGTAGAATCGGCTTGCCTGTGCCGCCCGCCGTGAGCACCGGGACGTAAACTACCGGCGCGTACATCACAACGCCGGGACCATAGAAACCGTAGCCAAACGGGCTAAAGAACGATCCATAACCATACGGCATCCACAGCCAGGAATTGAAACCCGTGTTCCAGTTCCAGCCGTTGCCGTAGTATGAGTTGCTATATCCATAGGGATCACTCGTGTAGGCGGTCTTAGCCGCCTGATAAGTCATGCTGGCGTTGTATTGAGAGCGAATATTGCTCCAGGCGAACAGATCATCGTCGCGATTCTTGTCGAATTCGCGCGTCTTCAGGTTCTCAGTGAGCACCACCTCGTGACCTTTACTGAGGCTCACGTGCTTTTCGCCGAGCGTTACTTCCGCCCTGCCCTCAAGGGTCGCCACCGAGGGTTCGCCGTCCGCCATGAAGCGGTAAAGACCAGTCTTTTGAATGTCCGTGAGGCCACCGTGCATGCTCACCGTCACGCGGCTCTCTTTCACCCATTCATCCACTTCAACAATGCTTTCACCGGCTTCCACCTCAAGCTGCGTATCGGCTAAAGAAGGCTTCAGCATCCGCACGCGGCTATGATCGCCTATGCGCAGAAAAACCCCAGGCGTCAGCAGAACTTCGGCTTTCCCCGCCTGCGTTTCAAGCAGGCTGCCCGCATTCATGAACGTGGATTTCAAGCTGTAGCTACCCAGCGCTTGACCATCCAAGGCGACATCGCCTTCGACATAGTTCACAGCACCCGGCTTCGCCGAAATGGTGTAGGACGATTGCGGTAACGCGCACAGGGCAACCCCAAACAGGCAGCCCAAAATCCTGGCGCTCTGGAACGACGCTCTTTTCATAAGACCTCGCTTCCGACTTGTTGCCGGCTTCCCAAAAGCAACGAAATGGCCTAGCAACATAAAGCCATTATCATTGTACGCCTATTTCGCCGACCAGCATAGAGGTACTAGCGTGCCAAGTTTGTAAAAAAATACGGTTTGGGTTCAGGCGCGCGTTTTTTCGAGCGCTAGTATTACTCCTCAAACCGAAGCAGCGCTTTGCTTAGTGATCGCCGGGCGACGATTTTTTTGTCGGTGTTGACCGAGCACCGCTCGGCTACCCGCTTGCGGACCCGCTGAAGATACACCGTTCGACCTTTCTCCAACCGGTCGAAACGTGTCCACGCGGGTCCGCAAGGGCGAGGCGGCCATCCTTGGACTGCGCTTTGGCAAGACGCGCCCGCGCGTCCGAGGGATAAAGAGCGCCGCCGTGTAACGGATACCTCCTTTCTTAAGCCGCTGCGGCTAGAGTATTTGTCGCCTGGACGCCGAGATCCGCCTGGACTTGACTTGCGGTGATGCCCAACTGAAAAGCGATCTCGGTGTATGTCAGCCCCTGTTGTTGCAATAGAAGGATCTGGGCCGTTTCAGAAAGAGCGGTGGTGTCTGTGTTCGCTGCCTGCGTTGCTTGCGTTGTCTGCTTTGCCGATACAGGTGCATTGGTCTGTTGATTCGGCGCCGTGTACGTTGTGTCCGTCCCTACGCCTGCGATTGCGTCTACCATGAGCTTTACCTCGCGAATAATATCGAACTCATGTGACGAAATTTCAGTTCGTTTAGCGCAATGCGGCACGGGCAAAAACACCAGCAAGCAGGGAATTTCTGAGGCTTACGTGGTTCGTCCGGCCGAATTTGCTCGCGTACTCTGGTTTTATCGAGAGATTGGAGTTCGGACTAGAGTCGGATGTATGGATGCAGCCATTCCCAAGCGTTACCCAGACAATCCTCTGTTGATGCGCTGGGTCGCGTCCATTGCTTCCATGGGCAAGGTGCGCCTGATCCTGATCTGCGCATCGCTGATTTCTCTAATAGCCTTCGCGGACTTCGCCACTGCGCCGTCTTTAGGGGTCTTCTACATCGTCCCGATGATTCTTGCGGCCACCGTTCTTTCGCCCGCTGAGATTACCATTCTGGCGCTCGTTTGCGCCATTCTCCGCGGCGTTTTCGACTATTCCGCCGCTAATACGATTGAGCGGATTTTTCGATTTTTGTTTGCCGGAATCGCTTACGCCAGCGCAGGCGTATTCACGACGTTTTTGATTCGCAGCCATCAACAGGTGCTGGCGCAAACAAAGAATATTGTGCGCGAACAAACTCTCAGGCTGGCCGCCGAAGAACGATTTCAAGTACTGGTTCACAGCAGCCCCGCGGCCATCCTTACGTTGGACGAAACCGGCGGCGTGATTGCCGCCAATGATGCCGCCGCCGAGATCTTTGGCAGCGAAGAAGTGTCGAGGCTCTTGGGCCGGTCGATCCGCGAATATTTGCCGTTACTGTACGAGGCGCTTCAGTTCGACGATGGGAAAGAGGTTTTTCGGACGGCGGCTCAATGCCAGGGACGCAGGCAAAACGGCGAGCCGTTCCTTGCGAGCGCGTGGTTCTCTACTTACTCAACACCGGAGGGACGCCATTTGGCTGCGATCATTGTCGATATTTCGGAAGAGATGCGCAACCAGGAAGAACAAAAGCTGCTGCAACTCTCTGCCAGCAGCCGCATTATGGCTGCCGCCGCCTCCCACGAAATTCGCAATCTTTGCAATGCGATCAGCCTGATCTGGTCAAGCTTAAAAGCAAATCCCAAGCTTACGAGCGACGCTGGTTTCAAGACTCTGGGAGATTTGGTTAAGGGATTAGAAGAGATGGCATCTTTAAACCTGCATTCCATCTCAAACGAGGCGCTGCTGCAGCCGGTGCATGTGAAAGAGTTGCTCGATACGCTACAAATCATCATTCAACCGGATTGGGAGGAAATTGGCGGCACCATCAACTGGGAAATCCCACTTGGCATTCGGCCTGTCCTCGCCGATTCTCAGGGGTTGCTGCAAGCCTTGCTCAACTTGGCGCGGAATAGCCACCGGGCTGTCCAGGACGGAGCGGTGCGTCAACTTACCATTGCGGTTTCATCCATAGGGACTAAAACGCTAATTGCGGTTGGCGATTCCGGGCCCGGCATTGCCAATCCCGCGGCACTGTTCCAGCCCTTTCAAACGGGTGCGGCCTCAAGCGGCCTCGGATTGTATATTTCACGCGGCCTCATCCGAAGCTATGGCGGTGAACTCCGGCTGGAACCGGGCAATGCCGGAGCGCACTTTTCAATCGAACTCCAAAGCGTGTAAAAAACCGAGTGACGACTCAACCTTCATCAAAAATCGAACTTCTTCTGGTTGACGATCACGGGCTGTTTCGCGAGGGTTTAGCCGGCATTTTGGAGCGCGAGCCGGATTTTGCGGTGATCGGGAAATACGCCCAAGCCGGAGATGCATTGCGGGATTTGGAAAAGCTGCAGCCCAGCGTGATTCTGCTGGATTTCGATCTAGGGATTGAGAGAGCTTTGGATTTCATTCCCGTGGCGCGCGAGCGCTGCGTAGCCGCCAAGATTCTCATCGTCACGGCGGGTGTGGGAGGCCAGGAAGCGGTTCAACTCGTGCAAGCGGGCGTAGCGGGAGTGGTCCACAAGCACAACCCTCCGGAAGTGCTCTGCGACGCGATCCGGGCGGCCGCGCGCGGGGAAGCGTTTCTCGAAAAGGTTTATTTGACCCCGCTGTTCAAAAGCGCCGACCAGACGCGCAAAATGGGCCGGCCTTCTTTGACCGAGCGCGACAAATCTGTGCTTCGTTTCGTGTTTCAAGGCCTCGCCAACAAGGAGATCGGCGCGCGCTTGAATATTGCAGAAGGCGCGGTAAAGGCGTCTTTGCGGCAACTCTTCAAAAAGCTTGGGGTCCAAACCCGGGCGCAAGCTGTGAGAGTGGCGCTTGAGAACTACCGCGACGAGCTGTAAAACCGCGGCTGTGGCGGACCGAAAGATAGCCGAAACTGACCAAAAGAAAAGGGCTCAACTCCTTCGCCGGGCCTTATCCTGAAAGGACTAAAGCTCTCTGAGGGTGCTTGTCGGGGGGGAGCACCCGCTCCTGAACTTGGCTCGCGTTGCGCAAGTCAACACAATCCGAAGCCAAGCATGTTAGGTCCCACTTGCGCCCTCGGAGAAAAACACCACTCTGCCGCGACATCGATGCCGACGGTGTGCGGCATTTATGAGTGGGGCGGCGCCCTTTTTGAGGAGGAGGGCGCCGTTTTTCTTGCGGCGGCCAACTTTGGTTACCATAGCCAAGACACCCCATGACTCGCCGCGACACCCTGAAACTAGGAATGAACGCTGCTCTTTCCACTATGCTTCCCCCCACCTCTTCGAACGATCTCTGCTTTATGCGCGCCGTCGACCTGATGCAAGCCATTCACGCCAAGAAGGTCTCCTGCCGCGAAGTCATGGAGGCGCACCTCAAGCAAATCCAGCGGATCAATCCTTTGGTCAACGCCATTGTCACTCTCGTTCCCGAAGATCAACTTCTCACCCAAGCCAGAGCCAGTGACGAGGCAATCGCGAAAGGTCAATCGCTCGGTCCTCTACACGGGCTGCCGGTGGCCGTCAAAGATCTCCACGAAACGGCCGGGCTGCGTACCACGTTTGGATCTCCTCTTCACAAAGACTTTATTCCCGATTTCGATTGCCGCGTGGTCCAACGGGAAAAGCAGGCGGGCGCCATCGTCATCGGCAAAACCAACGTTCCTGAATTCGGCCTAGGCTCGCAAACCTTCAACAAAGTCTTTGGCCCCACTAAGAACCCCTACGATCTCACGAAAACCTGTGGCGGAAGCACCGGCGGCGGCGCCACTGCCCTCGCTTGCGGTCTCGTTCCTCTTGCGGATGGCAGTGACATAGGCGGCTCGCTTCGCAACCCGCCGAACTTCTGCAACGTGGTTGGCCTGCGTCCTTCTCCCGGCCGCGTGCCGGCGGTCCCTTCGAACATGGGCTGGTTTACGTTGGCCGTCCCTGGCCCTGTCGCTCGTAGCGTCACAGACTGCGCCTTCTTCTTAAGCGTGCTCGCCGGTTTCGACCATCACTCACCGATCTCCATCGATCAGCCAGGATCTCAGTTCGCGCGCCCGTTAGATCGCGACTTCAAAGGCGTCCGCGTGGCCATGTTCAAAGATATGGGCCTACCATGGGAACCGGAAGTCAAATCCGCCGTTCAATCCCAGCGAAAAGTCTTCGAATCGATAGGCTGCACTGTTATCGACGCCGAACCCGATTTCGGCGACGCCAATGAATGTTTTCTCGCCCTGCGCCACTGGTCCGTCGAACTTGGTTTCGGGGACATCATCGCTCGCGACGGCGATCAGTTGAACGAATATATTCACTGGCATGTGGAAGAAGGCCGCAAGCTAAGCGGTCCATATCTGGCGCGCATAGAAGCCAAACGCACTGCTCTTTTCCAACGCGTGGCCGGTTTCAAGAACGAATTCGATTTTTTCATCGCGCCGGTCAATCAAGTACTGCCGTTCGATGTCAACACCCACTACCCGACCGAAATCGCGGGCGTCAAAATGGAAAACTACATCGCTTGGATGAAATCGGCTTATTACATCTCCGTGACCGGCAACCCCGCCATATCCGTGCCTTGCGCCTTCTCATCCGGCGGCCTGCCGATCGGCTTACAAATCGTTGGCAAGCATCATGACGATTGGGGCGTCCTCCAATTGGCCTACGCCTTTGAACAAGCCACCAATACCGGTGGATGCCGCCCTGCTATTGTCCGGGCCGATACTCCCGCTCCACATGCCCCTTGAGGTCTTCGCGATAGAAGTAGACTTTTCGCAAATTTCCTTTGGCATACCGCTCCGCTTCATCGTCGAAATGCTTCGAGGCAACGTGCCCGCTCTCCCCACCCGCGGTCACCGCAACCGCCTTCACCTTCTCGCCAAACTCCACCACCGCGACGAAGCTATTCCCACTCGTTCCATACCACTTCTTGGTGCCCGGATACGCATGCGCTGCAAAAGACGCCAGTGATCCCCAATACGAGTAGGTGAACCCCACCGGTATGCTCGCGCCTGAATCGCTAAAGGGCTGCACAATATCGCCCGTCAGCCGCTGAAACCGATTGATCGCTCCCCATTCGGTTCGCCAACTCCCGAACTCTGCGTTCAGCTTGTCACTCGCCACTGACAGGGCCTGCAGTAGAGCCTCTGGGCCGACTCGCCCATTCTCTATATAATCCTCAAGCAACATTCCGCCTTCTTCGCATCCCCACCCATTTGCTTCCGCAGCTCTTCTCCCCAATAAACCGCCAGCGATGTCGCAACCGATGACTCATTCCAGCGGTAATCCCAGGCGCGTAGCGTAGCAAGTTGATCGGCAAGCTGATCCGTTTTCACCTTCAACAGCACGGGTATTGTCTTCGCAAACCACGGCAGGTAACTGTCATACGCAGCCTCCTGTAAAGACTCCGCCGTAAAATCTTTCTTTTTTTCAAGCAGTATTACCGCATGCCGTCCCCGCGCTGACGCCGACCCTTGTTCAACATAAACCGGATAGTCCTCACGTTTCGGACTGCTCGTCCCAGCCGCGGCCCAAGGCCAATCGTTGCAGTTATAAAGCCATCCAGTGGCCGGATTCAGCAAGTGCGGACTCTCATCCACGCTCAACAGCCCTTTATACTCGGTTGCAGGATTGCTCCCATCTACCGGTTTCGTCCAATCGAATTGAGTGTCGCGCCGGGGAATATAATTGCCCTGAAAATACGCGATATCTCCGTCTGCATCCGCAAAAACCGTATTATTCGAGGAGTTTGCCTTCAGCTCCATAGTCTCTCGATACTCTTTGTAACTCCTGGCCTTCGTCCGTTCATACGACTGCATCAGCGCTTTCACATGCTCCTGCATGAGTCGAATGCTCACCCACTTCCCCTCTGATTCACGAATCACTGGCCCATGAGATGTGTAATAAGCCGTAAAGTTCTTCTGGCCGATCCCATTCGAAGTTTTGTAAGCAATCGCGATCTCCTTTGAACCCAAAGGCCGCTCTTCATCACCGTATTTATAGACATAGCCGTTCCCCTTCTTAGAGACTGTTTCCAGATATTCATCCACTGCATCGACTCCGCTCGATGTGTGCATCCATCCCGCATGATCGTTAAAGCCCTGGTAGATGAAAAATTGTCCCCAAGTCACTGCGCCATAGGCATCCAGACCCTCTTCGCTCACCATCTGTAGTTCGGAACGGAAGAAGAAAGAGGTGTGTGGATTGATCAACAGAAGCGCGTGATGGTTCAGCGTGTTCGACGGCGCAATGGCAATGCCATTCGAACCGCCTGGCTCATCCTCTTCAACCTCTCGCGTTTCCGCCGTTGGAGCTTTGCCGTAGAACGCTTCCAATTGGCCTAGATTGATCCGCTCGATATCGCCGCCGATACTTCCCTCGCTAAAGCTGAGCGCCATCCAGGGTTCGAAGTGTTGGATCACGCGCGCCGTCACTTGCGGATGCTTAGCCAAATAGAAATTTAGCCCGTCGGCCCAGGCATTCATGAGTTTCTTGAGCCATTCTGGGCTGGCAGCATATTCGCGCTTTAGGTCCACGGGATCGATGAACAGCCTCATACGAAGATCCTGGTAGATTTTGCTTTCGCCCTCGGCCTCAGCTAAACGGCCCAATGCGTTCAAGTAGTTCGTTTCAACGCGATTGAAGTCGTCTTCGGCCTGCGCGTAGATCATGCCGAAAACGGCGTCCGCATCCGTCTTGCCGTAGACATGCGCGATGCCCCAGTCGTCGCGAAGAATGGTCACCGCTTTCGCTTCACGCTCCCAGCGGGGCATATCGTTATCGGACGCAAGTAGAGGCAGCGCCGCGCAAAAAACGGCTAAGAAGAATTTGCTGTTCATGTTCGTCTGTTGGTTTATCCTAACGTAGATCCATGTATCGATATGGTTTCGTTCTTCTGGCGCTGACCGCAAACGCGCAGACCTTAACCAGCGGCGACCTGACACTTCGTTTCGAAGCAGGCCCTACCGCACCGCGCGTTGTCAGCCTTAGCGTCAAGGGCACGCCCGTTTGGCAAAACCGAACATCAGAAAAGCTGATCGGTGGAATGAGGCTGCGGCCGGCGAGAACGGTGGCCCATCGGAGTTTGGTTCGCTTCGTCTATCAATCCGCAGAACTACGCCTTTCCTGGGATTGGCAGGTCCGCAGCGCTCCAGGCCCAATCGAGCACACGATTCGGATCGAGAATATTAGTGGCCACGAAATCTGGCTGGCCCGGCAAGACAGCCTCGCTTTCGACTTCGCGGTCCCAGGTCAAGAGTCACTCAGTCAGTTCTGGGTGGAAAAGGGAGCGAGTTCTCCGTCCGATGTGGGCGTTCACCCCTCTGAGCTAAAAAACGGTGACACTTGGACCGGCTTCTCGAGCAACTACGGCCACGCAGGCAAGAACAATCCGCGGGAAATGATTCCATACCTATTGGTCAAGCGAGGCACTGCCGGCTGGTATGCAGGTATTGAGTTCAGCGGCCGCACTCGTATCACTCTCTCTCGCCGTGGCGACACAGTAGCGAGTGTGTTCGGGCTGAATCCCGATCCGGGCCCATTTCGCACGCGACTTACTCCGGGAGAGACCTTTGAAACTCCGACCGTGTTTGTAGGAGGATTCAAGGGCGACGAAGACGACGCCGGCAATTCCCTTCGTCGTTGGATTCGTGCTGCCCTGAATAACCCCCTCACTCTAAATGACACTCACTATCCTCTCTTAGTGAGTAACAGCTGGGGCAGTGGCATGGCTATCAACGAGCAGCAAGCGCACCAGATGATTGACGCTGCCGCCTCGCTCGGTCTTGAGATGTTCCATGTCGATGCCGGCTGGTTCCGTGCAGTTGGAGATTGGGCGTCGAACCGGGAGAAGTTCCCGCAAGGCGTAGGCGCCGTGGCGGACTACGCCCACTCGAAAGGCTTGCGCTTTGGCCTGTGGACGGATTGGACTCAAGCCGGCACCAGCCGCGAACCCGGCGCGCTCAACGTCTATGATCCCCAAACCCGTGACTGGCTCACGACTGATCCGCCGCCCGATTGGAAGACGGAAGACTTCAAAGGCATCACCGTCGATATAGGCGTTCCCGCGGCTCGCCAGTGGGCTGCCGAAAAAGCAGCGTCGATCGTCCGCGATTACCACCTCGACATGTTGGAACATGATGGCTATCTGGTTGCTGAAGGCTGCGACCGTACCGACCACCCCCACGCCCCAGCCGATCCTTCCACCATCAAACACTTTAAAGACGAAGGCTCGCTCTGGGTCGAAGGAAACAACGACACGGACGTGAGCTACCACGCCACGCGCGCTTATTACACTGTGCAAACACATCTGCGTCGTATCTTCCCAAAATTGCTTTTTGAGATCTGCAACGACGGCGGCCGCATGGTGGATTTCGGCAGCGCTGCGCACGGCGACTACTTCTCGATCACCGACGCCTACGATCCTCTCTCCAACCGCCGCGCTGTCTATGATGCGAGCTACATTTTGCCATCAGCCATGCTGGAAACCTATGTTCAGAAAGTGCCCACTCCCACGTTGGACTCGTTTCGCTATATGCTGCGCAGTGGCATGATGGGTTGGTTTTCGCTCATGCTTGACCCAAGCGCTTGGGCTCCTGAACAGCGCGCCGCTGCTAAAGCTGAATTTGCTTTCTATAAAGAGCAACTCCGCCCGCTCATTCGCGCCGCGAATGTCTATCATGTTTCGCCGCGTCCGTCTGACGAGTCCTGGGATGGCCTTGAATACTTCGACCCATCTTCCGGTCGCGGTGTGCTGTACGCTTTTCGTTCTGCGAAAGCGAGCGATTCTTCCCATACCTTCGCGCTGAAAAGTCTTGAAGCCAGTGCTACATATCGAGTGACCTATCGCGATCATACTTCGCCGGATTACAGCGCGCGAGGTAGTGAAATCATGCGATCTGGGATCACCGTGACTACTACATCTCCTGCATCTTCCGAGCTCATTCTAATGTTCAGGAACTAACGTAGAATCAACACGTTCGTACATTTGCCCGGTCCTTCTCCGCCCCGGTATCCGTCCAACTATACGGATGATTGATTCAGATCATCTGGCATTTGGAGGCTAGTTTGTATGCAAAACACATTTAGATCTCTTGTTATTGGTTCACTGACAGCAGCCGGGATCGGTCTGATCGCTTCCGCTTTTATCGCTGCTCCCATCAAAGCTGACCAGTGGGACAAAATGACATACGTCACGATCAACGAAAAGATCATTGCTGGCAACAAAGTATTGGAGCCAGGAACCTACGTTTGGAAACTCCTGGATTCACAAGCGGACCGCCATATCGTGCAAATCTTCGATAAAGACCAACGTCACCTCGAGGAAACGATCTTAGCGATTCCGAACTATCGGCTGGAACCGACTGGCGACACTCACTTCGCGTTTTGGGAAACTCCTCCCGGAGTGCCGAAGGCTGTTCGCGCTTGGTTCTACCCGGGTGACAATTTCGGTCAGGAGTTTACCTACCCGAAAAAGCTGATTGCTCAATTGGCCGCAGCCGCTCCGGTACCCATCCCCACGAATTACAAGGAACCTGAACCTGCCCCTGCTCCGGCAGCTGCACAGCCTGCTCCGGCTCCGCAACCCGCTCCCACCGAACCTGCTCCGCAACCGGCGCCGGAACCTCAACCTGCGCCACAAGCCCAGGACAACAGCAGCAATCAGCAACCCACTTCTCTCCCCCACACCGCAAGTGACATTCCTTTGATCGCTTTGTTAGGAACTGCTTCACTCGGTCTCGCTGCGGCCCTTTCCTTGTCGAACAAGCGCGGCGGCTAACAATAATCATGAAACAATAGCTGTGGCGCTATGAGCTACACTCGCCAATTCGTTCTTGCTTTGGTGTTTGTCACTCTGGCGCCCGGCCGTAATCAAGAAACTCCTTTCACGATTCGTGACAACGTTGATCTGGTTTTGTTGGACGTCAGCGTGAAAGACTCTCATTCGGCTTATGTCACGGGTCTCGATAAATCCAACTTCCGCGTTCTTGAAGACGGCAAGCCAAGAGGCGTAACCCAATTCGGAAATATCGATACTCCCGTAACCGTAGGCTTGGTTGTCGACAATAGCGGCAGCATGCGTTCAAAGCGCCCGGAAATCCTCCAGGCCGGCATGGCCTTTGCTCACGAAAGCAATCCCCACGATGAATTCTTTGTTGTAAATTTCAACAACTTCGTCACTAGAGGGCTCCCGGCCGATATGCCGTTCACCGATAGTCTGGGTGATTTGCAACGGGCATTGTTTTACGGCGTTCCTCAAGGCCAAACAGCGCTTTACGACGCCATCTCCTATTCGCTGGAGCACCTGGAGCGCGCCCATCACGATCAACGCACACTTATTGTGGTCAGCGATGGCGGCGACAACATTAGCAAAACCTCACTCAGCGAGGTCATGAAGCAAATTGAGTTGTCCCGGGCAACGATTTACACAATCGGCCTGATCGATCCAGATAACCGAGATCTCAAACCAGGCATATTGCGAAAAATTGCCGCAGCGAGCGGCGGCTCCTATTTCGAACCGCACGATCTTGACCAGGTGCTACGCGTCTTCAAACAGATTTCCCAAGACATCCGGCATCGCTATACTGTCGGTTTTGTGCCGAACGAAACCACTGATCACCACACGGTCAGATCAGTCAAGATCAGCGCGGAACGTAACGGTCAGAAGCTGAATTGCAAGTATCGCTCCACTTATCGCGTCGCTCTTCCCGAGGGCAACATATGAGGAAGATTCTCGCTTGGTTTGGCCTGGGTTGTCTCGGCTATTGCGGCTACGCCGTGGGCATGCAAGAGCTCAATCAGTCTTACGACAACTGGGCTTTTGATCGTCAACACTCGGGTCAGACAGATGTCAGCGTTACCGAATATTTGAAAGAGCGCACTCCGCTCGACTTCCTCCTGAAAAGCTCTCCCGCGTCTGAGCCCCCGCCCAAAGGTCCTGAGCCGAACGAAGTTCTCGGCCGAATCGAAATTTCCCGCTTGCACCTCTCGGATATTGTCCGGGAAGGAGTCGACGCACAAACCCTCAGCGTGGCGGTCGGGCACATTCCATCCACCGCCTTGCCCGGCCATTTGGGTAATTTCGCGCTGGCTGCTCACCGTGACACTCTGTTCCGTGCCCTGAAAGACATCAGGCGCGATGATGTGATCACCTTCGAGTCGGGAACCCATACCTATACGTACAGAGTCGAGGACACCCGCGTCGTGAAGCCCAGTGACGTTAGCGTTTTGAACCCGGACGGTTACGAGACCCTGACACTCATCACCTGTTATCCGTTTTATTACGTAGGCTCAGCGCCGGAGCGCTTTATTGTCCGTGCGCGGGCGGTCCATCCGCAGCAGCCCTCCACTGTCTAGAACGGCGCAGGTAGAGTACCTTCAAGGCTTTGAAACGCTTAACCAACTGCGATACAATCGCGTGGGGCAATACTTCTTTGACATTATCAGCTATTGACTACGTTAGTCTCGCTATTTATTTCGCCTTCGTTCTAGGCATCGGCTGGATGGCCAAAAAGAAGATTTCTAGCTCCGCCGATTTTCTTACATCCAAGCATTCCGTGCCTGTCTGGATTACCAGTTTGGCCTTTATTGCAGCCAACCTTGGCGCTCAGGAAATGATTGGCATGTGCGCTTCCGGCGCCAAGTATGGCATTATGACGGCGCATTTCTATTGGCTGGGAGCGGTTCCCGCCATGGTGTTCGTCGGCTTGTTTATGATGCCGTTCTATTACGGCAGCCGCGCCCGTAGCGTACCCGAATACCTGAAATTGCGCTTCGACGAAAAAACGCGCGGGCTGAATGCCATTACCTTCGCGATCATGACGATTTTCTCGTCCGGTATCAGCATGTACGCGCTGGGTAAGTTGTTCCAGCTTGTACTGGGTTGGGGCTTTACTGAGTCGGTCTTGCTCTCGGCGGTGATCGTCCTCATCTATACGCTGCTAGGCGGCCTCACCAGCGCGATCTACAACGAAGTCGTTCAGTTCTTTCTCATTGTTCTTGGATTCGCTCCGCTTTCCTTTCTGGCTGTCCAAAAAGCAGGAGGTTGGAGTGGAATATCGGCGAGATTGCAACCCGTGATGTCGCACTCCTGGAAATATTTGGCGAAGCCCGCTGACAACCCGATGGGCGTTGAAGCCTTTGGACTGATTGCCGGCCTCGGCTTTGTGCTTTCTTTTGGCTACTGGTGCACTAACTTTCTCGTGGTTCAACGCGCCATGGCGGCAAATTCAATGGCGGGCGCAAGACAAACGCCACTCTTCGCCGCATTTCCGAAGATCTTCATGCCGTTCATCGTGATCTTGCCTGGAATCGCCGCAGTCGCGCTTATGCAACAAGGCGTCGGCTATTCACTGCCCCTAAAGGCCGGTGGAGGACCCGACTACGATCTGGTGCTAACCACGCTGATGGCGAAATTTTATCCCTCCGGCATGCTCGGCATCGGGCTTACGGCTCTTATGGCATCGTTCATGTCGGGCATGGCCGGTAATGTGACGGCATTCAACACAGTTTTCACCTACGACATCTATCAGAGCTACATTAAGCCCCAAGCTGACGACAAGCACTATCTTTGGGTGGGCCGAGTCACTACTGTCGTCGGAGTTGTGCTGTCCATTGGAACGGCGTTTTTGGCCACTCAGTTCAACGACATGATGGACTTCCTGCAGCTGATTTTCGCCTTTGTCAACGCGCCGTTGTTTGCCACCTTCTTGCTCGGTATGTTCTGGAAGCGCACAACCGGCCACGCCGCATTCACAGGCTTGCTAACGGGAACAAGCGCGGCCGGACTGACTTGGCTTTTGACACGCGCTGAAGGAAAAGGTGGCCTCCTGGGGGTCGTTCATGAATTCGGATCAGCCATGGCGCAAAGCTACTGGATCGCGATCGTCTCTTGGACTACGTGCTTTGTGGTGACAATTGCAATAAGTTTGGTGACCCAACCAAAGCCCGAAAGCGAACTGAAGAACTTAGTGTACGGAGTGACCGAGATCCCTCACGATGGCGATGCCCCGTGGTACAAGCGTCCGGGCCCCTTAGCGGTTATCGTGATCGGGGTGCTCGTCGTTGTGAACTTGATCTTTTGGTAAATTCTCATGGATGACTTACGCCGGCCAACCGGATTCCTATTTAGTCTTCTCGGGCTCATTCTTGCGGCTTACGGGCTGTTAAGCCCCGCCGTTCAGGCGCCGCTCGAGCCGGGCGTGCCGATTAATCTTTACTGCGGTCTCATTTTCTTGGTGTTTGGGGGGTGTCTTCTTTGGCTGTCATTCCGGGCGAAATCGTAGCAGGGTTCCGCTCGCAATTTGGGCAGACGGTAACGCCGAGAGTTTATCGCGCACCAGGACGCGTCAATCTCATTGGCGAACATACCGATTACAATCTCGGCTTCGTCTTGCCGATTGCCTTGGATATGGCCTGTTATGTCGCCATCTCACCAGCCACTCACGGAAAGCTGCGCGTCTACTCCCGCGACCTGCAAAAAGAAAGCACGCTCGCTATCGCAGATATCGCCGCGGCCAAACCTACTAAGGAATGGAGCGATTATGTATTCGGCGTTGCTCAGGAATTAGTGAAAACAGGCTTTACCCTCGAAGCCTGCGACATGTATGTAGCGAGCGATGTTCCCGCGGGATCGGGACTCAGCTCGTCGGCCGCTCTTGAAATCGGAAGCGCCGTAGCGTTGCTCGGCAACCGAGAGTTCCCGAAAGTCGAGCTGGCCAAACTCGGCCAACGCGCTGAATCCCAATTCGTTGGCATGCCCTGCGGCATCATGGACCAATACGCCTCGGTCTTCGGACACGCCGGTGCGGCGCTCAAAATCGATTGCCGGAGTCTTGGGCACGAATATGTGGAATTGCCGGCCGATGTGCGCATCATGGCAGTCAATTCGCTGGTGAAGCATGAACTCGGCACTTCGGCTTATCGCGAGCGCGTAGCCGAGTGTCAACAAGCCGTGGCCGCCTTGCGCGAAATCGATCCAAGTATTCAAAGCCTGCGCGACGTAACACTGGAATTCTTTGATCGTGTGCAGGATTCCGTCCCCATGCTCCCGCGCCGCCGCGCCCGCCATATCATTTCCGACACCCAACGGGTGGTGGACTTGGCAGCCGCTGCCCGTAAACATGATCTTCCCGAAATGGGGCGGCTCTTCGTCGCCTCGCATCGCAGCATGCAATACGATTATGAAATCAGTTGCGAAGAGATCGATTTCCTTGTGGACACAGCCATCAAAATCAAAGGTGTTTATGGATCGCGTATGACCGGCGGCGGGTTCGGCGGCTGCACTGTCAATCTTGTGGCGCCGGAAGCCGTCGAAACCTTCCGAACGCAATTGAGCTATGCTTACGAGCAGCGCTACAAGAAAACGCCTGTCTTTTACGATTGCAAGCCCGCCGAAGGCGCTGGCCCGGCATAAAGGCTTCGCACAGTGTCCCTGTTCGGACCGCTGCACTGGAGTCTGCTAATCGGAACAGCCATTCTTGCGTGTGTTCTTACCCTGCTTTGCCGCAAACGGCCCGATCTGAATCATTCGGTGCGCTTGGTTTTAGGCTATGGCCTCGCACTCAATGAATTCGGCTGGTGGTACTTTCGTTACTCGCATGAAGGGCTGCGAGTCAGCAATCTGCCGCTGCAACTGTGCGACGTGAGTTTGTGGGCCACAGTCTTTGCTTGCTTGTCACTGAAGCCACTATTGGTGGAGTTCGCTTACTTCGCTGGAATCGCGGGCGCCGGCATGGCATTGCTGACTCCCGATCTCTGGAGTCCGTGGCCTACCTATCCGGCCATCTACTTCTTCGTAGCGCATGGAGGAATCGTGATAGCCAACATCGTCTTGATTTACGGCAGAATCGCCGCGCTTCGCAACGGTGCCGTTTGGCGCGCATTCGCCATCCTGGTCGCTTTCGCCGTCTTTGTCGGAGCCTTCAACGCACTCTTCAAAACCAATTACATGTACCTCTGCGCGAAACCGAAAAGCGCGACCCTCCTCGATTCCTTCGGCCCGTGGCCCGTGTATTTGTTTACGACCTTCGGACTTGCGCTGGGGTTGTATTGGCTCTTGTGGCTACCAGTACGCCGCAGCCACGTCGACTGGCAGGGCGTCTAATTCGGCTTGCGGGCCTGCGCCAGCCAATGCGGCACCGGCGGCGCAAACGGTTCCACTAACGGATCCACAAAGCCAGCGCCCCGCAACCACCCCGAGATCTCATCTGCTGAGAAAACCCAACCGGAGTGAGTAGTGAGTGCCATATTCAAGCCGAACATGGCCGAAAATTTCGGAGTTGTGTGCGAAGCGTCAGTCATGAGGTCCATTACGTAAACTGTTCCGCCCGGACTCAGCGCCGCAAAACCTTTTTGCAGCAGAAGCTGAATGGATTCCGGCGATTCCTGATGCATCATGCCGAAAAACAGGACCACATCATTCCCTCCCGGAAACGGAGTGGCTCGATAATCCCCCGCAAGAGTAGATACCGCGGCGGAGGCGCCCTGCTGCGCAATGAGGCCTTGAGCGATTTGGACAACTGCTGGGAGATCAAGAACCGTTGATCGCAATTGTGGATACTTCTTGCTCAGCAGCACCGAATAAGTGCCGGGCCCACCTCCGATATCAAGTAACTGACGGCAGTTCTCTAAAGGCAGTTTGGCAAGCACGGGCTCGGCCATTGCAAGCGCCCTTCCATGCATTGACAGGACAAACCCGCGCGTGCGCGCCGCGTCGTCGCCAAGGTGAAGATCCGGTGATTCCACCGGTTTGCCGGTCTTCACGAACTCCGCCAGTTTTCCCCATGCCGGATAAACGTCGCGCATGTAGATGATCGCTTTCGACAAATCCGCCGGTGTGCCCGGGGTCAGAAAAAGCGCACTCTCCGGAGTGTTCTTGAAAAGGTCGCCGTGCTTCTCAAGCAGACCCGCTGCAACCGTGGCATTCAATATCAGAGTCACAGCGCGCTCATCAAGGCCGAGTTCCTTGGCCACGGCCGGAGCTGTCGCTTCACCCAGTTTCGATAAAGCACCAAACACGCCGGCGTCGGAAGCCGCAAACAACAGTGCGGACTCCTGGAACGCGCTGGCCAGATTCATAATGCGAGAAGGATTCGGAGGCGTCATTTTTTATAGTGATTCAGACTAAAGAGTACGCAAGAACGCAATGAGATCGGCTTTGTCCGTCGAATTCAAATCGAATCCGAAGCGATGACCCGGCACCGCGTGCGAGGGCATAGCCGCAGGCCAGTTCGACGAGCGGAAATCGTCTTTTAGGCGATTCGAATCCAACAGTTCTTCCAGCGTTCCGATATCCCCATTGTGGAGCAATGCTTTTTCAAGCCAAACCATACGCAGTGACGGAACTCTGTAGAATCCTGTCCCTTTGCGGGTCTTGAGCGCGAGATTCGGATCCGTCCCCACACTCAGAGGCATTACATCGATGCCCGCTGTGTATTCAGGAGATGGATGAAATCCTTCCGCCAGAGTGAGTTTGTTGTTCGTATAGAGCGGAGCGGTGTGGCAACCCGAACAACCGGCAGACTGGAAAACCTTCTCACCATGCTTAGAGTGCGCATTCACGGGATTCGGATTGGCCGGCGGTTCAAGCGAATAAATATACTTGGCCAGCGCGTAAAGCAGCGCATCTGGGGTACGATGGATGCCCGAACCAAGCCCCATGTTGGCTAAGTTCAAAGTTGAATTGGGGTCATCGGTGTAATGAGTGAGTGCGTCACTCACATCGGCAATCATTTCGGAGTACCGCATGAGATCGCGGATATCACGATTGCGTGCGGGGGCGGTTCGATCGAAATAATGCATGTCGCGAATACCGATGAGGTTAGCGATCTTGACCGGGTAAAGCAGGCTCGTTCCCGAGCGCGGATAAACACCCAGCGGCTCGATTTCGTACAAATGAGCAATTTGTTCCGGGGAAGAATCGACCAATACCAGATTGGGGTCGTTAGCCAAGAAGGGCACGCGATAATCCTCGCGCATGTGGTTGCGTCTGCGCTCTTCGAAGAATGCGGGACCGATCTGCGCATAGCGCCGCGTCAAATCTCCCATCAGCGCACCGAAGGGAGTGTGCACGTTCGCTGGTCCCTCGATCACTTGGCCGTCGGGCAAGACTCGTGTGTGGCACATGGCGCAGGTATCGGTACCAAGCTGAACTTTCCCTTTTTCGCGCACCACGTAGCGAAGGCCGATCAGGACACCTTCCGGCGTCGTCTGCAAACCGTAAGCGGCGACAATCTTCGGATCGTGGATCAGTTTCAGATTGTCTTCACTGCCGGTAAAACGCGGCAACTCACGGCCTTCAAAAACCGCTTTCCCCGCCGCCAGCCAATCCGCCTCGGTTTTCAAAGAGGAGACATCCACCAGCGGGCGTGGTTCCTGACCCTTCAGCCAATCAATATAGCCGGCGGGCTCCCTGCCCGGAGCGTAAACCGGATACGTCTTGAGATTTTGTTCCGGAAGCTTGTAATACTCCTCCTCCGATAGCACTCGCGGAGCGTGTCCCAGGCCGGCGAGCGGCAAGCGGAAAGACTTCAGATCGGCGTCATTCCAAGATTCTGGAATGTTCGGCGTTGCCGCGATCAAAAGTAAACCCGCGAAACCAAGTGTGGCGAAACGAATTGACATAAGTCCCTCCTAAAATGTAGCGCGCTGCCAGCAGAATATACGCGTATTGATGCCCCAATTGTAGAGGTTCAAACCGCCGAGCCGCAAGGAAGAACAGCGCCGTGATTTGGCGAGCACTCCAGCCCCAAAGTAATGGATAAGCTTGCGAGTTCTAAAAACTATGCAAGCTTGCTGTAATCTTCACGACATCTTATAATCGAGGCATTCTGCTAGTTGCTTGGCGGTCTCGTCGAGGAGCGATAAGGCGGTAGGAGGGCTCGCTCACCGTATGTTTTCTGCATTTCCAAAGGTATTGTCTCTGGCAGTTCTGGGCGCATCGCTGCTCGGATTCACGCAAATCCTGTTCGGCCAAGTTGATCGCAGTTCGATTACAGGCGCTGTGATGGATCAAAGCGGCAAGACAATCCCAAACGTTTTAGTACTTGCCACCAATAAAGACAAGGGAATTGAGCGAAGTACTAGATCTAACGGCAAAGGTACCTATGCGCTAACCGATTTGCCGATCGGTTCCTGGACCGTGGTTTTCTCCGCTCCCGCGTTCCGCAACTTGCGCTACGAGAACGTCCAGCAAGCCGTCGGCCAAGCCACGACTCTCAATCCAACGCTCGAACTAGCAGTGAAAGGCGAACAAGCCACTGTCAGTGAAAAGCTTGTGCAGTTGAACCAGGAATCGGCCACCCTGAGTGACGCAATTGAACAGAAAGCCATTGAAGATCTCCCCTTAAACGGAAGAAATTGGACGAGTCTCACCGCTCTTACACCGGGCGCCATCGATCAGGGCGGAAGCACACAACGGTCTATTCGCTTCACGGGTAGGGGACGCGACGAGATGAACATTACCCTCGACGGTGTCGATGCTACCGGCATCGTAAATCAGGCCCAAAAGGCGTTTGTTCGTCTCGCCATTCCGCTCAGTTCGATTGCCGAGTTCCGCGTGGATTCCGTCCTGCCCACAGCCGAATATGGCGATGCCGGCGGAGCGCAAATCGCGGTTGCCTCTTCGTCCGGCGGAAACGAATTCCGCGGCTCGCTTTTCGAGTATTTTCGTAATAGTGATTTCGATGCCCGCTCGCCGCTCGATCTGACTCGCGGTCCACTGCCCTTCCGATTGAATCAATTCGGCGGTAATTTTGGCGGACCGATCGTCAAAAACCGCACCTTCTTTTTCGTCGATTATGAAGAAATCCAACAGGTGCAGGATCAGACTCTAATCGGATTTGTTCCAACTGCGGCTTTCCGCAATCAAGTATTGTTGCAATCCCCCGCCCTGGCGTCGATCGTGAATGTGTACCCGCTTGGCAACGGGCCGATCACGGCGAACAACATCCAGCAACGGACAAGCGTCACAGGATCGACGGACAAAGAGTATTCAGAGACGCTCCGCCTCGATCACCGCTTTAACGACAGCACTACGGGATACGCCCGCTTTGGTTACGATAATGCCGCTGCGATTGCCCCCTTGGGCAATCTGACGGATCGTCAGTTAAGCGCCGAACGTCCGCTGAATGGCGTGGCTCAAGTGCTGCACATTTTTTCACCTACTTTGCTCGATGAGTTCAAGTTCGGCACCAATCAAATGGTTTCGCATACCTACAACTTGACAGAGATCCCATACACTGTGAGCGTTTCGGGATTCACCGCCTTGAACCCCAGCCAAACAACCAATCAGGACGGGCGTACGTTCGGCTGGATTGACAACGTCAGCCTTACGCGTGGCCGGAATGTGATTCGAGCCGGCATCGAAGTTCGCCGCATCGAAATCAACGAAGGCAATTCCTTTACCGGCACTCTGACCTACAATTCGCTCGCCGATTTCGCTGCGAATCATCTGGACGCCGCTACTTACACAAACACCCTGCCGCTCAAACGGATGCGAAAGACCTCCTATTACGGCTACATTCAGGACGAATTCAAGCTGCGGCCAAACCTTACTCTGAGCGCCGGAATGCGCTACGAGTTCTACAACGCCTTCCACGAAGCCACCGGACGCGCGATTCCTTTCGACTTTGGAACGTGCGGTGGGTTTTGCGCGCCCAACGCACCCTTCCTGTTCCCCGCCAAAGACAACGTAGATCCACGAGTCGGCTTGGCATGGTCGCCGGCCGGAAGTAACGGACGAACGGTTGTACGCGCGGGTTATGGAATCTACCATGAAGACGCTCAGTTGGATGACCAGAATTTTCCAACCGCAAACGACATTGCTCGCTACTCGTTGACCCGCGGAGCGCAGTTCCCCACTCTCAGCTATCCCTTCACTTCCCTCCTCGCCACCGCTACCGGCATTCTCTCGCCGAAAGATCAGGTACGGAATCGGAAAGACACTTACGTCCAGCAAACCATCTTCTCGGTGCAGCAGAAACTGCCTTGGGATTTCACCGGCACCGTTTCCTACACAGGCAACAGGGGCACCAATATCATGAACCGCTCCTATGTGAACGTGATTAATCCGTTGACACGCTTGCGTCCTTACCCCCAGTTTGGCCAAATTGAACTGCGCGCGAAGGATGGTAACAGCGATTACAACGCTTTGCTGGTTTCGCTGCGTCGATACCTTGCGCGCGGTTGGCTCGTAACGGGAAATTACGCTTGGTCGCATGCGCTGAATGACGGTTCGCTGGGCAGCGGCGTCGAAGATGACTTCCCCGAAAACGTAGCTTGCCGGCATTGTGAATGGGCATCGAGCGATCAGGATGCGCGCAACACCTTCAGCGTTTCGAACGTTTACCAACTTCCCTTTGGCACGGGCCGGCCGTACCTGCAAGCGCCTGGTTTTCTGCACGCTCTATTGGGTGGCTGGGAGGTTACCGGAATCGCCGGCGGCCGAACAGGCCTGCCGGTGAACATCACGGTTGACCGTTCCGCGTCTGTCATGCCGGACGGCAATTCCGGGAATCAAAGACCAAACTACGTCCTGGGAGAGTCTTTTACGCCCGTGGGTGGTTCCACAACTCTGCATTGGATCAACCCTGCTGCCTTTGCCGTGCCCGCAGCCAAGACTTGGGGCGATTTAGGGAGGAATGCGTTCCGCGGCCCCGGGCTATGGCAGATTGACACAGCGCTGCAACGTCACTTCTTCATCACTGAAAAACTCGGACTGGAGTTGCGTGGCGAGTGTTTCAACATCTTCAATCGAGCCCAGTACGCGAACCCGCTGGCGGATATCTCCGCTCCTGCAACCTTCGGGCGCATCACATCCGTTGTGAACACATCTCCCACCGGCAGCGGCACGCCCAGACAGTTCGAGGTGGTGGCGCGCTTCTTGTTCTAAGCCGGCGCGTACACCGTCGATATACTGGCAGCATGCGGCACTGTCTCACCCTTTTGTTATTGGTGTGCATTGCCGAAGGCACCAAGCTTCGCTCGCAAACCGCGCCACCCGAACAAGTTGCAAAAGGCCTGGAACTCGGCAAACAAGGGCATTATCAGGAAGCGGAGCAGATTCTAAAGGAATATGCCGAGCAACACCCCACAAGCGCATCGGCGCAAGCGGTACTCGGTCTCCTTTATTACCGCTTCGGATACTATCCCGCCGCCGGAACGGCGTTTCAAAAGACGCTTGCCCTCAACCCGGCTGATCGCAACGTGCGAGTCTTAGAGGCTGTTTGCCTTTTCAAAACCGGCGATAACGAAAAGGCCGCGATGCTAACCCAGGCACTGCTGGCGGAAAAGCCGCCGCCGGAAAACATCGACCTTACACTCACATATGCACAGTATCTTTTCGAAAGCGGTAATTTGGAAGGCGCGTTGACACAAGCACGCGCCGCCGTGGCTTTTGCGCCGGATCACCCGATCGGCTTCCTGTGGTTGGCGCGCGTTCTGCAGGCACAAGGTCAGCTCAAACCGGCAACAGAAGCAGCCGAACACAGCGTCCAACTAGCACCGCAATTGCCTTACGCCCACAATTTGCTGGTTCGCCTTTACCGGCTGGAAGGCCGCAACCAGGAAGCTCAGCACGAAGCAGACTGGGTGCGAGAATTCGAGGAGCGAAAGGCAAACCCTTGAATCTTCTCACACGCGGAATCGCGCTACTCGCCGCAAGTTTCTTGGCGCAAGCGCAAATCCGATTCGAAGAGAAATCTCTGCCCTTCGTGTTAAAGAACGGCGCCACGGGTCACTATTATCTTCCGGAGTTGATGCCCGGCGGAGTAGCTGCCCTTGACTACGATGGCGATGGCTGCATGGATGTTTACTTTGCCAATGGCGCCGAATTGCCCTCGATGAAAAAGACCGGACCGCAATACTGGAACCGGCTCTATCACAACGATTGTCACGGCCACTTTACCGATGTCACCGAAAAAGCGGGGGTCGCCGGCGAAGGCTATTCGATCGCCGTGGCTGTAGGCGACTACGACCACGATGGGCGGCCCGACATCTTCGTCGCCGGCTTGAATCGAAATCTGCTGTATCGCAACCGCGGCGATGGAACGTTCGAAGAGAAAGCCGTCGCCGCTGGTTTAATGCCGCCGGGTAACAAACCTTGGGCCATTTCGGCGGGCTTTTTCGATATGGATAACGACGGCTGGCCCGACCTGTTCATCTCAAATTACGTTCAGTGGGATCCGGCAACGGAACCAACCTGCGGCACACCCTCGCAGCGCTTCTATTGCCACCCGGGCCTTTACAAAGGCCAGCCAAGCCAGCTCTTTCGCAACAATCACGATGGAACATTTAGCGACGTTAGCGAAGAAGCCGGCATCAAATCGCAAGTTGGCAAAGGCATGGGCGTCGCGTTTGCCGATTTCAATAGCGATGGCCTCACAGACATCTTCGTTGCCAACGATTCGATGCGGAGTTTCCTTTACGAGAACCTGGGGCACGGAAAATTTCGCGAGGTGGGGTTGGAATATGGCGCGTCCTTGCCCGATGAAGGGCGCGCAGTCGCTAGCATGGGGGTCGACTTCCGGGATTTCGATAATGACGGCAAACCGGATTTGCTGGTCACTGCCATGATCAATGATTCGTTCCTGCTCTTCCACAACATCGGGCCGCCGGTGTTTTTTGAAGATTGGGGCGCACATGTCGGATTGGCGGCGGCAACGCGGAAATTAACCGGTTGGGGCTGCGGTTTTGCCGATTTCGATAACGATGGCTGGAAGGATCTCTTTTTTGCCAACGCACATTTTCCCCAGTTCGGACGTTTGAGTGGCGGCGCGTCGCCGCTGCCCAATAGTGTTTTTCGCAATGCCGAGGGGCGGCGATTTGTCGATGTCAGCGCTGCAGCCGGGCTGGGCGCTCCCGGATACAACCGCGGCGTTGCGTTCGCCGATTTCGATGGCGATGGCCTTGTTGATGTCATCGTGAGTCGAATCGGCGAGCCGGCACGGTTCTATCGGAACGTCACCAGCGGCGCCGGTAAGTCCATTGCGTACCGGGAGCCGCTGGGAACCGAAATGCAAGTCATCTTGCCAGACGGCCGCCGGCTATATAACCACGCTTCGAATAGTGTAGGTTACGCTTCGTCGAGTGAAGATTTGATTCGATTCGGCCTGGCCGGTTTTGATCGCCCCAAAGAGGTTTTGATCCGCCGGCCGGGTGAATCGTGGAAGCGGTTTGACGCGCCTCGCCCGTAGTCGCTACCATAGTGACCGGTGGCGCATCCCATTTGTCGAGCTTTTGCGGTAATTTCCATGACGGCCTTGCTGTTTGTTCCTTCCTATGCGCAAACGAAAGACGACGGCGGATTACAGAAACAGATTGACGATCTGAAAGCGCAACTGGCGGCGCTCCGCTCCGAAATGGAGCAGCTCAAGACAACGTTGCGTGATCAGAGCGCTCGCTCGCGGCCGGTTTTCGATACCAGCGAATATCAATCGATGGGTGATCAGAACGCCAAGCTGGTTCTGATTGAGTTTTCCGATTTCGAATGTCCCTATTGCCGCGAGTATTTTAAGACCAGCTATCGGCAGCTCATCGATGCATACGTTAAGACGAACAAGATTCGATACGTGTACGGAGATTTTCCCGGAGAGAAGATTCACCCGCACGCGCTCAAAGCAGCGGAGGCCGCGCGCTGCGCCGGAGAGCAAAACAAATTCTGGGAAATGCACGATCAGCTTTTCGAGCGGCAGCGTGAACTGGGCTCCACGGCGTTGGACGATGGCGCCAAGGAAATCGGCTTGAATGTCCCGCAATTCGATACCTGCGTAGCCAGCGGAAAATATGAAGCGAAGGTTCGAGCGTCCTGGCAGCAGATTGCTGGTTTAGGTATACAAGGTACGCCCGCATTTGCAATTGGCACAATACCCGATCCGGCGAATCCGGCCAAAGTGCAGCTGCTGCGGGCCATTGTGGGGGCACAGCCGTACACCCAGTTCCAACAGACGATCGACGGTTTACTGCCAAAGTGATCACGCGTAGGGAACTGCTAGCCGCATTAGGAACTGCGTCGGGAACAAGAGCATTCGCGCAGCAGATGAATGGCATTGCCTCGCGCGGCGTGAGTCCCCAGCCCAGAGGTAAGCCTTCAGGCATTCCTTTTCACGCTCGATTCACCGATGTTGCCCACGTCGCCGGGCTGCGTGAACCGGCTATTTGCGGGCCTGTCGGCCGAACCGACTACATTTTGGAATCGATGGGCTGCGGTGTTGCGTTCATCGATTACGATAACGACGGTTGGTTAGATCTCTTCGTTCTCACGGCCACGCGAAGGCAAGGCCCTGTAACCGGGGCGACGAATCGGCTGTACAAGAACAATCGCGACGGCACGTTCAGCGATGTCACAAAACAAGCCGGCCTGGTTCGGCAGGATTGGGCCTTCGGGGTAACCATCGGCGATTACAACAACGATGGTTTTGACGACATATTCATCTCCCAGTGGGGACAGAACGTGCTTTACCGCAATAACGGAGACGGCACATTCACCGATGTCACCAGGGCCGCGGGCTTACTGCATGATGGCAAGCGTTGGGGAACTGGTTGCACTTGGGTCGACTACAACCGCGATGGTTTGCTGGATCTCTTTGTTACCAATTACGTCGAATTTGATTTTACCTCTGTACCCGCCACTGGAGAAAATCCCGACTGCAAATTCAGAGGCGTGCCGGTATACTTCGGCCCGCGCGGCTTAACTCCCGGACGCTGTTGGCTCTACCGCAATGATGGCGACGGGACGTTCAGCGACGTGACAGTTGAGGCAGGAATCGACAGGGCGAAGCACGAGTATGCCCTGACAGCGATCGCCGCCGATTACTTTGGAACCCGCTGGAACGATATTTACGTCGCGTGCGATTCCACGCCAAGTTTGTTTTTCGCGAACCAACACGACGGGAAGTTTGTCGAGCGCGGCTTGGAGTTGGGCGTGGCGGTCAATCAAGATGGCAACGAACAAGCCGGTATGGGCTTAGCGCTCGGCGATTTCGATACCGATGGCCGGATCGATCTGCTAAAAACAAATTTCAGCGAGGACACCACGATTCTCTATCGTTCCGTCGGGCGCGGCGGCTTCGATGATGTTACGAACCGCGCCGGCCTCGGTGTAGAGACACGCTACGTCGGTTGGGGCGCGGGTATCGAGGATTTTGATAACGACGGCCTGCCCGATTTGTTTTGGGTCACCGGCGGCGTTTACCCCGAAGTAGAACGCGTCTTTCCCGATTACGCTTACAAAACCCCCCGCGTGCTTTTTCGCAATCTGGGCGAAGGGCGCTTCGAGGAATTGATCTCCGGCGCCGGACCTGCCATTGGCGAACTGCACGCGAGCCGCGGCGTGGCATTCGGCGATTTTGACAATGATGGCGATATCGACATCCTGATCATGAACATGAATGAGCCGCCTTCTCTTTTGCGGAATGATGTCACTGGCGACGGCCACTGGCTGAAGGTGAAGCTCGAAGGTGTTAAGTCGAACCGCAGCGCAATCGGAGCAACCGTCACTGCAAGTTATGGCGGCCGAAAACAAACCAAGGCAGTCACAGCACAGGCGAGCTATCTTTCCGTTAACGATCGGCGCCTGCATTTTGGCCTCGGTTCGGCAACCTCCGCCGTTTTGGAAATAGCCTGGCCGAACGGTGGCAGCGAGTCCGTCACAGTGAATGCAGTCGATCGGTTGCTTACTATTCGGGAGGGCCGCGGGATCGCGAAGTCGGAAGTCTTCCCGCCATCGCGGCATGCATGAGACGCTGTCTCGTAATTCTGTGCTGCTTCCTGGCACGAACGGAGGCACAAGCGCTCGCGCATGCAGGCAAAGCGGCCCAACTGATGCAAGAACGGCGTTACACCGAAGCAGACGCGGAGTTTGAACAATCTCTGGCAGCCGACCCGAATAATGATTCAGTTCGCGTTCAGTATGCCACTTGCCTGTTCATTCAAGAGCGAAATGCGGACGCGCGCAAGCAGTTCGAAATGGAACTGAAGCGCCTTGGAGAGCAGCCCGGCCTCGATTACTTCCTTGGACAGTTAGATCTTCGCGCTAACGACAACCGGGCGGCGATTACGAAATTGGCGCCGCTCATGAACAATCCTACGTTCCCAAAGGCTTCGTTCTACTTGGGCTTGGCCTATCTAGCCGAAAACCGGGAAGCGGAGGCGCTGAAGGCTCTGGAACTGGCGGCAACGAACAACCCGCGCGATCCGGAGGCGCATTACCGTCTGGCCCGCATCTACAGCCTCAAGGGATTAGATGACCAAGCTGCCCAGCAATATGCTCTTTACGATCAAGCACGAGAGACGCAACGCCTGGTCGAGGGGGAAGGCAGAGCGTGTATCGACGCGCTCCGGCAGAAGCCTGCGACAGAGGCGCGCGCTATTTGCCAGAAGTTGGCCGACCCTTCCGATAGCCGCCGAATGCTGCTGCTGGGTCAGCTGTATACGACGGCGGCTGCTTTCGAAGACGCGGTTGACCCCCTAAAGATCGCGGTACAGTTGGAGCCCAGCTCCTTCGAAGGCTGGCAAAATTTGGGCACGGCTCTTTTTCGGCTTAAGCGTTATCAGGAAGCCTTGCCTGCTTTGGAAAAGGCGGCTAATCTGAATCCAAAGTTCTTTGACACCCTGAATCTCCTGGCTGCTACCCATCACTTTTTGGGAGATGACAAAGGCGCGCTTTCCATTCTCGAACAGGCGCACGCGCTTAACCCTGAAGATCAAAGAATCGCCGCTATGCTTGAGCGCCTTCGAGCGTCTCTTGGGCAGCAAAAATAGTAAAAGAGTGCTATTCTGAGGACAAAACAGCGCCAAGAAGCGCGGTAGTGGAGGGGTTATTCTTCTTGTTCTGAGCGTTTGTTTTTTTCTCCAAGGCTTTTCTCCTGAAGTTGTGGAACATGCGCAGGCTGGCGCTGCCGCTCAACAGGCAGGCCACTTTGATGTCGCCATTCAGGAGTTCAAGAAGGTTGTCGAGCTAGCGCCCACCCTAGCGTCCGGCCATGCGAATCTCGGTGACGCGTATTTCAAGAGTGGCGACTATGAGGCCGCGATTCCCGAATTACAGCAGGCTGTGCAGATCAATCCCAAAATGATTGGAACTCAACAAACTCTAGGCGTAGCCCTATTGGTGGAGGGCAATGCCCAGGCAGCGCTACCCCATTTGGAAGAGACGCATATGCCTGAATTGCTCGGACTGGCCTATCTCGAAGCCGGGAAATTGGGTAGCGCCGTCATGGCCCTGCACGCAGCGTTGGAGCGCGCGCCTAAGGATACCGATCTTCTTTACTACTACGGCCAGGCGACGAGACGTGCGGCGAGTATGACCGATCACCAACTAGCGAAGCTGGCGCCGGATTTCGCGAAGAAAGCGGAGGCGGAACAGCGGCCAACGAAGGATATAGGCGCCCTTCAAACCGAACTGGCCAAGACGCCCTCCGACCCTGCGCTTTTATATGATTTCCATCGCGCGGCCGTGAGTGAATCTTCAAAAGCGTTTGATTCCATCTTGCAATATAGCCCCGATTCAGCCCGTGCGCATCAGGTAGCCGCCGATCGGGATGTCGAAGCGGGACACTTGCCTCAGGCTGAGCAGGAATACGAAGCGGCATTGCGGTCGAAACCCTTCACGCCGGGCGTGCATCTGGCGCTCGGAAATACGTACGCCGCAGCGGGCGATTGGATTTCCGCCACCCGGCAATATCAGATGGAAGTGAGGTTACAACCGCAGAACGCATCGGCGCTTTACGAATTAGGCCGCGCCCTGCTGCAAATCGGGCGCTCTAAAGACGGGTTCGGCGCGCTTTCCGCCGCAAACCAGCTTCGCCCGCAATCGCCCAGCATTTTACTGGCTCTGGGACAGGCGGCTTCGGAAGCCGGAAATGGCGGCGATTCCGAGAAGTATTTGCGCCAGGTCCTCTCCGTCGAACCAGCCGGCGACACCGCCGCGCAAGCTCACTTGGAACTTTCAAACCTATACGGGCGTGAGGGTAAAACTCACGAATCGGCAGACGAACTGACTGCCTATCGCAAACTTTCGACTCAGGAGAAACAATAGTCTATATGCGTCGTTTGGCATTTTGGATCGGGGTCGGGCTTCTGACTTGGGCAGGCGTATCCGCCGCCCGGCATCGCACAGACAATTCCCAGGTGATTTATCCCAAAGAGGATGCGCTCGGCATTCTCAAAGCTCGTAAAGAGGCGCAACTGAAAACGGCGGGCCAGTTCAAGGTCTTCCACCAATTCCAGTTTTCGGATAAACTCGCCGAGAGTGGCATCACGTTTGAAAATCATATTGTTGACGACGCGGGAAAGAACTACCAGAAAGCGCATTACGACCACGGCAACGGAATTGCGGTCGCCGACGTGGACGGCGATGGTCTCTACGATATCTATTTTCTCAGCCAGACAGGCGGCAACGAACTCTGGAAGAATCTGGGCAACGGTAGGTTCAAAAACATTACCGAAGAAGCGGGCGTCGGAGTTCCAGGACGAATCAGCGTCTCAGCCTCCTTCGCCGATATCGATAACGACGGCGACCCCGATCTTTTTGTCACCACAGTCCGCGGTGGCAATCTACTTTTTGAAAACGATGGCCACGGCCACTTTCACGACATCACCGCGCAAGCCGGTGTCGCCGGTAGCGGCATGCATTCTTCAGGCGCGGTTTTCTTCGACTACAATCGCGATGGGCTGCTGGACCTTTTGGTTTGTAATGTGGGCAAATATACCGGCGATCAGAAAGGTGCGCAAGGACAATATCTTGCGCTGCCTGACGCGTTCTCCGGACACATGTTTCCGGAGCGCTTTGAGTTCCCGGTGCTGTACAAAAACCTGGGTCACAATCGCTTTCAAGACGTGACCAGCGAGAGTGGCCTAAAAGCGGTGGGCTGGGCTGGAGACGCAACCTTTACCGATTTGAACGGCAGCGGCTGGCCGCAGGTGTATGTGTTGAACATGATGGGCGCCAATCATTTCTTTGAAAACCACGAGGGCAAATTTACTGAGGCCACCAAGCAGTACTTCCCCCGCACCCCTTGGGGCGCTATGGGCGTTAAGTTTTTCGATTACGACAATGATGGCCGTCTGGATTTGTATGTCACCGACATGCACTCCGATATGTGGACCGAAGTAGGGCCCGAGCATGAAAAGGAAAAGGCGAAAAACCCGCCCGCTGCGGATTTCCTAATGGGCCCGCAATCGAGTTTTGTGTTTGGCAACGCGCTCTATCACAACTTGGGCGAAAACAAGTTCCAGGAGGTATCGGACCGCATGGGCGTTGAGAACTATTGGCCTTGGGGACCGAGCGTCGGCGACCTGAACGCCGATGGCTGGGACGATATTTTCATAGCATCCAGCATGAATTTTCCGTTTCGCTACGGAATCAACTCAGTCCTGTTGAACAACCGCGGCGAGAAGTTTCTCGACTCAGAGTTCCTGGTCGGCGTGGAACCTCGCAAAGGCGGCGCAACTCATAAACCGTGGTTCGATCTGGACTGCTCTCATTTGCCGGCCGACGCGGAAAGGTATCTGAAAGAGCCGTGCCAGGGGCAGAGCGGCACGATCACCGTAATGTCGTCTTTGGGAACGCGCTCGGCGGTGATTTTCGATCTGGATAATGATGGCGACATGGACATCGTCACCAATGAGTTCAACGCCGCGCCGCAGCTACTGCTAAGCAATTTGGCGGAACAGCATGCCATCCACTGGCTAAAAATCAAACTGGTCGGAACCACGTCGAACCGTGATGGCCTCGGCGCGACGGTGCGAGTAACCGCTGGCGGACGGACGTTCATGAAATTTAACGACGGCAAATCCGGCTATCTATCACAGAGTTCTCTTCCACTCTACTTCGGCTTGGGAGATGCTACTAAGGTCGAACGCGTGGAGGTGGATTGGCCGTCCGGTAATAAGCAAATCGAGCGACAGGGCTTATCCGCGAACAAGATGCTCGTCGTCACGGAAACGAAATGAGGCTTGGGAATGCGATCTTAGCGATTCTGCTGGCCTCTGTGGGAAGTAGTGCGCAAGCACCCAGGCAGGTCGATATCGGGGCCGCTCAAGCGCCTCTCAGCGACGCAGAACGGGTCGATCTGCAAGCAGCAGTGACGAAACATAATTATCCGGCGGAGAAAGCGGTTTTTGATAAAGCCCTTAAGGAACATCCGGATTCCTATGAACTGCTGATCATGGCCGGAAGGCTTGCCTACTTGGAGCGGCACCCGGATGATGCGGCGGACGCGCTTGCGAAGGCCGCGAAGGTCAAACCGCTTACCGAACAAGATCAGATGACCCTGGCGCTCGCCAATGAGTTTTCAAACAAGCCGGCGGACGCGCGTAACGAGATGCTGAGGTTGACCAAACTCGATCCCAAAAACGCTGAATACATTTACTTCTTGGGGAGGATTGATCGTCAAAATCAGAACCTGGAGGCCGCCGAACAGGACTTTGCCAAGACCGTAGCGGTGAATCCGAAGTTCATGCGAGCCTATGAGGACTTGGGCCAAGTGCAGGAGGAGCTAGGCGGCACCGAGAAGGCTCGCAAGACCTATGAGTTGGCAGCTGTGGAGAATCGTGGGCTGAAGCGGCCTTGGGAGTGGTCACCAGTCGATCTTGGGGCGTTTTTGCTCAAGTCAAACGACTATGAAAATGCCGAAAAACTCTTCCGCGAGGCTCTGCAATACAATCCCCGTTTCGGCTGGGCTCACTATTACATGGGCAGAGTTTTTGAAAAGAAACAACGAAATGTGGAAGCGATTAACGAGTTCCAAGCAGCCGTTGTGAGCGAGCCGAAAATGAGGCAAGCCTGGCTCGCCCTGGGGCAGCTCTTTTCGCGCAGCGGAAACAAAGAGCAGGCTAATCGCTGCATCAATATTTTCAAGGAATTGGAAGCCCAAGAAAACGCAGCCAAAAGACACACAAATCTGGACTATTTGGGAAACGCTGGAGCGGGTTCAAGCGCTGTCAACCACTGACCGGCCTTTTGATTTTCCAGCCGCTGCACAACACCGCTGGGCCAGCGAATCTCAATCAAGCGGGCGCTCGCCTCGGCGCCCAATCCGGCGACAACGCGCCGGTCGCTTGCCGACAAATAGCTGCCGGCGGTATTGACTGTATAATATTGCGCCTGTCCCGACTCAGAGATGATCTCAATCTTTGCGCCAATGCCATCACGATTTGAGCGCGTGCCTTGAGTCCGAATACCGATCCAATGGTTGCGCGCACCCGCGTTATTATGCAGCAGATAGGCGTTATCTCCGATGTTGGAAGCGATAATATCGACAGCGCCATCGTTATCAATGTCGCCCGTCGCGAGGCCCCTGCCGACTCGAGGCGTGGAAAGAGCGGGGCTGGGATTATCTGGCCAAATCTTTAAAATCCCTCTGTTGTTCTGCAGTAGCAACGGCTTCTGCCGATAAGTGAGGATCTTGGAAGGACCGTACATTTCGTCATCGGTGTGGCCCTGCGCGGCGAACAGATCCTTCCATCCATCGTTATCGATATCGACCCACCTGATCCCCCAACCGGTCGAAGTTTGGCTTGCGCGCGCCAAGCCGGACGACTCGCTCTCGTTGGCGAATGTGCCGTCGCCCAAGTTGCGGAAAAGCATATACTTCTCAGTCGCCAAGTCGGTCACAATCAAGTCAGGGCGTCCGTCATTGTTGTAATCGGAAAAATCGACTCCCATGCCGGCAAAGGCGTTCCCATCTTCGCTGTAGGCTACCCCCGCATTAACTCCACTCTCGGTAAAAGTGCCATCGCCATTATTGTGATAAAGGTACGACTGCATCGAATCGTTGGCAACATAGATATCGGTCCAGCCATCATTGTCATAATCGGCGAAGGCGACACCTAAACCACGGCCGGCTAATTTCGCAATGCCACTTTTCTCCGATATGTTCGTAAAAGTGCCGTCTCCATTATTGTGATAGAGGACGCTCGTTAAGCCCTTGTAAAGCAACGGGTGACAATAATGACGGCCTGTGGCGGCCGAACCGCACCAGCGATTGGTAGCGAAGCTCCAATCTATGTAGCGGACAACAAAAAGGTCCAGCTTGCCATCGTTATCGTAGTCAAAGAACCCTGCGCTCGTCGACCACCCTGTAGTCGCGACGCCGGCTTTTGCAGTCACATCGCTGAAGGTTCCATCACCGTTATTGTGGTACAGCGTAACGTGATCCAGACCTGTCACCAGCAAGTCTTCGAATCCGTCGTTATCGTAATCGCCAACGGCCACGCCCATGCTATAGCCTGAACCGGCTACACCTGCCTTCTCGGTGACGTCGGTAAAGGAACCATCCGTATTCTGGTGGAAAAGCCTGTTCGCATAACGGGGCCCGCTCTTTTGAGGTTGTCTCCCTTTAGGCATCGGATCGTCGATCTGCGCACCGTTGGCAAAGAAAACGTCGAGCCGGTTGTCGTTATCGAAGTCAAGGACCGCAACGCCGCCGCACATCGTCTCAGGAAGGTATTTCTCTTTGGTGGGCGAGTTTTCGAGGTGAAATCTGACGCCCACGGCCTCGGCGACATCGGCGAGCACACTTGCGAGCGGCGGCTCTGCGCACAACAACAACACCGCAGCCAGCCCGACCAGCCAGCGAAGCGTATAGACCTTTCTAACCGACAATGTTACTGAGCTGCCGCTCCTGCGGAACCAGCCGGCGGCGCGTGCAGAGTCGCCGGCTTAAACGTCCAGGAATTGCTTTGATCAATCATGTTCGTGTTCTTGGGAAACATGAAACCAATTCGGGTGGACAGCGTACAAGCGTTCACCTTTAAGATCCGGTCTGGCCTGGGGTCCAGGTAAGCCTGCGCCATCAAACGCAAGAACTGCGACGCGTTCACCTGCTGGGAGCCGACATCGATCAGCGCGGGTACCGTGTTGCTCGGTAACTTGGCGAATCCGGTCTTATCCAGCGCTAACGCAATTTTTTTTGCGGCTTTGACCACATCCGATACAGGAATTGAGGCCACAGTCGGTCCCATTTTGTTCGGAAGTTCCATCGGGCCCAGGGCCTCCTTAAATGGGATGTCCCTTTGGCTCGCCCCGAATGCAAGCGCCCGGGCAAACAAACTGAAACTCTCAGAGAGTGAAAAATATTTGTCTCCGGCCTTATTAAAGTCCGGTGCAGTCATAGGTATTGCACTGAACTGCGCGTCAATGTTGGAAGCGAGCGTCTTCAGGTCGTCCGAACTCAGCTGATCGGGAGTCCTGGTGGCCATGGCCGCCAATTCATGAATCGAGATAAAGCGGCTACCGGGGTTTGCAGGAAGGAATTCATCGAGCAGCCATTTGAGCACCGCCGCCTCATTTCGATATCCGAACTCCACAGCATCCTGTTGATTTATGAACTTCATGTTGGTCGGGATCTCGGGATTGTCCGGATGATAGTACAACCACTCCATTGGATCATTTACAACGGATCCATCGGCGCGTTTCATCAGATACCGCTGCTTATAACTGGCCAGTTCCAGCTTTATAACCCGCGGGTGCGTACGATCCAGACCCGCAAAAGCCTTCTTTAGCGCATCAATGCTGTCGTCGGTACTATGTGGCTTGTTGTCGGCCAAGCTGGCATCGGACAACCGAAGCAAGTTATCTTCCCAAAACACGTCGGGGGATTGGTCTCGGTCGGGACTAAGGAACTTCGAGAATTGTACGGCTGAGAAGCCATAGCCCTCGATCCCGAACTTGGGATTGTTCAGGCGAATTCCTGTTTCTACCACCGATGGATTCAATTTACGCAGTTCGTAGGTAAGTGCTGAGTCACCGCCAAAGTAATCTAAAATGCCGCTCACGTAGGCCACAGGTCCAAAAACCTCTTGGGTGCGCTTTAGCCCGCCGCTCAGGCCCGGCATCGGTTTCCCCGTAACAGGATTTTTGAAATCTGTCAGAAATCGATCGGCGGCTTCGGCTCTTGCAGCCCATTTCTCCTCCGGCGTTTCGGCCGCCAGAAGATTTGGTTTAGGGCGGTAGAGATAGGAAGGCTCATCTTCGCCTGTGTAGCCGACATCGACCAATTTGCTTTGAGCGGCTGTCTTAACACGGTCGAGCAAATGGGTATTGCTGTCCTCGCTAGCGAGGACGTCGGTAACTGAACCGGAAAACTGAAACAGCGCTGAGATTCCCGATTGTGGATACTGCTTCTTTAGACTCTCCAGTAAAGGCAGCGTCCGCTCGAGCCTTTCGTTCGTCGTTTGGGGATGGCTGTGATCGTAAAACCTGGTATAGAGAACGATATAGACTGGCTGCGGCGCTTCGGCAGCAACCGCTACTGACGCGAATCCGGAACAGGATACGCCCAGCAGAATCGGCAAGAAGACATTTCTCATACTTTTCCTTCAATTCTACGCCAAACGGGAAAAGGGCACCGAACAACTGCACGATTCGGCGCCCTTGAGTATCGGTAAAGAAATTTGTTACTGTTGCTGCAAATTCAAAACGAAGTTAATGACCTTCCCGGCGCTGGAAGTGATTGTGCCTTGCATTTGGGTCCCACTCGCCGTGAATGAGCCGGTACCAAGGTTCTGCCCAATCGCAAACGTGATCTGGCTGCCGGACACCTGCCCGGACGAGATAGGCAGTGTTTTGCCGTTGCCTAGTTGAACACTACCAGTAATAGACGATCCGCTTTGCAGCAGACTGATTTTAGCTGTTTGGGGTACGGTACCGTACTTGGCGTCAACGCTACCGCCTTTGCCCGACCACAGGCCCGTATAACTTGTTGCTGCCAGTAGAGAGGTGCCGAATGCCACGGCTAGAATAGCTATCTTCTTCATGAAATATTCCTCCTGAATTTATCGCAGTCCGTTTACAGGGAGTGTACGTTCTTAGCGCACACTCCCCTCTGTGGTTACCTTAGAATACAACCGCCCCCGGAACTGTCACAACAAGCGTGACGTTGCCTTGGCAAGTCTCGGTATCGTTGGCTGTTGCAGGCGACACTCGATAGTAGTAGGTCGTCTTCGTTGCCAACGGACCGATATCTTGGAAATACAGTTGCCCTCCGGGCGAGGCCGAAACTTTCACAGCAGGCACGAAGGGATTCGAGGCCGCCCCGGCAATCTGCGTCGTAGACGAATCGACGAAGTTTGCCGCCAAGCTCCGGTAAATATTGTAGTGGTCGATTGGGAATTGGGCGGAATTGGTGTCTGTCCAGTAGAGCTGGACGTTAGCCTTACCGGCTGTAACTTGGCCATGACCGGTCAGCGTGTTGACGCAGTGCGTGCAGGCCTCTGCGGCAGTCGCGCTGTAGCCGGCGCCCTGTGGATTAGTTTGCACCACTGTAGCGGTGGTAGATTGCGTGCTCGTGTAATCTGAAGGCGGCAGCACTTGACCAGGGTAAAGCGTTTGTTCATTGCTGGTTACCTGCAAGCAGATTTGCGTGGTTCCGATCAAGTTCGCGTAGTTGTAGGGGGCCGCAGCCACGTTTAGATACGGCGATGTCGAGGCCGGGGCTATGGGCGATCCTGTGCAACTGTTGTTGGGAAACCATTCATAGCTTGTAATAGCCGCGCCTGTATTCGGATCGGGGTCGGTAGACGCGGACCCATTCAACAAGAACGGACTATAGATCAAAGCACCGTTCGCGTTTGTGTTGGGGCAGAAGGTGTAAGGTCCACCCGGGTTAGAAACCGGCGGAATCGGTGGTGCAGAGATCACCACCGCACCAGTTACCTGAGCGGTTTGAGCTGGCGCTGCGTTGTCTGTGACTTCCAGACGAACCGGAAAATTGAACGCCGGAGGCACTTTGGCCGTCGTTGAAAACTTGTATTTGATCTCGGAGCAACTCGCCGTCACGCAGGCTGCGTTGCCTGGTCCGATGGTAAAGCCGGCACCCGTACCGCTAACATCCCACTGATATGTGACGATCGTCGCATTTGGGTTGTTATCGTACGAGCAGCTTGCGTTGAGTGTGTAAGTCCCGCCGTTGATACCTGCCGTCGGGTTGACCGTAAAGCATGCTACGGGCAGCAGGTTCGTGACGGTCTTGTTCAGCATGATGATGGAAATCGCAGTCTGGAAGTAGTTTTGGGCACCGGTGTAATTCTGGCCGAACCACGAGCCATCGGCGTTTTGATTGCTCAGGATCGTCCGAGCGACGCCATTCGTAGCATCGGTGCCGCCATAGGCGGATGTTTGCGCGGCATACCAATCGATGTCCGGATAGCAAGGCCCATTTCCAGTCCCTGGAGTTCCGATCGGGACAGGCGACGAGCAAGTACCCGGATCGTCAGTCGAATGAAGAGTCGCTAACGGTACGTTTTGACTCCCCTTTGGGTTTGCGCCGTCGTTATTATCATGCAGCAGCATTGCCTTGGTGAAGGAGAACATGCCGTAGTAATAGTCTTTCAGTGAGCTGCCAGCGCCAGCACTCTGAGCGGTACCGAAGTTGTCGCGCAAGAACGTTTCAGCAGAGTCCCAGAGGTGATGGCCCCCCGGGGAAACCGTTCCACGTCCAAGGCCATTCATCGCCAGCTGGACTAACCCGGATGGCGTATCCGCGTACGGACCCCAAAGCGGGCTGCTGCTCGTGTATCCAAAGTATCCGTTATAGCCGGTGGTGGGAGCGTTGTTCGTGAAAGAATAATCAAGCCAAGCCTCATCGTCGGCGTGGGTCTGGGCGGGTACCGCAGATCCGAATGTGCGCAGCGCCGGGATAATACCGATCGCGGCCCACTGGCTCACCGAGTTGTCTCCATTCTCCTCTTGGCAGTAGTAGTGCCAACCACCGTTTGGAACGCCGAAGCTTACATCGCCGGGGGCTTCACAGTATGTGTAGGCGTCGACCATATCGAAGACCGCGTCTTTGTACGTATACGCACCGCCTGCGCCGGTTCCTTTGATATTCGCAGCAGCGATCTCGGTGGCCAAATTGGTTCCTGCCGGAATGACGGTGCTCGGCGTGCCGGAACTCACAATGCTGTCCATAATCATGCCCGTCTGATAATTCGGCGAGCCACCCTGGCCGTCCTCATACGGTGCAGTTGACTGGACACCGATTCCATTCGCATTTTGATCGAAGGCCGCGCTAACTGTAGTGGTTCCGATTATATTGAAAACTCCGGTCAGACAGAGCTGAACATCATTCGAATAAGGATTCGGGAAAGAATTTGTTTGCAGAAAGCTGCTGACCTGGAACGCGCTGCAGTCAAGGGCGCTGGGGCCTGTGCCACCTGCCGAAGCTGCATCGACTTCGTTCCCGTTGCCCAAATACCAGTCGCCGGCCGCTGCGCCGCCAGTGGTCGTGAAGTGCCGCATGTTCTTGTGGAGTAACCACAGGCCATTGTCAATGGCGTTTGCGACTTCGACGGGCAGGTTCGGGGGTGCTCCGAATAGCTTCGTGTAATAGCAACCGCCCTGCGTGATGGTAGGCGGACAGTTGTAAGGCCCGCTCACTGTGTTGTTCGTCGTATCGGTTACTTTTAGAACCGCGGTAAATCCGGTACCAACGGAACCGGTATAAGTGTGTTGACACTCAACGTCCCATTGATTCGTCACCGTGCCGGTGCAGTGGGAACCGCCGTCGCCCGGATCCCAATCATAAGTGAACGTATCCGTGCCCCAATTAGGACTCGTGACTACACCCTTCAAAGTGACTTGGTTGCCGCTCCAACTCTCGTGCGGCGTTGTTGGTCCGATGCCCTGCGCCGGCTCATTTAAGCCAGTGTACAGAACGGTCTGCACCTGCGGCGTAGACACCGCAGCCACTGAGGCGTGCAAAGATAATGGCAGCGTTATAACGGCCAGCGAACAAATAGAAACTCGCAACTTTTTCATGGTTTTATTAAGACCCTCCGTCTTGGTAGTTTCTTGACTATTCAATGAATTAATTTATTTTCGGGCCATGCGCGCCCGCACTGTAAGCGCTCCAAACATCAAAGCGCTCAGACCCAGGAACGCAAACTCGGAAGGCTCCGGAACCCCGGACACAACGCCATTCGGAGTGAAGTTCTCCGAGATGTAAATAGAGCCGGCACCCGGATTCGGATTTGTCTCCTCGACCGAAAAGCCGCCGGGGTTCGATGTCGATACCGTAAAGGTGACTGTTCCGGCTTGGCCCGTGGTGTTATCGAACTCAAGGGCTACGGCGACTTCGCAGCAAGGGGCGGGGCTGGTCGAGTACGAACCAATGGGCTCGCCGTTGGTGTTAGTGAGCGCTGCGTTACCAAAATCGGCCGCAATGCTGCTGTTGTTGGGGTCGCCCACTTCGTAGGTGTAGCCAGCTCCGGGCGCACTGGGAACTGCGGCATAATCCTGCAACTGGCCATAGTTGGCATAGTCAACGTCGTAGCTTCCGAAAAATGCCGCAAATTGACCGTTAGCAACCGAAACTGTAATGCTGCCCAGATTATTGGTTAGGGTGGTCGGCGGGTTTTCTACGTTTGTTAAATCGAAATTTGTCAGATTTACCGTTTGGCCACTTGTAGCCGTCATCGTTCCACCGGCAGCCGCATTGGTGATGCAGGCTGTCGAGACGTCACCGTTAGCATTAACACACCAAAGAGCCAAGCCAACGTTCGCTGCCTTCGCTGAGTTGCCAGCAGCAACCATCCCCAGTGAAAAGAGCATAATAGCTGGAACGTTGAATTTTCTTATCATTATTTCCCTCCGCTTGAGAAACTTTTCGTCTGTGCCTCTGTTTCGCTTCTCTATAACTCAAAGATCAAAAGAATGCGACCCGTACACAATACTACGGTTTTCAGTGTAGACTGCGGGCGGACCTTAGTCCACAGAATTTTGGTTGTCGTTGTACTAGTACGTGGAGGTAGGCAGTACGGAGTGCGACGAATCTACTCAGGCGAGCGAGTCGTAGACGGTTTCTTCGGCGGGGGTAACGGACTTGGAGGAAGAACCCCCGACGGCTTGGCTGAGGGCGCGGTAGGAGGATGCGCTTTCCGCTGGCGTTTCAGACGTCAGGACGACGCGCAACTCTTTGCCCGGGGGGATCTGTCCGGCGATGTCAGACGGCACAGTGATCTGGCCCGTTGGCGAAACCACAGTTTTAAATTCGAAGGTCATAACTACACCCCTCCAATCACTATTCTATAGCCAATCGATGGAGGAACCGGTAAGCGATCCACCTAAAAGCGATTCGGCATGGGCTTCGACGGCACTCAGGGTCTTTTCGGCGAAGACTTTGTCGTTCGAAACTGTAACGGCCGCCACAACCGCATGCTGCCAGGAATCGAGACCTTCGATTTCCGCAACCGAGACATTGAAACGGTCGCGTAACCGGTCTTTCAGACTCTTCACCACGTGCCGCTTCTCTTTCAGAGAATGCGACGATTCAACCACAATGTTGAGCGTGAGGACTCCGATAACAGCCACTGCCTTTCCCGCTAACGGCTACTGGCGGCAACGGGCGAAAGCTGCGGAGCGATGCGCTCCATGGCGAAGGCTTCGATGATATCGCCCACCTCAAGATCGTTGAAGTTGACAATGGAGATACCGCATTCGAGGCCGTTTTTGACTTCGCTCGCGTCGTTCTTGAAGCGCTTGAGGGCATCGATTTTGCCGGTATGGATCAAGTCGCCATCGCGCTTGATGCGCACTTGGCCATCGCGGCGGATGGCGCCGTCGGACACATAGCAGCCGGCAACGGTGCCGATCTTGCCGATTTTGAACGTCTGGCGGACTTCGGCGTGGCCGAGAATGCTTTCCTTGTAGACCGGATCGAGCAGACCCGTCATAGCGAGGCGAACCTCGTCGATCAATTCGTAAATGATGCTGTGCAGCCGGATGGCAACTTTTTGCTGCTCGGCGGTGGCTTCGGCGCTGCGCTCGGCTTTGACGTTGAAACCGATAATGAGGGCTTCAGAGGCGGAGGCAAGGAGCACGTCGTCTTCGGTTATGGCGCCGACACCGGCGCGCAGAATACGCACGCGAACCTTGTCGGTGGAAAGCTGCTGCAAGGTATCGGACAGAACTTCCGCTGTGCCGCCGACATCGGCCTTGATGACCAGGTTGAGATCTTTAAGGTCGCCCTCTTTGAACTGGCGGGCAAGCGAATCGAGGGTCGCCACGCGGGCGCCTTTTTGCATGGCGGCATCACGAGCTTTGGCTTCGCGGTATATAACGATCTGCTTGGCCTTGGAGGTATCGGTGACGACTTGAAAATTATCGCCCACTTCGGGGACGGCTTCCAGACCGATGACCTCCACGGGCATGGAAGGCTCGGCTTCGCGGGTTGGATTGCCGCGATCGTCGAACAGGGCGCGCACTTTGCTAAACAGCGAACCACAAATGAATTGATCGCCCACTTTGAGAGTTCCGTTGCGAACCAGCATGGTAGCGACTGGACCGCGGCCCTTGTCTAATTTGGCTTCGAGCACCGTACCGATAGCGGGGCGATTCGGGTTAGCCTTGAGATCCTGCATATCGGCAACGAGCAGGATCATTTCGAGCAAGAGATCTAGATTCTGACGGGCTTTGGCGGAAACGGGAACCATGACCACGTCGCCGCCCCAATCTTCGGCCAACATGCCGCGATCGGAGAGTTGTTGCTTGACGCGATCGGGCTGGGCGTCGGGTTTATCGATCTTGTTGATCGCGACGATCATCGGGACGCCGGCGGCCTTGGCGTGATCGATGGCTTCGAGCGTTTGAGGCATAACGCCGTCGTCGGCTGAAACGACAAGGACAACAATATCGGTGACCTTGGCGCCGCGCGCACGCATGCGGGTGAATGCCTGGTGGCCCGGAGTGTCGATGAAAACGATCTTACGGCCGTTCTTTTCAACGTGATAAGCGCCAATATGCTGGGTGATACCGCCAGCTTCGCGGCCGGCTACATTGGTTTCGCGAATGGCATCCAACAGAGAGGTTTTGCCGTGATCGACGTGACCCATGATGGTAACCACCGGTGCGCGGCGAACGAAATCGGCCGGCTCTTCGGCGAGTTCGAGGTCTTGAGTGCTTTCCTCTTCGTAAGTAACTTTGTTGGTGGAGGCACCAAACTCGCGCGCCAGATCTTCGGCCATCTTGACGTCGAGCGTCTGGTTGATGGTGGCAAAGATCTTCTTTTCGACCAGCTTCTTAATAACAAGATTGGCCTTGACGCCGAGTTTTTCTGAAAGTTCTTTGACGGTGACGCCTTCGGCGACGGTGATTTCCCGATCGATGGGCGGCGGTTCCGCAATCATCTGGCGCTTGGAAGGGCCGCGATCGCGAAGATTGCCTTCCTGATCCTCACGCTTACGAAGGGGTTGGCGGCTGCCGGGCTTGGCCTGATGGCGGCGCTGCTGATCGGGCGTGGGCATCGGCTGCGCCGGATCGGGGCGCAGACTGGTGGGATGCATGGGCCGCACGCCGACACCGGGACGGCGCTGTTGCCCGGGAGGACCGAAGCCGCCAGGTTGACCGGGGCCGCGCATAAGCGGCTGGCCGGGGCGAATGGGTCCGCGGTAAAGCGGCTGACCAGGAGCGGGAGCGGGCCGGCCGGGAGAACCGGGGCGTGGCGGCGGCGGAGCTGCCGTCCCTGGCATGGGACGAGCTTGCTGCTGCTGTTTCAGGCGCTGGACTAAATCGGGGCGCGGCGGGACTATGGGACGCGCTTGCGGCTGTCCAGCCAAAGGTCGATTTCCTTGCGGACGCGGAGCGATGGGTGCGCCGGGGGTGAGGCCCGGGCTACCGGCTTGACGGGGAAAAGTGGGGCGCGCCGGGATGGGGGCACCCGGGACCGCCGAAGGCGGGGCCGGCGCAGGAGAGGAAGTTGAGGGCTGATGGGTTGCCGGGCCAGGCGCAACCAAGTGAGTGGGCACTTGCGCCAATTTCGAAGCAGGGGGTGCGATGGGAGGCGCGGGGCGTGCCGGCGCACGGTCCATGGGAGGAATCGGGGTAAAGTTTGTGCGCGACGGCTCGGCAGGGAGCGGTTGGCGCGGGCCCGATGCTTGTGAGCCGGACGCCCCCGGATTCAGTCTGGAAGATGGCGGAACCGGACGAGCCGGGATGGAAATACCGCGGCTGCCGGCTTGGCCGGGCGAAGCAAGCGGCGGATGAATGGCGCTGTGACTCCCAATGGGCGGGCGCAAAGGACGAAATGTAGGAATAGGTTTATCTACCTCAGCACTCTCGGGCGAGGTCGAATGTTCGACCGGGGGCGCGGGAGTTTCAGCGGGCGGCGCAGAAGACTGCGGCGCCGGCTTCGGTATGCCCTGCGGTGGGCGGCCAGTTTGAAAATCGCGTTGCGGCCGCAAAGGCAACCCGAGGGGGCGGAGTGGCAAGGATGGCGGCTTGGGGGGAGCAGCCGGTTCGGTAGAGAGACTCGGAGTGGGGAGGGAACCGCCCGCCGCCATGGTCTTTTCAATCGTCTGATCAGCCACCGCTTCCGCAGCTTCGGCTTCCGGCACATGTTCCTCTTCGTGAGTTTCGTGTTCGTCGTCAAACTCACGGGAATGACCGTTCGACGACTCGGAGCGGGTCAGCAGCGGACCCGAATCGGGGCCATGGAGACGGCGCTTGAGTTCAATCGCAACCTCTTCGTCGATCGAGCTGGAATGCGTCTTTTTCTCATGCACGCCCAGTTCAGGCAGCATATCGATGATGACGCCAGGCTTGACTTCAAGTTCCCGAGCCAACTCGTTGATTCTAATTTTCTTCATAGAAGAGACTGCGAAAATAACTCCTTAAGAACCCTGGTTTATGGCAGATTACTCGATTTTATTTATGGTATCAGATTCCGCTGAATCCGCACCGCCGTTTGAGTGAGAGTGCGCAAAATCGCGTAACTGGGACGGCCCAGCCGACAGACCTTCGACTCTTCCCAAATCGAGGATCTCGCCCTTATCTGTTTCTTCGAGCAGCACTTGCTCATGTTTCGCCAAATCATGTTCGAGAACGCCGGTTTCAATATTCTTGAAGGCCGAGGGATGATGGCCGGGCGCGGCTTCGTTATCGATGGCGTCCTCAATAGAGGTTGAATCCGCGGGCGCCTCTTCGCTGGGCGGCCCCTGCTGCTCAGCCGCATCATATTGGTTGTAATAAGCGACCACCGAAGTTTGGATGCGCGTTACGAGCTCTTCGTCGATACCAGGAATTGCTTCGAGTTCTTCAGGCGTCATAGAGCCGAGCCGTTCGACTGTGCCAATGCCTGCGCCGACCAGTTGCTCGACTACCGCCTCGCTCATGCCGTGATCCATGAGGACAGAAACAGGCGCGCCAGAGATAACCATATCGGGCATACGGGATTCGAGTTCGCGGCGTTTTTCTTCCTCGCTCTTGATATCGATCTTCCAGCCGATGAGCTTGGCGGCCAAGCGAACGTTCTGGCCGCGCTTGCCAATGGCGAGTGAAAGTTGAAGATCGTCAACCACGACTTCCATGTGTTTTTCGTTCGGGTCCAAAATGGTAACCCGCGAAATTTTGGCAGGGCTCAGCGCCTTGGTGACGTAGGCGATCGGATCGTCGGAGAATTCGATGATATCGATTTTTTCGCCGCGCAACTCACGAATGATGGATTGCACGCGCATGCCCTTCATGCCGACACAAGCGCCCACACTATCAACATCGCGATCGCGGCTGGAGACGGCGATTTTGGTGCGCTCGCCTGGTTCGCGAGCGCAGGCTTTGATAGAGACCGTGTTGTCGTAAATTTCGGGAACTTCCTGCTCGAACAGACGCATGACGAGTTCGGGAGCGCCACGGGAAACAAGTACGCCGGAATTTTTGCCGCCGCGCTCAACACCTTTAATAACGCAGCGGACACGGTCGCCTACGCTGAAGGTTTCGACGCGCGATTGTTCTTTTTTCGGCAGACGGGCTTCGGTCTTGCCCATATCGACGATATAATCCTGGCCTTCGATGCGTTTGACAACGCAATTGACGAGCTCACCCTGGCGGCCTTGAAATTCGGAAAAGACGCTATCGCGCTCGGCTTCGCGCACTTTTTGCAGAATGACCTGCTTGGCGGTTTGGGCGGAAATGCGGCCCAACACGTCCATCGGCTTCGGTTCCCGTACGTCGGCTCCGAGTTCGGCTTTGCTATCGAGTTTAAGAGCAGCGTTGAGAGTGATCTGCTTGGTGGGATCTTCGACCGCTTCGACAACGCGTTTGATGCTGTAGATCTGGAGATTGCCGGAATCTTCATCCAGGTCGGCAATCAGATCCTCTTGCGTGCGAAACTGCTTACGGGCCGCCGCGAGCATAGCGTCCTTGACCGCGTCCAGAACGATTTGCGGGTCGATCCCTTTCTCTTTACTCAATATTTCGATGGACTGATAAATCGAAGCCACGTCAAAACCTCTTTTTCCACTTCCTGATTCTTCTTGTTAATTAATTCGCTGACGGAAATGCCTGGAAGCCGCTACCACTCAAACTTCAGGTTCGCTTTTTGAACCGAACTGAGCGGGACGCGAACCGTTTGGCCGGGCGCCAGTTCCAGGTCAAGCATGTCGCCGGAACAGTGCGCCAAGCGCCCTTCCAACTGACGCCGACTTTCGCCCGGGGGCTGCACGGCGAGGCGGATTTTCTGCCCCCCACGCGTTCGAAATCGCGTGGCTTGGTGAGCTTGCGTTCGATGCCCGGCGAACTGACTTCCAGAGTGTAGCTGCTATCGGGAATGGGGTCTTCCTCATCGAGCAGTTTGCCCAAGCGTTCCGAAATGAGTTCGCAATCGCCATGGGTGACGCCGCCCGGTTTATCGATATACACGCGCAAAAGACGGGCTTTGCCCGCCCCTTTGAGCTGGATCTCGGCAATTTCGATATCGGTACCCATGGCGGACCGCTCACCGAGAGAGGTGATTCGTTCGAGTAATTCTTGATCTGCTACAGCCGCCATGTTCATCTTCTGCCGAGAAATAAAAAAGTGGGCGATTAGCCCACTTTCGTGTTCGACATTCCTCCTATATTAAAGCACAGATTAAGCAGGATGGGGAAAGTGGGATAAATCCGGGTGCGAGGTAAATGTTTTGAGCGCAGATTGGGTATACGAGGTATGCGGGCGTCAGACGCGGACGTGGTTTGAGGGCGCTACGCACCCGTTAGCAACCGGCCGCAGGTTAAGTGCTCGAAAAGAAGGAATTTGGACGCACGTCGGGTATACGCGGTAGGCGGCAGTTGACGGGATGCCTCTGATTGGCTGAATCTACGCTGCTTGGGCCTCCTCGTTTTGCGACTTACGGAACTCAAGGATAACCGTTTTGTAGTTGGGTTCGGGTTGGCCGGCGTTTTGAGACGCTTCGAAGGCCTCGGCGCAGGCGTTGATCTCGGATATTGAAAAATCGAAGCCAAGTTCATAAGGGGTGATGCAGAAATTGGTCCCGCGGCTCTTCAGAATCGTTTTCACAGCTTGGCGCATGCGGAATTGAATTTTGTCGAGGTCTTTATCCCTTTCTTTGCGTTCCTTTTGGAGGGCTTGGAGCTTTTCGAGATCGGAGGCTTGCTGGTTGCGGAGGCGGCGTTCCTGGAGAGCGATGTTGTTCAATTCGCGACGGTAGAGCAAGAAGAGCTTGGTGCGGATAAGGGCTTCGCGGGCTGCAGGATCGGTTTCCTCAGGGAAGAGGTCTGGGTTTTCGATGCGGCCAAGGGCGTAGACGCCGGCTTCGAGCGGAGCGATACGGAGCAGACGCCATTCGGTGTCGGCAAGGAATTGGACGAGCGTTTGTTCTTGCTCGCCTTCGGGAGAGTAGCGCTTGAAGTGGCGATCGATGTGGGCTTGATAGGCAACAGCGTCGTCACTAGGGAGGAGAACGGTTTGACCGGTGAGGCCGGTTTTGACGGCGTTCAGGCGGGTTTTCGCCTTTCCTGCCTCTGACGTGGGCCCGGTGGATTTTTGGGCGTTGGTACAAGTAGGGCCGGGAACGCCGGCCATGGCTCGGTTGGCAGCGAGTTGGGCGTCGGAGATGGGACGGGGCTCGGAGAGTTGAGGCTCGGATTGCTCGGCGAAATCGACGTGCGGAGCAGGAACTGCGCCAGCGGCAGCGGTCATGACGGCGGGTTGCGGTTGTTGGGATTGCGTAGCAGCTTTCATGGCCAAGCATGAATGAAAAAAGCTGCAAGTGATTGAGGGGATTGGAGAAAAAAATTTGTGAAGAAAAGGCGTAAGGTTGTGATTCAAACATGACGGCCCTGCAGGGCCGTCGCCGGGACGCATGAAAAAGGCGCGGGAAGCCACTCCGCTGGTTCTGCTAATTCGGGGGTGTCTCAATGCCTAAGTGGTTGAAAGCTCGGGACTTAAAAATTCCCTTTTGTAGGATTCACCACGCCGCGCTGTGCGCGTCCACCGGGACGCGGTGAAAGATGGCCGCATCGCAACGCGGTCTAATTTTTCCCGGGGATGCTGGCACTGGATGTTATTGATTTCTTGGGAGTTCTTGAGGCGCTGTTTTTCGTAGGATTCACCACGTGAATATTTTCGTAGGAGGGTGAGCCTCGGTAGCCTTGAGGTTAGTTCCGTGCTTGCCTTTTCTTTGGCTCAAGCTGCCGCAAGTTTCAGCGTTCTTCCAATCCTCAGCACCGATGCGTCTTCATCCCCTCTGAAAATTGGCATAATCACAGAACGATTTTGGGCCCGCTGAAATTTCTTTGAACTGATGGCCTTCATTTCCGGTTCTTCCAGAAGTGCAATCACCTTGAAATCCGGGGCGCTGTTGCGGTACACGTCGGCAGCCGCCATCTGCAACAGCAGCGCTTCATTTAGCTTTTCGTTCGAATTTACGAAATACACCGCTCCTTTGAGTGCGCCGGTGGCTTTGGGGGAAATTACTAGATCGGCCGGGAACTCGGCGAACTCCCTTTTTACAGAGGCGTTTTCGTTGAAGGTAGCGACGTCGCTGTATTTAGCCTCGATTGCTGCGGTGGCGTCAAATCGAAATGTCGATCTGACCACGTCGCGGGTTAACAACTCCAAATCTCGAACACGCAATAGTGACGAAAGAAAATCGATCGCCCTCTGTGAAAGTTCATCTTCTGGAAATACAGAGGAGCGAATTTCTAAGGTTTCACGATCCCAATAGCTATCCGCCTGTTTTAAGATCGCGTCCAGAAGTTGACCACGAGGCCCCTGGTCGATTGGTATGTCTTTGGCAATCAGATGTGATAGGTACGAGCCATCGTCTTCAATGCAGACTTCCCCGTCGTCCAAACTGGTCACGTAAAAGCTGATTGGGTCGCCCGAATTATCCACAAACGCAGAACTCACCGCAAGGCCACTGGGCACCGGCCGGACGTTAATCGATCCGCAGAACGTTTTGCAAAGCTGTTTTCTTAACTTTTCAGGTTGCATTGCTAAAGAGGGGTCCGAAATCATCTTTTACTCTAAAGAAACGCCTTGCGGCTTCCCAGAAGGTATTTTCTGTCCAGGCGTTTGCACGCCTGTGAACTTTATCGGCCGGCGGACAACGAACAAGATTATCCAATCCGCTTGTCCCAACTTCAATCCCACTACGTTCGCAGTGTGAATGACCATGCAGCCCCGGATGGCTTCCGTGCGACTCAAGGCGAGCGACAACCGATACGCCATCAGGCGTCTCTACCATTAGGTATGCTTGCCAATTGTCGCGTTGCGCGTTGCACAGTGCTGTCAAGATGAAATTCGTACTCTCCGCATGACATTGGCTGGACCGCCATTTCCATCCCGCCTTGATCGGACGCGTCTTCGTGTAAATAGGAGAGAAACGTGGCGGCATGTCGTTTGGAGACCACCCTGTATCACTCTTCTGAAGCTTGGTCTTCTCGATTAAGTGACGAACTCGCATAGACCAATTCTCTTTAGACCTGTCAACGGTTGCCCAGAGGCCTATTATCGGCCTTCAGCCATTGAAACACAAGCGAATGGAATTGTTTCTAGACCTCAGGAGGTCGTCAGCTCGCGTGGGGCGTTTAACAGCCGTTTGGGGCATTGCAACTATTCGGTGCCGGCGGGTTTGGCGCGGGCTTTGGCTTCTTTTTCGGCTTTTTCGGCGCGGAGTTTGGCGATGGCGGCGTGGACGGCGGGTTCCCAGGGGAAGGGTTGGCGATTGGAGGGGTCGTAGGGCGGGAGGTTGGGGATGGGGACGTTGAGTTTTTCGAGGAGGGCGCGGGATTTGTTGAGGTAGTAGCGCTTGACGTAGGGTTCGCCGTCGGCCCAAGAGTGTTCGTAGGCGGCGAGGGCGTGGTGTTTGGCGCGGTCGGGGTCGCGGAGGGCGAGGTAGAGTTCGGCGAGGTCGAGGTTCGAAATGTAGGGGGCATGCGCGAGACGGTCGGCGTCGTGGCGGGGCTCGGGGAGTTGGTTGACGTGAAAACGAGCGAGAGCGAGTTGGGTTTCGGATTCGGCGTCGGTTTGGCCGACGGCGCGGGCCATCGCGACAGCTTCGTGAAGGCTAGCGGCGGCGAGAGACCATTCGCGGCGCTCGAGATGCCATTCGCCTCGGAGGGCGTGGAGTTGGCGGATGGTAAAGCGGCCTTTGCCTGGGCCGGCTAGGCGATCGACTCTTGCTATGCCATCTTCCTGCAGATCCCCCTGCCAGAATCGAAAGATCGCATGCTGCAATTCCGCGTGACCCGGTCGGTAAAGTGATCGGGCCCAATCGCGGCCAAGGGGATCGAGTTCGTTCCACACGGCTTGCGCAAGGATACATTCACCAATTGTTGCGAGCTGAGTGAATTGTTGCAGGAGGGAAAAGAATACTGACTCTTGGTCCGATGAGGCCCGCGCGAGTTCCGTCGCCATCCCTAAGATGGTGCTTTCCTGCGCGGGACCGGCATCGTTTGCGATATTCGCGATGCAGACTACCGCTGCCTTCCAGCGCCCTGCCTTTAAGTCTCGTTCGAGGATGGCGCCGAACATCTTGTCGTGTAATTCCCGGTCGAACGTGTTCAATGAGTTGGCCGCGTAGTGGGCGAGATAGCATGCGTTTTCCTCATCGACCGACGTTGGGAGCGCCAACCAGCCCGACGGGAAGAAGGGTTTTAGCAGGCCCAGCACTTCTGCATCCGCCTCTAGGTTGAAGTCCAGGGCGTCCGAGAGCCCTTCTTGGTAGAAGGCAGATGCCTCGTCAAACTTGCCCATTTTTACAAGAGTTCGGAAGATGTTAAGTGCGTTGTTAAGGTCGTCGATCGATTCGACTTGTTCATATGGGTTTTCCGGTTTGGACGAGAAATGGTCGACGACTTGTTGGCCGATTCGGTTGCGATCTTCTAGTTGTAGGCTTTCGGCTATGACGCCGCGGACGACGGGGTGAAGATCATAACGCTTGGCTTCGTAGAGAAGGAGACCACGGGATTCGAGATCGGCGATTGCCTCCATTAGCTCTTTGGGTTGGAGTGACTCTTCTGTGAGAGCGTGGACAGTTTCGTAATCGATGCTCTCGTAGAGAAACGACAAGATGGCGAGGATCTGGCGGCCTTCTGGAGGGACGGCGGCGATAGCGGCTTTGAGAATGTGGTTGCGTTTTTGAACTAGGTCGAGGTCTGTGAAATTGAGTTGGCCGCTATGCGCGTGCCAAGCGTCGAAGTTGCCGCGGTCAGGGAGATAGTCGTTGATGAGGCCGGCGAGGGCGCTGATGACGAGGGGGTGGCAATCGCAGTTTGTTTTGAGGTAATCCTGGATGGCCTTTGAATCGCCCGTGATGCCACAGGAGCGGAAAAGGGATTCGGCGTCAGCGGGGCGGAGGCCGGGGAGTGGGACGCGGAGAACGCCGGGGATCGTTTGCCCGGCGCGATTGAGGAAGGCTTGCGGGACGAGGCGGCTGGTGATGACGATTTTGGACGGGGCGGCGGTGGCGAGAGCGCGGAGAAGATCGTCGTCTTCTGGGCGGATGGCGGAAGTGGGGTTACGATTGGAGATTTCGTCGGTCGGGTGGCTGGCTTGATCGTCGCTGAGTTGGGCGGCGTCGATGCGATTGTAGGCGACGAGGATGCGTTCGATGCCGTCGAGGATGAGGAGCCAAGGTTGGGCGTGGAGATGAAGGAGGAGCTTTTCGGCGAGTTCGGGCGTTTTGAGTTGATTCAAGGATTTGGGTTCAGCGCCGGTGATGTAAGCGAGGGCGTGGCGACAGAAATCGGACATCTGCGCGCCGCGTTCGTAGAAGGAATACCAGAGTCGACCGGCCCAGTTCGTTGGAATTTTCGTAGCGTGGTGATTGAGCCAGTGCCAGGTGAGCATGCTTTTGCCCGTGCCACCGATGGCATCGAAGAAGATGATGGGGTGGGGGTCGGAGGGGATGGCCCAGTCGTTGAGGGAATCAAGTTGGGCCTGGCGTCCGATGAATTCGTGGGAGACGAGGTAGCGGGGTTCGGCGTAGAGGGCGGGAGGCGCAGGGATGGGGTCTTTGGATTTCGAGCTTTACTCCTCAGGTTTAGGCGCATCAAGGAAGCGGCGAAGTTCGGCGACGGATTGGATGGCTTTGGCGCGGAAGTCCTCTAGCGAATTGAAGGTAGTATAAACGCGGTGGACTTTCGAATCAGCTGAGACGTTTTTGGCGCGGTTTTTGAAGGCGGTTAGTTTGTGGCGTTTGGTGAGATCTAGCTCGATGTCTTTCGGCTTGACGTCGTGATCATCGGACATCAGGAAGAGGAGAATGGGACGATTGAGGCGCTGGGCTTCGTCGAATTCGAGTTCGGTGATGGAGAGGCCTTTGGGATTTCGCTCGCGGTCTTCGGGGATTTGGCCGTATTTGTGGGTGAGTATCCCGATGTAGGCAGCGCCTTTGCGGACCATTTGGAGGGAGGATTCGATGACGTCGGCAAGTTTAGCGGAGTCATTTTCCATCGCCAGAGCAAAGAAATCCTGACCTTGGAGGGCTTTGATGAGAGCGGCGCGGTGGGCTTCGAGGTCGGTGAAGGTGCTCGAAACCATAACTCCGAGGAAATTGGCCGGTGTTACTTCCATTTGGGAATTAGGGTAACAGAGGTTAATTAGAGCGGCCCGGGCTTTCGGCGTAAGTATCGCTGCGACATATTTTTTGCTTGTCAAGCTTGGCGGACAGCATAGCGGTTTTACGCTGTTCGTGTATGATGGGCTGCTCGAAAGTAAGATTCATGGAGGGGATTGTGAGACGACACATTGGGGGACTTGCGGCTATTGCACTCTGCAGCCTGCTGCTGCTAATGCAACGCGCAGATGCGCAAACTTGCAGAGGAAACCCGACTAAGGGTTGTACGAATCCAGGTACACCTTGCAAACCAGTCACAGTGGGAGGCGGGACATCCGGGAAGTGCACGACATCGGCGGGGCCTCCCGGGGAGAAGAGCTGCGATTGCGCCGGCACGGCGATTGCGCCTTTGCCACCGTTAGATCCCAGGTGCGGCATCAGAAGCGGCAGCGGGACGTTCACCTGCACAATCAACGAACCGAATGTCACGCAAGCGGAGACCGATTATCCGCAAATCGTTTTTGCTCCGGGCGACATTGTGGAAGTGAATGCCGATGGATGTGTGCAGACCGGCGGAAGCGGCTCGACTTGGAAACGTTATGTCAACCCTTGGGGCGATAGCTCGGATCATCTTTACCACGGTCTAATACGCATTCCGACTGGGACTCCGGGCAGCGCCATGGTTCGCATTCAAAGCGTGATTTCGAATGCATTCACGGTTAGCGGGGCGGGAGTTGCCGAATCGGAACTGTATTTGCATTTAGGCTATGAGGATGACAATTACAAAGACAACAGCTATAGCAACCATGACAATGGCACCGGCAACCAATGCGAAACCGATCCGACCAAAAGCGTGGATGGCGGCCCCGCGTACATTACGATTACGATCACGCGCGGAGCGGGGGTGGTTCCGCCCGTGCCGACGAGCCGTTATGATTTCGATGTCCTGTGGACACAGTTAGACGCGAATGGCTTACCTTACAATCCGCAGTGGTCTTGGCAGCTCAATCCGCAACACGCGGGAGGAAGCACTCCCCACGTGCCGGATACCTCGATTTGCCACAACTTCAGCACCCGGCCGAGCACGCTCGGCATTCCTTCGTTATCTTTGGCGCCTGAATTCAGCGGTTGTACCGACCAGGCTGATCTGACGACTATTGATTTTCCTCAGCCGGGGTCACTCAACGAGGAAGTTTGTGGAGTCAACGGTTTTTTTAACTCGAATAGCTTTGTGGGCCATGTGAATTGGTTTCCGATCACCATGGAAGGGCGCGCGACCGGGTTTAGCCGTGATGCCCTCGGGGACGACGACTACACATTTCAATTTCTGGTTGACGCCACCAGCGCGCCGCTCAGCGTGAACGGTAAAGACGGGATTCATTCGGAATTCGATTCTGACGAAACGGTGGACAATTTTGTAAATCTTTCGGCGGAATGGCGGGCGGTTCGCGACGCGGTCGACAATAATGCTACGCAGGCGGCGAACCTCTCCACGGGCCACGCCATCTTAACAGGTATGTTCGGGCTGGACGGCGAACATGATTTAAAGTCGGAGTTGCACCCGATATATGCGCTGGCGCTCAAACGAGATTGGAACAACTCGGATCCAGGCGACGAGGATTGGCTTATGTTTGTGCGAAACCAAGGCGATGAGGGCTATTGCTCATCGCAGATATGGAATGCAGGATTCACGAGCTACACGTTCCGGCTGCCCTGGCGGGATGGAATGTCGTCGGTGGATGTCAATTGGGATAAGACGGACTTTGACTACGAAGGCGGCTCCTATCTACAGAACATAGTTTCTGTTGCGCCGGTAGAGGCGGCATTTGGCAAACAGGCAGGGGTCTATGTGTCTTTCTACTTAGGGACAGCGCAGAACCGAGGAAGCAATATTATCGGCGATCCGGATGCGACGTTGCCATATGTGGCCGGCGCTCTGCATTTGATCTGGAAAAGCTTGACCATCGGGCCACCGGTATATACGAAGAATACGACCCCGGTTGTTTCGGCGGCGCCAGTAGTGGCGGAAGCGGAAGAGTCGGAAAACGAAGCTGAAGATAGGATTGCGGCGGCGATTAGCAAGCTTCCTCCGGCGCAGCAGGGACCGCTGAAGAACGCGCGCGGTACGCCGGTTACGAAGAACGCGCAGCAACCGGCGAAGAAAACGATGACGGTGGAGAAGATGGTTCGACCGCCGGCGGTTCCATCGGTTGCGATGCATGCGGTGAGTGGTGGAACGGCGACGCGAAAGCTACAGCGGGACGCGGCTCAGATGAAGGCACTTTGCGCCGCGAGCAACAATGCACCGGCAGGGTTGCCGGCGAAGGCGTGTCAGACGCGGTAAACAGGAAGGCATTCACTTTCGCAAGTCCGCTGCAAGCGGAGGTATGCTGAGGGTGTAGATGGAAGAGCTTCTGACGCGAAAGCGGTTAACCCGGGAAGAAAGCCGCGCCCAGACTCGCGAGCGGATTCTCGATGCGGCGTTGGCTGCGTTCCGAACAGAAGGGATCGAGTCGAGCTCTATAGAAGAAGTTACGGAAGCGGCAGGTTATTCGCGCGGGGCGTTCTACTCGAACTTCGAAAGCAAGGACGATTTGTTGTGCGCGGTGCTGGAGCGCGAAATCCAGCGCGACACGAAAGAGTTCGAAGACGTTTTTGCGGCGACGCCGCCGGCGGAATTGATCAGCAAGCTGCGCGAAGTGTATGTCGCTATGGCGCGCGATCCGGGCGATTGCGCCCTTTGGATGGGCGTGCAACTTTATTCGCTGCGCAATCCAGAGATGCGGCCGAGAGTGGCGGAGTTGTTGCGCAAGAAAAGAGCGGATGTGGTTTCGCTGGTGCAGCGGGTTTATGAGGCCGTTGGGGAAGAGCCGCCGGGATCTGCGGAAACGGTGGCGTTAGGTTTGATTGCGATCGCGCAAGGATTTGGAATTACGCTCTTGCTTGACCCGCAAGCGATTCCGGACGAGTTATTGCCCCAGGCGCTTGAGACGTTGTTTGACCAGATTACTTGTGCGCCGGCGATCGAGTCAAATTGTGCGTTGGCCGGTGACGCTCGTGTCGTAACCTCCGAGGCTGTTTAATTCGCGGCGGAAGCTCAAACGATTGAGAGTTTCGAACAAAGCCTGCATGCCCGGCGTTTCCAGGTGTTTGCGGCGGACGACGAGGTCATAGCGTTCAGTAACGATGGGAACGAAGGGAAGGCCGAATGCGCGCGCGGCCGCTTCGGTGGCAACGCAACAATCGGCGAACCCAGCAGCGACGTGCCAAGCGGCGGCGAGATGGCCGTCAGTGAGGTGATCGTAGCCTTTGATTTGCGTGCCCTTTACGCCGGCTTGTTTGAGTTGCATGTCGAGGAGTTGGCGGCTGCCAGCGCCGGGTTCGCGATTCACGATAGTGACGCCGGGTTTGGCGAGGTCGGCAATGGAGGCGATCTTTTTCTCTGAGCGGTTTGCTACCACCAGGCCCATTTGCCAGGTTGCGAATGAGATGACTGCCACGCTGTGCGTGGAAAACTGTTTGCGTACTTGGGCAATGTTCCACTCACCCGTCTGTTCGTCGCGTAGATGCGTTCCCGCTACATGTATCGAGCCTTCGGCGAGGAGGCTTAACGCTTGGGAACTGTTGCGCTGCGCGAGAACGAGTTCGATTCCGGCTAATTGCATGTGGCGGCTGAGAATCGGCATGCCAGGGTCGCAGCCGGCGATGAGAATGCGGTTCTTGAATTCGTGTTCGGGGTGGAAGGTTTGCACTTTGGCGTGAGGGCCAGTGCCGGCGAGGACTCCATCGGCTGCGACAAAGTTCCACTGTGCGGGCTGACCGGCGGAGGCGAAGAGTTTTTCATCGACGCGGCAAATTTGTAAGCGCTGGCCTTTGGTGGCGGTGTCGCCGGAGAGCAGAGTCACTGGCTGGGTGGGCGGATCGACTTGCGCCGTTTGGTCGGATAGGCGGAAGAGTTCTTCCACCGTGGTTTCGAGCGTGCGCGCCAGTTTCAAGGCGACGGTGGTGTTGGGCACGTAATCGCCGGCTTCCATGGCGTAGACGGTCTGGCGGCTTACGCCGATGGCTTGGGCCAGTTCGATGGCGGACAGGCCGCGCTTTTGGCGGAACTCACTGAGCACTGTGCTGACGGGCGCTTCGGGTTTTTGCTTCATGTTTTGCCTTGTATAGACTACAAAGGGAGAAATTATGAGCCTATCGCGAAGGGATTTGGCGGCGCTGTTGCCGGTGCTGCTGGCGACGGATGAAAAGTCGACTGCGGTGCTGCCTTCCCGGTGTTATCCGTTCGGGGATCTGCCGGTGAAGGTGAATCCGGAGACGCATATTGAATCGCGTGCGGTGTTTCGCGGCACTACTCATGGCGGTTTTGAGATTGCCTGTCATATGACGAAGCTTCCCGCCGGTATGATGCCGCACCCGCCGCATAAGCATGTAAACGAAGAGATTTTCTTTTTGCGGGAAGGGACGGTGGAGATCACCGTGGAGGGGAAGAGTACGCGGCTGGGGCCGGGGTCGGTCGCGTACATTGCTTCGAAAGAGATGCACGGAGCTAAGAATGTGGGCGAGGTTCCGGCGCAGTACTTCGTTTTGGAATTGGATGGGCAGAAGTGATGGATCGGAGGTCGTTAATCAAGGGAATGATGATGGCTCCTTCGCTGGTGCATGAAGTGGCTGATGCGAAGCCGGAATACAGCGCGAAGTTCGCGGTGATCGGGCTGGATCACTATCACATCATGAGCATGACGGCCGCAATGCAGCGGGGTGGGGGCGAGTTGGTTTCGGTCTATTCGAAGAACCCGAAGGCGATCGCGGATTTTCATAAGCGGTTTGGGGATGTCAAGGTTGCGGAGAGTGAAGACGAGATTCTGAATGATCCGGCGATCAAGCTGGTGGCTGCGGCGCCGATTCCGGATCAACGGGCGGGGCTGGGGATTCGGGTGATGAAGCACGGCAAAGACTACCTGGTGGATAAGCCGGGGATTATTTCGCTGGAGGAATTGGCTGAGGTTCGCAAAGCAATCAAAGAGACGAACCGGATGTTCGCCATTATGTACTCGGAGCGGCTGGAGGTGAAAGCAGCTGTGAGGGCGGGTGAACTCATTAAGGCGGGTGCGATTGGGAAAGTGGTTCAGACGGTGAACCTGGCTCCGCATCAGATCAATCAGCCGGGCGCCGATCCGCGGCCGGATTGGTTTTGGGACCACAAACGGTATGGCGGGATCTTGTGTGACATTGGGTCGCACCAAGCGGATCAGTTTGTGTACTATACGGGATCGACAGTGGCGGATGTGACTGCTTCACAGGTGGCGAATGTGCATCATCTGGACAAGCCGGAGTTTCAGGATTTTGGAGACATGATGCTGCATGGGAACGGCGGGATGGGTTACGTGAGAGTGGATTGGTTCACTCCCGACGGGCTGGGAGTGTGGGGGGATGGGCGATTGTTTGTGTTGGGGACGGACGGGTATATCGAGCTAAGGAAGTACGTGGATATCGCGGGGCGGAAGGGCGGGAACCATTTGATTTTGGTGGATGGGAAGCAGACCCGCTATATCGATTGCAACGAAGTGGCGCTGCCGTTTGGGCCGCAGTTTATTGCAGACGTGGTGAACCGCACGCGGGTAGCGCAGGATCAGGAGCAGGCGCTGCTGGCGACAGAGTTAGTGTTGAAGGCGCAAAAGAAGGCGATTGAGCGGTCCATATGAGACTTGCATTCATTGCACTGCTACTGGCGACGCAGGTTCCGCAGCGGATGGCAACGGGATACCGAACGATTTCGGAGACGACGCTAGAGGCGAACCTTAAGTTTCTTTCCTCCGATGGGATGCAAGGACGAATGTCACTGCAACCCGGAGATGATGCGGCGGCGGAGTGGGTGGCATCGGAGTTTGCCAAGGCCGGGTTGAAGCCGGCGGCAGAGGGAAGCTATCTGCAGGCGGTGCCGCTGATCGAGTATCGCAATGACCGCGAGAAGAGTTATGTGTCACTGACTCGGGGTGGGGTGGAGAAACAATGGAAGTTTCCCGAAGCGTACGGCGCGTTTCCCAAGGACACGGAGGTGAGCGGCGATGTGGTGTTCGCGGGTTTCGGAATAACGGCGCCAGAACTGAACTATGACGACTACAAAGGCATTGATGCTAACGGCAAGATCGTTCTCATCTTCGATCATGAGCCCCAGGAGACGGACGCGAAATCGATCTTTAACGGCACGGGCAATACGCGATATGCGACGACGCGCGTCAAAGTGCAGAATGCGCAGGCGCACGGGGCGATTGGTGTACTGATTGTGGCAGAACCGAATCGGAAGCATCCTTCTAATCAAGAGCGTGTGGCACGCATTGGAGGGTCGGATGGACGAAAGACTCCGATTCCGAATCAGGCTCTTGCGGATGACTCAATGCGGACGCCCGCCGCGGTGATTTCCGATGCGGCGGCCAAAGAACTCTTCGCTGATGCGAGTGAGGCGCAGACAAAGATCGATGCGGATCTCACGACTCAGTCGCGAGCACTGCCCGACACTCGTGTCACTATTCACCTACAAAACCTCTTCTCCCACACAGGCACGACTCACAACGTGGCTGGGTTGCTGGAAGGGTCGGACCCACAACTCGCCCAAGACACTCTCATCATCAGCGGGCATCATGATCACAATGGCGCGAGCGGCGACCAAGTCTGGCACGGCGCCGATGACAACGGATCAGGCACAGTCGGCGTGGTGGAACTGGCACATGCCTTTGCGGCCAATCCGGTGAAGCCGAAACGATCGATTCTATTCGTCGTCTTTGGGGCGGAAGAACGCGGATTGTTGGGCGCGTTCTATATGGCTGCACATCCGCTCAGACCGCTTGCAACGACACGCGCGATGATCAACTTCGACATGATCGGCCGCAACGAAACGCCGAGCGAGCAGACGAACGGACTTATCGAAATTCCGGCCGATACGACGAACCGGCTGAATCTGATCGGCGGGACGTATAGCCCCGAATACCGGCGCATTGTGGAGCAGGAGAATGCTCACGTCGGGTTGGTGCTGGATGACCGGTTCGACCACGAATCGGCGCTGAATGTGTTCTTTCGCAGCGACCAATTTCCCTTTGTCCTACATGACATTCCAGCGTTCTGGTGGTTCACCGGGTTTCATCCGGATTACCATCACACCACCGATACGTATGAAAAAATCAACTACGTGAAAATGGCCAAAATATTGCGGTTAGCCTACCTCACCGCCTTTCATATCGGAGATGCGAAAGAGACGCCGAAGTTTGTGCCGAATCCGCGCGGAGATTAAGCGAGGATATTCTTCACCACCTCCCCGGACGTGAAAGTGAGGCGGGCGTCCTGGCCCTGGTATTTGACGGTCAGGCGTTTGTGGTCGATACCCAGGAGATAGAGAACGGTGGCGTGGAAATCGTGGACACCAATGGGATTCTCGACTGCGGCGTAACCGAGTTCATCAGTAGCTCCGTAAGTGATGCCGGGCTTGAAGCCGCCGCCGGCGACCATGAAGGAGAAGCCTTTGATGTGATGATCGCGGCCATCGCCTTGTGACATGGGAGTGCGGCCGAATTCCCCGCCCCAAATGACCATGGTGTCGTCTAACATGCCGCGCTGTTTGAGATCGGTAATGAGGGCAGCGGTGGCTTGATCGGTCTCCTGAGCCTTGATGGGGATGTTGGCTTTGATGCCGGAGTGATGATCCCAATCGCGGTGATAAAGCTGGATGAAGCGGACGCCGCGTTCGGCAAGGCGGCGGGCGAGGAGGCAATTGGAGGCGAAGGAACCATCGCCCGGTTTCGCGCCGTACATTTCCAGGACAGAGGCCGGTTCTTTGCTCATGTCGACAAGATCGGGGACGCTGGCTTGCATCTTGAAGGCCATCTCATATTGAGAGACGCGAGTGAGAATCTCCGGGTCTTTGAGAGCGCCGTATTGCTCTTTGTCGAGGGCGTTGATGGCGTCGATGGAGGCTTTTTGTAAGTCGTCACCGAGGCCTTTGGGAGTGTCAATGTACAGCACGGGGCTGCCAACAGAGTTGAATTTGACGCCTTGGAATTTGCTGGGGAGGAAGCCGGCGGCCCACTGACGGGCGGCGATGGGCTGCATTTGGCCGCCTTTGCCGGTGGACATGAGAACGACAAAACCGGGGAGGTTGTCGGCTTCGGCGCCGAGGCCGTAGAGAATCCAGGAACCCATGCTGGGACGGCCGGGAAGGATCATGCCGGTATTCATGATGGTGTGGGCGGGATCGTGATTGATCTGCTCGGTCCACATGGATCTGATAATGCAGACATCGTCAGCGACACTGCCGATGTGGGGGAAGAGTTCGCAAAGTTCCTGGCCGGACTTGCCGAATTTCTTGAAGCCGAATTGAGGACCGAAGCAAGTGAGGGCTTTGCCTTGAAGCTGAGCGATTTGCTGGCCCTTGGTGAACGATTCGGGCATACTCTTGCCGTTCATTTCGGCGAGTTTCGGCTTGTAATCGAAAGTTTCGATGTGAGACGGGCCGCCGGCCTGATAAAGAAAAATGATGCGCTTGGCCTTTTGCGGAAAGTGCAAAGGATGGACGACGCCTTGCCATTTGCCGTTGGGGGCGAGGGTGTCGGCTTCGAGGAGCGAGCCGAGAGCGAACATTCCGAGAGTGCCAAGACTCTTGCGGAGGAAGGTGCGGCGGGCTGGGGAGAGTGGGTTATCGGTAAGCATGATTAGTTCCTGGTGATGGTTTCGTGCATGTTGAGAATGGCGCGAGCCACGGTGGTCATGGCGGCGAGGTCAACGGGTTTGAGTTTAGGATCAATGGGAGTTTCGCCCACATGGAGGAACAGGTTGGCGTTAGCGGGCGTGGTGCGGAATTTCTCCAAGCTTTGCCGGTGAAGATCAGAGAGGATTTGAGTTTCGCGCGGGGTGGGAGGGCGACTGACGGCGCGCTCAAAGGCCCAATTGATTTGTCGATCGATCTGATGGCCGCCCTTTTCCAAGATGTGCTGGGCGAAGACGCGAGCGGCTTCGACGAAGATAGGGTCGTTTAAGAGATCGAGAGCTTGTAACGGAGTGTTGGAACTGACGCGATTCACCACACATTCTTCGCGTGTAGGCGCATCGAAATTGAGCAGGCTGGGATGGAGGAAGGTGCGCTGCCATTCGGTATAGATACCGCGGCGATAGAGATCATCGCCGTGACTGGCGGAGTATTCGCGTTTGGGGAAGTTCATGGCAGCGAGATAACCTTCGGGCTCAACGGGGCGAACGCTAGGGCCGCCGAAGCGATCGACGAGAAGACCGGAGATGGAGAGTTCGGTATCGTGGACGATTTCCGCGTCGACGCGGAAGGGCTTTTGGCGAGCGAGGAGACGATCGTCAGGGTCTTTCTCATCGGCTTGCGGATTCGGCGTGCTGGCTTGGCGATAAGTGTGACTCATGACGATGGTGCGGAGGATGTGGCGGACATCCCAGGGATGAGTGCCTTCGGCTTCCCAGGTAGGTTGGACAAACTCGGCGGCAAGCCAATCTATCAGTTCGGGGTGAGTGGGCCATTCACCTTGTGAGCCGAGATCTTCGATGACTTTGGAGATGCCGACACCGAAGAACTGACGCCACTGGCGGTTTACGAAAGCACGCGGCACCAGGGGATTGGTGGGACTGACGAGCCAATTAGCGAGATCGAGCCGAGTGGCGCGGCGATCTCCGGTATCGAGCTTGCCGAGGAACCCGGGAATGGCGGGTTGGACGATTTCGTTAGTGTCATCCATCCAATTGGCACGCGGGAGGATGCGGACAACGGCGGGCTCAGTGGCTTGGGTGACCATGACTTCGGGGATTTGAGAGTGGAGGATGCCGCGCTCGAGTTCGAGGCGGGCGATTTTGACGTTGAGATCAGTGAAGGCAGGCTCGGCCCAGGAAAGGTAGGTGGAGATGGCTTTCTTTTGGTCGTCGCTACGTTTGTCGGGAGCGACTTTGAGAGCTTCTCTCACCTTGTGGGGAAGGCCGCGGTCGGCGGAGGTGGTGAGAATGCCGTCATCGCCTTGACGGGCTTTGAGCTTTGCGCCTGATTCGCCGTTTTCGGGCCAGGCGTAGAGGCCGCCTGCTTTTGAAAGTGCGAGGCGGAAGCGCCCGATGGTGGCTTTACGGTAATCGGAATCGTGATGGAGGCGGACGGTGATGATTGTGTCGGCGCCGGTGACGAGCGGCTCAGTCAAACGGAGAGCGAGAAACGGATTGCGCGCTTCGCCGAAGGAAATGCCCCAGCCGGTGTGGGAATCGCCATCAATGGCGGCCATGGGGTGGTTTTCGGGCATTTGCCCGAGAGGTTCTTCTTCGGTGGCGAGGTTGAATGAAAGTTTGTTAGGCGTGGCGGAAGCTTCGACTTCGGTAAGCACGAAGCGATCGGCGCCGCGGGCGAGGCGGTTGCCGGGGAGGCTTTCATCTTGCACCACCTCTATTCCGAGAGCGGCCCATTCGCCGACGCCTGGTTTGAAAGTGACTGTGTAGGTTTCGTTATCGGGATTGGGACCGGAGGCAATGATCAGACCTTTGCCAGGCTTGTGCTCGGTCATGAGAGTGGAGCCGTTGGAGGTGCTGAGGTAGAAGTTGCTATCGACGGGTTCGTCGTTGTAGATGGTGAGTGCGGCTCCGTTCTGAGTTGCCGCAGAGAGGGGGCGTTGATAGAACCAAGCGAGATCTGGCTGGCCTTCGAGTTGTGTACTGAGTGCAGCAGACTTATCGGCGAGTTCCTTCTTGGCGGCAGAGAGTTGGGAATCGAGATCGGCGAGACGCTGTTTTTGTTCGGGAGTGGGGAGACTGAGTTTGCTGCCCCAAGCATCTGGGCCGCGATCGGAGACGAGGCCGGTCTCCTTGATATCCGCAAAGAAGGCCTTCATGGAATAGAAGTCTTTGGACTTGAAGGGATCGAATTTGTGATCGTGACACTCAGCGCAACCGAGAGTGGAACCGAGCCAGACGGCACTGAGAGTGCGGACGCGATCGGCGCCGTATTTGGCGATGTACTCTTTGGGCTGAATGCCGCCTTCGGCTGAGACGCGATTGAGCCGGTTGTAGGCGGAGGCGATTTTCTGATCGACAGTGGCGTTGGGAATGAGATCGCCGGCGAGTTGTTCGCGAGTGAATTGATCAAAGGGCATATCAGCGCGGAAAGCGCGGAGGACGTAATCGCGATAGGGCCAAGTGGGATAACGGTTATCGCCATGGAAGCCGGCGGTGTCGGCGTAGCGAACGGCATCGAGCCAGTGGCGGGCTTGTTCTTCGGCGTAGGCGGGGGAAGCGAGGAGACGATCAACGAGTTTGGAATATGCGTTGGGAGATTTGTCTTTTTCGAAGGCCTCGACTTCGGCGGGAGTGGGAGGGAGGCCGGTGAGATCGAGAGTGACACGGCGGATGAGGGTGCGGCGATCGGCTTCGGGAGACGGCGTGAGGCCGGCTTCGGCGAGGCGGGCTTGAATGAAAGAGTCGATGGGATTGACGATTTGCGACGTGTCAGCGAGTTCGGGGACGGTGGGACGCTTGACGGGTTCATAGGCCCAGTGACCTTCGTATTTAGCGCCTTCGGCGACCCAGCGGCGAATGGTTTCTTTCTGCGCCTGCGTGAGGGTTTTGTGAGCCATGAGCGGAGGCATGGCTTTGGCTGGATTGGGTTCGAAGATGCGCTTGATGATTTCGCTTTTATCAGGATCGCCGGGGACGATGGGGGTGTGGCCGTCGGGCAGGGGCTTGGTTGCTTCGTCGCGGAGGTCGAGACGCATGCCCATCATGCGGGAACTTTTGTCGGGGCCGTGGCAGCGAAAGCAGGTGTCGGACATGATGGGGCGGATTTGGCGGTTGAAATCGACAGGGGGCGGAGGCGCGGCGACGGCGGCTTTAGCGAGCAGGCACACGAGGGCGGCGGCGAGGGTGGGACAAGCGCGGTGATTCATGGGATTTCGATGACGGTTTTGATTATATTCCCGGCTAGGGCGAAGAAACAGCGATTTTTGCGAAACAAGGAAAGTTTGCGAGGGGTGCGCGGTGGCGAATTTTTCCCGTCGAGCGGACGGGAAAAATTCAGAGTTTTGGAAGGCAATTTGGGCGATTATTTCCCGCCTATAAATATTAAGTGAAAAGCGACGGGAAAAATTCGATGTTTTGGAGCGGGCGGAGAGTGACTTTTTCCCGTTGCGGGGACGGGAAAAATTGGGCGAACAAAGGGCGATTTTTGCGAAGCATGATGGGCGCGGACGAGGGGCCGAGGCGGCGGTGGGCTTTGAGGGTAAAAACTGGGGTGAAACGGGGCAGTTTTTACCGCTTATAAAGAATAGTAGATAGGGAGGGGTAAAAACCGGGGTGGTTTGGGGGAGTTTTTGCCCTTTTGTGCAAGCGGTTTCAGAGGGGGAGTGGCCAGCGGCGGTTGGCTCGATCTGGGCAGGGCGACGACGGGCGAGAATGGCGATGTTTTGGTGGCATTGGCAAGCGCGGCACTTGGCGGTGAGCATGGGCGAAAGTGGGCGCAGTTCGGGTGTGAGCGCGGAGTGCGGCGAGATTTGGGTGGAGTTTTGCATTTCCGCTTATAGGATTGAACGCAGCGCAATGAGGCGGAATGGATCTTCCCAGGTAAATGATTGAAAAGAAAGGAAATAAAAAAATGGAAGTTTTGAACTGCATGGGAGGGGATTGGGCGAGGGAGCGCGCGATTTTGTGTAAGGGCTTTGGAATGAGTGGGTTGCGAACTCTCCTAGGATTGGGCCAGCGATTGCCATGAACGATGGAATCCCGGTGAAGGGATCGCCAGGCGTATTTGATCTCGCGAATTGCGGCTGCGCTGAAACGTGCAACAGTTTTTGTTTTACAAAATATTCGTTGTGCGGTGCTCCTTTTCGGTTGGTGCTGATCGATATAGAGCATCGTTCCGCCGCGCCGAGGATCGAGGAGCGGCGCCGGCGCTGTACGAGTGGCCGGTGATCCCGTTCGAGGCTTGGAGGATGCTTCCCCGACGCCGTTTGTACCGCTACTGATTCGTGCTGGCTGAAAACCTTTGTCCGTGTGGCGGACAATCCGCCCGTAGTGGGCGACACGCTTCCCAGATAGCGACTATTTGCCATCGCCCTAGCGCCGGATGATATCAATGGTGTCCCACCAGCGTTAGTTCACCCTGCCGTCAAGCCGGTAAATCTCTGATCTCTTGCCGCATTGCCGGAGGGACGGTTGCGTCCACGGCATCCTCGGCTGCCACAAGTATCGAAGCGAGGCGAGCTCGACCGAAGCGCGAATCGTGGGCCGCTGCCAGAATTGCCGGAACCGTTTGACGCGGTCGTTTCATGGCGAAGGGCTGTTCGTCTACTACATGCGCCCATCTCGCGCTAACGAATTCACCCAGCCTGAACTCCAGCGCGGATCTAAACTGGGTACGCGGTAGCCATTGCCACAGGGTTAGCGTCGCCATAAACAGATCTCGCGGGTTTAAAGGACTAGCATCGCCCAGCGCCGCCAGCCACGAGAAGAGGCTCTGGTCCCAGTCTGTGATCCGTGGCGGTCGCGCGATGAACACCTCAAGCAGTTTGCGGACGCGATCGGGAACCCAGAGATCCTTCACCAACAATGCAGCCGCAGTCCTGGCATCGTCAAGCTTTCCATTGGCGACGAAGCTGGCCAGGAAAGCTGAACAGGCACTTGTGGCAATTTCAGCCAATCCCTCTGCCGACGCGGGAACCGCAGCGAATTCCTCTTGGGTGAATTCTTTGTCTTCATATTGGACCGTCCTAAGATGGCCGAGCCACCGCGCACTCAACATCAAGTAGCCGGGAACCCTCTCGCGAAACCGCCCCAAGTCGCCCCGGCGAATGGCCCCAAGCACAATTTGCTGCTCGAGAATCCATTGCCGACCTGGAAGGATAGTTGTCGGCGTGCGACTGCGAAGCTCGGCGAGCACTTGTTGGCCTAAGTCGAGCGCTTGCTCTACCGTTGCCAACGTATACCAACAAACCAATGAAGAGGTAACCTTCCAATCCTTGCACCCATCGCGAGAGTCGCTGCAAATTCCGTAGGGAATCTGCACCGGTTCAGGGCGCCAATTGGGGCCGTCTGCGCGACACCAAAGCCATTTGACTGTTTGCGCGAGAGCGATCCAGCACCAACGCTCTGTAAGGCCCCTGTCGACTGGCATCGAGTCCCCGAGCCGAAGTGCTTGCGCAAGTAAGCTAACGCCCACCGATGGGTTGCCACGTTCAAACTCCACCCTGGCCCGGTCGGCCAGGAGGCCAACTTTCATCGGGAGCATCGAATCGATTGATGCACTGCTTGCGCGAAGGTGACCAAGTTCGAACGCGCGTGACGCCCCGCCAAGGTCGCCTGTTTCTGCAGAACTCACACCAATTCGACGTAAAAGGTAGGCGGCGTCAATATCGGCCATGCCCGCAACATGTTCGGCAACATTTCCGATGGCATCGAGCGCGGCGCGGTGATCGCCCAGCCGGTAATAGATCATGTGGCGACGTCTAGGAAGGCGAAGATCTGTTGGAAAACGGTCCTGAGCCACCTGCGCCGCAGCAAGGGCGTCGGCCGTTTGTTGGACGTACTCATCCAACATCACGACCTGTGCGCAAACAAGTTCTACAGCCAAATCGATTGACGGCCATTTTTCCACAAGGAATGACAGCCGAAGGAACTCGGCTGCTACCTGCTGACCGCGGTCTTTGCTCAGCGTCGCTTTTCGCTCCTCTGCTAGCCAAGCCGAATTCACTACCAGTGCTGCTCCATCTTCAGGTTCCTTTAGGGATGACAGGAGCATTCCCCTCGATGGCTGATCGACGCGGTCCAGCTCGGTCAGAAGTTCGGTCAACATCTCAATTGTGGACACCGCATTCGCGCGTTTGAAGAACAAAAACTGCGACACGGTCCGCCCGCCCATCCCCGACGCAAAGATTTGGAATTGGTTAATATGGGCGGCGATTTCCGGTGCCCCCACGAGTCGGTCAAACTCCAGAAGAAGCGGCAGCCATCTGAACGGTCTGATGGAAACCGAAGACTCCCCGAGTATGGTGACGAGGCAGAAGAACCGGAGGAACAGACCTAATGGTCCCGGGAGTCCCCGGGATTCATCGTCGACTCGATCAACTATGGAATCGAGACGCCGATGATTCGGATCCAGGCGCGCGGCCACTTTGAACTGTGCAAGCCGCAGCACAACTGAAACGAAGGGATTCGCAGGTATAAACGGCTCCCCCAGGCCAAGCTTGAAGAATGGCAGGATGAAGAGCTCTTCAGCTATCCGTTGTTCGTGCTCCTGCGCACATATCACGGCTCCCGCTAACCAGTGGAGCCCCGGTACGTGTTGAGAAATGAGCGCATGCGTTAGCAGTTGACTTAGGAAGCTAGCTGGGAAGGGCCTCCTCTCAAGCAAATGATTAACAATTGCATGGTGGATCTTCGTTTGTTCATCTGGCGCAAACAGCTTTGAGGCGCTGCCCGCAACCAAGGGCGATACACGAAATAAGTCAGGCCCAACAATTTCGATCCAGGGGCCCGCAAGGGAATCCAGAATCTCTCCTGGGATCGATAATGCAATTGGCACTTCTGCCACAGCGATCGCCAAGCCGCGATCAAAGTTGCCGGCACAAAGCGTTAGCCGGTACAGCAAATCGCGGTGCTCTTGGGGAAGTTCGTTGATCAGACGATGCCGGACGCTCGCGCGCTCTTCCTCGATCTCTGCAACAGCGAGTCCACCATGATCAACCGGGAACAATTCAGCTTGAGGCCAGCCACGCCTGGAAAGTCCACTAATGCGGGCTGCGACCAGTTGAGGGTGTCCACCACTGCAAAAAACGTGAACGCTGACTCCCCAAATGTCGCCCTCTCCTCCCGAACCGATGACTAGTTCCTTCACCTCATCAATGGTTAGGTATGGGATTGGGGCAGCATAGCATCCCCCGAGCGCATCACGAATGAGCGAGGTAGGTGCAGTCGTTGAAGTCACGATGACGCAGCCATGCACTCGTTGCATGCAGTGCTGGACAATTGCCAAACGCTGCTGAGTCGAAGAATCAAGCCCGATGCCTAAATCTTCCAAAACAACCCCGGCGGCGTTAGTGAAATTCGGATCGACAACCAAACCGCGCAATCGGTTGGAGACTTCTTGGCCATCGAGATCTCGAAGATCCACGCGGAGCCAACGTCCGGAGCTCCTTTGGGCAATGAGTTGCGCGAGCGTGGATTTCCCGACGCCGCTACTTCCGTGCAGCCATAGGGCACTGGATTGCCCGAGCCGAACCCAAAGGTCAGACGTGATAGTAGAACGTTGAAGCGCCCTGAAGGGCAAGGGTAGATCTGATAGCCAATCCGACGGCCCCCACCCAAAGGCCACTTGGGAGGAAATGCCCGGAAGCGCTCCTGCGCCCATCAAATTGCGCATTAGCGATGTTGGAATGGACACCATCGTGTTCATTTCGAAACACCGAAGAAATTCTGCAGACGTTAACCGCCTGCCGCTTTTTTGAATCACGGTTGCCAGTACCGTGGCGATCAGGGAATCAGATGCTTTTTCGGCTTCTCGTGGGGAAATCCCTAATTTTTGCCCGTGATGCACCAAACGATCGTCGATTTCTTGTCGAATCGTGGCAATGTCGTCAGTTCCACAATCAAACGACATCGGTCGCAGAATCCGTTGACGAAACTGCTCGGCGGTTGCACCGCTGGCGTAGCGCCGCAACTCGTCGGAAAAATCGCTGTCCGCTAAGAATCTTTGGATTGGGCCGGTGTCACCCATCTCACGCGCAGCGGCTCGCCAGTAGAGCAGCCCCGGCTGCCCATTCGGGAAAGCGACGTGCTGCTCCTTGCCAATTGGAGCCGTTGTGAGGAACCGGAAACGCAACTCTAAGTTGGGATTTTCCTCCTGTAAATTCCACAGCGATTGGATCGCTTGGCGGATCGACGAAGAATTTAGCGTCACGGAACTGGAAGGCGCGTCCTTGACTTGAACGACCGAGCATGCGTGCTCGGCTAGTACAGCATAGTCTTCGGCGACCTCCAGATGCAGTTCTTGCTTGGGTTCAAGCGCAATCCATGCCAACAAACTCTGGTAGATCTGATACGCATATCCCCTTAGCGCATTCACCGCCTGACGTGCCAATTCGTCGCTCGGCACATTCAGCCGATGGGCCGGAGGTGTTTCGCCGTGATTACGGGCTCCGTCATTCATGCTTGAGTCAATTATGACTCGGCTGACGTCTTCGGCATCCGGAGATCACATTCCCAAATACACCCGCGCACGGCGCGCCCGTGCGGATTGCGAAAGGTGGCCAGACCTCCCGTTGGGGGAAGCGTGGGGCCGGGCTCCGGTCGGATAACGCGCCACCCGTACGAAGCTCAACCAAAACGTCCGCGCCGATCGCCTTTCTCCGAGTGGCGGACAATTCACTCAGAGCACAGATGACACTTCCAGATCGCCGTATCTTGGGAGCCTCGGACCAGAGGAGCAGATCCCATCACGGACGACTTTGCAGATCGGGAGATCGCTGGGCGTTTCACGTATCAATCTATTGCGAAGCTCGGAATCAGAAGAATGCAAAATCGACGCCGACAGACAACGGAAACAATCAACTTAGGAGCGGGTAATCTCCCAATCTCCATCGACAGCGCTGTAGTAGAGCCGGTGTAGACTATCGGCAATGAGTCTTCCTACGCGGATTACGGAAACCCGTCTTTGGTCAAAGGTTGGGCAGCGGCCAGAGTACGGTCATGCTATTGAGCAGATGAGAGCAATAGCCGAGCGGATAGCCGCACAAGCTGAACGCATTGTTCCGGACTATACAGACCACTCAGTGCGTCACATGGACGCGTTGTGGGCAGTGGCCGACCAGGCATTGACACCCGAAGAGACGCACGCGCTCACATCCGGTGAGGCACTGATATTGGCGGGGGCGTTCTACCTCCACGATCTTGGAATGGCATTTGCCTGTACCAACAAGGGGCTTGAAGAGGTACGATCAACCCAAAATTACACCACCACGGCCCAACGCCTTCAGCGCGTTTATCATGTTGAGCCCAGCCGTGCTGATACCTTGGCGGTACGGCTCGCAACGAGGGAGATCCACGCGAAGAAAGCACTTGATCTAGCGACGATCCCGATCCCAGGGTTGGACTGCTTCCTCATCGAAAGCAAAGATTTCAGAGAGCGTTGGGCAAACCTATTTGGGCAGGTTGCTGCGAGCCATCATTGGGGACTAGATGAGGTTCACAAAAAGCTCGGTGGTCGCAATAGTATTCCATCTCCGGGCGGTGACGCGGTCGATTTGGGTTTCGTTGCCTGTATGCTGCGCGTTATAGACTACGCCCATATAAATCGTGAGCGGGTGGCCAACTTGGATAGAGCGCTTCGATCCGAGATCAGCGCAGACAGCGTTTTGCATTGGGACGCACAGGCCAATATTACAGGGCCACTGAGAATCGGCGACCAATTCGTGTATTCATGCACGAATCCACTTGAAGATGTAGACGCTTGGTGGCTGTTTTTCGACTTGGCGTCCGGCTTGGATAACGAGATAAGAAGGGTCCGCGACTATCTCAAGGGTCGTGCTGTCTCAGCAAATCGATTTAGCCTGCAGGGTGTTGCTGGGATTGAGTCCCCCGAGCATTTCAGGCAGTACGTCCAGCTTGGTGGCGACATTGCACCCATTGATGTTCGTGTTCAACCGCACTCGATGGAACGCATTGTTGAGCTGCTTGGAGGCAAACACCTATACGGAGCCGATTCTATCGCGCCACTTCGAGAGCTGATTCAGAACGCCCGCGACGCGATCCACCTGCGGGCTGCCCTCGAGAAGTCCTTCGACCGTGCTCCATACCCAGGAAAGATCACGATTGTTGTGGATGAGCAAGACGGTGAAAAAGTCCTGATGGTTAAAGACACGGGTGTGGGAATGACTAGGGATATTGTGGCAACACACCTAATAGGAGTGGGGTCAGATTACTGGCACTCCGTGGAGTTCTTTCGCGACTACGGAAGGGTTCTCGAAGGAGGCTTCGAGCCGATCGGAAAATTCGGCATAGGATTTCTATCGGTTTTCATGATAGGGGATCGCATTGAAGTGGAGACTGAAGTGGCCGGCTCCAAGAGAGTTAAGCTCCGGCTACGAGGCCTTGGGCGTCGCGGCGAACTGGCCGAAGTGGCTCCAACGGGCGAAACCGGGACAGAGGTTCGAGTTTGGTTGAAGCCTGCCATTTCGGAACAATTTGCCAGGTTGGGCGACGTCGTGCGTGCCAGGGCCCCAATGCTCACAGTACCGCTCGAGGTGCGAGTCAAGAGCGGCGGGTCTTTCGTCTCCGAAACAATTGAGCCCGGTTGGTGGAAGCATGTAGATGACGACAAACTACTAACTTTCGTAAAAAGCTGGCGTGGTATCGCTTACCTTGGCAAAGAGGCGCCGTCCAGAGAGGTCGACAGTTATTACTACAGCTGGCGTGACGTTATCAATCAAAGCGAATTGAGTCTATTAGGCTGGCCTGGGCTGAAGCCCCAGGTGTCGACCGATTCATGCCGAGTGGTGAGCTCGGGTGGACTTAAGTCATTCGGCGTGCTGAGATGCTCGCTAGGGGTCGCGATCGATCAGGCGTACTACCCAGACCTTACCGGCATGATCGAACTCGGCCGCGTCGATCTGACAGCATCCCGCGATTCCCTTGAGTCAAGTCACATCGCCGGACCTGGCAGTCGGCGCCGCTCAACCCAAGATGACGAAGTGAGCCAAAAGCTAATATCTTTGATGCGACCAGAGCTTGTGGCAAAGCTTAATGATCTTGAACGCTACGGCATGATCCCGTCGAGATTGGGTTTCGTTCGTGGGCTGGCGAAGAGGTACGGTACAGAAGTGCTCAGGGAAACCAGCCTTCGATGGATACCCGTTTTGGAGCCGCCCGGAAATGTAATCCACCGGTCCAGGGCGGAGCTCATCGAAATGCTCGGCGCACGCGACAAAATAATAGTGGGAACAGGAATGGGGTTAGGGTCTGCATACACGGTTGCAACTGCCAGCATGAAATCCCCAGAACTTGGGCAGACCTTGGCGGTGCCCCTACGAACGGAGGAAGTTCGAGTTGACTACAGTGAGAGGCAGCAGCTAAAGCGTGAAGCTGGAGCTGCGGCGTTGGTCGGCTCGCTAAATAAGGTTCTTGGCCAGCTTCCAGAAGGCACATCAGATCTGCGCTTACTTCCGCTCATAGTCGAGACCATTGCTGAAGCGTGGGGGAGGCCAGTTGAGGATCTATACGGACAAGCGTGGACGCTTGATCTCGAGAGCTCGATCTTTTGGTGTCCATTGTCCCGTGCGGAAGCGAGCCGTGTCCGCACCAGTCGGGCAGCTTCCTCCGGCGCCTAGCGGCTTTGGTATTTGTCCATGATGCAAGATCCATTGGCGTTCAGATTGGGGTAATTGTTGCGAGTCGTTGACAAGCGACCTCTTCCCCAGCGATCCTCTCCGCCTGCACTTGATAACTAAACGCGCAACCACCGACTTGAACTCGGTGCTGGTCATCAGTCCCGATCTAGGAAGTGTCGGACCGCGCTCCGGGCGGATCACCGCCACTCGGACAAAACTAAATTTAATGATGCGCGACGTAAGTCTCATTGGGAAACCTCAGCAAGCCTACTTCGCATTTCCAGCGCCGACATCGTGAACTACCTGGCCGTCCTGATATCTTCAGGCAGTCACAGAATCCCAGGCGCTCGCCATCTGGGCAAAGGCGTTAGCGCAACTCGCCCATTCGTGGAGTGTCGCAGGATCAAAGTCCGCCCCATTTGGCCAAACCAGAGTGTGCACCTCAGCGTCGAGCGAGACTCGGTTGAATAACGGCAAATCGCGAAGTGGCCCATAAAGCTCTCCCCGCAGAACCGGCAGACAATCGATGACTTGCCGCGTAGAGTCATCGAAATCAACGCAAATGGTGTACGGCGCAACGATTTCGAAGCGTTCAACACGGCAGATCAGGTGTTCCATAAAGCTGAATTCTATTTTAGGGGTTCGATTGGCGCTGCGCTGCGGCCGGAGTGTAGTAAAGCCCAATCCGCGATTAATTCATCCTGATGCAGTTCCGCCCATGCCTCTACGAGCCGCCGCTGTTTCTGCGGTATTGATCCGGCCATTAGATCCACCGGATCGATGCTAAAGACTGCTGCTTGACCTTGATACTAAGCCTGGAAATGCGGTACTTGATGTGGGGTTCCGGGTTCGGAAAACATCCGAATAATAATTCCGAAGAAACGGCTCAGTTCCGGCATCGCGCGGTCACCAAAGCGTAAGGCATCGACATCAGTTTAGGATAACGGCTGGATGACATGGGATGGGGCCCGACTCGTACAAAGCTTCTCTTCGGTAGCGCGAGCCCGAAGCCCTTTTATACCGGCCAATCTCACGTGACGGTAGGGCTGCGCCACAGGAGTATTCTTTTTTTCGTTTGATATTGAGTACACCAGGAGGGTGAAAGCCGGTCACCGGACGAATCTCGGCAGGGAGAACCTGGCGGCAGGCCTTCACGCCAGCCGTGATTCTCTTTATCTCATGTCCGCCGCCAGATGACAAGGCGGTGCCGGGGTAACTCGGATCAGCCTGCAGCAGCTGCCACGTTGGTGTCCAGTCTGTAGACAGGCGTCGGGCATCGGCCACGGCCAAGGGCGCAAGTCGGCGCACGACGAGCAGCAGGATTGCGTGTGGGTACGCCGCGGACGATGCCGGCTTTGTGGGAAGACATTTACTGTCCTGCCCAGTTGGTCGCCGCCCTATGGACATTACACTCCGCGTTGTCGACAACAAGCCTGGGAGGCAGTCTGCAGTGCCGGTGAAAGATGGGAAGAGGCTGGACCTCTGTGCAAAGATCCCAGTCGTTTGCCTGATCCGAGCAGGCTGGATCGCTGGGCTTGGCGCAGAACGATCAGCCTGTGGTCTGCTGCGGCGAAAGCCGGCTTATCCGGGTTTAGCGTTGGAAAGCTTTGGCGGGCACCCACCATCCGCGCCTGGGATTTGCCGGCGGCCAGCCCTATTCTGCTGCTGGCGGCAAACTCGCCATGAGTTGGCAGGCGGCGGATTTACTCAAACAGCAGATCCCGCTGTTGGGAGCGCGCGATTTTGTGTAAGGGCTTTGGAATGAGCGGGTTGCGAACTCTCCTAGGATTGGGCCAGCGATTGGCATGAACGATGGAATCCCGTGAAGGGATCGCCAGGCGTATTTGATCTCGCGATTGCGGCTGCGCTGAAACGCGCAACAGCTTTTGTGTTGCAAAATATTCGTTGAGCGGCGCTCTTTTCCGGTTGGTGCTGATCGATCCAGAGCATCGTCCCGCCGCGCCGAGGATCGAGGAGCGGCGCGAGTCCGCATCCACGGTTTGGGCGTTCTGCCGCCACGCGTCAAGCCGAGGTTGTTCTCGGTCGTCCATATCACGCGCTGCCCTTCCGTTGCCGCTCGCGAGTTGCCCGCAAGGTAGCTTTGTAGGAGTGGCCACAATCCGGACGGAGCACGGAAGACGGCGCCTTCCAGGAAACAAGAGCTTGGCCTACAGTTGACTGCGCGATACTGAGATAAATGACCGGATTCAGTATTCTGACAGACGACTTCGCCCAGGCCGCCGCTGCGGCGGGACGCCTTGCGCGTCTGGATGCGTTGGCCTCCGGTCATCCGGTTGTGTTTATCGATCATAGTGGGCGCTATGTTGAAGAACTACCTGACGGTAGGCGGTTCGAAATACATTTGGATGCCAGCCGCCCCCGTGAATCGCACCGCGTAGTGGTGTGCGAATTGGCCTCGAACGCCGCCTGAGGTGCCGACTCTGACTCTGGTCGCCGGCCCGAATGGATCGGGTAAGAGCACTCTGACTGCTGCGATCTCATTTGAAGGCACGCCGACTGTGGTCGATCCTGACGTCATCGCAAGGCAACTTGACCCTGTGGACCCCTCCCGTGCGGCGATGGCCGCCGCACGACAAGCAATCATGCGTTGCAGGTCCTTGCTCGCGGCTAGGGACAGTTTCGTTCTCGAAAGCACGCTGGCCGGGAAAGGAGCAATCTCCATGATGCGCAATGCAAAGCAGGCCGGCTATCGCGCACTGCTAGTCTACGTTGCACTTGGCGACCCTGAATTGCACATCGAACGTGTGCGTCTTCGGGTGTCCCGAGGTGGTCATGATATCCCCGATTCGGACATCCGGCGAAGATACTGGCGCAGTTTGTCGCATGCGCCGGAAGCAATCCTCCTCGCCAATGAGACCGTGCTTCTCGACAACTCGGGTCTCCAACCGGAGCGTATCCTTGCACTGCGAAGCGGCCGAATCACGTGGCAGACAGCATACCTGCCCAACTGGGTTCGAGACATCGCGTCGGCTTTGCAGTAAAGCCCTGCCCGCCGGTCATGACGGACCAGTTCCTCACTCCGTGGCCCGCCTATCGGGCTTTGGGCAGGTGACGCGCACTCGGGCAAAACTGCCAAAAAAATGGCGCCGCCTGAAGTCCCATTATGTGAGATCATGCCGTCCGTCGGCGCTCATGGAGCCCAACGCCACATCTCGGGCGCTTCGAGTTTCAAATGACGGAACGGGCAGCCGCTTGTCAGGAAGCCTAACTAAACGTGTACCAGAGGATCTCGCCCCGCCTCAACCGATATCCTCCCAGCCCTCAGCATCCCAAGCAATCGGCTGGTCGCCGGCAGAAGACTAATCGTTCGAAGGCGGTGTGGACTGGTAGGCGGACGCGTCCCCGCTTTATGGCCTCGCAATCAACCGCTGCAGTCGCACACGCTGTTTCGGGGGTAGGTAGTCGTCCAAGGGAAGGATATCGTCAGCCGTCAAGGTCATCGCTTGAATTCTAGCGGGCCCATGTCTGGTATGGCGGCCTACGACTAGGGCCGGCCTCCGGGCCTTACGGCGGGCGACTTTGACGTGTCCCGGCGACATGCGAGAGTACTGATTGTTCGCAGATCGCGACTGGTGCCTATGTATAAAATGATTTGGTGCGACTACGTTCAGCCAAAGTTCTGAGCCGGGCGAGAAGCCTCTGCCGGCTTCCATTATCCATGCTGGCGGTGCTGATCGTAAGCGCTGCAGCGGCCAACCCAGCGACGAGTTCTCAATTCGTCGACGTGGGCGATGGCGTTAAAGTGGAAGTGCTCGACTGGGGAGGCGCGGGGCGGCCTGTCCTTTTGCTGGCGGGGTCTGGCAATACGGCGCATGTGTTTGAGGACTTCGCCGCGAAGCTGATCGAGTGCTGTCATGTTCACGTCTACGGCATTACGCGCCGGGGGTTCGGACTATCGAGTAAGCCGAGACGCGGATATTCCACTCCGGATTTGGCCGAAGACGACTGGCTGGTGATCCAAGCGTTGAAGTTGCAGAAGCCGATCCTGATTGGGCATTCGGTGGCAGGGTCTGAAATCACTTTCATCGGCCAGAAACTCTCGTCGGAGTTGGGTGCTCTTGTCTATCTCGATGCCAACGCCGACCCTTTGGATTATCCATGGGACAACGCTGAATACAGGACTCTGATCATGAAGGCCGCGAAGGGCGCGGCTGATCCTCCGAAGCGGACGGCGGCTGACAATGCCTCCGTTGCGGCATACCAGGCCTATCAACAACGCAAGGGTGAGGCTCCGTTTCCGGCCGAGGAGATTCGGAATATGTATGAGTTGAATGCGGACGGATCAATTGGACGCAATCGCACTCCGCCATATGTGAGCGATGAAATCGGGATCGGGTCGATTGCGAAAGACTACGGCGGCATTCATGTTCCGGTGTTGGCGCTGATTGCCGTGCCGCTTTCGCCAGCCGAGAAATGGAAGAAGGAGCCGTCCAAGAGTGAAGAGGAGCGGCGCGACTCAGACAGATCAGACGAGATTCTGATGGAGTACATTCACCGATGGGAGAACAATTTGAAAAGCGCGGATTCGCTGGCCTCGGTGGCGGAGATCCGCGGGGCGCATCATTACATTTTCATGAGCGAAGAAGCGGAAGTCTTGCGGGAAATCAAATCATTTCTTGAAAGGCTTCCGGCTACTAATTGATTCCAGAACGCAAATCGCAGACCTCGAACTCGCTATACTAAGCCGACCATCATTTGAGGAGGAGGGGTATGTTTCGTTCGTATAGAAATTTTTGCATTTTACCGGCTGTGGCGCTGTTGGCGCTATGCCTAAGTACGACCGCGTCGGCCGATGTCACTTGGACGCTGAACGATGTGGTTTTCAATGACGGCGGGCAGGCGACCGGGTCTTTTACGCTGGACAGCAGCGGCGATCCTGTTGCTTGGAGTATTTCACTGTCGGGAGGCAATACGGCAGAGTATCCTGACATTACTCTGACGACAGGCGACCCGACTGATTTCGCAAGCGCGAGCAGCCATGAGTTTGCGAACGTCGGGTTCACGCGTTATTTCTTTCTGGTTACGGTTTCGCCTTTGACGAATGCGGGCGGAACAGTGGATCTTGATCCGGCGAATACGATTGACTGCAATAACGGTCCTTGCCGGGTGATGAGTTCGGCGGGTTCTCTCTCATCGGTAACGGCGCCGGAGCCGGTGGCGGCTGGATTGATCGGCATTGGATTGGCGAGTTGCTTATTGCTTCGCCGCCGTGGAGCGCAAGGTCGCCGTAGTTAGTAACTTATTCCAGGTTACTTCGGCAACCTGATCGAAGGCAGGTTTGGCGGGCTCGCTTTCTAACGAGCCCGCCGTCTGTTCGTATACGCTGTTAGCGGCGAAAGCCACGGCCGCGGTCGAAGTTGTGAGCGTAGTAATGCGGGGCTACGAAGCGAGGGCCGCCACCGACCACAAAGCCGACTGACGGTGCTCTCCAGAAGCCGGGGATCCAAATGCCGGTCGGGCCATAATACCCGTCAACCCAAACATAGCCGGGTCCGGGGCAAACGGGCTGTGCGACGACAACAGGAGCCGGAACACCAAACCCAAAGCCGACTGCAAAGCGAGGTCCGGCGAATGCGGAACCTGCCAGAAGCGTAAGAGCGAGAACTGCTTTTTTCATTTTGATTTCTCCTTTCCAACTCACGCCCAATAGAATGCACGCTGTGTGCCAGATCGCATTTGCTTGATAATTCAGGTGTTACGGCGGAGCTGCGGGCGGGCGCTGGTTGTGGGCCGCCACCGCTTGGTGGTTTCGAACCAGAGCGTGGCCGTTAAGCTAATAGAAAATGCCAACGTACTCCGTAGATCCTAAATTGTTTGCGATCTTTCCGGCTTTTCGGCGTGGGGTGGTGGTTGCGACTCATCTCGACAACGCTTCGCCCGACTACGAACTGGCCGCGCTCATTCCGGCGGCGGCTGAAGCGATGGTTGCTTCGACGGCCGGTAGCGGCGGCGCCGACCCCGAGCGCATCTCCGTTTGGAACGATGCGTATCTCAAACTCAAGGTCGATCCGAAGAAGTTTACGCCGTCGATTAAATTTCTGTACGAGCAAACGCGCAAAGGGAAGCCGCCGCGCTCGATCAGCAAGATTGTCGATGTTATGAACCTGGTTAGTTTGCGGCTTATGGCTCCTTGCGGTGGAGATGATCTTGGATCGATTCTGCCGGGCGATATTCAACTGGGCTTTGCACAAGGGGATGAGACATTCGCGCCGCTGTTCAAGCCGGCCGCTTTTGACAACCCCGCGGCCGGCGAGGTGATTTACTACACGCCGCAGAGCAAGAGGGTGATGTGCCGGCGCTGGACATGGCGCAATGCTGATTTCAGCAAGATTACGGCGGAGACTCAATCAGTGGCGATTAATATCGACATTATGACGCCGCCTTTTGGCGACGGCGACGTAGATTCGGCGCTTACTGAGATGGCTGGTCTGCTTGAGAAATACTGCGGCGCGCGGACGGTGTGCCATAAGCTGACGGCGGCTACGCCTAGCTTTGAGATTGGGGCTTAAAAGTCACGCGAGGCTATTCAAGAGTTTTTCGATATCTTTTTCGTCATTGTAAATGGAAGGGGAGATTCGGACACGGTGCGGGTAGAGGGCGATGTCGATGTTCGCGTCTTTTAGCTTGCGGGCGAGCAGAGATGTGTCTTTGACGGCAAAAGCGACGATGGGCGATGTGGAATCGGGCGGAGTCAGCGGCTCGAATCCCAAACGCGGCAACTCTTGCTGCAGACGGTGCAGCAAAGGCTGACGGTGTGCCTGGATCTGATCGACTCCGATGCGTTGAATCAGATCTAATGAATAGCTGAGGGCGGCGACGGTTGTGTTTGAAACGGTTCCTACTTCAAAATGGCCGGCTGCGTCTTTCTTTTGTTCGTAAGTGAAGACTTTCTCGCCCGGGGATTCGTAAGGGAGGAAGTGGTAATCCATGACGGAGAGTTGGCGGTAACCATATTGAGGCCGATGGAGGCGTTCTAAGAGGTCTTCGCGGACGTAGAGGAAGCCGACTCCCATATCGCCCATCAGCCATTTGTAACTCGCTCCGGCGCAGAAATCTACGCCGCACTGATGGACGTTCAGTGGAACGGCTCCGGCGGCTTGGACAATATCCGCAAAGACATAGGCACCGTGGGCGTGCGCTCGTTCGCAGACTGCCTTGAGATCGTGCTCGAAACCGTTGATCATGGAAACCAACGAGAGGGCGACGAGTTTTGTGTTGCGATCGATCTTCTCTTCCAGATCTTTGAGTTCAATGCGGCCGTTTCGCGGTTTGAGCAGGCGCACTTCGAGGCCTTGGCGTTCCAATTCGCGGTATAGGTAGAGCGAGCCTTCGAAGTGCAGCGCATCGGTTACCACGTTTCCACCTACGGCTGGCAATCCTAACGCGCTTACGATCAAGTTCTCGCCTGCCATGGTGCTGGGGGCGAAGCTGATTTCGGTTGGCCCGGCGCCGATTAGGTTCGCATACTGGGCTTTTACTTTTTCCTGCTGTTCCGTGGAATACTGCGGGAGGTTGCCGCCGCCGCTTGCCTTGTAATCGAGATAATCGACGATCGCTTTTCTGGCTCCGAGGCTGAGCGGATGCCAGCGGGCGTTGTTTAAACATGTCTCCGTCTGGCCTACGGTGAATTGGTCTTTGAGCGGGAGCTTTGCCGATAGAGCGACGGCGGTGCTTGCGATCCAACTTCTGCGTGTGAGTTGCATACGTGCCTTGCATGAAACAATATTTCACATGTGGAAAGTGTTGCTTCTCGCTTTGGCGCCGGTGTGCGTTTTCGCGGCAGATAATTTGCCGCCCGCGGCCGACCGCGCGCTGGCGCGAGACATCTTCAAGCAGATTATTGAAATCAAGTCCGGTTTTACCACCGGTTCCACTACGCCGGTGGCGCAGGCTTTGGCGGCTCGCTTGAAGGCGGGCGGATTCCCGGCGGCTGACATCTTCATAGGCGGGGCTGCGCCTCACAAGGCCAACCTTGTGGTTCGTTATCACGGCAGCGGCGCGCTTAAGCCGATTCTGCTGTTGGCGCATAGCGATGTTGTGGAGGCTAAGCGTGAAGATTGGAGCTTCGACCCTTTCCAATTCATGGAGCGCGATGGTTATTTTTATGGCCGCGGTACGTCGGACGACAAAGCGCAGGCGGCGGTGTGGATCGCGAATTTGATTCGCTATAAACGCGAAGGATTCAGGCCCGACCGCGACATCATTGTGGCGATTACAGCGGATGAGGAAGGCGGCGGTCCGTATAACGGGGTGGATTGGTTGATTAAGAATCACAAGAATCTGATTGATGCCGACCTCTGTTTGAACGAAGGCGGATGGGGCGAAATGGCCAATGGGCAGCGCGTTTCGAACGATGTGCAAGTGAGTGAGAAATTTGTGGCGAATTTCCGGCTGGAAGTGCATAACAAAGGCGGGCATAGTTCGATGCCGATTCCGGATAACGCGATTTATCATCTGGCCGGCGCGCTGGAACGGCTTTCCCGCTTTGCGTTTCCGATTCAAACGAACGAAGTGACGCGGATCTATGCGGAGAAGATGGCGAAGATCATGAGTGGTTCGCTGGCGGACGATTTCCGCAAAGGCGCGGCCGGGGATAAAGAGGCGTTACAGCGGATTGCGGATGCGTCACCAGCGTGGAATTCCAGCCTGCGGACGACGTGCGTAGCGACGCAACTGGAGGGCGGGCATGCGATGAACGCTTTGCCGCAACTGGCGGCGGCGACTGTGAACTGCAGGATTTTGCCCGACGACACGCTTGAAAACGTACAAAACACGCTTGAGAAAGTATTTGCCGATAAAGAGGTGAAGATGAAAGTGATCGGCGAAGTGAAGCGCGGCCCCGCGTCGCCGTTGCGGCCGGATTTGATGTCGGCCGTCGCGCGAGTGACTGATTCGCTGTGGCCTTCGGTTCCGGTTTTGCCGATGATGGTGCCGGGCGCAACCGACGGGCTGTATCTGCGGGCGGCCGGGATACCCACTTACGGCGTGCAGGGGTTCTTTATGGAGCGCGATGACATTCGGGCGCACGGGCGGGATGAACGTATGTCGGTGAACGGGTTTTACGAGGGGCAGACGTTTCTTTACCAGTTGGTTAAGGTGCTTTGCACGGGTAAGTAGACTTGTAATAGATGAAATTGGTGGTTGGCATTACGGGCGCGTCGGGCGCGATCTTCGGTGTTCGCGCGCTTGAAGCGTTGCGTGCGTTGGGTGTAGAAACGCATCTGATCATTAGCCAGTGGGCTAAATCGACAATTGCGCATGAAACGTCGCTGTCGCTCGCGCAGGTGCAGGCTCTGGCGACGGAGGTGCATCACAACGACAATCAGGCGGCTTCGATTTCGAGCGGATCTGTGAAGACCGATGGCATGATTATTGCGCCGTGCAGCATGAAGACGCTGGCCGCGATCCGGGTGGGGTTTGGCGATTCGCTGATGACGCGGGCTGCCGATGTGGCGATTAAGGAGCACCGCAAGCTGGTGCTGTTGGCGCGCGAGAGCCCCCTAAGCGAGATTCATCTGGACAACATGCTGGCGCTGGCGCGGATGGGTGTGGTGATTTTTCCTCCGATTCCGGCGTTTTACAACAAGCCGGTGACGTTGGACGATTTGGTGAATCACATTGTGGGGCGGATGCTGGATCAGTTTGGGCTTGCGGTTCCGGGCGTCAAGCGCTGGGCTGGATTCGAAAGCCAATGACCGAGACGGAAGCAGCGCTGATTGTCCGGCGTATTTATTGGTTCGCGCTGGGTTTTGGAGTGGCGGGCTGCGTGACCTACTTCTTTCTGGGAGGCTGGCGAACAGCGCTTGCCTTTGCTCTGGGTGCGGCGGTATCTGTGGGCAATTTGTGGCTGTTTGACAGAATCACGCACAGCATCGAGCCCGAAACGGAAGGCGAAGCGAAGAAAAATCCCTGGAAACCGTTGATTCTGATCTTGCGTTATTTCCTCCTGCTGGCGCTTGGCTATGCTATAGTCAAAACTTTGAGCGTCAATGCTTTGGCGGTGGTTTTAGGCCTTTTGACCAGTACGGCTGCCATTCTGACCTCAACTGTTTTCGAATTAGTTGAAAGTTTTCTTGTAAGCCGTTCTTCGCGCTAAATGGAACCGGAACTCTGGATAACATCAATCTTTAACCACGCCTTGGCCGCGCCAGCCAGCGCCTTTCTGAGTGCGCTTCACATCAGCCATGATCCGGCTCATCCCTGGGCCGATTGGTTTATTTGCGAAGTGTTGGTTGTGCTGTTCATTGTGGCTCTGTTTTCGCTGTTGCGCGCGCGCCTTTCGGTGGACCGACCGGGGAAACTGCAACACATCTTTGAACTGTTCTATGACTTCGTGAATTCATCGGCGAAGGAAATGGTGGAACATGGCGCGAGCAAATATGTTCCGTTTTTCGGCACTATCTTTCTGTTCATTTTCTTCATGAACCTGCTCGGTCTGATTCCGGGTTTTGTGGCGCCGACGATGTACGCCGCCATCCCAATGGGGATGGCTCTTTCGGTTTTCGTGTTCTACAACGTGGCGGGCTTGAAAGCGAATGGTCCCGGATACATCAAACAATTTCTAGGTCCGGTGTGGTGGTTGGTGATCCTGATATTTCCGATTGAGATTGTCAGCCACATTGCTCGACCGCTTTCACTGACGCTAAGACTTTTCGCCAACATGTTTGCAGGCGAACAGGTGACCACGGCTTTTACCGTGCTGACGAAGTTGGTGGTTCCGGTGGCTTTTATCGGTCTGCACACTTTCGCGTGCGTTCTGCAGGCTTACATTTTCATGGTGCTGGCAATGGCGTATGTCGGCGCCGCTGTTTCGCACGAACATTAAGGCTTTATTCGCGCTTCCAGTGTGAGCGCCCGGCGTCCCAACGCACGGTGTCGAACCACCTCCTGGCAGCAACTTAACTTAGGAGAAATGAAATGAAAAACAAATTGATGACCTTGGGCATCGGCTTGCTTGTTATGGCAACCCCGATACTCGCGCAAGGTTCAGACGCGGCCACCATTGCGACCGGAAACCGCAAGGCTGCCGCTTATTTGGCGGTCGGCATTGCCTCCGGCTTATGCGGCATCGGGCAGGGAAAGGCAGTCGCTTCGGCAGCGGAAGCTATGGCTCGCAATCCCGGCGCGATCGCGGCGATCCGCATTTCGCTTTTGATTGGTCTTGCCTTTATTGAGTCGCTCGGACTGTACGCGTTGATGGTTACCTACATCGCGAAATAAGTCTTTATTTCTGAAAAAGCCTGCCGGTTCGCGTTTGCTGCGGCCGGCAGGCTTTTTAGTCTTACGGTTAGAATTCCCATGAAACTTCAAGGCATCTTTCCCGCACTCGCCACCTGCTTCGATTACCAAGGAGCGCTCTATAAGGCGAAGGTTTTCCATAATGTCGAAAAACTGAATCAAATCGGGCTTTCGGGTTATACCGTTTGTGGCTCGACTGCGGAGACGCCGCTGCTGAGTGTGGACGAGCGATTGCAACTGATGGAGTGGGTGAAGCAGGCCGCCGCGACTGAAAAGATTCTCATTGCCGGTGTAGGCGCGGAGAGTGTGCATGAAACGGTGAAGGTGGCGAATCGGGCGGCCGAGATTGGTTTTCATTACGCGCTGGCATTGACACCGTTTTATTACCGCACGCAAATGCACAGGCCGGATACGCAGGCGGTTTATTTCCGGGCGGTGGCGGATCAATCGAAGATTCCGGTTTTGATTTACAACATTCCGCAGGTGACCGGCTACATGCTGCCGGTGGAGACGGTGGCTGAGCTTTCGCATCACCCGAACATTGCGGGGATGAAAGACAGCTCAGGCGACAACGAACGGATGAAGCAGGTGGTGGCGGCGGTGAAGCCCGGCTTTCAAACGTTTTCCGGTTCGGGCGTTGGCTTTGGCGAAGCGTTGACGCTGGGCGCGGCGGGCGCGATTCTTGCGATTGCGAACCCGCTGCCCTATGCATGCGTCACGGTTTGGGAAGCGTTTCGGACACGCGAATTTGAAGCCGCCAAGGATTGGCAAGCGCGGATCACACCGGCGGCCAAGTTGATTGCGGGCAAACTGGGCATTCCCGGTTTGAAATATGCGATGGACTTGAACGGCTATTATGGCGGGCCGCCGCGTCTGCCCTTTGTCCCCCCCAGCAACGAAGAGAAGGCCGAAATCGAAAAAATGTTCGACGGCCTGCGCAGCTAACGCGCGTAGTCTTTTGGGCGCAAGCGCTACCATCTAAGGTATAAAAGACATGAGCCTTGACGAAGTAGCCAAGCGAGCGCGAGTCTCGCCCGCTACGGTTTCACGCGTCCTGAACAATCTGGATGTGGTGAAGAATACTACGCGCGCACGGGTTATGAAGGCGGTTGCCGAACTGAACTACCACCCGAACCTGCATGCGCGCACTTTGGCGGGGGGACGCAGCCGAACGCTTGGGATTGTTGTTTCCAACATGGAAAACCCGTTTTTCTTCGACGTTTTTCGCGCATTGGAAACAGCGGCTTTGGCGAATGGCTATGAGGTGGTGGCGGCGAATACGAGCTATCAGCCGGAGCGGCTGGTGGCGAGTATCCGGCTCATGATGGGGCGGCGGGTGGCCGGCTTGGCTGTGATTGTTTCGGAGATGGATAACGCCCTTTGCGAAGAGCTCGCGAGCGGGGAAATGCCGGTAGTGTTTTACGATGTGGGCGTGCCGGGTAAACGCATTACCAACATTCGGGTGCAATACCGGAAGGGCATTGAGAAGACGGTACAGTATTTGCACAATCTAGGGCACACGCGAATGGCGTTCATCGGCCATCATGCAAAACTCGGGCCGATTGATGAGCGCAAGAAGGCATTCCTTGAAACGGTGGCACGCTACTCCCCGCATCTGGAAGTGACCACGGAAGCGGAGGCGGATGGTCCGGAAGGCGGACGCAAGGCGGCGCGGCAGCTTCTAGGATCGGGGTTTATGCCAACGGCGATCATCTGTGCGAACGATTTCATCGCGATTGGCGTGCTGCGGGAATTGCGCGATCAAGGTTTACGCGTGCCGCAGGATGTTTCGGTGACCGGGTTCGACAATATCAAGCTATCGGAGTTTTGTTATCCGGCGCTGACGACGGTGCACATACCGCGCGACTTGATCGGCCAAAGCGTGTTCGACAGTTTGGTGCCTAACGAAGAAGGGAATGGCGCACAGTTGAACCGCGAGATTTTGATTGACCCTGAATTTATGGTGCGGGATTCAACGGGAGTGGCGCGGGAGACGTAGGAGCGCCAAGCTGAGTCACTGACCTGCCTACAATCCGATCCCGTTTGCGGTATTCTAAGCAGCCAGGAGGGACTTCCATGAAAAGGGAGTTATTATCTTTTGGCCTGCTGATCGTTGGAACGCCGCTGTTTGCGCAAGCGCCGACATCCGCGGCCCCGTATTTGATGCTGCATCGGGGTTGGGACGACGCCACGGCTCACCAATTTTGGCACCAAGATCAGGGCTCCGAGATCCTGCCAAGAGATTGGTTCTTCAAACTGAAGTACATCGACCCAGTCACTAAGAAAGTGGTGGTTGATCAGAACACGGGAAACCCGGTGCCCTTTGCCAGCGTGCTGGACAAGTTCGGGTTTGTTCCGGATGCTGCCACTCCGCAGGCTACACCTTATATTGGCCTTGCTATCCACGTCGACAAAAAGGGGACTGAGTGGATGGGGCTGACATGCGCGGCGTGTCACACCGGCCAATGGAATTACGGCGACAGTAAGATCATCGTCGAAGGCGCACCATCGATGCTGGATTTCGACTCCTTTTTCGCGGCTCTAGTCGACTCACTCGAAGCAGCTCCGCAAGCGGATACGGCCAGCATTTCCTATCTCGACCTAAAGAACAGGATGGAGAGGCGGCAGCGTATTAACCATACAACCCTGGCGGCGGGCTTTGGACGAGTTGACGCCTTTGGGCAAATATTCAATCAGGTTTCCATTGTCATCAACGGCAATAGCGACAGTACAAAGGGTGAACCGAACGCGCCGGCATCCTATCCTTTCCTGTGGGATATTGCACAACACAAGTTTGTTCAATGGAACGGATCTGCTCCTAACTTCGGCGTGGAGGGTGATGGATCGAAATTGCGCAATATCGGAGAAGTGATTGGGGTGTTTGGCGATGTTTCGGGGAAGCCTGAGAAAGTACCCAAATTTGAGTCAAGCATCAATTACGAGGGAATCAAAAACATTGAGCACTGGGTCAGCAATCTGCGATCTCCCGAATGGCCCAGTGACATTTTGGGAAAACCCGGCGACCCTGCGCCAGGCGAGGGTCTGTATCGCAAGTATTGCGAATCTTGCCACGCCATCATCAAGGACCGCCCGCAATATCCGCTGCCCGTTCAAATGGTCCCGGTGAGCGACGTTGGCACTGATCCGGCACTGATTCGAAACTTTGCTGTGGTGGCAAATACGAACAAGGTTCAAGGCAAATTCGTGCTTATAGACAGCCAACATCCGAGCAGGAAATTTGGAGCGAGCGCACCGATCGGCGAAATTGCGGGATACTACTCCGTGGGCGTACTGAGAGGTCTAGAATCGACCACCTTCATCGACCCGGGGAATCTGGTTCGGAGTTTGACTGACTTCTTTCAGTCGCGGGAAGCTGGGCCCGCTGCGGTGAACAGTTACAAGGCCAGACCACTCGACGGGATTTGGGCGACGGCTCCGTATTTGCATAACGGCTCAATTCCCAACCTATGGGAACTGCTGCAGGAGCCTGGCAAGCGGGCTGCGACTTTCTGCGTGGGTGACAAGAGATTTGATCCAGTGCAAGTTGGTTATCACTCCGTTAGCGGCGGTGTGGCGAGTTGCGAGGGATCTTTTCGTTTTGACACTGCGCTACCGGGAAACAGGAATACCGGGCACTCCTATGGGACCGCGGAAATGTCGGACGATGAGAAGCGGTCGCTTATTGAATATCTGAAGAGCTTGTAGTTGCGTGTCCCGATTTAGGAGGCGCGAGTTTTAGAAATAGAATTTCAGGGCGAGTTGTAGCTGGCGCGGTGTGTTGAGCTGGCCGCCGGCGCCGGCCACTTCACCGAAGGTTTGGCTTTGTAGCGTTGTATTGATAGGACCGAAGCGGACCCGGTTGAAAATGTTGAAGGCTTCGGCGCGGAATTCAAAGCGCATGCTTTCGCGAATGGGGAACGAGCGCGCCAGAGAGATGTTTTCGTTCAGGTTGGGCGGATAACGGAGCTTTGGATTGTAGCGCGTTGCGTTACCGATACCAACTCCCTGGTCGGGAAGACTGTTATTCGGATTCTTGATGTCTCCCTGATAGGGGAAGGGGCCGGTGCATGAGTTGGCGTTCATTTGCGCGAGCGTGCACATAGGAACGAAGAAGTTATCGACAGCGGGATTGAATCCACCCGCATAGCTGGGCTGCCAGCCGTTGTACGACGTGACATAAGGCGCCGCGCGTCCGCTGGCGCCGCTGGCATAGATGGGGAGAGTTTCGGCGCTACTGATGCCGATTGGAGTGCCGCTGTCGTACAGATTGACACTGGAAATGCGCCAATTTCCCAATATCCATGAGGCAGGCCCGGAGGTGAGCCAGCGCTGTCCTTTGCCCAATGGGAGATCGTAAACCCCGGCGAATTTGAAATCGTGGGTGACGTCGTAGGCGCCGATTGACTTCTCGAGTGCGCGATCGGCTTGGTCGGCGGCATAGCCCTCACCCCAGGCTGTGTCGGCATCTGTCAGCAGTTTTGAGAATGCGTAAGAGGACTGAAACGTGAGGCCGTACGAGAAACGTTTTTCAAACTTGAGATAGAGGGCGTTGTAAGTGGAGTGCCCGCTGTGATCGCCCTGGCCGGCATAAGTATCGATATAGCTGTATTGCGGATAGGGACGGAGAGCCTGCGCGACGGTTGCGCGCCCGCCCCAAAGAGATTTGAATCCGGGAAACGGAGCACTAATGCCGTATTGGTTGGCTAACGACGATCCCACCAGACTATTCAGCACGTTGATGCTGTTGACGGTAGAACCGAACATGTTCAGGTCGCTGCCTGGAAGCGTATTGTACTGCAGAAGCTGAGCTTGCAGATGCTCTCCCATGACGCCGCTGTAGGAGGCGTCAATGAACATCGAGCCTCCCAATTGGCGTTGGATTGAGAAGGCAAAGTTGTCATAAGCGGGAAGCTTTGTCGTTTCGTCACCTTGGAACCAGGACGTGCTGGTACCGTTAGCGACTGAGGGATTGATGAAGGGAGGGGCTGTCCAAGGGGGCATGCCTTGATCGAGAGTGAATGTGGGGACGACGCCCGCGGTGCTATTGCTGAATGTCTCTGTCAGGGTAAAACCGGAATTATGAGTGGACCCGCTAACGGAGGTAAGCGAGCCGTACGATCTTGCATAAGAAGCGCGGACGACTGTCTTCTGGTCGGCAGAGTAGGCTACGCCGATGTGGGGGCCAAAGCCCCAGGGCCAGAGACCCGACAGAGTGCGGCTTCCGGTGCAACCTGAGCAATTACCGGCAAAAATAACGGCGCCGGGAATGTTGCCGGCCGCTGGGTTGCGAGTGGTGGGAGAGAAATTGCTCCACTCGTTGTTTAAGCCTGTGGGCGGAAGGTTGCCATCCCAACGAACTCCATAGTTGAAAACCAGTTTCGAAGTAATGCGCCAATCGTCTTGAAAGAAGCCGCCAAAGTAATAAAACTGCTGGCCGATGAAGCGCGGAGTGTCGATCTGGCCGCTATCGGCGTAGCCCAACAGGAATGAGGCAAAGGCATTGCCACCCAGATTGGGATTTGTGCCGCCCGGTATGCCGGTTTCCTGATAGTTGAATCCGACGCAACCTGATTCGCACTGACGGCCGAAGCCATTGTAGTGATTGAGCTGGTACATGCCGCCGAATTTGAAGGTGTGCTTGTCGTGAATCCAGGTGAAATCGTCGTTGTAGGAATAGACAGTATTTTCGGAACCGTTGTCGGCCTCGCCGCCCCACGTGCTGTACGGGTCTGTGGTGGTGTTGGTGTTGTAGAAGAGATTGACTAAGTTCGCATTGCAATTGGGAACGTTGGGAAGGCAGAACTTATTTTGCCAGTTGCCAATGTATTCCTGCGGGGGTTTGTGGTCCTGATTCCAATCGTTGCCGCCGGCGTAAAAGTGGTTGATCTTGGTAGGACTAAACGTCCAATCCCAGCTCATGCGCGCCACGTAGCTCCATTGCAACAAATCGTTGTAGCTGGAGTAGAGACCGGGAAGCGTGGGCGGACCATCGGCGCCATAGGTTTGACGCTCATGATCATCGCCAAAGTAGCCGGATAGACGTTGTTTTTCGTTGAAGATGTGGTCGCCCTTGATGCTCCATTTGTTGACTGGATAGATCTGGCTACCTTGCGTTTCCAAGTAATTGTTGGCAACGTAGCCGACAGTGCCCGGAGCCGCGCCGTTGTTCGGCTTCAGCACGCCACTGGTTTGGAAAACGCCAAGCGCTTTGACCGCGGCGGCGCTGAACATGCTGGTAGGAATTTGATTGCCCGCAAAGGGTGTGCGCGAGTAAGAGCCGTTGACGTTTTGTGTTTGGGTGAGAGGGTTATAAATGGGAATGAGTGCGCCGGCTTTGGTGACCCAGTTGCTGAAATTGCCGGAATACATTTCAGGTGTGGGAATGGTAAACAGTGTCCCATTGGCGCCAGTGCGATTGCGGAAGCCTTCGTAGGCAAAGAAAAAGAAGGTCTTGTCCTTTCCTTTGTAGACTTTGGGAATCCAAACCGGACCGCCGGCGGTAACGCCGAAATCGTTCTGCTTATAGATGGAAATCGGGATCTTTGCTGAGTTATCAAAGAAATTATTCGCGTCGAAATCGTCATTGCGAAGGAATTCGTACGCCGAGCCGTGAAATTGGTTGGTGCCGGACTTGGAGACGAATGTCATAACACCTCCACCGGCGTGTCCGTATTCAGCTTTGAATCCGTTATCGTCCACACTGAACTGATCGAGGGCTTCCACAGACGGAGAGTTGGAAGCGACCCAGCTTTTTTGGAGCGCTCGGCTGGTGTTGACCGACACTCCATCGAGCGTAGTGCCATAACTGGCGGCTTGGCCGCCGCCTATAACGAATCCTTCATCGCCGCCCACATTGCCGGGCAGCGTTACGTTCTTGGCTCCCGGGGTGAGAGAGGCGAGATCGAACGGCGTGCGAACGGTGCCATTGACAACGAGCGGCAGATCGTTCACCAACTTGTTTTCGAGCGTGACACTCGACTTAGCGTCTTCGGTTTGCAGTTGAATCGCCGCCGCTTGCACTTCCACGGCTTGGGTAGAGGTTCCGATATGCAGACTCACGTCGGCCCGCGCGGTTTGTGACGCGTCCAAAGGGATGCCTCTAATCTCGGCAGTCTGAAAACCTTGTTTCTCCACTCGAACCGTGTAGGCACCCGGCTGCAGGCTCGGTACGGTAAACTCGCCTACGCCATTGGTTACCACATCCGTGGTCGAATTGGTTGCGTTGTTCGTTACGGTTATTTTGGCGTCCGGAACAACGGCTCCGGAACTATCGGTAATGACGCCGGTGATTGCACCGCGCTCGGAAGCTTGCGCGAAAAGAGTGCTTTGGAGGAAGGCGAGATACAGCACGACTGCAGCGATTGTTGTAGCGCGGAGCTTACTCATGGACTTATCCTTCGTCGCTGGTTGCGAACAGCTCGAAAAACTGCGAACCAGGAAGTTTTATCAATCAGCCAGAGTAATGTCAAGCGAGGCAATGCGGGATAAGACCGAGGAATTCTTACAGGGCCACCCGGTTTCCTTCCGTAATTGGCAGTCTTAACTCGTATTAAATCGTGGAATTCTTCGGGAATGAGTCGGAATCAGTTCTACGCCAGCGATTGGGCGCCTTGTGGCTCTAGAAACTAAAAAAGCGGGCAGCTTTATGCTACCCGCCGGCATGCAGCAGAACAAAGTTTGATTACGTGTCTTCTCGCGTCACTTACTGCCGGGAAAGTCGTTCTGAATCTGCTCGATTTTTGTCAAGTGCGCTTGCAGAGTAGGCAGAGTTTTGGCAGCAAACTCTTTGACTTCAGGATCCTGCGAACTGTCGGCTTCTTTTTGAAAGGCCGAAACATCTTCTTTGTGATCGTCAACCATCATCTTTATGTAGGCGTCGTCAAATGACTTGCCCGACAACATCTTTAGATGAGCCATTGATACGTCGGACCCGAGGGAGACACTTGTGGGAACGTCAACCCCTTTAGAGGCTGCCAGGGCCGATAACTTTTGGTTCGCCTTGCTGTGATCTTTGATCATGCGACTGGCGAATTGCTTCACCTCTGAGCTGGAGGACTTCTGCAAGGCCAGCCGTCCTAATTCCACTTCAGCAAGATTGCCCTTGGCTGCTTTCTTTACAAAATCTGTGTCGTCGCTTCCAAGCCTGGATGCTGCCGTGGCTTGCATACAGAAAACGGCCGCGATGGCGCACGGAAGCAAGGATCTCAAAACTTTCATAGCTAACTCCTCATAAGTGTGAGTGGTTACTTCGGCCAGCTGTTTCCTGAGCATAATTACGTGCCGGCGTCCCATTGCAAGTTAGAACGCTTTGCGTTGGGATTTCCAGTAAGTCCGCCAATGACCGCAACCGAAAGCGTGGCCCAGCCCTTCGATGTGGCCGGTCTCAATGCTGAGAATGCCTGCCGCCGATACCAGGACTGTACCCGCTATGGCCGATAGGTCTGGCACGTTTCCGAAGACGAGCCATCCCAACACTCCTGAGAAAATAACGACAGTGTAATTGAAGGGCGACAACTCTGTTGCGCTGGCGTAGCGATAGGCGGCGATAATTAAATACTGAGTGAGCGCATAAAAGCAGCCAACCCCCAACAATAAAATCGCTTGCTTGCCGTTCAGCGGCTTCCAACTCCAAATTGCGAATGGAATCAGCAATAAGGTGGAAATGCCAAAGTTGTAGAAAAGAATGCGGACGGGCGGTTCCGTTTCCGTCAGCCTGTTCGTCGAAACCAACGCCAGAGCCGAACATAGGCCCGACGCCAGAGCGATCAGCGAAGCTGGATTCTCTAACAGTTGCGGCCCGGGTTTGATGATTAAAATAATTCCCGCCAACCCGATCAATAGGCTCACCCATACCAACGGCTTGACTGTTTTGCGAAGCCAAACATAAACGACGAGCGGAATGAAGAGAGGCGAAGCGTTCGATAGAAGCACGGAGTCGAGCAGCGGGAGTTTTCCAACTGCAACAAAGAAGAGAAGCTGGCAAATAGCGCCGGCGATGCTTCGCAAGAGATGAAGCGGAAACCGCATTGTCTTCAGGCCAACGCGGCCAAGGCGGCCTGCGGGCGGAACGAATACCACAAAGCTGACGGCGTATTGCAAGAACAGAATGGTTAGGGGCGCTACGCCATGCGCGGCTTTGCTCAGAGCGCTCATTATGGCCGAACACAGAAACGCAAGAGTTATGAGAACAATTCCCAGTGAAAGATGATGCGGAGCGGCCTGTGCTTTCAAATCCATGCTTGTTTGATTGGACGGACTTAAAAGACATCGTAAATCAAATTTCCTCGACGCCGGGTTTCCGTGCGAGACACGAAATCGTTACCGGAGACGTCGTCATATAAAGGGACGATACAAAATAGTAGCCGTGAGGTGACGGACTTGCTGATAGAGGACTATGCGATCGTTGGCGATTGCGAAACGGCTGCACTGGTGGGGCGAAATGGTTCCGTTGATTGGCTATGCTGGCCAAATTTTCCATCAGCCGCCTGCTTTGCGAACTTGCTTGGCTCTGAAGAGAACGGATTTTGGCGCATCGCTCCGGTTGAAAAATCGATCAAGACGTCGCGGCGATATCAGGAAGGTTCGCTCGTCCTCGAGACCACGTTTGAAACGGAATCGGGCGCAATCCAAATAGTGGATTTCATGCCGCCTCGCGACGCTCACTCGTCCCTTATTCGCATCGTCAAGGGGTTGCGCGGATCTGTTCAGGTGTGTGGCGAACTGGCGGTCCGTTTTGGCTACGGAGCGGACGTGCCATGGGTAGTCCGGACCGAAAGGGGAATTAGAGCGGTCGCGGGACCGGATTTGGTGGAGCTGCATACGGCAGCGCCACTTCGGGGTGAGGACTTACGAACGATCAGCGAATTTCAGGTTTCGGCCGGCGAATCGGTATCGTTTGTCCTTACTTATGGAACTTATGGCGATTTTAGGGAGGAGATTCCCCGCGAGCCCGTGAATGCGGATGAAGAATATGCGCGTACTTTGAAATTCTGGCGCGATTGGATTGAGAAGAGCGCGTACGACGGAGCTTACCGGCAAGCGGTGGAGAGGTCTCTGATCACGTTGAAGGCTTTGACGTTTGCGCGAACGGGCGGCATCGTCGCTGCCCCGACTACTTCGCTTCCGGAAGAGATCGGCGGGGTGCGCAATTGGGACTATCGCTACTGCTGGTTGCGTGACACCACATTTACGCTGCTTGCCTTCATGAATGCGGGTTATTACGACGAGGCCATCGATTGGATGCAATGGCTGCACCGCGCTATTGCGGGGAGTCCGGACCAAGTGCAGATCATGTACGGGATTTCAGGCGAGCGTCGATTGACCGAGTGGGACCTCAAGTCACTTTCTGGTTATGAGAATTCCTCACCGGTACGGATCGGAAACGCCGCTTCCGAGCAATTGCAGCTGGATATCTTCGGCGAAGTTCTGGATGCGTCCTTTTGGGTCTACAGGCATCTCAAGGTCGACATTTCCGAGACTTTTTGCGTTTTGCGGGCGATGGTTGAACATTTGGAAACGATCTGGCAACAGCCCGATGAAGGTATTTGGGAGGTGAGAGGCGCACCTCAACACTTCACATATTCAAAGGTGATGGCTTGGGTGGCTTTCGACCGCGCGATCAAACTGACAGAGGAAGCGAAGTTCGACGCGCCGATAGATCGTTGGCGCCGCGTCCGCGATCAAATTCACGAGGAAGTCTGCACAAAAGCTTTCAACCGGAGGCTAAACAGTTTTGTTCAGGCTTATGATTCGGATCGGTTGGATGCATCGGCGTTGTTGATTCCGATGGTGGGGTTTCTTCCGGCGGACGATCCGAGGATTCGCGGCACTGTCAGTGCGATCGAAAATCATCTTATGCAAGATGGTTTGGTTATGCGCTATCGAACGGAGGAGACGCAAGATGGCGTTGCTGGGAGCGAAGGAAAGTTTTTGGCGTGCAGCTTTTGGCTGGTGAGCAACCTGAATATGATTGGACGGCGCGAAGAGGCGATTGCTCTATTTGAGCGACTGCTGTCTCTGACCAACGGGGTTGGGCTGTTATCCGAACAGTACGATAGTGCACGAAAGCGGATGCTGGGGAATTTTCCGCAGGCTTTTTCTCACATCGCCATTATCGGCACTGCCTTCCGGCTCACGCAAAGCGAGCATGTTGAAAGGCAACACGCGAACCGAGGGGCGGTTGAGCCGCTTGGAAAAACATAAAAAGGTTGCCGGGAGTTGGCCCCGGCCCTCCACAGCGCTCGAGTTCATTCCGCGCCGGCCCAGACTTTCAAAAGGCTTGCGCGCCCGCTTCGGCTACGGCTTGGTCCTGCTTCCCCAATCCGCCGCTGACACCGATGGCGCCCACCACCTGATCGCCTTTTTTGAGGGGAATTCCGCCGGCGAAGATCATCACCTTTCCATTGTTGGAGGCATGAATGCCGAAGAACTGATCGCCCGATTGACTCAATTCGCCAAGTTCTTTGGTGGAAATGTCAAAAGCACGAGCCGTCCATGCTTTCTTTATCGAAATGTCGACGCTGCCCATCCAGGCTTTGTCCATACGGACATGAGCGACAAGATTGCCGCCGGCATCGACGACGGCGATGTTCATAGGCTGGCCGATTTGTTCGGCCTTTTTTTCAGCAGCGGCTATGATGCGCCGCGCGTCTGAGAGAGTGATCATATCTTTCTTTATTCTCCTGTGTTACTGCGATAAGGACAAGTTCAAGAATTGTACAACGCGGTATGAGCCTGAAGGGGTGGGTTGATTCCAATGCGGGAAGAGCCCGAAGGGGCGGAGTGATTCCAGTGCGGGATGAGCCTGAAAGAGGGAACCTGCTGATGAATGCAAATCAGTATGAAGGATCTGGAAAAACTCACCTTGAGCGAGATGGAGGATCTGCTGGCCGGCAGCAGGAAAATCACATGGACAACCGAAGACTCGGAGACAAAGTACGACTTCATCACGGCGGTTCTGAAGCAGCAGAGCTACAGCCAACTCGGCAAGCGCGAGCGCGGTGTGGTGAAGCGGTTTCCGACGAAGGTCACAGCCATCAGCCGAGCACAGATGACTCGCCTGATCGCGCAGTGGATCGATCGACGGGTGATCGAACGGAAGCCCGCGCACCGGCCAAACTTTGCTCGCCGCTACCGGAACGAAGACATTCTTGTGTTAGCCGCCACCGATGCCGCGCACGAGGATTTGAGCGGCCCAGCGCTGCGCCGCATTCTGCATCGCGAGCACAGAGTGTTCGGCAAGCCGCAATACGAACGGCTGTCGCGGATCTCTGTGTCGCACATTTACAACCTGCGGCAGAGCGCGGTGTACCGCAAGCAGCGAGTGCGCGTACAGCATACGCAAAGCCGGCAAATTCCCATTGGCGAGAGACGCAAGCCCGATCCCAAAGGCAAGCCCGGCTATTTGCGCGTCGATACTGTGCACCAGGGCAATCACGACGGCAAAGCGGGCGTGTATCACATCAATGCCGTCGACACTGTGACGCAGTGGCAAGCGATTGGCTGCGTGGAGACGATCAGCGAGCTACATCTGATGCCCGTCTTGGAAGCGATCCTGCACCAATTTCCGTTTCGCATTCTAGGCTTTCACTGCGACAACGGATCGGAATTCATCAATCACAATGTGGCGAACATGCTCGGCAAACTGCTCGTCGAATTCACCAAGAGCCGCGCCTACCGAACCACCGACAACGCCTTGGTGGAGGGCAAGAACGGCGCTGTCGTGCGCAAGCATATTGGCTACGGATTTATTGGTTCCGATCACGCCGAAGCGATCCAGCGGTTCTACACGGCGCACTTCAACCCTTACCTCAACTTCCACCGTCCTTGTGGCTACGCTTTGCTCAAACAAGGCGCTCGTGGCCGCACGCGACGCGTTTACCCAGCCGACGACTACCGCACACCGTTCGAAAAACTAGCGTCGCTGCCGCGCTGGCAGCAATATCTAAAACCTGGCTTGACGCCAGCGCTGCTTCGCCAGCACGCTTCTCGCCACAGCGATACCGAAGCCGCTATGCTCATGCAGAAAGCCAAACTCGACTTACTCAAGCGCGTGCGGTTTCCCTCGTGAGCGTTGGCTCTTTCTTGCTTGCGCCCGTCCATGGGTTGCTGGCCGAGGAAGGGGGCTCAACTGCCGCCCCCTTCCCTCTAGACCCTTCCCTGGCTAACCAATCAACCTCAGAAAGGACACTCTCTTCAGCATCGTTTCCATTCCTCTCTTCAGGCTCACTCCGCGTTGGAATTGAACTCTGCTTTCAGGCTCATTTCGCATTGGATTCAAACGTGACCTTCAGGCTCATTTACGGATTGGAAAATGCTGTTCAGATTTGAGAGCCTCCTCGGCGACAAAGCGCCGGCTGCTAAGGACATCAAATGGGCAGAACGCGCACTCGAACAGAGCATGGTCGTAATGGACTGAGCTTCCACTTCAGCCTCCAGGTGAATGCATTGGCTCGGTTCCCAAGAATCGAAACATTATCACGAGGACGACACAGACCAGCGCAGCGCCAATCCATTCCGGCGCGCGTGCATAGAGGGCAAACAGCAACAACAGTCCCGCTCCGAGTGCAAGAAGCCATGCGCGGCACCAACGATTCCGACGGAACACGAGTACGGCTGCAGCGACGAGTTCGGCGAACGCCAGAACCCAAACGGCAATCTGTCGGCGAACTCTGTAAAGAGATCGAGTGCAAGCGCCCGATCTCTCCAGTGATAGCGAAGACGAATGCGGCTGATCAGACGTGTATGGCTCGCGTCAATCGGATAAAGCGCCCATACAAAGCTGCTATCAACTGGGGTCGCAAATCCTCTCCAGACCAAATAACGATCAGGTTGGATCGACTCGAACACAAGCGAGGCCACCGCAGTAATCGGGAGCACTTCGCCTCTCTTGGGATGCTGCCACTCGGAGATCGTCTACCCTGCATAGGGCGCGCCACTTCTTCTTCTGTTGCACCCCACCGCAGTGCGGCGGGGCGAATGACAAGCAGATAAATGATGCACAGCAGACAGGGCAGAGCGATGACCGCCAGTGATCGAAGTCGAGACAAATAAATCAACTCACCTGTTCCAGTAACCAGCGGACACTCACGGGACTATTGGAATCGGTATTCCTGGGAAGACTCGGCGACACGACCAGCGCTTCGCGCTGATTTTCAAACCAAACGAGGAACGACGCCTGTTCCGAACCGGGGAGTTTCTGCTGATCGCGCCATATGTAGAAAGCTGCCATATCGGCATCGATCAAGGAACCTTCAGGGTCAAGCTGTACGCCGCCAAACTGATCGCCGGCGAGCATCTCATTCATGGGGCGTTGGCGTTGACGAGGGGCAAACCGAGCCAGGACAGTGAGGGGCTGGGCACGACGCCATAGCTCACGCGCGGCCCACTGGACAAAGCTGGTGCTGAAGATCTGAGTGCCGGAACCGGAGAGCAGCAGGCTGGCTTGGAAGTAACTCAGCACGGCTTCGTTTTTACCGCTCGCTAAACCAATGTCTTCCGGCCGCAGCTTGTGAAGCATCGTGAGCATTGCTTCCGGGCCCGGTATGCCGTTGTGGATGGCTCCGTCAATCTTACTCAGCAGCCGCTTTCTTACTGGCTCGAGTCCAGCATAAGAAACGGTATCGAGCGAGTTGGTAGAGATTGGTTCCGAGCGTCCTCCATCGACGTACCAATGCGCAAACGGCTGCGGATGGGTGTTGGCGCGGGCGCGGGCAGCGTCCAACAAAATCCTGAAACCGTCCTTGGGATCAACACGGGTGAAATAGACGCCGTGCGGGCGCAATTTGCGAAACAAAGGAAATGCGCTCTTATCCACGCCTTGGCCGATGACGGCAATGCCGAGCCGGGGCGTGGGCGGCTGCGCGGGTGGGCTGGCAGCATCGAACTTCAAAAGGTAGCTGGAAGCCGCCTGGTGAAATTCATCGATTTGACGAGTAGACCAGAGGTAAGCGGACAGTTGTTCGGCGTACTCATCCGGCGACTTTGCCCAGTCAAAGGCGGCCAGGGGAGGCGATAAGCGAAGATGCTCAAAACCGGCCAAGGCGTTGTGCCGCTCAACCTCAGAAAGAGACCTCAGAAATTCCAATTGCCGGTCGATCTCGCGGCGCTCAAAGGGAAAGCGCCAGTCGTAAGACTGGATTTGTTGCAGCAAGAGGTGCACGAAGGCAACGGGCAGAACTCTCAGCAATTCGAAATTATCGTTGGCCAGCTGTTTGGCCTGCGGCGGATAGCCGTCGAAATGCTGGGGCGACAAAGCGAAGACTCAGAAATAGAACTTAAGGCCAAATTGTATCTGACGCGGATCGTTGGGGGAGTCGCGAGTCGCGGTAATTTTTCCGAAGTTGGCGTTTTGGAAATCGAGTGCGCCCGGAGCGCTGACAACCGCTGTGCCGCCGGTTGGACCTTGCGGCGTTGAGAAGTTTGGATGATTCGTGATATTGAAGAACTCGGCGCGAAATTCCAAGCGCGTTCTCTCGCTGGGGAAGAACTCTTTGAACAGAGAGAAATCCAGCCGATGGAAACCCGGCCCGTAGACTTGCCCGCGTTCACCCCCTAAGGGCGCCAGGTTGGTCTGGCCGTTGACGGCAACAACCGGTGGATTCTGAAACGCCGCCGGGTTCATCCATTGATTCACATCGTGTTGGCCGCCAATGGGATTCTGACCGGGCACCAACAGAGCGACACAACTCATGCCGGAGGCAGTGGTGATGTCGCACGGAATGGTGAATGGCTGGCCATCCTGCAGCGTGAGTATTGAATTGATCTGCCAGCCGCCGACGATTTGATTCGCGACGCGGCCCGCGCCCGCTAGGAACTGGCGCCCTTTGCCAAATGGCAAATTATAGTTACCACTGAAATGGAAGACGTGCCGAATATCGGAATCGCAAGGACCATAATCGATTTGCGGACCGAGGCCGGGCGCGCGGTAAGCGATGGCGGTGCCGTTCAGCTGATCGACGGCGTCGGTACGGCAGCGCGACCAAGTGAAGTTCGTTAAGAAACTCAAGCCATAGCTGAATTGCTTCTCGAGATTGGTTTGCAATCCGTGATAGTACATGCTGCCCCAATCGGTTTGAATGCTGCCGCCCGGGGCCATGTCGGGATACTCGCGATACGGAGCGGCGTTCGCTGAGGGAATCAGCAGTTCATGCACCACGTTCGCGCTGCCCGCGTTCGCTTCAATATGCCGGCCCAGTGTGCCGACGTAGCCCACCTGGAAGGACATACTTTGCGTCAATTGATATTGCAGCGTGAAGTTCATGCTTTGGACATAAGCAGTCTTCAAATTGGGCACAATGCCATGCAGGGAAACGCCGCTGCCATCAACCAAAGACGGAATGAGATTGATGTTCGCATAAGCGTTTTCAAGGGTGGCATTTTGGCCGTTTGAAAAGACGATGGGCGATTGGTTGCTGTTATTTGAAAAGCCGCTCGTAAAGGCAAACGGATACGTGGCGCCGAGAGCCGGCCCGTACCCGACGCCTTCCAGGCCATTGTAGGAAATGCCATAGCCGCCTCGGATAACAAACTTACTCGAGGCTTGATAAGCGAAGCCGAAGCGCGGCGCGAAGTTATCTTTTTGCGCGCTGCGAAGACCGCGGTTTGCCACGTATTGGAGCTGTATGCCGTCCTTCGCCAGAAGTGAGACAAAAGATGGCGAGAGAGTGTTGTTCGGATTAGACTGGTTCTCGCGCGACTGTGGAATCAGGTAAGCCGCTGTTCCGAACGGGCTGCCTTGAATGAAGTTGCTTTGGGCATCGTTGGCGTCATAGATAGGCGGGAAGTACTCCCAGCGGACGCCCAGATTCAGGGTGAGGCGCTGATTGACTTTCCAATCGTCCTGGAAGTACCCGGCATAGTAACGGCGACGCGCGTCGCTGACGGAAATTCGAGAGATCGCAACCGAATTGGGCCCGCCGTTGTCGGCTACGCCGCCAGGCACTGTCGCTGGGATCGGATTCAAGACGAACTGGACAGCGCCGCTGTTGTTGACGTCCACTCCGGGAATGGACGTGTACACGCCGCTGAACGAGTCAGAACCGCGAGGATCGGCAGGCTGATAAGTAGCAAAGCGCAGATAGATACCTTCGAAGCCCGTCTTCATGGTGTGCCTGCCGAGGATTTTCGTGACACTATCGGCGAGTTCCCAGGTGTCATCCCATTCGTTGATCGGCGTGTAAGTGCTCTGGCCAAACGGCGAGAGGCCGGTCAGTGAGAATTGGGGCATTCAGCTGAACTTGGGAAATGCCCTCAATACCGTACTGGGAGGGAATGTTGAGTTGATCGACGGTGGTAGGAGCGAAAAGAGTGTGAACCCGGCCATAGCTAAAACGCAAAGAGTTGACCAACCCGGGGTTGAAAGAATGAGTCTCGCTTAGAGCGGCGTTGCGAGTGCCGATCGTTTGATCGCCCGCGTTGAAGCTGCCGCCATCGGCTAGGCCGGGAAAGGGACCGGGGATAAAACGCGAGGTGTCCGTGTAGCTCATGCGGCCGAACATCTGATCGTGCTGACTGAAGTTCTGATCGATGCGGGCATCGAAGCTGTTGGCGTTGAGACTTTGCACCGGATTTGAGGCGTAGTTATTGAAAAGACCAGGTAAATTCGGCAGCGGATACAGGTCGAGCAATTTGACAGCGTTAGGATCGATGCGGCCGCAGGCGGGGTTGGGGCAAATGATGTTTCCCGGAAATGGGTCGCGCACGTAGCCGGTGCTGAGCGCCCGGTCGCCGGTAACCGGGTCGATCTGACCGGCAGTCACAGGACGAGTGGTGGCCGGATCGAAGATTTGACCGACTTTGAACGTGCGGCCGAGCGCATCCGTGACAGTGCCGGTGGATTGAGAATAGAGATCGGAGAAGTTGGTAAAGCCGCTGTTGCGCATAAGGGGAGTGGGGACCGTGGCGCGGTACACCAGAGCTTGACGGAGGCGGGTGCCTTGATAGTCTCCAAAAAAGAAAGTCCTGTTGCGCTTGATGGGCCCGCCCGCCGTGAAGCCAAACTGGTTTTGGCGAAACTCGCCTTTCGGAACGCCGGCGGCGTTATTGAAGAAATCGTTGCCGTCAAGTTTGTCGTTGCGAAGGAATTCCCAGAGATCGCCGTGGAATTGATTCGTGCCGCTTTTTAAGGCTGCGTTAACGGCGGCCCCACCGGCGCGGCCGAGTTCGGCGCTATAGTTGGCGGTCTCGACTTTGAATTCGGCGATGGCATCGACGGGAGGTAGAGCCACGTAAAACGTGCCGTTCAAGAAATCCTGCGAGTCGCTGTTATTGTCGATACCATCCAGCAGATAATTGTTCGATTCGGAGCGGACGCCATTGGCGGTGAAACCGCCGCTTGCGCCGAAGCCCCGCGAATCCTGCTGCATGGTGGTAATTCCGGCGGATAGCTGCGCGAGGAAAGTGAAATTGCGGCCATTCAGCGGGAGATCATTGATCTGCTTGCCGTTCACGACTTGGCCTACCGAGGCATTCTCCGTCTGAAGAAGCGGAACGCCGGAGGTGACTTCCACTCGCTGAGTTTCAAGGCCGGGATGAAGCGAGAAATCAATCACCAGGTGTTGCTGAACGTTGACGGCAAGGTGCGGACGGCTGGAGGTTTCAAAACCGCTAAAGGTGGCCGAGACAGTGTAAGTGCCGATCTTCAGCGGCGAAAAAACATAAGTTCCTTCGGAGTTGGTGACCGTGGAGAGAGTGAGCCCGGTATCTTCGTTCAGAAGCAGGACCTTGGCTCCGGGAATGATGGCCTGGGATTGATCAGTGACCGTGCCTTGGATCGCTCCGCTTTCCAACTGGGCGACAATGCTGGCGGGGAGACCGCAGAGGATTGCCGAGAAGACGACAACCTTTCGAGCAACAACCAGATTCGACACGCTGAACCTCCTGGGAAAGCGCTCAATGCCGTTTGGCTGAAACCAATTCTAAATCGTATTTATTAGCTTGGCTCCTGGGATTGTTGCTAAGTCACACGCAGCTAGATAGCTCATCTCTTCTTCGTTGTTGACTTTGAAATCCAGACTTTTACCAGCACCTCTCTCGGGTGGGCTCAAACTCGCGAGTAATCGACTAATTATGTTACAGCCTCTATACTCTCGATCTTTTCGCCAAGGCCGAGAAAAACTCTCGCGTGCCCATGCGGTACTTAAATGCCTTGCGGCCGTCGATGAATACTACCGGCACCTGATCGTTGTACTTCTGCCGCAATTCGGGGTCGGAATCGATGTCCACCTCGCGCCATTGGAAGTCGGCTTGCCCCTGGGCCTGCGTAAGGGTCTGTTTTACGATCTCGCAGAGATGGCAGCCTTGGCGTGAGTACACTACCACGTCGTGCATACAGCGATTGTAAACGCCGGGAACCGCAGGCAGACGTTTTAGCGGACGACCGCCAGGTCCATCTGATTTTCCTCGCTCGCGTCACCGGCGGTCGAAGGGTGCGGCGTAAGGCTGGCCTTCCGGCCGTGTTGTCGCGGGGACCAGCCCATAATCCTCCGGAAAGCTTTACCAAAGGCGCTTTCCGATTCATAGCCGAGAGATAACGCGATTTTGGAAATCGAAGCGTTCCATTTTTCGGAGACTGTGGCCTTGGGTCGCAATATTGCTGCTGGCAGCCGCGCAGTCTGCCGGGGCTGGCCCGATTCCCGTGGGGCTCGATGCATATCGGTATTGGGAGCACTGGGCGGAGCAGCGGATCGGAATGCGGGCTTATATGCGAAGCACGTATGACCGGAACGGTGGAAACGAAGGTGCCGACGCTTCCCACTTTCTCTACCAGCTCTCCGATAGCTTCAATGTGACGCTGGACTTGGAGGGTCCGGGACTATTGTTATTCAGCCGGTACAACCATTGGCATGGAAGCCCCTGGCATTATGTGGTGGATGGAACTGATCAGATTGTGCAGGAGAGCAGCACGAGCGATCCGTTACATCCACCGCCGGATTCCGTGTTTTTGCCGAGCAATGCGTTTCCTAGTCCGCCGAATTGGACTTGGGCAGCCACGCGCGGAGCCGACTTGGTTTGGACGCCGATTCCGTTTGAACGCAGCTTTCAAATGGCCTATACGCGAACCCATTACGGCACCGGCTACTATATTTACGACCGTTTCGTACCTGGGACGCCACTGTCACAGCCACTGCGCAGCTGGAATGAAACGGAAGCGTCAGCGCAATATGTGCTCGATTTGATCTCTCGCTCCGGCACCGACATTGCACCGAAAACCGGCTGCGCATCTTCGTCCGGAACCGCAAATTTGCCGGCGCACGGTTCGATTACCATCGCCCGGCTTCGAGGCAAAGCCGCCATTCGCGCCCTGGAATTTTCCATTCCTCGCGAAGAGGCGCCTGTCTTTGATGAGGTCCATCTCCGAGTTACCTGGGACGGGAGACAGCATCCATCAATTGATGCGCCCATCCCTCTCTTCTTCGGTGCGGGCACTCTTTACAACCGCGACAATCGCGAGTATCTCGTAAAAGGCGTCTTCTGCGCCCAGTGCGGTGGCTGGACGAAGGCGTGGCTAAGTTGGGCGCGGGCGCTCTTGACCTATCGGTCCCGGTTCTCACGCATGACGAATTCGGCGTGCTCAGCAATGCCTTCAACCGCATGGTGCGGCGCGTGAAAGAGATGGTGCAAGCGCGCGATCAGTTGCTTCTTGATGTCAGTCACGAGCTTCGCTCACCGTTGACGCGGTTGAAATTGGCGCTGGAATTCTGCCGGAAGGCGAACACCGAGCTGGCATGACCTCCGATGTCGACGAAATTGAGCAAATGGTGTCGGAACTGCTGGAACTCGAGCGGCTGCGCAACGGCAGAGGCATGCATGTTGAGCGTCAGGATCTGGTGGCGGTATTGCGTGAGGTGAGCAAGAGCTTTGAGGACAGACGGCCCGGCCTTCATTTGTTTGTGACGGAACGCGAAATCATGTTGGATTTCGACGCCGGGGAGATGCGTAGAGTTCTGCGAAATGTTTTGGAGAACGCTTTCAAATATTCACTTCCAGACAGCCGGGCGGTAGAGGTTTCAACTTCAAAGAGCGGGAACGAGATAGTGGTGCGCGTGAGCGACGACGGCCCGGGCATTCTGGAGGGCGACGCTGGAAATATTTTCGAACCGTTTTTTCGGGTTGATCGCTCAAGGTCGAAGAATACGGGCGGCTATGGGATTGGCCTCAGCATCTCCAAACGGATCATGGACGCTCACAAGGGCAGTATTGCCATAGAACCCAATCCAGGGCGAGGCACGTCGTTTCTTCTGATGTTGCCAAAGTGTCCCTAAGGCGATTTAAAGCTGCATACGAATTCGCGCTCTGGTTAATAAGGCAGAGACAGCCAGAATTACGATGGTGAAGCAAGCAGCGCGAACAACTCCCGCCATCCCGTGGTTTAGTGACGTAGGGAGCCACGGGATCGCGCAGCCGAAGTAATAAAGATCCGGCAAAAGATAGGTCAGAATGGTATTCGATCCGGCCGGTTTGACAAAGGCAGCCCATGCGCTTTTCTGTTTTACGTCGCAGAGCCAGTGAAGAAACAGCAGGATCAGCATTGCGGCGGACGCGCTGAACAGGCACCAGGTGGGTGTCGCGCGGATTTTGGAAATGCCGAACGGCAGCAAGGAATATCCGGCGGCAAACAGAACCGCAGCGTAGGCCAAACCGGCTAACTGCTTATGACGAAGACTCCCGAAAAAGTCGTTTGTAAAGAGAATTTGCGTAGCCACAATACCGGCGAAGACGAGCAAACAGAATGCGCCGTTTTCAAAAGGCCATATGTACATTGGCGGGTGCGGCGGGGACCAGACGTTATAGGCACAGAATGCAATGAGCCAAGCGACCGGCGCGAAAGTCCAACGCCGAGTGGGGACATAGAAAAGACAAATGGCGAGGTAGGTCCAGCCGATGATTCCGAGGATTTCCCAATAAGAGAAATCGAGCCAGTGGCGAACGCCGTGCGAGTCGGTTCGCCGGAACACGGCAAAGAGCAGGAGAAGCCCAGCGAGCCCGAGGAATTTGAAGCGGCGATTCGTAAGCCAGAAGAGAATTCCGCTGATCAGGACGAGAAAGCCCCAGAGATTGGGCTGCATCGAGGTGCATTTTTCGGCATTGGCGAGCGCGATTCCCAGCACGAGCAATCCGGCGGCGCGGCCCAGAATGTGACCCCACAATTGGTTCGGCGACGCACCGTTTGCCAGGCGATGCTTAATAGCTAACGGCAGCGATAGCCCGACTATGAATAAAAACACCGGGAAAACCATATCGACGTAAGTCATACCGTTAGCGGTAGCGGGCAGGTGATAGTTCCACCAAGGAAGGCCATGAACGCTCGCCAGATCGTTGACAAAGATCATCAGGAGCATTGTGAGACCGCGAAGGATGTCGATGGAGAGAACTCGCTGGTTTGGCATGGGAGATTAGCGGTTGAGAGCAGCGTGAAGCGCATCGAGGAGCGTGCCATTGGAATCGCCGGCGTAATCCCAGAACATAACGCCTGCGAGCTTGTGCTTGAGCACATAAGCGCATTTGAGAGTTAAGGATTCCGGATCGTCATAGGAAATGAAAACGTGGGAGACTGCGTTGTGGAGATACGGTACTGCGGAGACCGCGTCCCAGTAGCGAGTATAGCCGCCAGCGGCCAAGTAACCGGCAATGTCATGGTAAGTGGTTGGAGTCTGTGCGGCCGCGGCGGCCTGATACAAGCCGTGCCCTGCGTCGGAAGCCGTGGTCCAGGCGTGGCCATAAAATGGAACGCCCAGCACAATCTTTTTCGCGGGGACACCGGCGGCGAGATACAACCTGACTGAGGCGTCGGCCGAAACATGCTTGGGGTCGGCCGGATTTGTGAAGAGGGGAGAGTGGTGTCCGGCGATTTTGTCGTCGCTCGGCTCATAGTAGTCGTAGCTCATCAGATTGACGGAATCAACTTCGCGCGCCACTTTGGCAAGCTCAGTGTGAGACACGAAATTGGCTCCCCCGCCAGTGGCAACGGAGGTGTACAGATGGCGGTGGAGACGCTTGCCTTCACGATTGAAGGCGTGGCGCAGTTCTTTGAGCAGCGCGGTGTAGTTCTGTTTGTCTTCGGGGCGAAACACGTTGCCGTTGCCGATCAATCCCGGGTATTCCCAATCGATGTCGAGGCCGTCCAAATTGTATCTTTCGATAAAAGCAACGGCGCTTTGAACGAAAGTCTCACGGCTCTCTTTCGTCAGAGACGCATCGGAGAAGGCGCCGGACCAAGTCCAGCCGCCTACGGAAACCAGAATTCGCAAGTTCGGATTGCGCGTTTTCAGCCCATTGAGCACCGCAAAGTTTTCGGCGTCGTGTGAGAAACCCTCTACTACTTGTCCATTTTTCAAATTGGCAAAAGCGTAATTGATGCGCGTGAGTTCTTCGGCTTTGATGTCAGCGGGATTCAGAATGCGATCCTGGGCGAACACATAACCAATGATTTGCTCGGGCCCGCGAGCCTGACAACAATTCGCGATGAAAAGTAGAATGAAGAGGAGTTTGTGCACGAGACTGACAGTTTCGCACAGATAGATCATAAACCCTTTGAAAAACTTAACGTGCAAATGGGTCGCGGTTTTGGCGGTGGTCAGCGCGGCATTATTGGGACAGCAACAGGGAGGCCGCCCGCTGCAGGCTCGATATGGGAATGGCGCCGCTTTCCGCTGGTTAAACAAGCCAGTGCTGGAATCGCGTTTGCTCGACGGAATGGAAAGTCTGGACAACTGGCTGTTCAGCGGAAATGGCGAGTTGACGTTGTCGGAGACGCAGGTGAAGCAAGGGATGCACTCTCTGCGAATACATTCGGCGACTGGGGAAGCGACTACCGGCGGAGAGGGCGAATGGATTGACTTAATGGCCACTCGCAAGTTTGCCGGAGAAGACTGGTCTGCCTACAACCGGTTATCCATATGGGTATTCCCGGATGTGGAGGGCGCACCTGCCATTTCGTGTTCGCTCGTTCTGCACAATGAGGGGTCGCACCACCTGCCGGATCGTTACAACGAAGGACGGAATGAGTCGATTCCCTTGAACAATCATCAGTGGAATCAAGTTGTGTGGGAGATTGCTCCGCTGGACAGGGACCGCGTGACGGGCCTGGATTTCGCGTACAGTCTGCCGAAGAAGTACCCGGATGCCGGCGATCACACCACAATCTACATAGACTGGCTGGAGTTGCAGAAGGTCGATCCCGATCATGTGGAAGGTTGGGACGTGGCTCCCGGGAAGATCGCTTTCAGTGGCGGCGGCTATCCTTCTGGGGCGCCAAAATCAGCTATCGCGAGTGAGCTTAAGACGAAGGAATTTAGTGTCGCGCGCGCAAACTCCGGCGAAATAGTGTTGACGCGGCCGGTCCAGACGGTGAACACGCCGCTTGGGACGTATCAGTTGCTGGATTTTTCCGCGATTCGTGAGCCCGGCAGGTATTTCATCCGCGCCGGAGAGATGGAGACCCGCTCCTTCGAAATTGGAATGGATCCTTGGCGCGAGAGCATTGAGAAGGCGATCAACTTCCTTTACAGCGAGAGGTGTGGGACCGTGATCCCGGGGCTTCACGGGATCTGTCATCAGGACTGTTACACAGAGCACGCGGGGAGACGAATCATCGTAAATGGCGGATATCACGATGCGGGAGATCTGACAGCCACGGGAAACACGCCTGGCGTTTCTTACGCGCTTTTTGCGCTGGCGGAGCGGCTGCGCGAACAAGGCGGCGATCCAGTGTTTGAGAAGCGCGTCATAGAAGAGGCGAAGTGGGGCCTAAACTGGGTGCTGAAGACGCGTTTCGGCGATGGTTATCGCAGTACCGGCCAACTGATCAGTTACTGGACCAATGGAATTATGGGCGACGCCGACGATAGGCACGGCGAAGCGGTGAACGATCCCGAATGGAACTTTCGAGTAAGCAACGCGGAAGCCATAGCGTACAAAGTATTGAAAGAGAGCGACCCTGAGTTAGCGAATCGCAGCTTGGCCATTGCGAAAGAAGACTGGCAGTTCGCCGTGAATGGACTGGCAACGGCACAGCCGCTTCCCATTGTCTATGGGCAGAAGGACGAACTGGAGCGGATTTCGATAGGCGCGCTGGCCTCGGTGGATTTGTTTGAGGCGACAGGCACAGAAGAGTATGCCGACAAAGCGTTTGTGCTGGCGGATCTCATTTTAGAATCGCAGGAACGCAAGCTGCAGCCCTGGACGATTCCGCTGGCGGGCTATTTCTACAGTGGTCCGCGCCGTGAAAGTTTGTTTCAACGGTTTCACATGGGTGAGGAACAAGCGCCCATTGTCGCGCTGGCGCGGCTCTGCAGGGTGTTTCCGAATCACCCAAAATGGATGCAATGGTATTCGGCTTTAGTACTCCACTCGAAATACTATTTAGAGCGTGCGGCGCAGGTGAATGAACCTTATGGCGTTTTGCCGGCTGCCGTCTATCGCGAGAGCGATGCCAAATTGATCAGCGGGAAGAAAGATTGGACGCCGCTGAGAGCCGCGGATTCGGACGCCTACGCAGCCGAGGTGCGCGCCGGAGTTCCGCTGGCTAAAGAATTCTATCTTCGCCGCTTTCCGGTGTGGTTTGATTTTCGAGGAAACTTCAGCGTTTTGCTATCGCAATCGAAGGCGCTTTCGACTGCAGCCCAGACGCGAGGGAGCTTGGAAGGGATAGACCTTGCGGCGGAACAGGCTGAATGGATTCTGGGGCGAAATCCATTTGCAGCCAGCATGATGTACGGCGAGGGATACGACTGGACGCCACTTTACAGTGTGCGGTCGGGCCAGATGGTAGGCGCCCTTCCCGTCGGTATAGAAACAAAGGGATTCAGCGATGCGCCGTACTGGCCGAATCAAATCGGCTGGACCTACAAGGAAGTCTGGACACACTCAGTGGGACGCTGGATCTGGCTGATGGAGGATTTCGCCGGACCGGCGGTGATTTCAGGGGAAGGAGAAGCCGGGCGCCAAACAGTGGTTGAGTTTCGCGAAGAGCAAACCGGTACCGTGACTCCGGTCCAGATGGACTCTGCTGGTTTTTTTCGGACCAGGCTGGCTGAAGGTCACTATGTGGTGAGCCAAGGTCCGGCGACCTTGAAACTAACTGCCTTGCCGGGCCGAACGTATCATATCGATTTGCGGGCCGGTCACGCGCTCAGCTTCGAGGCTACGGCTGCCCAAAAAGGTTCTGGCGATGTCACGATATCGATGGTAGTGCGCGGTTCAGGCACGCATCAATTTGAAATCCGCACGGACAATCTTTCGATGGCGGAAAAGAGCAAGAAGATCGATCTAAGTGGGGCGGCCAAAATCGAATGGCATGGTCAGATACAAGACCGCGAGACGCCTTGGGTAGCTGTCATCGTGCCAGACGGGGAACTGAGCGACAAACAGGAACTGACCGGGACGGCACAATGAGCGCACCGGCAAAATGGTTAACCCAGTTCGCGGCCGATTGTCTCTGGAACTCTTGAGGCAGCCGCAGCTGCCAGGGCGAATGCGATACCACAGGATGCGAAGCCCCAACCGAGACCATGCCTTTCGCCAATCGCCCCAATGATGAACGGCGCAAGCGAACTGATGCCGCGCGCGGTGTTGTAAGAGAGGCCCAGAGCCGTGGCGCGAATGGGAGTGGGAAACAATTCACTGCCAAGTAAAGCGGAGCCAACGAAGAATCCGGTGCCGAAGAACGCCGTGATAGATGCGGTGAGCAAAATAATCTTCGGGTCACGCGCCAGAGCGAACGGGGGCACCGCAAGAGCCGCCAGAATCAGATAAAGAATCACGGCGCGCTTCCGTCCGAATTTGTCCGATATCGCTCCAAACAGGAGATAACCGGGAAACATGCCGCACAGATTCAACACAACCAGGAAGGGAGTTGCTGCGAAAAGCCCGAAGCCGCGGCCTCCGCGTGCGATGGGCAGCATCAGGTAACTCGGCATCCAGGTAAACAGGCCCCACCAAGCGAACATGCCAAAAATGTTCATTAGCAGCAGCCCAGTCAAATGCGGCATAGAGGCGCGCCATAAGCGGCTTTTCTCTTCGGCCGGAAGGGGGGCCGCTTGGGCTCGTTGCCAGATCTCCGGTTCAGGCACACCTTTTTGAATCCAGAAGGTGACCAATGCCGGGAAGACGCCGACGAAGAAGACCCAACGCCAATTGGTTCGCGCCAGAACCGCATTCGCCACCAAGGCGGCCAATGCGTAGCCAATCGCCCAGCTACTCTGCACCAGCGCCAGCGCTCGGCCGCGCCAATGGCTGGGCCAAGTCTCCGCCACGAGCGTTGCACCGGCATTCCATTCGCCTCCCATTCCAAGGCCTAGTAGAAAGCGGAAAACGGCCAGCATGGCGACGCTGGTAGAGAAGCCGCAAGCAAACGTGAAGAGTGAATATGTCAAAATGCTCAGGCTGAGCATGCGACGCCGGCCGAGCCGATCGGCAAAGAAGCCAAACAGAAAGCTTCCCAGCGCGGAAGCGATCAACGTGAGCGTATTGAGGAAACCGGCAACGCTTTTCGTCATGCCGAACTCGCGCATGAGAGTGGCGAGCACGATCGAATAGAGCATGACGTCAAACGAATCCAGCATCCAGCCGAGCCCCGCGGCGATCACGGTTCGGCGCTGGGCGGAAGAGGTATTGCTCCAGCGAAAGGAAAGAACGGAAATGGCGTCCAAGACAATAGGATAAAGAATGCGAATTGCCATCGATACCGGGGGAACGTTCACCGACTGCGTCTACTCGGAAGCCGGGGAAATGAGAGTCCTCAAAGTACGTTCGACGCCGGCGGATCCTGGCAACGCAGTGTTGAGCGCGGTTGGACAGATCACGGCCTCCGGCGAAGCTGAAGTGCGCCATGGCACCACCGTGGGCACCAACGCATTGCTCGAACGCAAAGGCGCGCGGGTGGCTTTCCTCACCACACAAGGATTCGAAGACACCATCGCGATTGGGCGTCAATCGCGCCCAAAACTCTACAATCTTTTCTTTGAGAAAGAAGAACCGCTGGCGCCTGCAGATTTACGCTTCGGCGTGGCGGAACGAGTGGCGGCCGATGGCAGTGTTCTGACGGCGGTCTCAGAGGCCGAACTAGAGCGCATTCATTCGTTAGTTAAAAGGGCGCGCCCGGAAGCGATCGCCATTTCATTCTTGTTCGGCTTTGCCAATCCAAGCAATGAAAAAGCGGTGGCGGCGAAGCTTGCCAATCTACGCGTGCCGATTTCGGTTTCGCACGAAATCCTGCCTGAGTTCCGCGAGTATGAACGCGGCTCGACGGTAGTCATCAATGCCTATCTCGCGCCCAAAATGGCAACCTATCTGACGGCGCTGGACCAAAGCCTCAAGGCACAGGGTTCTGGGCTTTTCGTTATGCAGTCTTCAGGCGGCATAACGGAAGCAGCGGTGGCCGCTCGCGAGCCGGTGCGAACGATTCTGTCAGGACCCGCAGGCGGAGTGGTGGGCGCGGCGCATGTCGCGAAGGTGGCCGGCTTCCCCAGAATTTTGAGCTTCGACATGGGCGGCACCTCCACTGACGTGGCTCTTCTTACCTCCGATGGCGGCTTGCGCACCTCATCTGAATTTCAAATTCTCGGCATGCCGGTGGCTGTACCGATGCTGGATATTCACACAGTTGGCGCCGGCGGAGGATCGCTCGCGAGTTTTGATCGTGGCGGTGTTTTGAAGGTAGGTCCACAGTCGGCGGGTGCGGACCCTGGACCTATTTGCTACGGCAAGGGCGAACAGCCCGCAGTGACGGATGCCAATCTTCTGCTGGGACGAATTGAGCCCGATGGCTTTCTATCCGGCGCGATGCACTTAGACGAAAAGCGCACGCGTGCTTTCATGATTCGAGCCAAAGGAATACTGGCCAGTGTGGAAGCGTTCGCCGAAGGGATGATTCGGGTGGTAAACGCTCATATGGTCCAAGCACTGCGAAAGATTTCGGTAGAACAGGGTTATGATCCGCGAGACTTTGCGCTGGTCAGTTTCGGCGGTGCGGGTCCGTTACACGCGTGTGCGTTAGCCAAAGCGCTACGGATTCCCAAAGTGTTGATTCCCGCGATGCCGGGCGCCTTGTCTGCCTACGGTATTTTGATTTCAGATGTCGTCAAGGATTCGTCACGGACGCTGATGCTTGGGCCACATGATCCGCGCCTGGAAAAACACTTCGCCGATTTGGGAGACGGTGAAAAATCGTTGGATCTGCGCTACGCGGGACAAGGTTATGAATTGAATGTACCCTTCAGTGCGGATTTCGTTGCGCGTTTCCACGCTTTGCATCGCCAGCGGTACGGCTATTCCGACGATAAGCGAGCGGTGGAAGTGGTGAACGCCCGGGTTCGAAGAACTGTTGTGACGGAACGAAATGCCGAGAGCCCTGAGGCGATACGCATGGGAGATGGCGCGCAGGCTGTTACTAGAGAAAAGCAGGTCTATCAAGATGGCAAATGGCAATCTGGTAAGGTCTACGCGCGCGAACGTTTACACCCGGGAGATACATTTCAGGGTCCGGCCGTGATTGTCGAATACAGCGCGACTACTTTCCTTGAGACGGATGCGCGTCTTACGGTAGACGGCTTTCGCAATCTGGTGATTGATTTATGACCGACCCTATCGAACTGGCCATCTTCAAGAGCGCTTTTCACTCGATAGCGGAGGAGATGGGAATCGCGCTTCGCCGAACGGCGTTCTCACCAAACATCAAGGAGCGGCGAGACTATTCGAGCGCCGTTTTCGATCGTAGTGGCCAAGTGATTGCGATGGGCGACGACATGCCGGTTCATCTCGGTTCGATGCCGATGTCCGTGCGCGCAGCCCTGGATCGCTTGAGGCTTAACTCCGGTGACATCGCCATCCTGAACGACCCTTACGCCGGCGGCACTCATCTGCCTGATATTACGCTTGTGATGCCGGTCTTCGTAGCTGGTGACGAAAAGGCCGCCTTCTTTGTGGCGAACCGTGCGCATCACGCAGATGTGGGCGGAATGTATCCCGGGTCCATGGGACTGTGCCGGGAGATTTACCAAGAAGGCATTCGCATTCCGCCGCTCAAACTAGACGACAGCGTGCTGCGGCTCATTTTAAACAATGTCCGTACGCCGAGCGAGCGCGAAGGGGATTTAACCGCGCAGATCGGGGCCTGTCGCATTGGCGTGGAGAGAATGCACGAGATTGTCGGCAAGTACGGGCTGGCGCGGGTAGAAGAAAATGTGGCGGCGCTGCTGAATCATTCGGAAGAGCTGATCCGGGCTGAGCTGGCGGGATTTCCGGCAGGCAGTTACAGTGCGGAAGACTATCTGGATAATGATGGGATTGAACCCGCAGCCGTCCGTATCGCGGTGAAAGTAACGACTAAGCCGGTAGAGCGTGAACTAGAAGTGGATTTTACGGGCTCCGCCGCGCAAGTTACTGGTAGTTTAAACGCCGTCGCAGCGATTACTTATTCTGCCACATTTTACGTTTTGCGCTGTTTGCTGCCCGAAGAAGCTGCGCCGACGGCCGGCTTGATGCGGCCAGTGCGACTGATCCTGCCGGAAGCCACTATTGTCAACGCTAAGGCTCCCGCCGCTGTGGCTGGAGGCAACGTCGAAACGTCACAACGGATCGTCGATGTTTTGCTGAAGGCATTCGCGCAGATCCTTCCGAATCGGATACCAGCCGCCAGTTCCGGAACCATGAACAACCTGACGATCGGCGGGACCGACCCACGCAGTGGCCAGCCGTTCGCTTATTACGAAACAATTGCCGGGGGAAGCGGCGGACGCCCAAACGGAAACGGCGTCTCGGGCATTCATACCCATATGACAAATTCTTTGAACACGCCGGTAGAGGCGCTCGAATATGCGTATCCCTTTCGTGTGCGGCGGTATTCGTACCGCCCCTCTTCCGGAGGGGACGGTAAGTTTCGAGGCGGCGACGGCTTGGTGAGAGAGCTGGAGTTACTATGTCCGGCGCAAGTCACCCTACTCGCCGACCGGCGGGAGTTTTCGCCTTATGGCTTAAGCGGTGGGTCCGATGGCTCAAAAGGCCTATCAGTGTGGATTCAAAAAGACCGTGAGACATCACTGCCGGGCAAATGCAATATTCAGGCGGAAACGGGCGATATCATTCGAATCGAGACACCAGGTGGAGGAGGTTGGGGAAAATCATGAACAGAAGAGAATTCCATAGACGTGTTGCGGTTTTAGGCGCGGCGCCACTATTAAGCGCAGTTCCGAGTAGAACGCTTCGAGCCTACGTCGGCAGCTACAGCTCGCCGCAGGGGCCCGAAGGCAGCAAGGGCCGGGGTAGTGGCATTTATCTTTTCGATGTGGACACGCAAAGCGGCTACTTGACGCAACGCAACGTCTTCAAAGACGACACTAACCCGTCGTGGATTGCGATCGACCGTACCCGCACTCACCTGTACGCCGCCAATGAGGCGGAAAACGGGTCGGTGAGCGCTTGGGAAATCGATAGCGGCAGCGGCGAACTCACGCTGCTAAATCGCGCCAGCTCCGGGGGCGCCGGTCCCGCTCATCTCAGCATTCATCCTTCGGGCAAGTTCGTTCTGGTAGCTAATTACGCGGGCGGAACGGTGGCGGTGCTGCCGATTTTGGGAGACGGCAAAATTGGTGAACCGGAAGACATACACAAACACTCAGGCACGACCGGTCCAGCCAAGGCCGCAACCGCACCCAAAGGCAGCTTCGCCATCAGCGGCCATGACAAGCCGCACGCTCATATGATCGAATCCGATCCGCAAGGCCATTTTGTGCTGGCTGCCGATCTTGGGCTCGACGAAATTTTCATCTACAAATTCGACGTCGCGACCGGTAAAATGACGCTGAACAATCCACCCAGTTTCAAGCTCCCGGCCGGCGACGGCCCGCGTCATTTCGTATTTCAAACCAACCGCCATTGGTTTTACACGTTGCAAGAAGAAAGCTCCACCATCGTTACCTGCGACTACGATTCGGCTCGCGGCACGCTCAAAGCAAAGCAGACCATTTCCACTCTGCCCAAAGACTTCGCGGGCACCAATTTCACTTCCGAAATCGTTCTCTCTCCCGACGGACGGTTCATTTATGTTGCCAACCGGCTGCACGATTCCATCGCGTGGTTTACGATTGGGAGCGACGGCAAACTCGCCTGGGCCGGCGAAGAATGGACGCGCGGTGATTATCCACGCAGCTTCACTATTGATCCCACCGGCAGCTTTCTCTACTCATGCAATCAGCGCGCTGACGCGATAGTGTGTTTCAAGCGCGTCAAGAAAACCGGGGAATTAGCCTTTACCGGGCAATACACACCGGTGGGCACGCCAGCAATTATGCGCTTTGTTTAGCGGGTTCGAAGAGCCAGACGCCGGAAGGATCATCGGGTAAAAGTCTCGGCGCGTTGGGATCGGGTGTCCAAGCGTTTTTTTGCATGCGTTCCAGGGCAAACGGCGCGCCGTCTTTTATAAACGTTCTGGCACCGCGGCTTGACCAACCGCAATCCGAAAGAATGTTCAGGATTTCGTGCCCTTCGAGGCGCGTTTCATGCCGCATAGCGTCGGCCTGCTTCATAGAGTCGCCGCCTGTTTGGAGCAGAAATAAAGTGGCGGGCGAAATATCCATCATCCAGCGAGCACAAACGCGTGCCTCGCGGGCCAGATCGCGGACAGTCTCGGCGGATAAATAGAAAAGCAATCCTTCGGTGAGTAAGAGCGTGCGCTGCGCTTGAGCGTTAGAAAAGATGCGCCGCCGGTCGGCCGGGTCAGTGACATCGGCGGCCATACGCTCCAGGCGGCATTGCGGCGGAATCTCTTTGAGTATCTCGTGCTTGTAATTGAGAATAGGCGCGAAATCGACTTCAATCCAGAGCAAATCGCTGGGTAACTGCATGCGCCAAGGACGCGCGTCGAGGCCGGCACCGACAGACAACACGCAATCGATGGATTGTGCTGCGAGTTCTTGCGTGAGTAACTCATCGATAAACCGCGAACGCAGACCGATGCCAAACGACCGCCAATGCGATGGGTTTCCGGCTCGCGCGATGGCCATGCCGCGTTCACCTGCTAATCGAGCCGCGTACGGGTCCCGCACCAAACCGTCTTCACGCTGCGTTTCAGCCGCTCGCGCCGCCGCTACAAGCAGCGCCGTATCGCTCACGTGCTCAATCGCATCGGCCACAAATTGGACCTCTAGAACACCACCCGGCGGGCAAACTTCACGGCGGGATTTTCGAACAACTGCGAAATTACTGAATCGGGCACGGGCGAATCCGTCTCCACAATAGAAATTGCCGTAAGGGGCGCATTGCCCTTGCGTGCCGATTCCTCCTGCCGCCCCAATGCAAAGCTCGCGATATTGACGCCGTTCTTACCTAGACAATTGCCCAGGAAGCCAATCACGCCCGGCACGTCATCATTGCGCGAATACATCAAATTGCCAACCAGCGTGGCTTCACAGGAAATATTCTCCACCTGCAAGAGCCGCGGCTTATCAAGCACCAACGCTCCGACAACCGGAAAGGTGCCCGCCGCAGTCTCCACCTCAATCTGTATCGAATCCATATGGCCAATTCCAGGCTCGCGCTCTTCCACCACCCGGAAGCCCCTCTGCGTGGCAATTTGCATGGCATTCACAACGTTGGCTTTGTATTGAAGCGAACGAGCCAGCACGCCCGCCAAACCGGCATTACGCAAAATCTGGGTATTTTGCTCCGCCAGCCGGCCAAAGTATGTGAAACGAACCGCCAGGGGGTTGCCCACCACAATATTGCTCACAAACGTCCCAAGCCTCTCCGCTAAATCCACATACGGCCGCAGCACTTTGTATTGGTCGGCCGTCATCGCGGGCATGTTGACGGCATTCAGCGCGACCTCGCTCTTCAGATACTCCACCATCTGTTCGACGATGCGAATGCCCACAATCTCTTGCGCTTCTTCTGTCGAACCTGCGATATGCGGCGTTGCCACAATCGATTCCAGCGTGAGCAGGGGATTTTGTTCCGGCGGTTCTTTTAGGAAGACATCCAGCGCCGCGCCCGCTACTTTACCGCCTTCTATGGCTGCCTTCAAATCGCCTTCGTCGACCAATTCGCCACGCGCACAATTCACAATGCGCACTCCGTTCTTCATCTTGGCGAATGCGGAGGCGTTCATCATCCGCTCGGTTTCGGGCGTATGGGCCACGTGCAGCGTCAAATAATCACTCTGGTTATACAACTCGTCGAGCGAAACCAAGTCGACGTCCATATCGCGCGCCGTCTGCGGGCTCACATAAGGATCATGCGCCACGATCCGCATCTCGAATGCTCTGGCACGCTTCACCACTTCGCGCCCAATGTTGCCCAAACCCACCACGCCCAGCACTTTGCCGCGGAGTTCATTGCCCAAAAACTTCTTCTTTTCCCACTTGCCCGATTTGGTAGAAAGGCTGGCTTGCGGAATGGCGCGTGCCATGGAAAGCATCAACGCGAGCGTATGCTCGGCGACCGAAATAGCATTGCCGCCTGGCGTGTTCATCACCAGGACACCTGCCTCCGTCGCAGCAGGCAGGTCTACGTTATCCACGCCGACACCGGCTCGACCTATCACCCTCAGTTTGGGCGCAGCCTTCAGAACATCTTTTGTCACTTTAACCGCACTGCGCACAATCAGGGCCTCGCAATCGGCCAAATGCGGTTGATAGGTCTTGGGATCGGCAATCACAATCTCCCACCCGGCTTGGGCATGGAGTATGTCTATGGCCGCTGGGGCCAGCGGCTCGGCAACGAGTATCTTCATTGTGGATTTAGTTCACTAGCAATTCAGGCGGGTGGAATTTCAGGATAGCAAAGCGGTGATAGCGCGCGGAGAGTGCGCTATCACCGCCGAAACAGCCGATATTCGCTAGTTTTCGCTGGTAAACGTCTGCGTCATAGTGTAACTTTGTCCGGTTGTCGTTGTCGCAGTCACTCCCATAGTATGGACGTCGTCTGTCAACAAACTCGTGTTGAGCGTAAGGGACCAGCCGACATTGGGACAAGCCGGCGCGGTTGGGTATACGGCACAAACGTCCGGCCTACTATTTAGGGCGGCGTTGCTGTAAGGAATGCCATCGATCGTAACGGAGACGCTGGCAACCTGCACCGTCGATACTTGCGCGCCTGCTCCCACGAACCATCCGCCGAAAGCAACGGTGCCTGTATAGTAAGGCTGGGATGCAGTGGGCGAATCGATGTTTCCGGTCAGGATCGCTCCGGCCGTCCAGTTCTGTACTGTGAATGAAGTAATGTTCGTATCAGCCGTCCCATCGGCCGCCAGAGCAATTACTCCCAAGATGTGCTGGCCATCGATCAACGCGCTGGTATCGAAGAAGAACGTCCAACCGACATTCGGACACTGAGGTTGACCGGGATAAGCCGCGCAAACGTCAGGCCGGCTGACCGGCAAGGCGGTACCTACGGGCACGTTGTCAACAGTGATGGTCACCGATGTGATCCTCACTCCCGACTTAATCGCCCAGCCCGATGTGGTTAAGATGCCCGAAACCGGGATACTTCTGCCGTTCGGGTAGTCGATGGCAATCATCGCCGACGGCGAAGAATTTGACACGGTAAACTGCGCGCTCGCCGAGGCACGTTTGCCCGTGGGCGTAGAACTCGTAATTTCGAGCGCATGGGTTCCGTTGGTCAAATGGGTGGTGTCCAGCGCATACGTAAAGCCAACGTTTGGACATCCTGGGCGATTCGGAAAAGCCGCGCAGACGTCGGGGCGGCTCCATCCGTAGGTCGCTTCTCCATTCAATGTGCCGTCTACCGAAACGGAAACGGAGGAAATCCCCTCACTCGAACCGCTATCGGTGAGGCTCCAACCGGCCACAGTCGCCGTCCCTGTGAGGCTTGAGAGCGTGGAGGTTTGCAAGGGTGAATCGATTCCGATCCGCACCGGATTCGCGCTGGAGTTGAGATTCGCAATCGAAATAGATCTAGTCAGTGTATATGGTTGACCCTGGAACGGCGTCGCGGTAATGCCCAGCGTATGTTTGCCATCCGCGATCAGCGTCGTATCAAACGAGCCCAGGAAGCCGACGAAAGGACAATTGAAGAGGCTAAAGTTCGTTTGGTTCGCAAAAGCGGTGCAAACGTCGGGCCTGCCGATCGAGTAGGGAACGGTCCCCATAATTACACCATCAATCGAATACTGCACGGTCTGAATCGGCTCATATGGGTCGATCGCCCAACCGGCCAACGTCGTTGTGCCGCTCAACACGCCGGCAGAGGTGCTCGGAATGTCTAACGTTACAGTCGGACCGCTGTACAAATCGTTCGGGTTGTAGTTATTTACATAAAATGCGCTGGACGCGGTGAAGTGGCCGCCGTTTTGCGCAATGGCTTCAATACTGAAGATGTGCTGGAAGGTCGAGCCGTCCAAGTTACTATTGGTGAGCTTGGTAAGATCAGCCAGGTAATTCCAGCCGACATTCGGGCAACCCGGGGTGGTTGAAGCAACCACCGCGCAGACATCGGGACGGGAAATGCCGTAGACAATCTGAGTAGGGTCAACCGGCGTGCCATCCATGTAGGCCTTGAACGATACGATTGGCGAGACATCATTCGTCGCCCAGCCCGAGAACATCACAACACCGTGATAGATCTCCCCGAAAGTCGTGGGAGTGTCGATGTCGATGTGCGTAGGCGATTGCGTGGGATCGTTATCAATGAAGAGCGAAACACCTTGTGGATTCGCACGGTTGTTGCCATTCGCGTCGGTCACCAGAATCTGGAGCGTGTGGCCGCCGTTTGCAAAATTGGTGGTATCGAGCGGGTAGTTATAACCAACATTCGGACAGCTAAAAACACCGGGATAACTTGCACAAACGTCCGGACGGGAAACGCCATAGTATCCGTTCGCGGTAGTCAAATTGGCCACGGTCACACCATCCATTTGAACTGCTACGTTGGTAACGGCAGCGCTCGAACTGACGGCCCAGCCGGCCACTGAGACGGTTCCACTTACGGTTGTTACGTTGTTGCCCAGCGGCGACACTGGAGTGTCAATACTCAAATTAATCGGACTCGCCGGAACCGGGGGTGGCGGCGAGGGCGGATTCTGGACTGCCGCGCCTACCGGCAAATACACAGTATTGCTGATGAAGGCGTTCTGCGCCATGTAAAACGGCGTTTGCGGGTTTGCCGCGGTAGTCGACGGAATCAATACATCCACCCGATAGGTACCGTACGAATCCTTCGGCAGGCCCGCCGAAATCACCTGAGCTGAACTTCCGCCGAGCGTCGCGGCCACGAAATTAGCACTTAGAACGTCGTTGGCCGGAATATCCGTTACGGTATTCGGTTGCCCTGTCGTCAACTGGCTGGTAATATCACTTCCGCTGGTGTTCTGGATGTCACCCAATCCAGCGGCAAACACACCGATCAGCTCGCCGGGGACAGCGGGATTTGCCGGAAAGATTGGGGTTCCCGAAGCCACCGCGCAGCACGTGGCCACCCACGAATGGCAAAGGCTGTCTTCCGTGCCGGTGTAGTTATAAGGTGTCATCGTCTCCGTGGCTGCTGTTGTGGTTGTTGTACAGTTGCTCAACCCGGCGGAGGTTGTGCCGGTAGACACGCCGATCGGAATGCTATTGCCGCCGGAAAACGGACCGGATTTAGCCGTCAAAACCACGCGCGTAAAGGATCCGCCAGCGCTGGCAGTCACATACTGGTCGTTGCCATTATTTACGGCATTGACGAGGCCGGTAACGACGTTTTGCAGCGTATCATTGGTTTGGACCGTATAAGTGTAAGGGGTGGTACTGCCATTGACGAAGATTCCCAGTTCGTCAGCGGCCGTCGCGGAACCGTCAATCGAAATTACCGCTTCCGGATTGCCCTGTTGATGTAGGGCTTGCGAAATTTGCCACGGACGTTGTTGTCCGGGATATTGTTGCTGGTCGAAAATACCGGGATTCGCCGGCGCAATGTAAACGGGTGTGGCTGAGGTCACAGTTACTTGCCCGTTGTTGTGCACTGTACGTACGTAAACACTAGTGCTATTTCGATCGCCGAAAGAATACGGTATTTGGCCGACCAGCTGCTTTGGCGAGACCTTGTACAACGGCGATGCAAACCCATCCATGTAAAGCTGAACTCCATTGACAGTCGCCGGCACCAATCCGTTGTTTGTCGGGCTATTCAAAGGGGCGATATAGGTGCTATCAACGTCAGTGAACGTCACCCCTCCAGGCGCATTTACTTCAACCAGCGCACCCGGCGAGGCCGTGGCAGCGTTGCCGGCCGAAAGATACTGGCCCGAAGCGATCGCCGTTATGTTTAATGTGTTCGAAACGGAAGCAGCGAGTGAAATAGTGTCGTAACCAAGAGCGGAATTCTCGGCACCCGACCGGCTCACCGAACTTAAATACACGGTCCCGGTGCCCGCTCCGCCAAATGTGGCCACCACATCTTGATTGGTCGCGTTGATCTTGGTAACCAGCGCTTTCGCGATTGAATCGGTGGTATCGCTCGACTTTTCGGTATACGTATAAGTATTCGTCGTTGTGCTGCTAGGTGAACCGATTGTGATCGTCGCGGTGTCGCCGGTGGTAATCTTGCCGCCGGTCGCGACGGTGAATGTCACGAAGCCTTCTTGCCGGACAATCTCGCTAGCCCAATTCACTACTGGAATCGTGGTGGCCGACGAGTTAAATGGGCTCGGCAGCGGTGTATCGCCTTCGGTGAACATTACTACGCGCCGGTTATAGGGGTCGGCGACATAAAGGTTTATACCGTCCCAAGCCAACGAAGATGGACTCGCAATCACGTCAACGCCGCCGGTGTTGTCCACCTGAGTGCTGACGATGCTGATCGCGGCGCTGGTCACGATATCATTCGTGAAATTCGTTTGCCCTAAAACCAGATCTGCCGAAGTACCGGTTTTCGTCGGAATGCTATTGAAGATGAGAACGCGGTCGTTGCCGCTGTCGGCAATGAACAGACGGGTGCCGTCGGAGAGAACAAAGCGCGGAAAGTCAAGGCTTGCCTGGCATTGTCCTTGCGTGCCCGTAGGCAACACCGTCGAACCTCCCGGGGTTGTATAGCAAACCTCCACGTTATTGGCCGTCGTTTGCGTGAAATTCGGCTGGCCGATCACTACGTCGGCGTTTTGATCGGTTGTAGGCGAAATGGTATTCCAAATCATCACCCGGTTAAATCCGAGATCCGAGACATAAACGTGACCGCCATCGGCGGTCACCGAAGTTGGTTCCCATAATTGGTTGGCTGCGGCGGTGGGAGCTGTGGTTGAAGCTGGAGGTGCATTGGCGGTGTTAAAATTCGGCTGCCCCAGCACCACATCGGGACTCTGATTGTTGTGTGTGGGCCAGCTGTTCCAAATCAATACTCGAGAGTTCTGCGTGTCGGCCACGTACAACTTGTTGTTGGCGATCCAAACGCCTTGCGGTCCGCGCATGGACGTAGCCGTAACGGTGCCCTGTTGTAGAACCTGCAGCGTGTTGAAATCAGGTTGTCCCACTACGAGGTCAGGGTGCTGATTGCCACCTGGAATTGAGTTCCAAAGCAAAACGCGATTGTTGTCAGTATCGGCCACCGCCAGGCGCACACCATCGGTCGCCACTCCGGCCGCGTTGAAAAGCCACGCATTCTCAGCGGGTTGCGAGGCTGGTTGATCCTCGTTACCGTTGTATCCGTTGTAAAATGCCGTCACTACATTGGATTGCCCACTGGGTGTATAGGTGGGAGGGGTCAAGGTATCCTGCCCAAGGTTATAAATCGCTGGAACGCCGCAAACGTAACAGTCACCGAGCGATTGCACGGCCGTATCAAGCGTTATGTCCTGATAAGGCGACGGGATCTGAGTGGTGTCGAAAACCATCACCCGGTTATTGTTCGGAGCCGCACCTATGCGGTTCGAATCCGCGACGAATAAGCGGTTCGCCGCCCAAGCCACGCCGCCGACCCCGCCGAGTACTTGTCCCGTCGGGTTCTGATCGCCTTTGCTGAAGGTGAACTGTCCAACCACCGCGCGCGCGGCCTGCCCGTTCTGAAACTGCTTCTGCGCGAATGCAAAAGAGGCCGCTAACAGAAACAAAGATATAGTATTTCGTGACGTTCTAGACAATGGGACCCCAATTTATGTGCAATCGCGAATGCGGATAAACCCGTGCATTCCACTGAAAACACAAATCTTCCGGACAGGCGCAGCTACCTGCGTCGCTGACCCGTCAAAATAGCTTTAGTATACCAGCGCATGGGACGTAACCTGTCGTTGCATGGTTGCACGGAACCCGGTTCTTCGCTTTACGATTGGGATAATCCCGTACAATAGGGATCGATGCCCATCCTAGACCAAGTTCAGAAAGACATCGTTACCGCTATGAAAGCAAAGGACGAAGCGCGCCTGAGTGCGTTGCGGATGGTGAAGACCGCGCTCAAGAAACAGGAAATCGACGGCATGAAGCCGCTCGATGATGCCACCGAAATGGCCGTCATGAATACCCTTCTCAAACAGCGCCATGAATCGGCCGAGATGTTCCACAAAGGTGGCCGCAACGAACTGGCTGAAAAGGAAGAAGCGGAAATCAAAATCATTGAAGCTTACCTTCCCGCCGTTCCCTCGCCGCAGGAACTTGAGGCTGCCGTTGCGGCGGCTTTGAGCGAGACCGGCGCCACTTCCGCCAAACAAATCGGACTTGTCATGAAAGCCGCCCAGGCGAAGCTGGCGGGCAAACGCGTGGATGGAAAGGCGCTGAGCGACTTGGTAAAAACCAAGCTCGCCTAAGAGCGCCCCCGGCCTGAAAAGTTGCTCCATGCCAGTCGCGGTCAAGAAACGATACCATCACGGCAACCTGCGCGCCGTGCTCGTTGAGGCTGGGCTGGAACTCATCGCGGAAAGAGGCGTCCGCGCTCTCACCTTGCGCGAAATCGGTGCGCGCGTGGGTGTTTCGCGCATGGCCGCCTACCGCCATTTCGAGGATAAAGCGAAACTGTTAGCCGCGATTCGTGCCGCTGGCTTCGAAAAATTTGCGGTGGCCTTGGATGCCACGCGTGCCAATCTCGCGGCCGATCTTTCGCAACGCCTTAATGATATGGGAGTCGCGTATGTTCGCTTCGCGAGAGAACACCCGGCCTATTTCGAGGTAATGTTCAGCACGCCGCCCGATCCTGCCGAGCCAGGAGAGGTTTGCGAAGCAGAACAACGCGCTTTCCAAATACTCGAAGAGACAATCGTCGAAGGCCAAAAGGCCGGTCTCTTGCGGCCCGGCGATTCGCGCCTTACGGCTTGCGCGCTTTGGTCTCTGGTTCATGGCATCAGCGCCCTCAAACTGGAGCAGATGCCGTTCGAAGACGGTCTGGGCCCCGACGAGTTTGTCAGCGCCTGCTGCAACATTCTGTTGACCGGCGTTCGAAACCTTCAAAATAAGTCAGAATGAAGGTATGCGCGTAAACCTCGTCTGCGTTATCGTGCTTATCGCGGCCTCGCCGTTCTCCTTTGCTCAAATTGCGATCATCGACTCCGGCTCCACCAACTTCCCCGGCCTTACCGTGAAGCTCAAGAAATCCGGCCCTCAGGCTGTGATAGAACCGGCTAGCGGAGCCCAACAAACTATCACCCTCGACCAAACGCTCTGCGCGCGCCTCAAGAAAGATCTCAAAGCCGCAGGCCCGCTTAACGAATTGCCGGCGAACCACTGCATGAAGAGCGTTTCTTTTGGAGCATCTTTATTCATCGAACAGGAAGGCGTTCGCTCACCCGATCTCAGTTGCCGGCAAACAGATTCGCGCGCCGCCAGCCTCAAACAAGATGCCTCCGATATCCTAAGTGCTGCTAAGCTTCACGTTCCCCATCGCCAGGAGAGACTCGCCCCAAGATGACAAAACATATCCGCTGGAGTGATTTACCGGTCGAAGCCGTCAACCCTCTTTTCGACCGTCAGTTCGTGGTTGGCGATCAGGTCATGGTTGCCCGCATTGTGATGCGAAAGGGCTGTGTTGTACCCGAACACAGCCACCACAATGAGCAAATCAGCCAAATCCTCTCCGGAACGCTTCGCTTTTTAGTAGAAGGCAAGCAGATCGATCTGAACGCGGGCGAATTCCTCTTCATCCCGCCCAACGTGCCGCATTCCGCAGTCGCTCTCGAAGACACCGTCGCTATAGACACATTCAATCCACCGCGGCAGGACTGGATTGATGGCACCGATCAATATTTGCGCAAATAGCGTTGGCGCGCAAACAGCGCCACCGCTCCCGTAAGCCCGAATAGCGCCCAGGCAGAAGGCTCGGGCACGGGCGCGTAGTCAATCGTCCCATCCCATGTGCGCGCCGCGAATATCGAGGTCGAGCCGAACATGCCTTGCACACCTTCACCCAGGGACAAACTCACATCACCATTTGAATAAGAATGGTTGCCATGTGTATACAGCATTTCCGGCGCATTCCCGCCTGTTGTGAAAGTGATGTAGATGCCATATGTTTTGCCGGCAGCCAGCGTAAACGGCGTTACATCAACGGCAGTCGGTACGGTTGCTCCATTGCCCTTGCCAACCGCCGTTGAAGAAGCCAACGTCCAATCTGCCGGATCTGTTTCATACCCCACATAAGTTCCTGACTTGACGTATACATCAAGTGTTAGCGGGGAGTTCGAATTATCCAGCAAATCGAGGCCATTAATCGTAATTCCCGTCGGTCCTACGGTCAAGTTGAACATCGCGCCCATCGCGCCGTCGTTTTCCAAGTAAGTGGTAGTAATCGAGCCGGCGGCAGCGGGCAAGCTTATCAGTGCAAGGCATGCAGCAGCGCGCAGAATAAAATGGGTCGTCATTAGTAAGTGTTCTCCATCAGCATGCGGCTTCAATAAAGCGTCGATCCGGCAGCTTATGGAGCAGAACGTAACCGAAGTTTGTTCGTTGACAATACAACAAGCCGAAAAGTACTAGTTGCGAAAATTGGTTCTGGAGCCCATTCACGCCTCGCGATGTTCGTACAATAACAGCACAATTATGTCTTCCGATTTCAAGCCGTTTGTTCCCGAACACATGGAAATGAAGGAATTGACGGTCCGCGCCATTCTTCTCGGACTGTGCATGACCGTGGTGCTGGGCGCCGCCAACGCGTATCTCGGTTTGCGCGCCGGCATCACCGTCGCCGCCACTTATCCGGCGGCGGTGATCAGCATGGCCGTTATGCGTGCCTGGAAAGGCTCTCTGCTCGAAGAAAACATCTCGCGCACCAGCGGCTCAATCGGAGAAGGCGTTGCCTCGGGCGCTATTTTTACCATTCCAGCATTCCTCATCGCCCACACTTGGAGCTCTTTCGGTTTCGTAGACGCTTATTGGAAAACGTCGGTCCTCATCTTGGTCGGCAGCGTTCTCGGCGTTCTGTTCATCTCACTCGTACGCCGCGTGATGGTGGAAGACAAAGAATTGCCTTTTCCCGAGTCCATTGCTGCTTCGGAAATACATAAAGCCGGTCAGCGCGGCGCCGACGCCGCCCGTTTCCTGTTCTGGAATATTCTGATCGGCGGACTGATTTATTTCCTTGGCCGTCTGCAAGTCTTCGCTGCCGACGCGGAGTTCCCCGTCAACATCGGTCAATTGGGCACCAGCCGTGTTCGTCTGGGCAGCGCCGGTTCGAATAACATCTTGCCCACCGGTGGCATCAGCACCTTTGCAGCGCCCAGTGTCAGCCCCGCTTATCTTGGCGTTGGCTATGTCATCGGGCCGCGTTTGGCCGCGCTGCAATTCTCCGGCGGTCTACTCGCTTGGGGCTTTCTGGTACCGCTGTTGATTTATTTCATGGGCCCGCAACTGCACGCTTTCCTGCCCGCGAACGCACAAAACGACGCCTGGGGAGGCATGGCCTCCTCCGTATGGCGCTACATTGTCCGACCCATCGCCGTCGGCAGCATGCTGGTAGGCGCAGGCTTTACGCTCTTCAAAATGCGCACTAATCTCGCCCTCGGCATCAAGCGCACCATTAGCGAAGCGCGCCAATCGAGCGAGCAAAAAGCGTCCCTCAGCCGCACGGAACGCTACATGAGCACCAAAGTGGTCGTCAGCCTCATCGGCGTTGTCTTTGCCCTCATGATCGCGCTCTACATTTACTTCTCCGGCCACGTCATCAGCGGCATCGTCGCCGCAGCCGTGATGCTGGTCCTCGGCTTCTTTTTCGCCACTGTGTCCGGCAGCCTTTGCGGTCTCATCGGCTCATCCAATAATCCCGTCTCCGGTCTAACGCTCTCAACTCTTCTGATCGCCGCGCTGCTCATGGTTTCACTCGGCGTCTCCGGCGCTGGCGGTGTGGCAGCGGTGCTCGGCGTGGCTACGGTGGTGTGTGTCTCTTCCGCAGTCGCGGGTGAGCTCTTGCAAGATTTCAAAGTCGGCTATATCCTGGGCGGCACACCGCGCAATATTCAAATCGCCGAGTTGCTCGCCGTGGTCGTCGCGAGTCTCGTCATGTACTTCCCGCTTCTTCTGCTGCATCAAGGCAACATCCGGGCCGGCGGCACCGGTTTTGGCGACCGTCAACTGCCGGCCCCGCAAGCCGGCCTCATGGCGTTGCTCGCGCAAGGCATCGTCGGCGGAGACATGCCGTGGCCCCTGGTTCTCGTCGGTATCCTTATGGGCTTCGCATTCATCGCCATGAATGTGAAAAGCCCGATGCTGGTCGCCGTCGGCATGTATTTGCCGTTTGAAACCACTGCGGCCATTTTCGTCGGCGGCCTCATCCGCTGGCTCGCCGACGGCGTTGCCGTCCGCCGCAATTACAACGAAGCCCAACGCGCTCGTATCGAAAACGCCGGCATTCTCACCGCTTCGGGTCTCATCGCAGGGGAGGCGATCTTAGGGTTAGTTTGGGCCGGCATGCAATTCCTTCCCAAAAATATTCTCGACCATCTTGCACTGTTCCACGAACCTTCGTATCTCTTTGGCATCCTGGTCATGGGCGGCCTTGCGTTTCTCATGATTCGCTGGCCGCTTGGCGCCGCCGGTAGCCCCGATGAGCCCGCTCCTCCCGTCGCAATGATGTGACCCGGTTTGAAGAGCAGTTTGGGGGCATTTTGACGCTCGTCGCGAGGCCATTTTGCCCCTCCCCAAAAGTCAGTCACAGAAGTTGTAAGTTTTTTTTCAAAACCTCGAAAAAATCTATAACGCCCTAATAAATCAGCTGCCTACAAAGGGCCTCCTGTGCCTCTTTCACACTTGAAAACCGCAAACTCAGAACGGGTCGCGCCGTTTTGCAAGCTAATTTTAAGTCGCCAGAGAAAGTGCGGCCAAGCCTGCTCCGAAGCGGTTCAGAAAACCTCGGCGCCGACGCCCGGTTTGTCCATATGAAGTTTGGCAGGAAGAGGTTATCAAATTGCGATCAAATACCGTAATCGGCCGTAACAGACGCCCGGTTCAAACAGAAGAAGAGTCGGACGGATTGGCTTCTCGTCTTACTGAATTGCTTGTCGGCCAGCCGGAAGCAATTGAGACCATTCTGCCTTACATTCACATGCATCAAGCCGGCCTTTCGCCCGATGGCCGTCCGATGGGTGTGGTCCTTTTACTCGGCCCCACTGGCACAGGCAAGACCCGCACCGTCGAAGCGCTCGCCGAAGTCCTGCATGGCAGCAGCAAAAACATGCTCAAAATCGATTGCGGCGAATTTCAAATGGAACACGAAGTCGCCAAACTCATCGGCGCGCCGCCGGGCTATCTCGGCCACCGTGAAACGCAGCCGCTCTTGAGCCAAGCCAAGGTGAACGGCGTTGCCAGTGAGAACAGCGATATTTCGCTCGTGCTGTTCGATGAAATTGAAAAAGCCGCCCCTTCGATGACCCGGCTTCTGCTGGGCATTCTGGATAAGGCCACCTTGCGCCTTGGTGACAACTCTAGCGTCAACTTCGAACGTTGCCTGATCTTCTTAACCAGCAATCTGGGCGCGAAAGCCCTGCATCGCGCCGCCAAACCCGACTTCGGCTTTGAAGCCATGTTGCCGCCCCTGGTGGAAGTCGATCTGGGCCGCCTCCAGACTATTGGCATGGCGGCGGTCCGCCGCAAATTTTCACCGGAATTCGTTAATCGCATCGATTCGGTCATTACTTATCGACCGCTCGATCGCACAGCCTGCGAGGAAATTCTAAACCAAATCCTCGTCGGCTTTGGCCGCTTGATTCACGCGCGCCTTGGCATGCGGGCCTTTCGCTTGACCTGCACGCCGGCCGCGCGCAGCCAAATGCTCGATCTAGGCGTGAGCCTGGATTATGGCGCGCGCGAACTCAAGCGTACGGTGCAGCGCAACTTTATTCAGCCGGTGGCGGCCCTTGTTGCCCAAGGCCGCATCCCGCCGGGCTGTACGGTTCTGCTGGATGCCGATAGGGCCGGCGAGTTCAACATCCTGCTCCGGCAGTGATGTTGTGGCGCGTTATTGCCCCATCCAATCAAAGGTCTGCGGCGGCATGTTCGCATCCGGCGAATCCAGAACCATGGCGATATTCACTTTGTTCGCCTGCCGTTCATAATCCACCTCACCCAGCTTCAGTTCGTCTGGGCCGAGGTGGATTTCCCGCCGGCTCCGGCCGTCCGCAATCGTCAAAGTCGCTCCGCGCGCTCGCGTCACAAACGGCGCACTATGATCCCAGGAAATTTGCAAAACATTCCCGCCGCCGCTGCCCGTCGTCACCGCCAAATCCATCTTGTTCGATGCCGGCCGGAACAAGCGCGAAAACCCACTGGCAAACGCCCCCATAATGAGCAAAATGGCAATCGCCGCAATGCTTGCCACCGCCAGCCACCGATAGCGAAAATCGCTGCCGCTTTGAATCTGCAGCAACTCATCACTGCTCGGCTCAACATCTTCACCCGCTACTTCCGGCAGAAATTTGAATTCGGCCGCGTCGAAGAAAAACTTGCGTACGGAAGGTTGTTCGGGCAATTGCCCGCTTTCGGAAACAAAAATACACGCGGTTCGCGGCTCGCGACTCTGAATGAGCAGAAAGACATACAAACCCTGCCCAAATTGCTCAGCCATCAAAGACCGGTCCGCCACCGAGGGCTGCAACGGTCCAGGCCGCAAATGGCTACGAAAGAATCCGACCGCTACCCGGCCCTGGTTTTTCGCCGCGTCTCGAATTTCGTTGAACCGTTGCTGCTGCCCCGGCTCAAGCATGTAAATCGCGCCGTCTTCAAATCGCCGCCCAATCAGCGCGATATCGTCGATCCGCAGCGTAGGAGACTCCGCGCCGGGCATCGTCCCTAACAACAGGCCGCCGATCTCAATACCTAACTGTTCTGCATGTGCCAGTTCAGCGCTAATCTGCGCTACTAATTCGAGCCGCAGCTCCACCGCATGCGGCGCACGATCGGGATTCCACCGCACATAGAGCGGAACTTGCTCCCTGACCGTCAAGGATGTGGAGTCTTCCATCGACTACTGCTTCTCTCAGTTTACAGGTTTTGAGTGTGTTCTTTGACCAATTGTGCCTCCGCCCAAGGGTAAACTCAAATTGCTTGCCCGGAACGCTGTATTTGATCGCCACGCCCATTGGAAATCTGGAAGACATTACGTTGCGCGCCCTGCGCATCTTACGCGACGATGTTTCTTTCATCGCTTGCGAAGATACGCGCCAAACTCAAAAGCTTCTACATCATTTCGAGATCCGCAAACCTACCCTCGCCTGTCACGAACACAATGAGCATACTCGCGCCCACGAAATCGTCGCAATCCTAGCTCGCGGCGAATCCGTTGCTCTGGTGAGCGACGCCGGTACGCCACTCATTTCCGACCCTGGCTATCGCGTCGTCAGCGCCGTCATCGAAGCCGGTTATCCGGTCGTTCCCGTTCCCGGCCCTTCCGCGGCTCTCGCCGCCTTGGCCGCTTCCGGACTCCCTGCTAACGACTTTCGCTTCATCGGCTTCCTCCCTCCCAAACAAACCGCCCGCCGCAAAGCGCTCGCCGCCCTGGCCGAAGATCCATCGACCCTCATTCTTTACGAAAGTCCCCACCGCATTTTGGAATCTTTGGAAGATATAGTGGCCGAAATGGGTTCCCGCCCGATCGTCCTCGCCCGCGAACTCACGAAGATTCATGAGGAATTCCTGCGCGGCTCGGCCTCGGAAATTCTCGCTATTCTGCGCGCCCGTGACTCGATCAAAGGCGAAATCACCCTCGTCATCGGTCCCGCCATTGCCCACGAGGCGATTGACGTAGATCCTCTTTCGGCCGTCTCTCAACTGGAAGCCGAAGGTCTTTCGCGAATGGACGCCATCAAAGCCGCCGCCAAACGGCTCGGCCTGCCCAAACGCGAAGTCTACCGTCTTACGGCCATCGAAATTTCCAAGCAAAATCCCAAATAACTTCTTCTAGCCGGCGACATCTGCGGCGGCAAACCTTCTGCGTGCACCATGCCGGATGTGCAGCACATCAACTCGTTTACTCTTCTCATGGACGCGAAAGATCACTCGATATACGTTAGGTTTGTGCCCATAGAGCAAGTGCCGCAGGTGCGGGTCCTCGATTGTCCCTGGGCAACGATTGGGATACTCTTCGAGACCGCAAATCGCGGCCTTCAGACCGACATACCATTTCAACGCTGCGTCGGAGTGCTCGGCATCTATCTGAGCGAAGATCAGTGCAAGGTCGCGCTCTGCGCGGACGGTAAGATTAACGAGGTATGCCACGCAAGTTTTCAAACTCTTCGAAAAACTTCCTTGCGGGTCTCATTCTGCCCCGCTTGGCGTCCTCAAGGCCTTGCCGAATACCCTCCTCCGCGTCAGCTTGCGCGGCGACATCAAGCAACCGCTGATAAGCCTCAGCGTCCTGTATGATTGCTGCAGCCTTACCCTTTACCGTCAGCACAATCGGGCGCCTGCTCTTCTTAAGCTCCTTAAGAAACGGCCCCGAGCGCCGTCGGAACGTCGTCAGCGACTGTATGTCTTTTGTGATGTCAAGCATGGGTCTGCCACTATTAAAGCACCTTTTTAGGTGCGCTCAATGCCGGCCTTCCACCTTCACAGTCCCATGCTCCCTCGCAATCCCAATCAGCGTCGGATAGAACTGCACAAACGTATTCTCCACCGCCCCATTCTTCGCGTGGCATGCATAACACTCCTCCGTCTTCGGAATCTGCGCTGCCGGTTCGCGCGCATTGCCAAAACCAAAGAAGGCCCAGCCATTCGTATCGCTGAACTTCTGGTTGTCTTTCATTTCCACTTCAATGGCCCGCAAATCCTTCTGGAACTGCCCGCCCTTGTTGATCGACCCCTCCGTCGCCGCGGCGCGAACTTCCAACACGAAGACAGTCTTGTCCGGCCAATGCCCGGTTTTCAAAAAGTCCCGATACGCCGCCGGATTCACGAACACGTTGTCAAACAGCGGCTGCCCATTCGGATCAGCCGCCGGGCCGTACGTCATGCCCTTCCCGGCCGAGAGGAAAACCCACTCACGGTAATCCGCCGGAAACTCCATCCGATGATCGCCCGTGAATCTAACGAGCGCCGGTTCTGATGAACTGTCAGGCGATGCCGCCGCCAAAGTGAAGAACAGCGCTCCGAAAACAATCGCACCACGGCTCCTAGCTGACGCAAAGGTATGCATACCGTAAGTATCCGCTGTACTGTGCTATGGCATCCATTCGTCGCTTCCAGGCACTTTGTATCACAAAGTAGCGGCCTCGTCCTGGCTCGAAGCAGAATCCGCCTCTCTGTTAACATCGGAGCCTAGTTCTTCAACGTCAATCTCGCTCAAAGGAACCAAGAACCGATGAAACTGCCATCGCTCATCTTCCTCTCACTCAGCTTCCCGCTGCTCACATCCGCGCAAACGCCCTTCACTGTCGATTTTGCGAACTGCACCGAGTTCGCTGGTGTGGGCCCAATCGATTTCTCCAGAGCCTCAGCCCTCGTGCCATCGCCCTTACAGGCAGCGAGTGTCGGAACGAACACCGGAGCGATCGTTGTCCGCGCCACCAGTTGCGCCGGCGTAAAAGTGAACAACGGCCCCTCAGTCCCAACGAACATATCCCAGATCGGCGTAGAAATCGTCCCGCCCGACAACACTGGCGATATCAATAACTACACAATGATTTACGTGACGAACAATCTGAAACTTGTCTTCGCGTTCAATCTGGCCGGTGTGCCGGCTTTATACGATCCGACACTTACCTACCAATTCACCTATGACGCGTCCGGCACAGCCGGTGAGTTGTACGTTGAGGCTGAGAGCCTGGGTCTGCCAGCCTACTTTCTCACTGGCACCGAAATCGATCCCACAACGGCCCCCGAGGACTTCAAAGCCAACTGGTGGTACCTCTTCGGTAAGAAGCTGGTCAAGCAAGCTTCCGACTTTCCCAGCATCGCCTTCGGAACGTCGGCTGTCACCATTTATACCGATAAATACAGCGCTCTCGGAAAGCTGCTGGGCGGAAATTCCTTCTCCAATTTCTCAATCCTTCCGTTGCGCGGCATTTACCCTACCGCCCACATGCAGGTGAGCGTCTCGCACTAACGAAGCTACGGACGCCCCGACGGTCTGCCTGGCCTCTGTGGCGCCGGGCAGCACCCTTCCGGGCACACATCGTGATTCGGCCCGAACAACCCAATCGCCAACTTCGGTTCGTTCGGCGAAATCCGCTCCTGAATCAGTTGCCGCAGCATACTCACAAACACCGGATGCGCCCCCACTGTCGCCGCCCGCGCCATTTTCATCCCTAACTCACCGGCCAATTGCTGTGCCTCCGTGTCCAAGTCGTAGAGCACTTCGAGATGATCCGAAATAAATCCAAGCGGCGCTACCACCACATCGCGAACACCCCGTTCCCGCAGCACGCGCAAATGCTCCAAAATATCCGGCTCGAGCCATGGCTGAGTGGGAGGTCCACTTCGGCTTTGGTACACCAGATCCCACTGGCCCAAGCCCGACTTCTCCGCCACTAACCGAGTCGTCTCTCGCAATTGCTTCTCGTAATCGCTCGTCTCCGCCGCCGAAGAAGGAATGCTGTGCGCGGTGGCCACAAAATGCACTTTGCCGCGTTCGCTCTCCGGCCACTGGGCAAAAGCGTCTTTCACGCGCGCCACCGAAGCCTCAATGAACCCGGGATGGTTGTAAAAAACCCGCAACTTATCTACCTGCGGCACGCCTTCGCCCAGCTGGGCTTGCGCCGCCGCGATGTCCTCGCGATACTGCCGGCATCCCGAATATGAGCTATACGCCGAAGTCACCAACCCCAGCGCCCGCTTTACCCCATCGGCTCGCATCAGCGTTAGCGCGTCTTTCAAATATGGATGCCAATTCCGGTTGCCCCAATAAATCGGCAAGCGGATTCCATACTTGTCAAGCTCCGGGCGCAATGCCGCCATCAGCTCCCGGCACTGGTCGTTGATTGGGCTCTTGCCGCCAAAGTGATAATAGTGCTCCGCCACTTCGAGCAAACGCTCCTGCGGAATATTGCGCCCCCGCGTAACGTTTTCAAGAAACGGCATCACGTCTTCGCGCTTCTCCGGGCCGCCGAAGGAAAGCAACAAAATTGCGTCGTACATGCTTCTTTACCGGATGCCCGAGACACGATGCAGCTTCAACATATTCGTCGATCCGCGCAAACCCACCGGCTGCCCGGCCACGAACACAATGTTGTCGCCCGCTTTCACGCGCGCGCTAGCCAAGAGTAATTGCTCCATCTCCATCAGCATCTCGTCCGTCGAATTCATGTCGCGCGTGACAATCGCGTCAACGCCATAAATAATCGAGAGTTGCCTCGCCACGGTCTCGCTGGAAGTAAACGCAAAAATCGGCACCGGCGGCCGGAATCGCGCTAACAGCCGTGCCGATCCACCCGATGTGGTCCCTACCGCCAGCGCCGCCACGCCCGCCGTCCGCGCGCAATGGTACGCCGCGTCCGCAATGATCTCCGGCATCGTCGCCTGTGGCGATGCGTCCCATGGCGGCTGAAAGCCCTGCCGTTGGATCGATCGCTCGGTCTCGCATGCGATGCGCGCCATCATTTTCACGGCCTCAATCGGATGCTTGCCCGCCGAAGTCTCCGCCGAAAGCATAATCGCGCTCGTGCCGTCGTGAATCGCATTGGCCACATCGCTCACTTCCGCCCTCGTTGGCAGCGGATGCTCAATCATGGATTCGAGCATCTGCGTCGCCGTAATCACAAAACGTCCTCGCAAACGCGCTTTCTCGATAATCGTCTTCTGAATCGCCGGCACTTTCTCCAGTGCGATTTCCACGCCTAAGTCGCCGCGCGCCACCATCACCCCGTCGCACTCTTCCAAAATCGAATCCAGATTCTGGCATGCTTCCGGCTTCTCAATCTTGGCTACAATCGGCTGCTTTGCGTCCACTTCGTCCAGCAAATGCCGGAGCCGCAGCACGTCGCGCGCTTGCCGCACAAACGAAAGGGCGAGAAAGTCCACCCCTTGCTCGACACCAAAGTGCGCATCCGCCACGTCTTTTTTCGAAAGCGATGGCGTACTCACCTTCACGCCCGGTAAGTTAATCCCCTTTCGGTCGCTGATCCATCCGCCGCATATCACCTTGCAGCGCGCCGCCACGCCGTTTGTATCCATCACCTGCAGTTGCAAGGCGCCGTCCGCCAGCAGCACCGAATCCCCGGGCTTCACGTCTTTTGCAAATTCTGTATAGCTCGTGGAGGCAATCTCGTTCGTTCCTTCCACAGCTAGCGTTGTGATTGTGAACATCGAGTCGTTTGCCAAAAACTGAGGACTATCTTTGAATGTCCCCAGCCTGATCTTTGGTCCTTGCAAATCGAGCAAGATCCCGGTGCGGCTTTTGAACTCTTCCGAAAGCTCACGCACTTTCTTGATCCGCCGCGCGTGATCGTCCTGCGTTCCGTGTGATGCGTTCAAGCGAAACACATCCACACCTGCCTCAAACAGTGATCTCATCACTGCGTCGGAATCGGTAGAGGGGCCTAATGTAGCGACAATTTTAGTAGCGCGCATTTAGATTCTGTTTTTCTAAACAAGGGCAACTACGCTACCATAGCGAAAGCCCACAACAACGAAGGAAACTTCATTTACCACCATAAACTATGCCCGTATATCAGGCCATCGTCCTAGCTATCATCCAAGGTCTTACCGAATTTTTGCCCGTTAGTAGTACCGCTCACCTCACGATCATTCCTGACCTTCTCGGTTGGAAAGACCCCGGTCTCTCTTTTGACGTCGCGCTTCACGTCGGTACGCTGGCAGCGGTTTTGGTTTACTTCTTCAGCGATTGGGTTCAAGTTATTCTCAATGGCATCGGCATTTCTTATCGTGGCTCTCATCCAGACGAAAACAGCCGCTCGCTTCTCTGGCTGCTCGTATTAGGAACCATTCCCGCAGGCCTTGCCGGTCTCAAGTTCGAAAAGTATGCGGAAGAAGCTTTCCGCAGTCCGTATATCATCGGCACCGCCATGATCGTATTCGGCTTGCTAATGTGGATGGCCGATCGCGTGAGCACCGCTCGCGATGGTCTCGATCAGATGACCGCCTTCGATGCTATTTCCGTCGGCTTGGCGCAAGCACTCGCCATCATCCCCGGCGTCTCGCGCAGCGGCAGCACGCTCACCATGGCTCGCTTCCGCGGCTTCAGCCGCGAAGCATCTGCTCGTTTCTCCTTCTTATTATCGACCCCCATCATCGCCGGCGCAGCCGCGAAAAAAGGTCTGGAACTTCGCAAAACGGGCCTCGCGCCTGAAATGCACCTTCCTTACATGATCGGAATTGCGGTCAGTGCTGTCGTTGGTTTAGTGGTCATCGCCTTCTTCATGAAGTATCTGCGCCACAACAGCCTCAGCATCTTCGTGTGGTATCGCGTGGCATTTGGCATAATAGTAATCGCTCTGGCGTTCTTCCGCGTAACCGGCGGATGAATTTCCTATCTCCAACTCGACACACCCGCCTCAATGAGGCGGTAGGGTTCTTATTGCTTCTTCTCAGCCTGGCAGTTTGGCTGAGTCTGCTTTCTTATTCCTCGACGGATCCCTCCTGGAACACGGCGGCCGAAACCTCGCATATTCATAACCTTTTGGGCCGTAGCGGCGCCAAATGGTCAGACCTTTTACTGCAGATCTTCGGTCTGAGCATCTTCTTATTGCCAATACATCTGGCTTTCCTTGGCTGGAGATGGGTCCGCAATACTCCGGTTCACGCTCCCTGGGCTCGCATCTTCGGTAGCATTGCCCTTTGGTTCTGCGCGGCCACCGCCTGCGGCTTGGTCGCCCGCCACTGGTTGATCGGCGGAGCCGTTCGCCCCAGCGGCATCATCGGCATGGTCATTGCCGACTATTTGCGTGAGCGCTGTGATTTCGCAGGGGCTGCCATCATCACTGCCGCCGCCGGTATCATTGCCCTCTATTTCGCCACTACCTTTGAAGTTTCCATTCTTCAGCGCCTCTTTGGCGGTACCATTGCCAAGTTTCGCGCCCGTTATGAAGCTTGGCGCGCTCTTCGCGCCGAACGCCGCGAACGCGCTCTCGAAAAAGCGAAAGCGAAAGCCGCCGAACGGATTGCTCGCCGCAATGAAAAGCGTGCTCCTGCCAAACCACAGTTTGCATCCGCTGTAGTCGAAGATCTTAAGATCGCTCCGGAACCAGCGCGCAAATCCCGTGCCGCTGAAGAGGAACCTCCCTTCGATATGCCCGAGCGCGAGCTTGCGGCCGAGACCGACGGAGAGCCCGAACCCGACGAGGTAGAGGAGGAAGAAAACGACATCCCAATTCGCCAACTGGCAGATCAACCGGTAGAGAAGACCAATGCCAATCCTCAATCCGGTCGTGTCCTTCCCTTTGCTCCGCCGCAGCCTAAATCGAACCGCCGCCGCACCTACGAACTGCCCCATACCGACCTCTTGAACGAACCGCCCACCGGCAACGGTTACGACAGCTTCGAACTCAAAGAAGTCGCCGCCAAAATCAAATCCAAGCTGGAAGAGTTCAACGTCCGCGGGTCCGTTGTCCAAATTAACCCGGGCCCGGTTGTGACCACTTTCGAATACAAACCCGAAGCCGGCGTCAAATATAGCCGCATCACCACGCTCATGGAAGATCTTTGCCTCGGTTTACAAGCCGAATCGGTCCTAATTGAGCGCTTGCCCGGCAAATCTACCGTCGGCATTGAGGTGCCTAATTCGCGCCGCGAAGTTATCAGCTTGCGCGCCATTCTTGAATCGTCGGAGTTCAGCGAAGCGCAATCGCGCATGACTATGGCTCTCGGCAAAGATATCAACGGACGCATTAAGGTGGCATCGCTCGAAAGCATGCCGCACTTGCTCATTGCCGGCTCCACTGGTTCGGGTAAATCGGTCATGCTCAACTCCATGATCATGTCGTTCCTTTACAAAGCGACCCCGGACGAAGTGAAGATGATTATGGTCGATCCCAAGCGCGTGGAGCTCGGCATTTACGAAGGCATCCCGCACTTGCTAACGCCCGTCATCACCGAGCCCAAGAAAGCGACTAACGCGCTCCGCAACGCAGTCCTTGAAATGGAGCGCCGCCTCAAACTGCTGGCTAGCCAGGGCGTCCGCAACATCGATCAGTACAACCGCAAGATGACTCAACTGCGAGCCGAGCCCCGCAGCCTCTTCGATGAAGCCGAAGAAGACGAAAATCTCCGCAACCTGCCCTACGTTTTGATCCTCATCGACGAGTTGGCCGATCTCATGATGCTCGAACGCGCCAATGTTGAAGAGTGCATCACGCGTTTGGCCCAGATGGCGCGCGCCGTCGGCATGCACCTGGTGCTCGCCACCCAACGTCCCAGCGTCGATGTGATTACCGGCTTAATCAAAGCTAACTTCCCGTCGCGCATCAGTTTCCGCGTGGCTACCCGAGTCGATTCCCGCACCGTTCTCGACGTTATGGGCGCCGAACACCTGCTCGGGAAAGGCGACATGCTCTTCCTGCCGCCCGGTTCTTCGCGCCTCACCCGCGTTCACGGCGCTTACGTCACCGAACAAGAAACCAATCGCGTTGTCGATTTCTGGAAAGGCCAAGCCCAGCCCGAATACGACGAAAGCTTCCTCATGGCGCCGCCTTCTGAAGAAGATCTGGAAGCCGCCGGCGAAGCTGACGAGGAATTCGATGGCGAGCAAGACCCCATGTTTGAAGACGCCGTGCGCGTTGTTGTCGAAATGGGCAAAGCGTCCACATCCACTTTGCAACGCCGCTTGAAGCTCGGCTATGGCCGCGCCGCTCGCATCCTCGACATGATGCAGCGCGATGGCATCATCGGCCCGCCCGACGGCCCTCGGCCGCGCGAAGTCCTCAAACGCCCCGATTGGCTGAAGGAAGTCGAACTCCGCTAACGATTTCGCCGACTACGCTGAGCGCGATTTCTTCTTGCGTCTGCGCCCCAATCGCCAAGCCGGGCTTCGTTCTGACTTTTGCGAGCTCCGTCTTTGCAACGCCCAGCAGTTCTAAACTGCGCAGCACCTCTTGCGATCTTTTCTGATTCGCCACCAGTGCGATATAGGGGAATTGAGCCTTGATCGCCTGCTCAATCGCCTCTTCATCAAACCGCCCCATGCTCGCTACCACGCAGAATCGCCGCGCCGCTTCCGGCAGTTCACTGAAATTCAACGCGCGCAGGATGCCGGTCGCCCCTGGCATCTCTTCAAACGTAAGCAGCGGGTCCACCACGGTAACTCTGTACCTCAGCACATGCGCAATCTTCACAATCGCCGTTGCCACGCTTTCACGCCCCACCACCACGATCTCCGCCGCGGCTTCTCCCGGCTTTGTTTCGTAGCGGTTCGTCGCCACTTGGCCGCCGTTGTAAGCAGTCTTCAGCGTTTCCAAATCGGGCGGCCTGTCGGCATCCAACTGAATACCGATATCATCTACTTCCAGCTTGCGAATATTTTCAAGATGATCGCCAAAAATCGCCCGGCATCCCGTATCGCCGCCCAACTGCGCAATCTCGGGGAAAACGGATCTATCTAATAACACGGGATTCCCGCGAAAGCCGCGATACAGCGGAATCAAGATTTGTGGGCGGTGCTGCCGGTACTCGGCCATCATTCGGTTTAACGTTTCCGGCTTCACTAACGGCTGATCCGCCAACACAACGAAGGTCGCGGCCGTGTCCGGGCTCAACGCCTGCAACCCGGCCTGTAATGACCTGCCCATTCCATCTCGAAACGCGTCATTCATCACCGCTTTAACGCCACCGGAAATCAAGGGCCGAATCTCTTCCGCCGACGCGCCCAGCACGGTGACAATCTCGCTGACCTCCTTCGCCGCCCGCAAATTTGCCAGCGTGTGCTCCAGCAGCGTCCGCTCCCCTAGCCGCAGCAACTGCTTCGGACTTCCCATCCGGCTCGCCGTGCCAGCCGCAAGCACGATCGCCGAGATTTTTGACTCCATGTCTGCTACGGTAACCCTTGTGGCTGAAAGCAGCAAGCCCACCGTCTTCGATCGCGCACTCCAATTTCATCGTTCCGGCAATCGCGCCAAAGCAGCCGAAGGTTACCGTAAGCATTTACGCCAAACGCCAAACGATCCAGTGGCTCTCTACTTGCTCGGTACCCTCGAGTACGAAAGTAGAAGGCTCGAATCCGCTGTTGACCTGTTGCTGGAGGCGGTCGCGCTTGCGCCGGAAGAGGCCGAGTATCACGATGCCCTCGGTACCGCTTTAGCCGGGCTTGGCAAGCTCGATGACGCTGCAAGCGCCTACCGTCGCGCGCTGAGAATAGATCCTCATTTCGCGCGCGCCTGGTTCTCGCTCGGCCGCACCGAAGAAAGCCGCCTGGAATTCGTTCCGGCGGCCGGCCACTTCAAGAAAGCCTGGGATCTCAGCCCAGATCGCCTTGAAGCCTGCCACAATCGCGCCCGCGCGTTGTATGAGATCGGTCAGGTCACCGAAGCCTGCCGCCATTTCGGACAAAGCGCGGCATCCGATAGTCCGCTCGGACCCATGTCCCGGGCCATGTTGGCTACCATCATCCCGGGCGATCCGGCGGCCGACAATCAATCCATTCTCGAAACTCGCCGCCGCTTTGCAGAGAGAGATCTGCCGCCTGCCCAGCCCGCTCGTGCGCCTCGCAAACCGCGCGGCACGCCAATTAGGCTGGGCTACGTTTCTTCGTTCTTCCACCGCGACAACTGGATGAAGCCGGTTTGGGGATTGCTGAACCAGCATGATCGTTCCCGCTTCCAAGTCAACCTGTTCTCCGATTCGCCATCTCTTTCGCAAGGTTACCGTCCGCACCCTTCAGATCGTCTCTTCGAGACATCCCGCCACTCGAACGAATCCTTAGCCGAACTCATTCGAAAGGCAGAAATCGATCTACTGATTGATCTCAACGGTTACAGCAGAACGGGCCGCCTTCCGCTCTATCAACTCCGGCCGGCGTCAGCCATCATTGGATGGTTCAACATGTATGCCACTTCCGGTATGCCTGGCTTCGATTACTTGATCGGCGATGCAAGCGTGATCCCGGCCTCAGAGGAGCCCTTCTACACCGAAAAGATTTTGCGGGTTTCCGGCAGTTATCTTACCTTCTCCATCGATTACCCTGTTCCTCCTGTCTCGGATTTACCATGCCTCACCACACCCGGCATCACTTTCGGTTCACTGGCATCGCAATACAAAATCACACCCCAGGTCGTCGCCCTCTGGTCTCGCATTCTTTTGGCTGTGCCGAAGAGTTCGTTGCTCCTGAAGAACAAGCACCTTGCGTCTCCCACAACACGCCAATTCATGCAAGATCAATTCGCAAAGCACGACATAGCGCCGGAACGCCTGTTCTTCGAAGGACCCGAAGATCATTTCGAATTCCTGAAAGCCTACGACCGCATCGATATCGCTCTTGACCCTTTTCCTTACAACGGAGGCACCACGACTACGGAAGCCATTTGGCAGGGTGTACCAGTTGTAACCTTCAATGGCGATCGCTGGGCTTCGCGCACCAGCACCTCTATTCTCAACGCTGCGAACTCACAAGAGTTCGTTGCCATCGACCAAGAGGCTTATGCCGCCATTGCAGTTCGATGGGCAAACGCGCCTGAGGATCTGCGCAATCTTCGCAGCGGCATGCGTGGACGGCTCGCCCAGTCACCGGTCTGCGACACTGCCACTTTCAGTCGTGAGATGGAGCGGCTCTATTTGTCTTGCCTGGATATATAGTGTTTTATGGCTCATTTCCCCGGTTTCGACGTGGGCAGCTATCCCGGCGATTACGAAATGACTGCCTGGGCACAGGCCGGCGTCTACAAGTGGTGCGGTTACTACTTAACTTCTCCTTGTCACTCCGACACATCTTTTACTCCGTTCACTGGCAAAGCTCGTTTCCTGCATAGCCTCGGCTTCGGCCTCGCCATTCTCTATGTCGGCCACCAGCAAGGCGGGTGCGGAGGGAAGCAACTCACAAACGACCTTGGCTGCCTGCACGGAGCCGACGCCGTCAGCAAATGCAAAGCCGAAGGATTCCCGGCTAACGCCATCATCTTCCTTGACGTTGAGTACTTCGACGGCTCCATCTCTTCCGACTTCAGTGCTTATTTCCAAGGTTGGCTCTCCGCCGTCCTGCAAAGCCAGTTGTATCAACCGGGGGTCTACTGTGCAAAAGTGAATTTCAGCGATGTCTACAACGCCGCGCAGCGGGAATATGCAGCCCAGGGCGCATCGGGAGGACCGGCCGTCTGGATCGCACTCGAAGATGTGCTTTTTGACCCCGTATCCGCCGCTCCCACCGATTGTGGCATCGCACAAGCTAACCTTTGGCAGGGTCTGTTGGACACGCAGGAGGAACAAGGCGGCGTGTCGCTGGATGTCGATCTCGACAGTGCTGATTCCACCGACCCGTCCTGTTCTCGCCCATGTCTAACTTTGATCGAAATCGATGTGACTTCGATCGAAATAGAAGAAGATTAGGTTCTAGAGGTCCATCCGTGAACAAACTATTAGCATTCTTTTGCTTCTCCGCACTCCTCATTGCACAACCGCCTGCACGGCCGGCCGTTACTTCACCAGAAGTCCATTCCGATGGCCGAGTGACGTTCCGTCTTTTCGAACCAAACGCCGCCGTTGTCACCGTCTCCGTCGAAGGCTTGAAAGACCCGCTGCCCATGACGAAAGACCAACAAAGCGTCTGGAGCGCTACTAGCGATAGCCTCGCCCCCGATCTTTACGGCTACTCGTTCACCGTGGACGGCACACACGTTGTCGATCCATCCAATACCGAGGTCAAGCCCAACCTGATGAATCTGAGTAACGTTGTGCACGTTCCAGGTGCAACCCCGCTGCCGTGGGAATAAAGGAGAGGAAGACAATGGGAGACAAGAGCAAGAAGGACAAGGAAAAGGGCGCAAAGCAGAGCACCGCGAAACAGCAGCAGGAGGCAAAGAAAAAGAGCGAAAAGCAGCCCAAGAGAACCTCTTGACGGAATCAGGCGGTGAGATAGAGACTGGACGCCGATCGTCGACCCCTCGTCACTACCCTGACCATAGGTGGATGCGGCGGCGTCCTGCGTGCGTATGTAGGGAGAGGTGATCGTGGCACCGAAAACGATTCTTGCCGTCGAGGATGACGGGATTTTCGCTGCCTATCTCGAGACCGTGCTCACCGATCTGGGTTACGCGGTTATCGGGCCGGTGGCGACAGGCGTCGATGCGATAGATCGAGTGAGAGCGAATGAGCCCGATCTCATCCTCATGGATATCAATCTCGCCGGTGAGATGAACGGCATCGCGGCAGCCGATCGTATCCGGGCCTTCTCGCGTGTCCCCGTCGTCTACCTGACAGGTCACTCGGAGGACCCCTTTCTGAAGCAGGCCGGAGCCACCGGACCATACGCTTATCTGGAAAAACCGGT